>JAHBTJ010000001.1 GCA_019638595.1 Chitinophagaceae bacterium
GAAAAGACAGGACAAAGAGGTAAGCCCCACTCAAACGGTCATTACCCTTACTTCCCACACTTACGACGACCTGGGAAGGCTGGTACGTGTATCCCGCCGGGTGCGGCATTCTGCGGTGAACAACAATGTGCTCACTCCCTGGAAGATCATAACAGACAATAAATACGACGCCCTGGGGCAGCTAAAAGAAAAAAAGCTGGGCAATAAGGCGGGCATGGCAGACAACAACCCGGTAGGCAAGCTGGAATACGCTTACAATGTAAGAGGCTGGCTGCTGGGCATTAATAAGAGCTATATGCAGGCAGAGGAAGAAGACCGTTATTTTTCCCTGGAGCTGGGCTACGATAAAAATGCCGGTCTGGGCACTTTTACGCCTTTGTACAATGGTAATATAGCCGGTATGCTGTGGAAAAGCGCGGGCGATGGCGAAAAAAGAAAATACGACTTCAGCTACGATGCCGCCAACCGTTTACTGAAAGCCGATTTTAACCAGTATGCAGGTAGCGCCGGCTTTGATAAAAGCGCCGGTGTGGATTTTAGCATTGGCGGCGATCCTGCCACAGGCGGCGCTATGAAGTATGATGCCAACGGTAATATAAAAGAGATGTGGCAGACCGGTCTGCAGCTCACCGCCTCCCCTGTTATTGATAAGCTGAGCTATACATATCTCAATGATGAGAAGAGTAACCGGCTGGCTAAAGTGGTGGATGGAGTAACAGGTACGGCTAGTGGCAAACTGGGAGATTTTAAGGATGGAGCTAACCCCGGCGACGACTATGACTATGATGCCAACGGCAACCTGCTCTACGACAACAATAAGGACATCAGCTCCATTAGCTATAACCACCTGAACCTGCCGGCAGTGATTACCGTAACCGGTAAAGGCACTATTACCTACAGCTACGATGCGGCTGGCAATAAGCTGAAAAAAGTAACGGTGGAAAGCCCCACCACTGCCAACGGCAATAAAACTATTACCACCACCACCAAATACATCAATGGGGCGGTGTTCGAAAGCCGGACGATAAGTCCCGCAGACCCCGGCAGACCGGATTATCCCGATCGCCTGCTGTTCATCAGCCAGCCGGAGGGCAGGCTGCGGACAGTATTTGAAGCCGCAGACCCCAACGTGATCAAAGAGTTTGTGGATGATTATTTTGTAAAAGACCACCTGGGGAACGTAAGGATGGTGCTGACTGATGAAATAAAACAGGATATTTATCCTGCAGCAACGCTGGAGGGTGATATCAATACAGATGGCAGCCCCAATGCGGCGTTTGTTGAAAAGCAGTATTACACGATAGATCCCACTAAAATAGCACTATCTACCGATGCTACCGGCATCAGCGCTTATCCCAATCACAATGGCGCCCCTCCGGAGAACAACAATCCCAACAGCAATACAACCGCTAACAGCCAAAAGCTCTACAAGCTCAAAGCCACTGCAACCGAAGGAGTGACCGGCTTGGGCATTACCCTAAAAGTAATGGCAGGCGATAAAATAGATATATGGGGCAAAAGTTACTATTTTACAGCAGTAACCAATGGCGCAACCAATAATAAAAACATCACTACGCTCAGCATACTGACCGGTTTACTGGGCGGACCCACAGGAGGCACAGCAGCGGCTACCCACGGTGGCATTAGCGGCACACAGCTCAATGGCATAGACAACACAACAGGCGGCATCCTGTCTTTGTTCGATGACCAGTTGGATGAAGTGCCCAACAGTTCCTCAAAGCCGAGGGCATTTATCAACTACATTTTCTTTGATGAACAGTTTAAAAGTGTAGGCAGTGGTCTTGACCCGGTAGGTGATAAAGATGTGGTAAAATCACACCAATTATCCGGCATTGCAGCACCCAAAAGCGGATATGTGTATATTTACGTGAGCAACCAGTGTAGCGCGGGTAGCCTGTCCCGACGAAGGAGGGATGTTCTTTGACAACTTGCAGGTAGTGCACACCAGGGGTGCTATACTTGAAGAATCACACTACTATCCGTTCGGACTCACAATGGCGGGGATAAGCTCCAAAGCATTAGCGTTCGGAGAGCCTGAAAATAAGTTTAAATATAATGGTAAGGAAGAGCAGAGAAAAGAGTTTAGTGATGGCAGTGGTTTAGAGTGGTATGATTACGGAGCGAGGATGTATGATGCGCAGATCGGAAGGTGGCATGTAGTGGATCCAATGGGGGAAAGCTATTCCAGTATGACCCCATACAACTATATTGCAAATAGCCCTATTAATGGCATAGATCCAGACGGAAGAGACATCATTTTTCTTAATGATACAAAAGGAGCAAACGGATTTGGTCATGCTGCTGTTATTATAGGAAACTCAACTGACGGATGGTATTATTATTCATTAAATGGCACAGGAGAAGGACAACGACCGTATGGAGATGCAAAGGATTCTGATGTTGGTACTTTTCTAGGGTATGATAATAATAGTAGGGAGTTGATACGAACAGCGAATAAAATCAACCCTGCAGAGCAACACGAATATGATCGATATATTAGGTTAAAAACTTCTCAAGAAGAAGATAGGAGTATGAAATTGAAAGCTGCGGAAGCAGCTAGTGCGAAAAAGTATTTAGTAGTAGGTATGTCTTGTCTTGATGTTCAGAAATGTGCATGGTCTGAACTAGCTCAAAGTCGAGCGGGTAATATGAATTCGTTAGTAGCCCAAGATGTAATGCGAATAGTTGAACCCAACCTATGGCTAAGTATGCTGCCTAGCCAGATTGGAAATATTAACAGATGGATAAATTTTACAGGCGGTAATAACTTTATTGAAGTGCCTAAGCCTAAGAAAGGAATAATTATCGTACATCCGTTAGAAACATTTCATCCTAAAGATGAGGAAAACGACAATTAAAATGATTGGTAGATATTTAGCAATCATAATTTTTTTTGCGGTTGCAGGGTATTACTTGTTAGGGTACATTAGTTCATATATTGGATGGTATGGATATAAGAAAGGTACTTATAGGGTGTCGACTCTAAATATTAACGAATCAAAAAAAAGGGGTGTATTTGTTAAAGAACTAAATTTTAGCATACATAATTTTAATGGTTCATTAGAAAGCTTTAGTCCATATATCGAAAAAGGGTTTAAGTATGGAAGACATTCCTCACAGGTAACAGATTCTTTAAAGAATAGTGAATATCCTTATCAATTGAGTTTCCCCTATAGGCCCACTCCTCAAATCACTGTAACTATCAAGAAAGAAGATTTAATAAAGTTTGATAGTTCTGATAATGTTTGGGGTTATTTAAAATATCCGTTCTTAAAAGATACAATTATATTAGAAATCAGGGGTGAGAATGTTAGAAATGGCACCATAAAAGTTTGGGAATGATTACATATCTATAGAGGAAACACATTATTACCCGCAACTGGCACAGGTCTGTAGCATTGGCATTGGGCGATGGCTGACCTGCTGCCTGAGCATTACTTATTTTGCAACGCCAATAGCTTAGTTCTACTCGACTTTCTCCTCCAGGCCAAGTGCGTTAGCAGAACTCGGCGGCAGGCGGATAAATGAGACTATTCATTACAGATAAACCACTACCACCAAATATGTTCGAAAGCCGCACCATCAGCCCGGCAGACCCTGACAGACCGGGTTATCCCGACCGCCTGTTGTTCATCAGCCAGCCGGAGGGCAGGCTGCGGACCATATTTTCTTAGTTGTTGGAGTTTCTGTCACTTTGCCCTTGCCGGTGTTCCGCTGCCCCGCCGTTGTTCGGTATGCAGGGCAGGCAATGTGAGGAGCGTACCAACAACAGAAGCAGGGAATAATTACGAAGCAAGCTTACGCCGTTATTGCTCATACGATGAATAATAGTATAATGGGAAATTAAATTTTAAAAGTGGTTATTGTAAAAAAAGTAAATTAGGTGTTGTTGGCGAGGCTGACGCGCACGAACCTACACGCAACACCAACAACGGCGTAAATATGCTATCGTTCCCGGCAATAGAGATACAACGAAGGATAATGATGCTTCCAGCAATACGGCTGTAATTGAAACTCCTGCCATAAAAGAAAGATGTAGATTTGATAGTGTATTTAATGAATAAATATATATGAAAAAAGCCGGGCTGCTAATGCTATATCTGTTGATCGGCGTTTGTGCAAATAGCCAGGACAATACTCAACAAATTGCCTTGTTTTGCAAAATATGGGGATTTTTGAAATACCATCATCCCAAAGTTGCGCAGGGAAATATTGATTGGGATAAAGAATTTCTAAACAGAATACCTGATGTGGCTGGTTTAACAGATAAAGAAGAAATTAGTAGCTATTACCTAAACTGGATTAAAAGCCTTGGTGCAATAAAAAAGCTTAAAAATGTACAGGGTTCAATGCCAGGTATTTTTAAGAAAAATCATGACCTGCATTGGGCAAATGATTCAGTTGTTTTTAATAAACCTTTAAGGGATACGCTGAATTATATTTTTGAAAATAGAAATCAGGGGAAAAATTATTACGCCCCGGTAAAGAAAATAGTAATCTTTAAAGCGGCAAGCCCCAATTACTCATCAGAGCCGCCTTATAAAGATTCTATCTTTCCTTCTAAGGAAATGCGGTTACTCACGCTTAGCCGTTACTGGAATATCATCAACTATTTCTATCCTTATAGATATATAATTGGAAAGAATTGGGACTCGGTTTTAACAGAAATGATACCGGGATTTCAAAATGTGAAGGATACCCTTTCATATCAATTACTGATTTTGGAGATGGCAGCATCCATTAACGACAGCCATTCTTTCATTACATATACGCCTCAAACATTTAAATACTTTGGAGAGAAGTTTCCAGTTTTCAAATATACAATTATCGAAAATCAGGCTATTGTAACCGGGTTTTATAATGATTCGCTAAAGCAAAAAGATAGTGTGCAATATGGAGATATAATATTGAAACTAGATGGACGTCCAGTAAGCGATATCATCCTTGAAAAAGAGAAATATTTTGGCGCTTCAAATTACGATTGCAAGCTCAGGGATATGACAATTATATTGCTAAACGGAAATGCAGATTCGGCAATCGTGACGGTTGAACGTGATGGCGTAATCAATGAACAAATAATACACAGATACCAGTTTCAATATCTCGCGGAAGGTTATTATAAAAAAGACACTGCAGTATCATGGAAAAAAATAGATGATGATATTGGGTTTGTAAACCTTGGCTCCCTGAATGCCAAAGACATATCGAAAGCTATGAAAGCACTTTGGCATACGAAAGCAATTATATTTGATGTAAGAAACTATCCTCAGGGTATTTATCGCCAGCTTTCTAAATATTTAAATGCTGAAAAAAAGCATTTTGCAAGTGTTACTCAGCCTTTGATTAATTTTCCGGGGATGTATATCCGGTTTAAAAAGTTATATACGGGCAAAAATAATACCCGGCACTACAAGGGTAAAATAGTCTTGTTGATTGATGAGCACACTCAAAGTATGGCTGAGCTTACTGTAATGGCGCTACAGACCGCACCAGGTGTTATAACCATTGGTAATCATACTGCAGGCGCAGATGGTGATCGCCGCGAGGTAATATTACCGGGTGGTTATGTTGTAAGCATGAGTTCTCTCGGGTTTTACTATCCTGATGGCAGAGAAACACAGCGGGTTGGTATAATACCTGATATTTTGGTTAAACCTACAATTGGCGGCGTACGTCAAAAAAGAGACGAAGTACTTGAAAAAGCTATTGAGGTTATAAAGAAAGGCATACGTCAATAATATAAATTATAAAAAAAACCTACTTTCTAGTCCCTGGTGTTCAGTGTGGGGAGTGCCGTTGTTCCTATCTCCGGTAGATAAATTGCGCATGCAGTATAAGCTAATGCACTTGCCGTACTGCCAACAGCAGCGCAGGAAAACCCGATAGTATTACGAAGGCTTGAACCATAAACGTTCGAAACCTGCAAAAATGCCGCTCCTACGGAGCTTTGTCAATACGTTACTGTATAATTGCCACCAAACTTTCGCGTCTATAACGCTATAAAATTGTTGATATGGCATCCTTCAAAATAACGTTTCGAATACTTATGGGCTTAAACCCCGGCTGACAGTCCGTTTACACCATGTACCCTACATCCTATCCTCTCCCGCCTTTACCTTCGCTTACAGTTCCAGCTTCCAGTTGCCCCTGTATTGCCGGCGTATGAACCGGTTGGCAGGCTCAAAATTGGTGATCCGCATATTTTCTCCATCCCATAATAGCTTTTTTCTGCCGGGGAATGTTCTTTCTCCATTCGCGTTTTTTTCAAAATAATTATAGCTGTGTACGGCCAGGTTGCCCATCAGTACCGTTTCAGTTAAGGGGCCTGATTTATCAAATGAAGAGCTGGTATATGCTCCGTATCCTTTTTTGCAGGCCTTCACCCATTGCTGCTGGTGTCCTTCGGTACTGCCTTCTACCAACTCAAATTTAGATTTTGGCAATTCCGTTTCTTTCATTTTGCGGGTAGGCAGCAACGTTGGGTTCCTGCCGAATAGTCCCGCCATGATCTTTCCCTTCGATCCTTCAAAAATGATCCCGCCGTCCCATTCTCCCATTTCTTCATCGGGCAGCAGCTCTTCGGGGCGTTTGGGTTTAATGCCGCCATCGTACCATATCATCTCTACTTCAGGCATGCCTTCGCGTGCAGGGAATTGTATATGTGTTTTGGCAGAAGGAGGATAGCTGTCGGTATAGATAGCTTCCTGGAAAAAGCCCGTATATACCGACCCCACGCTGGTTTCTACCGATACCGGGTAACCGAGCTTCAGCGCCCGGTAGGGAACATCAATAAAATGGCAACCCATATCGCCCAGCGAACCGGTGCCGAAATCGGTCCATCCACGCCAGATGGCGGGCAGGTAAGCAGGATTGTACTCACGGTAAGGCGCAGTGCCCAGCCACAATTCCCAATCTACTTCTTTGGGTATGGCAAATTGGCCCTTCGGCGCAGGCACTCCCTGGGGCCAGGTAGGGCGATTGGTCCATACATGTACGGTGCGCACTTCGCCAATCAGGCCATCCTGCACCCAGGTTTCTATAAGGCGGGTATCATCGCCGCTGCTGCCCTGGTTGCCCATTTGGGTAACAACTTTGTATTGCGCCGCCGCGCGCGTTAATATTCTTGCTTCATAAATATCATGGGTGAGTGGTTTTTCAAGATATACATGCTTACCCATTTGCATACAGGGCAGCGCCTGCACGGCGTGCATGTGATCGGGCGTGGTAATAATAACGGCGTCAATATTTTTGTGTTCCTTTTCCAGCATCCGCCTGAAATCGCGGTAATAGGGCGCTTTAGGAAAAAGCTTGCGGTTTTCCACTGCCTGGCGGTCGTCCACATCGCACAGGGCAACAATATTGTCGGTTCCCTTATTATAAGCGTATGGAATGTTTACATTGGCTTTTCCGCCCACACCAATACCGGCGATATTAAGCTTATCGCTGGGGGCTATATGCCCTTTTCCTAAAACGTGGCGGGGAACAATAAAAAAGCCGGCAGCCGCCATGGAGGTAGTGCCGATAAATTTCCTACGGGTCGGATTTTTCGTATGGGCAGGCATAGTCCTTAATATTTTGCCTAAGATACCAAAAGTTTGCAATTGTAAACATGGTTCACTGTAACTATCCGGGCTGGTAATATGCCTGCGATCGAAAAAATGTGCGAACTTTAGTAACATATCCGAATGGATGGCGACTCATGTATTCATCACTTCACAATTAAAATACTTTTATGGTAACCAACAGGCGAAGCTGGTTAAAGCAATTAGGACTGGGTGCGGCCGGCATTGGTGTCGGCAGGCTTGAAACCATAGCTGCCCCGTTCTCTGATTTTCCGGCAGATGATGAGCCTGTAAGGCTTGTTGCCAACGAAAATCCTTATGGTCCCTCGCCGTTGGCAAAAAAAGCAATGGCGGATCATATTGCGCTCAGCAACAGGTATACCAGGAACATTACAGAAGCCCTGCGTGCCGCGCTTGCAAAAAAGAACAATGTATCTGCAGATAATATTTTAACAAGCGCCGGTTCTACCGAAATACTGGATATAGCCGCCCGCGTTGCCGTGCTAAAAAAAGGCAGCACGGTTTCTCCTTCCCCTTCTTTTAATTACTGGACTTCTATAGCCGAAAAGTTTGGTATTGAAAGGATCTTAGTACCGCTTACCGCCGACAAGAAAATAGACCTGCCTGCCGTATTAAGCGCTATCCAACCCAATACCGGTGTTGTGTATATCTGCAATCCCAATAATCCTACCGGCACACTGTGTTCAAGAAAAGAGCTGGTTGAATTTGTTACCGAGGCATCGAAGAAAGCGCTCATTCTTGTAGACGAAGCCTATATTGACTTTACTGAAGAACAATCGTTGTGCGATCTTGTGCAGGGAAATAAAAACCTGGTGATCGCCAGAACATTCTCTAAAATTTATGGTCTTGCGGGCGCCCGGGCGGGGTACGCCATTGCGCACCCCGATACCATTCAACTGTTTGCCGGTATGCAGCCGTGGCCCAATGGCAGCATCAGTGTGGTATCCGCAGCGGCCGCCATAGCTTCTCTAGGCGACGAGCAGTTTACAAAAATGGTATACAGCCGCATCCGGCATTCAAAGAAATATGCCATAGAACAAATGGAGCGCATGGGTATACGTTGTATTCCCTCGTATACCAATTTTATTTATTTTTCGCTTGCGCAATACAAAAAGGACTATTTTAAGCAGCTTACGCTCAATAATATTACCGGAACCGGTATATGGGAAGAAGATGGGAAGTGGTCGAGGATTACAGTAGGCACGCAGCATGAAATGGAAAAATTCATCCGGGCAATAGCATGATGTTATGCAGGGATAAAAACATAGTGTTTGATTAAGTATGATGACCGGAGCAATAAAAACTGACTTGTTTGCCGACTACTTTCAATCTATTTTCCGGATGCTCAGAGAATGGAAGTGGAAAAAGGATGGTACAGGGCCAGATCTATTGAATATAAAAAGTACTTGCAAACAAGCATTCGTTATAAAAGTCACTCATTTATTTCTGCGTTAACAGATTAGTTTCTTTGAGTTTCGGACTCTATATCCAACATCTGGTTTTACCGGTGAGTGTAATTTTAAATCATAACCAATACTCATTCATGCGTTTACTTTCCTTAATAGCGATAACCTGCAGTATTTTGGTATGGTATTCCTGCCGCCAGCCTTTGCCATATACTACCTGGCAGGTTTATCGTGGCGATAAGGCCAGCACCGGTTATTCTGCGCTGAACCAGATCCATACAGGCAATCTTGATCAACTGGAAGTAGCATGGGTCTACCATTGTGGCGATGCCCGGGAAGAAAACCGCTCGGCCATCCAGTGCAATCCAATTGTGATTGATAACAGGATGTATATTACTTCACCACAGCTAAAGCTGGTAGCCCTTGACGCGGGAACGGGAAAAGAACTATGGAAGTTCAATCCTTTTGTAAATGAAGAGGCAACCGGCGTGAACCGGGGCGTTACTTACTGGGAAGAAGGAGAAGACAAAAGAATATTCTTTTCTGCCGGAACATGGTTGTATGCGCTGGATGCTGTGAATGGCGCCCTGATCACTTCATTCGGCAGGCAGGGAAAGGTTGATTTGCGGGAAGGGCTCGGGCGCGAACCATCTGCTTTATCGGTATGGGCCACCACGCCCGGCATTATTTATAAGAACCTGTTGATACAGGGTACGGCGTTGGGTGAGGGGTACGATGCCGCTCCCGGCTTTGTGCGCGCGTATGATACCCGTTCCGGGCAGATCGTGTGGACCTTTCATACCATTCCCCAACCGGGGGAGTTTGGGTACGATACATGGGACGCGGATTCCTACAAACAAACCGGCGGCGTTAACTGCTGGGCGGGTATGAGCCTGGATGAAAAAAAAGGAATGGTATACATACCGTTGGGGTCGCCGGCTTTTGACTTTTACGGTGGCAATCGTAAAGGCCAGAACCTGTTTGGCAATTGCCTGGTAGCATTGAATGCCGCTACAGGTAAACGGGTATGGCATTATCAACTGGTGCATCATGATTTGTGGGACTACGATCTGCCGGCACCTCCTGTATTGCTGAATGTTACACACGGAGGAAAAGATATTGAAGCGGTAGCGCAGGTAACCAAAATGGGCATGGTGTTCTTGTTTGACCGGGTAACGGGAGCACCCGTTTTTCCGATAGAAGAAAAACCAGTTCCCGCGTCCTTATTGCTGGGCGAGATGGCGTGGCCCACACAACCCTTTCCCGCCAGGCCACAACCGTTCGTACGCCAGTTTTACGGCGATAGCGATGTGATACGAATTTCAGATTCGTCGTACAGGTATGTATCGGAAAAAATAAAAGGAGCTAAAAAAGGAAGCATGTATACGCCGCCTGACACCGCCGGCGTGGTGCAGTTTCCAGGTACCCGCGGTGGCGCTGAATGGGGTGGCGCTTCGGTAGATCCCGGAACCGGTATATTGTATGTAAATGCCAATGAAGTTCCGTTGCTTATTAAAATGAAAGCCGTTTCCATGCAGGAAACAGGCGGTATAACGCAGGGAGAAAAAATATATACGCTTAACAACTGCACTATGTGCCATGGCGCCGACAGGAAGGGTACTCCTGTATATCCTTCGTTGCTGAAGCTGCATGAAAAATATGCTGAAAAGCAGGTAAGCGACCTGCTGCAAACCGGCAAGGGGCAAATGCCTGCATTTCCCAACCTGGGTGCGGAAGATAAAAAAGCGTTGATCGAATTTTTGTTCGACCGGTCGCGGGAAGCACGGGAAGAAGCAAGGGATACTGCGGGAAAAAATTACCGTTACGTGCACAATGGCTGGATTGCCCTTACAGACCAAAACGGTTACCCGGGCGTTCAGCCACCCTGGGGTACGCTCAATGCCATTGACCTGAACAAGGGAGATATATTATGGCAGATACCTTTGGGTGAATATCCTGAACTGACTAAAAAAGGAGTGCCGCCCACCGGAACGCCCAACCTGGGCGGAGCTGTAGTAACCGCGGGCGGGCTGGTGATGATAGGCGCTACGCGCGATGAAAAGTTCCGGATCTTCGATAAGCACAACGGTAAGCTTTTATGGGAATACCAGTTGCCTGCAGGCGGGTATGCCATGCCGGCAACTTATATGATGAATGGCAAACAATACATTGTAATAGCCGCCGGCGGCGGGGGTAAAGTAGGTTCTCCTTCGGGAGACGCCTATGTTGCTTTTTGCCTGAAAAAATAAAACAGGGTACGCAGCATGCAGGTCATTGGTAGTTAACAATTAGGCGGCGCCTCCATCATAGCAAAACACGGGATTGGGTGAAAGGATGGATTATTTGTAAACCGGAATGATCGTGGAGGTTACGGGGTCATCAGTCTTTTACCCGGTGCGACTGAATGCTGAATATTGTGGTGTGGCACAAGAGTGCGACGCCACTGCAGCTTAATAGTAGCACAACAGCTAAGTACACAAATTTCACAACCCTATGCCTTATACCAGGGCTATGGGCAGTGGGCGGTGAGCAATGAGCAATCGTGCCCACCTATAGCCCACCGCCCATAACTGAAAGCCAGCAGGTTGCCTTACCCCCAGGAATATCCGGTATTGTCTTTTGTTAATATGCATTCTAAATTTTCAGTATTTATTGAAAATTTAGAAATGATCAGTATATTTGTATCCACAATCTTTATTAATGAAATTAGCGGAAGCCAAACAACAATTTGTAGCATCGTGGGGCGCTTTCGGAACCCAGTGGGGAATTAACCGTACCATGGCGCAGATACACGCGTTGCTATTGATAAGTCCCGATCCTTTAAGCGCGGACGATATCATGGAGCAGTTGAGCATAAGCAGGGGCAATGCCAATATGAATATACGGGAGCTGATAGATTGGGCATTGGTGAACAGGGTAATTGTTGCCGGTGAGCGTAAGGAATATTTTACCGCGGAAAAAGATATATGGAAAGTGGTACGGCAAATTGTAAAAGAACGAAAAAAGCGGGAGCTGGATCCTATGCTGAAGCTGCTGGATGAGCTGGAGAATGTAGAAGGCGATAAGCGGGACAAAGAGGTAAAAACTTTTACGGATGCCATTGCCAACATCAGGAGGGTAGGAGGGCAGGCTGAAAAAACCCTTGATACGCTGATCAGGGCGGATGAAAGCTGGTTTATCAGCAGCCTGATGAAAATATTTAAATAAACATTCAAAACAGGGTATTGAATGCAGCCGGGATGATCCGGCTTTTATTAAAGATCATTATTTCAAATTTTTCTGAAAATTCAAAATTAAAATTATGAAAGGAAAAAAGATAGTGCTGGCGGGTGGAAGTGGTTTTATAGGGAGCTATATGAGCCGTTATTGGAGTACTGATAATGAGGTGATAGTATTAACGAGGAAAAGAAAACAGGCGGTTAACAATAATTACAGGCAGGCAACACCAATACCCGGAGTGAAATACACAGCGTGGGATGGAAAGACTTGCGGCGAATGGGCAAAAGAGCTGGAAGGCGCTGACATATTGATCAACCTGGCCGGTAAATCGGTAAACTGCCGGTACAATTACCGTACTATGAAAGAGATCTTTACCAGCCGGTTAAATGCTACCCGCGTATTAGGCGAAGCGGTGAAGAAAGCTGCTCATCCGCCCGGCTTATGGATCAATATAGCTTCGGCTACTATATACCGTAATGCAATGGATTACGGGCAGAATGAATATGCCGGGGAGATTAGTGAGTTGAAAGCTATGAATATGCCCGCCTCTGCTATGGAGGATATGAAATCATTTATTTACAAATGGGTGGGCTGGCTCGTACCATCCCTGTTCGTTGGGCGCACTTCGAAAATTAAAAAAGATTTTTCTGTTCGTGTATGTAAAGAATGGGAAGCCTGCTTTGAGCAGGTACAAGCGCCACGCACAAGGAAAGTATGCTTACGCACTGCCGTTACCCTGGGCAATGGGGGCGTAATGGTTCCCTATATGAACCTGGTAAAAGCCGGGTTGGGAGGCAGGCAGGGAAATGGAAGACAGATGTTTAGCTGGATACATGTGGAGGACCTGTGCCGCATAGCGGAATGGCTGGATGCGAACAAACCGGTTAGCGGAATATGGAATGCGGCCGCTCCTGCTCCTGTTACCAATGCCGCTTTTATGCAGGAGTTGCGCAAGGCGATGGGCCTGTATTTTGGTCTTCCCGCTTTTAAGTGGATGCTGGAAACAGGCGCCCAGGTGATTGGAACCGAGCCCGAACTGATCTTAAAGAGTCGCTGGGTGGTTCCCGCTAAATTACTCGATCATGGTTTTGAGTTTAAATATACCCGGGTAGAAGCAGCATTCAAAGAGATCATGAGGAGCAGGAAGAACAAAAAAAGGCAGGCGGTACCAATGTTACGCCTGCCCGTGGAAAAATTAAGTATCGGCAATTAAAAGGTTACAGGTTTCGGGTTTGTTGTTTATAGTTTGTAGTTTATGTGTAACAATAAACAACAAACCATAAATTACTGATAGCTGATCGCTGAAGGCTGACAGCTCATAGCCAATATAGTTTGAAGTTTCTTCCATCTCAAATCTCAAATCAGAAATCCCCCAATCATACATTGGAAATCATATTTTCTTCCTGTCCACACCCTGCCGCTCCAGCATCCAGCCGGGATATTCTGCAGGCAGCTTGCTTATTTCGTTGAGCTTCTTTAGTTCATCATTGGTAAAAGTTACCTGGGTAGATTTTATATTGTCTTCCAGTTGTTCGGGCTTATTAGCGCCTATTATTACACTTGTTACTGTTTGTTGATGCAGCAGCCATGCTAATGCCAGTTGAGCAACCGATACCTGCTTTTCTTTTGCCATTATTTCCAGCGCGTCAATAATATCGAATGCCCTGTCTTTGTTCACGGGCGGAAAATCAAAGCTGAGGCGGCGTGAGCCTTCTGCGGTTTCACCCGATCGTTTGTATTTGCCGCTCAGCAATCCTCCCGCCAGCGGGCTCCATACCAGCAGTCCCAGATGCTGGTCTTTCAATAAAGGGATCAGCTCCCGTTCAAGATCGCGGCCGGCCAATGTATAATACGCCTGCAGTGAAACAAATTTCGCCAGCCGGTTGTAATGTGAATAGCTCAACGCTTTCATGATATGCCAGGCGCTCAGGTTGCTGCAACCAATGTATCGCACCTTTCCGCTCTTCACCAGCGCATCAAGCGTATCCATTGTTTCTTCAATGGGGGTCAGCTCATCATATCCATGAATCTGGTACAGGTCAATGTAATCCATATTAAGCCGTTTCAGGCTGGCATCTATCTCGTGCATAATATGCTTGCGGCTTAGCCCTATACTGTTGGGCAGGTCTCCCATTTTGCCACGCACTTTGCTGGCAATTACCAGGTCGTCCCTTTTTAACCCAAGGTTTCGTATAGCCTTCCCCGTCATTTCTTCCGATAATCCCCCTGAATATACATTGGCTGTATCAATAAAGTTAATACCTGCTTCTACCGACCGGCGTACCAGGTCGTCTACAGGTTGCTGTTCCAGCTTGCCTATGGCTGTCCAGTAACCCCTGCCGCCAAAAGTCATAGTGCCTAAACACAGCTCAGATACTTTCAACCCGGTATTCCCTAGTAAATTGTATTTCATATTTATTTGTATTTGCAGGAACAAAGATAACCCGTTCGGTTTTTCTTGCCGGTATTATATAAACCTGAACGCCTTATTATACCGGTTCCTGTGGCAGGAAATAAATCAGTTACCAGCCGGGATCAGCCCTTCAGATTGCCGTATTTACCCCCTTTTGTTAAAGATCCGTATTTGTAGGTTTGTTGAAATAATTTTTTATCCGCATAACACGGATAGAGAAAATATTTTGTCTTTACTTTTTGGATCAGCCAAACTAATGGTAAGACATGGTAGAAGTATTTAAAACCAATGTACAGGAAATAGCAGAAGCGCAGGAAATTGTTACCCTGCTAACACTTCATTTTCCTGAAAGTAAGATTAATTTTGACCTGCATGATTGCGATAAAATATTGCGTGTGGAAGCAGGAGATGTGCACGTAAGCCGGGTAATGGACCTGGTACAGCAAAACGGCTTCCTGTGCAATGTGCTGGATTGACCTGGCTATGGCTTAATGATGAACGTTAGTCTTCCAGGTAGCCGAACTTACCGTGATTAAAATCGCTGTAAGCCTGTTGCACTTCATCGTACGTATTCATTAAAAACGGGCCGTAAGCCGCAATTGGTTCATTGATCGGCTCTCCGCTCAATACCAGCAATACGCTGTCTTCTTCCGCTTCTATTGTTATTTGTTCTCCTTCGTTTTGGAACAGGATGAAATGATCGGCCGGGGCTTCCGTAGTGGAATTTACTTTTATGTTGCCTTCTACTACAAGTATTCCTGTATTAAAGCTTTGCGGGAAATTGAATTCAGCAGCTCCTCCTTTCTTCAGCTTGGCATTATACATTTCAATAGGGGTAAATGTATAAGCGGGTCCCTGTGTTCCCTGATAATTTCCTGCTATTACTTCAACTTTCCCTGCTTCGTTGGGCAGCGCATAAGCGGGAATGCCATCTTTTGTAATAGACTGGTATTTGGGGTTGCTCATTTTGTATTGGGCCGGCAGGTTTACCCATAACTGTACCATCTGGAATGGTCCGCCTTTTTGACTGTATTCCGCTTCGTGATATTCTTTATGAAGCACGCCTGATGCGGCGGTCATCCATTGCACATCCCCTTCGCCAATTACACCGCTGTTGCCGGCGCTATCATGGTGCGCTACTTTTCCATGATACGCTATCGTAACCGTTTCAAAGCCGCGGTGCGGATGTACTCCCACACCTCTGGGTTCTTTCCGGGCGGGGAAATCAATTTTTGAATTATAGTCCAGTAAGAAAAAGGGGCTCATTCTTTTTTTGCTCATATTATAGCCACCCGGAAAAAAATTATGCACCCGGAATCCATCGCCTACCATGTGCGGGGCAGGAGGAGCTAATACCTGTTGTACCTGTTTAGTGCTCATATCTTTTGTTTTTTATGATCTGAATTTGATGAGGGCAAAATTAGATCATTGTCCGCCTGCTGTTATTGATGTGAGATAAGAAAGATTTTGCAGATATACTTTGTTTTAAGATTCAAGTGTTCCGAATAAGCCATTAGCATAATCTTCCACAGCCTGTTGAATTTCCCCGGGGGTATTCATTACGTAATTATCTTTTGCCGCTACCGGTTCATCAATAGGTTCTGCAGAAAGGAAAAGCAGTTGTGTATCGCTTGTGGCTTTTAACGCAATGCTTTCATTTTCTTTTTCAAAAATTACAAGGTTGTGCCCGGCAACCTGTTTTTTGTTGTTTATGATAATACTGCCGTGCGCTATATACAGCAATGTCCAGTAGCCTGGTGTGGCGTATAGTTGTACCTCTTTTCCTTCTTCCATTTCGCCTATAATAGAAATAACAGGAGTATAGCTTTTCATAGGCCCGGCAGCTCCTTCATATATACCACTTGCCAGGCGAAGATTTACACCTTCCTGTTTTAATATGGCAGGCATATCTCCTTTCTTTGCAGACTGGTAAAATGGCTCGTCCCATTTATTGGCCTGGGGTACATTTATCCATAGCTGTATAAATTCAAAAGTGCCGCCTGTATTTAAAAAATCCTGTGAGGGTCCTTCGCTGTGTAATAATCCTTTCCCTGCAAACATCCACTGTACATCACCCGCTCTTACAATATTATTATGTCCCATGCTGTCTTTATGATATCCTTCGCCCCGGAGTTGAAATGTAACCGGGGCAAAGCCCCTGTGCGGGTGTGGGTGAATGCGTACCTGTCCACCGGCTTTTATGCTATGTGGCGCGCCGTGGTGTAGCACTATGAATGGATTGGCAAAACGGAAATCTTTATGAGGAAGCGGCTGAAGCACCGTTTCATCGGCAGTGATCTGTTTTTCTCTGCCTTCTAATACATGAAGAATTGCTTTTTCCATAATATGATCATTTATGGATCAAAGCTATGAACAGCCGGGATGGAACTTCTTGATATGTGGTAAGAATCAGGAGTGCGGTCTGAAGTTTCTCCTGGCAAGCTCTTTTCTTACCCTGCTGAGCGATTCGGGTGTAATGCCCAGGTAGGAGGCGATCATCCATTGAGGTACCCTTAGTGTAAGGTTAGGATAGCGTTCAATGAAATCAAGGTATCTTTCTTCAGCGCTTGCTGCTACCAGCATATTCAACCGGATTTGCAGCATACGTATATGATTGTGCAATACTTTGGTGTGAAAATCACTGAATGAAGGAATCAGGTTAGCGGTATCAAAAAATTTACGGTTCAATACCATCAGCTCCGAATCTTCAATGGTATCAATAAAGAACAGGGAAGGTTCATTAAAGTAAAAGCTGTTCCTGTCGCCAATCCACCATTCATCAGGAGCAAACTGCATGATATGCTCTTTGCCTGCATGATCAATTGTATAAGAGCGCAACAAGCCGCTTTCTACAAAATAAACTTCACTGCAAATTTCATCCTGCCGTAAAAGCATTTCACCCTTTGATACTTTCCGGGTAATGAGGTTTTCAGTAATTTTCGAATACTCATTTTCGGTAATGCTCGTTTTTTGCAGCAGGTAATTTTTAAAAACAGACATGGCCAATAATATAATAATGGAAAAGCTTTTTGATACAGGCAATTTAGTGGAAATAACAGTGTTGCCAGCCATATTTTACTGCCGGTAGGAGAGGCGATATGTCAAAGTTTTTTTTGAATGACATTACGGTGACAATCTGCAATAAGTCTTCGGTTATTAGCTTTTTTATATATAATTCCCTTTTGGGGCTTTGCCGTTCCGATTTGGGACGTACATTTGCAAAAATTTTAAATGTCATGAAAATTATTAAGTATGCAATGATTGCCGCTGTTGTTAGCCTTACAGCATGCGGTGGTGGAGATGACTCCAAAAAAGCAGATCAGCCCGCTGCTGAAGAACCTAAAGCTGAAACGCCTGCTGCCGCAGATGCCGTTGCGTTGGAAATTACAGGAAACGATGTAATGCAGTTTGATAAAAAAGAGCTTCGCGCGAAAGCGGGTCAGAAAGTTACCCTTACCCTGAAACATTCAGGTAAGCTGGCCAAAGAAGCAATGGGACATAATGTGGTGATCCTGAAACCGGATGTTGACGTAGCCGCTTTTGCTATGAAAGCCGTTGATGCAAAAGACAATGATTATTTCCCTGCGTCTGAAGCCGCGAACGTAATAGCTCATACCAAATTAATTGGTGGCGGCGAAAGCGATACCATTGAGTTTACAGCTCCCGCTGCCGGAACTTATCCGTTTATATGCAGTTTTCCTGGTCACTATGGATTCATGAAAGGTGAATTTATTGTTGAGTAGTAAGCGTAAAAAATTTAAGATAGCTGTTAAAAAAAGCCCGCTGAAATTTTCAGCGGGCTTTTTGCAATAAGGAATACTGTTTAATACCTGTAATGTTCAGGCTTATACGGGCCTTCTTTTGAAATACCCAGGTATTCCGCCTGTGTGGTTGTAAGCTCATCCAGCTCCACACCAATTTTTTTCAGGTGCAGGCGTGCCACTTTTTCATCAAGGTGCTTGGGAAGAACATATACTTTGTTCTCGTAGTTTTTGTGATTGAGCCACAATTCAATTTGAGCCAGCGTTTGGTTGCTGAAAGAATTGCTCATTACAAAACTGGGATGTCCCGTAGCGCAGCCAAGATTTACCAGCCTGCCTTCGGCCAGCAGTATAATATCTTTACCATCTACATTATAAATATCTACCTGGGGCTTGATCGTGTCTTTGGTATTGCCGTAATTCTTGTTCAACCAGGCAACATCAATTTCAATATCAAAATGGCCAATGTTACATACGATGGCTTTGTCTTTCATTAGCTTAAAATGTTCTCCCGTAATTAAGTCGCGGCAACCGCTGGCTGTTACCACTATATCTGCTTCCTTTACCGCGTCTTTCATCTTCTTTACTTCGTAGCCGTCCATAGCAGCCTGCAAAGCGCAGATCGGGTCTATTTCGGTAACTATTACACGGCAACCTGCGCCTGCCAGTGAAGCGGCAGAACCTTTACCTACATCACCGTACCCACCCACCACGGCTACTTTGCCGGCCAGCATTACATCCGTAGCGCGGCGTATGGAATCTACCAGGCTTTCCTTGCAGCCATATTTGTTATCGAATTTCGATTTGGTAACGGAGTCGTTCACATTGATCGCGGGAACAGGCAGCGTGCCCTTCTGCATTCTTTCGTACAAGCGGTGCACGCCGGTGGTAGTTTCTTCGCTTAAACCCTTTACATGCTGTATCAGCTCGGGGTATTTGTCGAATACCATGTTGGTAAGATCACCGCCATCATCGAGTATCATATTTAAAGGACGGTCGGCGCTGCCGAAAAACAAAGTTTGTTCAATACACCAGTCGGCTTCTTCCTGGGTTTGTCCCTTCCAGGCAAATACGCCTATGCCGGCCGCTGCTATGGCCGCTGCCGCGTGATCCTGGGTAGAGAAAATATTGCAGGAGCTCCACTTTACTTCAGCTCCCAGCTCAATCAAAGTTTCTATCAGCACGGCAGTTTGAATGGTCATGTGCAGGCAGCCTGCTATCCTGGCGCCTTTTAAAGGTTGCTGCCCTTTATATTCTTCACGAATAGACATCAGTCCGGGCATTTCAGCTTCGGCTAAACGAATTTCTTTGCGACCCCATGCTGCAAGACTCATGTCTTTTACTTTATGCGGCAACGAAAAATCAATGGATTTGGAAATAGTTGACATGTTTAAATAGTTTGATAATGTATTTAAAAATTAAAATTGATCTGGCTTACAAAGCTACAGTTCCAGAACAAAATATTAGCAGTATTATCAATATTCAGGATAAAATAATATTTTTCCTATTTTTAAAGAACAAATGAGCTGTTTGCAATGAAAAAACAACCTCAAAAAGAAAAACCGGCTACTCCGCCTCTGCTTGATGAAAAGGACTTCGCTATTTTACGTTTGCTGCAGCAGAACGCACGCATGACGGTTAGGGAGATATCCGACATTATTCATTTGAGCACAACGCCTGTACATGAAAGGATCAAGCGGATGGAAGAATCGGGCGTTATAAGACAATACGCTACTTTGCTGGATCATGCAAAGGTGAAGAAGGGATTGATGGTGATTTGTTATGTATCGTTAAAGCAGCACAACAAAACAGCAGGCGCCAGGTTCATAAAAGCCATCCAGGAGATGAATGAAATAATTGAATGTTATAATATTTCCGGCGATTTTGATTTTATGCTGAAAGTGGTGGCGGAAAATATGGATGCTTATTACAATTTTCATGTAAACAAACTAAGCGAAGCAGAAAATATCGGGAATGTGCAGAGCGTATTTGTAATGGGCATCATCAAACAAACGCACCAGTTGCTGTATTGAAAGTTGCAGGTTTCGGGTTTGAAGTTGGGAATTTGAGATTTGAAATTTGAGATTTGATGGCTGTTGCAGATTACAGGTCATAGGTTGCAGGTTTCAGGTCACAACTCGAAACAAAAAACCATAAACTACAAATTAATTCAGATAGCTCACAGCTCATAGCCCACAGCCCACAGCTCAACCATAAACAAAAAACCATAAATCCTACATTGCTAGCTTATAGCTTTATAGCTGATGGCTCATTTTTTTAAGAGTTTTAATCTTCTAACACAACACAATACACGTATTTTTGTTTATACTACTATAACGTCAATATATGGATAACAGCAGCATTATTATTTTGGCTATTGTGATTATTGTAGCGGTTTTTGGTGTATATCTTTTTGTATACCGGAGTGATATGAAGGGTATAAAAAAAGAAGAAAAAACGCCTCCTTACGATAAGGCATTGCAACTGCAGGCATACGAGCGGCTGGTGATATTAACTGAACGAATAGCCCTGCGCAACCTGGTAGCGAGGGTGCCGCCGGGAGATATGAAAGCCATTGCCTACCAGGCGTTGCTGGTAGAGAACATCAAACAGGAGTACGACTACAATCTTTCCCAGCAGTTGTATGTTTCGGCACAGGCCTGGCAGGCGGTAAGCAGCCTTAAAGAGCAGAATATATTCATTCTTCACCAGCTTATGAATACCCTCCCACCCGATGCAAGCGGGCTCGGCCTGGGAAAAAGAGTGCTGGACTTGCTGGAAGCTGATCCTAAAACCTCCCTGCATGTAGTAGTGCTGGATGCATTGAAGTTCGAGGCCAAAAAAGTAATGTCCTGAACCGGCTGTATTTCCTGTTGAAATATCAGCCGTATCGGCTTTTCTCATTTTCGCTGCATGCAATTATCTATAAGAATTGTTAATAGAAAGCGGCGGCTGATCAATAAAAAAATAATCACACTATTTTCACGTTCGGCAAAGGACCGGCTAAAGTTGTGGTATAGTTCTTACATTTGTCGCACTTTCAACAAAATTATAATATGAAGTTGTTTTTTCTCCAGGTTGCTACTGATTCCGTAAACAAAGCAATTGCAGCTCAGCATGGCATTCCGGCCCCGGGTACAACTATCAGTCTTTGGGACTTATTAATGTCCGGCGGATGGATCATGGTTCCCCTGGCTTTGTTGCTGGTGGTAGCTATTTTTTTCTTTTTTGAAAGATTGATAGCTATCCGCAATGCTGGAAAAGTGGATTATAATTTCATGAGCATTATTCGCGATCATATTGTATCCGGCAATGTTACTGCGGCGCGGTCGCTGGCGCGTAATACCTTTAACCCCGTTGCAAGAATGATTGATAAAGGGTTACAGCGTATAGGCAAACCAATTGAGGCTATAGAAAAGAGCATGGAGAATGTAGGTAAGCTGGAAATTTACAAGATGGAGCGTAATATTTCTGTTTTATCGCTCATAGCGGGTATAGCTCCTATGTTTGGGTTTTTGGGAACCATTGTGGGTATGGTGCAGCTTTTTTATGGTATTTCTTCCACCGGTGAATATACCCTGAGCACCATTGCGGGTGGTATATATACAAAAATGGTTACATCGGCCACGGGATTGATCATTGGATTGTTGGCTTATGTGGGATACAATTACCTGAATGCGCAGGTAGATAAGAACGTGAACAAAATGGAGGCAGCCAGCGCGGAATTTATTGACGTGCTGCAGGAACCTACCAAATAGGCGGCGCGCTACAGTGAAACTGCATTTAAAAAAGTGAAATGAATTTAAGAAAAAAATTACGGAATCATGGGGAAGTGCACACAGGGGCATTGAACGATATATTGTTCATATTGCTGCTTTTCTTCCTGATCGTTTCTACTTTGGCCAATCCCAATGTAATAAAAGTATCAGCGCCTAAAGGTAAAAGCGATACAAAGGCAAAGCAAACCGTTGTTGTATCTATTGATAAAAACAACCAGGCATATATAGGGCAGAAAAAGATCTCCTTGAACGACCTGGAAGAGGAACTGAAACTTGTGCTTTCCAAAGAAACCGATAAGCCTTCGGTGGTGGTAAATGCCGACACCGCCGGTCACTGGGGCGATGTATATAAGGTACTTCAAACCGCTAAAAAGCTGGGCGCATCCGCAGTTGCATCTGTAAGCGCTAATTAGGGCTTGCCCTGTGCTGATGCTACACAAACTGTGCTAAGGGTATAGGGTATCCGGGAAAATTTTTTACAATAATATTTTAAAGCCAACGCTACACTCAGAGCTTAGTGAGCGCAGCCCCCTTATGAGCCGCAATATGATCTGTTTTATCGCTTTTGATCTCATACTGGGGATCATCCGGCGTAGCGTGATGGGTATAGCCTTTGTAATTAAAATCTTTTGTATGCACCTTTATGATGGTGCCTGAAACGCGGCCGGCTTCTGAGTTCCAGCTTACATGGTCGCCTGTTTTAAATTTTGCTTTCATAATGTTTTTTCAATTAAACAGATCATTATCGGAATAAAAAACACGATCACCCACCACCCTTGCCGGGGAAGTATAAGCATGCTCTTCGGATTTACCAATCGCCATAATATGTTGCACTACCCAACCTTTTGCTTTCAGGTAATCGGATACCATGGAACGGTGACAGCGCCACCAAACCGCTTCAGCGCACATATAAGCGGTAGGCGCCTGCAACGCTATCGCTTCCAGTTCCTCAATGCCTTTTTCAAATGCTTTGGTTTCCATATAATCTGCATATCCCCGGAAGGAAGCATTGCGCCAGCGCGTATTTTTCGAATCCTTATGCACTTTTCTTCTGCCTCCCAGCTCTTTCAGATGCGTATATTGTATCCCGTATTCTTCGAGGGATTGTTCCAGGTTTTCTTTATCAAATTGCGGAAACTTCCGTGAGCCCGGAAGCCCCCGTATATCTACCAGGTTTTTTATGGCAAAAGACTGCAGCATGGCAATAAAATCATCCAGGCTATGCGTGGAATGTCCTATCGTATAAATAATATGTTCTCCGGATGATGACATCTGGCTTTTTACCCAAATTTAAAACTAATATGAACAGCTTCACGGGCTCGCGACTTTTCATAAAAAATGAATTTTTAATTGGTTTTAACTTTAAAGATCTTCCATGGCATCATTTTGGGGCAGGTTTCCTTCCTTTCCTTAACTCCCGGAAAATGTCCTGCCCGGGACAAAGCAAACAAACAAGAATATTTCACTGCCTGCAAATTAAAATGGATGCATATGAAAATACTTCAGCTTAAAGCTGATCAAACAACCTGGTCTCCTTATGGCAGCTTCCGGTTGGGCATCAGGGGCAGACAGCCGGTAATAGAAGAAAAGATATACCTGTACGGAGAAGGTGGCAGCACCCTGCTATTGCCCAACAGTACTTTCTCAACAGAAAAAACACATTGGGGAGGATACGGGCTTTTCGGATTTGAGTTCCGGGCTACCCGGCAATTTGGCTATTACCTGGAACTGGGAACGATGGGCACCGGTGCAAAGGCGGATAAAGTACCTGCCACGCCTATATACGCGAACGGCTTTACGAGCAGTGTTGGCTGCAGGATAAATTTTTAAAATTCCTGCTTACTATGCAGTTTTCTCTTTATCCGGGTTAATAGCAGGTGCAGAACAGCGTTTTATCTCCATTCACAGGAGTATACCTGCCGTTGGTTTACTTTTCATCGCTGCGTTCTACCGGTTTTTTGCCTGTTGAACGTAAATTAACCATCTTATTGAGCGTATCAAACCAAAACTGGCTGCCCAACTGTAAAGCAAAGCATGTAATAAGGATGCCTAAGCATTTTAAAAAGAAATTAGTCCCCCACTCTGTACAAAACCCTCCGTCATTATATCCGAACCGATAGCCGGAAACAGAGGTGTAAAGGTCAGACACATGTGCAACCTTCTGTTTTGTTTGTGAAATGGTTGAGTCTGCTTTGGCTACAGAATCAGCATTCATACTCTGCCCTTTGATGTCTTTTCCTGTGGTTTCTGTTGCCTCAGGTTGTTTTTTATTGATGGAAATTGAGTCGCCATTAGCAAGTATCAACACATCTGCCTGGTTATCCTGAACAAACCGGCTTATGCTTTCGGCAGCTATGTCAAGTTTTTTGGGGTCTTTCAAACCATCGTTCGCTATCTTAATGGTATCAATATTTAAAGCAACACTTAAAACCAACGCCAGTATAAATAAAACGATGCCGGTTTCTCTTTTATACCAGCCTGTTGCCCTGTCCATGGCATTATTATAATATTGCTCCAGCTCTTCTTCAAAAGCTTTCAGTCCATTTATATTTTCTGAGATTCTGCTTTTTGATTTGGCAATAATGTCTTTTAATGCCTTTTTTACTACCGGGTTTAGTTTATCCGAACTATTAATAGCTGTTTCAAATGAATTTTTATAGCTGTCGGCGCCTACATATTCGATAAGGGTAAGTAAAAAATTTTGAAATGGAATATACGACGGGCTCCTTTTGTTCATCTTAAAAAGCGACTTAATATGCGTGCTGTCAAAAAAGCCGGCTTCCGTTTTTAGATTGCCATTAATATAATCTTCCCAGCCTTTATTTTCAAACAATCCCTTTAGCGCCTTTTTCAAGTAATCTGCTCTCCGGTTGAGCATTGTGAGGACTGCTTCATTGATAGCACTGACCATTAAGCTTACAAGAAAGTAAGTAAAAGCCAGCAGAATTACCAGGTTGATAGTGGATGATGAAAACATGATAATGGGTATTTTATTTTATTAATTTATGATCCTCCAGTTCAGAAAGAACGAATGTTTTCAGAGAATGAGCAATTTTGAGCTTCCAAAAAACCCTAAACAAAAGGCGAGACAGAAATGATGGAACACCTTGTTTACTCAATATCTGTACAGATATCTTCTTCAGTCTGCTTCTTAAGAGTCCTTCCCATCCGTTATAATTGTTCTCCATTTCCAAAGCGTTACAAACGGGAAATTCAGGGTATGCGGGAGCCTGTTGATTTACCTGATCTCCTTTCTCCATATAACCGTTCATTTGATTAAATGTTACGCCATTATTACCTATCAATAAATCAGGAATAAAAGGGTATATTTTATAAGTTGTGAGATATTTATGATTAACCGGATCAAAAGTACTTTGTAGTATACTTTTACCTGTGTCTTCTTCAGAAAAACCGAATAATTTTTGAATGTAATGCTGGCAGTTGAACCTGCCCAGCATATAATCGTGCTCACGATATGCTTTATTGAGGAAACCGGAAAAACCTCCCAATGCTCCACAGGCAATCGCAGGACTGCCATCTATTTGTTTTATAAGTTTTCCATCAATATCAATTTCCTTTCTTCGAGGCGCCAACATAAAGCGACTATAATCCAATCCTTTCTTCACTGACTTATACACAGTTATTGGTTTTACCAGCGGCTGATGCCGAAGGGCGCCTAAAAGTTTGAAAGCTGATCCAATTATCGAAAGCCGCTTTACTTTGCTATCCACATCCACTAAAGAATCTGTATTGGGAAATGGGTCTATCATTAATACTGTTTGGAACTCCGTTCCTTTTGCTGTTGCATTTCTATTCCTTTTTACAAAATCAAGGGTACCCTCGGGAATGTCTTTTTTAGCATGGGTTCCACCTCTTCTTTCTTCATATTTTCTATCCATTAAGAACGCGGCTGTTTCGAAAGGCTCGTTATTAACAGCTCCGCCGTCAACAATCCAGTGAGAATAATCATCATCGTCGCTTAATTGTTGAAGTTCAACTCCACCGGTTATAAGTGGATTTGATTTGATGTATTTTCCTTTTCTTGTTATTTTTCTGGGAGCGAAGCCAATCGGAAATGCTCCGGTAGCCTGCAACATTTTACCGAATAGCTGTTTGTTTCCATCTTCACGGTTTATGCAAAGTGGTATTCGTGAATACCCCGGCTCAACAATCTTTTTGCTATCGTTTGGCAAACAGAGCTGAAAATGACCAAAATCTTTTGCTGATTTCATTTTATATTTCTGGATTTGATCGGAAGTTCGATTGCCGGAACTTTTGTTGAACTCAATTTCAGTTTCTATACCATCTATATTCGTAAGAGAAGTTGCAAACTCCAAATTTCCAGACAGGTATGCAGGCAAATTTTTTAGATCGTACCCCGTCGTTCTATTAATAAATTTATCTGTAAGCTCATCAATGAAGTTTGAATTTAAAAAGGAGGAGGCCATTCTAAAATAAGCGTCTCTGGTACTCAGCAATTGTTCCATCATTGAACTGCTGGCCTGCGTTTCTGTTAAGTTCACCCACGCATCATATTGCACACTTTCTGTTAAATACCAATCCGGGTTCAGCGTTCTCCCATCAGCTTTAAAAACATTAAATTTTTTGTGTCCCTGGAGTATTAAAAAACCACCGCAAATACCACCGGCGCTGGCCCCGGTAATTACTTCTATTTCTACACGATGACGGGGGATCATCGGATCATCCGGAAAAAGCTCTTTGGCTCTTTCCCAGCGTTCAAGCGCTTCTAATAAATAATCAATAACGCCGGCAGTATACGCGCCGGCTGATACAGCGCCGGCAAGGCAGAGCCCTAAACGGATGGTTGGGGTGTCGCTCATAAAAATGTTTTATTATTCAAAATCTTTTTCGTTCAGCAATGTATAAGTAAACTTATTTCCAAAAGCAGACGCCCCGTTTTTGCATTTCAGCATGAATTCTGCAAAATGCCGGCTGTCGGCAAATACCTGGCAACCGGCAGAATAAATAGTATTTTTTGAATCAAAATTGCCGTTGTTGGGTCCCTTGTGTATATTGATGCCGAAACGCCCTGTTTGCGTTGTTGATTCGTTCATGTTTAATTTCCCGTCTTTATTATTATCCCGGTACACAACAACATCGCCCATGCGTTGACATAAGGCATCATACTTTCCATTATGCTTGTCAATGGTATATACGCCTTTGTATTGCCCTTCTTTTAAAATGGCTGTACCTGCTTTTGGACCAGGATGCAGGAGATAGTGGATGCTGGGATCGGTAGTAATAGGATAGTGAGTAATATACCAGTGATCCATGAACTTATGAAAAACAACCAGGGTATCATCAAATGCAACAGGCGAGTTGGCTTTGTTCCTGATACCTATTATGTTCAGGTTCCATTCTACATTATCAGTAGTATACACCCTGTATTGTTTTTTGTTCATAACATTTATGACAGTCTCAACTGAGGGAGTTATCATGTTTTATAATTTATTGGTTTAATAATGCTGCCGTTCAATTCCGGTGGTTTATATATGTTGAATTGAAGTTTTTTTACTCACCAAAGGCATGGCGGCCAATGGGATATTTTCTATGTTACCAAACTGAACCGGTTTTACTATTTTCTACAGGCGGATGTCTGCACCCGCGTGTGAAAAATTGAAATATACCCCAATGAATAGCCTTCTATACGTATTAATGCTAAACACCTTTTATCTCTACTGCTATGTGTACAGTGCTGCCAGCATTTCTTTCTAGATCCAGGTCTTGCGTAAATTGTTTAAATGCTTGCTGAAGCTCATTCATAGCCGCTCTACTATCTGCTACCGAGCATGAGTTCAGGTCTGTATTTTTCCCTATGAGAATACACCCTAAAGTATGGTCTGTAATATTGCCTACATGAATTTGAATATTAGTTCTCGGTCCAGGCACATTTTTTAACTCTATCCGCCATCCACGACTTCCATCCGTTCTTATGAACCCTTCATACGTTCCATGTGGGATAGATGAAATGTCATTAATATTGTTCAGGTCCGGCTTTTCAAGACTGTAGGCAATAATTTTATCATTGACAGAAAGGTAGCCTTGCGTACATGTGCTATTTTTTAATTTTCGGTCTACTGTTATTTTGAAAGTTGACATTTTTACTAAGATTTATGATGATTAAAAAACTTCTTTAGAAACCATAACCGATATTCTTTTGCTCACCAGTGGCATAGCTGCCAATGGGTCGTTCTCAATTTTTTCAAATTCTATTTTTCCTTCCCCCTTTGCTTTATTGCCAAATAATTTTTCCCAAATGCTGACATCCGAATCGTTTTCGCTTTGGGACTTTCTCACCAGCATCAGTCTGGCGTAACCACTAAATTCTTTTGTTGTATTAACTGTTTCCTTTTTATAAGCATTTTCTGGTAATTCGACGGGATTATTCAACGTAAAGGTTAGTGTTGATTTATCCTCTCTTTCAAATTTATAAACCCCGATATACTTTTCTACCGGTTGCCCGCCGATATCTTCTACTCTTTCGCTGATCACTAAATAACGATCCATCCGCTCTTCAAAGCTTTTGTCGAACTTTGGCATTTCACCTCCAAACGTAACACTGCTTTTTTTATCTGCTGTTTCAACTTTAAATGTCGTTTTATTAGAATTTCTTACATCTTCCTTCCATTTTTGCGGGATTAAACTATCCACAGCCGGTAAAAACTGCACCCATTCGCTTGCCGACCAATCACTTTCATATTTTTTTTCATTTTCCTTTTCATCTCCACTATTACCTGTGTCCTTCTTCTTGATGCTCGCTACAAATTCTTCTTTTAACACCCGCCTGATAGCAATCTTTGCCATAGCATAGGCATTTAATTTTGTTCCTTCGGGAAGAAATTTTTGTATATCCTCTACATTCAGGATAAAAGTGCTGCCTACCACTTTAGGGTTTTGTGCATTCATATCAAATGTTAGCGCTGCGGGGCCAACCGGCTTAAATACTGCAAATACTCTTTTGTCGGAACTCTCTTCCAGTGTTATATTATCCAGTTTTTTCATGCCTGCTCCCGACAGGATGGGATCTTCGCCGGCCTGCAGGTATTTATTATTGTCCGGGCTTACTGCTACTTCAATGCCCACTTCAAATTGCTCTGCCAGTCCGGCCTCGTCAAAGCATCTGTCGTAAGTGGCGATCATTAAGGAAGCCGCCCGCACCTGGTCGTCATTAAACCGGTTCACCTGCAGCGCATCGGTAAGCGGTATGGCAAAACGAATGGCGGGTTTTGGAAGTTTGACAGGATCTTGCAGTGGCTTAAACAATCTTTTCCAGGTGCTGTTGTACGAGATAGCCTGGTATGCATCACTATATCCCTCGCCTATTGTTTCGTAGCGATTGTATAATTTTAAACCAAACCTGAAATAGTGCGCCTTTTGCGCATCTTTTTTAGGTCTTACATCTTTAAAAATAAGTTGGTTGACGTTGCCATCCTTAGTAGCCATAAGGTATGCATTGCTCACCAGTGCTGTAAAGTCCGGGCGGTTGGCAAATTCCCAGGCTTCCCATTTCATGGCTTCGGTTGTTTCGTTAGCAGCTTTTGGATCTAAATTTGTTGCACTAGTGAGCTCAGCAAATAATCTTCCGTTCCAGTTCCAGTTCTGGTGTCGTACTTCGCAGCGGCTGAAATAATTAAGATTAAGACTTTTGTCTTCTGTATTGAGTGTGCAAAAAACGCCATATTCGTTAACTGATGAATAGCCTGGTTTAAAACCATCGTATAAAGATTTCTTAAAATCGGCTGCTACTAAAGGAATGTCGTCATTCTTAATAGCAGTTTCAATATACATTACTTCAGGATTTGTCAGATAATAGTTTCCCTCAGAAAGATATTCTGGATTTTCTTCACTTCCAGATATGTTAGGAGCAATGTATTTGATCATCCAGGGGTGGAACATTGCCTGATCGTCTTCAAAATGGCTCTTATCTATTTTACAATGAATGCTGATTTTGCAAATGATGCCGGGCGAGATTGAGATAATTTTGTTTTTTTCATCAAGAACTAAGCCCTTATTCTCGTTAATTGATTGTATCTTTAATTCATTCTTTTTTGTCTTTCCGTTCTCATGTTCAATCTTGAGTTTTATATATCCTATCTCTTCTTCCTTGGGAAAAGTCTGTTCCACTTTAGCAATTAATTCATCTTCAATTGCAGGTTCCCATAAATATAAGTTTGCTTCTTGCTCAGTTATTGTATTTTCCGCTGATTTGTTTTTAAGATTAATTTCCTCCTCTAAAGCAAGTTCAAAGATCGATTTCCTCTCAGTACCAGTACCATACTTTTCTTTTTTTGCTTTTTCACCCTGCCAGGCATACCAGTTCCAGAAATTGGTGTAGGGTTTATCAACCTCAATAGTGATATGGCTCTGGTCTATCCTGCTATCTTTCCCACAAAGCAGGAAAGCTTTAACTGGATCGCTTTTTTTTGTATCCTGCTGATCTTTTTGCCCATCTTCCTCCATGGGTACAGAATTGACATTCTCCTTCTCAAGAAGCTCATTTACCAGTAAAGAAACACCGGGATAATTGTTTTTGTAACCGGGGGTTGTAATATTGGGTAAGCCGATAGGAACCCGGCGAAGGTGATGATACGTGGTGGTTTCTGTCCCATCCTCAAATTTAATGTCTGACGAACGCTTAGGTTTATTCCAGATTGTATTTCCTTCTTTGTCCTTATCTCTTATCGCTATCGGTAAGGCACCACTGTTTAAGGCCACAAAACCCGCAAACTGGTAATGGTAGCCATACCAAAAGGCGGGCGCTGCGGAAACGTAATGTTGTTTCGCGCCATCTGTGTAACCAAAGTTATATATAAAGTTAGCAATCGGTTGTGCATTTGATTCATCATCTATCTCCTGCTTACCATGACCGGCAACCAGAGACAGGGACTCATTGCTTAACTGGAAAGATGTTTTCTGGCTGTCGTTGATCTCCGGAAGCACAGCAGGGATCAGGTAATCTTGGGAAAGATATTTGGGTTCCTCCTTTCCCTTGATCAGCCCTACTTTTGCCCAGTTGAGGTATTTCCATTCACCATAAACCGAATTATTGCCGGGTGCTTTTCTTCTGCTTAAGAGTATATGGCCTGATATTTCGTCGGAAAGGTCGGAGCTGTCTGCAACCTTTAAATCTACATTTATATTAACAGGGGGAGGGATGTTTTCCGGCAATTTAGTCTTTGAGGAGATTTTTGATTTTAATTCATCTATAAAAGCCTCCTGTTTTTCGTTGAAAAACGATTGAAGGGTAGTAATATCCGCTGCATTGCTAAACTTGTATTCTATATTTTTAATCCCGGAGAATTTGTCTTTAATAACATCTACAACTTCTTCAACCCACTTGCTTTTAATAGTTGCAACATCAAACTTCTTTTTTCTTACTTCACATTTAAATTGATCTTCTGTAAAAACCGACTGTCTGCAAAAATCTGTAATCAAAGATATTATCTTATCCTTTTCTTTTGATTCATTAACGGAATTTCCACCTACTTGAAGATAAACTATACAGGACTTTAAGTTTTGTATTTCAGAACAAAAACCCTCCATAAGTTGCTTCCATTTTATTAACAATGTTTCATAAGTGGAGGCTTCACTATATTGAATAACCTCAAATTCAGTACTTAGTTTATTCAATAGTTTTTGAAAAACGAGAATGTCAGGAAAGGTATCTACCAGCTCATTTCTTACCTTATACTGGTTTTCTCCGTCCTTCTTCTCATTACTATAAATGTCTGTTGACTTTATATCCTCTCTGACATTTAAAAGTGTATCTCCTTTAAAAGTTAATGCCAGATAATCCTTGCTCACATTTTCATTCAGAATGACCTCATTCAAATAACTAACAGTCATACCTGACAGCATTTGAGCTGCATTTTTGAATGTATCAGAATCAGTAATAGTATATGCTTCTCCTATCTTTTCTGCAAATGCAAATACTTGCTCTTTCAGAATAGTTTTATAATCAATAATACCCAATATTTCCTTATACGTATTACTCAACTCAGAAATATCACTCACTACAAGACTCGTATTACCTTTGAATATAAACTTTGCGTTTGTTATATTTTCAGGTTCTCCATTACTTAAATCCATTGGAGTAAAGTTTTGAAGAGTTCCAAAATTATCTTCTTCTTCCCCTGCAGGCAGGTAAGACGCTACAGTCGTTATCTCTTGTATAATAGAAAATTGCTGAGTATTGTTTTCATTTTGAAGAGGTATTGTAAAATTTTTCTGTAAGTCAATTATTTGGGATTCAAAATAATTATCGCTAACCTTAAAGCCTTTAATTGGAATGTAAATTATGAAGCAAGTTGCATTGTTGGGAATTGAAAAGATACTATCACTGTTGCTCAACTCAAAGCTTAGCTTTAAAAATTGATTCAGCGGAGTTAACTGCTGAGCAAGATAGCCGATAGAAGCACTATACGTATTGCCCTGCTGACTTACTACATCATAATTGGTGTTATCATCGATTTTAATCACTTTGGGTTCATTAAAATTGGGTGTAACCTCTGCATAATTATTTTTTTTAATCAACCGGCTTGATAACAATTCCTTTGCGTATTCGGTTAGCTTCTCCGAATCATTTATATATTCTTGATCATTATTTGGAATAATCTGCAGCTTCGTTTGCCCTAAGAACGAAATTCTATTTTCATTATATCCGGTATTATCAGGCTTTTTATCTTGAATACCATACCATAATACAGCCGCTCCCTCTTCTTGAAATTCCCAGTTCCAGGGATAATATTTTTCCTTTTCCTTTGCATCTGCCAGTTCTCCCAGATTATTATATTCTTCCGTTGTTAACACTTCTACTGCCCCGGCAATCGTACAGGAAAAAACCGCGGTTCCCTCGTTTATTTCAACTATCGAAGTATCTAATGTTATATGTAACATAAATATCCTGGTTTAGTAAGTTTAGCCTAATGAATTTGAAATAGATGCCTGTGTATTGGCGGGTTGCTGGCTGCCGGCAAATTGCTTGTGGAAGGTTTTGCTTACACTGATCTTCAGGCACCAGCATATTTTTATTTTAATGGCTATATGCCCTTCACCGATCAAAGTACCTTTACCGTAAATTAAAGCAAGCCTTACAAGCAGGTATACAGAAACCAGCCCCAATATATTAAGCGTGCCTACCAACTGTACAAATACCACAAAGCTCATGGCACTCCCAACCTGATTTGAATAGGAGTATTGTCCCTCTATACCGAGGTAAACAAATACGGAACCGCTTGCCCAGCCGATATTGAAGCATAAACCGGCGCTGCCGTGCACGCTCATGGCAAAAGCAATGGCGGCTCCCGTTTTGGCACTGTAATAAATATTTGTTTCAACAAAGCCGCCGCCGCCAAATATGAACGCGGTAAAATTAAATGGCGCTTCGCGCCTGCTTACATAAAAGCCGAGACCGGTAAGAAATTCTAATTTTTTTTGATCCGGATTAAAAAAGCGGAGCATAAACTGTGCGCCGAAAAACAGGTTGGTCAATGATGTTGTACCACCGCCAACATTTACCGGCTCCAGGTCGAGATTAGCTTTTATGCCATAAGGTATTTCAGGTAAACTATTGTTTGAGCCATTAAAAATGGTATTGGCATTGGGTAAAAAGGTCGTAACACCTGTTTTCAATACTTTAATTTTGAAAGGACTCTTACTATCTTCCCCCGCACCATCTGTATCTCCCTTTCCACCCGCAATATTTAAATTCTTTGTAGCATCCGTAATCATTTTTAGCACTCCGCTCATTTCCATCTTTCTCGGATCAAGATCAAACTTGAGCCGGCCATCTTTATATACAACTTTTGTATCTTTAAATGTCATCAGTTTATTGCTGCCCATAAAGATGTTAAAGTCGCCCTTCAATTCGCCGTACTCACGCCTGCTCAAATCTCCGTCAGCATTAATGCTCCCTTGTATCTCTGCTTTAAACCTGGCATCGCTTAAGGTTACTTTTGCCATTGCAATGGAAAACATGGTCTCTTCCTTCGGCATCGGGTAATCTAAACTTACATTAGCCCAGGCAGAAAGATTAAGCTTGTCAATCCCTTGTGAGAATTTGATATGCTCAGCGAAATTATCAGGCATTTTAAACCCAGGGAACATGCCGGCAAAATCCATGGCACCGATATTGGGAAGTATCTCGGAAAAATTGAATTGATTGAAATAATCTTTTGCTTCTCTATTCCTTTTCTTTAACCACTCTTTTGCGGGTGGAATAAGCTCATTGAAAATATGCGTAACGGGCAGCCTTACGCCGAGTGCATTCAGATCGCTTTCGAATTGCTTATACTTAGCAATACAGGGAGTAATGGAGAGCTGTTGCTTCAACTCCCCGGGATTGTTTACTTTGTTTACAACAAGCGCTATTGTCTTCCGGTTTAGGCCCATACCGGGAGCGGTGATCTCTTCCCAAACGGAGCGATAGTTAGTGAGGACATTGTCGGCTGAATTTTTGAGTGCGCCGCCAGAGGCAATTGCAGAATCAAGTTGGTCAATTTTGGAAGAAATTTCACTAATATCAGCCCCTAATTCATTGGCAATTTTAGTAGCTGCCCTTGCTGTTCTAATAGGATCTTTTGATTCTAACTCTTCTTTTAGCTCCCCGACTCTTTTTTCAATTCTATATATTTTATCTGCTTTCTCAGAAATCCATTTTATTTCAGCAAAAATATCTTGTTTTACATCATCTTTCAGTATCAACAGAAATTCTACAGTTTTAAATATATCCAACAACTTCCCTAGAAATGGTTTGAAAGAACTTTCGCAATTTAAATCAATCGTTTTGATAAGTTCTGAAGTACTATTCTTTTTAAAGCTATCAATTAAATCTTCGACAAGTTTTTTCTTTAGGTTTTCAACTTTAAAAAAGTTGCCTACTAATTCTACGAAACCTTTGACACTATTTTTGAATTGAGTATTAATCTTTTTAATATCATTAACAAAAGATGTATATAGTCCCTTTCTTCTAGCACTATCTTCAGTTTTAAATGCATTAATTTTATTTTTAAATTCTTCAATATATAGAACAATCGAATTCACATCGTCTTTGGCAAATAGGTTTAATAATTTACCTAACCCATCTATAATATCTAACCCCTTCTGCAAAACTGATTCAATATCTTCTACATTTTCTATATCTGGTTTAAACTTCCCAATAAATTGTACAATTGGTTTTGTCAAGAAACTTTCATCATTTTTTATTTTATGCATCAATTCAAAAATTCTCTCCAGTTCAGGATAAGATAATTCATACTCGTTGGCATTTGTGAGTAAAAGATTAAATTTTATTTGAAGTTTTTTCAAATCAGACTCCTCACTTAATTTTTCTATTTTTTTCTTAATAGAAACAATATATTCTTCTGAATATTGAATAATCCTATTCCAAATAATATTTGTTAAGAAGCCTAATCCAGTAGTATTAAATCCTTGAAGTTCTTTAAGCGTAATATTCAAGGGCTTTGAAATCTTCTCCAAATAATCTTTGATTTTAGCCAAAGAGTTGCTTTTAAATATTTCATCAAAAACTTCTTTTACCTCAAGTGAAAAATCATTTTTTTTCTTCTCTATAATATTCGTTACCTCCCCATTCCTCTGCAATGACACCGTTCTTAACACCCCGCTCAGTTTTGAATCCGGCTGATATACATTTGCCATGCCTGCAGGTGTGAGTTGTGATTCAACCCTGAATGTAAACCTGCCATGTCCTGGCAAAACATCTATTGCATTCGGCATTTCAATATCCAGCCTGTGTTCTCCCTCTATATTGGTATGTGCAGCATCCAGTTCCGATTCATCAAAAACAGGCTTATCCGTAAAATCAACGCCATAAACAGGTTGCCATTTGCTTACGTCATCTGTTATTGTTTTTTCCCCGTCTTCCCTGTCAGACTTATATGCAGTATAAAACACTAAATTTTCAGGTTCCGCGAGATTGGCTTTGGAATGATCCATATTGGAATCTTTCGGTGGTTCCAGCATCAGGAAGACCTGTGGTTTTGGAAACAGCTTTTCATCGGCTCTGGGGTACCAAAGCGGCACTTCCCAACCAACTAATGCTCTCTCATCTGGCTTTTTCGGATCTTCAGGAGGTGCATAAACCAATCTCCCCCAGCTATTACTAACGGGTATGATAGTAGATTTAAACACACAGGCATTTACCGCGCCGGTATCTTTGGGCGAATGGTTATCAAAATCGGGGTATTTTTTTTCAGGCTCCAGTATTTCGATATACTCCCTGATTTTTCTTACAACCGGCCTGCCTGGTAATTTCTTTTGATTCTCCTTTTCATATGGAGAAATCACTACGGTTCTTTCATATTCAATCACGTGCTTGGCTTTGTGCCAGAACACGCCGATCCTGCCAATACGCTCCACCGCATACCGGTGTACCCTGCCCATAGCGGTAAGGCTTTTAATGGCAGTGAGATCATTATCGAACCGGGCAACCTGCTTGCCGTAGCCGCCCTGGCTGGAAAATGCCAGACCGGACAGCTCGGCGGAAGTGGAACCATCTTCAATGGCAGTCTTCAAAAAAGATTTATAGATTTCTTTGTCTTCAAAACCATAAGAAAAGCCCCCTTTCAGGAAATTATCTGTTTTTCCTTCTTTAGATTTGTGAAAGCTATCTACAGAAATTTTTAGCTTATTGATTTCTGTTTCGTCATTCAAATTCTTTATAGGAGAGGCAAGTTGAGCGCCGGTGATGTTTATTTCGTTAATTAGCTCCTCATCTTGTAGCGCTAGTTCAAGTTGTGTTTTTTCCTCTATGAATGCTACTTCCACAGCCATGTTGTTTATTTTCTCTATCTCGCTCTTTATTTCTTCAATTTTTTGCTTTCTATTCTCATCTATTTCAAAATCTAACCTCGGTTTATACATCAACTCCTCATTAATCATGTTGGGGGCTATAAAAGCCGCTTCCGTACCGGGATCGTTTTTCCGGTAGGTTTCAAGAATGGCCAACCGGCTTTTCCAGGCACGATAGTAGTTGAGATAGTTAATCCAATAATTGTAAAATGCATCTACCTGCTCTTTTGTTCCCTGCCAGGCAAGGTTATTATTAACAGGAACCGGCAGGTCGCCTAACCTTGCGCCTAACTCGCCTACCAGGGTGTTCCGAGGTTTTAAATCACCCTGCAACCCGTATAACAACTCAAACTCTGCCCGCAACAGCGGCAATCCGGGCTGTATATCTCCCGCTTTGCCCCAAAATTTCCGCAGGTCCCACGGTGGCGATACATATTTTTTTTCCAGTTTATCCCCGGCTATCTTGAGTATTGCTGGAGCGCCGAATTTGTATTTTAATGGAAAGTCAGGTTCATCAACAGAGTCGTCTTTGATAAATTCTTCTCCTATTGTTTGCGGGGGAAGAACAAGATGAAAGCCTTCCTGGTTCGGATTATCATCATAAACTTCCCATACACCTTCATTAAGATTGGTTTGTATTTTTTGTGCCAGCACCCACACCCCGTCATCATATCCTTTCTGCACCAAAAAATTACTGTTTACCAAACCCACAAATTGCGGGCTGCTGTCTAAAATAACCGCGCTTATCTTTGTAGTGCTGTCATCACCTGCTTTGGGATCTACTTCTATCAACCGCATATCTACCCTGAAGTCCTGGCCGATATTAACAGATTCGGATATACAGAGATAATATTTGCCTGTTGCGTTATTATCTTTTCCAACCGGTACAACCAATTGCTTCTGCTGGCGTTCGCCATACCCGTATACAATGGCTTCTGTACTGGAAGGCGCTAAATATTTTTCATTGCTGGTGAGATCCTGGCTGATGGGCTTTACACTTTTTACCGGCAGGCTGAAATCTTCGATAGAATAACCGATTTCAAAAGCTCTTTTATTTTCTTCTTCTTCCTCATATTTTAAATCATTCTCTGTTAATTGCCATAAAAACAATGGTGTTTGGGTAGATTTTTTTTGCAGCACAAACGATATTTTGCCATTGTGGTCGTATTTATTTTGCTCATCGTATGTTGCCTCATTATTTAATTCAAATTCGAATGCTCCGTCAATAAGCGTAGTTTTCCCTATTTGATACTTCCCGATTAAAAACCTGGCAAAAGTACCATTGTCGTTGACTTCAGGAAAGTCGGGAATTTCGGTAATGATTATTGGGAGCTTTTCTTTAGGATTCTTATCATTCTCAATTGGGTCCAATTTTAAATGGGTGGTATTTCCAATCTTCAGGCTATCCGGCTTATTTATTTTAATGTCGGAAGACTGTAGTGTTACAACAATATTAGCGCCCTGCTGATCAATCTTGTAGTGAGCGTGTATGGTATATTTTTCGGGTATTAAATCTGAAAGGTCTGGTAACAGCGCAAAAGGCTGTGCTTTACGAACGAATTTTAAGGCATTTTTACTTTTATTGATGTTTTTGAAACCAAGGGAGAGGATATTATTGTTATTAATTGTTGTCTCATAGCGAACGAAGATGTCATTGTTTAGCTGGACACTTTTTATATTTGTGAAGGGTGAAGAAATCCCGGTTCCATCTTTGTAATTTTCCTCCTTTTTGTAGTATATGCTTAGTTCTTTAGAACCATTAGAAAGAAAAATCCCTTTTTCGTTGGGAAATCTATCTGTGAAACTTGTGCCTATTAAATCATTAAAGGCAAAATTTATATTTTTTTTATCGGCATTATTCTCATAAACAATGCATTTATTATCCTTCCATTCAATTTTTGAATTACGAAATTTCAAATAAGGAACACTCCTGTTACTTTCCTTTATGAATGTTAGAAAATCAGGTGATCCATTTGGCAACAATTGGTTTTTGGGAAGAGGGATTTTTAATTTATTGTTTAAATCTACATTGAACTGAAACAGCCAGAAATAATTTGCAACACCCTCACTGCCTTTTTCTATTTTACAGAAAAAATTATTTTCCGAATAATTTATTTCTTTGGAAATTTCAAATTGAGATTTTAGATGCTGGAAATAAAACGGTAAAATATTTTTATCTAAGTTTCCATTATTAAAGTAATAAATTCTATCAAAATTTATCTTAGGGACACCGTCACTTTCAATAATCTTGAATGTTAAATTAAAAGTATTTTCGGTAAGTGTAATTATTACTATTGGATAATCTCCGCTTTTCTTACCATTATTGAGGGACTCAAATCCGTCTCCTTTCCAAGTGGACGCATTATATTTTCCATTGTTTTTATTATATGTAAAATTATCTCCAAAACAAAATACTCCCCATTGTATTTTATCATCATCACTTGATAGTACTGCCAGCAACTGCAATTGAGCGCCATGTACATTTAGGAATCCGTTATGAATACAATCGGTTAAGTTTATTGACTCCAGCATAGCAAAGTATTTAGTTGGATTGAATTATTTACAATATTTTTTACAGCCAGTATAATTGATCCTCATTGAATGCAACCAATAGCCTATTGTCGTATCATGAGCTTTCGGGCGCTCAAAATATTTTTGCCTCTACGGATTTGGCGGGTCCCCGGGTATCCATGTAGAATAAAGCTCCCAGGTTACTATAAATGCATCACTCGCCGTGGAAATCTGAAAGCTCCATCCCATAGGCTCACTGCCAAATTTGCTAAACTCAAAGTCCATAGTGGAGAGTGGAGGGATTATTCTTGATTGCGTACCTCCATGATTGCTGGCAATGGTTAAAGTGGTGCCAAGCAGATTGATGTTTTTTACTTCAAATTTCATGGTCATTCCTCCTGAGCGGGTATAAGTGGTATTACTGTTCCAGGAGCCGCTATCAGATTTTTTCAGTGGCATATGGCTTGCTTTTAATTTTAGTGATGAAGGGATATGGAGGTTCAGTATATACAAAAAGTATCCAGCCTTGCGATCCAGGCAATAGCTATCACAAAGAGTACTTCTGACTCCTGTTTATTTACGGGGTACGGATACGATGAAAAATGAGGGAGGATACATTGGGTTTGACCAGATAAGGAAAAGATTCCACTAGTGATGTTGGATATAAAAAGTATTCTCTGCCATTCGAATACCGTTATTAAACTTACAGGCTTTGAATGAAACTTCCAAATTTTCCTTCAATATTAACCTTATATTTTTCAATAAAGCGGCGGCAGAATATTTTCAGCTATAATACTTGTTACTTATTGAGGTTGAATTAAAACAACGGAATAACAAACCGGGCAACTAAAATAATGATGGTGCTGATTATAGTATACAAAAGAACTGTTCTGCCTCTTTTTGCTTTGAACGCATCAACCAATAAGCAGGTGATCAGGGCGGCCAGGCTGCACGTCCATTTCAATACCTGTGCAATATAGAATCCACAGAATTCAGCGCCCTCCGATTTTATCGCCTCTGACAACAGGCAGTTTTCCCACCAGTCGCAAATCATATACGATACCGTGCATATAGTTACAACCCAAACCCAGCCACGTAAATACGTTCTTAAATTGTAAGCGTACGACAACAGGAAAAGCCCGAAAGCCGCTACAAAAACATTATCATACCTGAGCAGTTGCGTGATGTTGCTTTGCTGGTCGGCATCAAGCAGCTTGTAATGCTCTCTGTAAGCCTGGAGTGTTTTGTAAATAAAAGCTCCTGCAGGCACAGCAGCTATTAAATAGCCCATTATAGCATACAACATGGTTGATAAAACATAACCAATGCGTTGCGTAATTCCTGTTATCATGGTTTTACTTTTTTCCATATACTGCTGCCCTTTCCTTTTTATATTCCTCCCAATTAAAATTTCTGAGATACTTTATTGCCGCTTTAACGCCTTCTGCAAACAGCTTTTCTTTTTGATGTTTGGTCAAATCAAAATTCAGCCAGTTAACGTTGGCGTTATACGCTTCAATCTCTTCTATGCAAAATCTTTTGTAAAAAGGGTTAGCGCCCAGGAAGGAGCTGTCTTCATTGCTGCGGAGCGTATTGATAATGCTCCCGGCATAAGAACCGAAAGACATCCGTTTATCAGGCTCATAATCTTCAGGTTTTTCGTCCTGTATTCTTACGCCCATTATCGGCAGTCGCGCATGTTTGATACGGGGGTTATGGAACAAATTGATAGGAAAATTTGAAAGGGAGCCTCCGTCAATTAAAACGCCGGTATTGGCCAGGTCTCTTTCTTCAATACCCTTTTTCTCTTTCCATATTTTCTTACATGCTGGGCTAATGACTGCATGTTGCTTTCCTTTTTCAGGCTTTTCGGGGAAAAACTGCGGCTCAAAAAATACCGGGATGGCCATAGAGGCCCTGATGAACTCTGATGGATTCACTGTATCAACCTGGTTAAAATACAGATCGGCATCTTCTGGAAACACCACTTTGGATTTGTTGCTGATATCCGTGGAAACAAAGCTGTAGTCGTATTCTATTCGCTTATATTCGGCATCTATACTTTGATTTTCATCATGCGCATACTCAACTCCAGGGCGAAACGACAGGGATAATGTGGGTTCTGACAGGTTATTCTTTTCATTAAAGCCATTTTCTTTTAAAACAGGACGTAGTCTTGCAATGGTTGAAAATGTTCTTTTGGGAGAATTAAGATCGGTTTTTTCAACTTCAAAATCACCCTGTCCCTTTGCCTTTTTATCTAAGTCTGCCTTGGTGTTAATGCCAAATTCGGAAAGCTCCTTTTTTAGGAATAATTTGAATTGTTCGCCGGGGTTTATACCAAAATTGTATTTACTGAATCTAAAAAGCAATATGGCTATGCATACAGACAATACCAGGAATACAAACAGGAAGATGTAATAGACGACCTTTCCCTCAATGCCAATGTGGCTGATAAGAGGCATAGGAATAAGCACCAGCAGCAACAATGTTATGAACCCGATTAACAGGTTATTGAACATGCCCATACCTTTTCCAAAAGAAAATAAAAGCCAGCGAACAAATGAGGTGCTGGCATCTACAAAACTTTTCATGTTAAACCGTGCGGGGTCAGTCATCATATTATACAGCTCGGGAGTCTTTGGATCATCTTTGTTTCCTATTGCCGCCAGGAAAATTGTATTTATTGCCCCGGCGCTCGTACCTGCCAGTCTTAAAAACCTGATGCCTAGATATTCTAAAACAAATGCATAGCCTACTAAAGCAATACCCAGCGTGCCGCCGCCTTCCTGTACGAAGTGTACCCATTGTAGCTCGTTGCCATCTTTACCGGCAGAAATAACGTCAGAATACTTCTTTCCGGACTTCTTTAACGCTTTAAGCTGGTCAACTAACGGACCATCCTGTTGACTTATCTCCCGGGGATTTTCTTTTTCATACGCTGCCAGATCAGCAATGATCGTATCAAAACTTGTAGTGTATTTTTTACCCATACTGAAAACCTGTTTGAATGTAAATATGTATTTGAGCAAGCTTCAAAATATTCAACTTAACGAAGAAGAGTATTATAGGTATACCACAACACCTGCCAACTCCACGCTAATTTGTAATGCTTATTTTACCCTCGATCAGCTCAATGTCCGGAAGCTGCCCTGAGAAACTTATCTTACTGTCTTCAACTTTCATTTTCCATTTGCTTATCTTTCTTACTCCGATTGGATAAATAGTTAAACCGTCTTTGGTAATTTTCATCCGTAAAAAATTTTTATATCCTGTCCAGGCAATTGAAGAAGAGCTTTCATCGAGATGCATCTTAAGAAACAGGTTTGTGCTAAATAAATATAAGCCCATTGTTACGCCTGCAACCACCCACCCGGAACAAAATATAATGAACGCAGCAATTAAATATTGAACAATGTGGGCCTGATCATTTATTAAATTCATTGAAAGAAAAGCAATTGTAAAATAGATGAGTGAAAGTTGGACTGATGCATGAAGAAAGCCTGCTATCCTGGTCTTTATTTTACCAACACGAAAATCTGCGAAGCTATAAAAACCGAGCCCGATCAAAATTGTAAGAATACAAATAGCAGGTATCCTTATCATTTTAAGGAATGTGCCGGTTAATTCGGCAAAAGAAAAGTGTATCCCGTTATAAATATCATTAAGATCGTGCACTGCTATAGGTCTCGTTTCGAATATCCAGAAAAAGAATAAATAGAAAATACCCATCATGCAACAAAAGGAAGAGTTAAGAGCAACAAATAATAAATTCTGCCGGTTGAGTTTTTTCGATTGTTCCTGCCGGGGATAACAGGCCTTAAGGTTGGCCTCTATACTGTTCGAAACATTTGGTTGTATATCCTTGGCAACAGGTAATGGAAGATCTATAAATGATGGCAGGTTGTGGGTGAAGTGCATAAATGCCCCGCCACCTCCGGCGCCAATTAAATGGTTACAAAAGCTGTCTCCCATGCATACGTAATGTGAATAATGGTGAAGGTCGCCGGACAGGATGGTTTTTAACTGGAAATTTTTACAGATGATATAATGCTCAATAAAATACTTCAATCTGTCATATGAATTATCATCCTTTTTGTAAATCTGTTGATAAACCCAGGATGGCTCGGCAGTTATAAGCACAATCTTCTCTCCTTCCTTCATTCTTTCTCCAATGCACTTAAAATAATCAAGCTGTGGTTTATCAATATCAGCATTTAGCTGAACATCAATCGCCCATATCCAGTAATTATGCATTAGCTTTATAGCAAAATAACTTTTTCGCTGAATTGTTTGCCACGCGCCGATTGTTCTTTGTTGGCAAAATATTTTCATAAAATTACCCAACCCGTCATACCAGTCATGATTACCGGGTATTGCATATAGATGCGGTATCTGTTCGCCATGCTTTAAGCTATCTTCAGGAAACGCTGAAGCAAAAGGTACCTGAAATTTTTGCTCATACAATTTCGCTGTTGGTGACGGGTAAATCTGGTCGCCCCCCAAAAGCAGTATCCGTCCTCTGGGTAGCCGTTCATTTGTACCCTCAATATTTACATCAAGAAAATCTGCCGCTAAAAGCTTCGCCATAGAATAGGTTGCTTTAAAACCATCTCCCGTATCGCTCATGAAATCTATCCAGATTTCTTCCTCTGACGCATACCGTTCATCATCACTTACCTGATCTTCCGGACTGTCTCTTGATAATGCAGCTTCCATTTCCCTCCTGTCTGCGTAATTACCGAATGTAGAAGAGATGTAAGCCTTTAATGCTGTTTTTAACAACATCTTTGGGCTAAACCAATTTACTTTCCTGGCCGGTGCAAAATATCTTTTATACTTTTTGCTCATAAAAAAAGTACCCTTATATGTTACAATACTCAAGCTATTGTTAACAATGATTCACCAAAATCCTTCCCCGAAGCTTTCTGTTAAAAACCGGAAAGCATCTTTTCAAGAATACTGGTAATTAACGGAGATGCTGTAATCAATATCGTGCCCAGCATTTCACCAGTTGCTTTTATACCTTTTTTTACATCCGACAATCCCGCTTTTTCATCCTCCTTTTGCTGTTGCGTTAGCTTAAGTCCATTGAACTGAATCCTTACCGGTACATAAAAGATCAAAAGAAGCAGGCTGTGTATTGCCCCGAACAGGTAAACAAAATTTGGATCAGGAAAGGTTTTCCCCGATAAAAGTGAATAAAACCTGAAAGCTTCCAACCCATTTATTGACCTTGAAAGTACCGCCGTCCATAATACAAATACACTCAGGATAACGGCAGTTGAATAGAAAGAAAAATTAAAAGAAGATCTTATACGAAGATAGGCATCCAGCAATTTCTTATTTTTCGTAACGTCTTCTCCCTCCGGATCTTTGTTTAGCAGTTCCAGGGCATTTGCCTGGTATAAGTAAGAGCCAAAGCACAAAGCGCTTAGCACATAACCGAAAAAGCTGTAAACTGTTATCCTCGCATTAAAATCGTCCAGAAAATACCCGTCTTTAATAACTGCTTTCTGAATTACCAAACAATATAAAACTATTGCGAAAACAGTAATTACAACAGCAGAAATCAAAAAGAACACAAAAAAGTTTTTAAGATTAAATTGAAACCCGGATACAATGTTATCCGTCTTCTTTAAACTTCCTGCAATAAGCGGTACCAGCATGAACCACATAATCATTTGAATAATTGTTAAAACATACCATGCACCGAAATATGGATTATCAGCAAAGAATTGTAGCCTGTCTGGTATTGATTGCGGAGATCCAATCTCTATGCAGCAGATATCTCCACTATTGTCAATCAACTGTGTTGTATCCCGGATTGTGACAGGAATTCCTTCCCGTAGAATTTTTGAATTAAAGGTGTCAATCAGGGTTTTTCTTAATAAGTCTCTATGTAGTGAAAAATAATTTAAATAGATTTTTAAGCTCGTATCGGCGTTAAAACGAAAGATATTCAATGAGTCTCTTTTTGAGGCTATAATTGCTTTATTAATCAATGCACTGTCTGCTGAATTCTTCTTCGTATTTAACAACTCAATTCTCTTATTGATTACAGCCTTTACAATTGTATCCTTATTGATTAATACTAAATCGTGGTATGGGGCCTTTGAAAAGCAACCATCAAAATCAAGGATCAAAACAGAAATACACAACCCCACTATTGCGGAGAACAGAGGGATATTTACAGGCAGATTTGCAAGCCAGCTAAATTGAATTGTATCTTTTTTCTCTTTTGGCATTTTCTATTGATTCACCTTGATCAAGCGCTAAAAAACAAGCTCAAGCCATCCTGTCATCATAAAACCTGCCCGGTTAGCAGGCTTATTGGATTTTCTGTTTGAAGCAAAGCTTCGCTGCTCTGACCCACATGATGCCATTAGTATAGACAACATGCATTCAGTACCCGTTCCCGGGAAAACCTGGTATGGATTAATAATTATTAGGCAAAAAAATGAAAAGAGGAGACGGAGGCTTATTCAACTGATAGTAGGACTAATACGAAATGAATTTAATTACTATTTTTCGCTTTTCCAAATTTCCAACGCTAATATGATGCGTTAAGGGTTCGTTAATCCCTCTATACTTGCAAAATAAACAGTTACTCCGGAAGCACTTTTAGGCTGCGCTTACCAAAATTTCGTTAGTACAAATTTTTATATCATGCCAGCTTAAAAAAATGTCAGGAATTTTGATGACGACTTTTGGTATTTTGATGGTAACATTTCTAATACAGGCACAGGCCGGGTAAGCAGCCCTCATTTTATGAGAAATAAGAGCTACGGGACTCTCTATGTAAAAGAATACCGTAAAAACAAATTCAGGCAATCGTTTGCGATCTGCCGGTGAGGTTCTTTTCCTTACTTTTAAACCTTTCCTTGTTTGACTGACTTTGATGAAATATGTTTCAAAAAGATTAACGCGTTGTATTATGAAGAAAACTCTTCCCGTTGCTTTGTGCATGTTGATGTTGAACCTGGCTTCAGCACAGCAACCTGCTACCGTAAAAGAATATCAGCAGGTGTTCCCTACTTACCCGTTCTCTGACCCTAACCCCATCGCCTTGCTTTCACCGGTATATCCCTATTTCCGGTACGATGGGTTTACCGATAAGCCTGTAACCCAACAGTGGAAGGTAGTAGAGCTGCAGAACGATTACATCAAAGTATTAATACTGCCTGAAATTGGCGGGAAGATATGGGCGGCTATTGATAAAAAAAACAACAAACCTTTTATTTACTATAATCATGCTGTAAAGTTCCGTGATGTGGCTATGCGTGGTCCCTGGACCAGCGGCGGACTGGAAGCCAATTACGGCATTATCGGGCATACTCCTAATTGCGCTACCCCGGTGGACTATACGGTGCAAAACAATCCTGACGGGAGTGTAAGCTGTTTTATTGGTGTGCTTGATCTGCTTACGCGCAGCAACTGGCGTGTTGAGATTAATTTGCCCAAAGACAAGGCCTATTTCAGTACCCGTTCGTTTTGGTATAATAGCACACCGGTTGAGCAACCGTATTATCATTGGATGAACCTGGGCATGAAATCAAAAGGCAATCTTGAATTTATTTTTCCGGGTAATAAATATATAGGACACGATGGCGATCACGAAGATTGGCCGGTGAGCAGCAACGGTAAAAAAATAAATTTTTACGAAGAAAATAATTTCGGTGGCTATAAATCGTATCATGTTTTTGGAAAACCGGCTCATTTTTTTGGAGCGTACTATCACGATGATGATGATGGAATGGTAAGGTATGGTACTTACGATGACAAGGCCGGGCGTAAAATATGGATATGGGGCTTATCGCGCCAGGGCATGATATGGGAGAAAATACTCACCGACACGGATGGGCAGTATGTAGAAATTCAATCGGGCAGATTGTTTAACCAGAATGCGGGGAAAAGCAGCTTCACGCCGTTTAAGCATATCAGCTTTGCCCCGTATGCCACAGATGTGTGGACGGAATACTGGTATCCAGTTTCGGGTATTAAGGGCATTGTGGAAGCAAACGCCAGCGGAGCCCTGAATATGAAATATGAAACCGGCTGGTTAAAGATTTACTTTTCTGCGGCGGAGCCTGTCAATGACGTATTGCAGGTTCTGTGGCAGGGTAAAAACATTTACAGTAAAAAATTGCAGCTATCTCCCCTGGAAGTATGGAATGATTCTGTACAGGTAAGCATAAATGAAAATGAGCTGGTGGTTACACTGGGAGAGCATAAGCTTTCGTACAATTCCTCGCCCGCTGCTGATGTGTTGAAGAGACCCGCGACATCACCGGAAAGCTTCAACTGGAATTCAGCTTATGGTTTGTACCTGCAGGGAGAGGAGCTGATGGATCAGAAAATGTACCCCGCGGCTGAAGAAAAGCTGGCAGCGTCGCTGGAAAGTGATCCTGGTTTTTTACCCGCGCTTGTAAAAATGGCAGCATTGCAATACCGGAATATGCGGTATGAAGAAGCGCTGCAAACAGTAATGCGCGCCTTACAGATAGATACACATGCCGGCGACGCCAATTATTATTATGGACTGATCAATGCACAACTAGGGAATGTTGTTGACGCGAAAGACGGCTTTAGTCTGGCCGCGCTTACACAGGAATACAGGAGTGCCGCCTATACGGGACTTGCCAGGCTGTATATCAGGGAAAAAAATTATGCAACAGGCATTACCTACACCCAAAAAGCAATTGACTATAACCGTTATAATATGGACGCCCTGATGCTGCAGGCAGTTGCGTTGCGGTATATGAATAACGGTACGGAGCTCGCACAAACCCTCAAAACTATTTTGTCTTACGATCCCCTGAACCATTTTTCCCGGTTTGAAAAATATTTGGCACAACCCAATGAATCTGCAAAGCAGGAGTTTACCTCGCTTATCAAAAATGAGTTGCCGCAGGAAACGTATGCAGAGCTGGCTGTATGGTATTATAATGCCGGCTGTGTAAAAGACGCGGAAGCTGTCTGGAAATCAGGACCCCTGTCTGCTGAAGCCGCTTACTGGCTGGCGTTTTTGAGTAACAGCAAGGTAGATTGCAATAAAGTCAATCCTGCGCTGGCATTTCCTTTTCGTTCCGAAACGGGCGCTGTACTGGAACAATTGCTGAAACAGCAAAACGACTGGTTGCTGAAATACCAGTTGGCGTTAATTTATAAAGACCGTAACCGTTTACAGGAATGTAAAGCCCTGTTGAAAGCATGTGGTAATGAACCGGCTTTTGCTCCCTTTTATGCTGTGCGCGCGCAAATTTGTAAAGACGAAACTCCCGCGCTGGATGATTTACAGAAAGCTTTTGAACTGGGAAAAAAGGACTGGCGTTTTCATAAATTACTGGCGGAGTATTACATTCACCAGAAACAGCCTGCACAGGCTTTGGCCATAGCTGAGCCGTTTTATAAAGCACATCCTGATCATTATATCATGGGTATGCTATATGCCAAGAGTTTGCTGCTGAATAAAAAGTATGAAGATGCAGACCGGGTATTATCCGCGCTCCACATTATTCCATTTGAAGGAGCCACGGAAGGCAGGGCCCTGTATCGCGAAGCCAAGCTGATGCAGGCGGTTTCGGCGTTGAGCAACAAAAAAATACCGGGCGCAAAAAAGCTGATAGCCCAGGCAAGGTTATGGCCGGAATCATTAGGCGTGGGTAAGCCTTATGAAGAGGATATAGATGCCCGGCTGGAAGACTGGATGGAATATATTGCCGGCAACAGCAGGCAAAAGCAATTGCTCGACCGGATCAAAAAATTTACTCCCCGGGTAGATAACACCGTTAGGAATTTTATCCCGTCGAATGCGCTTATCAGCGCCTGGGCAATAGAAAAAGCAGACGGTAAGGAAAAAGCGGTTGAATGGCTGGATTCGCAGATCAGCCTGCATCCCGATCAGCAAAAAATACTTGGCTGGTGCAAATCCGTTTTTGAAGGTAACTCACCCCAAAGTATACCCGAAGACGAAAAAGACGCCAGCATGCGTATTGTGGAAGCGCTGATGCAGATCGGTAAATAAATATCAGTTGAGTTTGGTATGAATGATATCTTTATTCACCTTTATCATAAGTGGGCTCATGCAGGATAGGAAAATTGCAGGAATTGGCAATAAAGCATTTGCGGTTGGCTTCTTCATGAAGCATTTGTAACTTTTCTGTGTTGATTTCTCCGTTTATCAATATCAGCGGGTGCAGTGTTACCTGGGTAAAACGGCCGCTTCCATCGGCATTTTCATGCATTATTCCCGTAGCCTGATCTTCGTATGTCGTTACAACAATTCCCCCTGCGGCACACAAATGAAGGAACCAGAGCATGTGGCAGGACGACAGGGAAGCTACCAGCAGCTCTTCAGGATTGTACCGTGCGGGATCCCCGCGAAAGGAAGGATCGGATGAGCCGGGAATATCCGGCTTTTGCAGTATTGAAATAACGTAGTTCCTGCTGTAGCCGCCGTAGGTTTTTGTACCTTCTCCTTTATTCCCCGTCCATGCCAAATGTGTTTTGTAATAGTGTTGTTTTGACATCAGGCTTGTTTTATTATAGTGCAAAAGTAGGCATCACCTGTTACATGTATGGCGCCGGGCAAAAGAAGCTGCATCTACAGCGCCGGGAGGGATAAAGATAATAGGGTTCCGAACCTTTCAAAGGTTCGGAACCCATACCGCAAAAATGGAAAAGAGGGCGCGCGCCTACAGGACAACAGGCAACAGAGCCTGCCGGGGGATAAACAGGTTAAATCTGTGCTGCAAAAATTAAGCTGTATGTCTCATGGAGGCTACCCGTTGGTAAAATAATAGCAATAAGGCTATATGCACCATAGGTGCTACCCTTTCCCTACAAAAGCGGGCTGTTACTCTGGCGTAAAAAGTATAATATGAAGAAAACAACAGCTTGCGTGTAGTACAAAATTAGTTTCGCACGGTTTAAAATTTCAAATCTTTCTGCTGCAGGAGAACTTATTAGCTCTCTAATATGTACCCTGCGCTATAAAATAAAAAATCCCCGGCGGCAATGCCCCGGGGATAGTAATATGGTAAATAATAACGTGTTAAGCTTCCACCGCTCCTTCGGCCAATACCGCCACTTTATTATTGATAACTTCAGCAAAGCCTCCATTGATCGTGTAAACTAACGGATTGCTGTTTTTATCTTTTAATATTTTCACTTTGCCCGCTTTAAGTGCACTTACCAGGGGAGCATGCTTATCGAGTATTTCGAATGAACCGCTGATGCCGGGCAACTGAACTCCGTATACCTCGCCGCTGAACAATTTACGCTCGGGTGTCAATATTTCTAATTCCATGCGTGGTTGTTTTCTGCTTATCCTTTAGCAGCGTCCAGTAATTTTTTACCTTTTTCTATTGCGTCTTCAATGGTACCTACCAGGTTGAATGCCGCTTCGGGGTATTCATCTACTTCTCCATCCATGATCATGTTGAAACCGCGGATAGTATCTTCAATGCTTACAAATACACCTTTCAAACCGGTGAACTGCTCTGCCACGTGGAAAGGTTGAGACAGGAAACGTTGTACTTTACGGGCGCGGAACACGGTTTGCTTATCTTCTTCGCTCAACTCATCCATACCCAGGATAGCAATGATATCCTGTAATTCCTTATAACGCTGTAATATCAGTTTTACCTTGTTGGCGCAATTATAATGTGCGTCACCCACAATCAGGGGCGAAAGGATTCTTGAAGTAGAATCCAGCGGGTCCACCGCAGGATAAATACCGAGGTCGGCGATCTTACGGCTCAATACCGTTGTGGCATCAAGGTGCGCGAATGTAGTAGCCGGAGCCGGATCGGTAAGGTCATCCGCAGGCACATACACTGCCTGTACGGAGGTGATAGAACCGTTTTTGGTGGAGGTGATGCGTTCCTGCATCAATCCCATTTCTGTAGCCAGGGTTGGCTGGTAACCCACCGCCGAAGGCATACGGCCCAGCAGCGCCGATACTTCGGAACCTGCCTGCGTAAAACGGAATATATTATCTACGAAGAAAAGAATATCACGTCCCTGGCCTTTGCCATCGCCATCGCGGTAGTATTCCGCAACGGTCAATCCGCTCAGCGCTACCCGCGCACGTGCTCCCGGGGGCTCATTCATCTGTCCAAATACGAATGTTGCTTTAGAATCTTTCAGCTCATTCATATTTACCTTGCTCAAATCCCAGCCGCCGTTTTCCATACTGTGCTTGAACTCTTCGCCGTACTTCATAATGCCTGCCTCGATCATTTCGCGCAGCAGGTCATTTCCCTCACGGGTACGCTCACCCACACCAGCGAACACCGATAAACCGCCGTATCCTTTTGCAATATTGTTGATCAGTTCCTGGATCAATACCGTTTTGCCCACACCGGCGCCACCAAACAACCCGATCTTACCACCTTTGGCATAAGGTTCGATCAGGTCAATTACCTTAATACCGGTAAACAGTACCTCGGTAGAAACGCTCAGGTTTTCAAAAGCCGGCGGTTTGGCATGTATAGGGCGACCGTTTGTTTTGTCAACCTGGGGTAAACCGTCAATGGCATCGCCGGTTACGTTAAACAAACGACCTTTAATGTCTTCTCCGATCGGCATAGCAATCGCTTTGCCTGTATCAATTACTTCCATACCTCTTACCAGTCCGTCAGTGCCATCCATCGCAATGGTACGAACGCTGTCTTCACCCAGGTGCTGTTGCACTTCCAGTACCAGCTTTTCGCCGGATTCCCGCTTTAATTCCAATGCGTTATAAATTTCAGGTAACTGGCCGTCAAATTGCACGTCTATTACGGCTCCGATGATCTGTTTGATTTTACCTTTTCTAGGCATATATTAAAATATTTTAAGGTATGTGGGGCAAATGTGCGGCAAAGGTAAGGTGCGGCTGATAATTGTCCAATTCGTAAGCGGAGTATTTTAAAAATATGATGGAAGTTTTGAAATTAAAGCGGCGCCAAACAAAAAACCGGGCTTTTAAGCCCGGTCAATGCTTTGAAATCCTTTCAGAGGTTGGTAAGATTAAGGTTGTGAATCTTTTTGATCGGTTATCTGAAATCTGATTTCATGTTAGCTTCAAGGTTAGTGTTTTTGGTTTTCCAGATACGGATTTTCCTGTTTTCAGTGATACTGGATTCCTGTTTGGTTTTTCAAAGGATAGCGTTTCACTTTTGATACCTCAAAGATGGGCATAAACCTGCGCCTTTTAAACTTAATTCGGCAGGTTGCAATGATTGTTCGATTTTTGGGAAGAAAACTTCGATTAGCCGTGAATATTAGTAGCATAAATGCAGAAAAGCAATTATTAACTTTACCACATTTATAAGTATGAGAATAACAGAGCTACATCTGGTCAATTTTAAAAGATTTACTGACCTCACCATTACCAATATCCCTGAATCATCCAAACTGGTATTGTTAATTGGATCGAACGGATCCGGGAAGTCTGCCGTTTTGGATGTATTTAGCCTGATGCTTGGCGCAGTTCGTCATGATGTAAGTGGTGGTGAAGAACGTTTTGAATATTATTACAAACAAACAAATCAAGAGCTTTTGTTAACTATAACCGTTACAAACGGTGAAACCTTTTCAATATCGGGAGAGAGAGGTGGTCTTTCCTGGGATGAACGGCTATACAAATTAAAAGGCGCCAATTTCTACGGTCGAACCAGCTTCAGGCAAATCCCTCAGCTTACCAGAACTTCTCTGGGTGAACAAAAGTTCGATTTTGACAAAGACTCTGATCGCCCCAAATTTTTTATTGAGCGCGATAGTCGTTTCGAAAACGACGTAGAAAAAATAACGGAGATCATCCTGAAAGATTTTTTCAGGTCTGGCCGGTCCAACGAACAAATCAGGCACGAGTATATCGACCCTATCAATAAGGCCTTAAGAAACATATTCGGAACCGGAAATGGTACCAAACTTCAGCTTATTGAAATTATCCCACCTCTGGAGGGTAAGATCGCCCAAATCAATTTTAAAAAAGGAGAATCGGAAATTCATTATAACTTCCTAAGTGCGGGAGAGAAAGAAGTCTTCAACCTTTTGATCAATCTGCTGAGTCGCGCTTCTTTATATAGGGATACTATTTACTTTTTTGATGAAATAGATCTTCATCTGAATACCCGGCTTCAATATAACTTATTGAAAGAAATTACGGAAAACTGGATCCCGGAAACTTCACAACTATGGACAGCCTCACATTCACTTGGTTTTATCGAATATGCAAAACAACACGATCATGCTTCCATTATTGACTTTGATGATCTGGATTTTGACCTGCCCAGGATCTTGTCGCCCGAGCCTAAAGATAATCCCGACATCTATGAAATAGCAGTTGGTAAAGAATATCTGCCCGCCCTTTTTAAACAAATGGAGGTATACTTCGTTGAAAATAAAGATCGTGACTACTATGCTACGGTTGGCATAGAGAATACGGTTTTTGTTTCGGACAATAGCAGGAATAATGTATATCACAAAGTGAAAAGCACAGGTTTGAAAGGGATTGTTGACAGAGATTTTTTAAGTGATGATGATATCTATGAAATAAAAAAGCATTATCTCAATCTTAGAATACTCAACTATTACAGCATTGAAAATTATATGTATCATCCTGACAACTTAGAGGAATATTATAATATCATTAATGCTGCCTTTTCGAAATCTCGATATACCGAAGACTTGGTGCGAGCGAAAAATAAATCAAAAGACTCAATAATCATTGGAATAGCTTTGGCGCGCACAGGGTATCCGTACTTTACAGAACCTGAGTTTAATGGCAAGCCAATTCAGAACAGGTTTAAAAATTCGGAGGAAAACCGAAACGAGTCGGCCATTATTCAACAATATTTGAATAGTGATGAACTGGAAGTATTTTATAAAGTTCTTCCTATGAAGAGTTACTGTACTCAACTACCCGAACGTCAAAATATAGCCAAGTTTGATCTGGTAAAAACGGATTGGTTCAAACAACAAATTAAGGAGTTGCTTAAATAAATTAATTCAAGTCCCCGGCAATTGATACGAATCCCACAGATCCGCCGGCGCGCCGGCTTCCTTCATTTGATTGATATATACATCTGATCCGTTACAGCGTACATTAATAAGCCCGAAAATGATCTTTGATTTGCTTACCGAACGGGCAAGCTCGGTAGAGTATACCAGCGGGCGGGCGCCTCTGCCGTATTTTCCTGCACAGCCTATGGCATCTGCACGGGGGTGGGAGTAGGTTTCATTGTCGCCCGATGATATGATTGTTGCATAGGGATGTACCTGTTGTATAAAAGCTTCTGTAAAATCTGAGGATCCGTGATGACAGGATTTGAACACGTCTGTTTCAAACGGGTGGTGGTTCCCGTATTTGGCCAGCAGGTATTCTTCTGATTGGCTGTTGAGATCGCCTCCAAATAAAAAGCTTCTGTTGCCAAACTTCACTTTTAATACAAGGCTATGACCATTGATGGTTTTGCTTTCATTACTCCAGTATACAAAATTTTTTTTATTATTTACCCGTTCCGTGAAAGGAGCCAGTACCTCAATAGAAAAATTTTGACGCTCTATTACTCTTGATACGGGCCTGTCTCCCGATTCCAGGCGCCTGACGCCGCCCAGCCTGTTCTCTTTTTTGGCGTTCGCAATGGCCTTCATAAAGCCGGATACATCCCTGTTGAATGGGGCGGGTTCATTGGTTGTAAGCAGGTTGTTGAATATTTTGGCGAGATAACTTACCCCGTCTTTTTTAAAGGTATCGCCCAGGCTTGTATTATATGGGTTGGTTCGCTCTGCGAATTTTAATATCCCCGCATGATAAATATTGCCGAATGTAAAACGGGGATCATTCAGTATTTTGATGCATCCCTTGTAATGGTCTGTATCAAAATGGCTGATAAAAAGATGGTGGATATGAACAGGCTTTTTTGCATTCAGCAGGTAAGTGTATTGCCATTTGGTAAGATAGCTATGCATATTGTCTGCCGGCCCGGCGTCTATCAGTATCCTGAGACCGCCTGCTTCTATCAGTACCCCATCACCCTGTCCAACATCCAGGTAAAATATTTTAATACCCATCGTATCACCCAGGTCGGCTTTGCGCATCCAGCCATCAGGTCCGGCAGTAGTAACCTTGTAAAAGTCGCCTTGCTCATCACCGGGCTTTACGTAGGTGCCCATCTGGATTTTATTGATGATCTTTTTCCCTTTATTGCTTACTACACTTTCATATACAGGCGCTTCATTGGTAACAGCGTATAAAAAAGAAGGTAACATAGCTGCTTGTTCAAAGGGCTTTAACGAATTAAGCATTAGAAGATAGATATCCCTGTTTTATATCCGCTTAACGCCGGGTTGTTACTGCTTACAGGGTAATATTATGCAAGCAGGTATTTAAAAACCAATGCTGCCAGCACTCCCCCCGCAATAGGCGCTGCTACGGGCACCCATGCATAGCTCCAGTTACTGTCGCGTTTTCCTTTAATAGGCAGTATGGCATGCATGATACGGGGACCCAGGTCGCGGGCGGGGTTGATGGCATAACCCGTAGGGCCGCCCAGGCTTAAGCCGATGCCAAGTACTAATAAAGCAATAGGCAGGGCATCGAGCGAGCCTAATTTCATATCGGGCTTTGCCAGCAATAAGGCGCCCAATACCAAAACAAATGTACCTGCCATTTCGGTTATGCAATTGTAGAGTGCGTTAGGTATGGCGGGTGAAGTGCAAAATACTGCCAGCTTGAAATCGGCATTCTCCGTGGCATCGAAATGCGGCCGGTACGATATCCATACTACGAACGCGCCAATGAACGCACCAATGAACTGGGCCAGTATATACGCGGGAACTTTCTCCCATTCAAAGCTTCCTTCCACTGCAAGACCAATGGTAACGGCCGGGTTTAAATGCGCCCCGCTGGCGGCAGCCGACGCGTATACACCGGTAAAAACACCCACTGCCCAGCCAAAGGTTATTACTATCCAGCCGCTGTTATTGCCTTTGGTGCCGGTGAGCAATACATTGGCAACAACACCTGCCCCCAACGTTATAAGTAAAGCCGTACCTGTAATTTCTGCTATAAATGGCGACATATGCAAGCTGTTAGAATTGTTGAAATAATAGTGAGAAGGTAAATATAAAGAATCAAATTTCAAGAACCAAGTATTTAGCTATCGGCTGTCAGCCATAAGCTGTCAGCTATCGGCGATCAGCCGTCAGCAATTTATAGTTTATGGTTTTTTGTTTGTGGTTGTAACCTGCGACTTGTAACCTGCAACCAAATCCTTAAATCACATATCTCCTTGCTGTTGCTATGAATGATTCAACCTGTTGTTGTATCCATGCATCATCTTTGTTTAATTCCTGCGCCATGAGTATAGCGGTTGCCTGCGCTGAGGAAACGGCCGCGCGGGCGTCTAAAAAAAGCATTCGTATCCTTCTTGCCAGTACATCTTCTACCGTCATGGCCATTTCGTTCCTTACTGCCCAAATAACCTGTGCTTTTATGTATGGATATTCAGGATGGATCCGTTCATTCCATTCCCTGTTTTGTTCGGCAATTTTTTTTACCAGAGCCTCATCTGCTCCGTAATAGCGTAAAGGATCCTGTTCGTTTGTTTGACTTGTCCAGCCATGCAGCTTCAGCGTTTCGGTAATACATGGCTTGCGGGGAAGCCTGGCGGTAAAAGAGGCGTTATCTATGGCATCTTTTGCCATTTTACGGTAGGTGGTCCATTTGCCGCCGGTAATGGTAACCAGCTTGCTTTTAGAAACAATGATAGTATGATCCCTGGGCATCAGGGCCGTATTTTTTTGTCCCGGAGCTTTTACCAAAGGTCGTAACCCTGCAAAAACAGATTTGATATCTTTCCGGGTAATGCCGGATGTAAGATACTGGTTTACATTCCTGAAAATAAATTCTATTTCCGGTTCCAGCGCGCGGGGCTCAAAAGTAGCTTCTTCAACAGGTGTATCGGTAGTGCCTATGATCACTTCGTTGTGCCAGGGTACCGCAAACAATACTCTTCCGTCATCTGTTTTAGGGATCATCATAGCATGGTTGCCCGGAAAAAATTTTTTATCTACTACCAGGTGAATTCCCTGCGAAGGAGATACCAGTTCTTCCTTTTCTTCATCATCCATCTGTAATATATCATCGGTAAATACACCGGTTGCGTTGATCACTACTTTTGCCTTTAGCAGGTATTCTTTTCCTGTAAGGGTATCTTCTGCCAGTACTCCTCTTACAATGCCTTTCTCTTTGTATAAATCCACCACTTCCATATAATTAATAACCGCAGCGCCATGCTCAACGGCGGTTTGGGCCAGGTTTAAAGCAAGCCTTGCGTCATCAAACTGTCCATCGTAATACAGTATTCCGCCACTCAGGTTTTGTTGTTGTAAAGCAGGTAAGTTTGCGGAGGCTGTTTTTTTTGAAAGCAGGCGGGTTTTGCCCAGGCTTAATTTGCCCGACATAAGATCGTATATCTTCAGGCCAATACCATAATACAGCTTTTGCCAACAACTATACGATGGCAAAACAAATGGCTGAACGCGGGTAAGATGGGGAGCGTTTTTAAGTAACAGTCCTCTTTCGCGTAAAGCTTCCATTACCAGTTTTATATTTCCCTGGGCAAGATAGCGCACACCGCCATGTACCAGCTTGGTTGCCCTGCTGGAAGTGCCTTTTGCAAAGTCGAAGCGTTCGAGCAGCAGGGTTTTATAGCCTCGGGAGGCGGCATCCAGCGCAGATCCTAACCCGGTTGCCCCTCCGCCTGCAATAATTATATCCCATTCATCTGTTGCTTTAAGCAGGCCGAGCATTTCATCTCTTTGCATAGTATACATATTGTGGTATCAGCTATCAGTGTCATTTGTAGTGTATAGTTTTTTGTTTATGGTTTTAGTTTGAAAAACCACAAACCAGGAACTTCAAACTCCAAATATTGAATATCAAATATCCTAAAAACATCGTAAAGAAATATGTGGCATGGGCTATAAGCTGTGAGCCCTCAGCTATAGGCAATGTATGGTCTATGATTTTTTGTTTATGGTTGAGCTGTGGGCTATGGGTAATGAGCTGTGAGCTATCAGACAGTGAATTAATTTGTAGTTTATGGTTTTTTGTTTATAGTTTGTGCAGAACCTGAAACTTGCAACCTAAGACCTGTAGCCTGCAACATCTCAAATCATTCTTACTCTTTCTTTTTGAAGCGGATGGTACCGCTCGACTTTTCGTTGGAAGTGATGTATACTTCGTAGCGTTTACCGTTCACCGTTACGATCATTAAAGCGGTATTGGGCGGAATAGAGCCCAGGTTATCCGCGTACATTACCAGCTCATTTTCCTCGCGGGTGGTATCGAGCTGCACTTTAAGGGTAAGCGGCTTATCGGTTAGGCGTTGTCGTGATATAAGCAGCTTGTTATTGTAAAAAACGGAAATGGTATCGCCATCTATTTCCCCGTTATCGTAAAAGTCTACCTGGAAAGTTTCGCCTTCGGGTATTTCAATGGTTTTAAGCACGTTCTTGCTTCTGCGCTCGTAAGTGGGTAAAGTGGGTGTGGATAGTTCCGGCAGGGCTTTTTTTACGGTGTCTTTAGTTATGGTTTGCGGCTTTTGTGTAACTGCCTGCTTATTAGTATCATTTGTAACAGGCTTTTTAGGTGCGGCGGTAGCCGGTTTAGCGGCAGGTTTTTTAGCCGGGGTGGTTGCTTTAGTTACAGGTTTATTAGCCGGTGTTGTGGCTTTAGGCGTATTGGCCAGGTTTTGTTTGGGAGGAGTAGTGGATGTTGCCGGTTTTTTAGCCGTTGGGGGAGACGCTTTGGGCGCTGTAACCTTTGTCAGCATTTTTCTTTCCAGCTCCGTGCTGCCCACCCCGCAGCCATTAGGTTTGTATCCCCGCCATCTGCCTACCAGCTTTTCCGTAGATCCCTGCTTTAAAAATGTAAGTATATGAGTTTGCAGGCAGTCGCTCCAGCCGGGAGGGGTATTGCCTTTAATGCGTTCTTCTTCGTTTACTACTACCGATTTGCTGCCGGCATCGTAAGTTCCTTCCAACCTGCATATTACATAATATTTCTTCGGGTAATAATTGAAATACGAATAGGAATAGCCGGTTACATTTCCTCCTTCAATATCAAGCTCCAGCACATACTCCGTGTCGCCTTCCTTTGCTATTACGTTCCCCGCCGAATTAAAAGATCCCCTCCACTGTCCTGTAAGGTTTTGGGCAGAAACAGAGCAGGTAAAAAGTAATAAACCCAGTGCAAACAAGCCTTTCGTCCGGTGTAAAACTTTCATTTTACAAAAATAAACTCAATACTAAGGAAATCGTGGCATTAAATGAAATGATACGCCAATACTTCGTTAAAGTTCTCCTGTACTTTTTTATTGATTTTTTTGATCTGGAATGCACCCGGAGGAGCTCTCATGAAATTATTCATTCCTCCTTTACGTAATTTTGGATGAATAATTTCATGTACGTTTGCAATCCTTTTTCAGGAACAAGCGATAAGATAATATATGGTTAAGATTACGTTCCCGGATGGCGCGGTAAGAGAATACCAGCCGGGTATTACAGCATTAGAAATTGCAAAATCAATCAGCGAAGGACTGGCAAAAAAAGTACTGGCCGCTTCTGTAAACGACCAGGTGTGGGATGCTACCAGGCCCATATACAACGACAGTACCTTAAAGTTACTAACCTGGAATGAAGCGGAAGGTAAATCTACTTTCTGGCATTCCTCCGCCCACCTCATGGCAGAGGCGGTAGAGTCTATATTCCCGGGGGTAAAATTCTGGGTGGGCCCGCCTACGCAAAACCCGCCTGGCTTTTATTACGATATGGACCTGGGCGACAGGAAGATAACGGAAGAAGATTTGCGTGCCATTGAGAAGAAAATGACAGAGCTTTCCAGGCAAAACAATTCATACATACGTAAGGACATTTCAAAAAAAGAGGCGGTACAGTATTTTGAAGAAAAAGGGGATGAATACAAGCTGGACCTGTTGCAGAGCCTGGATGACGGGGCTATTACCTTTTATAGCCAGGGCAACTTTACAGATCTGTGCCGGGGACCTCATATTCCGCAAACCGGCTTAATAAAAGCCATTAAGCTTACCAATATTGCAGGCGCTTACTGGAAGGGCGATGAAAATAATAAGCAGCTTACCCGTTTATATGGCATTACTTTTCCCAATCAGAAAGAGCTGGACGAATACCTGCAAATGCTGGAAGAGGCGAAAAAAAGAGATCACCGGAAGCTGGGAAAAGAGCTGGGCATTTATACTATGGACGATGATGTTGGACAAGGCCTGATCATGTGGCTGCCCAATGGTACTGTTATTATAGAAGAGCTGGAAAAGCTGGCCAAGGAAACGGAGCTGAAAGCCGGCTATAAGCGGGTGGTTACCCCGCATATTGCAAAGGAAAGCATGTACCTCACCAGCGGGCATCTTCCTTATTATGCCGACAGTATGTACCCGCCCATGGAAGTGGACGGCGAGAAATATTATCTTAAATCAATGAACTGTCCCCATCACCATAAAATATTTGCCGCCGAGCCCAAAAGTTACCGCGATTTGCCATATCGCATTGCTGAGTATGGCACTGTTTACCGGTACGAGCAAAGCGGGGAATTGTTTGGCCTGATGCGGGTACGCTGCCTGCATATGAACGATGCGCATATTTACTGCACCAGGGAGCAGTTTGCCAGTGAGTTCAGGGCGGTAAATGAAATGTACCAGAAATATTTTAAAATATTCGGTATAGATAAATACGTCATGCGTTTGAGCCTGCACTCGGCTGATAAACTGGGCAAGAAGTATGTAAATGAGCCCGAACTTTGGAAAGAAACCGAAGAGATGGTAAGGCAGGTGCTGATTGAATCGAATATTCCCTATGTGGAAGTGCAGGATGAAGCGGCTTTTTATGGCCCTAAAATTGATGTGCAGATATTCAGCGTGATAGGAAGGGAGTTTACCCTGGCCACCAACCAGGTTGATTTTTCGCAGGGGCGCAGCTTTAAATTGCAATACACTACCCCGGATAACAGCACAGAAACCCCTCTTATCATTCACCGGGCGCCTTTAGGAACACATGAAAGATTTATAGGATTTTTGCTGGAGCACTATGCCGGCAAGCTGCCATTGTGGCTGTCGCCTGTGCAGGTAAAGGTGCTGCCCATTAGCGATAAGTTCATGGATTACGCACAAAATGTTTTAGAATCGTTGAAAAATGCAGATATTCGTGCTGAGATAGATGACAGGCCGGAGAAGATAGGGCGTAAGATACGGGATACGGAACTGGCCAGGATTCCCTACATGCTGATAGTAGGAGAGAAGGAGGTAAACGAGGGAACAATAGCTATCAGGCGGCAGGGTAAGGGCGACCTGGGATCTAAAACGGTTGATGCATTTATTGAAGCCGCCGTGGAAGAAATTAAAGCAAGGGTTGCAGAGTAAAACAGGTAGTGAAACAAAACAGGCTTGTTTCACTGTATATAAAATTCAATTTTTTAACTTAAACAATTAAAACCTCCTGCAATAAAAAGGAGTATCACTTTAAAAACTGTAAATGGCATTTTCACCACGACCTCAATTTCCCAGGGGTAATTTCAACCCCCGTTTCAGAAAAGAACAGCAGCAGGAACATCGCACCAACCACATGATAAGGGTACCCCAGGTTCGCCTGGTAGGCGATAACGTGGAGGTAGGAGTATATTCCACACAGGAAGCTTTAAAGCTCGCGAATGAGCAGGGGCTTGACCTCGTAGAAATTTCTCCTAATGCCGATCCCCCGGTATGTAAAATAATTGACTATAATAAATTCCTTTACGAGAAGAAGAAGAAGGAAAAGGAGATGAAGGCCAATTCCAAAGTGTCGGAAGTAAAGGAGATCCGTTTTACGCCTAATACGGATGACCACGATTTTAATTTTAAAGCCAAACATGCCGAAGACTTTTTAAAAGAGGGCAATAAAGTGAAGGCTTATGTACAGTTTAAAGGCCGCGCCATCATGTTCAAGGAAAGAGGGGAATTGCTGTTGTTGAAGTTTGCCGAACGCCTTGCCGAAATAGGCGCGCCGGAAGGTTTGCCCAAGCTGGAAGGAAAACGGATGCTGATCATCTTCGCCCCCAAAAGTCAGAAGAAAAAGAAATAATTGATTTGAATTTTTGTAACCTGTATGCTTTGCAATACTTGCAAAGCATACAGGTTTTTTGTTGATGTAACGTGAGTCATTTATTTATGCACCGAAACCTTAATGTTTCTCCATTGTGTGCCGTCAAATACACTTGGAAAAACAAAAGCGTTGCCTACAGTATTTGCAAGGGAGGTGAGCGCGAATGGCAATCAGCAGGGTGTTTCATAATGGCAGCCGTATTTTGTGTAATTATTTGCACAGGGTTCTGCCTCTCTATACTATTTTTTCTGCATTATTACCGTTTGCATGAAAATCGAGCAGGTAAGTAAACAGGTTTATTTCTGTAGGTATTTGCAGCTTTTTACGCAGCCTGTACCGGCTTATTTCAACACCTCTTACGGAAATATTCATGAGTTGTGCCATTTCCTTGGTGCTGAGGTTCATGCGCAGGTAAGCGCACAGCTTTAGCTCGTTGGGAGTAAGGTTGCTGTGTTTTTCCTTAAGGGCTACAAAAAAATCGTTGTGCGCTTTGTCGAAATGTACTGTAAAATGTTCCCAGTCGGCGTCCATTTTGTCTTCTTCGCCCAGGGTTTTTATCATCTTTTTCAGCGCTTCCAGCGCTTTGTCGTCTTCCGTGTTTTTTATCAGCTTTTGTAACTCATCTCGCAGGCGGGTAATCAATTCTCCCTTTTTTACCAGGTGCATGGTGGCGGAGGCCATCTCTTTATTTTTGTGTTGTATTTCGGCCTCCAGCTTTTCATTGCGCAGCTTTACAATTTCCTTTTCATTTTTTTCGAGTTCCAGTTGGTGCAGATCGCGCAAACGTTTTTGCTTCTCTTCGTACCGCAGCCGTTGCTGATGAAATTTTTGCTTCTGCCAGCGATACAGGGCATACACGGCATACAGCAGCAAACAGCCATACAGCGCATATGCCCACCATGTTTGATACCAGGGCGGCAGTATTACAAATGAATATGTATTGATCGCCGATTCGTTGCCGAGATTGTTGCGGGCTTTTACCTGGAAATGATAAGTTCCTGCCGGCAGGTAGGAGTACTCTTTTTCCGTTTTACTGCTCCAGTCGCTCCAGCCGTTGTCATATCCCTTCAGCAGGTAGCTGTATTCAATATTAGATTGCTGCTCGTACAGCGGAGCGGTAAACTCAAGCCTGAACGAGTTCCAGTTGTACGGAACAGAATGTCGGTATTGCTGTACCTGCAGTTCATTTACATTGTTAAAATAACCGCCAAATAAAAGACTGTCGGTTGTATTGATGGCTTTTACCTGCCTTACCTGAACCTGTATAACAGGGTGTTGTTGCCTGTATTTTGCATAGTTAATGTGAAAGTACCCCTTTTCGCCTCCCACGAAGATATTGTTGCTGTCTACCGGGTATACCTGCTCAAACCCGCTTACAATTTTCCGGTTCAGCTCGGGTATATATATTACCTGTGGCTCCTGCCGGCTGCAGTCAACCACGCCCAGGGTTTTGCCGAATACAAACCAAATATTGCCCGAGTTATCTTCTTTTAAATATCTTACCACCGTTTTACCAAAAACGGAGTTGAAATAAACGGATGGTTCGAACCTGTCGGTTGCCGGGTTGTACTCATACACGCCTTTTTCGCTGGTTACCACAATGCGGTTTTTTACTTTGAACACATAGTTGCCGTTGCTGGTAAGCTCAAGTCCGTGACGCACATCATAGTTCTCTACGGTGGGTTCATTGTTTTCAGATACCCGTATCCTGTATATACCCTTGTAGGGATGAGATACCCAGATGTCGTTGTTGTTAATGGCTACAAACCGGGCCGACTCGAACCTGGTATCGGTATAGTTTTTTGAAAAAGTGCCGTCTTTATAATTATAAAACCGCAGTCCGTCGTATGTGCCGGCAACTATAACAGGCGAAGGCATAATGGCGCTGAGGGGCAAAAACGTCCAGAACCCTGTTGAATGATCTGCCGGAAGCGCGGTTGTTCCTTTTATTTCCCAAAAGCCTTCGTGGTGGCTCATCACCAGCTTCCCATTTACTTCAGAAAGGTTCCATACCTGCCCGCCTGCACCCTGCACCGGTGCAAAATCGCCTTTAACAAAGCTGAGGTCTGTTTTTGGGTGAAGGGGAACCTGGTATAAGCCGTTGGTAGTGGCAATGTAAAGACGGTTATTATGTATAATGGATGAATAGCCCGATCCTTCATTTTCTTTATCGGGGTATATATGTTTGATAGCGCTGTTGTAAGCAATAAAATCAATTCCATGATCCAGTCCCAGCCACAGGTTTTTGTTTTTATCGGTAAAAACGCTCAGCACATTGTTGTTTTGCAAACCTTCCTGCCGCGAAAACTGCTGTACGGGGTTCCCTTTTTTATCAATTACAAAGCAGCCTTTCAAAGAGGTTGCCAATGCAAAGCTTTCATCGTCAATAGCAACCGCTCCGTAAATATTATAGCCCGCTATACCGGCTAACGCTGCAGATGTAAAAGGCTTTAGCTGGTTGTGTGCATATAAGTAAATGCCATGTTTCAAACTAATGATCAATGTGCTGTCTTTCCCGCATTGTACAACCGCGGTTATTAAAAAGCCGTTGGGCAATTGTTCCTTTACAAACAAAGGGTTCCACAGGTCTTTATCGAACTTAAGTATGCCTTTTGTAGCATCCTGGGCAATCAACATATCGGGTGTAGTGCCCATAAAAAGCCAGTTACCGGCAGGGTAAACCGATACCCGGTCGCCGGATAGCTGTAATATTTGTGTATTAGACCGGAAAAATATCTGGTTGTTAGCGCTTACAATGTCCCAAACATCGGTGAAAGAACGGTTTTTCTTCGGGATAAGATGCTTAATGGAATGATACTCAAGCAATCCCTGGCTGTTAGGCGAAAAAAAGCCGATCTCATCCTGTCCGCCAACATATATTTTATTATCAAATGCAACGGCTACCGATCGCACAATGGTTTTATTCGGAAGGGGGTAGATCTTCCAGTAAGTTCCGTCAAAACTCACGAGCCCCTCGTTGTTTGCAAAATACAGTATACCATTCTTATCCTGGCAAATATCCCAGTTTTGAGTGCCTGCCTGGTATATTTGTTTGGTGTAGTTGATGATTTCAGGCAGGCCAATGGTATTCTGGGCCTTGCCCCATACCGTAAAAAGCAGAAGTAATATAGCCAGTTCAATCGTTAATTTCATGTGCCTTGAAAGATAATACTAATTTAAAAAGAAATACCTCTGGTTGTAGAGTTGATGAGGTAGTTACGGCTATTATTTTAGATACTGATGTAGTATTGATGTAGCCTAAAACTGTTGTAGTAGGTCTATTTTGAATAGTTTTATGCTTGTAATAATAACTTTTCTAACAACTGACTTAATTGTTTGCTTATGAGACGTAACATTGTTTTGCTTATATGTGCAATTTCTCTTATTTATTTTTTGCCCCTCAGCGTTTTTTCACAAACACTACAGGTTAGCGGCAAAGTATCCGACAAACTAACCGGGGAAGTCCTGCCCGGCGCTACTGTTAATATTAAAGGAAGTGCGATATCCGCCGTAACGGATATGAACGGGAACTTTAAAATTTCCGTTCCCAAAAGCGGCAGTGTGCTGGTGGTTACTTATACCGGTATGGCCACCATGGAACGGGTGATAACCAGTAGCGGCACCCAAAACTTTGAACTGGAAGCAGGGGATGGAAAGCTGGATGAAGTAGTAGTAGTAGGGTATGGTACACAGAAGAAAACCTCGCTCACCGCTTCAGTTGCATCTATTAAAGGAAGTGATATGAAGAGTCAGCCAGTAGGCGACCTTACCAATGCGCTGGGAGGCAGGGCATCGGGAGTAATATTTACCCAGGGTAGCGGACAGGCGGGAAATGACGCCTCACGTATCCTGATCAGGGGTATTGGAAGTAATGGTAACTCGGCTCCGCTGCTAATTGTGGATGGAGTTCCAAGAAACTTTAGCCAGCTGAATCCTGCCGATGTTGAAACGATATCCGTATTAAAAGATGCGGCGGCAGTGGCTCCATACGGTTTGGGAGGCGCTAACGGTGTAATACTGGTTACCACCAGGCAGGGAAAAACCGGAAAACCTGTGCTCAGTTATGATGGCTATGTTGGTTTTCAGAACCCGACTGTTATTTCAAAATTTGTAGATGCTTATCATTATGCCTTATTAAAGAATGAAGGAGCTAAAAATGCCGGATCTTTCCAAATGCCCTACAGCGAAGCGGATCTGCAGAAATACCGCGACGGATCAGACCCTGACGGGCATCCCAATATTGATCCTATAGGAGATATGATCCTGAAGAATACGTTGATCACCAGCCATAGTTTAACACTGAACGGGGGAACTGATATTGTAAAATATGCAATGGGCTTAGGCTACCTGAACCAGGAAGGAATGTTCCCGGGTATCAAATACCAGCGGTATAATGTTTCCGGTAATATGCAGGTGCAGGCAACTAAAACCACGTTGGTAGGACTTTCACTCAATGGTCGTGTTGAAAAAAGAGATCTTACAGGCGCCGGGTATAATAACCAGAGTATGTTCGAGAACCTGATCAATACGGTTACAAACAGTACTCCACTTATATACAGCAACGGACTTCACCCGTATATGTATGCCTACTTTTACGATAACCCCAGCTACCAGCAAATTACAGGCAACACTTTGCTCAGCCAGCTTTCTATTGAGCAGAAACTCCCTGTAAAAGGACTGAGTGTAAAATTTGTAGGTTCGTATGATTTTAATCCTTACGATCCCTTTAATACAGATAATAGCGGTATAGTAAGTTACAGGCGCAGTTGGAATCAGCCATTTACTTTTTACTCCATTGATACCACAACACGCCCTTATACATACCCTGAAATACCGATCACAACTCTTCCTTCTTTCAGCCAGGAATATCGCCAGACACAGGCTTTTACTTACCAGGGGTATATTAATTACGCGGGAAATTTTGGCAAAAGTGCGGTTACCGGTTTGGTGGTGCTGGAGGCGCGGAGCACCAATTCTCAACGCTTCAACGCAGGAAGAAATAACTACAATCTGCCCATCCAGGAACTGTTTGCCGGGGGCAGCGGAGAAACTGATCTGAGCAACGATGGTAATTCCATGGGTACCAGGCAACGTTCGATCGTATATAGAGTAACGTATGGTTTTGACAGTAAGTATTTGTTTGAGGCATCAGGCAGGTACGACGGGCACTACTATTTTGCACCTGGAAAAAGATTTGGCTTCTTCCCCGCATTCTCTGCCGCATGGCGTATTTCGCAGGAAAAGTTCATGGAGAATGTTAGCTGGATGGATGAGTTGAAGCTAAGGGCTTCATGGGGGCAATCAGCTAATCTTGCCGGTGATCCCTATCAATATCAAACCGGGTTCACGCTGTATGGCAACTCCGCTATTTTAAACGGATCTCAAACCCAGGGCTTGTATGAAATGGCTGAGCCCAACCCTAACATTACATGGGAAAAAGCATCTAAAACCGACATAGGGATTGAAGCGAGATTGTGGAACGGGTTAGTGAATATTGAAGCGGACTATTTTCATGAGCGGAGGGCAAACATGCTGCTTGCTCCCAATGTAACAGTTCCTGTTGAATATGGAATAGGCCTCTCGCAGGTAAACGCGGGTATTATGGAAAACCATGGATTTGAGTTTACTGTTTCCGGCAACTATAATATTACAAAAGATCTGCGTGTAGGCATCAGCGGTAATTTTACGTATGCCAAAAATAAAATGGTAGAGATTTTTGAAGACCCTGCCACTTTCGGCAATCCAAATCTCAGGAGAACAGGCAGACCTTACGATGTTCGCTTCGGATACCAGTCAATTGGTTACTTTACCCAGGATGATTTTACAACAGCCGGTGAATTAAAAGATGGCATTGCCAAACAAACATTCGCTACGGTATACCCCGGCGATATCCGTTATAAGGATATCAGTGGTCCTGATGGAAAACCGGACGGGTTGATTGATTTTAACGACCAGATAGCAATGGGAAATCCGCCCAGCTATCCGGCCATCATTTACGGCTTTACGCCGACAATAGGTTACAAAGGCTTTGAACTGTCCTTGCTCTTCCAGGGAGTAGCCCAACGTGATATACAACTTGCCAATAGCGCAGCGTGGGCTTTCGATAATAATAAAAATGCACCCATAACCGTCCTGGATTACTGGACTCCTGAAAACCCCAATGCTTCTTATCCCAGGATGACAACTTCTCCCAGCCCCAATAATATGCAGGCATCTACTTTCTGGCAAAGAAGCCTGGCTTATTTGCGGTTGAGAACAGGAATGTTGAGCTATACCATTCCCGGAAATATTACAAGCCGCTGGGGAATGAATATGGTATCCGTATACCTGTCGGGCCAGAATCTTATTACATGGACCCCTATTGAAAATTTTGATCCTGAAGTAAGTAATGACAGGGGCTGGTATTTCCCTACGCAAAAGGCCGTAACCGTGGGTTTAAGGGTGCAATTTTAATCTAACACTTTAATTAAGATCATTATGAAATCTATAATAAATATCAGTAAGCTTTGGGTGATGGGGATTGTTTGTGCTTCCCTGTTTTCCGGTTGTAAAAAGGATGGTTTCCTGGAAGTTCCCAATACGGGCGCCGTTAGTAGTGAAACGGCGTTTTCTACTGAATCATCTGCAGACCTTGTATTGAACGATATATACAGCAATCTTCCTGACCTGAACAATTTTATATTTGAGCCTTTCGATTCCTGGGCAGACGACCTGATGACCGGGTTTAACTGGAATATCAGTTCGCAGGTAGCAAGAAATAAGTCTACCATAAATTCTAATACTGTTCTTTGGTACGACTGGGCAGCCGCTTCAATGTGGCTTGACTGGACTACGCTATACGGGAGGGTGAGGAAATGTAATGTATTTATTGAAGGGGTTGAAAATTCAGAATTATCCCAGGAGTACAAGGATAAAAAGATCGGGGAGGCAAGAGTAATGCGTGCTTTTTTCTACCACCAGTTGTGGATGCTGTATGGAGGAGTGCCCGTTATTACCAAACCTGATAATCGTGAAACTGATGGCGATGAAATATTTCATGCCCGCGCCAGCTTTGATGAAACATTTTCATTTATACAAAAAGAGCTGGAAGAAGCCGCAGCGTTATTACCTGCCAATAATGGTAACGATGGCGCCGGTAAAATAACCAGGGGCGCAGCGCTAACCATTAAAGGTTGGGTTGAATTGTTTTACGCAAGCAAGCACAATAATCCCGCAAATGATTTGAGCAGATGGGCCACCGCAGCCGCTACCAATAAGCAGGTAATGCAACTGGGATATTCCTTATATCCCAAATACGATGAATTCTTTTTCACAACAGGTAACGATAATAATGAGGGCATTTTGTATCGTGAATACCTTACCATAAAACAGGGTAGTAACATCATCGGCTACCAGGGACCCAACAATGTTGGAACACAATGGCTGAGCTGGGGTGGTTCTACTCCAACACAGGAACTGGTGGATGATTATGCCATGGCAAACGGGAAAGCCATCACAGACCCCGGTTCAGGTTATGATGAGAATAACCCGTACGCAAACAGGGAACCCCGTTTCAGGCAATCGGTATTATATAATGGAAATACTTTTAACGGGGTTACATTTTTAAGTGCAGTTGGTTCAGGTAACAATGCAATTGATCTTGCAGATGCAACAGACAATACCAATACAGGATATTGTACTAAAAAACGCATGGATACCACGGTAAATATTTTTCAATGGGCTGCCAGCGCCCAGAATTATTACTTTTTCCGTTATGCCGAAGTATTGCTGAATTATGCCGAAGCGCAAAATGAAGCTGTAGGGCCAGATGCATCGGTATACGAAGCGTTGGATCAGATCAGGACGAGGGCCGGCATTCCTACTTTTTCGGAAGTATACCCCGGTGCTACGCAGGCACAAATGCGCGACCTGATCCGCAGGGAGAGAAGGATAGAACTTGCATTTGAGGGCAAACGTTATTTTGATTTAATACGCTGGGAGTTGGCAGAAGTAAACCTCAATAAAGTAATGCATGGCATGAAAATTACTCCTAAAACAGGCGGCGGCTATACGTATGAAAGAATCAATGCCATACCTTCCGGTGCACCGCAATGGTCGTTTGATAAAACCAAAAATTACTTACTGCCTATACCCCTGAGCGCTATTGGAAGAAATCCTGCTATGAAGGATCATCAAAACCCGGGGTATAATTAAATAAACTTCAAATTTTATGGAAATAAAGCGGTTGGTTTTTGGTTTAATAGCAATAGGCCAGTTATACCTGGCAGGGTGCGCGCAAAAAAAAGATCCAGAAATAAAAGAGGCAAAACTGGTATGGAGCGATGAATTTAACTACACCGGTTTGCCTGACAGTACTAAATGGAGCTATGATACCGGTGGGGATGGCTGGGGAAATAATGAAAAACAATTTTATACTGAAAAAAGAACGCAGAACGCACATGTGGAAAATGGGATACTCACCATTACTGCAATGAAAGAAGATTTTCAGGGCGCCGGGTATACATCCGCAAGATTGGTAAGTAAAAACAAAGGCGAATGGAAATACGGGCGAATGGAAATAAGAGCAAAATTACCCAAAGGACGTGGGGTTTGGCCCGCTATATGGATGCTGCCTACCTATTCGGACCATGGCGATTGGCCAGCCAGCGGCGAAATAGATATTATGGAACATGTAGGATACCTGCCCGACTCTGTTTTTGCAACGGTACATACCGGGGCCTATAATCATACAATCGGTACCCAAAAGGGAACCCAAACTTTTCGTACCGACTTGTCGGAAGCATTTCATGTATACAAATTGGATTGGAACGAAAATGAAATTAAAATATTCATAGATGACGAGCTGTATTTTACTTTCAGCAATGAAAAGAAGACATTCCGGGAATGGCCTTTTGATCAAAAATTCCATTTGTTGCTGAATGTAGCCGTAGGAGGTAATTGGGGAGGTTCCAGGGGGATAGACGACAGTATATTTCCGCAGGCAATGCAGGTAGACTGGGTACGGGTGTATCAATAACGGGCAAATAAAGCAGGAGTTTCAAATATGTATATTACTTCGGGTTCGCTTAAAATGGATAAGAGCACCACTTTTATTTTATTAGGCAGGTACCCGAAGTATTTTTTGAATGCCGTGGTAAAATGCGAGGCATGCTTGTACCCGGTAAGGCGGGCTATTTCCGAGATCTTTTTCTCGCCCTCCATCAGCAGCCTTCTTGATCTTTCCATTCTCTCTTTTTGCAGGTACCCGTATACGGTAGTTCCAAAAACCTGCTTGAAATGTTTTTTCAGGTAACAATCGTTGGTGCCTACCTGCTGTGCAAGATCAAGAATGGAGCAGGATTTGCCCAAATTGGAAGTAATGATTGCTCTGGCCAGGTACATTTTCTCTACATGAGCATTATGCGGCAATTCCACAGCGTTCTTTTCTCCTGCTTTTTCGAGCTGCTCCAGTTGCAGCATCAGCAGCTCAATCACTTTCGATTTTACGAGCATCCGCTTGTAATGATGTTTCTGTTCGCTTTGTGCAATCTCGTATATCAGCGTAAGCATGCGGGGAACTATCTGTAACGTATACTCACCCAGTGCGGCCGGAGTGTTTTCGTATACAGTGCTTTCAAATACCTGGTATAGAGGATGGTTTTGCGGGATGAATCTTTTGAAATAGTCAATAGTAAGATTGATGATAAAAACTTCAGCGCCCGGCTCACTCTGCCATTGTATTTTTGTTTCCTGGTTCGATATAAAGATAAGGCTGTGCTCATTATTGTTTACATCGGCAAAAGGGGTATTGGTGAGCTGGTTAATATAGGTACAATGGTTCTTAAGGCAAAAAACCATGCTGATGTAGGATTCCTTACTTTTAAAAACCATTTCTTCCTGCTGGGCCTTCTCGCAGGTAATGTGCATGAAATGAATGCCCGGAAATAAAAATTCTTTGCAGCGGTTGGTGGTTGTCTTCATTTTCTGAAAACCTTCCCTTTCAATTACTTCATGTTCTTTTAACGTAAAAAAATCTGAGTAAGCCATGCTTGCCACACTTACCGGCTGGTGATACCGGCAAAGGTCTGATCTGGTTAATGTACTAAGAGGGTTGTTACTCATTTGCTCACATTAAAATACGCTCACATGGCAACAAGTGTAATGGTATTCTATCGCAAAAATGTCACATTATTGTAAAACATCCTTCCGAAATACGAAAAATATTTCCTTTCTGCCGGTACTTCTCCTTTTCACGTAATCATTTTTCCGTATCGTGTTATTGTTCAATAGGAAATTTGCAGCGAAAATATGAAATAATTAACTGCTACAGGCAGGTTTAAAGAAATGCGAATGTTTAGAAAATTACTTTTTTTGATTGTTCTTTTTTCTTCGGTGGTTGTTTCATCCGCCCAACAACGTGTTATTTCGGGGCAATTAAAAGATGATAACACAGGAACCCCGGTAGAAAATGCCAGTATTGCCGTTAGAGGCACTGCTGTTACCGCATTGAGCGATACAGAAGGAAGGTTTACCATTGCCGTTCAGAACGGGCAGGTGCTCGAGATATCACATATCTCTTATGCTACCGCGGAGTTTGTAGTACGGCCTGAAACAAAAACCATAACATTAGGACTTGTTTCGGCGAATAAGCAGCTTTCTGAAATAGTGGTAACCGGTGTGCTTGGTATAAAAAGGGCTGCCAGGGAGTTGGCTACCTCAAGCCAGGAGGTTGGCAATGCCGAGCTGAACCAGGGTAAGCCCGTAAATCCGATTCTGGGCCTGGCAAGCAAGGTGGCAGGCTTAAGGATCAATATGTTCGACAGTAAGGTGGATCCTGACGTGCAGGTGAACCTTCGCGGAATACGTTCGCATAGCGGCGATAATTCGCCGTTGTATGTGGTGGACGGCACTCCGGTTCCCGAGATCAACAGGATCAATCCGAATGATATTGAAAGCATTAACGTACTGAAAGGAGCCAATGCCGCGGCTGTGTACGGCTCCGAAGGGGTGAACGGGGTGCTCATGATCACTACTAAAAAAGGAAAAGCCGGAAGGCAGAAAATTGCTGTATCTAATACTACTTTATTTGAAAATATAATGCGTTTACCCGAACAGCAAACTGTATATGGTAATGGTGTAAATGGTACCTATAATCCTACCGAATACCGTTCGTGGGGCCCGGCTTACGACGGAAGCCTGAAAGCGGTAGGAACTGTTTTGCCTGATGGCAGCCAGTGGGAAGTGCCTTATACTGCCGCTAAAGACTCCCGTAAAGATTTCTTTAATACGGGAGCGACAACACAAACAGACATTTCATTTTCCGGTGGCGATGAAGTATCAACATTTTTCCTTTCCGCGCAAAATGTGCTTACAAAAGGCATTATTGAGGGCGATAAAAATTCCAGGACAGGTGTTCGCTTTAATGCTTCGCGCAAGTTCGGAAAGCTTACCGCGCTGTTTAATGTAAACTATGTGTATAACCGTAACGATGTAACTCCGAGCGAACCCTGGTCTACGGTATACAGGCATCCCGCGCATATACCTTATAATGAAATACGTGATTGGGAAAATGTGCCGTATGCCAACCCAAACTATTGGTATAGTACCAACCAGCCCAATCCTTATTTTAACGCGGCCAACCAGCGTACCTTAACCAACCAGCAAACATTGAATGCGAACGTGGAATTGAACTACCAGTTTACGTCATGGTTCAGCGCTATATACAGGGTTGGCTTGTATAACCGCAACGAACAAACGCGCAATACAACCGGTAAATTCACTTATACTACCCCCGGGCGTACAAATATTGCCGGAAGTGTAACGGATGGCTCCGGCGATTTCAGGAGAATAAACAGCGACCTTATTCTTAATTTCAATAAGGATTTTGGAAAATTCAGCACACGCCTGCTTGTAGGTAATAACCTGCGGACCGATGATACAAAAACGAACAGTATTGGCGCGAGCGCGTTGGTTGTTCCCGGTATTTTTAATCCTGGTAACAGCACAGGCCAGTTAAGCGGCAGTTCAGCCATTACACAATACAGGCAAACCGCTGTATATGGTGAGTTTACTGCCGGCTACGATAATTATTTGTTTGTAACCCTTACGGGAAGGAACGAATGGGTATCTGTGCTGAATCCCGACAATCGTTCTTATTTCTATCCCGGCGTGGGCGCTACCTTTATTTTTACCGACGCTTTTCCGGGCTTAAAGAATAATGTACTGGGTTTTGGAAAACTGTTTGCTTCGTATAACCGTACCGGTAATGTAAATGGTATCTCCCCCTACGCGTTAAATAATACGTACAGTCAAACCAACGGGTTTCCCTTTGGTACTTTGCCAGGTTTCGCTTTGGGTACAAACTACCCCAACTTTAACATGAAGCCTGAATTTGTAACTTCTTATGAAGCGGGAGCACAACTCGGGTTTTTCAACAACCGCCTCAATGTTGATCTTACGTACGCGTATTCTTTATCTACCGATGGTATAATCCAGACAGATATACCCGGATCTACAGGTTATGCTACTGCACTGGTAAATGCTTTTGAAGTGAGCAATAATATTTACGAAGTGGGGGTGAGCGGCGATGTGATTCGTAAAAGGAGCTTAAGATGGAATGTGGGCGTTACCATGTATTACATGGATAACAAAGTGCAGAAAATTTATGGAGAGCTGGATGCGTTGCATACTTTCAGGCAAAACTATGTAGTGATAGGATCGCCTTATAACACCTTTATGTTCTATGATTACAAAAGAGATCCTAACGGTAATATTATTGTGAACGGAACAACGGGCTTGCCTGTAAGTACAACAGAGCTGTACAACGCGGGTACAGGCACGCCTCCCTGGCAGTTGGGACTTCATACCAGCTTTGATTTCAAAGGCTTTCATATAGGCGCGCAGTTTGATTACCGACTCGGAGCCGTAGTATACAGCGAGGCCGCTAACCGGATGATCCAGGATGGAACGAGCCCGCTGACCATCGCGTACGATCGCCAGCCTTTTGTAATACCCGGTTCCGTAGTAGAAACGGAAGCCGGTAAGTTTGAAGCAAACACAGTACCTGTAGCGGGCGACAGGGCATACTTTACCTCGTATGTGGGTCCTGTGCAATCTAATTATGCGGTAAGCGCCAACTTTTTTAAGCTGCGCGAATTACAGATCGGGTATAACCTGCCTGCCAGCCTGTTGTCAAAGCAGAAGCTGGTTAAAACCGCCGGTATAGCTCTAATAGGACGAAACCTGTTTTCAATATGGCACAGCGATAATATTTATAACGATCCTGAATTTGTGTATGCCGGCGGAAGCAGCGAAGGTTACCTGAGCTGGAGGCATTTACCTCCTACCCGTATGTTCGGATTCAGCGTGAACGTTGGCTTTTAACTGAATGATTGTTGAATGACTAATATTTAAATGATGAAAAGATTTTCGAAATATATTTTACTAAAGGCTGTAGCGGTGACGTTGCTCTTCAGCTCTTGCTCCAAATTTTTAGATGTCAATGAAAACCCCAATGCTACCTCTGATGTACCGGTAGAGCAGATATTGCCTAACGTACTGGTTAGTTCTGTAAATATTGAAGTGATTGGTATCTCTAATTCCCCCGGCGTTAGCGGGTCCCTTAATCAGCTTGGTTCCGTATGGGCCGGCTACTGGTCAAAAGCAACGGATGGCCCCGGCGCGGCAAACTTGTTTTTGCTGGAAGAAACCTATGCGGTTGGCGCTATGGCATCCGACAGGGATGGAAGGAATTTTTGGGAAGATATTTATAAGATCCTCACCAACTACAAAAACATTGAAACAAAAGCCACCGCCGATGGCGACCTGGCATACGCGGGTATAGCTAAAATTATGCAGGGCTGGCATTTTATGCGCCTGGTAGACCTGTACAACAATGTGCCGTTTGACGAAGCGCTGCAGGGAACGGAGAACGCTACGCCGGCTTTTGAGGATGGCAAAGCGGTTTACGACAAATCGGTCAATCTTATTACTTCCGGCATTGCCGATATTAAAAGCGCCAACGCTTTTTCAAAGAAACCGGGAGTAGACGATATTATGTTCAAAGGAGATATTGCCAAATGGATAAAGTTCGCCAATACGGTAAAGCTGCGGGCGCTGCTCCGGCAGAGCGAAACCGGCAATGCCTCGTATATCAACGATGAGCTGGTCAAAATAGTAACGGAAGGAAGCGGCTTCCTGGGTGCAGGGCAAAGCGCGTTGATAAACCCGGGGTATATTGCCGGTACGGCGGGCTTGCAAAATCCTTTATGGGAAACGTATTACCGTACAGCCATAGGCGCGTTGACCAGTAATTATAATACGATCCGTCCTACAGAGTTTTTAGTAGAAAAATACAAGAGCCTGGATGACCCCCGCCTGGAAAAAATATATGCTAAAGCATCTGCTACCGGCGAATATACGGGGGCTCCGCTTGGTACCGAAGACGCTGTCTTTTCAATGAAAAATACTTCCGCTTTTTTAGGCCCGGAAGAAAACGGAGGGCAATCCGCAGCATTATTCAAGAGCGCCACCCAATCATCTGTATTAATGGGCTCTTTTGAAAGTTTATTTTTGCAGGCGGAAGCGGCTGAACGCGGATGGATTGACGGAAATGCCGCTGAGTTCTATGAGCTGGCTGTACAGGAGTCGTTTGCCTATATGGAAGCAGCCGGCGGTTTTTCCGGATATATTGAGCAGGATGAGGTAAAGCTGGAAGCTGCTCCTGATAAAATAGAAAGAATAATAGAACAAAAATGGCTTGCACTGAATACCATTAATGGCTTTGAAGCGTGGAGCGATTACCGCCGGTTAGGTATTCCTGTTATACCTCAATCATTAAGAAGTCCGAACGCTGATCCTGCATTCAGACCATTAAGGTTAACATACAGGCAGTCTGAAATAACAGGCAATGGCCAGGAAGTGGCAAAGCAGGGTACGATAGATCCTTTTACTTCTACCGTATTTTGGGATAAATAAAAAAAACGATTTATTTGCCACCGCTATTTTGCGGTGGCTTAAATATTTAATGATCATCGGGTTGAAGCAATTCAACCCGGTTTTTGATTTATAGGGCAGCGCCCCCTTAATAGTTTATAAGGTTCTTCCACATCGTAAAAAACGACCGCATGATACAGTCTGTAAAAAAGAAATCGGTATGGCAAAAAACACGAAAGTTGTTCAATGATATTCATTTGTGGCTGGGCCTCGCCAGTGGATTAATAGTAATTGTTATTTGCTTTAGCGGTACGGTATATACCTATAATACCGAGCTTACGGAAATGGCTGCTCCTCATTTATATAAGGTTGAAAAGCCTGCTAACCAGGAGCGAAGATCCCCTGATGAATTTATAGCGATCGTAGAGCAGGCTTCAGGAGCAAATGTAATAGGGGTTACCGTACCGGCTGATCCGGGAAGAACCTATCAGTTCAATACAAGAAAAAAAGATGATAAATCAAGGTTTGGTACCTCGTATATGGTGAATCCGTATACGGGTGAAATTACAGGCAACTCGCAGGAGAAAAATGGCACCAAAGAGTTTATGAGCACCATGTTCAGCCTGCACCGCTGGTTATTGCTGGACAAGGTGGAAAAGCCTGTTATAACGGGCATGACTAACCGGGAACTGGGCAGTAAAATTTCGGGCTGGACAACCATTGTTTTTACGCTCGGCTGCATTACCGGTTTGGTAATATGGTTTCCCCAAAAAATAAGAACCTGGAGGCAGGGCTTAAAAATAAAATGGAATGCTAACTGGAAACGTATCAACCACGACCTCCATAATACGCTCGCGTTTTATTCCCTCATCTTTTTATTACTGATGGGCTTAACCGGGCCGCAGTGGTCGTTTGAGTGGTACAGGGATGGCTTGCAAAAAACATTGGGAACCTACAAGCCCCGGCAGGAGAATGCGGGGCGACCCGGTGACGGCGCCCAGGCAAAAGCCGGTAACGCCCGCGATGAAGGCCGCGTTCGGGGAGAGGGTTCCGGTAAGACAGGAGAAATGGCAGTAAAAAAGGAAGCGGATACCGGCAGGGAGCTGAATGTAACCGGCAATGCGGTTATGGCGGCGGCATTTTTTGACACGGCGGCGATAGCAAAAAAGCAGCGGCTCAGTATTGCTTCTTATATAGAAGCGGCGGATAAAGCGTTACCCTATGAAGGCAACTATATGATTAATTTACCGGCCGACGAAAAAGCACCGGTAAGCGTAAGTAAAACTAAAACGGGCTTTTTCGCTCCCGCGGCAGGCGACAGGTTAACGCTGGATCAATATACCGCCGTTGTAACTAAAAAAGATATTTTTAAAGAAAAGCCATTGAACGAACGTATCGCGGGTTCTATTAAAGCCCTGCATGTGGGAAATGTATATGGCGGCTTTACGAAGCTGTTATATTTCCTGTCGTGCCTGGTTGCCACAACATTGCCCGTAACCGGAACCTTAATATGGCTGAATAAGCTTAAAAAGAAAGGGAAACGCAAAGCTTAGCACGGGGAGGCATTGCGGAGAACCAACCGGTAGCCGTTAGTGGTTAGCATTCAGCTATCAGCATTTGTGAAACCTGCCTGATTGATTTTGATGTAAAGGCGGTTATTCAACTATAGGCAAAAATGCTTACAATTCTCCGCAGGTCACCTCCTCCAGGCCATGTAGGTAACCAGGCTGCCGTGGCAGGCGGAGCACTAAAGCCGGTCATTCTCCTGCAAGTATCTGCCTGTGGTAGCTGATCTGGCCGATATTAAAGTTGAGATCGTTCAGTAAATAAATAAGATAATACTCTGTGGTCACGTTCTCTTCAAAAACAGGCAACGGGTAATTTTTAGCCAGTTCGTTTTTCGATAATTGCTCCAGCGCATCCGTAACTGCCGCCCTGGTAGATGCAATATCTTCCAGCAGCTTACTCCTTGGAACGTTCTTAACCCGGAGCTCTGCTTCTTTATTGCGCACATACCCCGAATCTCCCAATACCGCTCCTATGAAATGTTGAAGGCTTCCTGCCAGTTGCAGGCAAATATTTCCCGGAGTTTTATGAATACTCCCCTTTAATTGCCATAGTTGCTCGTCTTTTGAATAAAGTTCAATTTCTTCTTTTAACCTGTCTAAATCTTTTTGAAAAAGCGGAATGAGATGTTGAGTGATCATACAGATGCGTTGTTGTGAACTACCAACGAATATTTAGGTTTTAATAGTATACTTTTTGGTAGCGCCGGCAAAATATAAAATTTTTGTGAGCACACGCCTATTTTTAAGCATGAAAACCTTTCTATAAAAAACAAAACTTTTGTAAGTACAGGATAACGGGCTGCGGGAAAGTGCTGAACCGGGGGGTATATATCCCGGTACTTTAGTGGCCAGGGTCCTTTTTATTAGTGGAAGGATCTTTTCAATATCATGAATATCAATTCTTTATAAAAGAAATGCCATTCAAAAAAAGCAGCTTTTTCCTTGCCGGTTGTTATATTTAGCCGTACCTTTGCCGTCCCAATTTTTAAAGCCATTGGGTTTATATCATGTCAGATAATCAAATTGTTAACTCGTCTGCCGCCGAGGCAGGCTCAAACGCTGAAGTACAGGAGGTGGCCCAGGCACCTGCAGCGACAACAAATGCACCTGTAGCAATTGAACCTGAAACAGCTCACGATGACTTCGACTGGAGCATTGACAAACGGAATGTTTCTTCTTACAGTAAAGAGGAAAAAGAAAAGTATGATTCCGTGTACGACAGTACTTTTAAGACCATTACCGATAATGAAATGGTGGAAGGTATTGTGGTAGGCGTAACTAAAACCGATGTTGTGGTAAATATTGGTTTTAAAAGTGACGGGCTGGTTTCTTTAAATGAATTCCGCGATCTTCCCGGCCTTAAAGTAGGCGATGTGGTGGAAGTAATGGTGGTGGAAAAAGAAGACAGGGACGGACACCTGCACCTGAGCCGCAAACAGGCGCGTATTACCCGTGCATGGGAGCGCATTGTTGAAATACATAAAACAGGCGAAGTGGTTACCGGTGTGGTTACCAGCAAAACAAAAGGTGGTTTGATCGTGGATGTATTCGGTATGGAAACCTTCCTGCCGGGTTCGCAAATTGACGTTAAGCCTGTAACCGATTACGATCAGTTTGTTGGCAAAACGATGGAGTTTAAAGTAGTTAAGATCAACGAAACGATCAAGAACGCGGTTGTGTCTCACAAGGCGCTTATTGAAAGCGATATTGAAGCGCAGCGTGCAGAGATCATCAGCAAGCTTGAAAAAGGCCAGGTGCTTGAGGGTACGATCAAAAATATCACCGATTTCGGTGCATTTCTTGATTTGGGCGGCTTAGATGGCCTGTTGTACATCACCGATATCAGTTGGGGTCGTATCAGCCACCCGAGCGAAGTGCTGAAAATGGATCAGAAGCTGAACGTGGTGGTGCTTGATTTTGATGATGACAAAAAACGTATCAGCCTCGGTTTAAAACAATTGACACCTCATCCGTGGGACACATTGCCTGATACCATCAGTGAAGGAAAGGTAGTAAAAGGAAAAGTAGTAAATATTGAAGATTACGGCGCGTTCCTCGAAATACTTCCCGGCGTGGAAGGGCTTGTTCACGTAAGTGAAATTACATGGGCGAATACACCGATCAACGCGAAAGAATTCTTCAAGTTGGGCGATGAGTACGAAGCGAAGGTTGTAACACTTGATAAAGACTCCCGCAAAATGAGCCTTTCCATCAAGCAGCTTACGCCGGATCCCTGGAATGAAATTGAAAACAAATACCCGGTTGAAAGCCGTCATAAAGGACTGGTAAAAAATATCACCCCTTACGGCGTATTCGTAGAGCTTGAGCCCGGTATTGGCGGTATGATCCACATCAGCGACCTGAGCTGGTTAAAGCGCTTCAATCACCCCAGCGAGTACACCAAGGTGGGCAGTGAAATTGAAGTGATCATTCTTGGTATTGATAAGGATAACCGTAAGCTGCAGTTAGGACATAAGCAACTGGAAGAAGATCCCTGGAATGCATTGCAGGATACTTTCGCGGTAGGCACCATACATGAAGGCGCTGTGATCAAGAAGGATGAAAAAGGTGCTGTAGTTCAATTGTCTTACGGACTGGAAGGGTTTGCGCCTAACCGTCATCTTGCAAAAGAAGACGGTAAAACGATCAGCGCAGATGAAACCAACCAGTTTATGGTAATTGAGTTTGACAGAAATGAAAAAAGGATCGTACTGAGCCATACCCGCATTTGGGAGCAGGCAAAGGCCGATGAAAAAGAAGCTGTCAATAAGGAAAGGAAAGCAGAAGCTGCCAAAACGAAGAAGGCTGTTAAAGACATCCAGGGCAAAGTAGAAAAAACTACACTGGGCGATCTGGGTGTTCTTGCTGAGCTGAAAAAGAAGATGGAGCAGGGCGGTGATGAAAAAGTGGAAGACAAAGCTGCAGAATAAGTAATCCTGTCTTTACAATACAATCCGGTTTGTTTAAATAGCAAACCGGATTTTTTTATGGTAGGGGGTACAAACGGGTGTAAAAAGCAAGCTGTTATGATGCCTCATAGAGGTTGTCTGTTGGTAGAAAAAAACAATAAGGTCTTATGCACCATAGGCCCTACCTATTCCGGTGCGGCTTAAAGGGTGCGGTCTTCTTTATAGAATCAGAATAGCGCCTATAGCGCAATATTGTAAGCGCCCTGTAAAGGATGCCCGTTAATATGGAATACAGTAAAAACTGTCCATGACAGATTTTAGAAACTATGTTGAAGGAATGAAAATATTAGCGGTTAGCAGTAGTGCTTTGGCAGGGGGCGGCTTTAATAAAGCCGGGTAATTTTATGGCGGATTGTGTTTTGTAGGGAAGTAAGTATACCACATTTCCCTTTTTGTAAGTTACTACCGAGTTCTGCGCTTTGAAATTTTCGGCAGTCTTATGACTGTTCAGGAACGCATTACCGGCATTTATCCTGTAATTATCTTTTATCGAAAAAGTAACGGTAGATTTCAGGTTCGAAAAATTGCCTGAAGTATTATCGGATTTTCCTTTGTCATCACCCCCCGACCTCACCCGTATGCCTGATGCAGCAATTACATACTGGGTAACGGCAAATATTGCCATTACTATCAGTGTATATTTTACAATTGCGGGCAATATGTTTGTAGCTTTCCTCATTTATTTAACAAAAATAATGATTAATATTCATTATTTGCAATACCGTTCATCATAAATTTCACGCTTATTTAACGTATATGAGCGTAAAAGGTTACAAATATCGAAAAAAGTTGCGATTTTATCAATAAAGTGTTAACTTCCATTAACTTATAAATGCATGCAAGAAAATCCGCAGCGAAATGACCGCCAGGAAATACGAGATCTCCTGAAGCAATTTGAAAGTTTCCGGTTGGGGAAGCCGCATTCATTTCTGGAAGAAGAAGCTTTTGAAAAGATAATTGACCATTTTGATGAAAAAGATGACCTGGCTAAAGCGCTGGAAGCGGCGGAGCTGGGAATTACTCAATTTCCGTATTCAGCCTCTTTAATGGTAAAAAAAGCCGATTTGCTGATAGCTACCCGAAAATATACGGAAGCCTTAGCTGTGCTGGAAAACGCGGAAATACTGGACAGCATGGATATAGATATTTATATCCTTAAAACCGATGTTTACCTGGCGCTCGATGAACACGAAAAGGCTGTAAGCATCCTGGAAGCGGCGCTGCATAACTTTGAAGGAGAGGAGCGGGTAAACCTTTTGTTTGAGCTGGCGGATGTATATGATGACTACGAGGAGTTTGATAAGGTGTTTGATTGCTTAACGCACATTCTGCAAAATGATCCCAATAACGAAGAAGCTTTGTATAAAATTTGTTTCTGGACGGATTTTACGGGCAGAAGCGAGGAAAGTATTAAGCTTCACCAGGGTATTATTAACGAATATCCTTACAATGAATTAGCCTGGTTTAATCTCGGCGCCGCTTTCCAGGGGTTGAAGCTTTTTGAAAAGGCAATAGATGCTTACAAATACGCTATCGTCATCAATGAAAAATTTGATTACGCGTACCGCAATATGGCGGATGCCTATATCCGGTTAAGACGGTATAAAGACGCGATTGAGTCGCTTGAAAAGGTAATTGAGCTGGCCCGCCCCGAAGATGTGATCTACGAAGCGATCGGGCATTGTTACGACCGGCTGAAAAATTACGCGCAGGCACGGTTTTACTATAAAAAGGCATCACATCTTAATAGCGACGACAGTAAATTATACTATAAAATTGCCTGTACCTATATTAACGAAATGCTGCTCGGCAAAGCAGTGCAGTACCTCGAATCTGCCATGCGTATCCATCGCATGCAGCCTGAGTATAACCTGGCTATGGGCGAATGTTTACTGGAGCTGGGAAATGTAAAAGATGCCATCATTCACTTTTCCAATGTGGTAAAAGTGCGCCCTAAAGGTATGGGTGGCTGGGAAGCCCTGATCAGGTGCCTGTATAAGGAAGACTATTTTGAAGAGGCGCTGGAACAAATTGATGTGGCGATTGAAGCTGCCGGTGATAAGCCTTTATTTACGTTTTATAAAAGCGCGGTATTGTTTGCCATGGGTAAAAGCAAGGAAGCCATACTTTTACTGCAGGCAGCTATGGAACGGTCGCCCAAAATGCTCAGGAAGTTCATAGAGCTCAATCCCACTATTCTTCAAAATCAGCAGGTGGTGGATCTCATTGCCTACTTTAAACGCAAAAGGTCTATCTAACGGTATTTTCTGTGCAGCCCCGTAGCCGGATTGTTATTTTCATCAATCTTTTCTTCCTTATTTTTGCTGATTCTTAAAATACATCGTTTTGCATGAATTTTAATCTAAGTCAGATACCCGAACGAAAAGGAAAACCTCGTAGTTCTGGTGTCACTATGGTAATGGATAAGGGGTTAAGTATAGAAGAAGCAAAAAATTTCCTGAGCATTGCGGAACCCTATGTAGACATCGTTAAATTAGGCTTCGGCACTTCTTATGTTACGCCGGGCTTGCGTAAAAAAATTGAATTATACCAATCGTTTAATATTCCTGTTTATTTCGGCGGCACTTTGTTCGAGGCCTTTTTGATCCGCAATCAGTTTAATGATTATATAGCCACCTGCCGTGATTATAATATAAATTACATGGAGGTAAGCGATGGATCTATTACCATTCCGCACGCGGAAAAATGCGGGTATATTGAAAAGCTGACCAAATATGGCGTGGTGCTGAGCGAGGTGGGCAGTAAAGACGCAGAGCATATTATTCCGCCTTATAAATGGATTGAGCTGATGCGTGCGGAGCTGGAGGCCGGGTCTTCTTATGTAATTGCGGAAGCGAGGGAAGCCGGCAACGTGGGTATATACCGTGGGTCGGGCGAAGTGAGGGAAGGATTGGTGCAGGAAATACTGACCCAGATACCGGAAGATAAAATTATTTGGGAAGCCCCGCAAAAGGGACAGCAATTATACTTTATTGAGCTGCTGGGTTGTAACGCCAACCTCGGCAATATTGCGCCTGCTGAAATGATTGCGCTTGAAGCCATGCGAATAGGCTTACGTGGAGATACCTTCAACCTGTTTTTAAATAAAGACGAAGTAGAATGAAACTGTATGGGCTGATAGGATATCCACTCGGGCATTCTTTTTCCAAAAAATACTTTACCGAAAAATTTGAAAGGGAAAACCTGGATTGCAGGTTCGAAAACTTTCCTATAGAGCGCATTGATTTGTTACCCGGAATTATTGCCCGGCACCCTCTTTTACAGGGACTTTGTGTAACCATTCCGTATAAAGAAAAGATCATTCCCTACCTGCACGAGGTGTCGGACGAAGTGCAGCAGATCAGGGCCTGTAATTCAGTATTGGTACGCGATGGAGTACTAAAAGGATTTAATACAGATACCATAGGGTTTGAGGAATCGTTGCTCAGGCAACTACGCCCTGAACATACGAAGGCTTTAATACTCGGTACCGGCGGCGCTTCCAAGGCGGTGGCATATGTATTACAAAAGCTCGGGATCCGTTATCAAAAGGTAAGCCGCAACAAGGCTGCCGGTGTAATTACCTATAATGATGTAGATGAAAAGCTGCTGGCAGAATACCTGCTTATTATAAACGCTTCACCTGCGGGTACCTTTCCGGCTGTTGATACTTTCCCTCCTCTTCCTTACCAGGCGCTCACTCCCATCCATTTTTTATTCGACCTGGTATACAATCCTGCTAAAACAATTTTTCTTCAAAAAGGCGAGGAGCGGGGCGCATCTGTACAAAATGGCTATGATATGCTGGTAGGACAGGCGGAAGCAAGCTGGCGATTGTGGAATGAATAACAGCAGAAAGCAAACTTATAGAATATTGCCAGGGCATCGCAGCTACATTACTGTTCCTTGTATACGGACTGATCAAAAAGGTCATTGGCAACCCGCCCACCGGTGGTATTAAATTAAATGTATGTTGCGGCAGGTGAGAAATCTGCCGGGCAGGGCTAAGAAAACCTATAAGGTTTGCCGGGGCAGCATTGCAGCGCTGCAAACCTTATAGGTTTATCCGCCACAGATGCCAAACAGATTTACCTTCGGTGAGAGCAGTTCTCCTTCGCATAAAAGTGATTAAACTACAGTGATCATGTTGGCTCAGTCGAAATGACGGAATCCGCAGCCGTCATTTCGAAGCTGCCCATAGGTTGTATTGAATTAAATGCATATTACGGCGGTGAGAAATCTGCCGGGCAGGGCTAAGAAAACCTATAAGGTTTGCCGGGGTAGCATTGCAGCGCTGCAAGCCTTATAGGTTTATACGCCACAGATGCCAAACAGATTTACCTTCGGTGAGAATAGTTCCCCCTAGCAAAGACGTTCAACGCCCTTTTTTGATCAACCCCGTCAAATCCATGCGCTGCATGAGCAATACAGCAACATACTGTGTATGGGCAGTAATAATTAAATTTTCAGAAAATATTGAAAATATGGAAAATTTAATTATTTTTGTGTTGTTAAAGATGCTTTCACCCAATTGTATGGTATGAACATCCTGGCGTACATTATCTACTTTGTTTTAACGTATCTTATTACAGTACAGGCGGGGTTTATTTTTTACAGGAATGGAAAAGTATATATACTTCGATTGCTCAACGGCGATGAAAAGTTAACGGACTTTATTAATAAAATGCTTTTAACCGGTTACTATCTTCTTAACCTGGGGCATGTTGCTTTCTCTGTTCATTCGTGGAATACCATAGAAAGCCGGATGGAACTGGTAACTATAGTAACAACATTGACCGGCAGGATCATGCTCATCCTGGCAATCATTCATTTTGTGAACATGACGGTAATTTTTCTTTTCAGCAAATACAAGAAATCAATTTTCTCATCATAAAACGTTATACAATGAAAGATGCTCTTAATTTTACTGCTTACCTGATTTACCTGCCTGCAGTAATATTTTTAACCTGGTATGTAGCACATATTTTATTCAAAAACAGCAGGGTATTTATGAATGATATTTTCGGAGGCAAAGTTGATATCGCCTTATCTACCAATAAGCTTTTTGAAACAGGCTTTTATTTATTAAACCTGGGCTGTGCGTTTCTTGTAATGGATATTACCTACGACATTAAGGATAGCCGGAGCCTGCTCGAAGTACTGAGCGCCAAACTGGGCGGATTCAGCATTTACCTGGGCATTATGCTGTTTTTTAACCTTTACCTGTTTTTCAGGGGCAGAAGAATAGCAAAGCAAAAAGCAAAACAGGCAGAAGCATTAAAAAGTACCGGGAGCCTGGCATAATGAGTTGCCGCAATTAAAAAGCTTCAAACAAATAAAGCCTGCAGGTATTATGCAGGCTTTATTTGTTTTTATTGAGGTTAGTTAAGGTTTAACAGGCGGTCTTTAGGATATTTTACACTGTAGGCAAACCTTATTTTTTTGCTTTCTCCCGGCGCCAGCTCTATGTTCCACGAAAGTATTCCAAGCTCTTTGTTTACAGACGCATTGCCTGTTTCGAGCAGTTCAACCTCTATTTCTTTTAACGACGGCAACGGGTACTGATCTTTTAATAAGAGGGTTATCTTGTCTTTTTTGTTGTTCCTTACAGAGATCTCATAAGTGATTTTTTGCAGCTTGTTACTGCCCAAAAATTTTACGCTGCTATAGTCTGCCAGCTTTTCTTTTTTTACAACTACCCGCTTATCCCGCCCCAGCGTAAGGTTAAGCGTATCTGATATAGCGTTCGGGTCTATGAACGATTTGCCAACATATGTGCCTTCTAAAATGATGTTGGCATCTCCCGGCAGCAGGTTTAATTTTTCCCAATCGGTTACGTCTGCCAGCAGGTAAGTATCTTTATCCAGCCGGGGAGCTGAATAAAACTTATATACAGATCCGGCGGTATACTCTTTTAAAATTGCCGTTTGTTCCTTGCCGTTAGTAGGAACATCGTATGGCAGCTCTATATCAAAAGTTACATTCAGCTCATTATCGGTTACTGAAACATAATCACTCATACCTTCTTTTAAAGTTACCACTATGGCGCCACCTTCCGCTCTTGCGCCATACAGGGCGGTAGCCGCCTCTTTCTTTAGCACTTCGGTGCTTTTAATTGATATCCTGCTGATCTTAGAGAATTCTTCCTTGCTCATAATGGCTCCGTTCACCACGTATATGGGCTCTCTTACCGTTTCACTCTCTGCAGAAGTTGCTCCGCGTACACCATATCCTGTTACTACTACCTCGCTTAAATGATTCATGTCTGCGTCTGCAACAGCTATCCCGGCAAGCCTTCCGGAAAGTTTCTTTTCCATGGCGGTAACGGGATTGATATAACTCAGGAACCAGGATTTTACAAGGGGAGCGTTTCCCCATTGGCTGGGTACGGAAGTAGACAGGGATAGCTTCACTTTTTTCCAGTCAATGCCCGTGGTTTGAACAATTTTAGATTTATAGATCACTTTCAGCGGGTTTTTGATGTCGTCTACACGTATATCATAATAAGGCGTCCAGTAAGCATTGGGAGTGACATAGGAAACCGTAAATTCATATCTTCCTGAAACTGCCGCATTCAGTTGGAGTGTTATCTGCCCCGCCTTACGGGTATTTCTTTTTTCTTCTTCCTGCAGTTGACGGGTTAACTTCGATTGCAGCTCATTCCATTTTTTTTGCTTTTCCTGCCGGGTAATTAATTCCTGTTGCAGCTCAAGCAGCTTGTTTTTATAATAATCCATCAGCTTCATGAGCTCCCCTACACTCAGGCCTGTTTGAGCGCCTTTAATGTCTTTATTTGCTTTCAGCACAGACAGGAGCTCATTTAAAGTATTGACCTGAACACTGTTTCTTTCAATTTCTTTTTCCACTTTTTTAAGGGAATCTTTAAGTAACTGTATCCTGCCGTTAGCAGCAGGCATTACCATGAAATTGGTGGAAAATTCAACGCCCATAATGGTAACGGAACCGGCACAACCAACCTGTATGCTGTTAATGTCTGTACTGTTGCTGATATTTTCTATGATCAGCTCATTGAACCCTTGTGAAAGCTGGGCGTTCGCATGGTGCTGCATTTCTGCACCGGTGCGGTAAACAATAACAGTTTTAAGGGTGGATGAAACGCTGAGCGGTTCATTACCGGCAAACGATGGAATCGTTAACAGGAGAAATGCCGCACAGTTGATGATAGTTTTATGCATAATAAAATACTTTGAAGCATAGATGCGGAAAATGAAGGGATTGCATAACAAAAGAAATGATTGGAGGAGCTGTTACAATGATCCAGGTATCAACCGGTAAGTTGTTCTACTTATAGTATTTTTCCGATGCTGTCGTAGAGATTGTTACAAAACAATTGTATGCTGTACTATTTTTTAGCGATCAAACCAGTCGTTACTTTGTGTAACAAATCCAATAAATCCTGGAAAAAAATCAGCCTGATCCTTTGAAACCCAACCCTGACCCCGGAAACACTGATCTAAGCCCGTACCCTGGAAAAGCAATGCTCCTTTTAACCGTCTGACAAAGACATTGCAACGACGCCGCAGCAATGCGGCGTTAATTTTTTAATTGCCCTGCGACTTGACCACCTAAAACAAATGAAGCCGCTGAACGGTGGCTTTGTTCTTGAATCACCGTTTGCTGGTTTTTTTCTACCGAAAACTCAATGGGACTGAAAAAGCTGTGAAACAAGTCGCAGATTTGTATCTGAAAGTCATTTTAAGAAAACTTTTACAATTCCGTATAGGACAAACAGCCTGTTCGTGCGTCTTATATATGTATACAGAAGTTTATTATAAGTACTACAATAATTTATTATATAAAGATTCTCATAAGCAGTTAGTTTTGGTTTCGACCCCCGTTTCTACGGGGGTTTGCTTTTATACGTCCCCTTCCTTTCTTCCTTTAGACGAAGACATTAAAAAACCCACACGATACGCGTGTGGGTTTTTTGCAATATAACTGTTCAGGAGTTAATATCCTTTATTCTGCTTCAGGTTAACGCCTTTGGCAATTTCCCTGTTAGGAATAGGAAAAACATGATGAACGGCAGGATTGAAATTTCTTGCCGGCCATACTTCTATTTCGTCCAGGGAAGTGATGGTGGTACCGGAAAGGTTTACTTTGTAACCGTGCAGCGGCTGTGCGTATACGCTTTGCGCGTCGCCCCAGCGTACAAGGTCTAAGTGACGGAAAACACCAAATTCCAATACAAATTCACAACGGCGTTCTCTCTTCAGATCTTCTTTAGTAGCATTTGTAATAGCAGGAAGACCCGCGCGTTGCCTTACAAGGTTCAGCGGCTCATCGCCGTTTTGTCCTTTCCATATCAAAGCTTCCGCTTTCATCAGCAATACATCGGCATAACGGATAATAGGGATGCTCAGATCGGTAGTACCATTATCGCTATTGGGGTTCACTGTTTTGCCTACGGCATCCGCATCGCGGAATGGCGCCAGGTATTTACCAATGGTAAGAGCTGTTGGGCTCGAAACGGAAGAAGGGTTAACCGCCCATACTATCTGGTTACCTACAAATTGTATAGTATCGCCTGGTTGCACAATGCTCACTTTTAAGCGTTGGTCATTAGGCTCAAAAGCCTTCAGCAATTCAACAGTTGGCTGAAAGTAGCCCCATGTATTGTATATGCCAAAACCACCATTCTGGAAAATAACTCCGGGTAGTTTGGAGCCGTCTATTTCGGTGCTGGTGGCGCTCATGATATATTCAGGGCTCCAGTTGCTTTCAATTTCAAACAGCGTTTTATAGCTGGGCACCAGGCTGTGTTTGCCGGAGTTGATAACCCTGTTGCTGTACTCTATCACTTTATCGTAATACGACGCGTCGTACTGCGCGGCATACAGCGCGGCACGCGCCATGAGAGACCATGCGGCCGTTTTATGCATCAATCCCCACTCGTTTTGCGACATTTCATCAAACCAGGGCAGCAGGTCGGAGGCTTTTTGCAGGTCATCAATGATCATATTGTAATTTTCCAATACCGAAGCCGGGCGGAGAACATCCATCTGGTCAATAGGCGTTTCTTCGGTTACAATAGGTATACCGCCGTTAGGTCCGTTATCGCCATACCAGGGCGCCAGCCACAGGTACGCGAATCCACGCATGAAATAAGCATGCCCCAATACGCTGTTACGTACTCTTTCAGATAATTTGTTAGCTGTTGGTGCGGATTTGAGAAGGTTGTTGGCGTAATTGATGGTTTCATACATCTGCGGCCAGTTGTCCCTTACATCCCGCCCGTGGGAACCCTCATCTACAAAGTTTTTGATATTCTGCGCTTCGGCCTGGGTTCTTCCGGTAACAAAATTATCGCTGCAGTTCTCATACCACATAAACCCTCTTCCTAGGGTACCTTCCCTGTACTGCCAGTAAAACAACGCGTACACGGCCTGCATAGCCTGTCCGTCGCTGAGGTTATTGAGCTCAGCCGGCTGCCCGTATGGTTGCAGCTCAAGAAATTTTTTACAGGAGCTAAAGCTGCCCGCTGTAAGTAAAAATGCTAATATGATGATTTTTGTTTTCATTTGAACATTATTTTAGTTTTAACCTGTTGACTTTTTGTCCAGGTTTAAAATGAAACATTCATTCCTGCGCTGAACATCCTTGATACGGGAAAACGTCCGCCATCAATACCAAGGCTGCCCACTTCGGGGTCGAAGCCGGAATACTTGGTAATGGTAACCAGGTTCTCTGCATTTACATACACACGTACTCTCGTATTATTCAAAAAAGAAACTTTTGATACCAGGCTTGATGGAAGTGAGTATGCGAGATGCACATTCTTAATACGCATATAGTCGGCCCTGTCCAGGAAATAATCAGATACTTTGGAAAAGTTACCATTGGGATCTTCCACTACTGCCAGGTTAGGAATATTTGAGTTAGGATTATAGTTGTAGGAATCCAGCACATCCACGCTCATGTTCCAGCCTTTTGATCCTGTATAGCTCATGGCTTTTACACCATTGAATACTTTTGATCCGGATACCCCCTGCAGGAAAACAGAAAGACTAAAGCCTTTCCAATTGGCGCCGAGGTTAAAGCCATAGTTGAAATCCGGCACATCGTATGCACCCATGTACACGCGGTCGCCATCATTGATAGTACCATCGTTATTAGCATCGCGGAATTTAAGATCACCCGGTCTTGCATTGGGTTGGATCTTTTTCACATCCCCGGAGCTGGGATCTGTCCAGGTATAATCGTCTATTTCTTTCTGGCTGCGGAACAAGCCCTCAGCATCAATCAGGAAAAACGAATGCCAGGGTTGACCCGCGGTAGAACGTAAAGGGTTCATGGAGTTAACCCCATCGCCGTGAGCAATAAATGCCGTCTGTCCAATGCTGATCACCTTGTTTTTGAATGTTCCCAGGTTGCCGCCTACGTTAAAATCAACGTTTCCGATTTTTTTGCTGTAGTTCACTATAAACTCCCATCCTTTGTTCGTCACGTCTCCAACATTGAATTCGGGGGGAGAAGCCACACCGGCTACAGATGGCATTGGCATTTCCTCAATGAGGTCACGTGTTTTTTTAATGAAGTGGTCTATTGTTATATTCAGTGAGTTGTTGAACAGGCTCGCGTCTATGCCAATATTGGTTTGTCCGGTTCTTTCCCATCTCAGGCTGGGATTAGGAATGGTAGGCTGATAGATCCCGAAAGCCTGTATATCGCCTATAGGCCCCAGGAACATAGGCCAGCCGGTAACCTGGTAAGGCGGCGCGTAAATGAATCGCCGGACTGAGCCAATATTACCTACTTTTCCCCAGCTTGCACGGATCTTCAGCAGGCTTACGCTCGTGAGGGAACTCATAAATTTTTCGGAAGAAATTTTCCATGACCCTGATATGGCCGGGAGCACATCATAGTTATGTGTGGGGCTTAATTTTGAGGACGCATCGCGGCGGATGCTGCCGGATATAAAATAACGGTCGTTATAAGAGTAAGAAAGCCTGCCTAAAAAGGAAACAACCGTTTCTGTCCATATTTCTTCTGAGGGGCGGACAGACCAGTCGGTACCGTTGTTGAAGATCGTATAGTATGGATCTTCGAATTCATAATTTCTTACTTCGGTTGAATTCCACCTTGAGCTTCTTTTGTTCATGATATAACCCCCCATCGCGGATACATCGTGAACGCCGCCTATTAATTTATTATATGCTATGATATTGTCCCAGTTCCACCCGGTAGTGAGTGTGTTTGCAATGATACGATAGTTCTGGTTGATGGTTCTGCCGGGTTCCAGGAATCTTTGCTGGAAAGATTCATTGCGGTAGTTCCCCGCGTCTGCCGAAAATTCAGAACGGATGCTGAGCCCGGCAAATGGTTTCAACCTAAGGGAAGTTTTAGAAAATACTTTATTACCCGGATTGTACTGGTGCACCTTTTCCAGCATGGCTACAGGATTACGGAGATCGGCTTCCACGCTAAAGCCCTGGGGGAGCGCCCAGCGTGGCAGAGTGCCGCTGTACAACAAATTGCCGTCAGCATCTTCCTCAAACATGCTGTTAAAACGCGGGTAGGCCATAGCGCCGAAAATAGTGCCGGTATGCCCGTCGCCTATAGCGCTTTGTCCCCTGCCTGATTCATACAGTATGTGTTCACCTACTTCTATCCATTTTGCAAGGGCAAAATCAACATTCAACCTGGTGGTGAGCTTTTTATTATACGTATTGCGCAAAGTGCCCTGTATATCATCATAGCTTACAGAAGCAAGCGCTTTTATCTTTTCTGTACCGCCACGGAGTGTAAGATCGTAGTGCTGAAGTTTACCGGTGCGGAATATTTCGTCTACCCAATCTGTACGCGTAACATTTCCATAAGGGAAAAGGGATGGATTGTACGTGTTAGGCACGTCCTTGCCCGCCGCGTCAGACGCGTCTTTCCACACTTTGTTAAACTGTTCCGCGGTAAGCACCTGTGGCGTACGCCATGCCGTTTGAGCTCCCTGCCATGCATTGGCTTCTACCGATAGCTTGCCTGATTTGGCTTGTTTGGTAGTAATAATAATAACACCACCGGAGCCTGCAAAAGCACCATAGATAGCTGCCGAGGAAGCGTCTTTCAATACGGTGATGGTTTCAATGTCAGCGGGGTTGTAGGGCGCTCCCGGAACGCCATCAACCACCACCAGCACCGCATCGCCGTTCCTGTTACCCTTGCCACGTATACTGATAGAACCACTTGAAGTGGGATCACCGCTTTGCGTGATATTTACGCCGGGCATTTGTCCCTGCATCATATTGCCGAGCGAGGCGGGCCTGCCTTTAAAGTTGTCGGTTACCTTTACGGTAGATACAGCGCCCAGCAGGTTTTGCCGGCGCGTGTTGCCGTAACCAATTACTACAACTTCATCCTGCTGTGTTACAGCCGGCTGCATTTTTATGATCAATCCTTCTGTTTGTGTAGCGTTTATTTCCTGTGTAGCCATTCCTATATAGGAAATGATCAGCAAACGGTTTTTGTTAGAGGGAATATAGATGGTGAATGAGCCGTTTTCGCCAGCCGTTACACCTGCGGCAACGCCTTTGGCCTGTATGGTAGCTCCTTCCAGCGGATTATCGTTTTCATCGAGAACAATGCCGCTTATTTTAATTTTAGCCGTATCGCTCATCACGGTTGCAGCCGGCTTTGTTTCCTCAACCGGTTTTTCTTTTTGCTTTATAACTATATTGTTCCCGATCAAAGCGTAAGTGAGAGGAAAATTTTTGAGGCACATGTCAAGCACGGCGGTTACCGGGGCTTCGCGTACGTCAATATCAATGGGCGACGTTCCGGCCAATAACGATTCGTTATAGAAAAATGCGTAGCCGGTTTGCTTTTTAATTTCGCTGAAAATTTCCTTGAGGGTGGCATTGCGTTCATGAAGCGTTACTGTTTGCGCGTTAGCTGCTCTAAGCTGAATGCATGCTACCAGCATAAAGAAAACGAGTAGCTTCATTTTTAATAATAGTTTTTTACAGGGGCTTTGCGGCAATCTTGTTAAGCGGCGCCCTGGTAAAGTCCGGTTGAAATATGCCGGATCAACATTTACGTTCAAGTGCATAACTTTAGCTAGTTAGGTTAATGAATTGGCTTCCCTTCGCACGAAGGGGTAACCGGGTTGGTTTTAAGATTTGGTAAGGATGAACCCTGTATGAGTATGTTTTTAACAGGTTATCTTCCCTGATTTTTCAAGATGAGGTTACATAAAAAATAATTTAAGGTGAAACAATGATCTTTCCTGAATTGCCTGAAGGGCTGTTATTTTCGATTCTGAAATGAACTTTGCTTTCCTGGAGAATATCCAGCACCTGCGATAAATTGCTGTTTCTTGCTATTTCCCCTCCGAACTTCATCGCGGGTATATTTCCTTCATATAGAACTTCCACATTATACCATCTCGACAGTTTGCGCATTACCGACTGCAGGTCGGAGTTATTGAAAGAAAAATAGCCATTTTTCCACGCCATCACTTCTTCTGTGTTTACAGATGTATGTAGCTGTAATTGTTCTGTTCCTATGGTCTCCGCCTGTTGCCCCGGAAGTAAATTCTCCTCCGCTTTCCCATTTCTTACTGTTACCCTTCCTTCCAGTAAAGTTACCTGTGCTGTAAGGTCATCATCGTATGTATTGATATTAAAGTGAGTGCCGGTTACTACCACAGCAAGCGAGCCCTTTTCAACAATAAAAGGACGTTTTTTATCTGTGGATACTTCAAAATATGCTTCCCCTGTAACTTTTACGGCCCTTTGCAACGCGCTGAACTCAACCGGGTAGGTTATGGAAGAAGCCGCATTTAACCATACCTGGGTGCCATCCGGTAACCCCAGCCTGAACTGCCTGCCGTTAGGCGTGCTAACGGTATTAAATATCATATCGCCTTTAGTATCTGCGTCTCCCCTGTAGGAAAGCGCTCCTTCTTTCAACACTATTTCATACCCGTTCTGTGAAGCGATCGCACCATCCTGCAGGCTGTCCAGCACTACCTGGCTGCCATCTGCAAGTGTTAATATAGCGCCATCATGCCCCGGGGCAATAGGGGAAGGTGATATAGCTACAGGAGTTTCTTTTTGAGGTATTGAGTTTTGCGTTATAAAAAAAGTACCCGCAACAGCCGCTACCAGTACCGCGGCAGCCCACATCCACCAGCGGTTAAAAGTTCTTCGGGCCAGGGGATCGGATGGCTGTAGCGTATCTGCAGGAGTAATATCCCGCATCAACCGGTTCAGCATTCTTTCACTGCTTTCGCTGGTAAAAGCATTTGCCTGCTCCTCCCGGGATAATGCCCATGCTTCATCTATTAAAGTCTTCAGCTTTAAATTATTATCATTGTCTTCCAGAAAAGAAACAAGCTCCAGATCTTCTTCGGGAGTAATTTTTGAACTAAAATGCTGATTGAGCAAATAACAGAGTCGCTGAACGGTCATTAGTACTTATTGTTACTGTACAACGACTGCTGAAACAGGACAAAAGAGGTAATATGGTAAAAAAAATTATAAGAGTAAAAAAATGAACAGGAACTCTAAGGCTACGCGGTCTTTATTTTCTGCAACCTTTTGCCGTATATTTCTGAGTGCCAGCACCATATGTTTTTTTACCGTTTCCAGGGAAATACCCAGCCGCCCGGCTATGTCTGCATGTGGTAAGCCTTCATCCCTGCTTAACAGGTAAATTTTTTGTTGCTGTGCCGGTAATTGGCGTACGGCGTATTCAATCAGGCTTTTATAGTAGTTATCTTCTTCTGAAGAATGTTGCAGGTTGTATTGTCTGTACAGGTTATTCGTTTTCCATTGGTTGTGTTTTGCCAGCTCTTTGCCTGTTTTTTTGAGGTAGCTAAACATATGATTGCGTGCTATGGTAAACAAATAGGCTGAAAAATTTTCTACCTCAGCTATTTTTTCCCGATGCCTCCACAATTTCATAAAAATGTCCTGTACTAATTCTTCTGCTACAGGTCCTGTTCCTGCAACCTGTTTTACGAAAGCTCCTATTCGTTGATGATAAAGTTGAAAAAGCCTGCTGAACGCAAACTCATTGCCCTGTATGAGCAACTGAACAAGCTCCTTTTCATTGTATGTTTCGTACGCAGTCACTCGTTTTGGTTATCAACTTCAATGCAAACTATAAAAAAAAGTTATACTTCGTGTTTAATTGGGTGCATTTAAAATTGTCGCCGGTTGGTGGGGAGGGGCAGCCAGCCGTGGGCGGTGTCTCCACCACCCACATGAAGCAAAGGAGTGCGACAATTTTAAATGCACCCGTTTAATTTGAGGGTTTAGAAAGAACTTTTCAATAAAAAGTGTTTGATATTAAGAAATCGTTCATCATTCAAACGCGTAGCTATTTTATCATTGAAAAATTAATATTCCAGGTTAACAACCCGCCGGCAGGTGAGCGCTCTTTGCTCCCGGGCAATTCCATTTCCACCCTTGCTTCCTGCGGATCAGTGCGCCTTTAGCTTGTTTTTAAACACCTTCTCAAATTTTTCAAGCTTGGGCTTAATTACAAAATAACAATAAGGCGCTTTTCCATTGAGCTTGTAATAATTCTGGTGATAATCTTCGGCGGCGTAAAAATTTTTAAAAGGCTCAATAGCGGTAACAATGGGATTGGTAAATGCGCCGCTTTTATCCAGCTCCGCTTTATACTTTTCCGCTTTTTCTTTTTGTTCTGCATTATGATAAAATATTACGCTCCTGTATTGGGGTCCTATATCATTACCCTGCCGGTTCAAAGTAGTGGGATCATGCGTTTGCCAGAAAACTTCCAGCAATTCATCGTACGTAATAACCGAAGGATTAAAAACAACCTGTATCGCTTCCGCGTGACCGGTTGTTTTAGTACACACTTCTTCATACGTAGGATTTTCCACATGCCCGCCGCTGTAACCGCTTATTACCTTAGAAACGCCCTTCAGTTGTTGAAACACCGCTTCCGTACACCAGAAACAGCCGTTGCCGAAAGTGGCGGTTTCCGATGAGCCGTTTGATGCTGTGCTGTGTATATCGTTTTCGTTGCTCATAGTATTTGCTTTGCCGTTATTTTTTTGGACACAGGCAAGCAATATACCTGCCGGGATGATTCCCAGCAAAATAAACACATACCGCATGGTTGAATGTTTTCTTAGCCTGTGCATATCTTCAGTTCTGTGCAAAATTACTGATAATAGTAAGTAATTGCGAAAGAAGCCAACCTGCGGAGGGCGTTAAACTTTGTTAAACCCTGCAAGCCGGTTCAATATAACAGCCAGCATGGCATTGGTAGTTGTAATAGCAGAAGAGCCATCCTTCAGCTCCTGTTCCCGCTGTACATAAAGCGCCGGCGCCAGCTCGTGCCGGCAGCTTTCGATCATTAAAGGCAAAGTATCTCCGGTTGATTCAAAGTGGAACTGCAGTCCCAGCACATTGTTCCCGTAGAGGAATGCCTGGTTTTTACAGGCCCGGCTTTCCGCCAGCAGCGTTGCTCCCCCGGGCAGGTCAAAAGTATCGCCATGCCAGTGCAATACCGTAAAGTCTCCTGGAAAATCCCCGAACAGGTAAGATGATCTTGCTGCTTCCGTTAGCTGAACAGGGAACCACCCGATCTCTTTTTGATCATTCGGGTATACCGCCGCACCCAGGGCGGAAGCGATCAACTGGCTGCCAAGGCAGATGCCGATAACGGTTTTGCCAGCGTGTATACATAGCCGTATAAACTTCTTTTCCGCCTCCAGCCAGGGATGTATTTCCGTGTCGTAAACTCCCATAGGGCCGCCCATTACAACCAGCCAGTCAATTTGTGCTATATCCGGCAGGCTGTATTTTTCATAAAACCGGGTAAAAGATTGACTACACCGGTTTGCTTCGGCCCACTGCTGTATATAACCCGGGCTTTCGAAAGGAACATGCTGAAAATAATGGATGCGCATACAAAATTTGTTATAAGCAGGCACTTGCCCTGTTTGCGACAGCAAACCTAGTTAAATCCGTATAAAACTCTTTTAACCTTACCTTTGCTGCGCTTAAAAAAGAGGCGGTGGTGTATGAAACTTTTTCCTGAATCGGCTTTAATGCAACTGGAGTTCGATAAAGTAAAGGCTTTGCTCGGGGAGCATTGCCAGGCTTCGTATGCCAGGGAAAAAGCCGCTAACCTGCGCATTCATACCAGGCTCGATTATATAGAGCCGGAATTAAAGCAGGGCAACGAGTATAAGCAGTTGCTGCAAAACGGGCAGTATTTTCCCAACGACGCTGTTTTCAATCTGGCGCAGGAGTTGAAATTGCTTGGCATTCCGGGAGCGGTGTTAAATGGAGAGCAATTGCTGGAAATACGCAAGCTGGCAGAAAGCATACGCCATGTTTTTCATTGGTTTGATACCGACAGGAAGGCTGCCTATCCTGCATTGCTGCGTGTAATTGCACACAGCTATTACGAAAAAAATATTTCTCTTCTTATTAATGACGTGCTGGACGAATTGGGTGTGGTTAAAGACACTGCATCAAAAGAGCTTTCGCAAATAAGAACGAACCTTACAAGAAAACGTGCCGAGCTGCGGAGGGTATTTGACAAGGTGGTTGCCAAATGGAATAAAAGCGGCTATGTATCTGAAACAGAAGAAGCTTTTTTGAACGGGAGAAGGGTAGTGGCGGTACATGCCGAATATAAAAGGCAGGTAAAAGGGATTTTACTGGGCGAGAGCGATACCCGGAAAACCTCGTTTATTGAGCCCGATGAAACGATAGAGCTGAATAACGATGTTTTCGCGCTTGAACATGAAGAGAGCCGGGAGGTGTACCGTATCCTCAGGGAGCTCACCCAAAAGCTCGCGGTGCATGCGCCTTTGTTAAAAGATTACCATACTATTACCGGTGAGTACGATTTTATACGGGCTAAGGCAAAGCTGGCGATAGATATAGATGGCAGTTACCCGCTTGTGCACGACAAAGCGCACGTGCACCTGGTGCAGGCCCGTCATCCTTTACTATACCTGTATAATAAAAAATCCGGTAAAGCAACAGTGCCTGTTTCTGTAACGCTCGATGACAGGAACCGGGTGCTTGTTATTTCCGGCCCCAATGCGGGCGGTAAAACCGTTACGTTAAAAACAATTGGCTTATTGCAGATGATGCTGCAGAGCGGGTTGCTCGTTTCGCTCAGCCCCGATTCGCAAATGGGTATATTCAGGCAGTTGATGATCCATATAGGCGATACGCAAAGCCTGGAATTTGAATTGAGCACCTATAGCTCCCATCTTAAGAACATGAAGTACTTTATTGAGAACGCCAATGGCCGTACTTTGTTCTTTATTGATGAATTGGGCAGTGGCAGCGATCCGCACCTGGGGGGCGCTTTTGCCGAAGTGATACTGGAAGAACTGGCGAGAAAGCATGCTTTCGGTATTGTTACCACGCACTATCTGAACCTGAAAGTAATGGCCAATAAAACACCGGGCATTGTTAACGGCGCTATGGCGTTCGACGAACAAACATTGCTTCCGCTGTATAAATTAATTACAGGTAAGCCCGGAAGTTCTTATACTTTTTCGATAGCTGAACGGATTGGTTTGGATAAACGCCTGGTGCAAAGAGCTAAAACTCTTGTGGATGAAGGTCATTTCAGGCTCGACAAGCTGTTGAACCGGGCTGAGCAGGACATTCGCAAACTGGAGGAAAAGGAAAAGGAATTACACAAGCTGATGAAGGAAAACGAGCGGTTGAAAAAAGAAATGGAACAAATCATCCACAAAGAAAAGCACCGGCAGCAGGTAGAGTTGCTAAAGCACCAGAATAAGCAAAGCGAAGAAAGGCTGGCTTACCTGAAAGACATGGAGCGTAAGCTGAAGCAGATAGTATTTGACTGGCGCCGCATGGAAAGCCAGGAAGATAAGACTGCATTGATGAAACAAATGCATGCCATGTTATTTAAGCAAAAAGAAAAACAGGTGAAGGAAAAGGTGAAGAAAAAATTTGATGCTAAATACATTGAAACGGGCGGCGAAATAAAGCCCGGTATAAAAGTAAGAATGGTACAGAACAACCAGGTGGGTGTTGTAAAGGAGTTGCGCGATAAAAAGGCGATTATTCAGCTAGGCGCCGTTCCCCTAACGGTTGATATCAAAAATTTGATCGCTGTGGAGGATAGAGTTCCTGAAAATGCCGAAAGGCATTAATAAAGAGTTATCTTTAAATTGTAATCAATTCTGATTATGAAAAGATTCTGGCTGACCATTCTTTTTTTCGTCATAGCCCTTGTTATTATTGTGTTTGCTGTCAGAAAAAAAACCTCTGTCCGCACAGATTATACTGTACAGCAGGCTGTGCTGAACCTGTCAAAAAACGATGTGTCGTACGGCACTTTTTCTTTAAAAGGAAAATGGGAGTTTTACTGGCAGCAATTACTGGCCCCCAACGATATTTCTTTATATACCCCGTCTTACATCAGTTTTCCATCCTTGTGGAACGATATAGAGCTGAACGGGAAGTCCCTTCCTTCCAAAGGATATGCTACGTATAAATTCAGGCTTATACTGCCTTCTCAACGCCCGGAAATGGCATTGGAGATACCGGATACCTATACCACTTACGCTTTGTATGTAAATAGTGAACTGCTGGCACGCAATGGCAGGCCGGCTACACAAAAAGAAGATGCGATTCCCTTCTGGAACACAAATGTAGTAACGCTTCCCGGCAATAAAGACACCCTGAACATAGTAATGCAGGTGGCTAATTTCTGGCATTCCAAAGGAGGGACTTACCGCGCTCCCATATTGGGGAACAGTAAAGAATTAACGAGAATTGCTGACAGGAACTGGGCATGGGATGTTTTTGTAGGCGGCGGTTTTATAATGAGCGGACTACTTTTTTTTGGGTTATACCTGTTTGCCCGGCACGATAAATCAATACTCTGCTTTTCGCTATTCTGTATTATTTACAGCTATCGCCTGGTGGGCACGGAGCCCTATATACTTCATGGGCTGCTGCCACAGCTAAGCTGGTTTTTAACGATCAGGCTGGAATATATTTCACTGGCGCTGGGCATAGCCTTTTTTACTCAATATATCAGGTACCTTTATCCCGAAGAAAGCCGGGGCATTATTATTAAAATTTTATTCTGGATTTGCCTCTTATATACAGGAATTATTATAGTGGCGCCGGTGCAGCTATTTACCGCCATACTCCCGGTATACCTGGTAGCGATGTTTTTTTATATTGGGTATGCCTTTTATATATTTATGCAGGCTTCCCGGCATGGGCGCAGCGGATCTGAATATGCTTTTTTAAGTTCGGGAGTTGCGCTTATCCTGTTTCTGGTGATCAATCTTGGTTATTTTAGAGTTACAACTCCCCTGAAAGAAATAGTTTCAACAGGATATATACTTTTCCTTTTCCTGCAATCGCTTATCCTTTCCTTCAGGTTTTCATTTACACTGAAAAAAGCGGCTGAGGAAGCGCGGCAGGGATTGAAAGCCAAATCAGAATTCCTGTCTACCATTTCTCATGAATTACGTACTCCGTTGAACGCGATGATTGGTATGACACACCTGATGATGCACAACCAGCCAAGGGAAGACCAGAAGGAAAATCTCCGGTTGCTCCTGTTTTCTTCCAATAACCTGCTGTCTATAGTAAATGATATTCTTGATTTTAACAAGCTTGAAACGCAACAGATAGATTTTGAGGAAGCGGATATGAGCTTGAAGGAAATAGGTGAAAATATAATACGCGGGCATAAGAATGCCGCAGAGGAAAAAAACATTCTTCTCAAATGTGAAATAGACAATGATATTCCGGATATTGTAAAAGGAGACCCCGCGCGGTTAACACAGGTGATCAGTAACCTGGTAAACAACGCCATTAAATTTACCAATAGGGGATATGTAACATTATACATGTTTAACGAGGCAATGGATCCATTCGGCGTAACGGTTAAGATAGCTGTTGAAGATACCGGTATAGGCATCTCTCCAGAAAAACAGAAAATCATTTTTGAAGGATTTACCCAGGTTGACTCGTCCACTTCGCGTAGCTATGGAGGAGCCGGATTGGGACTCGCTATCTGCAAAAAGATCCTTGACCAGCAAAGTATTTCCCTGCTGCTGCATAGCGAACCCGGAACAGGATCTACTTTCTGGTTTACACAAACTTTCCCGGTAGTTACCCTTAAAGCGGCTACTACCCCTTCTCAATTTAATAAAAGTATTCTCCAGAGCGAGCCGCTCCATCGTTGCACGATCCTTTTGGCTGAAGACAACTCGCTGAATGTGCTTGTAGCGCAATCCATACTGCAGGATTTTGGAGCAAGAGTGGATATCGCTTCCAATGGCGAAGAAGCCATTAAAAAGTTCAGGCCGGACATTCACGACATTATCCTGATGGATTTGAATATGCCGGTGATGGATGGTTTTGAAGCTACCAAACAATTGAGGCAAAACGGTGCGCTTGTTCCCGTTATTGCACTTACCGCTACTGCGCCGGAAGAAGTGTTTGAAAAAGCAAAGGCTGCCGGATTTAACGATATTGTTGTAAAACCTTTTAACCCCGATACTCTTTGCCGCACTATACTCCGGCATCTGGGTATGGTTTAACGCGGCTGCAACAAGCCCCGGGATGGCGCTTGTTATCCTGCTTTTTTGTTTGCCCGATGGCTTTCTCCCCCTTTATGCACAGAAAATTTTCCCGTGCGGCTTTTTCCAATAATTTTTTTTACCTGCTGGTACTTTTACTTTATTTTCTACTCCCTGTCGGTATAACATGAATAATGAACGCTTAAAATACCTGCTGGAGCAGTATACTGCAGACGCTTCTACGCCAGAGGAAACAAAGGAATTGTTTAAATGGATCAGAAATTTAAATGACGACACTCTTCTGAAAGAAAAGATAAGAGAGCTCTGGTCGGGCGATGAGCAGATGCCGGGGACCGGCTTAAGCAGCATCCATATAAAAAGTTTTGACCCTCCTTTAATTGGCAAGAGAAGGATTTGGCTGCGCGTGGTAGCCGCTATTGTTATTGTAACTCTTGGCGTAGGTAGTTATTTTTTGTTCAATCCACACAATGAACAGCCCGTTGCCGGCGCTGTAATATATCCTGTTAAAGCCGAACTGGCCCCGGGAGGAGATAAGGCGGTGCTCACGCTGGCAAACGGTCAACAAATTGTTCTGGACAGTACAGGAGAAGGTACATTAACACAACAGGGGAATACAAAAATTATCAAATTAGACCACGGACAGCTTACTTACAGCTCACCGGATGACAAACCGGGCAAAGTGCTGTACAATACCATTTCAACTCCGCGTGGCGGTCAATACCAAATTGTATTGTCTGACGGCAGTAAGGTATGGCTGAATGCGGCATCATCATTGCACTTCCCCGTTTCCTTTACAGGAGAAAAAAGAGAAGTAACGCTGAGCGGTGAAGGATATTTTGAGGTTGTCCATAACGAAAACCAACCGTTTGTTGTTTTGGTAAAGGGGATAGAAGTGCAGGTTCTTGGAACACATTTTAATGTAAATGCATACAACGATGAGGGAGCTATAAAAACCACTTTACTGGAAGGGTTAGTGAGGATAAATAACGGTAAATCCGGCAAAGTGATCAACCCGGGACAGCAGGCCCAAATAAAGATCCATGATAATTCTTTAAACCCGGAGATCATCGTTCAAACAGTGGATGTGGATGCGGTGACCGCATGGAAGAACGGGCGGTTCATTTTTAAAGGGGATGATATTCAAGCGGTGATGCGCCAGTTGGCAAGATGGTACGATGCAGATGTTAGCTATGAAGAAAATATAACCCGTGAACAGTTTGTGGGTGTGATCAACCGTTCCCGCTATGATAGTATATCTGATGTTTTGGAAATGCTGGAAAAGACGGGTACAGTAAGCTTTGCAGTACAGGGCAACTATATTAAAGTGATGCCGTACCAAAAATGATTTACAAAGCATGCAAGCAATAGTACTGCAACAAACAGAAAGAACAGGATGATTACCCGAAAAAGCCATCCCGACTGCAATCGGGACGGCAGGATTTTCAGGCAATCTGATTTAAATAAAACAAACCATCACGTTCATTTATTCAAAACCTGTCTGCCGACAGGCAGGCCCAAAACACAAAACTATGATCTTTTCTGTTAACGACAAGTATCCGCCGAAATGGCGGATATCGCGCCAATTCCTGAAATTCATGAAACTTACTGCTATTTTCCTGACGGTTGCTTTTTTGCAGGTACATGCAAAAAGCTTTCCGCAGGTAACGCTTTCCCTTAAAAATGTACCGGTGGAAAAGGTGTTCATAGAAATTGAACGCCAGGCAGGTTATGGTTTTTTGTACACTAAAACCGTCCTCTCCGGTTTGCCTAAAGTAACGATTGAAGTGAGAAATGTATCGGTTGATGAAGTGCTCAACGAATGCTTCAAAGGCCAGCCTATGGAATATTCTATCGAAAACAACATGATTGTAATAAAAAGAAAGATCACTGCAAATCTTACATCAACTGCCGAAATTAAAGATATTACAGAACCGCCTGTTCAGATTAGCGGGCAGGTTCTTAACCAGGACAGAGAACCCCTGTCCAATGTATCGGTAACCATTGTAGGTTCAAAAACCGGAACTACTACCAATTCCGAAGGCCGTTTTACGCTCGACGCTCCCGACAATAAAAACCTGGTACTTGAGTTTTCGAGCATTGGTTACAAAACCAAAAGGGTAAATACAGGAACCCAGAACCTGGTGGAGGTAGTATTGGAATTGGATGTTGCCGGTTTGAGTGACGTGGTAGTGGTAGGGTATGGTACACAAAGGAAGGTTGATGTTACCGGGGCTATTGACGTAATAAAAATTGATGAACTGAATAGAAACACGGCAAGTAATCCGCTTACCGGCTTGCAGGGTCAATCTCCGGGTGTTTTTGTATCGGTTTCCGGCAGACCCGGCTCTAATCCTGATATCATAATCAGGGGACTTAGCACTCTGGGAAACAACGCTCCTCTTTACATCATTGATGGAATACCTACCGAAAGCGGCCTTGAAAATATCCAGGCAAGCAATATAGAAAGTATCCAGATACTGAAAGATGCGGCAGCAGCATCAATTTATGGATCCAGGGCTTCCAATGGGGTAATTATTGTAGAGACCAAAAAAGGCAACAGTACGCTCTTAACGTTCGAAAGCAGGATTACCAGTCAAAAATATTTAAATGGAATTAAGGTTCTTAATACTGAGCAAAGAGGAAGAGTTCTTTGGCAGGCTTCTATCAATGAAGGGAAGGATCCGAATGCTCAACCGCTCTATGATTATGAATGGTCGTATGACAATAACGGTAATCCCGTTTTGGAAAAAGTGATTCCTATTACATGGATAAATGAAGACATGGGTATAAAAGGGGCAGATACCGACTGGTATAAAGAAGTAACAAGGCCCGGTTTGATTTTGACCAATCAATTAACCTTATCAACAAATGGAAAATCAGGAGGAGGAAGATTGTCCGTAACGCATTATAAAGACAAGGGAGTTTTCATTTATAATAATTTTAGTAAACTGAACATTGATTTAAATTCTCATTACAGGTTTAAAGAAAATATCGAAGTCGGGCAAAGCATCATTTTAAATTCTTCTACAGATTATCCTGATAATGTTAGAGGGGACGCGTTAACCCAGCAGCCGCTTGTTCCTGTTCATACAACATCCGGAGGATGGGGCGGACCCTGGGGAGCCGGTTTTGAAGACTGGATGCAACCGGTAATGAATGCAACTATTAATTCATGGGATAACACTAAAAGACTCAGTGTTTTTGGGAGCGGCTACCTCTCCATCAAATTCCTTAAAGACTTTACATTCAAATCTAACGTAGGTATCGAATATATAAATTCTGTATTTACAGACTATCAAAGGCCTTATGAAGCCGGCTTTCTACACCGAAACCTGGGGAGTCTTGGAATTAATAACAGCACTACGCTTAACTGGAGTTTGAGCAACACCTTAACCTACAACCTCAAACGTGGAAACCATGCTATCAACGTATTAGCGGGAACTGATTTATACAAGAATACAACTAACTTTTTAAATACGTTTGCGCAGGACTTTGCTGTTGACCAAAGAGATTATTATCAAATGAACTCAGCCGTTGGCACAAAAACGATATCCGGAAACGGATCAGGATATCAATTGTTGTCGTTTTTCGGAAAAGTTAACTACAACTTCTTAAACAGGTACCTGCTTTCCACAACACTCAGGTATGATGGGTCCTCAAGATTTGGTAAGGACAATCGCTTCGGATTATTCCCTTCTTTCTCTTTAGGGTGGAGAATGGATGAAGAGAAATTCATAAGAGAGCTTAATGTTTTCGACTTATTAAAACCAAGGTTTGGCTATGGTGTAGTGGGTAATCAAAAAATCCAGAACGATGCTGCGATAGGGCTTTATGAAGCGCTTTATGGAATTGATTATACATGGATATGGGATCCCAGCACCTCCTATGATATAAACGGGAGTGATGGCGGTAACCTTGCATCCGGGTTCCATAGAGTTAAAAGCGGCAATAGTCATTTAAAATGGGAAACGACCACGGAAAATAATTTTGGATTTGATTTCGGAATATTGAATATGCTTATTTCCGGTTCTTTTGATTACTACATCAGAAAGTCGAAAGATATATTGATCCAGCCTCCTTACTTGGGCGCCATCGGAGAGGGCGGAACTACATGGTATAATGGAGCATCTGTTTCTAACAAAGGATGGGAGCTGTCGCTGAATTATAAAAAATCAGTGAACCTGTTTACCTACGGAATAACATTAAACCTTGGTCACTTCAAAGATAAAATAACCTATTTACCGGAAGACGTTGTTAAGGCCTATCCGGGTAATGTTGAAAAAACAATTCTGGGTCGTTCTCAACGGGAAATGTTTGGGTATGTTGCAGATGGACTTTTCCAGAATCAACAGGAGGTAGATGATCATGCTGCTCAAACAGGAAAAGGAATAGGAAGAATTAGATATAAAGACCTTAACAAAGATGGAGTGATAAACGCGTTAGACCAGGAATACTTAGGAAATACATTACCAGGTATTATTTATGGCATTGGGTTTAATATTATATATAAGCAATGGAGCCTGAATATATTCGCCAACGGTGAGGGCTCCAAAAATGTTTATAATTCAGTGAAGCAAAATACCGATTTCATTTTTGCCCGGGCAGGGATCAATTATGGTACAAGAGTGTTAGACGCATGGACCCCTCAAAACAATACAAGTACTATTCCGGCATTAAAAACAACCAATGAAAATAATGAGTATAGAAGCTCCACCTATTTCGTTGAAAGTGGTTCCTATTTTAAATTAAGAAATGTGGAAGTCAACTACACGTTTAAAGACGGGCTTCAGTTCTTCAACAGATTAAGGCTTTTCCTGATCGGGGAAAATTTAGTAGCAGTTAAACCGAGATCGTATACCGGGCCGGATCCTGAAAGCCCCAACAACGCTTACGGGCGTCCGCGTAAGGTTACTTTCGGAGTTAATTTCTCCCTGTAATGATCATCTGCCAATATAAAAGTAAAAGTCAAATAAAATAATTATGAAAGCAAATAAATACTGTAAAGCGTATTTACTACCAGCCATTATAATATTTGTTTTAAGCTGTACGCGTTCAAAATTTTTAGAATACGACCCCCAGGGTTATCTTTCGGAAGAACAGCTAAATACACCCGAAGCCGTAGAGAAAATTTGCAATGCCGCATATGCCACATTAGCCGCCGGGCATTGGAGCGCGCCATATATGTCGCAGTGGATGTGGGATGATGTGCGGTCTGATGATGCATACAAAGGCGGCGGAGGAACCAACGACCAGGGGCAATGGAATCTTTGGGAGGGGTATAAGTATGGCACTCCTGAAGTAAATGGCCCGGATCAGATGTGGTTCAACTTATTCGAATGCATCCAGAGGACTAATATAGCTCTCAAAGGACTGAACCAGTTGGAAGAGAGTACGTTCCCGCTTAAGAAAGAAAGGATTGCCGAGATGAGATTCCTGAGAGGGTTATTTTATTCCAGGTTAAAAGTGCTGTTTAAATATTTTCCCTATTTGGATGAAACAATGGATAATGAAGCTATCCGGAACGTTTCAAACCGGGAACTATCGGACCAGGAATTGTGGGAACGTATTGACAATGATTTTGATTTTGCAAGCAATAATTTACCAGGCACACAATCCCAGGTGGGAAGGCCAAACAAGTTTGCCGCAATTGCTATGTTAGCAAGAACACGTCTCTTCAGGGCCTATGTGCAGGACGAGAACAATCAGGTTTCCAGCATCAATAACAGCTTGCTGGAGGATGTAGTTCGTTTAACCAGCGAGGTAATAACATCAGGAGTATACGAGCTGCATGATGATATCCGTAAAAACTTTTTATGGGACTTCGATAATGGAATAGAATCAATATTTGCTGTTCAATATTCAATAAGCGACGGAACGCCCTTTGGTAATACCAATATGGAAAGGGCATTAAACTATAACACGTCTTCAAGGTATGGCTGTTGCAGCTTTCATCAACCCAGTCAAAACCTGGTAAATGCCTTTAGAACAGATCCTGCTACAGGGCTGCCTCTATTTGACAATTATAACGATGCACCCATGATAGAACCGGAGGATTTCCAGGAGAATACATTTGATCCCCGTTTGGATCATACCATTGGCATACCGGGTCATCCTTTTAAATACGATCCTGATTTTATTTATTCTACTGGCTGGGTAAGAGACCCAACCTCTTATGGTCCCTTTTCCCCGATGCGTGAAACACAAAAGCCCGATTGCCCCTGCCTGACTGTTTCAATCGGGTATGCCTATAATACGGATTCAAAGAACCTGGATGTGATTCGGTTTGATGATGTGTTACTGAATAAAGCCGAAGCTTTAATTCAGCTAGGCCGCGAAGCTGAAGCGCTTCCCATCATCAACCAGGTAAGGGAACGGGCCGGGCAAAGCGTAGAATATTTGAAAATGAAAAATGGAGACCCGATCTCAAACTATAAAATTGACCTGTACAAACCAGGCGTAAATTGTACCTGGACCAAAGAATTTGCATTTAAAGCCCTGCAATGGGAACGAAGGCTTGAGTTTGCAATGGAAGGAAGCCGTTTCTCTGACCTGGTTCGGTGGGGAATTGCGGAACAAACCCTGAATAAGTATTTGCAAAAAGAAAAGGAATATCGTAAATATTTAATTGAGGCGGAATTTACCAGGGGGAGGGATGAATATTTGCCTATTCCCCAGCAACAGATCAATCTTAGCGGGGGGCTTTACCAGCAAAATGTGGGATATCATTAATTATTAAAAAATTGATTTTATCTTTAAAATGTATGAAATTGTTTTCTTTACTATCATTACCGGTAATAGCTGTATGTATAGCCGGATTGCATCAGGCAAATGCACAGGTATCATCCGTAAAAGCAGTATCGCTTTTCAATGGCAAAACACTTGAAGGATGGAAGACCGTTAATCCTGCCGATCAGCATCTCTGGTACGTAAAAGACAGCATGATCGTGTGTGGTGACGGCGTTAAAAAAATACCATCAAACACATACCTGTATACTGAAAAAGAGTATAGTGATTTTGAATTTCGCTGCCTGTTTCGTTTATGGGGCGATGAGAAAACAGGGATGATCAACAGCGGGATCCAATACAGGTCTGCAATAATCAACGGACAAATTGTGGGTTACCAGGCCGATATCGGCAATGGCTATTGGGGTGATATTTATGATGAGCATCGCCGGGGCAAGCTGGTGGGTGGAGATTTGAGCATTTTAAAACGTATACTAAAGCCCGACGGCTGGAATAGTTATATTATCCGGGTTAAAGGCAACTATCATGAGCTATACATTAATGGAGTTAAAACCTGTGAGTACAGGGAAGAAGATCGTACTATCCCGGCAAAGGGAGTGATTGCTGTGCAGATACATAGCGGCGGCGCCGCAGTAGTTGAGTTCCGGGATTTGACGATAACTGAATTATAGCTTGTTGTGCCTTTAAATAAACCGGATGATTGTGCCACCAAGGAAATTTCAGAGATAAACAGAATAATCAAAACAATGAAACTTTCATTTACGAGACTAAAGACTAAGCCCATTTTAAAAAAAATGGTACGGACTGTATGTACCGGCGGAATGTATTTGTGCTGCATGGTTTCTTTTAATGCTGTATCTCAAACAGCGGGTCGTGATGTAAAGTTTACAAAGCATCATTTATGGGATGAGTTTTATACGGAAGGGGCTACGGTTGCTGATGTGAACAGGGACGGGCTGATGGATATTATTGCCGGAGCAAGATGGTTTGAGGCTCCGGACTGGAAGCCGCATGATATTTGGAAGCATAAAAAATTTGACTATACAAAAGGGTATAGTGATTCGTTCCTGAATTTTGCCGTAGATATAAATGAAGATGGATGGACAGACCTGGTGTGTTTTGATTTTCCCGGCACACAGGTATACTGGTTTGAAAACCCCCAAAATGCCGGCACATTATGGAAGAGATATTTGATTGATTCGATCGCTTCTAATGAATCTCCCATGGTGGTAGATATAAATGGGGACGGGAAAAAAGACCTGGTGTTCGGGAATGAAAGATCAGGACAAATGGCCTGGTACAATGCTATATTAAAAAATGGAAAAGTAAGCTGGCAACGTTATCCTGTAAGTGATGTTAATATGAAGGAAGTTGGCATCTTTTCGCATGGGCTGGGCTGGGGTGATATTAATGGCGATGGTATAAATGATGTAATAATACGCAGCGGGTGGTGGGAAGCGCCCAAAAGCATGGGGAATGCCCCCTGGAAATTTCATAAGACCGACCTGGGGGAATCCTGTGCACAAATGATCGTGTATGATTTTGATGGGGATGGAGATAATGATGTTTTAACTACTTCTGCTCATGATTATGGAGTATGGTGGCATGAACAAATACGTGACAACGGGGGGCAGATTTCTTTTAAAAAGCACATTATAGATACTACATTTTCTGAATCGCATAGTGTGGTGCTGCAGGATGTTAATGGTGACGGACTTCCGGACTTTATAACGGGTAAACGTTTTTATTCTCACCAGGGGAAAGGACCAGGAGGGCAGGAACCTGCAGTACTCTATTGGTTTGAGCTGTTAAAAGACGGTAAGAACAAACCTGTTTGGGTGCGGCATCTTATTGATAATACTTCCGGTGTAGGTATCCAGTTTATTACGGAAGATATGAACAAGGACAATAAGCCGGATATCATAATCGCTAATAAAAACGGGGTATTTTACTTCGAACAGCAATAAGCCACTTCAGTGCAAAAAACCGGTGCAATGCATTGCCGAACGGTAGCATGCTGCTGTTGGCTGCAATGCGTTCATGGAATGGTTTCGCTTTAAGCCTCCGCAGAAATATTTTTCCCTTAACCTGGCTGCCTAACAGCTTCCACCAACAAGCCGCAACGTACGAAATACTAACTTTTGCAGCATTACTAAGCGGGCGTTTTTCGGAAATATAGAACCTGTATATTTAAATGTAAGTAATAAGCAATAACTTAGAGAGTCTATAATTAAAACGTTCTGCAGTATTGAAATAGATTCTTAAGTATATTCCTCAATGCTTATGCCGATTCTTGCTTCCTTTAATATAAACGTATGCTTTAAAGCCCTTGGGGATGGGGATACAAGCGGGTTTGAAACCTTTTTTGAAGCCTACAAAAAAAGAGTTTTTGGCGTTGCTCTTAAAATGCTGAAATCCGAAACAGAAGCAGAGGAAATCGTTCAGGAGGTATTTCTTTCTATCTGGCAATCGCGGGCCAGACTGGGAGATATAAACGATCCCGAAGCCTATCTTTTTACTATTACTTACAATGCTATTTACAGCCAGTTAAGAAAAATATCCCGTAATCTGCAGCTCATCAACAGGGTTGTACAGCAAATAACCGAAAAGCAAAATTCAGCAGAAGAAGTTATTGCAGCGCATGAAACCGATAGAATGATCCGGGAAGCACTCCTGCATCTTCCTCCGCAACAACGAACCATTTACGAACTGAACAAATTACAGGGACTGAGTTATCATGAAATAGCTGAATGTATGCACCTTTCGCAAAATACAGTCAGGAATCATCTTTCGGTGGCTACAAAAACAATCCGGGGAATTTTAAAAAAATGGGTGACATTTTTCATTTTTATATCAGATCTTTTGCTTTAAAACAAAAATGATTCAATAACAAGACGATTAAACATGTGCTTACTATGCAACCAAATTCTCAAAACGTAACAGATTATCCTAATAATAACGCCATTTTTCTTGTTTGGAACTTTAAGGAAGATATACCGGCAGAAAAAATTAAATCCGTGTTCCAAAGAGTTTGCGCTTTGGTCATCAACCTCAACAATTCGGCGCTTGACCGCTTTCCTGACGCAAAAGCAAGCTGCGTGCTGGGCATAGGATACGAAGCCTGGCTGAAATTAAGCCTGCCACAACCCTTGCCCAAAGAGTTGAAAAATTTTGAACCTGTAATTGGAGATAAACACACGGCTGTAGCAACCAGGGGCGATTTGCATTTTCATATAAGGGCAGATGAGAAAAGCCTTGCCTATGATATGTCGGCCGCGATTTCGGGTTTTATGAAAGAAATTGCCGGCTGTGTAGTGGAGGTTCAGGGCTTCCGTTATTGGGACAGTCGTTCCATCCTGGGTTTTGTAGACGGAACCGAAAATCCTCACGGAACAGATCGGGAGCATTTTGCTGTAATGGGTGAGCAAGACGCGGCATATAAAGGCGGAAGCTACCTTTTTGTTCAGAAATATATTCATAACCTTGACGCCTGGAAGTCGCTTCCGGTGGAAGAGCAGGAAAAAGTGATGGGCAGAACAAAAGACAACGATATAGAAATGACCGATGATGTAAAACCCCCAAACTCGCATATAGCCCTTGCTAATGTAGGCGATGATTTTAAGGTAGTGCGCGACAATATGCCTTTTGGAAATATAGCTACCAACGAAATGGGAACTTACTTTATCTGTTATGCAAGCACTTTTACCACGGTACAAAAAATGCTGACCAATATGTTTATCGGCAACCCGCCCGGTAACTATGACCGTATTTTAGACTTTAGCACTGCAAAAACAGGAACGTTGTTTTTTGTACCATCAATGGATATGCTGAGCGAGTTTGGTGGGTAAGATGGTTTCGGCAACAGGCGGGCTAATGTGAAGCAATGGAGATGACGATAATTCTATCCGGGTTTTGGGGCCGGTATGTTTTATACACCTTGTTGATATACGTTGTGGAACTAAGACCAGAAAGTGAAGCAACAGTTGCCGCGTTTACATGAAGGGGCAATAGGATATAGGTAGAATTCAAAGCAAATCATTTAATGCTCCGATTCGGTTGTTACCTTCCACATGATTCCAAATTTGTCAATGCAAATACCATAATAAGACCCCCAAAATGTCAGATCCATTGGCACTTTAATTTGTCCGCCTTCTGAAAGTTCATTAAATAATCTATCTGCTTTTTCTTTTTTATCCGTATGAATAATAAGAGAGAAGTTGCTATGCGATAATGCTTCCGGATATGCTTCGTTGTTGTCGGCTCCCATTAGTACTGTTTCCTTGCTAATCGGTAAAGAAACGTGCATTATTTTCTCGTCTATTTCCCGGAAAACTTGCCTATCTGTTTTTGGTACATCTTTATAGCGCCCCATATATGTGAACTCTGTTTGGAAAACAGATTTATAGAAATTAAATGCCTCTTCGCAATTTCCGTTGAAATAAATGTATGGATTTAATCTTATCATAAAATTGTGTTTAGGAAATGTGTTCAATAAATAAGAAACCCTGCAAATCAATTATTTACAGGGTTTCTTACATTGTGTAACGTGCCCAAGACTGGATTCGAACCAGCACGCCGTTGCCAGCGCTACCACCTCAAAGTAGTGCGTCTACCAATTTCGCCACCTGGGCATGCACTTTTTTTGAAGCGCAGCAAATGTAGGGTTTTTCCGGGAATAGGGAAATATTACATATCGCAAATTTTATGTTTCCGAAGCTATTCGAACCGGATAGAGCGGTATTTTTCAAATTCATGGAAAGACTTTTGTATGGGCGACCAGGACCATTTGATCATTTTGCCGCTATCGTAGTCCAGCCTGCAAAAATTGGCGTTCCAAACGGTTCCGCTTTTGGGTGGAGTTTGATCAAACAGGTTTAATAAAGCGTAGGGAAAAAACACTTCGGCAATCCAGTATTGAACAGGTGAATTGTTTTGCATGGCGCCCTCCGTAAAAACGGCTTTCCTGGTTTTGTACTGTCCCTCGTAATGCCAGGGCTTCCAACTGCTCATGCCTGCTGTTTTGTTGGAAATGAGCAATACCAGCTCTTTATTCAAAGGACTGATCTCGTACTCAAAATACAGGGACGATCCGGGATTGGGATGAAAGAATACTTCAAAAACATCGGCTTTAAACAATGTTTCAAAATCGTTTTGATAAGGCGAGGTTACTTTTTCATCGTCGCCATACATCAATACATAAATACCTTTATTGGAGTACATGATCTTGAACCTGGTTTCTTGTTTTTTTTCTTCATCTATCTGCGTTAAATATACCCAGCCCGTTTTATTCCATTCCTTGTTGTCTCCTTTGCCGTTTACTTCAAAATCAGCGCATTTTTTTACAGGAAGCTGGGTGGTTTGCTGCGAAAAAAGCTGGCAGGAAAATACCAGCCCTATAAAGCCGGCAACTATTTTTATCCTGTTACTGGTAGTTATGATCATGGTTTTTTGTTTTCGATGGTCACTGTTTTTACATCCAGCAGGTTTAGGCTGTTAGGAACAAAATTTTTTACCCGGGGTTGTACCAGGCGAATTACCATGTCGTACCAAAGTGGTACTATGGGTGCATCCGCGATGATCATCCTGTCCATTTGCCGGTATATTTCAAAGCGAACCGAATCGTTTTGTTCCAGCATCGCTTTTTCGTATAGCAGGTTATATTCAAGGTTATTGTAGCGGGTATAATTGGGAGGCGCCGGGTTTTTCCCGTAAAAAACGCCCAGGTAGTTTTCCGCGTCCGCGTAATCAGCCATCCAGCTACCCCTGAAAAACAGCGCCTGCGATTTGGCGGTTTGTTCCAGCAGCAGGCTTTTCTGCACTACTTCTACCTGTATTTTTATGCCCACATCTTCAAGCTGGCGGGCAATAAAGCTGCCCAGTTCGGCGTATACGGGAATGGTGAGTAATTTTATTACCGGAAGATCTTTCCCGTCTTCAAACCCTGCATCCTTCAGTAATTGCCTGGCTTTTGCCGGATTATAATAGTATCCCCGAACCTGTACGCTATCGTACGATGGCAATCCTGCGGGCACAAAACCGCTTTCGGCGGGAGTGCCCAATGAATTACGCAGGTACATGATCATTTTGCGCCTGTCGAACCCGTAATTGATGGCTTGCCGCACAAACTTCCGTTTCAATGGATTTTGTTTCAGCAACACGTTATTGGTATCCACCAGTATACCCAGGTATTCCGTATTCAAAAAAGGATGTTTGCTGAGTGTGATAGTATGCTGCCAGTCTTTTTTCAGCTCTCCGCTTTTGGTAAGCACCTCATCCTTAAATGAAGCGTCAATATCATTGATAAAATCGAGCCTCCCCTGGCGGAATTCAAGAAATTCAGTGGCTTTGCTGTCAAGAAAGCTAACCTGTATTCCATCGAGGTAAGGCAAACGGGTACCCATACTGTCCTTTTCAAAATAGCGTTCATTCCTGGCCAAAAGCAAAATCTGTCCTTCTTCCCATATTGTAAACCTGAATGGACCAGTACCACAGGGGTGTCTTCTGAAATCTTTGCCGTACTTTTCCACTACCTCCCGCGGTACAACAGCGCAGTATTGCATGCTCAAAATTTCAAGAATAGGATTGAACGGTTTTGCCAGCTTTAACCGGAAGGTAGTATCATTGATAGCTTTGAACCCTTCGGTACTGTCAATCCGCCCGTTAAATATCCAGGCGCCTGGCGAAGCCGTGGACTTATCTATGATCCGTTGCAGGCTATACTCCACATCTCCGGCGGTCATCCTGCGTCCTTCACCGTTGCTGAAAGCCTCATTGTTGTGGAAGAAAACATCGTCGCGCAATATGAAGGTATAAGTCAGCCTGTCGGCAGCTACTGTCCAGCTTTTTGCCAGGGAAGGCTTCAATTGCAGGGTTTCATCCGTTTCAACCAGTGTATTATACAATTGATGCACAGCCCATATAACCGACTGATTTTTTGCAAAAGCGGGGTCTAACGAAGCAATACCTTCGGATTGGTTGTAACGAAATGTTTTTTTATCGCTTTCTGCTTTGCGGGAGCAGGAAGCAAAAATACATACCGTTAAAAAAAGGATGCTAAAACGCAGGAAATGAAACAGGGATATTCTATTGCCTGCCTGCTTCTCTTTTGTACCAGGTGTTGAGACCTTTTTTCCCGCTGCTGTAATATTACTCATCATAATGGGTAAATCGTGTTAAATTTAGCCCTTAAATATTGCATCGTGCAAAAAACAATCCATAGTTTTATTGTTCTGCTGTTTATAATGCCTGTGGCTTTGTTCAGCCAGCCATTGCATCAAAGCCGTGAGTTTACACGTGCAGATACTTTGAGAGGAACGATCACTCCTGAACGGGCATGGTGGAATGTTACCAAATATGATCTTGAAGTAAACTTTGATTTTAATAAAAAAAGCCTGTCCGGGCGGAATATTATTTCTTATGAAGTATTGTCGGCTCCTGCCGGGGAAATGCAGATTGATCTGCAGGTTGGACTGGATATAGACAGCGCTGTTATAAATAACCGGCTTCTTGATTTCAGGAGGGACGGTAACGCTTATTTCATAAAAGTACCCGGCGATCATCCCGGCAATGGCATCCGGCAGATAACTGTTTATTACCATGGTATACCACGTCCGGCTATTCGTCCTCCCTGGGATGGCGGAGTAATATGGAGCAAAGATAAAAATGGTAACCCGTGGATCAGCGTTGCCTGCCAGGGATTGGGAGCAAGCGTTTGGTATCCCTGCAAAGATCACCAGGCAGATGAGCCCGACAGCGCTTCCGTAACTATAGTAGTTCCTGATACGTTGGCGGCTGTTGCCAATGGCAGGTTGAGAAACAAAATACAAAACAATGATGGTACAACGTCTTATACATGGGCGGTAGTCAACCCCATCAACAATTACAATATCATTCCTTATATAGGGAAATACGCACACTGGCATGAAGATTATACCGGGGAGAAAGGAAAACTGGATTGTGATTACTGGGTGCTGGAGTACAACCTGGAAAAAGCGAAAACGCAGTTTAAGCAGGCTATTCAAATGCTGCACTGTTTTGAATACTGGTTTGGTCCTTATCCTTTTTATGAAGATGGATATAAGCTGGTAGAATCACCTCACCTTGGTATGGAACATCAAAGTGCCATAGCTTACGGAAATGCTTTTAAAAACGGTTACCGGGGCACAGATCTGTCCAAAACCGGTTGGGGGTTAAAATGGGATTTTATTATTGTGCATGAAAGCGGTCACGAATGGTTTGGTAATAATATCACTACCAAAGATGTTGCAGACATGTGGGTACATGAAGGGTTTACCAATTATTCGGAAACTATTTTTACTACCTGTGAATATGGAGAAGAAGCGGGTAATGATTATGTAACAGGAACCCGGAAACGTATACAGAATGATATACCTGTTCAGGGCGTTTATGGAGTAAACCAGGAAGGGTCGGGCGATATGTATTATAAAGGAGGCAACCTGGTGCATATGATACGGCAGGTGATGAATAATGATTCGCTGTTCAGGCAATTGTTGCGGGGCATGAACAGCACATTTTATCATCAAACGGTTACAGGTAAGCAAATGGAAGATTATATAAATCGCACATCAGGCATTGATTTTACGAAAGTTTTCGATCAATATCTCAGAACAACACAAATCCCCACGCTTGAATATAAAATTAAAGGCAATAAACTTTTATACAGGTGGGCGGATTGTGTGAATGGATTTAACATGCCTGTTAAAGTTAAGTACGGTGATGCGTATTGGTTACATCCTGCCACTCAGTGGAAGACCCTAAAGGTCAGGCAAAAGATGGGAGCAGGCGCTTTTAGTGTGGACAGAAATTTTTATATAAACAGCAGGCAGCTTAAGTAGGATATGGCAAATAAATTATGGATTGTTGCTTGTACAATATGTTTGGCAGGAGTTTCCTGTGCCATATATCGTGATACGGATCTCCGGAAATATTCTACCCAACTGGATTTTAGAAACAGGATTGCTGGCGCCAGGTTACAGAAAGACGGGCTTATACCTTATATGTATGAATGGAAGAAAGGAGATGAGTTAAAATATTTTGATACGTATGGAGATTATTCATCTCAAATTGGCTTGATTACGGCTACTCCTTTTTTTCACACTTTGCTATTTCCTATAGCCGACTTTAAGGAAACAACCATTTCAAAAGTATGGATGGTGGTTCAATATATAATGCTGTTCGGTACAATTTTGTCAGCGTATAGTTTTGGGACTTCAATACTTCAAAAAAGAATAGTAATTGCCGGGGGGGCGTGTTTCCTTTTTACTGAAGCATGGATGAATACTATTGCGTCTGGTCAAATGTACCTGGTTATACCTTTTCTTTTTAGTTTATATATGTTTTGCCTGCGGCAAAAAAAAGATATTTACTTCTTTCTGGCAGGTCTGAGTGCCATTTCCCTGACATTCGTTCGTCCTAATGCTGTGCTTATATTTTTACCATTCCTGCCGCTTTTAAAAAACATAACTTTCCGGCAGGGTATTGCTTTTGTGATTGCTCCCCTGTTATTTTTAGCATATATATCAGGTAGTAATCACCAGCGGAATTTATGGGCAAAATATAAAGTGACCGTTTCTGAGCATATAAAAGCTCATCAAAATGCCCAGCCTGCTCCGGTGAAGAGTGAGGTTCATAAAGAAATCGTTTCTTCAACCGGGCGTATTTTTTATTCAGAAAATGGCAACTTTTTTGTCCTGGTAAATAAAATAACAGGACTCAGGGTTTCTGCTTCTTTTCTTTTTATAGTCAGTCTTTTAATTATTATAGTACTGTGTACATTGTTCATAAAAGTTAATTTCAAAGGAAATGATTCATTATACATTTGCGGTATTTTGGGAGCATGTTTATATATGATCAGTGATCTGTTTTCGCCTATATACCGGCACCAGTATTATACAGTACAATGGTTTTTTGCTTTGTTGCTTGCGATGGCAGGATACCAAAAAAGATATATAGCCATTTATATAGTGCTTGGAGTTGGTTTATTGCTCAATATAGTCAATATACCCCTCATGAAAATGGAGCATACCGTTGGCGAATATATATGGTTAATCGCATTACTGATACTGGTATTTGTATACAAGCCTGTATTATTGCCAACCGGTACCGATTCTCTAAACCAATCCGTTGTGCAGTGAAAAAAGCCATTATCATTGGAGCCGGTCCTGCCGGGCTGACCGCCGCGTATGAATTGCTTACTAAAACAGATATTATACCGGTTGTTATTGAACTGGACAAGCAGGTGGGCGGCCTTTCAAAAACAATAGACTATAATGGAAATAAGATTGACATAGGAGGGCATCGTTTTTTTTCAAAATCAGGAACCGTGATAGACTGGTGGTTGAATTTTTTGCCCCTGCAGCCACTGACCGGTAAACAGGACATAGATCTTAAATACCATCATAAAACTACCCGGTACACACCAGCGTCAACCTCCCAGACCGATACTGAAAAAGTAATGTTGGTGCGTCCCCGTAAGTCAAGCATTTATTACAATAAAAAATTTTTTGATTATCCTCTTCAGTTAAACCTTCGTACCGTTCGTAACCTGGGACTGGTTAAAATGCTACAGATCGCTTTTTCATATGCGCGGTCTAAATTTTTTCCCGAAACGCCGGAAACTACGTTGGAGCAGTTCTTCAAAAACCGTTTTGGAAGCACTTTGTACGAGACCTTTTTTAAAGAGTATACTGAAAAAGTATGGGGCGTTCCCTGCAGTAAATTGCCCGCTACCTGGGGGCAGCAACGGGTAAAAGACCTGAGTATCTCGAAGGTTTTAAAACATGCTGTCAAATCTGTTCTTGGAAATTCAAAAGGAATACGGCAGGAGGGCACCAGCACCAGTTTGATCGAACAATTTCTTTATCCCATGTATGGGCCGGGGCAAATGTGGGAAACGGTAGCCGGCGAGATAGTAAAACGTGGCGGAACGATACAGCTCCAAACCAGCCTGCAATCTGTTGTTGGCAATAATGGCAGGATTACACATGTAACTACAAAAAATGAACGAACCGGCAATGTTGCGATACTGGAAGGCGATTATTTTTTTTCGTCAATACCGGTTAAAGAGCTGGTAGAAAAAACAGAAGGATTGTATGTACCTGAAAATGTAATGCATGCGGCGCAAAGCCTGGAATACCGGGATTTTTTGATCGTTGGGATCCTTACTTCGTCACAGCGACCGCAGGATCGGCAAATTTCTGACAACTGGATATACCTGCAGGACAAAAATCTGAAAGCAGGCAGGGTACAGTTTTTTCATAACTGGAGCCCGGGCATGATAAAACAACAGGACACCAATTGGATAGGCGTTGAGTATTTCTGTAATGAAACCGATGACTTCTGGCAGCAGGACGATAAAACCATTTCAATATTCGCGGTGCAGGAAATGGAGGAAGCCGGGCTTATAAGCCAACAGGATGTAAAAGACACGCTGGTGGTAAAAGTGAAGAAAGCGTATCCTTCCTATTTTGGGGGATATGACAACTTTCATATAGTGCAGCAATACCTCGACTCCATACATAACTTATTTCCTATAGGGCGCAATGGTATGCACCGTTATAACAATACAGATCACAGCATGCTTACGGCTATGGTTGCGGTAAACAATATCATCATTAACAGGGAAGATAAATCGAATATATGGGAGATTAACACCGAAAATGAGTACCATGAAGAAGCAGGCAATACCGGCAATGATTAATATTTATTGAAAGCGGCTTCCATAAAACAAAACAACCAACATGGCTTTTGAGCTGTTATGCTGGTTGCTTTAAAAAACGTAAAGGATGTTTACTGCATTCCCTGCATTCCGTTTTGCATGCCTTCCGCCTGTCCCTTTAGGTTCTGACGTTTGAAAAGCGTCATGTCTACCTTACCAAAACGGTAAGTGAGTGTAAGTCTTACCATTTGCGGATTGTTGAGCCTGTAATAATACTGCTCAAAGCCGGTACCCTGCGAGTACTGGTCGGATTTGCGGCTGCGGAAAATATCATTAAAGCTCAATGTAGCGGCTGCCGCATTGTCTTTGAGAAAAGTTTTTTTAATGGCCAGGTCTACGCCATAAAACGCTTTGATGTATCCCTGGGAAGCGCTTTGCGCCGAAGACATAGGCGGACCGAACTGCTGGGCAGTGGTAATGGGAAGGTTGGTTTTACTCTGGTAATCGCCCGAAAGCTGTATGGTAAATGTTTTAGACAACTTAAAGTTATTGTTCAATTTACCAAACATGCTCCACATGGCATCCTGGGAGGTGCCTGCAATATTATCTGTATTGATCCTGGAATTATACAGGTTGATATTAGTGGTGATATCCCACCATTTTGAGACCGTATTTACAGAAGTCAGTTCAACGCCAAAAGACTGCGCCGAATTAGCGTTGATGAATGTACTGATATAATCTCTTTTACCGGATATTTCATTTATTGCCGTATCATAATACCTGGTGATCAGGTTGTCGGTGTATTTATAATATAAAGAAGCCAGGAAACTGTTGTTGCCCGCAAAGGTTTTGCTGTAAGAAAGTTCCCCGGTATAAGTAAATTCAGGTACCAGGTCCGGGTTACCACGGGTAATATTCAGGCTATCGGTGTAATCTGTATAGGGTATCAACTGGAAGAAGTTCGGGCGGTTAATGCGCCTTGTTACGCTGAACTGCAGCTCCTGCCTGTTATTGAGCTTCTGGCTTAAAAATAAGGAGGGGAAGAGGCTTACAGGATAGTTGTTCCTGAACTTTTCTCCTGAGTTTATCAGTTGCCCGGTATAGGCTGAGCTTTCCGCGCGAAGTCCTATTTTATAACCGAAGTTTTTGCCGATGCTGCTTGCTAAAGATGCATACGCGGCATACACGTTGTTGGTGTTTTTATAATTGGTGGTAGCCGCCATTATTTTAATATACTCTTCAGCGCCCGGATAACGGATCAGGTTTTCATTGTTGTTATCGGTGGTAGTGATTTGGGCGCGCAAGCCGGTTTCCAGCTTGGTTGAGCCTTTAAACGGCTTTACATAATCTGTTTGTATGGTAATAAAACGGTTTTTACCGCTGCTGATATTTTTTTGTAGCTGTGTACCTGCTATCCCGTTATTGTCTGCATAATAATTTGTGGTATACAGCGCGTCGCCATCCATTTTTCCGTTGAACATATTAAAATCGGCGGTCCATTCTTCGCCGGGCGTTTTAAAATTATGTTTCATGCCTGCCTGGAAGCCAAGTGCGTTGAATTGACGCGATGATTGGGATATCCTGTCGGAGAACTTGCTGTACGTATTTCCGCCGAACAGGCTGTCGGTTTGTATATCTATCGTTTCGTTAGGGCGAAACTTACCATGTACCCTGATAACGCCGGCAGATAAGGTAGTACGATTGGTAACAAAATAATCCAGCCCCAGCTTGCCGAACAAGAAGCCCCCTTTTGTTTTGCTGAGATTATCCTGGAATATATTAACGGCGGTATCTCCCTGGTTATACCTGTCTACCGTACCCGTAGTCTTGTTGCGCATCTGGTTAGTCATAACCGATGCTGAAAAATTAAATTTATCCTGCCGCAGGTTAAAGTTTCCTCCCGCGTTCCATCCTCCCCGCCTGTCTATACCTGCCATAATATTGCCGTTGTACCCTGATTTCCGGTTCTTCTTCAGCACAATATTTAAAATACCTGCATTACCGCCGGAAGCATCATACTTGGCTGAAGGATTGGTGATCACTTCCACGCTCTCTATAGCGTCCGCGGGTATCTGGTCGAGTGTTAAAGTAGTCGGTCTTCCATCTACATACAGTTGCGGACTGGCATTTCTTAGTTTTACGTTACCGTCAATATCTACCTGTAACGATGGTACGTTCCGCATTACATCTACTGCCGTTCCGCCTGCCGTTACAATATTCTTATCAACATTGAACGTTTTTTTATCAATGTCCATTTTCATCAATGGCTTTTCAGCGGTAACTACTACTGTTTCCAGTTGTTTTACTTCCGGTTTCAGTTCAATATTTCCCAGGTCCTTGTCGAAATTACCACCCAAAGCGGCTATTTCCTGTTCAAAGCTGGTATAACCTACTGCCGATATTTTTAATTTCAGCTTAGAAACAACGGGTAGCTCTTCCAGGCTGAACTCTCCATTGTTCCTGGTTGAAACTCCCTTGAGCAAAGTTTCTTTCGCCTTTTTTGTTTCGGGATTTATTTTATTTTCTAATATTAAAACCGAAGCATCTGCAATACCCTTGCCTGAGGCGTCTACTGCCTTGCCGTATACATGACCGATAGACGGAGGTGTTTTGCCGGGCGGCTGGGCCACTGCCTGAATAGCAAAGAGCGCAGTGATTAAAAAGAAAGAAAAATGTTTCATAACAAACTGAATTAACGAATGCAAAAGTATATGCAGATGATATTTGCAGGAAGGAATTGAGATGAGAAGGCAAAAAACTGCGACGAACGCTGTTTAAAGTTGTTGACCGGTAATGGATGCGATCGCATCGGGGTAATTGCTGCCTACAGGCAACTCTGTTTTATCAATAAAAATGCTGTTTTTACGTACGGCGGTAATGTGAAGCTTTGATACAATATACGACCTGTGAATACGCACAAAATCTTTTTCGGGTAATTGTTCTTCTATGGACTTCATTGCCATGCGTACGATCAACGGTTTAGAGCTGTTTTTGAGATGTATGCGCAGGTAATCTTTTAATCCCTCTATCCAGCGTATATCCTCCAGCACCACTTTTACCAGGCTGTAATCGGCATTTACAAAAATATAGTCTAACCGGGCCGGCATAACATCCCCGGCTCCTTTTGCTTTGAGCCGGAGCTGGTGCAGATCCCACGCTTTGTTGCAGGCCTTTATAAAACGGTCTATAGAAACCGGCTTTACAAGATAATCCACAACATCAAGATTGAAACCTTCCAATGCGTATTTTTCATACGCGGTAACCAAAATAGCCATCGGCTTGTTAACAAGCCCCTGCAGCAATTGCAACCCCGTAATACGGGGCATTTGTATATCAATGAAGATGAGGTCAATCTCTTTTTCCTGTAACAACCTCAATGCTTCTACGGGATTGGAGCAGCTTGCCGACAATTGAAGGAACGGCACTTTGCTGATGTTGTCTTCCAGCAGCTCAAGCGCCAGTGGTTCATCATCTATAGCAAGGCAGCGTAACATATTAATGAAGTATTAGTTTAAGTACAACAGTAAACCATCCGTCTTTTTTTTCTATTTGCAACTGGTGGCTGTGGGGGTACAGCAAATTAAGACGTCTTCTTACATTCGCAAGTCCTATACCGGATGTTTTATCTTTTATTTCATTATCTTCTGCATTGTACTTATTCCGTACAAAAAAAAGTAAATTTTTTTCAGTTGTGCTTAATTGAATGTTGATCTCAGCATTTTCAATAAAGCCCGTTCCGTGTTTAATGGCATTTTCAACAAAGGGAATAAGCAGCATAGGTTCAATATGAAGGTTTTGGTGCGGGCGTTGCAGGGAAATGCTAAACTGAACATTGCTGCCAAACCTTTGCTGCTGAAGGTCAATATAGCTTTCCAGGTAGTCAATCTCTTTTTCCAGCTCTACTGTTTCTTCCAGTGTTTCGTAAACCGTATATCTTATAAGGGAAGATAATTTAATAAGCGAAGGTTCCAGCAGATCTGATTTTTTTCGCGCCAGCGCCACCATATTATTTAAAACATTGAACAGAAAATGTGGGCTTGCCTGCGAGCGCAATAGCGACAGCTCGGTTTTCAGGCTCTCGGTTTCCTTGTCGCGGGCAAGGTTATCAGCACGGTTTTTGTCAATGATCAGCCGGTAGGCGATGCTGCTTGCCAGGAAAAACAGGAAGATCAAAAAGTTGAATATGATGTGGCGTAACAAATTAAAATGATCTGCTTTTGACAGGTATAAAAAAAAGACAGCCTGTAAAAAAGCGATCACACAGAAGCCAATCAACAAAGCTATAATATACCGGGCAAAAAAGTTCCGGCTTAGCAGCTTGGGCACAAGCAGCAGGGCGTTTACATAAAAAAATATTACCCACAGCAGGTTGCTGACTATATAGGAAGCTATTTCAGGTAAGGTAAGCGTGTGCTGTTGACCGTTATCATCGTGCGGGCGCAGCAGGAAGGGGAGGCAAAACAAGCCGGTCCAGATAACCGCGTGTATCAGTACTACCCAGCCTTTTTTGTTGTACCAAACCGACTTCATGCCTGAAAAGTAAGGCTTTCTTCCATTAGCGGATAGCTTGTTATAAAATGATGCGATGAACAGGCATTTTTCTGATACAAACAATAAACCTGGTGGCAGAATAACCGATCGGTTCCGTTCATCCCCGGCTGTTGTTATATAACAGCCCGGCAGGGTATATGAAATCTCTTTCTGTCTTATTTTTTCCTCTTTTCCATTTCTTCTGCAATGGTTACGGCGTTGGCCGATCCCTGTTGACGGAGCTGTTCAATGATGTTTCCGTATGACCCCGCGTCGCGGTTTTGGCTTAGCTTGAACGTAGTATTAAGCTCCAGCACTTCCATTTCGAAGCCAATAATAGCTTTGGATAGCTGTGCTATATATTCTTCCGGCATTTTTTCGAACGATGCCGGCGAGTTGGGATCGTTTTCAAAATAAGCTGTTGTACGCTGCAGGATACCTGATAATTGATCCTGTTCAACAAAATGAACATTGCCTTTTGCCTGCACGGTCATGTAATTCCAGGTAGAAGCTACCTGTGGGTTGGTATACCAGCTCGCGCTTACATAAGTATGCGCGCCGGTAAATATTACCAGCACATGAGGGTTGAGCTCAAGTGCCAGGTGATGCTCTGTTTTTCGTTGAATATGGCCTGTCAATACCAGCTTATTTCCCCGCTCTTCAATTAAAAAAGGAATTTGCGTGGCTACAGGTTTATGATCCCTGTCGCACCCGCATAACATACCAAACGGGTTTTGTTTAATAAAATCCATTACAACCTCCGGATCCGTTTCTCTTGAATAAGATGGACTATACATAAGCAGGCGATGTTGATCCTATACTACTATTTCTACGATCCTGGTCGCATCCATACTGGCATTGCGCATAGCCACGTTCCGGGCGGTATGACCTGCCAGATCCCAAAATGCTTTTTGGGTAATGCTGTCGTCCGATAGCATTATTGGCACTCCCGTGTCCCCCCCTTCCCGTATGCTTTGTACCAGGGGTATCTGGCCCAGTAAGGGTATATCAAACTCTTCGGCCATTCGTTTGCCACCATCTTTCCCGAAAATATAATATTTATTTTCCGGTAATTCGGCAGGCGTGAACCAGCTCATATTTTCCACTATACCAATAACAGGTACTTTTATCTGCGCCTGTCCAAACATGGCGATCGCTTTTTTAGCGTCTGCCAGGGCAACCGGTTGAGGGGTAGTTACTACTATTGCACCCGTTACCGGCACTGTTTGTACAAGGGTCAGGTGAATATCCCCGGTTCCGGGCGGCATGTCAATTACCAGGTAATCCAGCTCCCCCCATTCTACATCGCTCACAAATTGTTTAATGGCGCTGCTTGCCATAGGCCCTCTCCATACGATCGCCTGTTTTTCATCTACCAGCAAGCCAATGCTCATGAGCTTTATGCCAAAGCGCTCCAGGGGAATAATCACTCCTTTGCCATTCACTTCCTTCATTAAAGGGCGTTCACCCCTTACGCCAAACATAATGGGCACGCTGGGTCCGTATATGTCCGCGTCCATCAGCCCTACCGAAGCACCGCCTTCCGCCAGCGCCAGCGCCAGGTTGGCGGCAACAGTAGATTTTCCGACTCCTCCTTTACCGCTTACCACCGCAATGATATTTTTTACAGCAGGCAGTATGGATTTATTGTCTTTCCGGTTACTGCTGGTATTGGCTGTAAATTTTACGTTTACTGCTGCATTCCTGTTCACCAGCAGGTGCACGGCATTCACGCACGCACTTTTTATTACCTCCTTTAACGGGCAGGCAGGAGTAGTAAGCACTACCGTAAAAGAAACGCTATCTCCTTCAATTACAATGTCTTTTACCATGTTCAATGTTACAAGGTCCTTGCCAAGGTCAGGCTCAATTACGTTGCTCAGAGCCTTCAATATATCTGTTTCTGTCATCTCCCGAACTTTTTGTTAAAAAGGTTGATCTGAAGGCAAAGTTAACCCCATAAATCCTTACTTTGTTTATTTAGTAAGTTCAAAGTATTATTGCAATTGCTAAGGCTGTTGGGATGCGTTCCAAATTTTCGCACCAATATTCCCCTCGCTCCCGCACGTGTGGGATGAAGAGGGGATAAAGGGGTGAGGACGCCTGGCTGTTGCCGTAACGGTTTTAACCTTATAAAATAATTATCCGTAAGAGTAATGAGGCTCTTGAAACGATAAAAACCAGGGATGAAAAAACTTTTACATTGTACATTATTCTTTTTTTTGCTGGCCCCTTTTGCTGCAAAAGCTCAATTTGAGTCGCTCAGGGATTCTGTAGTGCAATTGTATGGTATTGTTATGACGCACGACAGCCTGAAAGGAATACCAGATGTGAACGTAATGGTGAACGGAAGGGGTACAAGAACAAACGCACAGGGGGTATTTTCCATTGTTGTATTAAAAGGGGATATGGTTGAATTTTCGCATGTGGCATACCGTAAGGAATTTGATAAGATTCCAGCCGACCTGGAAGGCAACCAGTATAATATGGTTAAGCTGATGGCGATAGATACGGTATACCTGCCTACCGCCATTATTAAGGCCCGCCCCACGCGCGAGCAGTTTGAACGCGATTTTGTAAATACGGATGTGCCTGACGATGGTATTGAAATAGCCCGGCAAAATACAAGTGAAGCCAAGCGGAGAGCTTTAATGCGCTCACTACCGCGCGATGGAACAGAAGCAGCCAACTATACATTGAATAAAAATGCTCAAAGCTATTATTACTACGGTCAAACGCCGCCCATGAATATCCTTAACCCGTTTGCCTGGAATGAATTTATAAAGGCATGGAAGCGGGGAGATTTTAAGCGTAAAGATTAGGTATGATAAAAACTGTTGCTGTTATAGGCGCCGGAACCATGGGCAATGGTATAGCGCATGTTTTTGCACAATATGGCTTTTCGGTAAACCTGGTGGATGTTCAACAGGCAACACTTGAAAAAGCGCTTACAACCATTCGTAAAAATGCGGAACGCCAGGCAGCTAAAGGAACTATTACCGCTGAAGTGCAAGAAGCTATCCAAAACAATTTGCAAACATTTACCAGCATACAGCAGGGTGTAAAACAGGCGCAGCTTGTTATTGAAGCTGCAACCGAAAACAAGCAGATCAAACAGGAAATTTTCAGGCAACTGGATGAATATGCCTCCGGCGGAACAATACTGGCAACCAACACATCATCTATTTCTATTACAGCCATCGCTACCGCCACCAGGCGCCCGGAAAAAGTGATTGGGATGCATTTTATGAATCCCGTTCCTGTAATGAAGCTGGTGGAGATAATTAACGGGTACAGCACTTCAAAAGAAGTAACCGATACCATCGTTGCGCTTGGTAAACAGCTTGGTAAAATACCCTGTGTAGTAAACGATTATCCCGGCTTTATTGCCAACCGCATTTTAATGCCCATGATAAATGAAGCGATACACAGCTTGCATGAAGGCGTAGCAGGTATGGAGGAAATTGATACGATCATGAAGCTGGGAATGGCACACCCGATGGGACCACTTCAGTTAGCGGACTTTATAGGACTGGATGTGTGCCTGAGTATTTTAAAAGTGTTACACGAAGGATTGGGTAATCCAAAATACGCGCCCTGCCCTTTGCTGGTAAATATGGTAACCGCCGGAAAGCTGGGCATTAAAACGGGAGAGGGCTTTTACAGGTATACTGCCGGAAGCAGGGAAATAACACCTGCAAAATAAATGGTTGTATGATCTTTGTTTTCTCTTCGCCGGTACCGTCGTCAGGTTCATTATTAAAACTGATCAATATCCTGCCAGGGTATAGTATTATCTGAAGCAATAAAATTCACAATGTCAATAAAACCCACAAGCGCATTGTTGGGAGTAGGGGTGCGGCTATTGGAGGTGGCAGATATACATATACCATTAACGTTGCGGTAAAGTATGGAAAAAGTACCCGGCAGACTTCCCCACCAGAACCATTCTCCCTGTTCCACCACCCATCCGCAGCCAAAATGCCATCCAAAGCCTATGCTGTTTGCAGTGGGAGTAACCATTGTTTTAATGGTTTGAAGCGATAATATGTCCGGCCTGCCGGAAGAACTATCAACCGCTGTTGCAAAACGCAAAAGATCGGATGCTGTAACCAGCCAGCCCATAGCTCCGTTTGCTCTTTGAAAATTAGTATAATTATAGGCAAGCTGCGATTCGGATCCCTGCCCGTAATACTTCACTTCGTTGATTTGCCTGTCAGATAAATTCATTCCTGCAATAGCTGCGCTGCCCGCGCCCACTTTATTCCATATTTCTTCTGTAACGTATTGGGTATAAGGTTTACCGCTCACTTTTTCAATGATCGCGGAGAGCAGCATATACCCGAAATTGCTGTAGGCAAAGGATGTTCCCGGTTTTTTGGTGAGCGGAAGATGATCGAGCGTATGATTAATTACAGCAGTTGCGTTCATGTTGTTATCAAAAAATGCGGGATCATTGTCCTGCCCCCATCCGCCGATAGTATGATGGAGCAGGTCGCTTACCGTAATATCCGTTACATATTGCTTATAAGGCTGGGTGCCATACACAACACTTAAAATACCTGAATTGCCAAATACTTTAGATTCCATGGTAAGTTTACCATCCTGGAGCAGCTTCATTACCGCCACGGAAGTAATAAGCTTACTAACGCTGGCCACCCTGAAGCGGGCATCTGTAGTAACAGGCGCATTGGCTTCTTTGTCTGCCACTCCATATCCTTTGTTGTATACCAGCTTGCCGTTTTTGCTAACGGCCAGCGATAAACCCGGCATATTGTTTTTTGTAAGCCAGGCATCTGTTTTCGTATCAATGGCGGGAATGTCGGCCTGCTTTATTCCGGGAGTTTCAAAGGGTTCGTTATTTTTTTTGCAGGCGGTAAGTAATAACAGAACTGATGTGCAGGCGATAAATACCTTTCCTTTTAGCATAACTCTTCTTTTTTGTTGTATATCGTAAGAAGAAGCAACAGGTCATCAATATAACCGGGATAAATTTTTATTGCATGAAGGGGAAGCGGAGCGCTGACCGCGAGAGCGGTTTTCGATATACGGGATTGCCGGAGGAACGGCCGGAATGCCTGGCACGACGGAGCTTTCCAGTTCTACCTACAATTTCTCCACCACATGTTCCGGCAGTATATACCCGTCTTCCAGTTCTATTACCTGAAGGTTGCGAAATTCTATCCGGGCGCCCTCCGCTTCCAGGCATAAATAGCCTTTACGTTGTGAAGACTGCCGGATGCCATTTACATATTTCCCGTTAACGGACAGCTTAATAGTTCCGTCTACACAAACAACAGTGTATGTATTCCATTCACCCACACCCAGGCACCTGTTCTCTATAGATTTGCTCCTTTCACCACGAGGATTATCAGGAGTGGTTTTGGCTTTGCCCGCCCCGAAAAGCTCGCCATGCACATAGGCAATGGGAGGTATTTCTCCATTGCGTTTGTTTTGATTCACCCAATCCAGCTCCAGCATCTGCACTTCCACACCGCTGGGCAGGCGGTTATGGTCTTCCGGCTGCGCATCGCACCACACAAAAATTCCGGAGTTGCCGCCTTTTTCCATATGCCGCCATTCTACATGCATAATAAAATTCTGGTACATCCTTTCCGATCGTACAACACCGATCGGCCAACCCTTGCCAACAAGCGTATCTCCTTTTTTGTACCATGTGGTATCGGTAGTGTTTACATCTACCCAGCGCAAGGGTTCACCTGTTGCATTGCCAGCGATCAATTTGTCAAAGTTTTTTCTTTCGCCAAACTCAAAAAGTATTTCCTGGCTGAAGCCGGGAATACATACAGCAAGATTCAAAATAATGAGGATACATTTCAAAGATTTCATGTTGTTGTTTTAGCTAATGCAAGTACAATGTACGATATACTGAACAAATGCATTTTCGCTGTACGAAGTCTCTGGCTATAAACGTTCGAAACCTGCGAAAATGCCGCTCCTACGGCGCTTTGTCAATACGTTACTGTATAATTGCCACCAAACTTTCGCGTCTATGACGCTATAAAATTGATGATATGGCAGCCTTCAAAATAACGTTTCGAATACTTATGGTCTCCGACTTCGTATCATGTTCTTCAGGGACTTTGTTCCGTAATATTCTTTTCATGTTGAAGCCGCCGGCGACAGGAAAACGCGCTAAGCGAAGGCCTTAGCACAGCAAAGAATTCACCCGGAATGACGGTTGTAACGCTGATGTAGCAATCCATATATTATTTCGCTGTACGAAGTCTCCGACTTCGTATTTCCTATGTTCTTACGGGACTTTGTCTCGTAATATTTACTGCATGTTAAAGTCGCCGGAGGCGACAGGAGAAAAATGCTAAGCGAAGACGCTTAGCACAGCGGGCTTTTGTGCAAATGCTCAACATCTGCACTACTTCCCACCCTACCGCTAAGCCGCACTTGCAGCATGAGGCATAAAAGCCAATAATGTCTACCACAATAAGGATACGGTGCATTTTTAAAAATTGAAAAAGACCTTGCAGCTCTAATGGGTTAAACCCCAAAAATGACTGTTTATTGAAGTGTACTTTTTATTAAACTGTTTAGCATTAAATTGAAAAAATTATCGAATAAAGTACTACTATAAAAAAATATTCAACCTGTAATCCAACTTTTTCTCATCATTGAAGAGTGCGATGTAACGGAAGCACAATAGTAGTACTATAGCCGGGAACAATAAATAAAAAACCGCCACGATTTGAAAAACGGGGCGGTTTAATTTAGAAAAATGATTCGTAAGACATGAATCCGGGCAAATATTACTTCTCCACCCACTCAACCTCAGTCTCTTTCCAACTCCTGCTTTTAGCAGAGTCAATAACCGCTTCACATACTTTTTGTGTTTCGTATGCATCTCGGAAATTGGGGTGACATTCGGTGCCGTCTTGTAACGCTTTCAGGAAATCGGCTGCCTGGTGTATAAAGCTGTGCTCATAACCAATAATCAAACCTGGCACCCACCATTGGCCCATATAAGGCTGGTCGCCATCGGTAACCAGTATGGAGCGCCATCCGCGTACAATGCCTTCATCGTTGTGGTCAAAATATTCCAGGCGGTTCAGGTCGTGCAAGTCCCAACGCAGGGAACCTTTTTCGCCATTGATCTCGAAGGTGTACAGAGCTTTATGCCCGCGGGCATAGCGGGTAGATTCAAACAACCCTAATGAGCCGTTGGCGAAATGGCAATGAAAAATACAGGCATCATCAATACCTACTTTTTCCACTTTGCCGGTTAACTGGTGAAACCTTTCTTTGATGAAGGTTTCTGTTACCGCGGATACATCTGTAATGCCACCGTTCAGCCACATGGCGGTATCAATGCAGTGTGCCAACAGGTCGCCCGTTACGCCGGAACCTGCAGCTTCCACATCGAGCCTCCAGGCAGCAGTACCACCCTGTGGCACATCAGCGCTGATGGTCCAGTCTTGCAAAAAGTTAGCGCGGTAATGGAATATTTTGCCAAGCTTGCCGCTGTCAATAATTTGCTTTGCCAGTGTAACCGCGGGTAAACGGCGATAATTATACCAAACGGTATTTTTTACTTTCGCTTTTTCTATGGCGTCTACCATTCCTTTTGCTTCTGCAAGTGTGCGAGCCAGCGGTTTTTCGCACAATATCATTTTGCCTGCTTTTGCAGCAGCAATAGCTATCTCCGCATGCATATCGTTGGGAGTACAAATATCCACCGCATCAATATCATCACGGGCAATGAGCTTTTTCCAGTCCGTTTCAATGGATTCATAGCCCCACTGGTCGGCAAATGCCTGTACTTTTTCTTTGTTGCGGGAGCATACCGCTTTTAATACCGGCGTATACTCTAAGTCGGGAAAAAAGTTAGGTACCCTGTTGTATCCGTTGGAGTGTGTACGACCCATAAAGCCCGTACCTACCAAACCTATGCGTAGTTGTTTTTTATTTGACATAAGCGATTTGAAATTTGAGATTTGATTTAGCTGTCAGCCATCAGCTGTCAGCCATCGGTTATCAATATTGTTTTTACTTTTTACAAGTTTCAGGTTTCGGATTTCAGGTTTGCCAATTTGCAAGAGCTGTATTGTTTAAACACCTGTAACCTGCTTACCACTAACTCCACCCATGCGCCTCTCTCACCTTTATCATCACGGCAAGAATATCATTCCAGGTTTGCTGGTTGTGCATTACCGCATTGGGGAACATACAACCATCCCAGCAGATATGCGTGAATTTTTTAGTGAGGTTCCCGTTTTCATCGCGAAGCCAGTAACCTGCATCTTTTACAATATCCAATCTCCCGTTTGGATCAGTTGCAAGACAGTGACGCCCCGTTTTATCGTGCGAGCCGGTGCCATGAACCGTACCATCATTCTGCGCTACGTGAAAGTCAATTGTCCATGGGCGAAGCGCAGCAGTTAATTTCTTCAAACCTTCTTCCAGTGCGGCGCGATCGCTCCACTGGAAGTTTTCAGGAAGAATGCGATGCTCCGGGGCATTGTATCCTAATAAATACAGGAAAGTATGCGACATGTCTGCCTGGAATCCGAGGTTGGGGCTGTTTACCGCTTCCAGCGTATCAAGCATTGTCTTCCAGCTATGCATACCAGCCCAGCAAATTTCACCTTCGGCGGCTAACTTCTCGCCATTGTCGCCGGCAATTTTAGCCGCCTCTTTAAATGTGTCTACTATTAATTTCTGGCTGCCGGCAGGGTCTTTCGCGTATTGCTCAGGGCTGCTGGCAGAATCAATACGCACAATACCATACTTGCGTATACCGATATCATTCAGCTTTTGTGCAAACACGCAGCTTTTGCGTACTTCTTCCAAAAATGTTTTGCGGTCATCGGCAGTACCTAATATAGGTCCACCCCAGATAGGCGCCACCACGCTTCCTATAACAAGATTATGTTTGGCTACTTTATCAGCCAGTTTTTTTGGCCCGTCAGGATCATTCAGATCAATAGAGGGATCAAAGAAGCCCACATCAACGCCATCGAATTTTACGCCGTTCACTTCTGCTTTCGCAGTATACTCAAGCATGGTATCAATCAATAAAGGCGGTTCGGAGTCGGGTCCTTTACCAACCACGCCGGGCCAGGTAGCATTGTGTAATTTGGGGAAATTGTTTTGTGCCATATACTACTATATTAAAGGTGTTAAGATAAAATATTCGTTACAATTTCAAATCAGGATTGGATGGTCCGAAATGTTTCAATATCACTATCGGATCTGTTGCAGACTGGTTGGTGATGGTAACGCCTTCCTTCGCTGCCTGCTCACTTACAAAAAACTCATCGTTGGTTAACTGACCATAACGTATCAGCGCAGGGCAATCAATATTCCATACACCGAATTTACCATGTCCCTGCATTAAGATGATACCATACGCCGCGCTGTCTTTAATGGTTACAGTAGCGCCGGGCAATACGGTTAATTCTTTTGCGCTGAACGCGTCTGATTTATAACATATCCATGTTTCATAATAACCCTGCGGTTTTGTTTGCTCGAAAGGCTGCACAGGTATGGGCGCCATAAACCTGTTCTGGAATTGATTGGGATCAACATTCAGTTCCCAGTCAATCACGTCCATCAACGCATCGAAATTACCGATTTGATCGGCAGGCGTTCCGTTCCATAGTAATACTTCAGGTACGATCGCTTCATTTACCAGGCTTTGATACATGGCAAATACATCCGATGCTTTTTGCGGCTCATAAGTACAAAGACTACCTGGTGCATGTAACAGCCCCGGAGGCACATCCCAGCCGGTGCCGGGTTGCAAACGGTATGCCTGTGAGTAGTTGGTAATTTTGTTATCGCCTTTGGTAAAATTCATCAGGCATTCTTTGATCTGATCTTTGGAAGTGCCCGGCGCTATACCCATAAATGTATACGGAAAATCACCGCCATGGTTATTTACCTGCGGCGGAAAATAATAGGCCTCGGGTTTACCCAACTGACCAATTAACGCAGCCTTTTCATCGTTGTGATGAATATGATGCGGCAACGGCCCCATATTATCAAAAAACTTGGAATACATTGGCCAACTTTCGTATTCCTTCCATAAGCGTTCGCCAATCAACTGGCCTTTCAGCTCATTCACCGCATCTCTCAATAATACCTGTTCTGTTTTTCCGCCGTCTTCAATTACAATCTGGCTAAGCCCTTCGTTTACCCCTGTAAGCGGGCCGTTTTTGGCAGGCGTGGTAGAAGAAAACCATCTTTCGTCTATACCGCCCCGTTCTCCACCTAATACATAATAATCATCGGGATGGAGCTTTATTCTTCTGCCCGGCACACAAAATGAACGCGGCACCCAGTTAGGGGCTAACCGCAAAATACCTTTTCCCTGGTCAAATGCTTTCTGCGCTAAACTTAATTTTTCCATTGGTTTATTTATTTGCTTTCGTTGAAATATGTAAAAAATGATTGATTGCTTCCGTATTGTTAAATACTTCTATTTTGAGATGATAGCTTTTGGATTCACCGGGCTCAATAAAGATCAGTTTATTTTCCGCTCTTGCTTTCGCCTGCCCCAGTGGAGGAAGGGTAGCGGGTTCTAAACCGGTAACATATTCTCCCTTACCCCAATGCTGCCAGTTAATAAGCCAGGGCAATTCTTCTTTATAAAACCGTATACTAACAGCTATGCCTAACCGCTCATTGTATAATCCGCAATAACATTCACCGTCTTTGTTCTTTGTTATATCAATAAATGCTGCTTCTTCTCCTCTGCCTGCATGATCATCCAGCGGTGGGGGGCATTTCCTGAAATTATTATTCTTATTGAAAATTTTGTTGTTGGGCTCTCCTTCGCGGGATTGCCATTCTCCATCCCACAATATATCTGTTCCTTCGTCAACTAAGGGCCAGCCGAAGTTACAATGATAGAGCAGCATGTGCGGCGCAGGCTGATTACCGCGGTTTATAATTGTATCAATAATTTGAATGGATGATGAACCGAGTGTGCTTTTAATGGTTCTTTTTAATTCCAGATTGGGGCCTAATGCCATGGATTGTTTTACCGTACCGGTAATGCTCATCTCTAACTTTCCTGCAACAGGATCAGGTTGAATAACGGATTCGATTTCCGCAGGCAAATTACTGATCTCACCATGCAGTCCACGTTGCCCGTATTCATCACTTTCCGGCCCGCCGGTGTGCGAAAGCCCGCAGGTAGTAAGTAAACCGCCGGCAAATGTTTTTAACCAGTCAATACCCTGGTTGGAAAATGGCTGGGGGGCAGTAATGCCGCCATGACTTAACCATACAAGATTGTGCTGGTTGAAAAATGCATCGGCAATATCCATTGCCCTGTCTAAAACAACTTTGTAACGAAGCCCGGTTCCGGTATTGATCCATGCGATGCGTGTGCCCCTTGCCGGTCCGTTATCAAGAACAGCCGTTTCTATTCCGCCAATCTGGGCATGATTGGAAATTTTATGTTTCCAGGAAGGGTGACTGGTATCTGTTATTGTTTCTTTAGTTGTAAGCATCGTTAATTAACAAGCGCTCCGTTTGTAAAAATGTAATTCCTTTAACGTTTGTTTTGCATTTAGCACAGGCGTTTTTGCTTGTGCCGGAATCAAATGTCTAATATCCAATATTTTCTTTAAGAAAGCGACTAAAATAGCAAAATACTATGAAAGTAATGGGCAGGTAACTTCAGGATAGTTGTTTGGCGTTTTTTGTGTAAAGGCTTATTGGGAGCCGTTTCCAGCAAAATAAAGTGGGTTGGTTTTAAAATAATTTCATTGCTTTGCATTGTTTCATTTCTTTCGTTGCCTGCCATTTTATAACCAGCAATCGCCAGCGAAAAGAATATCAACCGTTACATTTTAAAAATTTAAAAAATGCTCACAAAAAAAGGACAGCTTTTTATTGCATGTGGATTTTTACTGGCTGCTGCCGTTGCAGGCTGCAACTCAGGAACAACTGATGAACAAAAATCAGCAACTGTAGACTCTTCTGACAATGGCGGTGCTGTGGGAGGTGCAGACTATACCCAGCTATTTGACGGCAAAACGCTGACCGGCTGGGAAGGGGATACAACTTACTGGCACGTGGAAGACGGAGCTATTACCGGAGAAATTAAAGACAAGCCCTTAAAAACAAACAGCTTCCTGATATGGCGCGGCGGCGAAACCAAAGACTTTGACCTGGTTGCCGATTTTAAAATTACAGAGGGTGGGAATAGCGGTATCAACTACCGCAGTGAGCAATTAGCCGATATTCCGTTTGCCCTGAAGGGTTACCAGGCGGATATTGACGGGAAAAATGTATATACCGGTCAAAACTACGAAGAGCGGGGCCGTACGATCATTGCCTTTCGCGGGCAAAATGTTACTTTACTGGCAACAGATACCGGAAGGTCTGTTGGGAATGTTTGGAATGCAGCAAAGCAGGGGCCTGCTTTGGGCAATGCAGACTCATTGAAATCGCTCATTAAAGCAAATGACTGGAACGAAATACGTATTGTTGCTAAAGGTAACAGCCTTAAGCACTATATCAACGGTGTGCTGATGAGTGAAATTACAGATGAAGATACAGTGCATAGCAAGTCATCCGGTTTGCTTGGTGTACAGGTGCATGTGGGTCCGCCAATGAAAGTACAGTACAAAAACATCCGGTACAAAGCATTATAAGCTGAGTTATCCCGTACCATACTATCCCGTCTGTAAAAGGACGGGATTTTTTATGCCTCGTAGAATTCCTGCAGCGACCCAAAATAAATTTCGTTCCAGCCCTGCACCATTTCTTCGTATACTTCATCCGGTATATTGGTATGCCTTAACTCCACCGAAGTTCCCTGTTTGTCGGTATGCAATTTGATGGTTACCACCGATGTCTCTTCCTGCCCGTCAAAATACCATTGCTGAACAATTTTTTTGTTCTTTTCAAATTCCAGGTTCTTACCACTAATGCTGCCTTCCCACAACGAAAACTCAGAACCCGGCTCGGTGCTCATTACTGCCGGTTCACCGCTCCACAACTGTATGGTGGCGGGATTGGTTAGGGCGGCATATACTTCAGCGGGAGGAGCGGGCAGGCTGAAATATTTTTTATAGTCCCTCATAATTTATTAATATTTTGAATGAATGTGCTAAAATATCTACTTTTTAACGGGTTGCCGCGGGGCAATCTGTCCGGAAAATAAAACTTTCTTCGTATAATGTGCTTTTAATGTTACCGGAAAGTAGCCGATCGGAACTGCCTGTATGAAAGGAGGTTGTTTATACCTGTTTATTATAACATTGCTTATCCATGCTGGCGCTTCAGCACAGGAGTTTCCTTACCAGTTCAGAAGGCTAGAACTGCGTAACGGGCTCTCGCATAACCAGGTAAATACCATTTACCGCGATTCAAAAGGATTTATGTGGTTTGGCACCATGTCGGGACTGAACAGGTTCGACGGGTATGATTTTAAAGTATTCAAGCACGATCTGCGTGATTCTACCACGCTCAGCGATAATTATGTTGAAAGAATATACGAGCTGCCGGGGCGGAAGTTGTGGATCGCTACCAGGAATGGCAATAATATTTATGACCCGTTCACGGAAAAATGCAGCCGGAAAGACCAGGATTATCTTGCCGCCATGGGCTTGCCGCCCGGTGTGGTAGGCTCTGTATTTAAAGACCGGCAGAATAACTTCTGGTATGTTTATCAAAATAACGGTGGCGTATACCGTTATAATGCCGCTACTAAAAAAATAAACGCTTTTCAGCACGATCCGCTCGATTCATTCAGCATATCTACCAGCGATGTTGCCGCCATAATGCAGGATAGCAACAATGATATGTGGATGGTGCACCGAAACGGGATGATTGACAGGTTGAATGGGGCCAGCTATAAGGTAACATTCAGGAGCAGCCGGCTTAAAACATTTGCCGGTAACAACACCCAGAACTATACGTTATTTATTGACCGGGATAATGAGCTTTGGATAACCATACCGCTTTCAGGAAGCCCGGGTGGAGTATTTTACTACCAGCCTGCTGCCGATCATCTTTTACATATTACTAAGGAAAGCGGGCTGCCGCGGCTTAATAATAACATCGTTACAGGAGTTACCCAGTCGGGTGATGGTTTGATATGGATTGCCACCGATCACGGGGGTATTAACCTGCTGGATAAAAAAAGCAGAACTATCGGGTATTTGCTGAACGATGCCGAAGATCATACTACCATCAGCCAAAATACCATTTACGCAGTTTATAAGGATAGTAGCGATGTAATATGGCTCGGAACCTATAAGCAGGGCATTTGTTACTACGATAATGATCTTTCATTGTTCAGCCTGTTCAGGCACAAAGTGTCGGACCCGAACAGCCTCCCATACGAAGACATCAACCGCTTTGCGGAAGACAGCAAAGGAAATATCTGGATTGGAACGAATGGAGGAGGGTTGATATACTATGACCGTAAACAAAATAAATTTACGAATTACCGTCACAATCCATTGGATCCAAACAGCCTGAGCAATGATGTGATCGTAAGCTTATGCATTGATTCGGAGCAGAAGCTGTGGATAGGCACTTATTTTGGAGGACTGAATTGCTTTGATGGTAAAAAGTTCATTCACTACCGCAGGAATATAGCCGATACCAATAGTATTTCCGGCGACAGCATTTGGGAAATATTTGAAGATTCGGATAAGGATTTATGGATCGGCACACTGGGCGCAGGCCTGAACCTGTTTAACAGGAAAACGAAAAAATTTACCTGTTACCGGGTTGAAGACGGTCTTTCGGTGCATTCGAACTATATATCGTCGTTAATGGAAGATGAGCAAAAGAATATATGGATTGGCGCCTCGAACGGGATTGATGTGCTGGATAAGAAAACGCAAACATTCCGGTATATCGGTCACGATGATAATGATTCCAGTTCCCTGAGCAATAACAATGTTTTTTGCGTGTTAAAAGACAGCAGGGGCCTGATATGGATAGGAACCCGCGAAGGACTTAACCTGCTGAACGAAGATGGCAATACCGTTACCGTATTTCGCAGGGAAGACGGGCTGGCGGATAATACTATTTTCGGTATTCAGGAAGACAGTCGCCACACTTTATGGATGACAACTCCCAATGGGCTGTGTAACGCGGTCGTGATACAGAGCGATACGGCTCCCGTAAAATTAAAATTCGTGAATTACGATGAATCAAACGGTTTGCAGGGCAGGGAATTTAACGATAAGGCCTTTTATAAATTGAAAACGGGCGAGCTGATTGCAGGCGGGCCTTATGGTTTTAATATCTTTAACCCCGCTAAGTTTGTGGAAACAAGCAACCCGCCTGTTACTGTTATAACAGGTCTTCATATTTTTAACCGCCCGGTAGCAGTAGGGGAAAAGATCAATGGGAATATTATCCTGAACCAATCAATAACCGAAGCCGAACAAATAACGCTCCGCTATAATGAAAACGTGTTTTCCATTTCTTTTTCCGCTTTGGGATCTATGCGATCGGGTAAAGACCGTTTTATTTATACCCTGGAGGGCTTTAACAAGCAATGGCTTACTACCGATGGCAGGCAGCGTACTGTTACCTATACCAACCTCGATCCCGGGGATTATGTTTTTAAAGTAAAGTCGGAAAACGATACGGATATAAATGGCGGTCAGCAATTGATCATTACCATTTTACCGCCTTTCTGGAAAACCGGGACCGCTTTTGTGTTATACGCACTGCTTATTGTGGCATTACTATTACTGGCACGCAGGTTTACAATACAGCGGGCTAATATGCGCTTTCAGTTGGAGCAGCAAAAAAAAGAAGCCCAACGGGTACACGAGCTGGATATGCTTAAGCTGAAATTCTTTACCAATGTCAGTCACGAGTTCCGCACTCCACTTTCGCTTATTATTACCCCCGTTGAAAAGATAATGAAGCAGGCTGACGATATAGGGCAGAAAAAACAATTGCAACTGGTATACCGGAATGCTAAAAGGTTGCTCGGGCTGGTAAATCAATTGCTGGATTTCCGTAAGCTGGAAATGCGTGAGTTAAGGTTGCAAACATCGCTGGGGAACATAGTAAGCTTTATCAGGGAGCTTACTTTGTCGTTTACCGATCTTGCTGAAAAAAAGAATATCCACTTTACTTTTTCCACCGATACGGAATCTGCTGAAATTTTCTTCGATCCCGATAAAATTGAACGGATCATGTTCAACCTGCTTTCCAATGCGTTTAAGTTTACGCCCGAAAAGGGAACGGTAACCGTTCAGATGCATGTAAAAGACAACGATCATATACCTGGTATAGAAATAATGGTGAAAGATACGGGTATAGGCATACCTCCCGAAGACCAGGATAAGATATTTGAACGTTTCTTTCAGCATGAGCTGCCTCAAAATGTATTGAACCAGGGCAGTGGTATAGGGCTGGCGATCACCCGTGAGTTTATTCGTTTGCATGGTGGGAATATCAGGGTGAAAAGCGCTCCGGGCGAAGGGACGGCTTTTACGGTATGGCTGCCACAAAAAACCGCTGCACCCGCTTTGCACGCAGAACTTATGGAAGACCAGGAAATTGTTATGCACACAACAGAGGAAACGGATATGGAGGAAGCGGGAGGAGAAAAAACAGGGAAACGGAAAGGAAGTGTGCTGGTTGTGGATGATAATGATGATATCCGTTTTTATATTAAAGACAACCTGCGCATGAACTATACCGTATATGAAGCTGCCAATGGAGCGGAAGGCTGGAAAAAAGCGCAGGATTTTTTACCCGATATTGTGATCAGCGATATTATGATGCCCGAAATGAATGGCGTGGAACTGTGCCATAAAATAAAAAACAATACGCACACTTCTCACATCCCGGTCATCCTGCTTACCGCCCGTACCGCTGAGGAACAAAAGCTGGAAGGTTTTGAAAGTGGCGCCAACGATTATATAACCAAGCCTTTTAGCTTTGAAATGCTGCAATCCCGTATTAAAAACCTGCTGGCTCACCGGGAGGCTGTGCGCAGGCTGTTCCAGAAGCAGATAGAGGTGCAGCCTAAAGAAATTGGTGTTACACCTGTTGATGAGGCGTTCATCCGCAGGTCAATAGAAGTAGTAGAAAGCAGGATCAGCGAAGCGGAGTTTTCTGTGGAAGACCTTAGTCGTGAAATGTTGATGAGCAGGGTGGCTTTATACAAAAAATTATTGTCTCTTACAGGAAAGTCCCCGCTTGATTTTATCCGGACTATCCGTATGAAGCGAGCTGCCCAGATGATGACAAAAACTCAAAAATCTGTTTCGGAAATCGCGTACGAGGTAGGCTTTAATAACCCTAAATACTTTGCAAAATTTTTCAGGAAGGAGTTTGGCATGTCGCCCACGGAATATATAGCGGCTCACCGCATAAAAAAGGTATAGCCTGTATATTACGATGCTATTTTTTGAGATAGAAGTAAACGTTGAAAAATTAACCCGGGACTAACAGTTTACATTATTAAATTGCAGCATATTTTTTAGCCCGGTATAAAAAGGATGGAAATATGAAAAGGACATTGTTTTTAATTGGAATGTGCCTGTTGTTTATTACTGCTGCGTTCTCTCAGAACAAAGCTGAGCAGGCGCTGCAACAGTTTGAGCAGAACTATCCGCAGGAAAAAGTATATATGCTGTTCAGCAAGAGCAGCTATGTTGTTGGGGAAACGATGTGGTTTAAAGCGATAGTGTTTGAGGGATACAACAGGTCCGCCATTTCAACCAGTATTTTTGTAGAGCTGTACAACAGCAATAAAAACCAGGTGAGCCGGCGTATTGTTCCTTTGTTTGATGGTGAAGGAAACGGGAGCTTTGTATTGCCTGATTCTTTGAAGGAAGGCGCATATTATGTAAGAGCGTACACCCAGTGGATGCTGAACTTTGACGAATCGTTCCAATATATACAACCTGTAGCGGTATACAATCCTTCATCGCCACAAAAGCTGGTAGCAGATAGCATAGCCGCCTGGAGCGCGGCCGCGTTTCCGGAAGGGGGAACTTTTATAGAAGGTACCCCCAATAAGGTGGCTGTAAGACTTTCTTCGCCGGGCGTTTTGCCTGCAGAATGGAGCGGTTATGTGGTAGACGCTGCAAAGCCATCTGAAAAGATCACCAGTTTTAATTCGCTTGACAGGAATGTAGGGCTTTTTATTATTACGCCTGAAAAAGGAAAGCAATACCAGGTAATGCTGCAGGATAAAAAAGGGAAAAAGCAAACGGTCAGTCTTCCCGCCGTTGCAGCTTCCGGTGTAAACCTGCAGGTAAACAGTACACCCGAATCTATCTTTTATGCTATTAAATTTATAAATATTCCCTCCGGGTCAAAAGGATATAAGATAATCGGTACCATTAATAACACACTGGTATATAAAGCGGCTATCAATAAAACAGCTCCCGAAATTTCCAGCTCTATCCCAACCGATAAGCTGATCAATGGCATATTGCGCATTACTGTTTTTGATGAGCAGGAAAACGTGGCTGCAGAGCGTCTTTGTTTTATACAGCCTGAAAACGTACAGGTTGGCCGGCCATCTTTCCCACCCTTGTACCTTAGCAAAACAGCACGGGGTTTAAATGCGTTTGATATAGCGCCCGATACCAGCTACCTCAGTTATACCATACTGGTAAGAGATGGCGCGTCGAAAGATGAGCTGGAAAATGACAATATTTTGACCACCATGTGGATAACGGGAGACTTGCCCGGTAAAATACATGCCCCTGCCACATACCTGGGGTACGATGCCAATACCCAGGGGCTGGATGCTTTGCTGATCTCAGAAAAGTGGAAACGGTTCAACTGGACTTCTATAATAGAGGGTAAGTTCCCTGAAATAAAATACCGTCCTGAACCTTATATTTCTTACAAAGGGAAAGTAACCACCAACGGGGGAAGGGCGGCTGCCAACAGCACCGTAAACCTGATCTTTTATTTCCAGGATTCAACCAACCAGATACAGCAGGTGCAAACAGACGCCAACGGCTCATTTGTGCTCAATAACCTGATCTTCGAGGAGCCGATAAAAGTATATTACCAGTTGAACAGTGAAACCAAAGGCGCTGTTGCCCGGGAAACGAATGTAATATTTGAGCCTCTTTATATGTTCGTTCCGTTCAGGGGCAATTTACCCGCCAGCGGCTATACTTTAACAAAACGCCCTGCCAACGATGTATTGCCCAGGGATGTGGCGCGTGGATTAACTACCAGGAAGAACCAGCAGGACGCAGATGAAAAATTTAAAACCCTGCAGGAAGTGACCATTACCGCGCAAAAGAAAAGCAATAAAGAAAAGCTGAATGAAGAGCTCAGCAGCGGCATGTTCAGGAGTATGAACGAAAATGTATTTGACTTTGTGAATGAAAACCAGGAAGCTCAATCATATACCAATATATTGCAATGGCTACAGGGGCGTGTGGCAGGCTTGCAGATACAAATGCAAAATGGTAACTATGTACCTATAATGAGAGGTAGCCAGGTAGGTATTTACCTCAACGAAATGCAGACGGATCCCAGCCAGATCAGTAGCTTACCTGTTGCCGATATTGCTATGGTAAAGGTGATAAAAGGACCTTTTGTAGGGGGTGTTGGAGGAGGTGGCGGCGGAGCAATAGCCATTTATACCAAACGGGGCGATACAAGGCCTGCGGGAGGAGCCAAACAACCTCCGGCTTTGAACAGCGCCACTATTACAGGGTATGATAAAGTTGCTGAGTTTTATGCTCCTGATTATAAGGAAACCGGTGTAAAAAGGGTAGATAAGGATGTAAGGGATGTGCTGTACTGGAATCCCGTGGCGGTTACAGAAAGAAACAGGCCCGTAACGGTTAAATGGTATAATAACGACGATGCTAAAAATTACAGGGTAATTATTATTGGATTTTCAAAAGACGATGATACGGTGCTGTACTACAACGATATTTTTAAATAGGATTTGTAGTTTATGGTTTCGGGTACAAGTTCCAGGTTCCTGGTATAGTTTGTGGTTTGTAGTTTGAAGTTTCTTGTTTCATAAACAAAAAACTATAAACTATAAATAACCGCCCACCGCTACCTCATTTTAACCCGGGGGTCAACAATAGTATATAGTATATCCGCCAGGATATTGATCATTACAAATAAAGTGGCTGTAATAAGTACGCTGCCCATTACCACCGGGAAGTCGAGTTTGTCGAGCGCGTCAACAGTGATCTTTCCAACTCCCTTCCAGCCAAAAATATATTCTACAAAAAAAGCGCCTGCCAGTAGTTCGGCAAACCAGCCTGTAACAGCGGTAAGCACCGGGTTCAGCGCGTTTCTTAATGCGTGTTTAAAAATTACCCTGGCTTTGCTTAATCCTTTTGCATAAGCTGTGCGGATATAGTCCTGGTTCAATACATCCAGCATGGCGCTGCGGGTAAGCTGCGTTATAATAGCAAGCGGCCGTATGCCCAGCGTAAGCGCAGGAAGTACCAGGTTTTTCAGCGAAAGATATTTCTCTCCCGTATAACTATCGTACTCGTAATAGCTGCCGGTAATATTAAGCCCGGTGTAAGGGCCTAATACTATGGCAAAAAGATACGCGATCAATATTCCCATGAAAAATGATGGAGCCGAAATGCCAAGTACGCTTGCAAATACTGCCGAAGTGTCCATCCATGTATTTTGCTTTATAGCTGCCAGTATGCCCAGCGCTATGCCTGTAATGGTGGCGAATAGCATGGCCGCCATAGCCAGCAGCAAAGTACCGGGCAGGGCTTCGGTTAGCACGGTAAGCACATCTCTTTTGGTTTGATAAGACGTGCGCAGGTAAGGCAGCTTGATAGCCAGCGCGTTCTCCTTCCCGATAAATATTCCTCTCAGCTTTTTCTTTTCTATTTCTGCTCTTGAATGATAGCTTACAGGCGATATATCCTTTACGTACAATAAAAATTGTTTCCACCGCGGCTGATCAAGATATAGCTCTTTCCGGATGTTCTGGATAGTAGCGCTGTCGCCGGCTTGGCCCAATACAAGCCTTGCCGGGTCTCCAAATCCCTGGAACAGGAAAAAAACCATTACTACCACGCCGGCAAGTACCAGCAAGCCATATAATATCTTATTTGCCAGGAACCGTATCAATGTTTAATTGGATTGTGCATTAACTGTTTCAATAGCTTCATCAAAATCAGCGTAGCTCCATTTGTTTAATATTGTTCCATTGTTCAGCAGGTAAAAAGAAGGATTGGCTCTTGCCGCTGTTTTAATAGGCACCACATCGCATTTCAATAATGTTACGCCGGGTATATTTGTAAAATAGCCCGAAACCTCGTCGGTATTATTTGAAATAACATACACCGGGATCTGTTTTTGCTGCAGGGCTGTTTGCAATTCTTTAAAATGGTTCAGCCATTGTTCTGTACCGGGATTATCTTTAATAAATAGTAATCCTGTTTTACCCGGCGCAGCAAGCAAAGCCTGCGTGGTATCGTTGCCCGACAAAGTAGTTAAAACAAAATCCTTGATAGGCGCTTCCGCGTTCCCTTTTCGTATAAGCTTATCGTAACGCTTTACAAAGTGGTAGATGCTGTCATCGAAATCGTCAGGAAAATTATCGGATGTAAACTCAACGGTTTGTCCGCCTTTTTCATATACAAAAGTTATAACGGAGCTATCGGGAACAGCGCCCGCAGGTATTTTCATTTTTTCGGGGATGGAATTTCCTTTCTGAAAAGGAAGACAATCGGCCAATGGCAAATGTTTTAAAACATGCCCCTGGAACCATAATGTAATAATAGTTGAAATGATGATGATAGAAACGCTGAGAAAGGCCGGTAAGCCGGGTTTGATCTTTTTGCGATAAAGGAAAATAACAAGAATGAACAGGGTAAGAAAAATATCTTTAATAAAAGATGCTTTGGGCGTTAAAGGTATACAATCGCCAAAGCAGCCGCAGCTTCTGAACTTTCCCGATAAGTACGCGTATCCTGTAAGAAAGGTAAAAAACAGGATGAGCAGCAATAACAACCAACTGAACAATGGCATGCGCCAACCCACTATTACCGCTACACCGGCAACAATTTCAAAAGTGATCATGATAATGGAAAAAGCCAGTGCGTAATCGTTCAATCCATGCATTAAGCCAGGCAAAAAGCCGGACTGCGCCCATATTTCAAAAAACTCCTGCATTTTATAGGCCAGTCCCAGGGGATCGTTGGCTTTTACAAGCCCCGAGAAAATGAAGAGAATGCCTACAATGAACCTGACAACCGTAATAAGGGATTTCATGGAATAATAAATTAATGAGCCAATGATTATCAAATGTAAAAACAGATGCTCACATAACCCTGTTGCGCCTTAACATTTTATTGAGCTATGCGGAATAATTTTTGAATAGTTTCGTTTATCCATTGGTCGAATAACAATTATGAAATATATCATTACACTTTTTTATTGCTTCCTGGTATCGGGGTTTTGCTTTGCACAAAAATATAATCCCGGTAAGGTGAACAAAAAAGCGATCAATCTTTATAACCTGGGGCTCGACGAGGCCCAGAATGGGAATTTTAAGGAAGCGCTGCGGTTGATAGACCAGGCCTTACAGCTTGATAATACCTATATAGACGCTTATCTTACCAAAGCAGGTATTTACGGGCAAATGAAGGATTATGCGAATTGTATTGTTAATTACGAAAAGTCGTTTGATATTGACCTGGAGTACAGCAAAGATTATAAGCTGCCTTATGCTATCAACCTGGCAGGTACAGGGCAGTTTCAAAAAGCGCTTGCAGCAGTGAACGAATTTTTAGCTACCTCCGAGCTGAATGAGCCCAGCCGCAGAGCAGGAGAATACAGGAAGCGTACATTTGAGTTCGCAGTACGGTACGAGCGTGAGCAGAATACAAAAGATTACGTTTTTGCACCTCAGAACGCGGGCGATAGTGTTAATACTACAGACCTGGAGTATTACCCTTCGGTTACGGTAGATGGCAATACCCTGGTGTTTACCCGGCGCGTAAAGGGACATAATGAAGATTTTTTTGAAAGTGAAAGAACCCCGGGTGGCTGGAGCAAAGCAAAAGGCATGGACGGAGACATCAATAGTAATTTTAATGAAGGCGCGCAGAATATATCGCAGGACGGTGAATGGCTGATCTTTACCGGCTGCAATTTCCCCGAAGGATTAGGGAGCTGTGACCTGTACTTTTCATCCAAAACCAAAAAAGGATGGAGTACACCCGAAAACCTGGGAGAGCCTGTAAATACAGAGTTTTGGGAATCGGCTCCTTCACTATCACCCGATAAAAGAGAGCTTTATTTTTCCAGCAACCGGCCCGGTGGCTTTGGGGGAAAAGATATTTATGTTAGTCGCCGTTTACCAAATGGAGGATGGAGCGAGCCTGAAAACCTGGGACCGCAGATCAATACAGCGGGCGATGAAAGCTGCCCTTTTGTGCATGCCGATAACCAGACACTGTACTTTACTTCCAACGGGCTTTTGGGGTATGGTGGCGATGATCTGTTCCTGGCCAAGCGACAGGCAAATGATCAGTGGGACAGTGTAAAAAACCTGGGCTATCCCATCAATACAATAGAAAATGAAGGTAGCCTTATAGTTGCCTCGGATGGCAAGACCGCTTATTATGCCAGCGACCGGAGCGATACGAGAGGAGGCCTGGATATTTATTCGTTTGAGCTGCGGGAAGATGTACGCCCCAGCAAAACCTTATGGGTGAGCGGGAAAGTATTCGATAAAAAAACAACAGAGGGATTGCCATCGGCGGTTGAGCTGATTGATATTGCATCGGGTAAAGCTTTATTAAAAGTGCAAACCGATGAAACGGGCAATTATCTGATCACGCTTCCTTTAGGTAAGGATTACGCGTTCAATGTAAACAGGAAAGGCTACCTGTTTTATTCGCGCAATTTCCCTTTCAGTCAAAAAGCGCCGGATTCTACCTATGTTATCAATATTCCCTTGCAGCCGGTAGAAGCCAACGCATCGGTGATACTTAATAATATCTTCTTCGATGTAAACAAATATGAGCTGAAGCCTGAGTCGTTGGCGGAGTTAGACAAAGTAGTACAGTTGTTGAACGATAACCCGGGTATCCGGATACGCATCAGCGGGCATACAGACAATACAGGGAAAGCGGCCGACAACCTCAAACTATCGGATAACAGGGCAAAATCCGTAGTGGCTTATCTTGTTTCAAAAGGTGTTCAGGCAGAACGGCTCCAGTCAAAAGGTCTTGGATCATCAGTACCTATTGCTGATAATACTACCGAAGAAGGACGAACACAGAACCGCAGAACGGAACTGACAATACTATCGAAATAAGGGTAAGCTATCAGCAATTAGCTATCGGCTATCAGCTATGGTAATCCAATTTCAAATTTTCTACACCCGAAACCTGAAACTTGTAACCTGCAACCAACACACCACACCAGGGTCTCATGGCTGCCCGCAATAGCTTTACATGAATACCCCGGTGCGACTTAATACCGTAAAGGGAACTATTGCGCGTAAGAAAATTATATTGTATTTTAACAGCAACCGTATAATTAACCAGCATATGGGTGATGCTGACAATAAACTAAAAGCAATTGAGCTGCTTTCCGACTGGAGTAAATGGTTAATAGGCATTAACTTCGGCGCTGCAACAGGATGTACTGTTGTATTAAAGACAGGAGTGAGCGAAAAAGTAAGCCCTCTTCTTTTTGCAGCTATTTTATTATTTATTTGTTCGCTGGTAGTAGCCACTTTGCTTACACTTGTTCTTACAACCGCGCTTCATAAAAATTCCGGTATCAGTAAAATGCATCAATTTCTTGCATGGCTGCAGCTTGTTTTATTCTTTATAGCCATTGTTTTTTTGCTTACCTGGGTTTGGAAGCTAAAGGAGCTGCAGGGTAAAACACCTGCCAAGGCAACAACTTCAGCTATTGCAGGCAGTAACACCGTCAGGCATAATGTCTTTAACAAGTGAGTTGCTATTGCTGGTTTGGTTTTTGTGGGTAAATTTGCGTTTTTAAAATTTATCGAATTTGCGTTACCTGATTCTTCTTTTAGGCATTTCGGCATTTATTACAAGTTGCAGCAGCACCAGGTCTGCTTCCCGCTCGGGCGGCAACGCTAAGAATCAGCCTGCAGGCGCTAAATCCAAATTTTTAGATAATATTTCAATAAATGGGTCAGCGGCTGGTAACAACGATGAAAAACTCCCTGCCATGCCGGAAGTACGGTCAGCTCCTAAAATATTTTTCATTCCCGCTTTTAATATCGAGTATGGAGAGCCTTTGCAATTTAAATATGCTATTAAAATGAATGTTGAAGTAGAGCGGCTGGCTAACGCAGAATTGTATAAGTTCATTGAAAGCTGGTGGGCTACTCCTTACAGGATGGGCGGCTCCACTAAAAAAGGAGTTGATTGTTCGGCCTTTACACAAACTTTATTATCTGCCATATATAATATACAGGTTCCAAGAACCGCCAATGAGCAAAAGCAGCATTGCATACCTGTAGATCCGGAACAATTAAAGGAAGGTGACCTTGTTTTTTTCAATACAAAAGGCCGCGGTATATCGCATGTAGGGATATATCTTCACGATAATAAATTTGTGCATGCGGCAACATCAAGCGGGGTAATGATAAGCAGCCTGAATGAAAATTACTGGAGTAAAAAATATGCAGGCGCGGGCAGGGTAGTGGAAGAAAAAATAACAGGCAATGTTTCATTTGGCCGTTAGCCGCTATTAGCTTTTTTACTTTTTCTTTTCCGCATCTGCAGGCATTAAAATAGCGGTATACCTGTTTTTGCCATTCAGTAATAAAGCGGCGGCTTCCTGTACGTCTTTGGTTGTGAGTTTATCAATGTATTTTTCAAAATTCACAAACCTGTTTATGCTTTTACCTTCTGTTTTAGCAGCCAGCAGGTTCGAAGACCAGGGAGCGTTTTCCTTCAGTTGCTGTTTCTGCGATTCACGCCATTGCTGTTTTACCTTGTTCAGCGTTTGTTCTGATGGTCCGTTTTTAATAATGGCTGCTATTTCGTGATCCAGCGCTTTGAGCAATGTATCTACCTTTTCAGGGCCGCATGGTAATTGAACCACCAGTTGAAACGATTGATAAGGAACTTTATTCAAACCTCCGAAAATGCCTCCGCCATAAATACCCTGTACTTTTTCTCTCAGCTCTTCAATAATGCGTATGTTCAATACTTCCGTTAATGCGCTTGCTTTTAAAGCCAGGTCCTCATTATAGGCAAGCTCGCCGTGATAAATAGAAAGGATAAGGCTTTTTTGTTCGGCTCCTTTATAAAAAGTCAAATCTTTTTTTCCGTTGACAGGGCGTACTTTATTGTCTTTATAATTGAATTTTTTACCGCTAGCGGGAAGCCCGGCAATATAGGTTTCAATCAGTGGAATAATAGCTTCCGGTTTAAAGCTCCCTGTAAATACAAAATGCAGGCCGCCTGCATCACCCAGCCTTTCTTTATAAATGGCTATGGCCCTGTTTAATTGAATGCTGTCAAAGTAAGCTGCTTTAGGAACATTGATAGACGCCAACGGGTTGCTATTGGTATAAACACGAAAGGCGGTATCAATAAATGCGGCTTCGGGATTGGAGGCCAGCAATGCCAGTTGCGCTTTATTTTTTTGAATAAAAGACTGGTACAGGCTGCTGTCTTTACGGGGCGAGGTAAGCTTAAGATAAGCCAGTTGAAACATACTTTCAAGGTCTTTAACGGTAGAGCTTCCATTAATGCCTTCGTTGGTGCGGCCGATGAAGGGAGAAGCCGATATGGATTTACCCGATAATACTTTTTGCAGATCAGTAGGCGAAAAGCTACCGTAACCCATGGCATTTACAACCGATACAGAATAGTTGGCGTTGTATTTGTCCGCCAGCCCGTAATTAATAGTACCGCCATAGCGGGATGCGGCCATCAGTATTTCATCGTTCTTAAAGTCGGTAGGTTTTAAAGTAACGGTTATGCCATTGCTTAATGTTAGTTCTGTGGTACCTAATACGGCATTGGTTTTTCGCGTAATGATCTTACCCGGTTTGGGCTTTGAAGCCAGGAGGTTATCCGCGATCGTTTTTTCTTCATAGGGCTTTACCTCCGCTTTTTCAGCAGCCGTTACTGTTGCTATCAACTCAGCCGATGATGGCAGCTTTACATTTTCTCTGTCAGGGCCTATAATAAAACTGAACAGGTGCTGATCTCCTTTCAGCGGGTTGGCAACTGCATTCACGTCTTCAACAGTAATAGCAGGCAGAAATGATTTCACCAGCTCATATTCAACCGCTATTCCCGGTACAGCTTCATTTTGTAAAAAATGTGTTACATATTCCTGCACAAAAGAAGAAGATTCTCTTTTGTCGCGGTCGTTGTAGCTCTTTTCATATCCTGCCAGCATATTTTTTTTAGCCCTTTCCAGCTCGGAGGCAGTAAATCCAAAACGTTTAACACGCTCAACTTCCTGCACGCCGGCTTCAATAGCAGCGGTTGGTTCCTTATCGCCGGAAACCACGAAGATTTCAAAATTTTCGTATCCTCTTGCAAAACCGCTAAAACCTGTTACCCCATATACAAAAGGAGGATTTTCTTTTTGGGTCAGCTCCTGCATGCGTTTATTCAGCATAGTGGTAAACAGATCTTTCAGCAGGTTGTTCCTGTAATCGTTGTAAGTAACTAACGGGTTATTTTTTTGAGCGGGATACTCAACTGCAGCCTGGTAGCTTGTAGCTTCCTTATCAGTAACGATCATGGCATTGCTTTCGGTATAGGCGGGTACCGCGGTCGCCTTACGTTCGCGTGGGTTAGCAGGGTTGCTTAACCCGCTAAAGTGTTTCGTAACCAGCTCTTTTGCTTTTTCCTTTGTAATGTCTCCCACCACTATTACTGCTATCAGGTCGGGACGGTACCAGTCTTTGTAATATCGCCTGATCACATCGTGCTTAAATGTTTTGATCAGGCTGTCTTTCCCTATCGGCAGCCTGTCGGCGTATAACGAGCCTGCAAATAACCCGGGCAGGATCTTTTTGAACATTCTTTCTTCAGCCCCTTTACCCAGCCGGCTTTCTTCCAGGATAATGGCTCTTTCGTTATCTATGTCTTCGTCGAGGAAGGTTACATTGTGCGCCCAGTCTTCCAGTACGTCAAATCCTTTTTCAAGGTTACCGGGCTTATCTGTAGGAATGGGGAGTATATAAATCGTTTCATCAAAGCTGGTTTGCGCGTTCAGGTCGTTCCCGAACCCTACCCCTATATCCTGCAGAAAAGAAACGATCTCGTTTTTCTTGAAATTTTTGGTGCCGTTGAACGCCATGTGCTCTGTCATATGCGCCAGCCCCAGTTGATCATCATCTTCCGTGATCGAACCGGTATTGATCACCAGTCTTAATTCTACCTTTTGTTCTGGTTTGCTGTTGGGTTTAATGTAATAAGTTAATCCGTTGGGAAGCTTGCCTATAGTAAGGCTTGTGTCGCTAGGTAGCTTGCTGTTAAGGTCTGATTGTGCATGAACAGGAGCAAAACAAATTGCCACCAGCAACAGCAGCGCTGTGTTTTTCAGTATCGTCTTCATTTGCATATATATAAGATGATGTTTGCTTAAGTTCCAAAAATATGCAAATAAAAGGGAACCTTGTTACCGTTCATCTATAGGATAGGGCAAGCGCATCCTCCGGGGGGGTGGCAAAAGGGGATTACTGGTGTTCCACCCAGGTCAATATGACCGGCATTATGGTGTTCATTAAAGCGCGAGCTTTCCCTGGTAGAAATCAAGTATCCTGGTACGGAAAATATATTCGTACCAGGTTTGTGTAAGGTTAAGCCTGGCCCTGTCGTAATTGTTTTTGGTGATCAGGTATTCTGTTGAAACGATCGTTCCCAGGTTAAAACGTATTTCAGCCGAACGGAAAGATTCTTTATACTGTACTACCTGCTCCTGCAGCACCTTATACCGCTCAAACGACGAAACCATGTCCTGGTGCGCTTTTTCTATGTTTTGCCTCAATACTATTTTGGTATTTTCAGCCTCGTACTCCGCATTTTTTGCGGTAAGTTTTGCCCTTTTTACGTTGGTGTTTACCTGCAGGTTATTGAAGATGGGAATGCTCAGGCTTAATCCTACATAAGTACCTACGTTGTTCTTTAGCTGGTTGTTATAAGAAATTTTATGTGAAGTATAATTCTGTTGTTCCTTCAGAACCGGCGCCCTGTCGCCATTTATATTTACATATTGGCCCGTAGCAACTTCGGTAATATTGGTGGGCGTTAAGGTGTTGGATACGCTGGAATAATTGGAGCTTAGATTACCATTCAATCTCAGGTAGGGATAGTATCCGCCTTTGGCTACCTGGTAGGCCTTGTGCGTGCTTTTAACCCGAAGGTCAGCCGCCTTTACCATAGCAAGATTTTGCAGCGAAGCGGCATACACGCCTGCCGCATCAACCGGGTATATTTCCAGCAATTCAGCTTCGCTTAGCCTTTCCAGTTGCATATCTTTGTTGTAGGTAATATTCATTAACTGGGCAAGGTTCAGCTTAGCGGTTTGCAACGCGTTGTAATTATTGATGGTTGCCAGCTCATCCGATGCCAGTTGACCTTTCATGTCGGACAGCATATAGCTGCCTGTTGCTCCTTTTTCAACCATTACGGTTAAGCGTTCTGCTTGTTTGCGGGTAATTTCCGCCTGCTCCGATATGATCCGCCAGGTATCTTCATTATTCAACACCGTAAGGTAGGCAAGAATCACATCCAGGGTTAGCTTGTCCTTAGACTGCTGCCATTCCATTTCACTGGCATGATAAGCAAAGCCTGTTTGCCGTATCAGGTTCTGCAACTGCAAGCCGCTGAATAAAGTAAGCCCTGCATTTAACCCCGCTCCTGAAGACGAAAATCGTTGGTCAATGTAGGTATTGGTAAAAGGGTCAATAGCGCGACCCTGGTTCCATCCGTAACCCCAGTTGCCGTTTACATCCGGCAGCAGGTTGGCCTTTGCTTTGGTCCAGTCTGCTTTTGCCGCCTCAGCCAGTAATCCTGTTTGCTTTACAGGTATATTATTATCAAGCGCTGTTTCAACGCATTGTTTCAACGATAGCTTTACATCCTGCGCATAGCCACCAACCGTTATTGCACACGCCAATATGCACATCATCCATCCAGAGTGTATTTTAAACATTTTTAAGCTTTAAATTTCAAATCAAACAATCCTTCCATCCAGCAGGTTAATGATACGCGATCCGTACTCCGCGTTTTTTTCTGAGTGCGTTACCTGTATAATGGTCACCCCGTCTTCCTGGTTTAGTTTTTTAAACAATGTCATGATCTCTTCTCCCTGCTTTGAGTTGAGATTACCTGTAGGCTCATCTGCCAGCAACAGGCTGGGTTTAGCCACCAGCGCCCGTGCAATGCCCACCAGTTGCTGTTGTCCGCCCGAAAGCTGGGTAGGAAAAAGATCTTTTTTTCCTACAATCTGGAAACGGTCTAGTATATCTGCCACCACTGCTTTTCGTTCAGAAGATTTCATATCCTGGTAAATCAGGGGCGTTTCTATATTTTCGTATACTGTCAGCTCATCAATGAGGTGATAAGCCTGGAACACGAAACCGATGTATTTTTTATACAACTGCGATCTTTGCTTTTCCTTCATCAGGTGCACCGCTTCGCCCATGAAATAGTGGTATCCTTCCGAAGGGTCATCCAGCATGCCCACAATGTTCAACAGGGTTGATTTTCCTGATCCGGAAGGCCCCATAATAGATATAAATTCGCCCTGGTTCACCTTACAATTGATGTCTTTTAAAATATAGGTTTTAACACCGCCTATATTTACGGTTTTTGAAATGTTCTTTAATTCTATCATTGGTTCTGTTTTAGGTAGAAGAAGCGATGAAGATATGGCATGTTCATCCTTCTCCTTTCATTGTATGCCACCCAGTTTCAGTAAATTCAGTGCCATACATTTAATTTGTTGAAAATCAGTTTATTGACACTGTACAGCTTAAACGAACTGTACGCTTTTGATACAATAAAAGTATGATTATGATACATCTTGTACCATTGACGCGCTTTACTAAAAATCTTAACTTCAATCGTATAGAAGAAAGAAGCCGGAAAAAAATATAAAATCTTTAGTATGCTGTCTACTACGGTATTGCTGTTAATTATAATAATAGTGCTCCTGGTTATTAACCTGGTTGTGCATTTTATGCGAAACGGTTCAGCCAACACCGAACAGCTCCGCAACGAGCTTATCCGCCTGGGCGCCGATGTTTCGAGGATTGATCCGTTGATCCGGGCAGAATTTTCCGGAAGCCGGAGCGAACTGGCAGAACAGGCACAGGGCAACCGGCAGGAGCTCAGGGCTGCTTTGCAGTCTTTTGAAGAAAGGTTTGCCATTAATATTAAAGATATGAACGACATGCAGCGTCAAAAGTTCAGTGATCTTTTCTTGAAGCAGGACCAGTTGAAAGCCGAAACCGAAAGCAGGCTGGAAAAAATACGCGATACGGTAGATAAAAAAATATCGTTGCTGCAGGAAGATAATAATAAGAAGCTGGAAGAAATGCGCAGCACGGTGGATGAAAAATTACAAGCTACCGTTGAAAAAAGATTTGCGGAATCGTTTAAGCTGATCAGCGAACGATTGGAGCAGGTGCATAAGGGACTGGGAGAAATGCAGACGCTTGCTTCAGGTGTGGGCGACCTTAAAAAAGTACTTACCAATGTTAAAACCCGTGGTAACCTGGGAGAGATACAGTTGGGCGCCATCCTGGAGCAGATCCTTTCCCCGGGACAGTATGAACAGAATGTGGTGGTTAAGCAGCATGGTTCTGAGCGGGTGGAGTATGCCATCAAATTTCCGGGAAGAGCTGATGAAGAAAAGGGGGTGTTATTACCGGTTGATTCTAAATTTCCCAACGAAGATTATCAGCGCCTGCTGGATGCATATGATAATGCGGGTACAGCAGACGTAAGAGAACTGGAAACAGCGGGAAAGCAGTTTGAAAATGCCGTGAAGAAAAATGCGAAAGATATTCACGATAAATATATCAATCCTCCTTATACAACCGATTTTGCCATTATGTTTGTACCCACGGAAGGACTGTATGCTGAAATATTGCGCAGGACAGGCCTGTTTGAAAGTATGCAGCGCGATTACAGGATAACAGTAGTAGGTCCCACTAATCTTGTTGCTTTTTTGAGCAGCTTGCAGATGGGCTTCCGTACGCTGGCAATTGAAAAAAGATCAAGCGAGGTATGGCAATTGCTGGGCGCTGTAAAAACCGAATTCGGGAACTTTGGTAATGTGCTGGAAAAAACAAAACGAAAGCTGGAAGAAGCAGCGGCTACCATAGATAAAGCCGGCGTAAGAACACGTGCCATAGAACGGCAGTTGCGGAAGGTGGAAGCCTTGCCGGCTGCTCAATCTGTTACCATGCTCGACGAGATAAGTGATATGGACAGGGATATTGAACAGTTACCGGGAGTGGAAGCAACGGAACAGGATACACGTAAATAAATTCTTTCCGGCATTGTGATTGGAAAAGCTGACTATTATAAATATTATCATGGGATTTTATGATCTTTCAAAAGAAGAACGTTTGGTGTTGGTTGCAGAGATGAGTGAGATTATTGAAAAAGCGCTTCGTAAAAAGGCTACCTCAAAACTTGCAACTTACTTTTCCGATGAAGATACTTATATAAGACGGAACGCCTACCTTGCTACTGGCAGAATATACCGTGCTAAGCCTGAACTGCAACCCGGAATTGTAGCCGCATTGAAAAAGATGCTGCAACACGATGATTGCAGGGTAAGGCAAACGGTAGTGAATGCGGCGGGAGAAGTTGGCAAGACAGACTTTACGATCGTTCAGGATTTTTTTGACATTGGGTTAAAAGATGAGCATCACTCAGTACGCAACGCTGTAATTGGATCGGTTAAAAAAATGGGTGAAGTAAATCCGGGTCCGGTGTTGAGCTGGGCTAAAAATTATCTGCATCATCCCGATAAAGAAATACGACGGGAAATTTGTCATGGTATAGAACTGAGAGGGAGGACACATCCGCAGGATATATTGCCCCTGTTACAGGCACTTGAGTTTGACGCCACTGCCCGGGTAAAAAATACCCTGGTGCATGTGCTTGGACAAATTTCGTATAAAAAAGGCTGCCTGGAAAAAGTGCTGCAACATTTAACGCAATGGAAGAATGAGGAACTGGTTGTGAAGGCACTCCATGAAATGATTGAAGTGCATTATCGCTATTGCAACTTTTCATTTTACAGCCAGGCACAGGCAATTGATAAAGTGCGAGCAAAATTTTCAAAGAAATTCCCGGGAAAATTTGCATAACTTAACACTGTTAATTATTTTTGTTCCTGCAATGGGAATTAAAGAAAGAAAACTGAAGCATAAGGAAGATCTGAAGCAGGGTATACTGAATGCTGCCAAAAAGCTTTTCCTGGAAAATGGATATGAAGCCACTTCAATCAGGAAAATAGCGGCTGAGATAGAATTCAGCCCTACCACTATTTACCTGTATTATAAAGATAAGCACGAGATCGCCCATGCCCTGCACCAGGAAGGTTTTAAAATAATGGGAGAGAGCTTTAAGGTGCTGGCGCATGTAGAGCATCCTTTTGAGCGGCTGAAGGCAATGGGCCGGTTGTATATACAATTTGCTCTCGAAAACCCTGATTTTTACGAGCTTATGTTTGTAATGAAAGAGCCGCTTGAGCATATTGAGAACGATTGTGCCTGGGAAGAAGGAGAGCAGGCCTTTGGGGCTCTTGTAGAAACCATTAAAGCATGTCAGCAGATCGGTTATTTCAAAAACTTTGAAACCAATGTGTTTGCGTTGCTGGTGTGGAGCACTATGCATGGATTGTGCGCGCTGAAGATCAACAACCATCTTGATCATATGGTAACCAATAAAAAAATTCTTGAGAATGTTACTGACGGGTTAGGGCACGCTTTTGAAGCGTATGTGCAAACACTGGAAAAACTGAAATAATTTTTTTACCATTTTAGTTAACACTGTTAATAATGAGAACGATATTAATTCTTTGTAAAAGAAGGGCTGTTTTATCCTTCATTTTGATGGTAAGCACGGTAACCCGGGCGCAAACCAACTCCCTGGATGCTTATATAGATACAGCCTTTGCAAACAACATTGTGCTGAAGCAAAAAAACATTTCGTTGCAAAAAGCAGGTTATGCATTAGAGGCTGCCAAAGGGTTATTCTACCCAACAGTTGCTTTCCAGGCAGGGTATCAAACAGCCGATGGAGGGCGCGATATCCAGTTGCCGCTGGGTGATTTATTGAATGGCGCTTATGCTACCCTCAATCAGCTTACTCAATCCAATAAATTTCCACAGCTAAAAAACGAGCAGATCAATTTTTTACCCAGCAATTTTTATGATGCCAGGGTCAGGACAACGGTTCCTGTCATCAACACAGATATCACTTATAATAAAAAAATAACGGAGCAACAACTTGCTATCAGTGAATATGAAACGGAGATATATAAACGGGAACTGGTGAAGAATGTAAAAACTGCTTATTACAATTACAGGACGGCATTGGAGGCGGTTAAGATCTATCAATCTGCGCTGCAACTGGCGGAAGAAGGAAAAAGAGTGAACGAAAAGCTGCTGGAGAACGGAAAAGGATTGCCTGCCTATATTGTGCGCGCCACCAGTGAAATAGAAAACGTAAAGGCACAGATAATTGCTGCACAGCAACAGCAGAACAACGCCCGGCGGTATTTCAACTTTTTACTGAACAGGGACCAGGCGGCGTTGATAGATACGGATTATGTTCCCCGTGCAGAAGTGGCGGCATTGCAGATGCTTGCTGTAAAGGATATTTCTACCGCACAGCGGGAAGAGTTAAAGGTATTGAAGGAGTCGGTAACGCTGAATGCTACGGTACTGCGGATGAATAAAGCCGTTTACTATCCAAGGCTGAACGGCTTTCTCGACCTGGGTTCGCAGGCACAAAACTGGAAATTCAATGCACAGTCGCGCTACTATATGGCAGGGCTTCAGCTCGATGTGCCCATCTTTGCAGGATTCCGGAACAGGAATAAAATAAAACAGTCTGACCTGGATGTAAAAAACGCAGAACTCAATCTTGACCAGGTGAAGCAGCAGCTTGATCTTGCAGGGAATGTCGCCGCCAATAATTTATTATCTGCCTGCCAGACATTTCTTTCTTCTCAAAAACAACTGGAAGCCGCGCAAACCTATCAGCGTCTGATCGACCGGGGGTATAGGGAAGGCGTAAATACTTACATCGAAACAATAGATGCACGCAACCAGTTGACCCAGGCACAGCTTGCTGTTTCCATCAACCAGTATAAATTATTAATAGCCGCGGCAGGTGTGGAAAGAGAAACCGCTTCCTTCCCTTTACAAAAACAATAAAACCATTGTTATGAAATATACAGTTGCATTCATTGCCGGCTTATATGTATGTTTAGCATTTGCTTCCTGCAAAAGCCGTGCAGAAGTTGACCATACGAAAGAGGATATTATACCGGTAAAGCTGCTGCCTTTGCAACAGGAAACCGTGCAACAGGTTATCCATGCTTCCGGGCAGTTCAGTACCGATGACGAAACCAACCTTGCATTTAAAAGCGGTGGTATTATTAATAGTGTGCTGGTAAAAGAAGGCGATGCGGTAAAAAAAGGACAACTGTTGGCCACCCTTCATCTTACAGAGATCAATGCCGCTGTTGAACAGGCTTCATTGGCCTATCAAAAAGCGCAACGCGACTATGAACGTGCCGGTAATCTTTATAAAGACAGTGTAGCTACCCTGGAGCAAATGCAGAATGCCAAAACCGCCATGGAAGTAGCGAAACAGCAATATACCAGCGCCGGCTTTAACCAGCGCTATGCCGAAATACGGGCTACCCGTAACGGTTATGTGCTTAAAAAATATTTGAACGATGGACAATACGCCTCCGCAGGGGCACCTGTGATCCAGGTAAATGGTGCCGGTGATGCCAACTGGCTGTTAAAAGTAGGCGTGAGCGATTACCAATGGGCGGCAATTCATGCAGGCGATAAGGCAACAGTTAGTACAGATGCCCTCCCGGGGAAACTGCTGAATGCCGTGGTTGTCCGTAAGTCAGAAGGAATAGATCCTGCGAGCGGTACTTTTATCATTCACCTGAAACTTACAGAACAACTGACTGCCTCTATAGCGTCAGGACTTTTTGGAAAAGCTGCCATACAACCTTCTCTTGCTACTGCTGCCTGGTCAGTACCTTATGATGCTTTACTGGATGGAGATGCCAGCCAGGGATATGTATTTGTAACCAATGACAACGTTACCGCGCAAAAGGTGAAAGTGCAGGTTGCAAAAATTGAAAACGGTAAAGTAATGATCGCTTCCGGCCTGGAAAATGTAAAGTCATTGATCGTATCGGGCAGCGCTTACCTGGATGATGGTTCTAAAATTAAAGTGATCGTTCAATAAAATGCTGATTAAATATTTCCTGAAATGAAAATAGCTGAATACGCCATAAAAAATTACCAGTTCACACTTATCATGGTATTAATGGTAATTGCATTGGGTGTTTCCACCATACTCAATATGCCCCGTTCGGAAGATCCTGAACTGAATGCGCCCAGTTTCCCGGTGGTGGTAGTATACCCGGGAACAAGTCCCAGGGATATGGAAGAACTGGTGGTAAAGCCCCTGGAACAAAAGATTTACGGGCTGGATGATATTAAACGCATCAAAACAAATATCAACGATGGGCTGGCGGTTTTGCTGGTGGAATACAAATATGAAAGCAACGTAGATGATAAATACCAGGAACTGGTGCGTGAAGTGAATGGGCTTCGTTCGCGGCTCCCGCAGGATATACACAGCATTGAAGTAAAAAAAATTGATCCTTCGAATGTGAACATCCTGCAAATGGCTTTGGTATCGGAGAATGCATCGCGCGATAAGCTAAAAAAAGTGGCTGAAGACTTGCAGGATGTGCTGGAAAAAATACCGGGATTGAAGAATGTGGAGATACAGGGCCTTCCCGACCAGATCATCCGTGTGGATATCCAACCGGATAAGCTGGCGCACCTGGATATACCGGTAAACTATATAACGGGCGCTTTGCAGAGCGAAATTGCGAATATACCCGGCGGTAGCGTGAACGAAGGAAGCAAATCATTCAACATAAAAACAAATGGCAATTACCGTAACCTGGAGGAGATAAAAAATACGATCATCTTTAGCAGCGGCGGCAAAAACATTTTCCTGAAGGATATTGCCAGCGTATACTTCGATTATTCGCAGGAAAAGCATATTACCCGGCTCAACGGCCACAGGGCTTTAACTGTAATTGCCGCTTTAAAGAGTGGGGAGAATATTTCTAAAACACAGGAACAATACCTGCCGGCGATCCGGGAATTTAAGAAAACGCTTCCCGCAAATATTGACCTGGTACTCCATTTCGACCAGGCGGATAATGTGAACCGGAGACTTTCCGGGCTGGGTAAGGATTTTTTAATTGCGATTGGCCTGGTATTGCTCACGCTGCTTCCATTAGGCAACAGGGCTTCGCTCGTAGTGATGATCTCGGTGCCCCTGTCGCTGGCGATAGGAGTAGTGTTGATCAACCTGATGGGTTACAGTCTGAACCAGTTGAGTATAGTGGGTTTTGTAGTAGCGTTGGGTTTGCTGGTAGATGACAGCATTGTAGTGGTAGAAAACATTGAACGCTGGATGCGCGAGGGGCATTCCAGGCTGGAGGCGACCATAAAATCTGTGAACCAGATAGGAAAAGCCGTGTTGGGTTGTACCGCTACCCTGATCATTGCCTTTATGCCGTTGGTATTTATGCCTGAATCGTCCGGCGATTTTATCCGGAGCTTACCCATGGCCGTTATCGCTACTGTTTTCGCGTCAATGATTGTGGCATTAACCATCGTTCCTTTTTTGTCGAGCCGTTTATTAAAACCGCATGAACATGCAGAAGGTAATATTTTTTTAAGAGGGTTGCAGAAAATTATTCATGGCAGCTATGCTAAATTGTTGGACAAGGCATTACAACATCCTGTAATTACCGTGGTTGTAGCCGGTATTATTTTTATTGCTTCGCTGCAGTTGATACCAGTCGTTGGTTTCAGTCTTTTTCCCGCGTCGGAAAAACCACAGTTCCTGGTGGATGTATCGGCTCCTTTACAGTCTAATATATACTATACGGATACCATTACTCGCAGACTGGAGAAAGAGCTGAAAGACATCCCGGAAGTACAATATTTCGCTTCTAACACCGGTAAGGGAAATCCCAGGATATATTACAACGTTAACCAGCAAAATGAACGCAGCGATTTTGCGGAAATATTTGTACAGCTTACTCCCGGAACAAATCCTAAAAGAAAGATTGAGATCATTGAACATTTAAGGGAAAAGTGGACACCTTATCCGGGCGCAAAAGTAGAAGTAAAAAATTTTGAGCAGGGGCAACCGATGATATCGCCTGTGGAAGTCCGTTTGCTGGGCAACGATTTAGATACGTTACGGGCTTTGTCGGCAAGGGTAGAAGAAATGCTGAAAAAAACAAAAGGTACTTTGTATGTAAATAATCCTGTCCGAAATTTAAAATCTGATATCAGGGTAGATATCAACAAAGAGAAAGCACAGGCCCTGGGAGTACCTACTGTAAATATCGGGAGAGCGGTACGCATGGCTGTGGCAGGATTGCCTGTTGGTAACTTTACCAATCCCGATGCCGACGGGGACGATTACAGCATTGTATTAACTGTGCCGCGTCCGTCTTATCCTGACCTGGGCGTGTTCAACAGCCTGTTTGTGAACAATCACCAGGGGCGTTCCTTCCCGTTATCCCAACTGGCAAATGTGCAGCTCGAAACATCGCCGTTGAGCATCAATCATTTTAACAAGACAAGAACCGTATCTGTTACATCGTTTGTACAAAAGGGTTATTTAAACGATGAAGTGATCAACGGCGTGATAGCGCAAATGGATAAAATGGAGCTGCCTGCAGGATATCATTACGAAATGGGCGGTGAGCTGGAAGGCAGGAACCAGTCTTTTGCAGGGTTTGGCAGCATCATTATGGTAACGGTATTCATGTTTATTGCGGTATTGGTACTGCAATTCAAAACTTTCAAAAGCACGTTGATCGTATTATCGGTCATTCCGTTGGGGATAGTAGGAGCGGTGCTGGCGTTGCTGGTAACAGGCAATTCCATGTCGTTTGTGGCAACCATTGGTATTGTTGCGTTGGCCGGTATTGAAGTAAAAAATACCATACTGCTGGTAGATTTTACCAACCAGTTGCGCCAGGAGGGCATGGCATTGAATGATGCTATAGAAAAAGCGGGCGAAGCCAGGTTCCTGCCAATTATTTTAACCACTTTCACTGCTATTGGCGGATTGATACCGATCGCTATGTCAAGCAACCCGCTGATCTCGCCGTTGGCCATTGTAATGATAGGCGGTTTGATCAGTTCAACATTGTTGTCAAGGATAGTAACACCGGTTATTTATAAGCTGATGCCGCCCGCTGTTGGTTGACAAATTGAAATAAATAAAGCAATGCAGCAGGTTTTGCATCAGTAATTACAGCCGATGAAGTAGTGATGAACAAAATTTACTACATCCGAAAGCAAAAAGTGATGCTGGACAGAGACTTGGCGGAATTATACGACGTACAGGCAATCCGGTTAAGAGAGCAGGTAAAAAGAAATATAGAAAGATTCCCTGCCAATTTTATGTTCCGGCATACAGAGAAAGAAGCGGGAGCTATGGTGTCGCAAAATGCGATATCATCCAGGAAACAGTTGGGCGGATATCTTCCATTGCCGGCGGAAAAAATAATAAGTAATTGTATTGTTGTACACCATAAGGCAGTTTTTCTACAAAAAGCTTTAGTGATATGTTTCGTAGAATTGATTGCTGAATACTTCGGAAGGATCATATGTTTTCTTTTTTCCCCTCTGATTTAGCTTGTAACACTAATTCGGAAATTTGACTGATCGCTTTTCCGGTATCTTCGAAGTGTTTTCGTTTTTTCACAGTATTTATTTGAAACAGATTTTTATATCGTTATGGCACAGGTGAATCCCGGCCTTGCAACCGTAAGGCCGGTTATAGAAAAGTTTATCCCGGGTTGCTGATCTTGATCTATCTTAGAACGATCAATTCATCCATTTTTAAATTGTTTATCATGCGCTGTATACTAAATTGTTTTTTGTTCACGATCATTACCTGCTTTTTTATGGTATGCATCAACCCGGCAAACGCCCAGTCGTCCAACAAGAAGCCCTATGTGGTTTTTGTTACCGGCGATCACGAATACAGCAGCGAATTGACAATGCCATTGATTGCAGCGGAGCTGGAAAAGAATTACGGTATGCGTACCCGTGTGTTAACATCCTATCCTGATCATGAAGCGGAAAAAAATATACCCGGACTGGAGGCATTGGATTCCGCTGATCTTGCTGTATTCTACTTGCGCTGGCGTTTATTGCCCGCAGAGCAGGTAGCGCATATTGAAAAATACCTTCAGTCCGGAAAACCGGTAGTTGGATTCAGAACCACTACTCACAGCTTTCATTATCCTGCCGGCGATCCACTGGAGAGGTGGAATGCTTTCGCGGAATTTGCTTTTGGCGCGCCTCCCGGCTGGGGAGGTAAGGCCAGGCATACCCATTACGGGCACGAAAGCGCTACCGATGTAACCATTATTCCCGCTGCCGCAAAAAATCCAATCCTGAAAGGCGTGGCATCCTCCTTTCATGTGCGTTCCTGGTTGTACAGGGTATTGCCAGATTATCCTGAAAAAAGCGCCACATGGCTATTAATGGGAAAAAGCGTGAATCCTGATAAGGAAGCCATTGAAAATCCTGTGGCATGGACCTGGACAACGCCTGCCGGCGGCAGATCATTTATGACTACGATGGGGCACCCGGAAGATTTCCAGGTTGAATCGTTTCAAAGGCTGGTATTTAACGCAATATGCTGGACATTGAACAAGCCGTCAAAAGGATGGAAAGGGAAAATGGATATCAATATTCCGTATGGCAAACATGCCGCCCCGGCTTCAGAATAAAAATGATCTGTATTTCATTGAAGAACGTGCTGAAATCATACAATGCTTTTTTGCTGTTAGCCCGGTTGGGTATAGCATGTATATGCATCACCAACAGCATATACTGCCAGGATAGTACCAGGTATCACTCTATGATCTTCGAAAAGGTAAGTGTTATCAAAGATGTTCAGTACAATGAAGTCAGTGAAAAAGGGGTAAAACCCAAAAGGAACAGGCTGGATGTATATATGCCTGGTAATGATACTGCCATACGCAGGCCGCTCATTGTGTGGATACATGGCGGAGGGTTTAAGTTCGGCAGTAAAAAGTCGAGAGGTATTCCGTTATGGAGTAAAACTTTTGCCAGGCGTGGTTATGTATGCGCTGCCGTTAATTACAGGTTCAGCAAAAAAAATACATTGAATGATTTTAAAGAGCTGGCCCGTGCCTGTTATTATGCGGTGGAGGATATACATAAGGCGGTTGATTACCTTACAACGAATCATGCCGCATTTGGTATAGATACCAACTATATAATCCTTGCCGGTAACTCTGCCGGCGGAATGATCGCGCTGCAAACGGTGTATGCCAGTTATAACGAATTGGGCAAATTAGCCGGACTCGATATAGCTGAAAAAGAGGCGGCTGTTCATAACGGTTTGAATATATGCGCTGTTGTCAATTTTTGGGGAGCCATGTATGATACAACGTGGTTGCACAATGTAAAAGTGCCCATTGTAAGTGTGCATGGACGTAAAGACGGCATTGTTCCTTATGATCATAAAAAAGCACCGGTATATGGGAGCTATGCCATTCACAAGAATGCGGATGCTTTAGGAATTCCCAACAGCTTACTCGGTTTTGATAAGTATGCGCACGAATTGCAGAAAAACTTCAATCCCTTGTGGGCAGGCAAAGCGGCTAAAAAGCGCTGGCTGCAGGCAGGTGAATTTGCCGCTGCATTTCTTTACAGGGAATTATTTTTGCCCGATTAGATGCACAGGGCTACGGAATTTTTGGCTCATGATGAGAAAGATTCTCACCCGCAGTAATACATCTTATAATTCAGTACAACCTGCGGGCGGGTTCGAAATGACGGCCGCGAACGTTATTTCTTCTTCGCGAAAGAGCGATCCATCATTCCACCCACGCCATTCCATCCGGGCCTTTACCGGGCTGAATGCTGCCCGTAAATTCCATTTTTTTAAGATCAAGCACACTTACTATCCCACTTTCCATACGTGCCACAAATGCTTTCCTGCCATCAGGAGTGATCAGTATCCCTACCGGCAATCCTTCGGCTTTTACCCGTTTGATTATTTTCCGGGAGGCGGCTTCTATTATTACCAGTTCACCCCCGGTATGATCCGATACCAGCACCAGTTTTCCGTCGGGTGTAAACTTAACCCGGATGGGCAGCTTGCCCACGCTGATGGTTTCTTTTACTTTGTTAGAGGATACATCAATAATGGAAATGGTACCATCATCGTTATTGCCTACCCAAAGCTCTTTGTCATCGGGAGAAATATCAATGCCTTCCGGGCGCCTGCCTACAGGTATATGAACAATGTCTTCCGGGGTGGGAGGAACCCGCACATGAATGGAACTAACGGTATTGGATAACCTGTTTGCCGTAAATATCAACGGTGAATGATGCGCTATGGTAAGCAGGTGCACCCCGTTTTGCCCCGTTCCTGTCAGCCAGTCTGTTTTGCCGGAAACAAAATCATATCGCCCTACGGTACGACTGAGCTCGGAAGTAAAATACACTTTTCCCTGCTGGTATGCCAGTCCGTGCGGGCGGTAACATGCGCCCAGGTCAACACGGCGTATTTCCTTTCTTGCGTTGATGTCAATTATGCTAAGACTGTTGCCTGGCTGTTGCGATCCGTAATTGGCCACAAAAGCCAGTTGGCCATCATCCGATACAATGATCTCGTGTGGGCCATCACCGGTGGGTACTGTTGCTGTAACTTTTAGCGCAACAGGATCAATAAAAGCGAGTGTGTTCTCAAACTTGTTCAGCACAAGCAATAGCCCCTTTTTTGAAGCGGTGGTTTGCGCAATAGCAGTAGTGCAAATGCAGCCTACTAATAACAGGATACAAACAAAACGCATAAAAAACAATTTTGGATGACAGTTTGTTTGTAAAAATACCCAAAGAAAACTATTTATGGCGGAGACTGCTTCCGGGGGCGCAAGCGTGTTATTGCTTCAGCAGCCAGATATCCGAAATACGGGAGTGTTGCCGCCAGTTCAGGTGCGATTCTTCCGGCTCATCAAAGCTTACGGTTATCTTTCCATCCTGTGTGAGTGAAAGCGGTATGATCCATTCTTTGAATGTATCCGCTTCTTTGTTGTATTGCAATGGTGAGAGACGTATTCCGTCTACACGCAGCAAAGCTTCTCCAAAGCCGCAAACACGTATGATGTACCTGGCATTTGGGTCAAGATCCTTATAATCCAATTGGGGTGTCCCTTGAAAAGTTTGAAAGGAAAGTCTTTTCCTGCTTTTGCCATTGTCCCACCAGGCAATATCCGTAGCGTCATCGGATATCGTTTTTATGCGGGGACCTTTACTTACGCTCGAAACATCATCATAGTAGCTTCCGTTCCCGGGATGCTCCCAACGGCATATATGCTGAATGTATTTTAGTTTTTCGTCCGCATCATTCAATGCTTTGATCTTCGCAAATTCATCAGCCAGCCACCAGCGGTTGTTCAGCGGATAGTCAACAAAATCCAGCACACACCCTCTTTCATATCCTTTTGCCTGGTATTTATCAACGCTTGTTTGCAGCCCGGTAGAAACAAACAGGTCATCGCACAACTCCACGATCCTTTGGCGCAGGTCGGGCGCCGCAGGTATTTTGTCGGCCGTGTTTACCATCGCCAGGGCATCATCCATTGCTTTATCAGCATCTGCTTTCGTTGCTTTAGCCAGTATAGTATTGGCTTTTTCTTCGAGCCGCTGTTCGTACAGCAACCTTCTTCTTGTATATGCATCGTAGTAGGCCCTGAGCAGTAACATTTGCCAGCGCCAGTTATTTTTCAGCGCAGGGTTTTCTTTTTCAAGCTTTTGCCAGTAGGAAAGGGTTGCTTCTACGCCGCCGTTTGCCGCCAGCGCGCCGTTCCAGTTTTGCTCCAGCGCCGTAATACCTGCTGCCGCGCTGTACTCTACTTTATCATTGAAAAAGAACCGGCAGTATTCTCTCAGTATCTCGTCTACATCTTTATGCACATCCCATCCCCGCATGCTCCATATTATTTTGTTGATATCATCGTGGTTCCCGTCTGAGTACGATACAAAGCCATCTGTGAACGGGGCATAGGTTTCGTGTATTTTAGCAAAGGCGTATGGCCGGGGGTTTACGGATTCACGACCTAATGTTAACGCGTAAGCCTGGTCCCATTTTTCCACAGGGAACTCGCAGCGTACGGAATGTGTTATATCGGGGTATTGCCTGTGTTTGTATGTAGCCGGCAGCCGGTAACGGGTTTCTGCTATTGGCGGACTGCTGGGGCCCGATACCACTCCTTCTAACCAATCGGGGTTGTAGTTTTCCAGGTACTGGTAAAAATAGTCGATCTGCTCTGTATTGAATCCCTGGAGGGAGATCCACATTTTAGCATTCGGGTGATACTTAATAAGGCGTTTCTGCAGTTCGTGCAGGAACGGTAATACTTCGGAAGGATGATTGTCTCCCGGATCGCCGCCGGGGAAAAAAATATGATCCAGCCGTGGACAGGCTTTGTAAAACTGCTCGTGTACCTGCAATTCCGCGTCACGCCTGTTTTTATCTTTTAGATCAAACTCTACAGGCGTCCATACCCAGTAATCCATATCGTACGCCCGGCATATTTCGCTGATGCGTATGCGCATTTCAGAAGCAGGGATTTTAAAATGAGGGCTTCCTTTATCATCTTCGTGAAATGGTATACCTTCTACCGCGTTAGAACCAAAAATAGCCAGCTCGCGAATATATTCATCAAATTGCTGCACCGTCCACGCGTCGTATGAATTGGCGGTATGCCTGTACCCTAACTGGTGCCCGCGAATAGGATACAGCGGCGAAGATGCGATGTTAACAGGTTGCTTCAGCTCCAGCGTTTTATTTTTCATTTCCAGGTTACGCAATAACCAGCCTGCACCAAATAATACGCCTCTTGTATCGGCGCCAATGATCCAGATCACCTGTTGCCCGCCGTTGTTTTCGGATACAACGCGGTACCCTTCTTTTTTATATTCGGCGCTTGCCGTGTTAGAGGATACGGGCACTTTTTTTCCTGTATACTCTTTGTCGGAAGACAGCACGATCGCAATTACGGGTACAGATTTAACAGGCCACGATCCGGTAGTGTTTAAGCGGATGGCTGTTCTTTTGCTGATCTCTTCCTGTAATACTTTAACTACTGTAGTGCGCATTGGATCCGGAACGGAAGGCGACACAGCAATTGCAGCATTTTTTAACTGTACGGGTTGCGCATTACTTATTTTAACGAAAAAAAAGAGCATCCATGCCATGCAAAGGGTCATTCGGGAAAAGCAGTGTTTATTTGTCATATACCTGGAATTGTTGCGGTACTAATCAGGAGCATATTCTATACATCCTATACTCGTTTCAAAGGAAGAAGTATAGCTAAAAAAAGAGGCTATCACTCCGACAGCCCCTTTTAATATGAAGGTTATTGCAGTTTCTAAAATTTATATCCGACCGAAAAGCTGACACCCGCATTTTTAGTATTCGTTTTATTGATGTCTGTTGAAACGCTTTCAATCTGGGGATTGATTTTTGCCAGCCCCAGTTGACCATTGATCTGGAAATTTAACCCGTTATTAAACTCGTATCCTACCAATGCGTTAGCGCCAAAATCGAACGGTTTAACCACATTTACGTTGTTGGTGTTAAGAAAATCAGAAGGAGTAATAGTGTTTTTAAATTTGGTATCCACTTCTATAGCTGCATTTCCTGTTTTCGACTTGAATTGGCCGCTTATGCCATAGGCTGCATAAGGCCCGGCCCCCAGCAATAATTTTCCTCCACCGAGTTCGGGTTTAAAAAGAAGATTGATGGGTAATTCTATATAAGAAATGCGCTGTGTTTTTTTGATATTATCCTCGGTTTTTTCTGCTCCCTTGGTAGAATATAATAAAGCCGGCTGCAGGAAAAACGCAGGTGTAACGAGCAGGTCGGCTGTAACTCCCGCATGGAAACCGGTTTTGAAATCACTGTTAACTTTGTCGCCATTCAATTCTTTTCCATAAATTTTCTGCAGATTAACACCTGCACGTAAGCCAATTGTTACCAGTTTGTCATCTTTTTGGGCCAATGCCGTGGTGCCTGTCAGTAAAGCAACAATAAAAACAAAAAAAATCTTCTTCATAATGGGGTTGTTTTTGTGGCAGCAAAGATAGAATGCCCTATGAAACAGCATATACTTAAGCGCTTTCTTTTTATTAAAGAGTTCTTAAAGTTGAATAACGTCAATTTTTAATTCCTCATTGATGGCTGCGGGCAGGTAGCATTTGTATGTTCCTGTATGAGTGAGCAATTCCACAACGTTACCGGCTGCAGTAAGCGGGAATATTGAAAATGGTATTTATATGCGCTGGATCAAACGAACGGGTAACATACAAATCGCTTTGATCAAAGCGAAAACTCCATTTACAGCTACGCCCAATAAACGGAAGGGCAGCAGTAATAACCACATAACAGGATATACTATCAATGCCAGTATAGCGAGGGGTGCGCACAATACCAATAATATAAGCCAAAGTAAAAAAGTGATCATAACCTTGCTTTAAAAGTAGTAAGATACAACAACACAAAAAGCAGGAATGCAAAATTGTGATGACCGGTCAGCCCGGGCTTGCATCAAACGTTTTTCCATTATAGTCTTTACTGAATATCAGCACTTCTTTTGACATTTTATCGTTGCTCATGCCGTATTTCCAATTAGGTGTGATGATGTGCAATCCTTTGTACAACGCTCTTATTTCCGTACAATCGTTGTACGACATCAGCCAGCGCCTGCGTTGCTTTAGCTGAGCAGCCAGTCCTGCATGATCAAAATCCCTGTGCGCGTCGCCTTTTTTGCCATATAATGAACTTTTGATCAGGTAGGGCGGGTCGAGATAGGCAAAAGTGCCAGGGTTGTCATTCAGTGACTTTTTAAAGTCGGCCGGTTGAACCTGCAGGTTAGGATTAAAAAAATCCCTCAGCCTTTGTATGGATGAAACAGTAAAGCGGGGGTGCTGCGGAGACATGCCGCCGGAAAGCGTTGATCCGGAAAAGGACGAACGGTTGAGCACATAATAAACAGCAGCTCTTTTTAGCTTCGTTTTAAAATGGGTTTGCGCCTGCTGCAGCTCATAAAATTTTTCTTTGGGCAGGGGGTGAAATTTTTCTACTTCGTCTGCCAGTTTATCCGGGCTGCTCAGCAAGCATTGCCAGAACTCCACGAGCGGCTGAAATGCGTCGTATCCTGACACTTTTACTCCTTTTGAAGCCATATATAATTCAATGGAACCTCCCCCCAGAAATGGTGAAAGGAGGGTTTTTATATGGGAAGGAAAATATCGGGCAATAAACTGAACAGCCCTTGTTTTGCCACCGGGATAACGTAGAGGTGAACGGGAAGAAAAACCGGAGCTCGTATCTCTTCCGGTGTCTGGATGGGTTGGCTGTGTTTTGCTTGTGTTTCCGCTTGCCTGATCAACTGTTAGCTTCATTCACTGCTTATTTGTTCAAAGATAGATGTTCGGTAGATTTGAGATTTGAAATTTGAGATTCGAAAAACTTGTGACCTGTAACTTGCAACTTGTAAGTCTGCCTTCAAACCATAAACAAAAAACTATAAACACTGTTAGCTGACGGCTGATAGCTACTTGGACACCTGGAACTTGCCGGACTCGATGATCTTGCCGGATTTGTCGCGAAGCTGAAAAATGTATACACCCCGGTTAAAATCATTGAGATTTACCTGGTTGGTTATTAAAACATTGTTAAGTTCCAGTACTTTTTTACCAAGAAAATTATAGATCTGGAGGCTGTAGGATTTATCGTACCCCTTTTGGAACTCAAAATTGATGATTGTGGTAGCAGGGTTTGGATAAAATTTGATGATCCTGGCTGTGAAATCTTTGGCTGCGATAGGCCCAACATCGCTTTTTCCCTGGCTAAAGCCGGAAAAATGCAGTATTAAACCTAATAAAACGAGCAGTGTAAAGTTTTTCACAGTATAAAAATAGACTTTTATCTCAAAACATAACGTAAAAATTACAGGTACAAGTATGCCTGTCTGTATTGAAAAATGATAATTTGTAAAGATTATCAATGCTTTATGTCAATCACTCCGACTTTAAAACCGGGGGCAGCGTAAAATATCCTTTGTGCTGCTGCGGTTATTCAAAAAGCCCCGGTAGCTTAACGATAGCTCAAACCCGCCTCTTCCCTGGCTGGCAGTGCGTAACTGCGAAATGTTCATGTCGTAGCTAAAGCCCAGCGAAAACGGATCATAATCCAGCTTCACTACAGGTATAATAGCATCATTCCATCTTATATACCCGCCAAAATGAAGTATATAGTCAGGTGCTTCAAAGTCGCCGATCTTTCTTGAATACATCACCCCGGCTATATACTCCCGGGATATTCCCTGTATACTTATATCTCCATTAAAAGTGATATACGCCATTTCCCCCATGGTAGTACGTAATCCACCCGAAGCGACCCATTTAGGAAGATGCTGCAGGCGCTGGTAGAACGCGTTTACCGGTTTATTGAAATGATGATATGCAATTCCAACAAAATAATTATTGTTCTTATTGTCGCCCAGCGATGAGTTATAGCTCATACCCACGCTTGCGTCGAAATAGGAGTAGTTGCTGGCAAAGGTTTCACCATCGGGCAAAGAACCATTATATCCAAATCCGTCGTATTGGTTGTTGGTGGTCACTTTAGAACGGTCCAGCCGCCTCGAAACCAGGCCGCCCATAAAGCCCAGGGATATATACCTGTTTTTATCGGCGCTTAAAGATTTATGATAGTTGACTGCCGGTAAAAGGTTGGTAGTAGTAAGGGCTACTGTACCCGCACGGTCCCATAATACCTGCAATCCCGCGGTTAAAAAATCATCGCCTTTTCCTACGGGAAGCTTATACTCTCCGTTTAATGATCCAGTTTGATATGGGTTGGTTACGCTGCCCCATTGATTCCTGTAAACCATCTGCGCTCTTATGTCTCCTTCAAATAAGCCTGCCAGCGCCGGGTTGCGCACCAGGGGCGCTTCGTAAAACTGCGAGAAATGCAGATCCTGGGCCTGCAGGTTAACAGCAAGCGTTATCCAGAAGAGTAAGATAATACAGCGTGGTTTCATACAAAGTCTATAAGCATTCACAAAAACATATCACTTTTATCTTATTAATGTAACATTTCCTTTCATGGGCACAATCTGCGCGTTGTCGCAAACAAATTCAACAATATATACATATACATCGGGGGGTAAAGGCTGGTTGGCCATCCTGCCGTTCCATCCCTTCGACGCATCGTTCGCCATAAAGTTCTTTTTTTCAAAAACCTGTTGCCCCCAGCGGTTGTATATCCGCATGCTTTGCACACGCGCCAGCCCTCTCCCACGGGGATAAAATACATCGTTCATGCCATCGCCGTTGGGCGAAAAAGTATTAGGCACAAAATAGTTTTCTTCTGTACATAATACCCTAACGGTTATTTCGGCCGAGCTCATGCAGGTATTACTATCGGTTACGGCTACTGTATATGTTTTGTCGAACTGCGGACTGGCCACCGGGTTCGGGCAATCGGTGCAGCTTAATCCATCGGCGGGCGTCCATACATAAGAGGCTATACCCGCGCTGTAGGTAACCGGCAGCGGTATTTGCCCGCCTATAGGCATGGTAACCGGCGTGGTGGTAATTACAGGCAATGGCGCAACGGTAAACGGATGTTGCGTTGTGCCCGAGCAATTAAGAAAGTTGGCTGCCGTAAGGGCAATATTGTATTCACCCGCCCGGTCGTATACGATCGTATTGTTTTGTTCTGCCGATGTTCTGCCATCTCCGAAATTCCAGCTCCACACAATAGCGGTATCGGGATGTGCCAGTGTGCCATCAAAGCGTATTGCCCTGTTAATGCAGGTAAGATCATCCGCATTAATAACAGGTTGGGGGGTGCGTGGCACCCGGACTGTATCGTAAAACGATAATGTGCACCCGGTTGCGGTAGTAGCCGATAAGGTGATGGGGTATAACCCCGGTGCGCTGTATGTATGAGGAGGAGGATCCTTTTCGGTATAAGTGGTGCCATCGCCAAAATCCCATGATTGAGATACCACCGGATCGCCGGATCTGCTGATGGTAAAATTTGTTGCGAATATGGTGCCCGAATCGCAAAATGCCCGCCTGTCGAGATTGAATGCCGGCACCGGGCCACGTATGTCTATAGCCGAGGGGCCGCTTACCTGCGACCGGCAGTCGCCCGAATCTATTATGTAAACGGAAGGCCTGTAAACATTGGGGTAATTATAGGTATGTTGTAATGTTTTTTGCCCTGATGAATCAATGCTGCCGTCTCCAAAATAAAAATAGTACCTGGTATTGGGAGGAACGGTGAAATCGAAATCAACAGTCAGCTCGTTGCAGGCGTAAGCGGGAACGCTGTAATTGATCTGCGTATAGACATTGGGGTCATATACGTTGATAGGGAAAGAAGCGGAATCTACACAACCTCCGTATCCCCTGGCATATAGTTTAGCGGTGTAATTACCAAAATCGCCGTAAAAGTGGCGTACCACGGGTTGATCCAGCCGTGAATCAATGCCATCTCCAAAATCCCATAACAGTGATTCATAATTCTGGCTGTTGTGATAAAATTTGGTTTCCAGCACCTGGCAGGTAGAAGTGCTGTCTTCTACCGTAAACGCGGCTACGGGTTGCCTTACCGAAATATAATCAGCCCTGGTTATGGAATCTTTGCAACCGGTATCGTCGGTAATAGTAAGCTTTACGGAGTAAACGCCTTCGGTGGTATATGTATGTAAAGGATATTGGTCGGTACTGGTTTGTCCATCGCCGAAGCTCCAGTTGTAAGTAAGATTATTTCCAGCGGAAGAATCCCGGAAGGGCAGTTCCAGGCCGGGGCAGAACAATTGATAGTCTGCACCGAATGCTGCTGTGGGATGAGTAACTCTTATAGTATCGTCGGAAATAAATTCGTGGGTACAACTGGCATTATCTGTAACCATGAGTTTTACTACAAACGAGCCGGTATCGGAATAGGTATGCGTAAAGGGCGCCGTTGTAAAATTTTGCGTTTGTCCATCTCCAAAATCCCAGGTCCATGATGCAATACCTGCACCGGCGGTTGACTGATCATTAAAAGTTACCTCGCCGTTTTTACATACAGCCGGCGGAACGGTAAACAAGGCATTAGGGCCTGTAACCGATATGGTTTGCGTACTGTTTACTTCACATCCGTGTATATCACGCACCCGTAATCTTATAAGAGAGCTGCCTAAAGAAGAGAATGAAGTGTCAAGGGTTTGCGTGCTAACAGATAAAGGCTGCCCATCCAGGTACCAGGCAAAATCCCTGATGTTGGAGGGGTCTTCAAGAGCGGTAAAGCTCACCCGTTCATCCCTGCACAAGGGGTTTTTGGAAACGCTGAAAGTACTATCCAATGGTCTTACATCAATGGGTTTTTCTACCGTGCTTGTACAACTGCCGTTTATAACGGTTAAGCGTACTGTATAAGTGCCATATTGAGCGTAAGTATGGGCTCCGGGCAGGGCAGTGCCGGATGAATTGCCATCCCCGAAATTCCAGTCATAGCTTACATTTCCCAGCGCGGCATCTACTATGGAGCTGTCTGAAAATGCAACCGAAAGCCTGTTGTCGCAATCGGGGGTAAACCCGAAGTTGGCCAGGGGCGCCTGCTTAAAAATGAAATTGGTTTTAATAACTGCCGGAGCGGAACAGCCATTATTCAGGGCGGTAAGACTTACTGTAAGCCTGCCGGTATCGCGGTATATATGTAACGGGTTCTGGAGGGAAGAAGAATCGCCATCCCCAAAATCCCATCTCCATTCATTGGCATTGATAGCAGTTCCCACAAAGCTAACGGTATCATCAATACAGTCGCCGGTGGTGCTGGCGGTAAAATCCACAGCAGAAGGTGCTGTTCCTGCCCTGACTGTTGAAGTGGCGGTGGCGGTGCATCCCCCGTTGGTAGTAACGGTAACGCTTATTGTGTAGGTGCCGGAAATTGTATAACTGGTTGAAGGAGTAGCGCTGCTGCTGGTATTGCCATTCCCCAAATCCCATGCATAAGCGGCTACGCCATCTATAGCATTTACATTGGCTGTTGGAGTAACGTTTGTCAGCGGGGCGCAGCCGCTGCTTTTTGCATTGATGATGCTCACCGTGGGAGTAATAATTCGTACAAACTGGTTTTTGGTAGCCGAATTTTCACATCCGCCTGCGGTAGTAATAGTGAGCGTTACGTTGTATTCGCCTGCGGTAGTATAAGTATGCTGTGGCGTTGCGCCGGTTCCTTGTGTTCCATCTCCAAAATCCCACTGCCAGGTAACGGCTCCGGGAGCGTTTGCCTGGAAGCTTACATTCAGCGGAGCCTGGCAGCCGGAGTTACCGGTGGCGGTAAAATCAACGGGCGGCTTGCCGGTAACCACGATCGTTTTTTCCAGCGAATCGGTACAACTGCTGAACCTGTTGACCAGCTTAACATTGTAATTACCGGGAGTATTGTATGTTTTTACAGGATTTACTTCCGTGGAGCCGGCGCCATCACCAAAAGCCCAGTCAAACGATACCACGCCTGTTCCGGATGTGTTCCCGAAGCTGACCTGTTGCCCTATACAAACAGTGTCGGGGTTATTGAAGTCGGTAGTAAATGCATTGACCGCTACTGTTTTTTGTACGGTATCCACACATCCAAAATCACTACGCGTAGTAAGGCGCACATTATAATTGCCGCTTGTATTGAAGGATGCAACAGGAGCAGGGTTGGTAGAAGTGCTGCCATTGCCAAAGTCCCATTCGTAGGTTAACGTACCTGGCCCGGACGACTCATTGGTGAAAGCCACATTAAAAGGCGGGCGGCATTCGGGCGAAGGCGTGTTTAAAAATTCCGCCTCAATTCCACCTACCATGCGTATATATCTTCCCCTGCTGGTGCGCCCAATACAGCCGTTGCTGCTGGTAGCGGTAAGGGATACATTGTAATATCCTGTTTGTTCGTATACATGCGAGGGGTTTTGAGCGGTTGAAGTGTTGCCGTCACCAAAGTTCCATTCGTAACTGGTAATGGTACCCTCTGTTGTATTAGCTGTGCCGGTAAATTGTAAAGGCGCCGGTAAGCAGGCGGTTGTAATATCAGCAGATAAGCCTACGGATGGCGACGGGTAAACCGTAATATAATCGGTTTTGGTAATAGCATTTACACCATTTTGATTGCGCACCACAAGCGTAACCGTATAGGTGCCCGGAGCGCTAAAGGTAGCGGTAGGGTTCTGAAGATTGGAGAGTTGCCCGTTACCAAAATCCCAGTCCCAGTATTTGGGGTTGCCGGTAGACTGGTCTCTGAAAGCAACAATCAGCGGTGAACATCCGGATTGAACCGACGCTGAAAATTCGGCCACAGGTGTTTGCGCGTTAGCAGTAAGCACAATCAACAATACGAATATGGTATTGAATATTCCTTTTTTCAAGCAAAATATAATTTATACAGGGAACAGATTCACAATCATAGGTGCGTTATGCCCGCTGCAAACCGGCACAAAATTATAGTTTTATAAATAAGTGGTTTAAAGGCGGGATTCAGTTGCTTTCAGAGGAAGGATAGTAAAAATTTATATGAATAATTGATTTTCATATACGTTAGGGCAAAAAAAACAGTTGGCGAAACTGCTCAGCTTTTTTTAACTAACTTAAGATAAACATCGCGGCTGCCGTTAAATGGTTCAGCTTCTACCAGTTTGGTAGTATTATTGATTATTTTAAAAGTGTCGTTCAGTTTTTTTAAAGGGTCGCCGGCCGATGGAAAGTTTGAATAAATGGTAAGATTGTCAACATCTCCTTTCCATGTTCCTTCGGTTTGCCCGGTGCCGGTTATGGCATACACTTTTCCGTCTTTAGTGAACTGAAACTCATAACCTTCAAACGCAGCTGTTTCATCTACATCAGCTTCTTTATATACGTCAACAATCCATTTTCCATTGGTCATGGCATCCAGCAGGAACTTCATGGCAATATCTTCCTTTATTTTTTTGCAGCCCGTAAACGATAAAGCCAAAAAAAGTACAAGAATAATGTTACCTGCCGCGTATATCTTTTTCATATAAAAAATTTAAGATCAGCGATATATAATGTCGTACTTGTCGGTAATATAGTCCATAAAATACCTCATCCGTAACGGTTCGCCGGTTACTTTATTGCACAATTCATCGCTGGTAAAGGTTCTTCCGTATTGATACACATGGGTTTGCAGCCATTTGTGTATGTCCGAAAAATCACCGCTTCCTACCGCTTCGTTCAGTGCGGGCGAGCTTTGCTTTATTGTATGATAAAATTGTGCCGCATATAAGCTTCCGAGGGTATAAGTGGGAAAATATCCGAAACTTCCATGGCTCCAGTGAATATCCTGCAAACAGCCATTTTTGTCGTTGGGCACCGTAACGCCCAGGTATTTTTTATATAATTCATTCCAGTACGCGGGGATATCCTTTGACAGCAGGGAGCCTTCCATCAGCATTTTTTCTACCTGGTAGCGGATCATCACATGAAAATGATAAGTGAGCTCATCTGATTCGGTACGGATGAGCGAAGGCTGCACTTTGTTTACAGCGCCGAATAATTGTTGGGCACTCACGGTGCTGAGCTGCGGGAAATAGCGTTGCATAACGGGCAACGCAAACCTTATAAATTCCAGGCTCCTGCCTATACAGTTCTCCCATAGCCTGCTTTGCGATTCATGGATGCCCAATGAGCAAAATTCGCCCGAGGGCAATCCATACGCGTCAACCGGCAGTCCCTGTTCATACAGGCCATGTCCTCCTTCGTGCAGGCAGCTCCAGGTCATGGAAGTGAAATCATTTTCGTCAATACGGGTAGTAACCCTTACATCGCGGGCGTTAAAGCTGGTGGTAAACGGGTGTTCGGAAATATCCTGCCTGCCCGCTTCAAAATCATATCCTGTCAGCTTTAAAATTTCCAGCCCGAATTTCCATTGAGCGTCTTTGTCAAAATGCTGGTGAAGAAAACCGGTTTCCGGCGCTTTCTTGTTTTCTATCCTGCCCAGCAATGCTTTCAAAGGAGCCTGCAGCTCATCAAACAATTGATCCAGCCATTCAACGGTCGCTCCTTTTTCATATTCGTTCAACAAGGCATCGTAAGGGTGTTTTGTATAGCCGAGTATCTGCGTTTCTTCCTTTTTTAATTGTACCAGCTCATCCAGCTCTTTTGCAAAAACCGGAAAGCTATCCTGTTTACGCGCATTGATCCACGCGTGATAGGCTTTGCTGGTAGCTTCCGACATTTTACGTACAAAAACGGTACTGTATTTTTTGTTCTTGTTGTAATCTTCCAGCGTTAACGCTACATTTTTTTGTTCCTGTTTTGTTATTTCTTTTGCGGTTGACAGCTCGTTCAATAAAGTTCCGAGAGCCGGATCGGTAAAGAGTTCATGCGCTATTTCGCTCAGCGTTGCCATTTGCTGCCCACGCAGCGCGGCGCCTTTGGGGGGCAGGTATGTTTCCTGGTCCCATTGTAAAACGGCATTGGCATATCTTACATCGGCTATGCGATGCATTTTCTGAACAAACTCGTTGTATTTTTCTTTCGCGCTCATATTTTAAATATCAAATCGTTATTTCACCGCAAAAGTTTCCCATCCGTCGTACCTGCCTCCATATTGCAGCGATAGTTCCCATACATACAGGCTTACCTTGTCTATGCTGGCCCCGTCTGTTTTATCAACCCTGGATATCTGCAGGCTATAGGGCCGGTCTTTTATTCCTTTCTCCTCCCCTCCGTTCTCAATCAAAAAGCCATTATCCTGCACTATCCGTACAAATTTCTTCCTGTCCTGCTCATCTTTAAAAAATATAAAATGATCTATTTTTCTTGGAGCGGTTGAATGGTCTCCCGCTTCTGCCAGCCTGTCGAGCATATGCCTGTTGTAAATGCGTTGCATTTCTCTTTGCGACGGATACAATACGGTAAAATAATTATCCATCTTCCCATCTGGCTTTGCCATAGTGTTCCACCTGCCCAAAGCATATGCGCCTATTGAGCTTAAGATATACTGCCTGTATTTCAATGTATCGCCTGTATAGAAAAAATAATCGCGTTTGCCGTTTTGGGTATACCTGCCGGCATAAGACGCGTTAAGATTTTCCGCCAGTGCCAGCACCAGCTTATTTTCTATTGTATCAAGCTTTTTTGCTTCGGCATACGAAGGCATGCCTTTGTTGTTTTCGGTAAACAAAAGAAGGCTCACAATAATAACATTGGTTTTGGTTTTTGCCTCGGCAGAAGAACCGTAAGCAAGATCCACCATTACCGATACCGGGCGTTTATCCATTTCCATCACATAGGTTTCCCAATGGCTGTTTTCCTGCGCTTGTACGGCTAAGCAGGTAAAGCCACAAAGGATCAATGCCAGTAAGGTTTTTATTCCAGTCATTGCACATTCAATAAATTCGCAGCAAAGTAATGTCTATTTTTATATACGTATTAACAGGAACATGAAAATTAAGGACATCATTAACGTTTTGGAAAACCGGGCGCATCCCTCGTTGCAGGAAAGTTACGACAATGCAGGTTTGATCACCGGTAACCCGGAGGAAGAATGTACAGGCATCTTGTGTACGCTCGACGCAACCGAAGCAGTGGTAGAAGAAGCCATTGCAAAAAAATGCAACTGTATTGTAGCGCATCACCCTATTGTATTTAAAGGATTAAAAAAAATAACCGGTAAAACATACGTGGAGCGCACTATTATAAAAGCCATCAAACACGATATTGCCATTTACGCCATCCATACCAATCTTGATAATATAATGGAAGGGGTAAACGGCTACATGGCGGCTAAGCTGGAACTAACAAACTGTGAGCCGCTGCTGTCTAAAGCAGGAGTGCTGAAAAAGCTATATACGTTTGTTCCGCAGGCGCAGGCCGAGCAGGTTCGAAAAGCTGTTTTTGATGCCGGCGCCGGGCATATAGGCAATTACAGCGAGTGTAGCTTTAATGCCGAAGGTACCGGAACTTTTAAAGGGGGAGAGGGTGCAAACCCGTTTGCAGGCGTTCCGGGGCAGCGGCATGCAGAAAGCGAAGTAAAGCTGGAAGTTATTTTCCCCGGCTGGTTGCAGCACCGGGTAACAGAAGCGCTTATACAGGCGCACCCTTATGAAGAACCCGCGTACGATATTGTGCTGCTCGAAAACAGCCACAGGCGGGTAGGATCGGGCTTAACAGGATTGCTTCCGGCCCCCTGCGAAGCCGGTCATTTCCTGGAAAAATTGAAAAAAGCGTTTCAACTGCCCGTGATCCGGCATACAGCGCTTACCCATGGTATCATACGAAGGGTGTCGTTATGTGGGGGAGCAGGCAGCTTTTTAATTTCCAATGCATTACATTTTAAATCAGATATTTATATTACTTCGGATATTAAATATCATGAATTTTTTGATGCCGATTCGTGCATGATACTGGCGGATATAGGGCATTATGAAAGTGAACAATTTACCACAGACCTGCTATATGATATTTTGCAGGAAAAATTCCCTACCTTTGCCGTCCTTAAAACCGCAGTAAATACCAACCCGGTACTTTACTACGCTTAACCTGTAAACTGTATTATCATTATATGGCCAACGTAAAAGAATTCTCTGTAGAAGAAAAGCTTTCTTCACTTGTTTCTTTGCAAAAAATAGATTCCAAGCTCGACGAGATCAAAATCCTGAAAGGTGAACTGCCTATGGAAGTTCGCGACCTGGAAGATGAGATACAGGGTTTGCATGCCAGGCAAACACGTGTGGAAGAGGAGATCAACGGCATACAGGAGTTTATTGAGCAGAAAAAAAACACGATAAAAGAGGCGCAGGCGCTGGTTAAAAAATATGAAAAGCAAAGCGAAAATGTAAAGAACAGCCGTGAGTTTGAAGCGATCAATAAGGAGATGGAGCTGCAGAGCCTGGAAATAAAGCTGGCTGAAAAGCACATTAAAGACGCCAACGAAGAAATAGGAGATAAGGCCCGCCTGCTTGAGAACGCTAAAAAAGCGGTAGCTGCAAAGGAAGGGGTGCTGAAGCACAAAAAAGGTGAATTGGAGAAAATTGTGGCGGATACTGAAAAAGAAGAAAATGAATTCAATACAATAGCAGCCGAAGCCCGTGAAAAAGTGGATCCCCGCCTGCTGGCTTCGTATGAAAGGATCCGTAAAAGCTACCGCAACGGACTGGCTATTGTGCCAGTATTAAGAGATGCCTGCGGCGGTTGCTTTAACGCTATTCCCCCGCAAAGGCAAAGTGAGATCCGCCAGCGTAAAAAAATTATTATTTGCGAGAACTGCGGGCGTATTTTGATAGATGAAGACCTTTACCAGGGTACCGACGTAAAATAAATTGATAACGATCTTATCTTAATAGTAAGGGCGCTTTTACAGCGCCTTTTTTAATTTTGTGTATTTGAAGTATGAAAACTTTTGCTGACAAAGTAATTGGTTTTAATAAGCAATTAAACTATAAAGGGAGCCTTCCTGCCGGCATTCAGATCATGAATCCTTTCAGGGAAAGTAAGGATGTAAGTAAACTTTCCGGCGAATTTTACCGTAAATATTACAGCGATGAGCAGCCGCGGCACATTATTCTCGGGATCAATCCCGGAAGGTTTGGCGCGGGTATTACCGGCGTTCCTTTTACCGACCCCAAACGGCTGGTAGAAAAATGCGGTATACCATATAGTGGTAAAATGGCGCACGAGCCCTCATCGGTTTTTATATACGAAATGATAGACGCTTTTGGCGGACCTGAAAAATTTTACAGCCTGTTTTATATCAACTCCATTTGCCCGCTGGGATTTACTGCCGCCAAGCCCGGCAGCAAAACCGTTGTAAACTATAATTATTACGATAACGCGCAGCTCACCGAAGCTGTGTATCCCTTTATTGTAAAAAGCGTAAAGCAACAAATAAAGCTGGGCGTATATACGCATGCCTGTATTTGTTTTGGTACCGGAAAGAACGAAAATTTTCTTCGTAAGCTGAACGACAGGGAAAAGCTTTTCAACGAAATAATAGCCCTGGAACATCCCAGGTTTATCATGCAATACAAATCCAAATCGAAGGATTTATATATTGATAAATACCTTTCGGCTTTCCAAAGAATTGCTACCTTTCAAAAAAATATCCAGTCTGTATAAGTCGCAGGTATTATGCTTCAAAAATTACTGATACGCAATTACGCTATTATAGAATCGGTTGAAATACAATTTTCGGATAAGCTGAATATCATTACCGGTGAAACAGGAGCAGGCAAAAGCATACTGGTAGGCGCGCTGGGGCTGATACTGGGCGAAAGGGCCGATAGCGCTGTATTGTTCAACGCATCACAAAAATGTATAACCGAAGGCGTATTCAATATAAGGGGACGGGATGCATTGCGGCAATACCTGCAGCGGAACGACCTGGATGCAGAAGATGAAATGGTAATAAGGAGGGAAGTTGCCGCTAATGGCAAATCGCGCGCTTTCATCAACGATACTCCTGTTAATCTTACACAGCTCAGGGAATTTACATCGCTGCTGGTAGATCTGCATCAGCAATTTGATACACTGCAACTGGGCGATGATGATTTTCAACGGGAAGTGCTGGACGCGCTTGCCGGTAATAACGCGTTGCTAACTGAATACAGGAAGGCGTATGCGCTATACAGCGCTACCCAAAAAGAGCTCTTTGCTGCTAAAGAACAGCAGGCTTCCTTTAACAAAGAGCTTGACTATTACAGGTTTTTGCTGAATGAGCTGGAAGAAGTAAAGCTGCAGCCCAATGAGCTGGAAGATGCGGATGCAGAGTTGAAGCTGCTGGGTAATTCGGAGAACATTAAATCAACGCTTGGTAAAATTCTATATGAGCTGGGCGAGGGTGAACAGCCCGTGGTGCACCAGGTTAAAGCGCTTGCCGGACAGTTACAATCCCTGCATGCGTATCATGCCGGTATTCCTTCGCTGTCGGAAAGATTATTGTCGGTGCAGATAGAGCTGAAGGACATAGCGGATGAAATAGAAAAACTGAATGATGACATCCGGTTTGACGCGGAACGCATACAGTTGCTGAACGACCGGCTGTCTGCCGGGTATAAATTGCTCAAAAAACACGGTGTGCAAACTACTGCCGCGCTGCTGGGCATACAGGAAGACCTGCAGCAAAAGCTCAACAAAGTACTCAACCTGGATGCAGATATAGAAAAGCTGGAGAAAAAGCTGTCGGCACAATTGCAGCAGGCAAAAAAGCTGGCCGAAACGCTTACCGCGGCGCGGCAAAAGGAAACAGCTCCTTTTGAAAAAAAGGTAAGCAAGCTGCTGGCGCAGGTAGGTATGCCCAACGCCCGGCTGAAGGTACAGGTAACAGCTTCCGGTCTTTCTTCCACCGGTGGAGATTCTATCGAATTTTTATTTGACGCCAATAAAAGCAACCGCTTTGAACCGCTTAAAAAAGTGGCCAGCGGCGGAGAGCTAAGCCGGTTAATGCTTTGCATTAAATCGCTGGTGGCAATATCTGTTCAGTTGCCTACGCTTATTTTCGATGAAATAGATTCAGGTATCAGCGGTGAAGCTGCCAGGCAGGTGGGGGGCATTATGAAAGACCTCGGCAAGTCGCACCAGGTGATCGCTATCACACACCAGCCCCAGATCGCGGCAAAGGCAGACGCCCATTTTTTTGTATACAAAAAAGAAAAAGGCGACCGGATCAATACACGTATAAAATTACTTTCTCAAGACGAAAGAGTAGACGCGATAGCGCAAATGCTGGGTGGTGAAAAGCCAACAGCCATTGCATTGGAAAATGCCCGGGAGATGATGAAATAGATTGGTATTTTGAACATTTTTTGCTGCAAAAACAACAAAGGTAGTCGGCTTCCGGCCAACTACCTTTGTTACTGGTACTGGTATTTTTGATGCAGGTGTTACCTGGAAATCAATTCCAGCACGGCAACTATTATCTTCCCGTCTTCTTTTTCTTTAGGGGTGCTTACAATGTATACAGTATGTGTTCCGTTAAGCGCCTCCGTGAAATTAAACTTCAGCGTACTGCTTCCGGGTTTGCCGGTAGGGGCAACGCCGTTCAATACAGCCTCGCCCAGTTTTGTTCCGTCAGGCTTATCAAGCCTTAACTCAAATATATATCCTGTTTTGGGAGAATCTTCATCGTCTTCCCAGTCAACGCGGAGCTCAGCGCCGGTAACGCCCCGCAGATCAATGCTGTCAATGCTGAACCAGCCGGGTTTATTATCAGGCGCTATCATCACTTTCATGCCTTTGTAATTTCCGCTCTTGTATTCCTGCATGTTCTTTACTGCCCCAAAAGTAAGCTTGCTGCTGCGCAGGATAAGATGCGAACTGCCGGAAAGCGGTTTTACAGAGGCGCCTCCCTTATCGGTGTAAGTGGCTGAAAGATATAGCGCTTCATTTTCTTTTACCGCTTTTACAGGAACGCTGCCGGCAGCCGGCAAAGATTTTTTAAGTCCCGACGGGGCGGCAAGGGAAAGCGCCCAGTGAACGATCTGCCTGGCATCCCCGGTTGAAAGGCTGGGATGCGCCGCCATGGCAACTTCACCCCATACGCCACCGCCGCCTTTTATGATCTTGTCTACCAGGTAGTCAACAGCTTTAGGATCTTTATGATATTTTTTTGCCACATCGGTAAATGAAGGACCGATAGATTTTTCATCCACCTTATGGCAGGTTTTACAATCCAGCGACAGCATAATGCTCTTGCCGCTTACGGCAGCGGCGGCAGCCTGGTGCCCCTGCGGGATGGCAGCCTTATCGGCGCCTTCCAGGAAATCAGCGGTTATATACAGGTTCGCTGCATCAGGTGTGGCACCTTCTTCTTTATCGTTAACGGTTACATTGTATTGAACTGCTTTACCCGGGAAATAAAATGACTGGTTCCCGGTTACCTGTATAGATACTTCCGGAATGGTATTGCCTGCATATACGTTTACCGCGTTGCTTTTGGCAGAAGCGCCTTTGTCATCTTTCACTTCAACAGCAATTGAATAATCTCCTGCTTTGTCGAGCGCCAGTTCGGTTTCCGGCAATGTTGTTTCCTTCGTTTGTCCGCTACCGGTAGACCATATATACGTAAGCGCATCGTTCTCCGGGTCTTTTGCTTCAACGCTTGCTTTAACTGTTAACGGAGTTGCTCCTGATAATACGTTTACTTCCAATGCGCCTACTTTGGGTGGCCTGTTGCCCCCGTTATAGTCTATACGGCTTAGCCCGGCATCATCGTTCTTTGCAAACCATCCGCTGCCATATTCCAATATATACAGCTTACCGTCCGGCCCCACTTCAATATCAATAGCATTATGCAGTTTGGTATGTTCCATAAAAGGCTCCATGCGGTCAAAATCCCCGTTAGGCAGCATGGTCACCACTTTTATCCAGCCTCTTATCCAGTCGTATATAAACAGTTTACCGTTATAGTAATCCGGTAAGCGTGTTTCTTTGGGCCACATGTCGGTGTAATAAGCAGGCCCTGCCATAGCATTCCGTCCGCCTGTTCCTACCTGGGGAAAATCAGTTGAAGCGGCATAAGGGTACCAGATAAATGGCGGCGCCACTGGTGGAAGCTCGGTTAAGCCTGTATTATTGAGCGATTCGTTCATGGGTTTTTCAGGGTCGAACGCTTCGCCTGATTTACCGGTCGTATAGTCGTACCTGTTATAAGCATAATTTTTGCCAACAAACAACGGCCAACCAAAAAATCCTGCTTTGCGCGCCTGGTTTAATTCATCATATCCCCTGGGTCCTCTTACTCCAAAACTGTCTACACCGGCATCGGGTCCTACTTCTCCCCAATACAGGAAGCTGTTTTTCTGGTCAACCGAAATGCGGTAGGGGTTCCTGTTGCCCATAACATAAATTTCGGGCCTGGTTTTTTCTGTTCCTTTGGCAAAAAGATTACCATCGGGACTGTCGTATGTTCCATCTTCGTTTACCCGTATACGTAGTATTTTACCGCGCAGGTCATTGGTGTTGCCGGAACTTCTGCGGGCATCGTATTGTGCGTGCCCGGGGCGGTCGTCGAGCGGTCCGTAACCCTGGTTGGTATATGGCTGGTTCGGCTCATTGAAGGGGGTAGAATTATCGCCGGTGGATACATATAATAAGCCATCTGGTCCAAAAGCGATAGAGCCACCGGTATGACAGCATATTTCGCGCTGTTCGTAAAACTGCAGTATAACCTGCTCTGTTTTGTTATCAATCGTATCGTTTTCAAATTTAAAACGCGACAGCCTGTTAACGGAAGTATCTATAGGGCTGTAGAATATATATACCCAATGGTTTTTATCGAAATTGGGGTCTTTGCCGATGCCCAGCAATCCTTCTTCCGAATTGGCTTTACCGTCTTTAGTTTTATTGTATACATTCAGGAATCCAACCTGTTTCAGCTTCTTTGTTTCATTGCTGTATCTCATGATCTCCCCGCGGCGCTGGGTGATCAGGATGTCGAAATTGGGGAGAATGGTCATTTCGGTAGGTTCAAAAAACTCACCCTGTATAAGAGGCGTTTTAGTAAACCTGTCTTCGTCGGGCGGATATTGTGAAGTTGCTTTGCTGTAATCCGGGTTTTTATTACCGCCGATAGCATATTCAATACCGCCGAGCAGGTGCTGCAGGAACAGCGGTTCGGTATACGATTCATCCGTATGCCCCAGCTCTGTATAAAAAGCGCGGCCCCCGTCGTAGTCGTGATACCAGGCCATAGGATGATCATCCCCCTGTTTTCCTCCCTCATAGCTTTTTTCGTCAATGCTGATCAGCACATGTACATCTTTATTCATTTTCTTAAAGTTGTACCACTCGTCCTTTCTTGTCCATATATCGGGCAGGTGTTGGGTAGAAGGATGTGATTTATCTTTTACGATCAGCTTTGCTTCCTGCTGGTGCGGGTGACTTTCAAAGTAGCCGCCCACCAGCCTGTTGTACCAACCCCAGTCGTACTCTGCATCGGAAGCGCCGTGTATTCCTACAAAACCGCCGCCCGCCTGTATATATCTTTCAAAAGCAATGCGCTGGGTGGTATTAAACAAGGGTCCGGTAGTGCTTAAAAAAACCACGGCTGAATATTGCTTCAGCGTGTCTTCATTGAACAGTGCCGGATTGGTAGTTGTATCAACCGTAAAGTTGTTCTCCGCCCCCAGCTTTTGAATAGCCGGAATGGCTTTAGCGATTGATTCGTGGTGAAAACCGGCGGTTTTACTAAATACAAGCACCCGTGGATTACCGCTTCTTTTGTTGCAGGCCGAAAAAAGGGTAAGGGAAATAAGAGAAAGAAGGAAAAGGAAATTATGTTTCATTTGTGGAATCGTTAACCGTTTTTAAACAAGATCGTAAATGTAAGGGCATTTCTGTTAAAATAACGTGAGTTCTACAACAATTTAGTAACCAATCACCGGCCAAAAATCTCTTTTATTGATTGAAATCAGTATTTTTTTGGGTTACTATAACTAAGTTTAGATTTTGTTTAAGGCCGGGTGTGGCAAACATGGTTTTAAACTGCTTTACCCCCTCCCGTTAAACATAACAAAATACGAAATTTGGAGCTTAAAATTAAAATGACGCATACGATTGCGTGTTTTTTTTCTGCAAAAAAAATTTACTTTACTAAAATTACAATTGGTTGAAATGATGCATGATTATCAGAACTATACTGATCTTGATTTGGTTGCATTATTAAACAGGGGAGACGAAAGAGCCTTTACCGAAATATACAACCGGTATTGGGATAAACTGTTTACCACCGCTGTTAACAGGCTGGGAGATATACAGGAAGCAAGAGAAATTGTACAGGATATTTTTTTCAAATTATGGAAAAGAAGAACAAAAGTTGAAATAGCACAAACGCTTTCCATATACCTGGCATCGGCTGTTAAGTATGAAGTACTTAATTTATTGGCCGTAAAAAACAGGCATCGCGTATATCTGCAGCATATAAAACATATTCAAAGCGATATATCTGAAGCAACACTTCAACAGCTATCATTTAGTGAGCTCCGGAGGGAATTGGAAAGTGTAGTAAATGATCTCCCCGAAAAATGCAGGTTGGTGTACAAACTGAGCCGCGAAGCCGGCTATACCAACAATGAAATTGCCCGCACTATGCATATTTCCGAAAAAACGGTGGAAGCTCATCTTTCAAAAGCATTGCGCAGGTTAAGGAACTCACTTGGATTTTTTATCCATTTCCTGTAGTTAAAAAAATATTTTATGGTTGAGTAAGGGTAATTGACCTTACCATTGGCTTATAAGTAAAATAACCGCTTTATGCCTGATAAACCATATAACCAACAGATGCTTATTTTGGCGGATAAATGGGTGCACGGAACGATTACCGAGGAAGAAAAAAAAGTTTTTACGGAATGGTATAATGGATTTGATGATTCATCTCCACTTAACGATATGGAGGCGCCTTTGATGTTGAAACAGGAAATATTCGCTTCCATACAACAGGCAAAAGAAGAAGACAGGATAAAAAATACCCGTTTTTTTTGGTTACGGAGAATAGGATGGGCCGCCGCTGTAATAATTGCTTTATGCGGAACTGCAGGGCTATGGATATACAATGAACCCGGCGGAAATTTTACGCAACAAACTATTCAGAAACCTTTGCCCGAAACCGATATTGCCCCGGGTACCAATAAGGCTATGCTTACATTGGCAGACGGCTCCATTATTTCGCTTGATGAAGCAAAGACGGGTAACCTTGCCGAACAGGGAAATACGGCAATTGTGAAACTGGACAGCGGGCAGCTTGCCTATAAAGTAACAGGCACTGCAAAAGAGATCAGTTATAATACATTAACAACACCACGTGGCGGTCAATTTCAGCTCACCCTGCCTGATGGTTCAGAAGTATGGCTAAATGCGGCATCCTCCATCCGGTTCCCTACCGCTTTTGATGGAAAACAAAGAAAAGTGTCTATTACAGGAGAGGCTTATTTTGAGATTAAGCCTGATAAATCAATGCCGTTTGTTGTTGAAATAAACGACCATGCTTCCGTAGAAGTACTGGGAACACATTTTAATATCAATTCCTATACTGATGAATCGAGTATTAAAACAACACTTATTGAGGGTCTGGTTAAGATAAAAAGTTATGACAAGCAGGAGCTTATTACCCCCGGTCAGCAAATTCAACTGGGAGAAAACAATAGCATACGCCTGATTAAAAATGCGGATGTAGAAGAGGCGATTGCATGGAAAAACGGTGTGTTTCAATTTCATGCGGCCAGCCTGCCTGCTGTGCTAAGGCAATTAAGCCGCTGGTATAATGTGGATGTTCAATACGAAAAGGATATTCCGGAACGGGAGTTTGAAGGAGAAATGCAAAGGGATCTCAGTTTATTACAGGTATTAAAGATCCTGGAAAAGAATAAAGTGAATTTTGAGATAAAAGGTAAAATATTGATTGTAAAAAAATAATAACAGGCTTAATGCAAAACCATCCCGCTGGCGGGCAGGATGGCAGATGTTGAAGGCTAAAGGATCAGGAATACTGAACCCAACAAATAAGTCGAGGATGACTATTTATCATTTTTTAACCTAAAACCATACAAAAGTATGCTATTAAATGCTTTTTGCCCCGATATGTCGCCGGGGCTTGCCAAAACACTGCGTGTCATGAAATTAACTACCGCTATCTTGCTCTGCTTTTGCCTGAATGCAACCGCAGGTGCGTTTTCACAAACAGTTACTTACACCGGAAAGGATCTTAGCTTAAAGCAGATATTTACTATTGTAAAAAAACAAACCGGGTATGTATTTTTTTATGATGCCGTTTTATTACGCAAATCAAAACCGGTAACTATCAACGCTCAAAATGTTCCGGTAGAGCAGTTTCTTGAGCGGACTTTTAAGGAGCAGCCGCTGGGTTATGTTATAGAGAAACAAACGGTAACGGTGGTGGAAAAACCAACAGTGGTTAACACGCCGGAAAATACAGTATTACCGTCTGCCGATGAATTAATAAAAGGAAAAGTTACCGATTCGAGCGGGCAGCCGCTCCAGGGTGTTACTATTTTAGTAAAGGATTCCAGGAAGGTAACTACAACTGATGCTGACGGTAACTTTTCAATAGAAGTGCCGGCAAACGGTTCTCTGATCATAAGTTATATAGGATTTGAGCCAAAAGAAATAAAAACAGGAAATGGCGAATTCCTGAATATACAATTGGTTCAAAGTAACAGAAATCTTGACGAGGTAGTGGTAGTGGGCTATGGAACGCAAAGAAAGAAAAATGTTACCGGTTCTGTTGCCACCGTCAAAGCCGACGATCTGAATAAAAGCAGTGCCACCAACTTTTCTCAAACGCTGCAGGGTAAAGCCCCCGGCGTTCAGGTCACTCAGGCAACGGGACAACCGGGTGCAGACGTTTCCATCCAGATACGCACCAATCCTTCAAATGCCAATGCCGGTGTGCTGTATGTTATAGACGGTGTGCCTATAAATGACGCTGCCAGTACACCCAACACGGCAATAAGATATGGCGGAAGTGGCGTGGATCAGTCTCCTTTGAATTTTATCAATCCCAGCGATATAGAATCAATAAGCTTTCTGAAAGACGCGAGCTCCGCGGCCATTTACGGGGCGCGGGCAGGCGCCGGGGTTGTGTTGATCACCACCAAAAAAGGCTCTGAAAGAAAACCCATTATTAGTTATTCCGGAAGTTACGGCATACAGGAGGTTGACCGGCTATATGATCTTCTGGGTACTAAAGATTATATGACGCAGCGTAACCTGATTAACCAGGAGCGATGGGCTTATAACAATAAGATCGGGCCTTATTATGGCACGGTTGATGAAAGCAGTGTTGGTGCACCCGTTTTGCCTTATACACAAAGTGAAATAGACAACGCGGTTATCCAGCCTTCAGCTTTTGACGCTATTATCAGGCAGGGATATATTCATCAGCAGAATTTTTCAGTAAGCGGTGGCAGTAAAAGCACCAATTACTTTTTATCCGGCAACTATTTTGACCAAAGAGGTATCCTGGTAGGCTCCGGCTTAAAGAGATATAATACCAAGCTGTCATTGGATCATAACATCAGCGAGAAGGTTAAAATAGGCGCGTCCATGATCATATCAAATATTAAGACCAATAATGTTAATACCGGCGGGCTATATGAAAATGCAGGTATTGTAGTATCGGCTACTTATTGGCCGGCAGACCTGCTGCTGCGTGGCGATGACGGGAAAAGCTACCCGCTTAATCCTTTATACCAAAATACGCCCAACCCCGCGTCTTATGAAACCGTTACGGATTTCACCAATAGCACAAGGTCATTAACTTCTGCTTATGCTCAATGGGAAATTATCAAAGGGCTTACCGCAAAGGGCACGTTGAATTATGACCAGTCTCAAAATAAACGAAACAGTTACTATCCCACCACTTTTTTATACGGAAGGAATGTTGATGGCGCTGCCGCGATAAACGTATCGCAGGCAAACAGTCTTTCAAGTGAATGGACCTTAAATTATAAACGTAACTTCCTGGATAACGAATTGAAAATGGACCTGCTGGGAGGGTATTCCTATCAAAGAAGCAATTGGGATGCCGTTGGTGCAGGCAACCAGCAATTTGTATCCGACCTGTTATATTACTATAATTTAGGCAGCGGGCAATCCGTTTCTCCCACTGTCAGCTCCGGTAAATATCAAAATACATGGATATCAGGATTCTCAAGAGCCAATTTTATTTTCAGAGACAAGTATGTGCTTCAATTATCTTTACGCGGCGATGCTGCTTCTAACTTTGCCGACAACAAGAAATGGGGATACTTTCCTTCCGTTTCCGGTAGTTGGGTAATTTCTGAAGAAAATTTCATGAGTGCTGTTCCCCTTGTAACAGATCTTAAATTACGGGCAGGATACGGCGAAACAGGAAACAGTAGTATTGGCGGCGGGGCATACCCTCTTTACACATTAAGCGCTTCACCCATGTTTGGAACGAACCAGCCTTCAACAGGCATATCTTTAACACAGGCTGCTAATCCAAACCTGTCATGGGAAACGGTGGCGGAATTAAATTTCGGGTTGGATTTCGGACTGTTTAAAAACAGGTTGTACGGTTCAATAGACGTGTATAGCAAAACAATCAGGGATATGCTGACCCAAATACCTCTTCCTGCAGACAATATTACTTCTTATGTTTGGGGCAATGCGGGTAGTGTAAGAGCCAATGGCTGGGAGTTAAGCCTTTCTTCAAGAAACGTTATTCCTGAAAGGAATAGAAACGGGTTTGCCTGGACTACCACCCTTAATTTATCTCACTACTACAGCTTTTGGAAAGAAAGAGCTCCGGCGGCGTTATTAAATTTAAAGGGAACTCCATGGATACCAACAACCGGAAAAGATGCTCCTTTCAGAGGTGTGTATGGATATGAAGCGGATGGCATATATAAGGAGACCTGGGGCAAGCAACCATCATCAATGCCCGGAATGCTTCCCGGTGGTATCATTATTAAAGATATTAACGGGTTTGATGCCAATGGCAATTTAACCGGTGAGCCGGATGGAAAGATCAGCGCTGCAGATCAGAAATTATTATACAACAGAGATCCGGAACTTATTTTCGGACTAGGCAATACTTTCACTTTTAAAGGATTTGACTTAAATATTTTTCTTTCGGGCATGATCCAAAAAGGATGGGACCCCACTTCAGATATGGGGTCAGCTTCAATGAACGGGCGTTTGGTGTTATATGGATGGAATGTACTTTCCAGCGTAAAAGACAGGTGGACTTACCTGAATCCTGAAGGCAACTTACCAACCGGGTTGACCGATCCAACCTACAGCGGGTTCCAGGGAAATTCGAGCTATTACGTTGTAAACTCTTCCTTTTTACGGTTCAGAAATATTACGTTGGGCTATTCTCTTCCCGATAATTTGTTAGGTGAGAAAAAACTGTTCTCATCAGTAAGAATTTTCGCAGACCTGCAAAATGCATTTACTATTACTTCAAAGAGGTATAAGGGTATGGATCCTGAGCTTGATCGGAACAATTACTATCCGTTTAATAAAAGCTATACTATGGGATTAAATATCACTTTTTAATTTATTAAACTAATTGGCGATGAACTTATATAGCTATTTACAAAAGAAAAAAGGATTTATCTTCCTTATCTTTTTCACGATTATGCTTGTATCGTGCAAGAAACAACTGGAATATGTTACATACGGCACGTTCTCAGAATCATTTCCCGCGAATGCTGCCGAAGCAAATGCTGCTGTGAGCTACAGCTATACAGCCATGGTGCAAAAAACCATATGGAGCCTCGACTGGAACTATACACGGGCACAGGATTTAGCGGTTACCGATGAAATGGATTGTAACTGGGGCTGGGACCGGCTCAGAAGCCTGAACTTCGATCCTGATTTTACGCTGGTTACACAGAACTATACTTTTTTTGTTTCTTTCATTTCGCAGATAACGCTCTATATTGATAAAATAGAAAAGTTAGAAATGGCCGATGCAGGTCTCAAGGCAAGATATATTGGTGAGCTTAAAGGATTAAGAGGTTACTACGCAAATTTCCTGTACTCACATTTTGGACCTGTTCCTATCAGGGTTAATCCTGAAGAAATAAACAATCCTGATGCGCCTGTGTTGGCCCGCCCTACAGATGAGGAAATGGTAAATCAGATTGTTTCCGATTTGACTGATGCCATAGCTGTTTTGCCTGATAATTTTACAGGCTCAGATTATGGAAGATTTTCCAAAGCCGCCGCGCTCACCTGCCGTATGAAACTGTATATGCAGTTGAAAAGATGGAATGATGCTATTACCGATGGCGAAACGATAAAAACGTTGGGTTTTCAACTGATACCGAACTATAATGACAATTTCGGCCCCGAGGCCAAAGGTGGCAACCCGGAAATAATCTTTCCGATCGTTTGTACACCAACAGCTTCGTATAACGCGAACATGTGGTTCGCTTATGTAATGCCCGGCGATTATATGAACCCTGACGGCGTGGCTATTACCGCGTGGAACGGATTTCGTATGCCCTGGGACACTTACAGGAAGTTTGATACCGCAAACGATCAGCGTACACTCAGGCTTTTACGATACTATCCATCCAATGCAAGGGGCGACGGCTCATGGGTATGGTGTGATGCTTTAACAGGGGATACCGCCACCTCGTTATCAGGAGGTACCGTTACACCTGCAGGCACGCTTAACGGTAATGCCACCATGGTAAACAGGGGGGCATTTGGCGCGCCTTCAAGCTATAGAGGTGCGGTTCCGATGAAATTTGCCATTGATGAGTCAGGTGCCAATTCACAAAATATGAACATGGATTTTGTTATTTACAGGTATGCTGATGTTCTGTTATTACTGGCGGAAGCATATAATAATGCCGATCAAACCGGCAAAGCCATTCCTTTAATTGATGAAGTAAGGCACCGCGCAGGCCTCGCAAATACTACAGCAACCGGCAAAGCGGATGTCCAGACTGCCATTGAAAATGAAAGGTTGTTTGAACTGTATCTTGAAGGCAGCAGGCGTGACGATTTAATACGCTGGGGTAAATTTACTCAAAGAGCGATTGATGATGGATACAACTCAATTAACCCTAACTGGAGTTCCGGAAGTATAGGAGCGAATAAATACCTGCTGTATCCGATACCACGGTCTGTAATATCACAAAGCAATGGTGTGATTACACAAAACCCGGGATACGAATAGTTTTTTTTGATTTAAATGAAACAACAACGTCATCACTTTTTATGAGGTGGCGTTGTTGTATTTTATTACTGTTTTAACGTTCGTTTTATATATTTAAATATGTTATTGATGGCTTTTCCCGCAGTGCGTACAGCGAAGCAGCGTACGCAACATATGAAGTATAAATTGTGGACTATAGTTATTGTGCTGGCTGGTTTGGGAATGACAGCACGTGCACAGGATACCTTTGAGACGAAAATTTCAGCCTTGCCGGATGAAAAATGGTGGGGGGCTTTTGTGGGCATGGCCGAACAGATGCCCTTTAAAGCAGACACCAGGTGGTATGATTTGGCAAAGGAAAACTTCAACAATCAGAGTGTCCCATTGTTCCTGTCGTCCAAAGGCCGGTATGTCTGGTGCGAAAACCCATTTGTTTTCCGGATGAAAAGCGATACGCTGGTCATCTTGTCCAATTACGAAAAGGCCGAGGTGGTACAAGCAGGGATGAGTCTGAGGGATGCTTATCTCGCGGCAGCTCAAAAACATTTTCCGGCAACCGGTAATATTCCGGAAGGATTTTTTTTCAGCCAGCCACAGTATAATACCTGGATTGAACTGATGTATAACCAGAATCAACGGGACATACTGAATTACGCATACCGGGCGTTGGAAAATGGATTTCCCACGGGAATCTTCATGGTTGACGATAACTGGCAGCGGCATTATGGCAATTTTGACTTTAAGACAGAGAAGTTTGAAAACCCCGGGGCAATGACAGACGAGCTCCATCGGTTGGGATTCAAAATCATGTTATGGGTTTGTCCGTTTATCACCAGCGATACCCCGGAATTCCGGGAAATGGAACGCAAGGGGTACCTGTTGAAAACAAAGGATAGTAAGAATACTGCGATCATAAAATGGTGGAACGGCTACAGTGCCTGCCTGGATGTGACCAATCCGGAAGCCGTGGAATACTTTAAAGACCTGTTGAGGAAAACTCAAAAAACCTACGGTGTGGATGGGTTCAAATTTGATGCGGGAGATGTGTACTATTTACAGGGCGATTACCGCTACCACGATACATTGGCAAATGCCAATATCTTTTCCCAACGTTGGGCTGAACTGGCAATGGATTTTCCTTTTAATGAACTGCGGGCAACATGGAAAACAGGGGGGCAACCTTTGGTACAGCGCCTGGGAGACAAAGCCTACTCGTGGTATTCCAATAGATTGCTGATTCCCGGGATGACGACCGCCGGATTGCTTGGGTTTCCGTATACCTGTCCGGATATGATCGGTGGCGGGGAGTACATGAGCTTTCTCAATATGGGATCCAATCCTTTGGATGAGGAATTGATTATACGCTCCTGCCAGATACATGCCATGATGCCTATGATGCAGTTTTCTGTAGCGCCATGGCGCATCTTAAGCAGGGAGAATGTTGAAATTTGTGCCCGATATGCCAAACTGCATGAGCAGATGGGGACATATATCCTGGAATATGCCCATAAGGCTTCAACGACCAATGAACCTATTGTCAGAAGCATGGAATATCAATATCCGCATCAGGGGTTTGCCGGTTGCAACGACCAGTTTATGTTAGGAGAAAAATACCTGGTTGCTCCAATGGTTGAAAAAGGATACAAACGTACTGTGAAATTACCAAAAGGGAAGTGGAAAGACGATCGGGGGAAAACTTTTAAGGGGCCGATAGATTTAGAGACAGACGTCCCTATAGAACGGTTGCCTTACTACGAACGCTTAAAATAGGATATCATCACGAATATGATTGATGAGGGGTGGTATTTCAAAGGGGAAAAGGAGGTGTACGAGATATTGGATGAGATGGCGGACCTTAAATTCAATGTGCTCCATTGGTACCTGACCAACAATGGAGGCTGGAAGATCGAGGTCAAAAAAGATCCACGCATTTAGTGATAAAAAAAGATTAAATGAAAAAGTCCGCTATCGTTGTTTTACTGTTCATCGGTTTGGTTTCATATTCCCAGCAGAATTCCCAAATAATAAAATTCAGAGGGCTTAACGCGGATGATCCTGCAGGCAGGCATGGCTTATGGAATCCCGAAAGAGGCCTCCGGCTTGAAGTGGCAACAGACATAGCTTCCAAAGCACATGCTTTTCAGCCGGGTACTTATCCCGGAATTACTACCTTCCTGGATCAGGAAACCTTAAAATATGCCTCTGACAGTGTTTCATTAGTCCAAACTTATTTTTATTTAACAGGATTTACAGGTAAAAATATTTCCCGGGATGGCTTTGATGACATGCAGATGTTTTTTGACAGGTTGAGGACGCTTGGAAAAAAAGCAGTACTGCGTTTTGCGTATGAAAAAGATTTTCTTGGACGTGCAACCGATGGCCCTACTGTAGATGATATTCAACGCCATGCGGAGCAATTAAAACCATTTCTGGAGAAAAATAAAGATGTTATCCTGGTTGTTCAGGCAGGCATGATTGGGGCCTGGGGAGAATGGCATAGTTCCTTTCACCATTTGGAAGGTTCTGAAGAAACCAAAAGGCAAATCATGAAAATTATTTGTGAAATGGCACCAACCGACAGGCAAATCCAGGTGAGGATTCCCGCATATAAAAATTTACTGGATGATGACTCAATACATTATAATCGCATTTCTTTTCATGATGATTTTATTGTTATTAAACCGCATGAATGGGATGGCGGGATGCATGAAGGCACGCCGTTTTTTAACCAGATTGTAAAAGAATCTCCTTATTTATTAATTGATGGGGAATTGCCCTGGGGAAGCTGGAGTGTGAATAAAGATAAAGACAACCCAGGCAGCAGTTGGCTGGTTGACGGAGTACAAACCTCAAGGCAATTGTTTCTGCAGCACTATACTTCGTTGAGTGCGATCCATAATTACAAAGAAAACAGAAGTGAAGATAAATTTTCCATGATGTACTGGAAAGAGACTCCCATAACTGAGCAGTTTTTAATAGCAAACAGAATGCCTTTTTCTCCCGATTATTTCATGAATAGCAAAGGTCAGAAAACAGGAAGAAATGTATTCGACTATATACGGGATCATTTAGGATACAGGATAGAGTTGCAGTCGTTAAAATATGCTACTGATAAACAAGGCACGTCCATAGATATTTCATTTATCAACAGAGGATTTTCAACCATCATAAATAAGCGACCGGTATATTTAGTGCTTATTGACAGGCACAATAATGTTACTGAACTGGAAACAGATGCTGACATTACTTCCTGGCAACCTTATATGCCTTCCGATACGGCATGTATTCCATTAGTTCATCATATTCAATATCACATAAATAATAGTATTTTAAAATCCGGTGGCTACAAACTTGGCTTATGGATTCCGGATGATTCAAAAACGTTACGTTATAATCCCAGGTACGCAATCCGTTGTGCAAACGGAAATACAAACTGGCAGGTTATTGATAATAAATACGGTATTAATGTTTTGTGTGATGAGTTGTTTAATAATTGAGAGCAAGAAAATTTTCGCTTAGGTTTGCGGCTAATATGCAAATGCCCGATGAATCAATAATTACATCACTTACCATCATCCGCTATCCTAAAAGATATATTTTTTTCGCGTTGCTGGCTATGGCAATTCACCGGTTTCCGCTGTTGCTAAATAAAAAAATACATTTCTGGAAATTGCTGGGATGCGGCAGGGGAGGAGGTTTCAGCAAAAAGCCCGACTGGCAGCAATGGGCTATTTTGGTGGTGAGGGAAAAACAGGATATGCCCGATACTCAAACCGGGATGCTGAAAATGCTGTATGGTAGCTTTATAGCAGGGTGGTACAAGTGCTGGAAATGTGAAACGCACAGCTTTTTACTGGAACCTGTTTCCGGGCATGGCGCCTGGGATCGTAAACCTGCATTTGGCATATTGCCCGCCAGTATTGAGCATGAAGGCAGGATAGCAGTACTGACCAGGGCTACGATCAGGTTTAATAAACTGAAGAGATTCTGGGCTCATGTGGAGGATACCTCCGCTTTAGTATCAAAGGCCCCGGGGCTGGAATATTCCGTGAGCATTGGTGAAATTCCATTTGTAAAACAGGCAACATTTAGTATATGGAACAGTATGGAAGATATGAAAGCGTTTGCCTACGCCACCCGGCATGTGGATATTGTTCAAAAAACCAGGAGCGAAAAATGGTACGGGGAAGAGATGTTTGTAAGATTCCGGGTTTTGGCAATTTATAAAGATTTGAAATAAGATTTGATGTTTGCCATTGCGGACAGGTTTGACATTTGATATGAATGGCTGATAGCCGACTGCTGAAAGCTTTTCAGTAAAAAAACAAATATGCTACCAGTATAGCGGTAATAATGCCCACCAGGTCGGCCAGCAACATTACAGGGATAGCATAGCGTGTATTCTTAACCGATATGGCCCCGAAATAAACGGCTATCACATAAAAAGTAGTATCGCTGGTGCCCTGGAAAATACTCGATAGCCTGCCTATAAACGAATCGGCGCCATAGGTATTCATGGCATCAACCATCATACCTCTTGCGCCAGCGCCGCTTAAGGGCTTCATCAACGCAGTGGGGAGCGCTTCAACAAAATCTGTATTTAATCCCATCAGTGTAAAAACAAACCTGAACCCTTCTATCAGGTAGCCAAATACACCGGAGTTGCGCAGCACGCTGATGGCTACGAGCATGGCGATCAGGTAAGGAATGATGCGCACGGCTATTTCAAAACCACCTTTGGCGCCCTCTACAAACGCCTCAAACATATTTACTTTTTTTATCCAGCCTCCCAGTAAAAAGGCAAGGAAGATGAGCAGTATAATGCCGCTGCTGAGCGTAGACGAAAAGACTTCAAGGCTTTTTTGATCGAGCGATGTAAGAAACCAGATCAATCCTGCTATTAAAGCGGATATGCCTCCTACCCATAGCAGTATAACAGGCTGTAATAACTTTATTTTTTGTTTGAAGGACATGATGATCAATGCGGCCAGGGTTGCCGCGAATGTTACGATCATGCAGGGTACAAAAATATCGGTAGGATTGGCTGCCGGAACTTTTACCGAAGCCCGCATGGCAATTACGGCAACTGGTATCAGGGTAAGTCCGCTGGCATGTAATGCCATGAACATGATCTGCGCGTTGCTGGCAACCTCTTTTTTGGGATTCAGTTCCTGCAGGCTTTCCATGGCTTTAATGCCGAACGGTGTAGCGGCATTGTCAAGTCCCAGCAGGTTTGCCGAAAAGTTCATCATCATATGCCCCGTGGCAGGGTGATTTTTGGGCACTTCCGGAAATAACCTGGAGAAAAAAGGCGCTACAATACGCGAAAGAAAATTAATAGCACCGGCTTTTTCGCCAATTTTCATAAATCCCAGGAACAACGACATGATACCTACCAGCTTCAATGAGATGTCAAAGCCATCGTTCGCAGACTTAAATATGCCGTCAACCAGCAACTTCAGGATTTGCTGGTCGCCCAGGAACGCCCATTTGATAAATGCGATAACGAATGCCAGCAGGAAGAAGGCCATCCATATATAATTCAATATCATAATGAAGGTTAAAGAATGAACAGCTAAGAAATTTTCTTGAACGGCATCAGGGGAAACGTAAGTATCAATAAACCCCGCGTCCGTTTAATTATATACCACCCTAAAAATCAGCATATTCCGTGAAACGTCCAAACTTAGTGCAGGAATTGCACTACAATACTTTACCGGCCTGAACGTTTGAATAGGGAAATTGATCATTTACAACTTAAATCCTTTATGTATGAAATATCCGCCAATGTTTAGCTTTTTTTCATCTTCAGGCGTAAAATGCTTAACCCTTTGCTGCTTTGCATTGGTTGTTATATTCGCTTCCTGCAAAAAAGACGGTAAACCGGCATCTGAGCTGATCATCGGGAAATGGAATGTGAGTTCGCAGTACTATTACCTGCAGGTTAATGGAAAAACCTCTACCCAACCTATTGAAACCCCCTCCGGTTCTTATTATGATTTTAAGACAGATGGAAAGGTAGATATAAAAACAGGATCGTCTGAGGCATTGGTATACAACTATTCCATTCAGTCGGGCAATAGTATTTTGTTCAACGGCACTGAAGGACAAACACTGCTTCTTAGGATTATTTCAATAAACCCGGGCAAAGTTGTACTTCACAATGATCTGAACCAGGGACGAATGGAGCTTACGAAATAAAGAAGAATAAAGTTTCCAAGGATAAGTAATAACAAAACCCCGGAAGAAGCCGGGGTTTATGCTTGTGTATTTGTCCGGAATATCAAACAACCCACGGTTTTTTTAATTTCCCACGTCCCATTACCTTTGCAGCCTTTAAAATAAAGGCAGCGTGGCTGCTTTATAAAAATCATATATGGCATTACAGGCAGGTATTGTGGGATTGCCCAATGTGGGTAAATCAACTTTATTTAATGCGCTAAGCAGCGCCAAGGCCCAGGCGGCTAATTTTCCTTTTTGTACGATTGAGCCGAATGTAGGTGTAATAACCGTGCCCGACGAGCGGCTGATTGAACTGGAAAAGCTGGTGAAGCCGGAAAGGGTAGTGCCTACTACCGTGGAAATTGTAGATATAGCAGGTTTGGTAAAAGGAGCCAGCAAAGGGGAAGGATTGGGCAACCAGTTTTTAGGAAATATCCGCAGCACCGATGCTATTATACATGTTTTAAGATGTTTTGATGATGATAATGTAATTCATGTGGATGGAAACGTGAACCCGGTAAGGGATAAAGAGATTATAGATACGGAGCTCCAGTTGAAAGACCTTGACAGTGTGGAGAAAAAGATCAGCAAAATTGAAAAGGTTACCAGGACCAGCGGAGATAAAGAGCAGATACGAGGTTTGGAAATATTACAGCAATTAAAAGTGCACCTGGAGCAGGGTAAAAACGCAAGGTCGTTTTCTGTAAGTAAAGAAGATAGGGAGAAATTCATTAATGATACTTTCCTGCTTACCATTAAGCCCGTTATATATGTATGTAACGTGGATGAAAAAAGCGTTATTAAGGGAAACAAACATACCGATGCCATAAAAGAGCTGGTAAAGGATGAAAATGCGGAAATTCTTTTTGTAAGCGCCGCTATTGAAAGCGAAATTGCCGTAATGGACAGCTATGAAGACCGGCAGATGTTCCTGGAAGATCTTGGACTAAAAGAAAGCGGTGTAACCAGGCTGATCCGTTCTACGTATCATTTGCTTGACCTCATTACTTATTTTACCGCCGGTGTACAGGAAGTAAGGGCCTGGACGATCACAAAGGGTATGCTGGCTCCGCAGGCAGCCGGCGTTATACATACCGATTTTGAAAAAGGATTTATACGCGCCGAAGTGATCAGGTATAAGGATTTTATTCAGTACAAATCGGAAGCGGCTTGCCGCGATGCGGGAAAATTGGCCGTTCAGGGTAAAGATTACGTGGTGGAAGATGGCGACATCATGCATTTCAGGTTTAATGTATAACAAGCTTTTTTTACTTTTACCACATAGAAAAAGAGGGGACATAATAGCTAATGTGCCTCTGTGTTTCTATGTGTTTATGTTGTGCATGGCGTTCTTTGCGTATGCTTGTTCATCTCCCGCCGGCAAAAAATCACCACAAACTAAAATACCAGGTACCGCCGTAGTTAGCGACTCGGATGGTGCTCGTCCAAAAGACAGTATAGTCGCATCGGACAAACGAACACTCACTGCCGCAGACGTACAGTACCTCGACTTCATGATCATTGAAGAGCATCCCGAGGTTATTTTATTTCATGAAAACAAGCCTGAAACAATTGATTTCGCTAACGAATTAAAAGACTATTTCAAATCAAGAAATGCCGATATGCGCGAGAACGGAGCGCCCACTCCCGAAGCCGAAAAAGGCCGGTCGCAAAAATTTTATGTACACCATGTGGGCGATAATCTTTTCAGGGTATATGTATTTGATGAATGGAGGTAGTGGCTGGTGATCAGCCGTTAGCCCTGAGCTGTCAGCGATCAGCGATTTATAGTTTATGATTTTTTGTTTGTAGTTTGTTTACACAAATTGTTAAATCCCTAACTATAAACTCTAAACAATAAACTTCAAACCTGTCTGCTGAGGCGGATATCAAATACATGAAGAGCCATAGGCTTGATGTGATATTTGTGCGTGAGATTTTAATCTCGCATATAAAAGAAAGAACTTCAAAAGATTAAATACTGACCCTAACAGGCAGGTTGGTGTCTCCGCCATAGGCGTCAACTTAAGCCTGATCACTTTATATGAAGGGTAGCCCGCCGCGGCGGGCAAATAAAGCGTGCGGCATTCTTTTTCAAAAAACATTTTACAGCGACATAGTTTGGCGTAGCGGGCGGCTACATTTGTGCCGTTATGAACAGCTCTGGCTACATTTCAACATACTTAAAAGATGAAGATCTAATACGCTTATCGGATACAGCGCTTGCCGGTGTATTTGACAGAGAATTAAGAAAACAGCGAACTTACCTGGTTACAGGCGGCAGCGCCATCGGTAAAACCACATTACTGGTAATGCTTGCTTCTTATATGGGCTTTAAAAGCCCTGAAAAATATAAAACAGGTGTCATCACCTTAGGGTTATCGCCGCAGGAATGGATAAACAGGATAATAGCGAATTTAGGACCTGCAAAACTGGAAGAACTGGTGAAGCACACCAATAGGCTAATGACGGAAAGAGAACCTGCCACCGATAAAATATATAAAAAAATTGCCGGTGACCTATTGATAAATGAAAACAGCTATATAAGTGCTCCTACGGTTCTCCTGATCATTAAAAAGTGGATGAAAGAATATAAGCCGGATGTTATTGTAATTGACGCTGTTGACCGCGTTAAACCAGATGTACAAAACAAATATAGATGGCTGAAAGCCCTGCAGGCTGCCGCACAGGTGTATAATGTGCCGATCGTTTTTAGCTTGCCGATGAAAAGGGCGTTCAGCAAAAAAGCTCATTTTAGGAGATTGGAAAAGCTGAAAAGCGTTACACGATATGCGGATATCATTATCTCTATCTATAAGCCGTCTTTCTATAAATGTTGCAAAGGAGAAACCTTATTTTTTGTACAGGAAAATGGGCAAAAGCCCGGTAAAATAAAATTAGTCTCAGAATATCAGCATCAGCGATACAGAATGATTGAATAAATGCCTGCCATTACCTTTATTTCCGACACCCATACATTGCACAGGGAGCTGCGGCTTTCCGGTGGCGATATATTGATACATTGCGGTGATGTAACGGAATATGGTACAAAAGAAGAATTAAAAGATTTTCTGGATTGGTTTTCGGGGCAACCGTTTTCACACAAAATATTTATTGCGGGCAATCACGATTTGTGCCTGGAAGAAATGAGCCGCCGGGAGAAAAATAAGATCATTCCCGGTAATATTACCTACCTGCAGAACGAAGCTGTTACCATCAACGGCATCAATATTTACGGCAGCCCCGTAAGCCCTTATTTCCTGGGAATGGCGTTTAACCGGAAAAGAGGTAAAGAAATTCAAAAAGAATGGAATAAAATTCCCGCGAATACCGATATTCTTATTACCCACACACCGCCTTTCGGCATTATGGATAACGGCTTCGGTTGCGAAGACTTGTTGGCGGCTGTAAATGAAATGAAGCCCGGGCTTTCTGTTTTCGGGCATGTGCACGAACAAAACGGAATGATACAAGAAGGCGGAACTACATTTATCAATGCGACATTGGTAAATACCCTTGCCGGTATAAATGAGGTGAATTATAGGGTAATTTCAAAGCCTGTGGAAATAAATATGAATTTATGACCAAATAAAATCCCGGTCAATTCGTTCTCACTTCAATAATAAGATATGACAATAAGCAATCTGAATACTCTTCCTGGTATGGGCACAGAATACAATTTACCTTACTTAAATAGCGCATCTACACTTGCAAAAGAAATAGGCAGAATAAAGAAAGATTCTGCTGAAAAGCGAATGAGGGGTAAAGAAAATTTCAACTTTTTTACTGCCATTGTTAGTGGCAAAAGCGATAAAGTACATATTGAAAAATATCACTCAAATTTTTTGGCATACCTATTAGACCCCCATGGGATGCACGATTTTGGAGGGTTGTTTCTCAAAGAATTTTTTAAGATCATAGGAGAAAGAAATAATGAATTGCCTGATGAAAAAAGTTTACGCTTAGAAAGAGAAAAACCTGCTAACGGGCGATTTATTGATATTGTTCTTGAAAACAGCGACTGGATAGTATTTATAGAAAACAAGATCCTCTTTAATGAACAGCCTAATCAGATGAGTGATTATTTTGAATTTGCTAGAGAGAAGTACAAAAAGGGTATAGGTATATATCTTACATTAAATGGCGGCGCTCCTCCAAGTATGAATGGTCAAAAACCAGCCAATGAAAATTTTCAGATAATTCTTTTGTCATATAAGGAAATAATAAAGTGGTTGCAATATTGTTCTGAAGTAGAAGAAATAAAAGAACATAAGCATATCTTAGTTTTTTTGGAACAATACATTTCCATAATAATAAAACTTACCAAATCCATGAATGAAGAAGCAAGAAGCATTAGAAAAGAGTTGATGGAAAACAAAGCAAAAACTCTTGAGATTGTTAAGAACTGGGGCTATTTTTCTATGAGTATTGAAACAATAGTAAAAGAAGTTCGTGATAAGTTCAAAAATGATTTAGAGCAAAAAGTCAATGAAGAATTAAATGCAGACAGAGGTATTCCTGATAATTTTTCTGTTGAGATTTTACAGGGGGCATATTTATTTAACGGTGATGAGGATGATGGCGATTGCTATTTTGGACTTGGTTTTGTTGTAAAAAAAGACAATCAGTGGTATAACTATGGGGGTAAAGGTCATGGTGGACATGGTAACGGAATAACGCTTAATAACATAAGTAGTGAGGGCAGCGATGTAGATAAGGCGAATGCTCTTTTATTAGAGGCTCAGGATAATGACAGTCAGTGGGAAGAAATTATAGAATCAACAGCAAATAATATAGTAGAAGAGGTAAAAAGAATTTTTGACTAGAATGTCAAAACGAGGCTACATATCCCGTTATTCGCTGATCCTGAAAAAGCTGAAAGTAAAGCCTTATTCAACTTATGAGGAGTTACAAGCCTGTATCGAAAACAAGTTTGACTACCTGCAGATGCGAGACGATACATTGAATATTGGCTTTTCCAAACGAACACTTCAACGGGATATAAAAGAAATCAGGAACGTTTTTGGAATTGACATTGAATATTCAAAATCAAACAAGGGTTATTTTATCAACCGGGATGAAACAGAGAATATGAGCTTCCAAAGAATGATGGAAGCCTTTGATATATTTAATTCCCTAAACCTTGCACAGGATATTATACCGTTTATTCATTTGGAAAAACGCCGCCCACAGGGAACAGAAAATTTATATGGCTTGCTCCATGCCATCAAAAACAGGCTCCAAATCAAATTCACTTACCAGAAATTCTGGGAAGAAGAGTCAAGCGGGCGCTTGGCAGCGCCTTATGCTTTAAAGGAGTTTAAAAACCGGTGGTATATCATGGCAAAAGACAGCAAAGACAATAACATTAAAAGCTTTGCGCTTGACCGTTTAACAAATCTTGAAATTACTACCCAAACGTATCAATATCCCGACAATTACAACATTGAACAAAGCTACCGATATTGCTTTGGCATTATAAGCCCGAATGACGAAGAGCCGCAGCACATTATCTTATCGTTTGACCCTTTTCAGGGCAAGTATATCAAAACGTTACCATTACACGATACTCAACAGGTTTTAATTGACAATGACGATGAATTACAAATAAAATTAAAGCTGTGTGTAACGCACGATTTGATAATGGAATTACTTTCGTTTGGCGCCAACATGAAAGTAATTGAACCCCAATCATTGGCTGACGAAATAAAACAAGCCCATAAAAAAGCATATAAGCAATATTAGCCAGCGCACAGGTTTAAAAGTCTCCCCAAGCCCGGGCACAGATCAAAGCCTGTAGAAGCGCTTCCGCCTTTCCCGGCCAGAATTCCAGGCAACTAATGTTATCTATCCTGTAATTATTTGAGATTTATTATTTGTGGTTTGTGGTCAACTATAAACAAAAAACCATAAACTATAAACACCTGATAGCTGATTGCCGATAGCTAATAGCTCACGGCTCACAGCCCATAGCTGATAAAAAAACTTTTCACACTATTATAATTTCTAACTATTAAGTATTATCTTAGTACCAGGTTGATGATTTTATATGCTTTGACTGCAGATCATCAGTCTCCTGCCCGAATAATGTTCCCTTCCCCGAATGATGAAAGAAAGCATCTATGTAAATCTCCCCTTTTTAATCCACGTTGAAATTCCTGCACGGTAATTTTTTTTGATCAACCATCAAACGGGATATTCATGCCTGCTCGTAAAACAGAAAGCCGGCTTCCGGACGGATTCACAGCCAGTGACCTGGGGGAAAGCGCCCAGGCACAGGAAAACAATGCGGCGATCGTTTCTTTTATAAGATCGCCATTGGTAATGGCTCGTCCCAATACGTATGTAATCTTTATTACCGATGCTGCAATTGCCGCCGCCACCGCTAACTACGAATGGGTATTCAGCGAAAACGGAGCTGTAACAGCTACTCAAACCACGCCCGCAGGCGAGTTTACTTATACGCCGCAAAGCTTAGGCGCATTATCCATATCAATAAAAATAAAAGGAGCCGACAATGCCGATAAAGCTACTATTACGCTTAACCAGGAAGTAGTTACCTTAAATGAAGAACTGGAAGCTTTAATTACGAGTGCTGTTAATAACCCCGGACCCGGTGTTGGAAATGTTGAGGTAGCACGGGAGTTGATCAACGATCATAATCCATATTACCAGGCCGTAACATTGCAGGATCCTGAACCGGGCGATGGGTTTAAACGATTTGTTTTCTCAATGGCTTCAGAAGGGATATTACAAAGAAATGCCGAACAACGCAAGGTATTAACAGATGCACTGGCGGCAGCGCTTAATAATGGATCCGGCGATTTTGCCACACTGGCTGTAGAAGGTGCAGGCATATGCAGGATAAGGCTTGCATTAGCGGCTATGGTAGTAGCTGGATTGCCCTGGACTGAGTTGCCGGATGCAGCAAGTGCCCGTGCATCGGCCGACCAGCAATTACGCGAGCAACTGGGTACTCTCGACGAAAATAAAAAAATTGATCTTTTTAATCTCGTGCGTTTTCCTAAAAGCAATATCACCTTATGTGGTAAAATACTGGAAGCATTAAGAAACAGGTATTTTGCCGGCGCCAATTTTAATGATGTGCTTACGGGTATGAACGGAACAAGGGCGCACTGGATCAACCGGCATTATAAAGAAGGACCACTGGTAACAGCATAGTTACATTTAGTATTTATTGTTATGTGCAAAACAACAAACAGGGCAACACATACCGCGTCACCGGCTGAAAAGGACCTGATCGAAATTGAAAAAGTTGTGCCGGCACAGCCGCCCCCGGGTTTGTTTCCCCCGGCTCATACCATCTTATCTGCCAATGCAGATACGGCTTCCCCTTTTTTTACGGCTTTTGCCGCTGTTAAAGCAAAGAGTAAATACAGATCGCTGCCATTTGCGGTGATTGATTATACCAATGCGGCATCGCCCCTGTATCTTGGAAACAATGATAAAAAGCCTTTTTTTGTAGCCAGCCTCGCTAAAATTGGGGCATTGTTTGCCGCTTTATGGTTACGGAAAACAGCGCGTGCAAACATAAGAAAGTCTGCAGCCTCAACCTTTGCGGAGGCGCTGGAAGAATTGAAAGCGAAATGGACGCTTGAAGAAAAACCTTTTCCCGATCGGTTCAAAAAAAATGTTATTCCTTCTGCCACCTGGCCCCCTAAGCTGGAAGATATCTTTACCGGCAACAAATTACCAAACGGCGACTGGACACTTGATTTTACAGCAGACCTCCCTTTTAAAGGACCCGATCGTGCGGGTTCGCTTGAGGTATTAAAACCTATTGATAAAATGCCGGAGGGCTCAACCGCCACCAAAAAAGCGAAAAGAACCAGGATCAATGGACTGGGTTTCAGGGACCGGCTGGAATTGATGATCGGCTGGTCGAGCAATCTTGCAGCGGCATCCTGCATCAATGCGCTGGGGTACCAGTTTATAAATGGGTGCCTGGAATCGGCGGGCTTTTACAACAGGAACAAAACCACCGGCGGCGGATTATGGCTAAGCCGTAATTATGACGGACTGTTTGACGGATCGGACTTCCAGGGGAAAACGCAGCAGGGCGCCACAGCTCAGGCTGCTGCCAACTGCATGTGGCTGGCGGCTGCCAAACAATTGATAGATGTAGAAGCCTCGGAAGACTGGCTGCTGATGATGGATAAAGAAACTTATACCGACAAGCCCGCGCCGGTACCGGTTTTTACAAGAAGCTTTATTGGAGATGAACTGGTTAAGCAAGGACTTTTACTAAAAGAGCTTAACAGTAAGATCGGCATTTATTATAAGACTACTAAAGACTCCGGCGGGAATGAAATATACTCCGATTTTCATTATTCAGATGTGGCGAATGTGGAAGAGAGCGATCCTGCAAAGGGCTTGTTGAAGTATGTGATCGCTATTTGTTTTTCAGGATCGACAGATAATGATGCCAAAGTGTTGTTTGATCTTTCGTTTGAGTTGGAAAAAGCGGTGAAGGCATAGAAGAAGTAGTAAGTGGTAAGGTATAAGAGATAAGGGATTTTAACCCAATTAGCTTACTCAGCTCATTTAACTTGTTAGCGATGTGTAAAACCAGTAAAAGTTCACAATCGGCGGCGGCCAATCAATTGCCGGATATACAACCCAAAACGGGTGGCGGCGGGCCATCAACGCCTGCTGATCCACCTGTGGTTACTATTCGCCGGGAGCATGTGCCTGAAATTGTTTTTATTGCCGAAGCATCTGCAAACGACAATGGTTTTATTGCAAGCGCTAATAGCTTTCATGACTTTTTTGGCTTCAGGAGTGCAAAGAGAAAAACTTTTACATCGTTGCAGCATCTTGTTCAATTACTGGCTGCTACCGACACAGCGTTGAACAGGATACGGATTGTGGCTCATGCTGATAATACGGGTATTTTTTCACCCTTTGTACAAGGCGCTCCAAGAGTTACGATTGAAAAAGGTGATTTACGTGTTTTTCTAGAAGGCGATGGAAAATGGTTACATAGCAAGCTGAATATTTTCCATTTTCTTGGTAGCGGCGCCCCGGCCCGGGAAATAGCAGAGCGAATATTGTCTCATATATTACAAAGCAGCAGCGCCCCGGCGGTTACGCCATTCGGATATACAGAATCTTCACATCCCGATACGGCACTTATTACATTTGTGCTATGCGCCGCTACGCCACTTGTAGTGAATGGGAATTTTCTTAAAAAGGACACGAATACTAATTTGTCTGCTGCTCAAAAAACGGCTTTTATTACTGCTTTCGACAAAATATTGGATGTTGCCGGTAGTAATCTCAGGGCGAACAGTTCGTTCAGCAGTGTAACTCCGGCACATCTCACAAATCTTAAAACCGTTATCAGGAATTTTTCATTGGCAGATTATAATTTTACACCTGGTATTACTCCTATATCCGATGACTTTTTAAATACACTCTCCATCCATGTTGCAGCATTAACGAATAAATTCAGGGAAAATCTTGCAAAAATGCAGCAGCGTTTTTCCGGTACTTCCTGGGTTGACATCAGGGGATGCCGTGCGGGAACCGACCGTGATTACCTCACTGCTGTAAGCGAGTTTTTTGGAAAACCAGGTAGCCGTCCTCATGTAAGCGGGCCAACCTGGTACCAGATGTTCCCGGGTATTGGTTCTACCGACTCACCCGGAGCAGAAAGTATTAATGAAGTGTTAACTACCGGCAATGGGGGCATAAGTGCGGACGATTACAAAAGCAATCTTGATAAGTGGCTGACTGCGGTGCGTTATAACGATGCTTACTTCAACGCCTGGCACACTGCGTTTAACAGTAAGGCAGCGTTTTTTTGCCAATTGAACTGGCGGGCGAATATTCCAACAACATTCATGATACGCGAAGGGAAACAGCACGGAATAGCTTCGCTTAATTTTATTGATACCATCAAGCGCATAAAAAGTATTATGGGTGTATCTGCATCAGCTCATCCCACCCAGGCAATACTCAATACGCTGCAAACCTTTGTATCTACAAAATTACCGGGTTATATGCAGCAGCTTACACAGGCTGTTCCGGCAACAGGTCCTTTTACAACTATATTCAATGCTTTAAAAACTATTTCAGATGAACTGTCGGCATCTGTTGTACCTGCTACAGCGCCAGCGGGCTTAACCTCCGACCAGGTGAAACAGTATCAAACCCAACTCATTGATTTTATCAGTACCAATAAACTGCAACGTATTCATGAACTGTTGCAGAATGCTCAAACTCATGTAAATGGACCCAATGGAAAATATCACCTTTTTTTAAGATTTGGATTACCAGGTATTGTATTTATTGAAAATGATTTCCTGATAAGCAAAATTTTTGTTCTTACCAGTGAGAAGAATAATGCTTTAAGGATTTTTTTAAGAGAGATGTGGGAAGAAGCGCTTCCAACACCTAACAGTGTGGGCACTGCTTCGTTGGATACTCCTGCACACAGGGCTATTTCAACATTAACACAGGATCATTCGGACACTACCGTACACCTGGCTCCAATGCCAAATTATTTTGACCATATTGAAACCATTTAACTATGCCACAGGATGCATTGCAATCAATATTAACAGAAGCAGGGCTGGCACTGGCGCCGGTAAGGGCGGTAAATACTCCGCAAAAAGCGCAGGACTTTTTTAAGAAGCTGGGCTATGATATTCCTGTGAACGCGTTTGGTTCGGCATTATCGGCACTGGCAACCCAGGGTACGGAGCTGGTGAATGCGGTACGCACACTGGTGGATGCAGAAGGCGATATGGAAGTGATAGCCGCGCTGGCGGCAATAGGTACCCGCTTTGGAGCATTGGTTGCTGCCATTGCCGATCTGCACAATCAAATTAAATCGGCGGGCGGTGCAGGCATTCCGGCTATTGATCAGTTTCCGAGGAGGCTGACCGATTTTTTAATACTGGAATATCTGGAAACCCAGAAGGCGCAAATGCATGATGGCTTTTACCTGTTTGGGTTGGTGGAAGTAAATGAGAATGCCCCTGCAGGCCAGCCAAAACGTGTCATCAACTGGGAGCGCTTCGGGCTGATCTTTACCAATCCCCGCCAGTTGTTCAACGATGTATACCAGTGGGAAACTGATTTTGATACGGCAAAGTTCTTATCAAGATTAGAACGCCTCATGAAATCCAGCTCCTTGCCGGGAGGCTTATATCCGCAGGCTGCTACCACCAAAACCATATTAGGCAATACATCCAACGATCATAAAGAATTAAGGTTCCCGGTTTTCCAGAAGGGACTGACGCCCGAAACCTATGCGCAGTTCGGCATTACTTTTTCGCCTGCCGACGCGCAGGGCAGTAAGAAAAAAGGAGTAGCGTTGTTACCGTATATTATGGGCGCCGCAGAATTCCAGTTCAATGTATGCGACCGGGGTGAGCTGGTATTTCAATCCTCTGCCGACATCAAAGGAGTGGGCTTTGTAATACGACCGCCCTTTAACGCGGAAGGTATTCTCAATTTCACTTCTAACTATAATGCTTCTGTTGCTATCAGGGAAAAGGCGGACAAAACAGATGAGATTATTTTAGTGGGATCCCGCAACGGCACCCGTTTTGCATTAAAAGGATTGGGTGTGAAATGGTTTGTAGGCAATTCCGGGGGGAAGGTGGATCTCGGGATGGAAGGAGAGATACAGGTGATACGCCTGGTGATCAGCGGTGGCGACGGCGATGGTTTTTTGCAGAAAATGCTTTCGGGTGTTAATATACAGATAGATTCCAATGTTGCTTTTAAATTCAGCTTGCTGCATGGCTTCAGCATCAGCGGCGGTGCGCAGTTCGCTATTGATCTTCCCGTGCATATTGAATTAGGCCCGGTAGCCATTAATGGTATGCGTATAGCGCTTACTCCCGCTACCGAAAAATTCAACCTGGATGCAGGGGCTACTCTCAAGTTATCATTAGGACCTATTGTAGCGGTAGTTGAAAATATCGGGTTGCGTACCGAGTTACAATTTAAACAGGGCAATATAGGTCCTGCAAACCTGGATTTTGCCTTTAAACCTCCTACCGGTATTGGCTTGAGTATTGACGCGGGTGTAGTGAAAGGAGGGGGTTATATTTTGTTCGACGATGTGAACAAACAATACGCCGGCGCGCTGGAACTTTCTATTATGGACAGCTTCCAGGTGGCGGCCATTTGTGTTATTACAACGCGTATGCCCGATGGCAGTGATGGCTTTTCACTGCTCATCATCATCAGCGTTACATTCAGTCCGGGCATATCGTTAAGCATGGGCTTTTTCCTGAGCGGATTAGGCGGTATGCTGGGCATTAACCGTACTATTAATGTGGATGCGATGCGGGAAGGCGTAAAGAACAACGCCATTGATCATATCCTGTTTCCCGAAGATGTGGTGGCCAATATCACAACTATTATTCAACAGATCAGCACCATATTCCCGCCCAAGAAAGACCAGTTCATGATCGGGCTGATGGCAAGGATTACCTGGGGCGTACCGGCATTGATCACCATTGATTTTGGTTTGATCATTGAATTTACAAGTCCAACACGTATCGCTATATTAGGTGTGGTAAAAATTGCATTGCCTACCGAAGAAGCCGCCATCCTGCAACTGCAGGTGAACTTTGTGGGCATCATTGATTTTGAAAAAGGCATGTTATCATTCGATGCCAGCCTGTACAATTCGCGCATACTCACGTTCACGCTCGAAGGCGATATGGCATTACGCCTGGGTTGGGGACAAACAAAAGGCTTCCTGCTGTCGGTTGGTGGTTTTCACCCGCAGTTCAAACCACCGTCTGAACTGAAAGTACCTTCCATGAAGCGGCTTACACTTACTATACTGGCAGACAACCCGCGACTGATACTTACCTGTTATTTCGCTGTAACCTCCAATACGGTGCAGTTCGGGGCTAAAATAGATTTCCGGTTTGCGGTGTCTGAATTTAAAGTAGTAGGCTATTTGTATTTTGATGCATTGTTCCAGTTCTCGCCCTTCCGCTTTATTGTAGGAGTAGGCGCCGGGCTGGAAGTGAAGATAGGCAATTGCACCCTCTTTGGTATTACACTTGAATTTGAGCTCGCTGGCCCCACTCCCTGGAATGCCAAAGGCACTGCTTCGTTCAGCATTTTGTTCTTTACCATAAAAGTACATTTTGATGAAGAATGGGGTGATAAGAGCAGCATTGAATACCCGAAGATCGCGGTACTGCCCAAGGCCATGGAAGCCCTGCAACTGGATGCCAACTGGACCACGGAGCTGCCGGCCAACCGCTCTACGCTGGTAGGCGTTCGCGATATTCCTGCTGAGCCGGGCAGTATCGTATTACAACCCTTCGGTTCCTTCAGGGTAAGTCAAACAGTAGTACCGGTAGGGCAGGTGCTTGATAAATTCGGCGAAAACATCCCGGCGGATATCAAAAAGATAGACATTGCCAGGGTTAAGATCGGTAACAGCATCGTATCTAATGAATATCCTGTAGAAGCGTTTGCACCGGCTATGTTCAAAAAGCTGGATAATAAGCAAAAGCTGAGCGCGCCGTCTTACGAAAATATGAAGAGCGGGGTGAAGGTAACGGAAACAGATGAGATCACTGTGTTGTCAAGAGCGAACCGGAAAGTGGAATATGAAGTGCATGTTTCGGATTTCGATCCAACACCGGAAACTCCGTTGTTTACATTCGATAAAAACATATTTAAGCTGATGACCAAAGGCGGGGCAATAGGTAACTCTTCACTGTCGCGCGAGTATGCGAATAAAAAAGTGATGCAGAAAGGTGCTGCGGTGAATGTAAATGAAGAAGCGTTTGTAATAATGAACAAGGCGAGTATGGATGCGGTAGCCCACAATGGATTTTCCGGCGGCAGCTATTCAGATGCTACAGACGCATTGAACGATTATGTAAGAGCTAATCCGGAAATGAAAGGAAAAATAAAAGTGGTGCCGGCATATCACATGGAAATGGAATAACATAGCCGGCGGGAGAAACACTACATCACAAATTGTATTAAATGAATTAATATGGCAGATATAGCGCACTATTCATTTTTACCCTGGCTAAGGCAGGGGCTGAATGCACAGATCGTTGAAAAAGACAACCTGGCTACAGGCGCAGGTGCGGCTATGGAACGTGCACAACTGAATGTTGAGCTGACGGTACATGCCGATGCGGTGGAAGGCAATGGCGGTAACGACCAGGTGATTGCTAAAACCATCAATGTGCTGGGACCGGGTGATGTATTGAACATCAGCGACCGGGTGGTAGTAAGAGTGAACCCTGCCCGGAATGTAAATAACTACGAGTCTAATAATCTTGCCTATATAGAATTTTATGAAGAAGATTTTTTGTGGAGGTATACACCCGCGTCGCCCAACGAAGCCAATCCTAAAAAGTTGCGCCCCTGGCTGGCATTGATCGTGTTGAAGGATGGCGAATTTACTGAAAAACAATTGCCCGACTCGTTACCGTTCGTTACTGTGCCCAACGATAAGTTCAACGATGTATTTGGAAACCCGGCTGATAGCTGGGCCTGGGCGCATGTGCATTTCAATGAAATACTCGAAGAAGCGGAGCCCGCGGCTTTAAAAACAAGAGTAACACAGGAGCTGAACAGCGATCCCGATAACGCGTTATGCCGTTTGTTATGTCCGCGTAAGCTTGTTAAAAATACTGCTTACACCGCCTGTTTGATCCCTGCTTTTGAAACAGGCAGGAGGATTGGATTAGGATTGGAAACTACCGGTGTGCCCGCTCAGGAAAGCTCGTGGATCAAAACGGGGCAGGAGGCGAAACCCCGTGGCTTTGATTTTCCCGTATATTATCAATGGTCTTTTCAAACCGGTATAGATGGTGATTTTGAAAGCCTGGTATCAAAGCTGAAGCCTATTGTAATGGAGCCTGAATCGGGGATGATGCCGATGGACGTGCAGGAAATAGGCTATGGAATGGATCAGAAAATGGAAAGCACTACCATGGGTATGGAAGCGGCGTTGCGTCCGCCATCGTTTGAAACCATCCGGAAAGATTTTCCATCCACGCCCGGTGAAACGGATGTGTATGAACAGCTAAAAACATTTTTAAACCTGTCGCCCTCCATTAACCGCCCGCAAAACAGCGGTGGCGACAGTAGCGAAAACCCTTTTTACGAAGTATCGTTTACCGATGATCCCATGATTGTTCCACCTGTGTACGGCGCGTGGCATGGTTTGGCGGAAGATCTGAAAACTGGTAATAATTGGCCCTGGTTGTTAGAGCTGAATCTCGATTTCCGTAACAGGGCCGCTGCGGGGTTGGGAACAAAAGTAATTCAGAAACGGCAGGAGATATTTATGAACCGTGCCTGGCAACAGGTAGGAAAGATCAATGATGCCAACAGGAAGATCAATGAGGCACTGCTGAGCAAGCTGGTGAACAATGCCATCTTTAAAAAACATTTTGTAGGAGCAAAAACCGATAAGCTGTTGCGTACTACCGGCGCTATGCAATACCTGGTATGGAATGAAGCCAGTAATTCTTCCGTAAATGAAGTGGTGGCGCAAAGCGCTATTCCATTGGCGGTACAGAGCACGGCTTTTCAAAAAATAACACGTGCTACAAAACGTAATAAAAAGCTGAATATTACAAAGGAGGTTGTTGCCAATTTTAACAAGCCCGGAACAGACCCCATAGCGGTTACAGCAGCGAAATTAAAAGCCGCGCCCTCTTCCGCTTTGAGCATGTTGGCGGCTACGCAACTGGTAAACGACGCCCGGGAGTTTTATGTTGCCGATGTGATGAATGTAGCGAAAGATGTTTTCTTTGAACTGTTAAATACTACTTCGTTTAATGACGGTGATACCGGTGCTGCTAAAGCGGGCCTGCAAACCGCGCTTGCATCAAAAACCGGTGTGTCTGTTGAAGTGGCGGCAACCGTTACCGGTCTTATCAATAATGTTTCCGAATATAAAAAGGATCTGCCCGGCAAGGTGCAGGTAACCCTGAGCGAAACTTCGTACAAAACCGTATTTGATGATTTCAGCGGTGGCAGAACCTATGCTTCGGCTACCGTAATGAACGCGGCTTTACTGACCAATGCAAATGCTGTGGTGGCAGCATCTACTTCCGGTGAAGATGTTACCCACTATAAAAGCAGCATGGAATCGTTTGGTTCAAAGCTGGCGGAAATGGATACTGTAATAGCAAAATTGCCTGTCAGCAGCCTGTCGGCTATAAAAACCAATGTCATCAAACAGATTAACCCGGAACTTACCATGAAGTTCAGGGTTGGAAACATTATTAAAATATGGGATGGTATACAATTCAAGCCTGCAAAGGAATTGAAGCCGGCAATGGCATACCCCGAATTTACAGAGCCGGCATATGAATACCTCGAAGAGATATCGCAGAATTTTATTTTACCCAACGTTGATAAGCTGCCCAGGAATACCATCACGCTGCTGGAAACCAACAATCGTTTTATTGAATCGTTTTTAGCAGGATTGAACCATGAAATGGCAAGGGAACTGTTATGGAGGGAATATCCTACAGACCAGCGCGGCTCGTATTTCCGCCAGTTCTGGAATACGCAGGACAATATCTTTGAGCAGGATGCCGAAAAGAAAAAAGACATTGAAGTGATGGATAAATGGACAGAGGCATTGGGCTTTCATCGTCCGGCAGGCGATAAGGATATATTGGTATTGGTGGTAAGAGGAGACCTGTTTAAAAAATATCCTGATACGATGGTATACGCGCAGCAAGCTTCGTATGATACGACCAACCCGGTAAAGCCGCGTAAGCTGCCTTCAACCGTAACACAAACCAATACAAAATTCCCTTTATTCAAAGCCACGTTAAAGCCGGATATTACTTTGTTTGGGTTTGACCTCACGGCTGAACAGGCCAACGGTCACCGTATTACTAACCCGGCTGAAAGTACTTCCGGTAAAAACGCGGGCTGGTTTTTTGTATTCAAAGAAAGGCCGGGACAGATACAGTTCGGGCTGGATGATTTTACTACTGAGCTGGGCGATACTACTACCATGCCGGCCGGCATGCCCGAAACCTGGAACGACTTTACATGGGAACACCTGGTAGCGCAAAAAGTAGAGCTTGATAATTACCAGCTTACTTTTTCAAAATCGATCAGCATTACTAAAGCCAACGATGCGGATGTAAAAGATAAATACCTGAATGAAGTGCCGGCCTGGACCAATGGTTCAAACTCCGCGGAAGTGGCTTCCATATTATACCAGGATCCCGTGCTGTTTGCAAGACATGCCGGGGAAATGCTGAACGAAGATTTATTGAATTTATAAATTGTAACGGATATGCCTTCTACATTCAACACGCTGCTGGAAGATAAAAGGATCAGTGAGATAAAAAATATGACTGCCGCCAAAAACGACGGCATACCTTTTTTGTTATTGCCGGTACGTACGGAAACCCGGTTTATGGAGCTGGATGAGCCGTCGCAAACAACTTCTACCGATAATATTGATACCATACTGGATGTATTGTTGATGACGCAGGTTGATTTGCTGGATATACAGAACCTGCAGCAGGCTGGCGGGGCTATTAGCCGGTCATTGAAAAATATACAAAGCGCCGCTAAAATGGTGAGCGAGATCACCATACTAACGGCAAAGAATAAACGTATTTTGAAGGAAATGGGCGCCAGTGTTACGGATACCGTGAATTTTGCGTCACAAAAATTTCCGTCCGCGGGTTTTACGGTTCTAAAAAATACCGTAAGCAGCCTGGTAGCTGCTATGGAAGCTTTGGTGGTAGATCCGCATGGGGTGCTGCTGCCGGCCCGCAACCTGCTGGATCGGTTACATAAAGTAGCCGGTACGATAGACGTGCTTTCGAACCGCGCTAAAACTCCTTATCAAAATATCAAGAATAAGAAAGACCTGTTCGGGTATGTAGAAACCGGGCTGGACCAGGCGCTTACATTTTATAAAAACCAGGCGGAAGCTGTTGCCGGTATGCAATACATCGCTAAAAACCAGTTCACGCAGCTACAGCAGTTACATACACAGGTCAGCAAGGGAATAGCCGCCGTGCTGCCCAACCTGGCGGTGATACATACCGATGCAACCTGGGCCGCATTTATTGCAGAGAAAGCCACACCGTTAGTAGCGGATATAGAAAGCGGCATCAAAGAATTTGGAATGGTATCGTTGCCGGCAATAAAGGCGTTACCTGAACCTCCGCAATATGATTACAACGACCTGTTGCTGCAGGCCATGAAAACCTATCTTCATCTTAAAAAAATTTCAATAGAGCCCGCATCGCCTTACGCGGCTGTGTCAAAATTTAAAAACAGGATAAAATCCGGTATAACGTATATAGACAGATCGGTAACCGCGGTTCCTCTGCAGGGGGCAAGCCAGGCGCAACGCCTGAATAAAGTATATAATTTATTAACGCCTGAGCTGAGTAAAGCAGGACAGAAAATTGAGAGTATCAGCGCTAAAAATAAAAGCCAGAAATATGGTATAGATCTTTTGTCGGAATATATTAGCAGTGATGCAGCCGCGGTAATTGGTAAAGCTAAAGCGGTTATAGAGCCTAAGTTAAAAAAGGTACATGAGCTGTGGGTGCGTATTTACCCCGATGATATTTTTGTACATACCCATGAGGAGGAGCTTACCGCTAAAGAATACGAATCGGGCAAACGTTTCTGGAGCGCCTGGTGGATGGCGGGTAATGATATAACATTAGAAAAAGCGGCCTGGAAAAGATTGTGTACCACTCATGGTACGAAAAGGGCTTCGTGGATCGCGTCGCTGATTGATCCGCGTACATCGGGTATAGCCCGTAACGCGCAGCAATTACAGCAAAAGCCATATGCTTTTTTTGCGGATATACAGGAAGCTGCCAAAAGTATTCCACCCGCGTCGCAGTCGCTTAATCCCACCCTCGATCCCGACCGCTTCTGGACATCCGTGATACTGAATGCTATAACGGTGCTGGATACACGAATTAAAAAGCTCGCTTCCCTTTTACAGCCTGTTGCCGTTGCACCCGATGTTATGATGCAGGAGCTGGAAGTACAGGTAGTGCGCGCCCAGGGCGACATACAATCTATCCTCTCCAAAACAACATCACTTACCCCGGCACAGCAAACGCAATTCGCTGATAAGCTGGCTGCTTTTAAGCTGGTTGCCGATAATTTCAGCAAGCTGGTTGAAACGGTCAATGCCATTGAGCGTAAGACGATTGACCAATTGGTAAATGAATTGCCGCAGGAGGCATTTGATTATGTGGATCCTGCGATAAAAGAAGGCGTATGGACAAAAGCTCCGCATACTTACGTGTTGCCTGAACGGTTCGCGGTTATTACCATCAACAATAATCGTTTCCAGCATATTGTAGTAGGGAATAAAGTGCCGGATAATTTGCAGCTAGGCCCCGATCCCGCTTTTTTCTCCAATAAAGACGAAAACGGGGAGACTGTTTATAAAATAGACGAAAACGGCGACCTGGCGATTGAAGACGGAATAAAGTGGATGACAGAATACCGGAGGGCGGTTGAAACAGGTATGGGCGTAACCATTCCGCTTACACAGGAACAATACGATGCCGGTTTTGACAAGCTGCTGGTGATTGGTGTAAAACAGGGAGATGCCGTTAACAATAAAAGCCTGCTTGAAAAATTGTTGCTTAACCATGTGTATGCAGCCGATGGTATGGGTATATTAAAAGTTGGAACACCTACCAATAATACAGAAAACGCAACGGCAGGCTATAGTGCAAGAGATAACGATGAAGATGAACGTTTTGATATTGAAATAGCCAATCGTTTGTTTGATGCTTTCGCGACGGACACGATGCTTCAAGCCGATGGCAAACGCCTGGCCGATGGACTGGGCCTGTCGGCTGATGTGTTGCAGAAAGTAGACAACAGGCACGACAGGCAGGTAAGTAACGCTATTACCATGAACAGGGCTTTGTGGAGCGCTACCCTGGGGCATACAATGGAAGAGATGTGGGATCATATTTTTACGTACGATAATATCAGGCGTACAGAAAAATATTTTATCAATCATTGTCCTGCCCGGGGAATATTGCCTTCCATGCGCGTGGGTGCGCAGCCTTATGGCATATTGCCCACTACCGCTTATTCACGGTTTAAAATATCAGCGCAGTACGATGCCTGTCATTTGCCGCAAGTAACGAACGCAAATGCCGAGGTGGCAAGGCAATTGCGCTTTGATCTGCGCCTGCATGAAATATTAAAAATGTTCAACGGGGTGTGGACCGAGCTCCGGAGAAATAAAGTAGCGCATTATGCCCAGCTCGAAAACGGCAATCCGCAGCAAAAGTTCATTGAAATGCTGGGACTGAATGCCGGTTCTGTTGAGCATTATTACAGGTATGGCATTAATATTACGCGCAAGGGAGTAAAAACGGCAGACGGCAATAAAGAATATGATATTAGAGCTACTCACGGTGCAGAATACATGCGTGCCTGGTTCAAGGAAATGATGATCAACGGAGTATTTGCTCCCTCTTTCAGCTTTCCCGATGAAACAATACCCGACCTTTTTAACGTGCTTTTTAAACTAACAGATCGTAAATATTCCCGCATAAGAGACCAGTTTGACCAGAGCAGGATATTCCGCAACCGCTTTATCGCGGGGCCGCAGGAGCTCCGGCAGCTTACCGGATATTTAATTGATAGCAAGGAACTATCGCCCGTTGAGCCGGTTGAGAGAGGAGAAGGGGGATCGTATATTGATTGGTTGTTGAACAGCTTTCTGGATGCGATTTTGGCGGGCAACAATCCCGCCACTTTCCCCAGCCGAAGCCTGTTGTTTTTACTGATGCGTCAATCGCTGATGCAGGTTTACCAGGAGGCGGCGTTGGATATTCTTCAACTGGAAGGGTTGATAACCGAAGACAGGCGCCGTATAGTAGGCGATGAAAATACCTATAGCGAATGGGGCGGCATGGGATCGTTGCGAAAATACAACACCAAATGGCATTTGCTGCTGAAGGATATGGATGAGCTGAAAGGATTTGTGTTTGATAAATTTGATAACAGCAATGCCTTTTACAATTATGTGGTAAACACCGGCAATAACAGTGGAGCCGGCAGGAGTTCAATGGCTACTTATATATATAAACCCGAAGCGAATCCCTTGCTGAACGGGTATGTGCGTGCAGCACAGCACAAAAAGATATTGCAAAAAACAGAAGAAGTGCGCCGGGCGTATGGCATATTGAACAACCTGCCTACCGGAGAGCTGTCGCACCTGCTCGCGGAGCATATTGATTCGTGCAGCTACCGCCTCGATGCCTGGATGACCGGGTTGGTGAACAGGCGGCTGAGTGAACAGCGGGCTATTAATAAGGAGGGTATTTACCTGGGCGCTTACGGCTGGCTTGAGAACTTAAGAAGGGATACCAATAAGAAAGAAGCGAAAGCGGCTGATATTCCCGCGGGGCTGAGTCCTGAAGCTGTTAAGGTATATGATGATCCGGATAATGATGGATTTATTCACGCGCCTTCTTTAAACCACGCCATTACTGCTGCGGTGCTGAGAAGCGCGTACAAGGCCAATTATTCAGAAGAAGATATCAATAACAGGCTGGCGGTAAACATTTCATCATCGCGTGTAAGAATGGCGCTGAACCTGATAGATGGGGTACAGAATGGTTTACAGATAGGAGCCATATTGGGCTTCCAGTTTGAGAAAGGAATACATGAAAGATATAAGCTGGCAGAGCTGGATAAATTTATTTTACCCTTCCGAAATGCTTTTCCGCTGGTGGTTGCGGTTAAAGACAACGCCCAGGCAGGCAAGCCGCCATCTTATAACAGTAATGTGGTAGACGGCATGGCATTGCTTAATAAAATTTATGATGCGGTAAAATGGCTGGACTTTCCCTCCGATAAAACCATGTTCGAAGTAATTACCGATCCGGCCAACAATACGGTGTTGAAATGGCTGCATGATCTTGTAACAGCTAACGGTGGGGGTAACACGGAATTTGTACAGATAGCAAAAGAAATTGACCGCATGGCAGACGCGCTGGACGCGTTGGGTGATGTGGCTGTTTCTGAAAGTGTATACCAGGTGGTGCAGGGAAATTATGTAAGAGCTTCGGCAATGATGAACAGTCTTGCGCAGGGAAAAAACATCCCCGAACCTCAAATGATTGATACACCACGTTCGGGTACTGTAGTAACGCAGCGGGTAGTATTGAATTTTCATCCGCAGGAAACATTTGCACAACCTCCGGGCTGGCCGGCAAATGCAACACCCAGGGCAAATGCGGAACCAACGCTCAATACCTGGCTGGCATCGGTTATAGGTAACCCGGCAAATATCAGGTGTGTTGCAGCGTACAAAACAACGGAGCCGGATGCGGTTACCCGGTCCGGTGAGTTAGCGCTGAGCGAACTGGATCTGCAGCCGCTTGATTATCTTTTTGTGGCAGCCAATGAGGCGGACTTTAAGCAATACATCGCTTACAAGCTGCGCGAAAAGCTTTCATTACCCAACGATGCCACTGTTACCATTGATCTTATATCCAGGCTTGACACGTGGGGTTCTTCTGTTCATAGCTTTTATGAGCAGGACCACCTGCTTACCCAGTTGAGAAATATATTGCTGCAGGCGCGTGCGGCAGGTGCGGAACAATTGGTGCAAACCAGCGTGGCTCCCGATCCCGGCAATCCCGGCAACCACGATGTTGGGCAATATAAAATAAGAACGGAGGAAGCCGTAAACCGGCTTACAAATATTATAAACACATTAACGGCAGACGCGGCTGTAAAAGATTTGCTGGAAGCGAAAAAGATACTGGAAGCCCCGGATGATACTTTGAGCGATGCGCAACTGCAGCTCATGAAGGACTTCCTGGTTTTGGTAAATGCCTACGGTGTTCCTAACGCGGTTCCGGGTATGTTACATGAACAGGCGGCCGACAAAAAAGAGGCATCCCAAAAATACCTGCAACAAACCATGGTCGCCTACAGGCAAACCAGGGAACGATTAAAGCAGGCAACGGATACTTTGAATAAGATAAATGCCAAAACTCCTGACAAGCAAAAGCTGTCGTTTTACAATGATGTGTTGAAAATAGTTTTTGGAAAAGCGTTTGTATCCCTGCCTTTGTACAAAGCGCCGAACCAGGAAGCTATTTCAAAGCAGTTGGCCGCGCCGGATGAAGAAAATATTATCCGGGGCGATCGTACTATGGTAATGGCAGAATGGTTGCAAAGTGTAGCGAAGGTTCGTCCTAAGATCGGCTCGCTCGAAATGTTAGACATCCTGTTGTCGGCTGCTGATAAGAGCATAGACCTGTTACCTGTTCAATTGAACCATCAGCCCGGAGACTATTGGCTGGGTGTGGAATTCCCGGCGGAATATGTGCCTGCAGAAGATAAGCTTTCGCTGCTGATGGTAAATCCGCAACAATGGATGGATCCCGGTATACAGAACCAGGCAGGCATCATACTGGATGAATGGGTAGAGGTGATTCCGAATAAAATGGAAACTACCGGTATAGCGCTCAATTACAATCAGCCCGATGCCATGCCGCCTCAATCGTTGCTGCTGGCGGTTACGCCGGTAACTACCGGCAAATGGGTGTGGGAAGATTTGGTGGTTACATTACTGGATACGTTGGAAATGGCGAAAAACAGGGCGGTAGAGCCGGATCATGTGGATCAGAGCGCGCTGTCGCATATCCTGCCCGGTATATTATCGGAAGTTGCTCCGCCGCAAATGGGAAACATTCCGGATGCCAATCCGTTGGGAGTGCAGGTAGTAATGGATTTCGCATTTAACAGGCAGCCTAAAAAAATACCAATACAACCAATACAACCAATACCATAATATTATAATATGCCAAGAATAGACAGTGTTTCATGCGAACCGTTCCGTGCCTGGAACAGGCTGGAGCCAAGAACCCGCAAGCAGGACTTTGATGATGTACTGAAATGTTCCATTCACGATCCCCTGTGGATGCTTACCCGTCAATGGCAATTCGGCGAGTTCCAGGGAGAGGATACCGGCTCGGCGATTTTCGCGAAAATAAAAATGCAAACCACGCAGATCACAAGGTATAAATCAGCGACAGAAGTTGGTGAAGTATACACGGATGTAATACCTGCGGAAACAAAGGTGGAAAGTGAATATCCGCAACTGGACTATCATTGTCGTGTACAGTCGGCCTCTTTTTTTATGAAGCTGCTAAAGAATAAATTAACCGGCGTAGCGGGTTTTAATTATGCCGGTTACCTGCAGAAGCTGAAAACGTTGTATGCGCTGGTATTACCGGAAAATGTGGATGAGAATGACAACCACATAAATACGGTGTTGAAGCTGCGCACGCTTGTCAATAATCCGCTGAGCAGTTTTTTGGCTGCCAACGGAGCACAGTGGTTTGATGGTGTTGCATTGTACGAAGCTGCCAAGGCAGGAATACCTGCTGTCGTAAATGCTATTGTGATAGTGAGCCCCGGCCATACGGAGGCGTTGACGCAATCGCTGGAAGCGTATATACCCTGGTTTGAAAAAGCGTATAAACCCACGCATAATACAAATGGTAAGGGAGCCTGGCTGAATGAACAAATGGAGTACCAGTTCGCAGTATCGCTTCCGGAAAAGGCGAAGCCCAATACGGTGTTGAAGGCGGAAGAATATTATACGGGCGATATGGAATGGTATTCGTTTGATGTGTCGGCAGACGAGGAAACGATTGAGGGACTGACCGGTAATGCCACCGATGGCGAGCTGCCTAAAGTGGATGAGAAAATAGTAACGGTTATACCTACCCTGGCAAAATACGGTGGCATGCCGCATCCGCGATGGTGGCAGTTTGAAGATGGGAATATAGACCTGGGCGATATAGATGCGGATACTACCGATATAGCGAAACTGATCGTATCGGAATACGCGCTTATTTATGGTAACGACTGGCTGGTAGTACCCTATTCGTTGCCGGTAGGAAGTCTTACACAAATACCCGCGATAGTAATAACAGATGTATTTGGGGAGCGTTCACTGGTAAAACCGGCCATACAGGGTAATACTGATGACTGGACAGCCTGGGGATTGTTTAACCTGAGTGTGCGCACAGCGGATAATGTGAAAAATGCGCAGGCTGATACCCGTTTGTTCCTGCCACCCTGTGTTGCTAAAACACAGGAAAGTGAGCCGTTGGAGGAAATACATTTCATTCGCGATGAAATGGCGAATATGGTATGGGCTATTGAAACAAGACTGAATAGCTTGGCCGGTACTAATATGGAGGGGGATGCCGCCGCTAATTATCTTCGCAATGCCATTGAATTGATTGAACCGCCGGCAGGCGCCTTATTGCCGGTGGATGAAAAGGCGATGTTTAAATACATGATTGAAAATACCGTGCCCGAAAACTGGATACCATTTGTGCCTGTTCATATACCCGGGCAATACAGGGCTGTGAGGCTGCAACGCGCCAGCATGCCACGATGGTTTAAGCAGGAATACGCGCCTGTTCGCCCCGCTACCAGTTTATTACGTACAGGCATAACCGAAGCAGATGCTGTTACCTCGGCTTTATTTGTAAATGAAGAAGAAGTGCCGAGGGCTGGCGCCAGGGTTACCAGCAGCTATCAGCGAACTCGTTGGTATAACGGGAAAACGGTCAACTGGCTGGGTCGCCGCAAAAAATTAGGCAGGGGAGAAGGCTCCAGCGGATTACAGTTCGACGCGCTGGATCCGATAACAAAGGAGAAATGAGGTATCGGCAACCGGCTGTCAGCAATGGGCTATCAGCTATGAGCCATGAGCAAATTATTTATGGTTTATGGTTTTTTGTTTATAGTTGAGAAAACAAACCCGAAACCTGCAACTTGAAACCTGCAACCACAAACCCGAAACTTCAAACTATAAACCCCAAACCTGTAACCTGCAACAGTCATCAAATCTTAAATCTCAAATTCCAAATCTCCCTTGCAACCTGTCATAAACTATAAACAAAAAACCATAAACGTGGATGTCTTCCTAATTAAATATCTTATTCATACGGTCAATGATCACCTTCAGTCTTTCCCTGTCGCCACCCGGTACCTCGGCAGAAGCCCAGCCGTTGTAGCCGATCTTTTCAAGCGCTTTAATGATCACCGGCCAGTTATTGTCGCCATCCATTAATTCTACATCAAAGCCTTTCCACAGCCCTTCATCGTTTTGTTTTTTCCGGCTGTACTCTTTTACATCCAGCTTCATAATACGTTTATCAAGTGTTTCAATCCACTGTTCGGGCCAGCCATAACGTAGTATATTCCCTATATCAAAATACCAGCCTACCATCGGGTGGTTGATCTCGTCTATATACCGCGCCGCTTCCACAGGGCTTATCAGGAAATTGTTCCAAACATTTTCAATGGCGATCTTAATCCCTGTTTTTTCCGCGTACGGGATCAGTTTCTTTATTTCAGCCTGTGTACGTTTGTAAGCGTCGGCATAGCTGATCTGGTCGTTCACCACGCCCGCTACCAGCAATACGGTGGTACCTCCATAGAGCTTACAATCTTCCATAGAAGTGATAACGGTATTGAAACATTTTTCACGCACTTGAGGATCGGGGTGAGATAAAGGCGACTTCCAGTGCTCGGAGTTAACAACCCCGGGAATTTCCAGCCCTGTTTTGTCTTTAGCCGCCAGTATTTCCCTGTTATCGTATTTGTGGGGTGAGCTGAATTCCACACCATCATATCCCAGTTCCTTCAGCATTTTAAATTTATCCAGCAGGGGCATATCTCCCTGCACCATTTCAATTTTAAGGCTTTTTTTGATTTTGGGTTTAACTGCCTTTGGGGTGGCGGCAAGGGCAGGAATTCCCATGGCGGTGGCGGTAGCGGCTATGGCGCTGTTTTTAATAAAGCTTCTTCTTTGCATGAATGATTATTTGAATGAGGTTACACCGGGTTTCGCTACTTCAGTAACGGGTATGGTTAAGTCAAAATGATAAGCGGCAGGGTCCGGGCCCAGCATTTCCTGCGAATGCATCGCATCCTCCCAGGATATCTTTTTCCCGGTATAGGCTGCCATCCGCCCTAAAATGGCCAGCATTGAGCTGTGCGCAACCTCATCGCCCTGGCTAAGTATCTTGCCTTTGCGGATGGCTGCGAACAATTCATTGTGCTCGGTTTGGTACATGTCGTTTTGCTCACCTTTATACATCCAAAGCTTACCATTGGTATTTATCTGGTGTACATTTTTGGAGCAATCTATCAGCGCGTTCCCTTTGCTGCCCCATGCTTCCACCGAATAGCTGTTTTCACATCCGGGCTGTTGCCTCGATATATGAAATCCTTTAGCCCCGTTGGGGTATTCGTAAGTAATGGCAAAATGATCATAAATGTTACCTGCTTTGGGATCTGTCCTCACCTGTCTTCCACCCGTTGCTACCGCGCTTACAGGGTTGATATCGCCAAAAGCCCAGCTCATCATATCCACGCTGTGTACCGCCTGTTCTACCAGATGATCGCCCGACAGCCAGTTGAAAAAAGGCCAATTCCTGAGCTGCCATTCGGCAGATTCCAGCCTCGGGTTTTCTGGCTGCCAGGTGCGGTAGGTAGCGCCTGTATTGTATGTGTTATATACAGTTGAAACTTTACCAATAGCGCCGGCGTTGATCTTACCGAAAGCGGCACGTTTGGGCTCATGAAAGCGCCAGCAGAACCCTGAAACAATGCTTATGTTCTTTGCTTTGGCTTTTTTGGAAGCTTCCAGCACTTTACGGATGCCTGCCGCGTCTACCGCTACCGGTTTCTCGCAAAAAATATGTTTGCCTGCTTCTACAGCGGCTTCTATATGCAGGGGTCTGAAGCTGGGGGTGGTTGCCAGGATCACCACGTCCACTCCCGACGCCAGCACTTTTTTATAGGCATCGAATCCCACATACTGGTGTTCGGGACTTACATTGGCTTTATCGCCATGTATTTCCTGCAGGTTGGTTAAAGACTTCTGCAACTGGTCGGCAAACAGATCGCCCATGGCGTGCAATACTACGTTAGGGTCGGCATTCAATGCCTGGCTGGCAGCACCGCTTCCCCTGCCGCCACAACCAATTAACCCTACTTTTAAAGTATCTGCATTTATTCTTTTGTTGAGCGGTTGGGCATGAATAATGTTAAATGGTAAAGCACCGGCAGTAACCGCCATACCGGAAAGTTTTAGAAATGTTCTTCTTTTCTGCATGAACTATTCAACTTTTATGTTTAAAAAATATCGGCTATCAGCTATGAGCTATCAGCCTTCAGCTATCAGCATCTCAAATCTCAAATAATCCCCTGCGTTCTGCAATTTAAAAATTTATTTCTGCTTATGCGTGCTGTTCTGTCATTAACCGGTATAATTTGTTATTACAAATAAAGTGCTGCCGGCTTTTTACCATTATCTTTGAACACCTGTACTCATTTCAATTATTTATTAAAACTACCACCAATGAGATCCCGCTTTCTGCTTGTAGTGCTCCTATGCTGCTCCATATCTGCTTTTTCGCAATACAAAAAATACGTTAAACCAACCGATACGGCGGTGCTGAACAAGCTGGCTCAATGGCAGGATATGAAATTCGGGCTATTTATGCACTGGGGCACCTACAGCCAGTGGGGCATTGTGGAAAGCTGGAGCATTTGTCCCGAAGATGAGGGATGGACACAAAGAAAAGGGCCTTATTCACAGAATTATTTTGAATATGTGAAAGCATATGAAAATCTTCAGGCCACCTTCAACCCGGTTAAATTTCAACCCGAAAAATGGGTGAAAGCTGCTAAAGACGCCGGGATGAAGTATATGATCTTTACCACCAAACATCATGACGGATTTTCCATGTTTGATACAAAGGAAACCGATTATAAGATAACGGATGTCAAAACACCTTTTTCTAAAAATCCGCGTAGCAATGTTACAAAGGAGATATTTAATGCCTTCCGGAAAGATGGTTTCGCAATAGGTGCGTATTTTTCAAAGCCCGACTGGCACAATAAAGATTACTGGTGGCCGTATTTTCCGCCTAAAGACAGGAATGTGAACTATGAACCTACCAAATACCCACAACGTTGGGAAAGCTTTAAAAACTTTACTTACAACCAGATCAAGGAGCTGATGAGCGAATACGGTAAGGTGGATATACTATGGCTGGATGGCGGCTGGGTGCGCCCTTTATCTACGGTAGATACAACGGTTGAATGGCAGAGAACGATCAGGACCGACCAGGATATTGATATGAAAAGGATTGCCGAAATGGCCAGGGGATATCAGCCAGGCCTGCTGGTAGTGGACAGGACTGTTACCGGGGAATATGAAAACTATACCACGCCCGAGCAGGAAGTGCCTCATGAATTATTGCCGTATCCCTGGGAAAGTTGTATTACCATGGGCGACTCCTGGAGCTATGTGCCCAACGATCATTACAAGCCGGCGCAAAAGATCGTGCAGATGCTGATCCGTATAGTGTCGCGTGGCGGTAATCTTTTGCTGAATATTGGTCCGGGCCCGGATGGAGACTGGGATCCCAACGCGTATGTGCGCCTGCAGCAGATAGGAGCATGGATGAAGATCAACGGAGAGGCTATTCACGGCTCCATGCCGCTGGCTCCATATGAAGCGGGTAATATACATTATACACAGTCTAAGGACGGTAAAAAACAATACGCTTTTTTATTATCAGAAAAAGAGGAAGTCGTCCTGCCTGCGCAGGTTACTTTAACAGGTGTAGCTGCTTCCGCCAAAAGCAGGATCAGCATACTGGGATCAGGCGCTGCTTTGAAATGGAAAGTTGAGAATGGTAATACCATTGTGGAAATACCTACGCTTGTAAAAAACAAATGGAAGGGCAGGTATGCCGTGGTGTTTAAGATGGAAGGAGCGGGTTTGTAGTTTGAGGTTGGAGGATTTGATATTTGAGATTTGAAATTTGATGGCTGTTGCAGGTTACAGGTTTGGAGTTTATAGTTTGAAATTTCGGTTTGTGGTTGCAGGTTACAAGTTGCAGGTTTGTTTTCTCAACTATAAACAAAAAACCATAAACCCTAAACAATTCGCTCATGGCTCATAGCTGAAAACTAAACTGATACTTCATACCTGCAACTTGCAACCTGTTATTCCGTTACCCGGTAATACATCAGCTCAATAATATTGGACGGAACCGGTTTTTTGTTCCAGTGCTGATGTATAGCAAGGGCAGCGCCTAATGCGGTTGCCTGTGCAACATAAGCCGCGTACACTTCAATGCCCGGAAATGCTTTTGCCAGGAGGTTCATGTAAAGCGGGTTTTTGCTGAAGCCTCCGTCCACAAAAATTCTTTTTACATCCGAGCCTTCCAGTATCAGTTGGGTAGAAGCGATCTGCCCTTGCATAATATCCAGCATCAGTTGATGATATGCCTGTTCATAGCTGCTGAAGCTGTTCAGCGATCTGCCTGAAAATGCTGTAATGCCGCCCAGGGCAACAGTAACGGAAGTTGCAGCTGAAGCTGTTAGCGCGTCGGTAACGGAAGGATCGTATTGAACGGTTGTATAATAATTCAATGGCTTGCCGAAATGCTCTGCCAGTCTTTTGGTTTGTTGCTCATGCTCGTATCCCGCAAAAAAGCGCGATGCTTTTACGGAAGCGCCGTGGTAGCTCATATAGCACAGGCAGTCCTGCTGCAGCTCTGCTACCGTAAGCGGCGCATTGTTAAACGGGTTCAGGCTGATGGCCCAGGTACCTGTTGATATCAGTACAAAAGGCTCCCGGAAATTAATCAGGTAAGGAATAAGCGCCGACGAGCTGTCGTGCAGACCGATACCTGCTTTTAATTTTTTGCCATGTATTTCAATATCTACAATGCCGTCTGACGGGAAGATAGGGGCGAGCTTATCAACAATACCCTCCCTGTACACCCATTCGTGGTAATTATTTTGCGGGAAATTCCACAAAATAGTATGACAGCCGATGCTTGTAATATCTGAATACGCTTTTTTAATAAGCAGCGAGCTGATATACTGCGGAAGGTGCAGGGAATACTTTACTTTTTCAAACGCTTCGGGGCGCCTGTTTTTGAGCCAGTACAGCAGCATCCCGGAGTTGAGGTTGCCCAATACAGGAGAAGCGGTATACATCGAAACGGCAATTTCTCCCCCGTAAGTATCGTAAAATTTTTTCTTTAATTCTTCGGGATAAGGCTTCAGGTAATTGTATAACGGAGTAACCGGCTTGCCATCGGCGCCCGTATTTACAAAGCTGGCACCATAAGCCGTAAAATTTACGGCAATAATATTAAATTCCCCCAGCTTGTTCAGCTCTTCAAAAGATTGTGTTACCCAACCGCTGAGTTTTGTTACATCATCACAGGAATCGCCGTCCTCATCTGTAATTTCAGGAAAGGGAGAGCTCTTTTCGTATACTATTTCATACGATTCATTGAACAAAAAAACTTTCTTGTTTGTTTTTCCTATATCGTAAATAGCTATTACCGGTGTTGGATGACTCATCAGAGATCAGATATTTGAAATTTGAGATTTGAAATTTTTGATATCCGCTACGGCGGGCTGGTTTCTGAGTATTACTAATTTGAAATTTGAGATCCGCCGCAGCGGACAGGTTTGAAATGTAACTGATAGCTGATTACTGACGACTGATTGCTCACCGCCCATAGCTCATGGCCCAAGACTGATTGCCCACTGCTTATACCTCACCACCTCCACCCTATGCTTTTATTACAGGTTTCCGGTTGCGCAATCAGCAGCCGTCAAATTTCGAATCTCAAATCCTTCTCCCTTCTACAACCCTGTCGCTACCGTTTTCGCACCCCTGTTTTTGATCAGTTGTTCACGGATCTTCGCGCTGCGGAACAACTCAACAGGGTTCAATGCAGCCCCGGCTCTTAATCTCGCTTCCGCCACCAGTGCGCGTACATCGGTGCGGAAAGTATCCTGCAATATTTCCTGGGCGCGTACCACATCATTGTTCTGCTGCGCTTCCCGTAAGGCTTTGCGGTCTGTAAGCAATGCCTGCGCATACGCTATCAAAATGGCTTCTACCGACTGCAGGAGGTCTTCCAGCGGATCTTTTACATTGTGCGATGCGTCTATCATCCATCCCAGGTCGGTGTTGTGGTTCATTCCTTTCGCGTCCATCCCCTCTACCAGCTCATTGAAAATTAAAAACAACTGGTAGGGTTTAATGCTGCCTGTGGTCAGGTCATCGTCTCCATACTTGGAATCGTTGAAGTGGAAGCCGCCCAGCTTTCCTTCCATCAGCAATAAAGAAACGATCTGTTCTATATTGGCGTTGGGTAGATGGTGCCCGAGGTCTACCAATGTATAGGCCTTTTTGCCCAGCTTGCTGGCGTAGAGGTATGATTGCCCCCAATCGCCTACCGTGGTGGAGTAAAAGTTAGGCTCGAAGGCTTTATACTCAACAAACATTTTCCAGCTATCGGGCAGCGCCGCGTAAATTTCCTGCAGTCCGCTTAACGTATTTTGAAAAGCCTCCCTGAAATTTAATTGCCCGGGAAAGCAGGAGCCATCGCTCAGCCATACCGTTAGTGAATCGGAGCCGAGCTCTATACCGTATTTTATTACTTCTATATTATGATCAATAGCCTGTTGCCGGATGGCTTTGTTCACATTTTGCAACGAACCGAATTTATAGCTCAGTTCCTGGTTAGGCTGATCCTGGAAGGTATTGGAATTCATGGCATCGAAACGCAATCCGTTTTGCGCCGCCAGCGCTTTAATGTGGGTCGCGTTTTCGGGAATATCCCAGGGAATATGCAGCGATATGGCGCCGCTCGACTTATTTAAAGCATGTAGCAGGCCGATATCTTCTATTTTCTCTTCAAGATTACGGGGCTCACCGCCGCCTGAAAAACGTCCAAAGCGGGTGCCGCCTGTACCGAGCGCCCAACTGGGTATTGCTACCTGGAAATCTACCAGCTTACCTATCACGGATTCCGCATTCCTGATAGTATCCTTTGCAAAGCTCAACCGGCGGTTGTGCTCTTTGGCAAATAATTCGTTATGCGCGTCAATGCTGTATTTTTCGATATGCATGATCAATTTATTTATGGCATGTAAAAAACTTCCTTTAACGGAATGCTCACCGGCGATTCGTCTGCATTCACTTCCATGATATCTTTCATGTAGTGCCACCAGCGTTTCATTACCGGCTGTTGCGGCAGGGCATCCATTGCCAGGCTGTCCGCCACCTGCAGATAGCCAAAAAGAAAATTGGTTTCCCTGTCTAAAAAGATCGAATATTCCTGTATGCCGGTTTGTTTCAATAAAGCATGCAGCTCAGGCCATAGCTCATTGTGGCGTTTTTCGTATTCCGCCTCAAAGCCTTTGTGCAGTTTCATTTTAAAAGCAAGCCGTTGCAAAATTTAAAATTTGAGATTTAAAATTTGAGATTTTCTCATCGCAGTCGGGTCTTTCTATTCACCCCTTATTCCCTATCCCTCATTCCCTGCACCTCACACCCTGCTACTCTTATCTTACAAACGCCATTGCTACGCCGCCATCCACGTTCAGCACATTGCCTGTGGATTTGTTTAATAATCCTCCTATAAATGCAAAGCAGGCATTGGCAATATCGTCGGGCAAAATAATTTCGTTGAGTAAAGTGCGGCTTGCATAATACTTAGGCAGCTCTTCTACTTTAATACCATATGCTTTCGCCCTGCCTTCGGCCCATCCGCCGCTCCATATATTGCTTCCCGAAATAACCGCATCGGGATTAATCACGTTCACGCGTATGTGATCTTTGCCCAGCTCAGCCGCGTTCAGCCTGCTGAGGTGCAGTTGCGCGGCTTTGGCAGAACCATAGCCGGCATTATTGGGACCGCTCACCAGCGCGTTCTTGCTCACGATGTTCAGTACATCTCCGCCCAGGTTTTGCTTGCGCATCACGTTAACGCCGGACTGTGTAACCAGGTATTGGCCTTTCACCAATACATCGTATAAAATATCCCAGTCCTTTTCGGTATGATCTTCCAGGGGCTTGGATATAGACAGTCCCGCGTTGTTTACTATAATATCCAGTCCGCCAAAAGCCAGCACGGCAGTTTTGATGGTTTGCGCAATGGTAGCCGCGTTCGTTACATCCAGCACATCGCCCGTAAACGCGTCTTTACCGTATTTTTGATTGAACTCGTCTTTCGCTTCTTCCAGCCTTTCCGGGTTATTGTCAGAAAGAATAACACATGCGCCTTCGTCGGCGAATTTTTTAGCGATAGCCTTTCCTATACCGCCTGCGCTTCCGGTGATCAACGCTATGCGGCCCGATAACGCCTTGGGTTTGGGCATACGTTGCAGCTTTGCTTCTTCCAGCAGCCAGTATTCAATATTAAAAGCTTCCTGGCGGGGTAATGAAGTATATTCAGAGATCGCTTCCGACCCCTTCATTACATTAATGGCATTGATATAAAATTCCGCCGCAACACGCGCTGTTTGCTTGTCTTTTGAAAAAGTGAACATACCTACACCGGGATACAGGATCACCACCGGGTTCGCATCGCGTATAGCCGGACTGTTGGGATGTTTGCATTTTTCGTAATACTCAGTATACATTTTACGGTATGCATCAAACAGGGGCGCTATTTTTTCCTTTACCGCCGCTATATCGCTTACATCCTCACCGGGTGCAAGATTCAATACAAGCGGGCTGATCTTTGTTCTTAAAAAGTGATCAGGGCAGCTTGTTCCCAGGGGCGCCAGCCTGTCCAGGTCGTTTGAATTAATGAATTCCAGCACGCGGTCATCATCTGTAAAATGACCGATCATTTTAATATTGGAAGAGCAGAAGCCTCTTAATACGGGAGCCAGCACCGCTGCTTTATCCAGGCGTTCTTCTTTGGGCAGGGATTGTATTTTTGCGCCGCCGAATGCCGCTTTTCCTTTTGTATGCTCTTCAAGATAAGCCGCGCAACGTTCAATTACTTCAAGCGTATTGATATAGCTTTCGTACGCGGTATCGCCCCAGGTAAACAAACCATGCGAGCCCAGCATAATGCCGCGGATACCGGGATTTTCATCAAGGCATTTCTTTAGTTCAAGTCCCAGCTCAAAACCGGGTTTTCTCCATTCCACCCAGCCCAGTTGCCCGTTAAACAGCTCCTGCGTAATGCGTTTGCCGTCTTTTGCGGCTGCAATAGCAATGGCAGCATCGGGATGAAGATGATCAATATGTTTGAATGGAAGAAATCCATGCAAAGGTGTATCTATTGAAGGCGCCTTTGAACTGAGGTCGAAAATACAGTGATTGAACAGCTCCACCATTTCATCTTCATATGCTAAACCGCGGTAAATATTTTTAAGACTGCGGAGCCTGTCTACATACAAAGCAGCCAGCCCGCTTTTTTTAAGCGTACCCAGGTCGCCACCCGATCCCTTTACCCACATTACTTCTGTTTCACCGCCGGTTAGCGGGTCTTTTGCTATTACCTTACAGGAAGTATTGCCGCCACCATAGTTGGTGAGCCTCAGGTCCGCACCCAGCAGGTTAGAACGGTAAATCAATAATCCTACCTCATCTCCCTCCAGGGCGGCGGCTTTCGCATCATCCCACAGGTAACTTACGTGCTTGAAAGTTTTCGTTGTAACAGAAGACATAAACTAATATTTAGTGTATCAAAAAAATTATGGTTTTAAAGAATTGCCATAGCCTACCAGCAATACCGCTGCGATAATGGTGATAATGCCGGCAATGATCGTGTTTTTTGTTTTGGAACTCACGCCTTTCCATTCCTTAAGTATAATACCCCACATATTCGCTACCAGGATGATAAACGCCATGTGTAGTATCCAGGAGCTGGGGCCGTTGCCCATTTTACTTTCTCCCATGCCATAGAAAAAGAACTGCAGGAACCAGGTAGTACCTGCCAGCGCCGCAAATATATAGTTGCGCAGCAGCGGTGTTTTACCGTTGGTATAATCGCCAAACGTTTTATTACGCGCATTGAGCAACATACACCAGATAAAATTGGTGGTTAAGCCTCCCCACAAAATTACTATATAGGTAACGTTGTTCTGGTACAGGAACTCTCCCTGCCCGGGATTGGCATTTTTCCAAAGCTCATTGGCTGTATCGGCCATTGACTTGCCCGATTCTATACCAAAGTTAAAGCAGGCGCTTAATACGCCGGATATGATCGCTACCACCAGCCCCAGCCCGAACTTATATTCCGTTTTGGCTGCTGCTCCATGCGGGTCCGCGCTTTCTGTTTGCAGTTCCTTTTCTTTCATGCTGCCCGCCCTGCCGCACAAAATGATGCCCAATACACAAACCGCGAGCCCTGCCATTACGGTAAGTCCCCAATGGGTAGTTACCAGCATGCCAAAAGTATCTTTACCGGCTTTGGGATAAAACTGGTAGTATACGGAAGGGATCAGCGCACCCAGCACCATGGTAAGACCAAGAATGATGCTGCTGCCCAGCGCAACGCCCAGGTAACGTACGCCCAGTCCATAGGTAAGACCGCCAATGCCCCACAGCAGTCCAAAAAGGTAGGTGAAACCCAGGATGCCTCCATCCGTGTTTTTGATGATCTCGGAAAAGTTAGGGATGGTAAGATAAGCGGCAAGCGGCGGAACGATCAGCCATGAAAAAAGCCCCCCGATTATCCAGTAACTTTCCCAGGCCCAGCCTTTAACTTTTTTAAAAGGGATATAAAAACTACCTGATGCAAAACCTCCTATAAAGTGATAGATTATTCCTAAAATTACCTGCATTCCTTTCTGTTTTCATGATGGATGTAAACAACCGTGGCTCAAATGTAGAGCATACCCATAGTTAAGCTGTCATGCGCTGTCATGCAAGGGAGACGTTGCTGCTAAACGAACCTGTTGGGGGATCATTGGGACTGAGCGGGAGCATCTATTTTTTGGAAGAAATTTTTTTCATATGCAGGGCAAGCTTGCCGGATGAGGTTTGGGCGGAACCTTTAACAATGCCCTTTTCCTCCCAAAGGGTAAGCTGAACAGGTTCTTCCACGTATATATTAGCGGTGAAAGCATTTCCTTGTAAGGTAAGCGCCTGGTTTTTGAGGTTGGTTCCGCTGCCGGTTATATCGGCTGTGTATTCGCCCTTTTGTTTTTTTACGTCCACAATATAATCCTGGTATCCTTCCGGGGCGTCTTTTACCTGTACCTCCCATTTCCCGATAATGCTGGTGGTTATATCAAATACGGGAACAGTCATTGAAATAGTAGTGCAAAGCAGCAGGGCTGACAGCGCGGTGATCATGATTTTCATTGTAAAAATGGCTTTAGCGGTTAATCGTTAACCGCTTCAAGATATATTTTTCGCCGGAATTTGCGAAAAAAAACCGGGTATTTAAAATTTAAGATTTGATGGCTGTTGCAGGTTGGGGGGGTAGATTGCAGGTTGCAAGTTTCGGGTTTGTAGTTTATAGTTTCGGGTTTGTGGTGTTCTCATAGCCCATAGCTGACTGCTCAAAGCTATTTGCAAGTTCCAGGGTGCATTCCGGATTTGTAGCATTTCAATAAGCCCCTGATAACAGTATATCCGGCTGACCGGATAGATGAGCAGCCCCACCCTAACGTACCGTTCGGTACAGGCGGGAAATATATTTTCAACTTTCGTATCTTACATTAGCATCGGCTCCGGGCGTTTTCATCTCGAAAATTCGGGTCAGCCGAGCGCTAAGTTCTTAACCGTTGCCTGCAATTTTAAATGACACACCCTACTACTTTGAAAATTTATTTGCTACATCTTCTCTTTCTTCCAAGTCTTTTATTTGGACAGACCGATTCAACAAGATCCAAATTGGTTGAAAGTTTGACAGAAAATATTTACAGGACATACCTTGATGTCGAAATTGCAAAAGCTATGTACGATACTGTAAAAAATAAACTAACAGATGGTAGGTATGACACGACACTCAACCTTGACGAATTTGTTTATGAAGTAAATAAAGATTTAAGGAGAGTAAGTAAAGACAACCACATTGTGGTTTATCCTGCTCATCATAAGCAATCAAATTATTACTACGAAACCGACTACAAAGAGCATAGTTGGAGATATTGGAAACGACATAGTAAACGAGCCAACAGAAGGTGGGAAAAATTTAAAAAAAAGTATAGAGAACGTACAAAGAATGACATGTTCACTTACGGAGAAATAAAAATATTACCTGGAAACATTGGTTATGTAGAAATAAGAGATTTCAATAGTACTTCATATTTTAAAAAAGAGAACCGGCATCGCATTAGCTTTAAATCTGTACTTAGTTTTTTAGAAAACACAAAAGCCATAATCATTGACTTTAGAGAAAACTTAGGGGGCTATGTATTTTTATCAGCCAAAATGTGCTCTTATTTCTCCGACAAACAAAATGCCTATTTCATCACAACGGAAAGTGTATTTAGATATGACTCAAGCGGGATAAGAAAGGAATACAAATACACAGACAAGCTATACACTGATAATAAAATTAAGAACAATCTAATTAGCAATAAAAAAATATTTATCCTAACAAGCAAAAGGACATTTTCTGCAGGAGAATTGTCAATTTATAAGCTAAAGCAACTAAATCATAACACTACAATCGTTGGAGAAAGAACTACTGGTGGAGGAAATGGCCATTATGGCGGAACCATGGAAAAATATTACTCTGCCGTGATACCGTGTATTAAAGTATTTGATGAAAATAATTCCAATTATACAATAGAGGCAAAGGGAATTAAACCAGACATTCAAACTACTTCTGACAGTGCTTTAACTGTTGCTTATGGCTTATCCCTTTCGGAGAATACCGACACATCTAAATCAAGAACAAAATATTTCAAAAGTCAAAAACTAATTATTGACGGAAGAGAAGAGTTTTTTAAGAAAAAGTATCCTGATTATGTTGGAGATTACAGAAAAATTACAATAACTAAAGAAAATGAGAGACTATACATGACCTACGACCTATATTCAAAGCAGCTTTTAGTTCCTGAAGCAAATGACTTTTTTGTTACTAATGACTTTGAGTTTATACGTTTTACAAGAAGTACAGAAAACAAAATAATAGGAATACAAATCAAACATAAAGACGGCTATTTGGAAAAATTCCGTAGACTGTAAAGTGCAGCCAACATCTGGTTTTGAGCCAGCAGGACGACGAATAAATCCTCATCTCAGGGCTACTGCCAGCGGCATACCCGGCTGACCGAACACAGGTGAGCAACACCCGCCCTAACGTATTGTTCGGTACGGCGGGAAATATATTTTTAACTTAGTAACCTAACAAATTAAAAAAAATGAAAGTAGTAATCTTATTATCATTAGGCTTTTTTGCCTTGACCGCGTGTAATAATCCCGAAAGCAGCTCTTCGGAAAACGCAGAAAACCAGGCTGCAACAGGACAACCAACTGTTGGTGGAGAAAAAGATGAACACGGTTGTCTTGCTGCAGCAGGCGAGAGCTGGAGTGAAATAAAGCAGGGTTGTGTGCAGATATCTGATATCGGACAACGTCTTAACCCGGTTGAAGTAGCTAAAGGAGACGCTACTATCAGCGCGTTCGTTCTATTCAATGATGATAAATCAAAACTCGAATTGTTTTTATCGAATGAAAAGGAAACAATTATCCTGGATAAAAAAGGAGAAGATGTGTATCAAAAGGATTCCTTAAAGTTTGATGTTAAGGATTCGACTTTGTACATCAATCGTGAAAAGAAGTATAAGGCAGAATGATACAGAAAACAGGGAACGATAAGAAGGCCGGTAATACAGGAATAAAGCCAGCCGGCAGAATGAACAATGGGTTTTCGATAAAAAAGGAAACAGGATACAAAAACCGGCTGATAACAGAAACGCTTATACACTAAATACAGGAAAATGAAAATAACGGATAAACACAATGAACGCATAGCTAAAATGACTTTCGCATCTGTATATCCTCATTATGTAACCAAGGTAGAAAGCAAAGGCAGAACCAGGGAGGAGCTGCATCAGGTAATTGAATGGCTGACGGGTTTTAATGAAAAAAAGCTACAGGCGCTTATTGACGGGAAAGCAACGTTTGAAGTATTCTTTGAGAAGGCAACCTTACACCCGAATGCTCATCTTATCACTGGAATGATCTGCGGTTACCGGATAGAAGAAATAGAAAATCCGCTGACACAAAAAGCAAGATATTTAGACAAGTTGGTGGACGAATTGGCAAAAGGGCGCAAGATGGAAAAGATTTTGAGAAAGCAGCCTTAGCTAAATTTTTTGAACTATTTGATCTGTTCTGTAACAATGTAAAAGTGACTGATACAAGAAAAGTTGTTCTTGATTTTTTTGAAAGATTAATATTGAAGCAAGACGATTTAAAAAGTAGGATAGAAGATAAATTTTCAACAATGCTCGCCTACACAGTAGAGTTGGTAAAAGAAAATGCATTATCGGCGCTCAAGGATGATTATGACAGAATTTATGAACAGCTTAAAGAAAAGAGCGAAGAAATCACTTCATGTAAATCCATTTTAGTAACCAAATGATATTGTCTTTTGAGTTTGGAAATCAAAATGGGTTAAAGCATTGAGAGTTTCTTCAGCAGGTCGTCTTTTCTGCGGGTAGATACTTCCACTTCCGACTGGTCGCTCATGGATATATAACCTCCCTTGCCTTTGTGGTATTGTTTTACAAAATGAAGGTTCACCAGGTGCGAATTGTGAACCCTGAAAAAATTATAATCAGCCAGCATATCTTCAAACTCCTTCAGCGTTTTCGCAACAGTCATCCGCTTGTTATCTTTCATAAAAACCGTGGTATAGTTGATAGCGCTCTCGCATCGGATGATATCGGATACGGGAATATAGGTAATGCCGTTCACGGTATGTATCCCTATGCGCTTACTGGCGTTGTTGCCGGCTTTCATATTGTTGAACAGCGCGTCTATTTTCCGGGCGGTTTCCAGCTTCGATATCCTGGCCTGCAGCCGTTCCAGCGCGCTCTTTAATTCATCTGCATCAATGGGCTTTAGCAGGTAATCCACGGCGCTGAACTTAAAAGCCTGCACGGCATATTTTTCGTAAGCCGTTGTAAATATCACATCAAAGTTTATTTCCTCTATTCCATTCAGCAGGTCAAATCCGGTTTTCTCCTGGATACGCATGTCCAGGAATACCAGGTCGGGCTGCAGTTGCCTGCTGCCTGCCAGGGCTTTTTCTACGCTGTTGAAGCTATCCAGTACCCGTACTGAAGAACCGAAATGTTCCTGCAGCAGTCCCGAGAGCCGGTCTACACAATGTTGCTCATCGTCCACAATAATTGCATTGATCATAATTGTAGGGAACGCGGTATTTATATGGTTGAAAAGATACCAATAATACTGCAATTATCTGTTATTTTGTTGATGTTTACCGGAGGCTGTGTGTAGTATATTGTAAACAATAAACCACAAACCACAAACTTTGTAATTATTCCATGATGCGTTTATTAAAGCTGCTTTGCATTTTCCTGTTGTTTTATATAGAAGTATCCGCGCAGGAGTTTGGCGGTAATCCGCCTTCGGTAAAGTGGCGGCAGGTAAATATTCCCGAGGCACGTATTATCTTTCCAAAGGGGCTGGATTCAACCGCCCGGCGGGTAGCGACAATTGTATCTTATCTTAACAGGCATACCGGCGTAACGGCCGGAAACGCACACAGGAAGATCAATATAGTGCTGCAGAACCAAACTATTCAATCAAACGGGTATGTCGGGCTGGCACCCTGGCGCAGCGAATTTTATTTAACCCCGCAATTCAACAGCTTTCAGTTGGGCAGCTTACAGTGGGCGGATAACCTGGCGGCTCACGAATACAGGCACGTGCAGCAATATATGAATTTCAGGAAAGGATTGTCGAAGGCAGTCTACTATATTTTGGGAGAAGAAGGGCAGGCAGTGGCTAATAATGTTGCTATACCCAACTGGTTTTTTGAGGGAGATGCCGTTTTCCAGGAAACGGCTGTGAGCGGGCAGGGAAGAGGAAGGATCCCTTACTTTTTTAATGGATACAGATCGTTGTGGAGCGCAGGTAAGCAATACAGCTTTATGAAATTGCGCAATGGATCTTTCAAAGATTATATTCCTGATCATTATGCGCTGGGATATTTAATGGTAGGCTATGGCCGTGAAAAATGGGGTGAAGCATTCTGGACAAAAGCAACAGACGATGCGGCCCGTTTCAGGGGTGTGTTTTATCCCTGGCAAAAAGCAGTTAAGAAATATTCGGGTATTCCTTACCGTGATTTTGTAAAAAGCGCGCTCTCCTATTATCAGGAACAGGATAAAGCATTACCGGCTGCCGGAACAGCTTTATGGGTTACCCCGGCCACCGGCAGGTATGTATCGAATTATACATTGCCCGTATTTGCCGGCAACGATTCGTTGCTGCTGTTTAAAAGAACTTATCGCGAAGCAGGAGCGTGGTACTGGCTGATCAATGGAAAGGAAGAAAAAATACGCACGAAAGATATAGCGGCAGATGATTATTACTCGTATCGCAATGGAAAGATTGTATATACCGCTTACGAACCCGATGCACGGTGGGGACAAAGAGATTATAATGTGATCAGGCTGATGGATGTTCGTACAAAGCAGGTAAGGCAGCTCACTAAAAAAAGCAAATATTTTTCACCTGATCTTTCACCCGATGGTAAAAAAATAGTAGCTATATCCTATTTGCCGGATCAGCGAACGGCGTTGCATATACTAAGCACAGACTCTGCTCGTGTATTGAAAGAGATACCGGGAAATGAGCTGGTTTTTACGTATCCCAAATTTTTAGATGATGACCGTATTGTTTCGTGTATACGTGATGCGGATGGGCGCATGAGTGTGGCGGTCATAGATATCAGCAGCAATACTATAGATAATTTAACGGCATGGAGCTATGAAATAAAAGGGTATCCTTTTGTAAAAGGGGATACGGTTTACTTTTCTGCCAGCAATGGCTACCGCGATGATATTTACGCCGTAAGTATTGCCGGCCGGCAGCTTTATAAGCTCAGCAATGAATATTTGGGAGCCTACCAGCCGGCCGTAAACGAAACAGGCAGTTTGGTGTGGAGCAGCTTTACCGCTGAAGGGTACCGCCTGAAGCAGAAGCAACTGACCGCTGCCGACTGGGTTCCGGTAGCTGAGCCAGCTACAGCACAGGCGCGTGATCTTTATTTACCCAACGCGTTGCGTCAAACCGGGGGAAATATTTTGCAGGAGATCTCCCCGGGGGATTTTCCCGTGTCGAAATACGGTAAGGCGACCCGGCTGTTTAATTTTCATAGCTGGCGGCCTTATTATGAGCAGCCGGACTGGAGCTTTACCCTGTATGGACAGAATGTGCTTAATACTTTTCAATCGCGGCTGTATTACAGCTTCAACGAAAATGAGCGGAGTCATACAGCCGGCGCCGGCGCTACCCTGGCAACCTGGTTCCCCTGGGTAACCGGTGGTATTTCGTATACGTTTGACCGTAAGGTGAGCGATTCCGCACGCACTATTCACTGGAATGAGCTGAATGCCAATATAGGGCTAAGCCTGCCTCTCAACTTTACCCGGGGCCGGTGGTATAAAAACCTTACGCTGGCATCTTCTTTCAATGTGGAACAACTGGCTATTACCGGAAAATACAAGGATAGTGTAGCCAGTCCATTGTTTAACTATTTGCAGTTTTCGCTTAACTGGAGCAGCCAGGTACAGCGGGCGGTACAGCATATCAATCCGCGGTTTGCACAAACATTGCTGTTCCGTTACAGAACGGTTGTGAATGAGCATACCGCCAGGCAGTTGCTTGCCAGCGGATCTTTATATTTCCCGGGATTGGGCGTGAATCACAGTCTTGTATTGTCTGCGGCGTTCCAGCAGCGGGATACTGCCAATCAATATCGCTTTTCGAATAACTTTCCTTTTGCAAGAGGATACGATGGTATTGATGCACCCCGTATGTGGAAATGGGCGGCGAATTATCATTTCCCTGTGGTATATCCCGATTGGGGATTTGGGCAGATACTGTATTTCCTGCGCGTGAGGGGAAATATTTTTTTCGATTATGCCCAGGCGCAGAGCTTACGCACGCTGGACATATTTTCTTTTAGAAGCGCAGGTGCTGAAATTTATTTTGATACCAAATGGTGGAACCAGCAACCGGTTACATTTGGATTACGTTACAGTCGCCTGCTGGATGATAACATTGCAGGAGTGAACAGTCCTGGCCGGTGGGAGTTTATTTTGCCGGTAGATTTGTTCAGCAGGTAGGGGAGGGAGATGGTGGATTTGAAATTTGATGGCTGTTGCCGGTTACAGGTTTCGGGTTTATAGTTTGAAGTTTGTGGTTTCTTAACAACTATAAACAGCAACCATTATAAATCACAAACTATAAACCATAAATGATATCATGCAGATCAAACTATTTATTACTATTTGTTGTTTGGGGATGATGCGTGCGTATGCGCAGAATGGCGTGCTGGTTTTTCAATCGGATTTTGGATTGAAAGACGGAGCTGTTTCGGCTATGAAAGGGGTTGCTAATGGCGTATCAATTAACTTAAAGCTATACGATATCACGCATGAAATTCCGGCGTATAATATATGGGAGGCTGCTTATAGGCTTGAACAAACGGTTCGTTACTGGCCTGCTGGCACCGTGTTTGTATCGGTGGTAGATCCCGGGGTGGGAACGGAAAGAAAGTCGGTTGTGCTGAAGACGAGATCCGGTCATTTTATAGTAACACCCGATAATGGTACCCTTACCCTGGTAGCGGCATCACTGGGCGTGCAAGAGCTGCGCGAAATAGATGAAGCTGTGAACCGGAGAAAAAATTCAGAAGCATCCTACACCTTTCATGGGCGGGATGTATACGCGTATACGGGCGCACGGCTGGCAGCAAAGGTCATCAGCTTTGAAGAGGTTGGCGAGTCCTTGCTTCCAACGGTAGTAACCATTCCTTACCAGGCTGCAATCATAGAAAATAATATATTAAAAGGAAGCATACCCATACTGGATGTACAGTACGGTAACGTATGGACGAATATACCGGCAACGATGGTACAACAGTTGAATATTACTCCCGGGCAAAAGCTGCAGGTAAAAATATTTCATGGTAATAAGCAGGTATACATAGGTATATTGCAATATGCTGAAACATTCGGGGCTGTGAGTAAAGGGGAATGCCTGGCTTATCTGAACAGTTTGCTCCGGTTGTCGTTTGCCATTAACCAGGGGAATTTTGCCGAACAGTTCCGTATAGCCGGCGGTGCAGACTGGAGGGTGGAGGTGAGAAAAGCACCGTGAGCGGATACTATTAAATGTGCTGATATTAAGTAATTGAACAGTATAACAGAAAAAAACTAATGCAGAAATGACCCGGACCTACCGTATATTCATTGGAATTGTTGTGGTAGGTGCATTAATATGGACAATAATACGTGATTGGCATCTTATAAAATTAATGCCGGGAGATATACGTAACAGGGTTGTAGGAGCCAGGCTGCAAAAGGACAATCAATCGCCTTATTTTTATAAATGGAAAGCCGGAGATGGTATCAGGTATTATGATCCTGGAAATTTTTATTCTTATTCGGCCTCACCATCTACCGCAAGCCCCTTTTTCCATATTTTACTTTATCCTCTTGCAGACCTGGAGCAGCAGGCTTTTAACAAAATATGGCTTGCTTTACAGTATCTGCTATTAACGGTTTCTGTTTTTTTATGCCTTAGACTGGCAGAAACTAATGCTCAAAAAACAGCGGTGATACTGGCAGGCGCCGGGATCTTGTTTACAGACGGTTGGATTCACTCGATCGTATTAGGGCAACTTTACCTTATTCCCCCTTTTTTGGCTATTACATTCGTTTATTATTTCCAGCATAATAAGCCTCCGCTATACGCTGTTATTTCCGGTATTGTTTTTATTATAGCGTTATTGGTACGTCCAACCCTTTTGCTTTTTTTCCTTCCTTTTATTTTTTTAGCGAAGCAGTATACGAAAAAATATAAAGTGCTTTTTTTTCTTCCATCTCTACTGTTATTGGTGTGGCTCCTTAGCAGCAGTACGCAAAGGAATTTATGGATGGACTACAGGAAAAATATAGATGAACAGGTGAAGATCCATTACACCGGAAATGCAACGCTGCAAGCCAGTGACCCGGACCCCAAATACACAGTATGGGAGGGGTTAGACTATAAGGAGATGGAGAAAGAATCAAAAAGAGGATGGTTTGTCAATACCTCTCAGCATGTAAATGTTTCCTTCCTGGTATTTGATATATTTCATACAAAAATATCCCTGCAGCTTCTTATTACTTTATTTTTTATAACGGGCGCGGCTATGCTTATTGTTTTTATGTATTTTAATATGCCCGGCAGAACGGTGTATAATTTTTCACTATTGGGATATGCTTTATATATGTTATGTGATTTTTTTTCTCCTATTGTCCGTCATCAATATTATGCGGTGCAGTGGGTTTTTCCATTGCTGATTGCCGCTGTGCTTTTTACTTCCCAGTATTGGAAGCTGTATATATTAATGGGGATTTGTTTACTGCTGAATATTGCGGAGGTACCCTTTATAAAAATGGAACACACTATCGGAGAATACCTGTGGTTAGTTTGTTTTTTTTATTTAGCTGTATTTTATAAGCAGCAAAAAATAAGCTGATCAGTTCTTGCCGGCTTATATTACAGTTTACCGGTTACCTGTTCCTTTGATTATTTTATCCAACACCGTTGGTTTCAGACCTTCAGGGTCAATGGGTGTGTTTCCGCCTTTTGCGCTTGCAGGGTAAATGCCAGGTTTGATCGTATGTGTATGGCGTATTCCCGATGAAGGCCATTGCACGGCTTGCATCGGGTGTCCGGATCAAAGTGGCTGGGCAAATTGCTTTATACTTCCTGGTTGTATGTTAGGTCTAGTGTGTACAGCCAATATCTTTTTCCAAGCCGTTGATCAATTTCCCTTAAAATTTTAAATCCCAAACTTTCATAGATGTGCCTGGCTTTGTCCATCAGCTCAGAAGTATGAAGGGAAATGACTTTTTCATTATTTCTTCTTGCTACGTCAATACAGGTTGCGGTTAGCTTTTTCCCAACTCCCTGTCCTGAAAAGTCGGGATCAACAGTAACAAGGCGGATATGGCACCAGTCCTTGTCATAAATTTCAGTTGGATTTCCATTCCCAACGAGAAATGCCATTCCGATGATCTCATTCCTGTCTGTTGTACAAACTATAGAATACGATTTGCTTATTAATTCAGTATATGTTTTCTCATCTGTCAGGCTGTTATGCAGTCTGTTCCAATTTTCATCTGTTAAATATGGTTTGAATTGTATCCAGGATTTAACAGCCAGCTTTTTTAGTTCGGCCAAATCGCTAAGCGTTCCTTGTCTGTAAGTTAAGTTCATTCGTTTCTAATTTGTAAGAGCCGCGTCATTGCTTGCAGCTGACGAGCAGGTTTTTTACACAGGTTGGAGATTAGCATTCCATCTGTGTGCTACCGCTGCTGATTGAAAATATGTTGATGAAGTTAAATACAAAAACTGAATTGTTCTGTGCCTGCCCGGACCCGATCGTCAACTGTTAATTCACTGTCAGGAACAGAGCCGGTTGTTTAAGCATATATATTTTTTAACCTGCGAAAAATAGAACGTTTCTCACCAAATACAAATGTGCGTTATATATTCAGTAACCATCGTACAACAATACAGCGGCTTTATCGTTGTACATATCCCCTCCGGGAGATTTTTTTATTATTGGATTTATATGGGAATAATTTTATCTTGCCACATACGGTTTCCATTTAGGAAACGATCAACATTGCTTGCAGGTTAGCCAAACACCAAAATATTCCAATCCACTAACTTTGAATAGCAATGAGCATTGTTCACAACAAAGATATCGGGACCAAGCAAAAAGCGCTGGCTATTAATCTCGACCCGCAGATATATGGTTCTTTTGCCGAAATAGGCGCCGGGCAGGATGTAGCCGCCAATTTTTTTAAGGCAGGCGCTTCGTCGGGCACCATCGCCAAAACCATGTCGGCTTACGACATGACTTTTTCTGATGCTATTTACGGAGTACAGCAAAAAAAGCGGTATGTAAGCGAGGAGCGGCTCATGTCAATGCTTGATCATGAATACCAGCTTTTAATAGAACGCCTTGCCGCGTTAAAAGGTGATACCACTACTTTTTTCGCTTTTTCCGATACAGTGGCGGCACTCAACTACAATAAAACGAACGAAGGGCATGGCTGGATGGGTGTTCGTTTTCAGCAGGAGCCCGGCGGTATACCCAACGATGTGGTGCTGCACGTAAAGCTGCACGACAATAACAATATCCGCCAGCAGCAGGCCGTTGGCGTGCTGGGCGTTAATCTTATATATGCCTGCTTTTATTACCGCGAAATACCGCTCGTTTTCCTGCAGTCTTTAATGGATAATATTGAGAAAGACCGTATACAGATTGATATGATCCGTTTTGAAGGACCTGCTTTTACAAAAGTGGATAACCGCCTGATGAGCCTGCACCTGGTGAGATATGGCTTTACGGACGTGGCTTTATTTGGCCCGGATGGAAAAAACAGGCAACCTTCTGAAGTGCTGTATAAAAAACACATCGTAGTGCTTAGAGGGCGTTACCGCCCGGTAATTAATGTGCATATGGACATGCTGCACACGGGAGTAAAACAGTTCATGGAAGAGCCTGACGTAGATAAGGAGAACGTGGTGGTGATTAATGAGCTTACCCTCCAGGGACTGAAAGAAAGGGATGCGGACGAAAAAGCTGAAATAGACGAGAAGGATTTTCTTGACCGCGTAGACGTTCTTTGCTCGCTCGGGCAAACGGTGATGATCTCCAATTTTCAACGGTATTATAAGCTGGTAGCTTACCTGTCTACCATCACCAAATTAAAGATGGGCGTGGTGCTGGGGTATCCCAATCTTGAATATATTTTTTCCGAGGAACATTATCTTGATTTGCCCGGCGGTATCCTGGAATCTTTTGCCACCCTGTTCAGCCGAAAAGTAAAGCTCTTCATCTATCCTACTTTAAGGGATGGTGTTATATATAATTGCGCCAGCTTTTCGCTTCCTCCGAAATTGATTGATCTGTTCCGCTACCTGATCGCCAATGATAAAATTGAAGACATCATCCATTATGATGAAAGCAACCTGCACGTGCAGACAGATGCGGTGCTGCAGCAGATAAAGCAGGGCTTTGCCGGCTGGGAAGAGCACGTGCCACGCGAGGTTGCTTCCATGATAAAGTACCGGTATCTTTTCGGCTATACGCCTTCACCCGCTCCTGCAAAACAACCGGAATAAATGATAGCAGGAATGTTTGCTGATTCATAAGAAATACCCGGTTCGTTGTAAAGCGGGAACCGGGTATGCGTGTTTACACCTGCTTATGCACATACGTGGATGTGATCTCTGTTGTATTCTGATCCTTTGCTTCTTCTTTTTGAGCGGCTTTGGCGTCGCGCGTGTTTTTTTGAACGGCAATAGCGGCAAAAACACTGAGAGTAAACGACATGGCGTAAAAGCCCTTTTCACTTTTGGTGAGCGTGGCGTTCCATAAGCCCACAGTAAGTAAAACAATGCATAAAATGGTAGCGAACCAGGAAATGCCATAGTACAGGTTGGTTACGGGAATACCTTCCATCTGGTCGCGCACCGCTTTTTGCACCGATATGGCGGAAAACAGTCCGAACATCAATACCGTAAAGTAATAGCCCTTTTCGTTCAACTCCATTTCTGCGTTCCATAATCCTGTATTAAAGGCAACGATTCCTGCTAGCAAAGCGAACCACGAAGCGCCTGTAAAAGCCGCCGAGGGTTGGTTGGGTTTTTGTTTCATGATCAATTTTTATGAAAACAAATCTATAACGGCGCTGCTATGCTGGTTTTGACAATAGTCAAAAAATAACAGGAGCATTTGTTAAAGGCGGCCGCGCACCCGGCTCAACGTTTCCTGGCTGATGCCAAGATAGGAGGATATAAAGCCTAATGGCACACGTTCTACAATATGCGGGGTGTGCAACAGCAGGCTTTCGTATCGCTCGCCCGCGGTTTTGAAATGGGCATTTACATATCTTTCTTCCAGGCGGATATAATATTTTTCGTAAGCGATCCTTACCAGTCGTTCTATTTCGTGGTAGCGGTTAAACAAGCCTGTTAGTGTGTCTTTGGATATCGCCCAAAGTATGCAGCCTTCCATCAGTTGGATATTCTCCACCGAAGGTTGTTGTGTGGTGAAGCTGTGAAAGGAAGTTACAAAATCGTTTTCAAAACCGAACCAATGCGTAATTTCCTTTCCGTCCAGGTTGTAAAAGCCTCTTAACGCGCCCTGCTGTAAAAAATAAAGATGCCTGCATACTTTACCTTCCTTTACCAGGAATTCATTTTTAGCCAGGATGATCTCTTCAAAGCAGTCTTTAAGCACCAGCTCTGCTTCGGCGCTGAGCTGGTAAAATGTTTTAAGATGCGCTAACAATTGTTGCATACCATGCAAAGTAAGAAAGAATAGGATATGAAAACCGGGAGCCCACCTGAACTGCCTGGCGGTAAAGGATTGCAGATACCCTGGATTTTTGCGTTGCAGATGTAAGCCGGGGGCAGGTTATGGTTTTATGGCGATATTGCTGCTTTCTCCGCTGACTATTTTGAGATGGCTTTTTTCGCCGCCTGGTTTTGTTTCTTTAACGGGAGTTCCCCAGGTATATACCGATTGCAGGCTTTTCATATTCGAAAGATCTGCCAGGCAGGCTTCGGTTATTTTGGTATAACACAGGTTAATGCTTTCAAGCGATGAAAGGTCTGCCAGTCTCCTGATCCCTGCGTCGGTAACGGGGGTTTTATCAAGGCGTAAACGCTGCAGGTTGGAAAATGTATTGATAATTGCCAGTTGATCATCGGTAACCTTGTTTCCTGACACATTCAGCCATAGTATGTTGCTCTTAACGGGCTCCAGTAATTTTATTTTATCAGCGTTCGAAATGCCTTCGGTGGATGGAAGCGTTATGTCCAGCAGGTCGGGATCGTAGCTGATCTGCTTAATTACAAAGCCTTCATTATTTAATTGCGCCAGAACATCGTCTGTAACAGGCGGCGCGCTAATGCTTGTTGCTGCGTTTTCAGTAGTGCTGCTGCTGGCCGCGGTTCCGGCGCCTAAATAGTGGAGTATATATTCTTTGATATTGGAAGGAGGAGAAGCAAGAGCCAGCTTTTTATCTTCACCGGACATCTGGCTTTCAATCCACCATTGTATAATGGCCGTCTCTTCGCCGGTTAAAGGAGGCTTGCCATCGGTAGGCATAAATTTTTCATCTGCAGGATCCAGCAATACCCTTTTGATCAGTTCGCTTTCCAGCGGTTTTCCTTCTGTTATTACCGCTCCGTGCTTTCCTCCTTTCTTCAGCGATGCCAGCGTTTCCATGGAAAGCCTGCCTTTCTTTTTATTGTTATTATGGCAATTGCCGCATTTGTTCTGCAGGATGGGATATACGATATCTTCAAATACAAGCGCTTCTTCGGCGTTGGTTATTTGTTTTTTTTCTTTTGGTTTTTCAAAAACAATATCGGTGGAAATATAACCGCTTCCGTGTGTTAAAGTTCCGCCGTAATGACCGGCGGCAGTAATAAGAACAAGCATCGCTAACGCGAAAACGTTCAGGCTTTTAAGGTGCATCGCTTTGAAAGAAATGGTGTGAATGCTGATCAGCCAGGCAATAAAAGATACGATCGCGGTAAATATGCCCAGCCACATATGCACGCTGAGTGTTTCGGGATTATAGTCGCCATCCAGCGATAATAAATACCCGGTAATACATGCCATGATAGCGCTTGCACAACCTGTTAGCAACGACAGGGGAACGGCGGAGCGTATGGATCTATAGCGGGGTATACAGCCGGTTAGCTGTAATATAACCGCCAGTAGCAAAAAACCAACAGGCAGGTGTACGATCAAAGGGTGAAACCTGCCTAAAAACAACTGTACGCTCAATAATACCATTACTATATTCTTTCCAGTTTAACGGGTGCGGTTTGACTGGCATTCCATTGACATACATACAGGTTCTTGTCGTTATCTACACATACGTCGTGACCGTGGTTGAATATTTTTTCGGGCGACTGGAACATCGGTTGCAGCTTGCCGTTAGTATATTGGGGCTCTGTTCCTCCGGGATTGGATACTACCTTATTGCTGCCATCCATAATGGTTACAAATCCCGTATCCTTTACATACTGCTTCCCGTCTTTGGTAGTAGACCAGCATACCCCGGCGTATACATTGCTGCCGTCTATTACCGCGCGGCATACAAACAATCCGGGCATTTCAATGGTTTTGATATACTTCCCGTCGAGCGTAAAAATCTTAAAGCATTGTTCCGCCCTTGAGGTACAGATCAAAACAGGATTGTTCTTATCCCTTGTATCTACTGTTACGCCATGCGCGTTCTTAAGGTTGTGGGCAGAGTTGCTGTTGTTATGTCCTCCAAAGTGCCGGATGTATTTTCCCCGGCGATCGTATTGAATAATATAATCCGATCCATACCCGTCTGCAACATAAATATCGCCGTTAGGCGCCACGGCGGTTTCGGTAGGCATAAATTTTTCATCGGCTTTGTAAATACCAATGGCGTGAGGATGCCCGAAGTTAAAAACCAGCTTGCCGTTAATGGTAGTTTTAAAAACCTGCCCTGCCTGTGCCTGCCAACTGCCGTTTTTATCCAGGAAATAACCGCAATCGGTTATAATTAAAAAATCCTCGCCTCCTTCTTTACTTATGGTAAGTCCGTGCCCGCCGGGGTATTGCGTTCCCCAGAAGTCAAGCAGCTTGCCCGACTTATCGAATACGAGGATATTGTTGCTGGTATGATCGCCCAGCATGATCAGCCGCCCCTTGCTATCCATTACCATTTCGTGGCAATTGAGCAGCGGATTGTAGGTGGGGCTGATCTTAGCCCAGTTTTTATTTACTTTATAACGAAAGTTGCCATGACCTATAACAGGATCTTCTTGTTTTTTGTTACTCATACTATTAAATGCAAATGAAGGTTTTGCCATTAAACCGGCAGCAATGACAGAAGTGGTTTTTAAAAAAGTTCTTTTTTTCATTTGTTTCGGGTTTCAGGTTGCAAGTTACAGGACAAGTTACTGGTTTCGGGTTTGTTGTTTTTGGTTTATAGTTTTTGACACCATTGCCTGATAGACTGACGGCTGATAGCTCATAGCTGAAAGCTGATCACTCATCTCAAATCTTAAATTTCAAATCTGTAACCTGTTTTACGTCAAAATATCTTTCACTACATGCCCGCTAACGTCTGTGAGCCTGAACCTTCTTCCCTGGTACCTGTATACCAGCTTTTCGTGATCTATGCCGAACAGGTGCAGTAACGTAGCATGAAAGTCATGCACATGCACAGGATCTTTTACTATGTTGTATCCAAAATCATCCGTTTCCCCGTATGTAAAGCCGGGTTTTACGCCGGCGCCAGCCATCCACATGGTAAAACAACGGGGGTGATGATCGCGCCCGTAATTATCTGCCGATAGTTTTCCCTGCGAATACACGGTGCGCCCGAACTCACCGCCCCATACTACCAGGGTGTCTTCCAGCAATCCGCGTTGCTTCAGGTCTTTTACCAGGGCTGCGCTTGCCTGGTCGGTTTTGCGGCATTGTTCTTTTATACCGCCGGGTAAGCCTCCGTGATGATCCCATCCCTGGTGATACAACTGAACGAACTTAACGTCTTTTTCGAGCAGCCTGCGTGCCAGTAAGCAGTTGGCTGCAAAAGTGCCGGGATCGCGGCTGTCGGCACCATACATATCGTATACCCAGTCAGGCTCATTGCTCATATCTGTTACTTCGGGCACCGAAGTTTGCATACGGTATGCCATTTCATATTGTGAAATGCGCGTGTTGATCTCGGGGTCGCCATAAGTATCGGCTTGCAACTGGTTCAGGTTTTTCAGGTAATCCAGCATTTGCCGGCGGTCCTTTCCATCGTATCCTTCCGGGTTGCCAAGGTACAATACAGGATCTTTTCCCGAGCGAAATTCAACGCCCTGGTGGCGCGAGGGCAGGAAACCGTTGCTCCACAGCCTTGCCATCAGCGGTTGCCCGCTGCCGTTTTTAGATACCAGCACAATAAAGGTAGGCAGATTCTCATTGTCCGATCCCAGTCCGTAGCTCAGCCATGCGCCTATGGAAGGCCGCCCTGCGATCTGGTTACCACTCTGGAAAAACGTAGTAGCCGGATCATGATTGATCGCGTCTGTATTCATGGATTTGACGAAGCACAGATCATCCACCACCTGCGCCGTATAAGGCATCAGTTCGCTTACCCACGCTTTGCATTCACCGTATTGCTGGAATTTGAATATGGAAGAAGCGACAGGAAAAACAGATTGTTCCGCGCTCATGCCGGTAAGCCGCTGATTGCCGCGGATGGAAGCCGGGAGATCCTGCGCCTGGTATTTTTCCAGCCCCGGCTTATAATCGAACAGTTCCAGTTGCGAAGGTCCCCCGCTTTGAAAAAGGTATACGATCCGCTTTGCTTTAGGAAGGTAATTGGGAAATACCGTATTGGTCACCCCTTCTTCCAGCGGCGTTGCCGAAGCGTTGGTTTTGCCAAAAAGGGACGATCTGCCCAGTAATGTACCCAATGCCACCGCTCCCAGTCCCAGGGAGGTTTTGGTAAGAAAAGTCCGGCGGTCAAGCTGTTTTTTTACCTGCGCCAGGTCCCTGTTCATTGGATCAAATGGCGGTTCATGGTGATGATCGTGCATAACATTTATCTTTTTGTGATGCTTGCATCGGTATTAATAATGGTGCTTGCTACAACCGCGTTGGCGGCAATCTTCTCCTGCGGCAAGCTTTTATCTGCTATATACATACCTGTTTGCAACCAGCCTTTGATCCTGGCAGGATTGTTTTTAAACTTCACATATTCTTTTTCATATTGTTCCAGCAGTATATTCAATTCTTTGTCTGTAGGTTTTCTGCCTGTCAGTTTTCTGAATGCCGTTATAATGGCCGATCTGTTGTCGGCGCTCCGTGTCATTTGCTCACCCATTACTTTGGCTGCCTCTACAAACGTGGGATCGTTGAGCGTTACCAGCGCCTGCAAAGGGGTGTTTGTTTTTTGCCTTCTTACAATACAACTGGTTCGTATACCCACGTCAAAGGTAGCCTGGGTGGGGTTGGGTACCGATCTTCTCCATACGGTATACATTCCTCTCCGGTAAATAAGATTGCCTGTATCCTGCCGGTATTTCGATCCGTTCATGCGCCACAGGTCTTCGGGTTGATAAGGATATACGCTTTTGCCGCCAATGGTCTCATTCAGCAGCCCGCTCGCGAACAAGGCATTATCGCGCAGCATTTCCGCTGTAAGGCGTGATGGGGAAGCCCTTGCCAGTAATATATTTTCCGGGTCTTTTTCCACCAGGTGTTTGCTGGCCGCAGATTGTTGCCTGTAGGTGGTCGACATGACCATCATTTTGATCAGCGCTTTTACATCCCACCCGCTCTCCATGAATTGTACTGCCAGCCAGTCGAGCAATTCAGGATGTGAAGGCATTTCTCCCTGGTTGCCAAAATCTTCGGCGGTCTTCACCAATCCTTTTCCAAAAAATAACTGCCAGTAACGGTTTACTGCTACCCTTGCTGTAAGCGGATGATCCCGATGGGTGAGCCATTGCGCCAGTCCCAGCCGGTTGCGGGGCAGGTTAGCCGGCATAGGCAAAATACTTTTAAAAACATCGGGCTGCACTTCTTCTTTGGGCATATCGTATACGCCCCGGTCCAGCAGGTAGGTGGATCTTTTTTCCGGCATTTCCTGCATGATCATTACTTCCTGTATTTTTTCTGTACTATCGTTAAAGGATAGCCGAACCTGCCGTAATGCTTCGCGCTGCTTTTTAAGCGGTACTGAAATACCGGAATAATAATAATCCTTCAGCGCTGTTTTTTCATCGGGGGTAAGTGTGGCGGGCTCTTTACCGCATACACGTTTAAAGGCTGTTCCATCGTATAACTGCCGTATTTCCAGTGGCGTCAGTGCCCTGTTAAATACGGTAACATCGTTTGCTTTGCCCCCGGTTAAACCTTTACCACGCTCCCAGGCGCCCAGTTGCAACGATTGGGGGCTTTCGTTCAGGATAATATCTTTATACAGGTTATCCTGGTCTGTTACGGTTTCAAGCTCTTCTCCGTTTAAAAAGAGCTTATACCCCGCGGCTTTGGATGATCCGTCGTAAGTAACAGTGAGCTGTATCCATTTATTTTTAGGAACTTCTTTTTTAGAGAACTCAATGATGGCATTATAAGGTGCGGTGTGGGCCATCTTCAATTCGAAATGGTTGTTGGTCACTCCCAGGCTAAAGCCCCTGAAGTTATACAGTTGTGTTGAGAAGCACCGGTGAAAGATCACTCCGCTGGTCAACTCTTCGGGAATGTTCACCCATGTACCCACTGAAAAGGGCTGTGTCCGGTTATACATGGCCGTTTTATCAAGCGTTAACCAGATATCCCCGTCAAATAAAATAGACTGTCCTCTTTCGGTAGCTGTAAATACTGCTTTTTCAATGGATCCTCCCTCGCGTTTCATGATGCCGTTTTCCTTATTATTGATCCCGCTTTTTAAATTTCCCTGTAAGGGATACCAGGCCGCCAGGTCATCCGGGAAACGTTTGCCGGCTATGTTTTTGTATGCTCCTGATCGTATCCATTCATCCGCGGCATTGGTTTCCTGCTGCGTAATAAGCTCCAGTTCCTTTTCTTTTTGTGTTTCCTGCGTTTTTAAGGAAGCGATGATCTGGTCCTGCTCCGCTGAGGTCAGCAACATGGTAGGCACAGGCATGGCATTATCCCACGAAATTTGACCGGCTTCTTTTACATTGTTAAAAAAGCCGGACATCTCGTAGTATTCTTTTTGAGATACCGGGTCGAACTTATGATCGTGGCACCTGGCGCAACCCGCCGTAATTGCCATGAATGCTTCTGCTGTAGTATTGGTCCTGTCTGCCACATATTCCACACGGAACTCTTCTTCAACAATGCCTCCTTCCATATTCTGCTGGTGATTCCGGTTAAAGCCGGTAGCTATCAGTTGGTCGCGCGTTGGATGGGGGAGGAGGTCGCCTGCCAGTTGCCAGGTGATAAAATCATTATAGGGAAGGTTTTGATTGAAAGCCCTGATCACCCAATCGCGCCAGGGCGACATATCCCGCAGCCTGTCTACAGTATAGCCATGCGAATCCGCGAAACGTGCAACATCCAGCCAGTCTGTAGCGATCCTTTCGCCATAGTGTGGGGAAGCCATCAGCCTGTCTACCTGCTTTTCGTATGCATTGGGAGAAGTATCGTTCAGGAAGGCATCTGTTTCTTCGGGCGTAGCCGGTAAGCCGGTGAGGTCGAGACTTACCCTGCGCAGCAATATCTCCCTGTCGGCTTCGGGCGATAAAGCCAGGTTTTCTTTTTCAAGGCGGTGTATTACAAAATGATCAATCGCGTTTGCCGCCTTTGCAGCGCTTTTTATTTCGGGCACCGCCGGTTTATCGGGTTTAATAAATGCCCAGTGCGGTTTGTAGCCCGCCCCCTCTTTTATCCATTTTACCAGCACGGCCTTTTCGTAAGTTGTAAGGCTTAAATGCGAGGATGGCTCGGGCATCATATATTCAGGATCATTAGACAGTATCCTTTTTAAAAGCTCGCTTTTACCGGGATTCCCCGGAACAATGGCTTTTTTACCCGGGTTCTCGGGAAGTTCGGCGTAGGCTGCTTCCTCCAGGTCCAGCCGTAGTCCCGCTTTCAGGCTTGCTTTGTCCGGCCCGTGACACGCAAAACATTTATCGGATAATATAGGCTTTACATGTTTATTAAAGTCAATACCGGCAGGCAGCGTGTTATATACAGCTTCCACCTCTTCAGGCACGGAAGTAGAGCACGAAGAAAAAATGAGCAATAATGTAAATGATAATAATATCCGGAACTTCATACTGCAGCAATAAGGAGCTAAATTAGAAATATTTGGCCAATGATGTGTGGTATGAATGTGACTGTTTTTTGTACATTTCCGACTATTTGCATCATTAAAAAGCTTAAAATGGCTTATTTTACTATCTTTTGATATTGTTTGGAATATGAACGAATCCTTACAAACCTTAAAAGTAAGCCTGCTGAATATTGGATACGCAAAGCTGGACAGGCAATGGGATTATGACAATGTGGTAAGCCCTTTTTCCAGGCTGTATCTTATTAAAAGCGGAACCGCGAAAGTGTATCATCACCGGCAGGTATTCGACCTGAAAAAGGATCACCTGTATCTCATTCCGTCTTACACGTACAGCAGGTATAAGTGCGATAGCCGGATGGAACAATATTACGTTCATTTCCTGGAAGAAACGGGCGTGGGGATGTCTGTGTATTCCCGCTACGATTTTAAATATGAGCGAAAGGCTTCCCCTCTTGAGCAATTGTTGTTTGAGCGCCTGCTTGCAGTAAACCCGCAACGCGCCCTGGTGAAAAGTGATCCGAAGATCTATCACGACAACAAGGTTATACCGGACTTTACGGGTATCAATAACCGCACACCTGCAAAATATATCGTAGAAACACAGGGCTTATTAAAAATATTGTTTGCAGGATTTATACAGGAGCATCGCCATCAAAATGCATACGCCGGAAACACCGGGAAAAAGATCATTGATATGGTGAAGTATATCAACGAGCATTTATCAGATGAGCTTACCGTGCAAAAGTTAGCAGCGCAATGTCATCTCGACCCTGATTATTTTTCACGCATATTCAAAAAGGAAACAGGCATTCGCCCGCTGGAATACCTGCATGCAAGGCGTATTGAAAGGGCGCAGTTGCTGTTGGCTACCACTGCCTATTCGTTGCAGGAAATAGCCGATATGGTAGGGATTCCCAACATTTCATACTTTAACCGCCTTTTTACAAGGCTATCGCAACGAACACCGGCCGCTTACCGCAAAGCGAGCTGGAATGTTTGATGATTTCCCGCATTATAGTGCATCAATTCGTACGCTAATGGATTTTTCAAAATAAATTAAGTTTATGCAGGCATCAGTTTCCTGTCCAGCGTAAGCACATGTTTCCTGTATTCCCTCGGAGTTTGATTTGTTATTTGTTTAAAAAAAGCAAAGAAATTTACCGGGTTATTATAGCCACATTCATAGCAAATGTCCTTAATAGTGTAATTACTGCTTTGCAAAAGTTTTTTTGCATGCCCAATGCGTATTTCGTTGAGGAAATAAGTAAAAGTTTTTTGTGTCTTTTGCTTAAAGAACCTGCAAAAAGAGTTGGGTGTCATATTGCAGACGCGTGCAACTTCTTCCAGCATAATGTCGCGGCTAAAATTTTTAAGTAAAAATTGATATACTTCATTAAAGCGCTCCATATCATTACTGTTCGATGACTTCTTATAGCCAACGCTGGCGAGGTATTCAAACTCTTTAGAATAAGATAAGATGTCAATTACCTGTAAAAATATACCCAGTTGTAACAATCCATTGCTATGTATGAGCTCCCTGAGCTTGCCGATAACCTTCATTTTGGTATTACCGTAAAAGCGCATTCCCCTTTCGGCTTTGCACATCAGTTCTCCATATATGCTGGTAGCGGTAGTGTCGTCGGAAATACTATGGATAAGCTCCTGCGGAAAATACAGGCCGATCGCTTTTGTATAAAGATGGCTGTTCTTTCTGTAGTAAACAGCGTCACATTTCCATAAGTGCGGCAGTTCCGGGCTCGCCAGTATCAGCTCGTTTTCAGAAAAATTGCCTACATAGTCGCCGATTATAAGTTTGCCATGGCTTTTTTCTACCCATGTTAATTCACACAGCTTGTGAAAATGGAAAGGGTGATCGAAGTGCGGTTTATTAATTTTTTTCACCCAAATTTTTTTCTCTCCTAAAATGGGCGCATCAACAATCAGCTCTGGTTTCATAATAAGTTAATTAAAGCGATAATTAAAAAAATAGCTTGTAATGCAAAATGGATAAAGGTTTTGACAATAATTGCTGAAGTGTTGCTTGTTTTTATTCTCAATATCAGGTAATGAAGATAATGAAAGCTGAAGGAAGGTGGAAATTTAATTATGGTAAAAAACTTTATTCTTTTAATAAAATGGGTAACACCGCCAGGCATTGACATTGTTATGTTTGCTGCGTTATTCTAATAATATCTCATCACTAAAACAATTCACGAATGCTTCCAACCAAAACGTATGCTATGGGTATGCTTCGGCATATTCGGTTGCACAATTCCGTTAGACGCCTGGCGCTGCTGCCATTTTTCCTGCTGTTGGTGTCGCTTCCAATGATGTCCGTTGCAGGACATAACAAAACGGTTGATCTCAAAAACATTTCCGGTATTGTAAAAGACACAAAAGGCGATCCCGTACCCGGCGCCTCTGTAAAAGTAAAAAGAAAGCCCGGAGGCGTTCAAACGGATGCGAACGGGCGGTTTACATTAGATGCACAGGAGAATGACGTGCTCGAAATAACCGCGGTAGGATTTAAAGCTGTAGAAATAACAGTAGGTGCACAAACCAGCTATGATATTACCATGGAACAGGATTTTTCTGAAATGGAACAGGTGGTGGTAGTAGGTTATGGCACGCAGAAAAAAGTAAACCTTACCGGTGCGGTAGCTTATATAGGAGGTGACGAACTGGCAAAGCGTCCTGCTCCTAACGTTCAAAATTTGCTGCAGGGAAAAGTTACCGGCTTGCAGGTAACGCAGAGTTCCGGCAAACCGGGCGATGATAATGCCCAGATGAGGATACGGGGTGTTGGCACCTTTAGTAGTGCGGGAAGTGATCCGCTGATATTGATTGACGGTGTACGCGGAGATATGAGCGCTTTGAACCCCGACGATATAGAATCCGTGTCTGTTTTAAAAGATGCTGCTTCTGCTGCCATATATGGGGCACGGGCTGCCAATGGTGTAATACTGGTTACCACCAAACGTGGTAAAGCCCGGGATCTTACCATTCAATACCATGGCAATGTTCAGGCACAAAAGGCTACCCGTTTGCCTGATCTTGTAACCAACTCTGCGGATTATATGCAGTACTGGAATGAGGCAAATACGAGAAGCGGCTTGCCCACCTATTTCAGTCAGGCAACTATTGATGCATACAGAAACTCCAATGATCCTGTAAAGTATCCTAACTTCAATTGGGTAGATCACGTATTCAATACCGCTTATGCACAGGATCATCATCTTGGTATTAGTGGAGGCAATGAAAAAACTACTTTTAATCTTGGGCTTGGCTATTTCGGACAAGGAGGAGTTATCAGTATCTATGATCTTAAAAAGTATAACCTGCTGCTTTCGGTAGATACCAAGGTTAGGGATTGGATCAGTATAGGAGGAAATGTACAACTTACTAAAAGAGATGTTCAACAGGATAATTTTGGCGACAATGATTATGTAATGAGCGCCTATTCAGGGCCCAATTATACGCCCACTATGACCTTGCCTGATGGTACTACCGGCTATGTGGCCAGGTATAGCAGCAGTATTGGAGAATGGACAGTGAGGAACCCTGATGCGCTGATAGCCAGCGGGTTCAGGAAAATTAATACGAACAATGTGCGTGCACAGGTGTATGCAGACATAAAATTGGCAAAAGATTTAACATGGTACACGAAAGGCGCTGTAGGTTCTACAGACTATTTTAACAAGCGCTTTGAGCATGCGGTGGACAATTATTTTTTTGAAGACGGCAGCTATGCGCACAACAATGCGGTTTGGCAGGAAGGCGTGCGTGAGACGATGTCGCAGAATTTTGAAACAACCCTGTATTCCACTTTAAATTATAAGAAAACGATTGCCGAAGTACACAACCTGAATGCATTGCTGGGTTATAACCAGGAATCTAATTACTACAGGGATATGAGCGGTTCAAAAATCACTTTTCCTACCAATAGTATTTCGGAGCTAAATGCCGGTGCGGCGCTTGGTCAAAGCACGGGCGGCACTGCCAATGAATGGGCGATCCAGTCGTTCTTTGGCCGCCTGAATTATGATTTTAAGGGTAAATACCTTTTCGAAGCGAATGCAAGATATGATGGCACGTCAAGGATCGCTCCCGAAACCAGGTGGGGATTCTTTCCTTCGTTGTCAGCAGGTTGGAGAATTTCTGAAGAATCTTTCCTGCGGGATGCGAACTGGACGGATAACCTGAAGCTTCGTGCCTCATGGGGACAATTGGGCAACCAGAATGTTGGTTTGTATCCTTATCAGAATGTGCTGTCCAATACGTCTTATCCCTTTTCATCACTGGAGCCCGGTGTACAGTTAACCCGGTTGGTGGATCGTACTTTAAAATGGGAAACTACTACAGTTACCGACTTTGGCATTGATTACAGCCTGAAAAACGGGTTGATCTCTTTTACGGCAGACTGGTTTGATAAAATTACTGATGGTATTCTTTACCAGATACCGGTGCCTGCAAGTATTGGATTGTCTGCACCTACTGTTAATTATGGCAAAATGAAGAATACGGGCTGGGAGTTTGAGGTAGGTCATCGTAACAGGATTGGCGAATTGGACTATAACGTAAACTTTAACTTCTCTACTTTTAAGAATAAAGTACTGAGTGTAAAAAGTCCTTCATATAGTAACAGGGTAATTAAGGAAGGATTACCCTTCAACTCTTTTTATCTTATAGAGATGGATGGAATATTTCAGGATCAGGAAGAAATTGACAAAGCACCCGCACATCCTTTCAATCCTAAACCGGGTGATCTCCGTTTCAAGGATGCAAATGGAGACGGTGTAATAGATGCAAAGGACAGGGTAGTGGTAGATGGCGCTTATGCTAAGTTTTATTATGGCGGTAGCTTGAACCTGTCGTGGAAGAACTTTGATTTTACTGCTTTTTTGCAGGGTGTTGAAGGAACTAAGGTATATGTAGGTGGGGTGCATATGGCATGGGGGTACGCTCCTTTTGCGCAGGGCTCTTCACCAACAAAGGATTTTGTAAAAAACAGGTGGACACCGGAGAATCACTCTAATACTACACCCGCTATGTTTGAGCAAACGTACAAGCCGATCAATGGCACACCCAGTACCTATTGGTTGTTGGACGCTTCATACCTGAGGTTAAAAAATATTGCATTGAGCTATGGATTTCCTGGTTCGGTTGCCCGTAAAATAGGGCTTAAATCCTTGCGTGCATACGTATCGGGAGATAATGTAATTACCATTACAAAATATCCCGGTGCTGATCCTGAGCGCTCGTGCGATGGTTGCAGGTTCAGTATATACCCTCAGATAACGACCTATACCGTAGGTGTGAAAGCTTCTCTTTAACCAGGCCCATAACATATTATGAAATGAGCATAAAAAAACAGGTATGTGTATATTAAAATTGATCAATATTTTTTATGTGAATTCCATCCACGCTATTGGCGGACAAGTTGGGGCTAAAATCAATAAAAACAAACACATGAAAAAGCTATTCAAAATAGGTGTAATTGCTGCATTGGCGATACAAACAATTTCCTGCTCGAAATTTCTTGATAAAAATCCTCTTGATCAAATTTCAAGTGAAACATTCTGGAACAATCAGAAAGAGGTAGATATGGCGCTGGCCGGTGTATATGCCAGGATACTGACCGGAACTTTTGACCACAATACCATGTTCTGGGATGTATTGGGAGGAGATATCTGCGCCAACCAGGGTGCAGATGTGGTGGCTTTGGGTCAGGGTCTTATCGAGGCTACATCGGGAGGTATTGTATCAAACATATACTCACAGTGTTACCAGGGAATAAGCTCCTGTAACTTCTTTCTTGAGAACGTTGACCGTGCGCCTGTTTCAGATGAGATTAAAACACGTTATAAAGGGGAAGTGCTGTTTTTGCGCGCTATGTTTTATTTTACCTTAACGGAGTTCTATGGAGGCGTTCCGGTATATACCAAGCTGGTTACCATAGATGAAGCTAAAGTTAAACAAAGCTCCAAATCTGAGGTAGTGGCGCAGATACTGGCTGACCTGGATGTTGCTATTAACAGTTTGCCTAATACAGCTTATAATGGACATGCGGTAAAAGGATCTGCCCTGGCATTGAAGGCAAAAGTGCTGTTGCACAACGAGCAATGGGGCCCTGCCGCCGCCGCTGCCCAGCAGGTAATAACGGATGGTAAATTCAGCCTGTTCAACAATTACCGTACGTTGTTTCTGGCTATTGGTCAAGGTGGTAATCCCGAGATCATGATGTCCGCACAATATCTCAATCCCGACAGGTCAGCTACCGGTCCCGATATTCAGTTTGCCTGGCATGGTACGATCAACCCGCGCGGAGAACTGGTAAATGACTATGAATGTACCGACGGGCAGCCTATCACAACATCTCCCTTGTATAATTCATCCAACTGGCGCCTCAATCGCGATCCAAGATTGCTGATGACCATTAAAGCGTTTGAAGATAAAGTGATCAATTCATCAGGTGTTGAAATGGGATTCAACTACAATGCCCAGTCAGGAACAGGATATGAGCCGGTAAAAGGGTTGAACTGGGATGCGCTCCCTGTTGATTACAGTACCCGGAGCGAACAGGATTGGGTGCTGATGCGTTATGCCGAGCTTTTGCTGATTTATGCAGAAGCTAAAAATGAAGAAAGCGGGCCGGATCAAAGCATATACGATGCCATTAACCAAATTCGGGCCAGGCCGGGTGTTAATATGCCTCCTATATCTACCGGGTTATCAAAAGAACAAATGCGTGAACGTATAAGGCATGAAAGAAGAATAGAGCTGGCATTGGAAGGCAAAAGATACTGGGACATTAAGCGATGGAAAACTGCCCAGACTTATATTCCAACATTGGTAGATCCCGGCGGAGCCCAACGTAAGTTTGATGCGTCCAAGCATTATCTATTTCCTTTCCCGCAAAGTGAAATAGATACGAACCCGAGCCTTGAACAAAATCCCAATTACTAAAACAAGCGTTCAGATAGCAGTTGATTTTGGATGGCGGCTTTTATAGCTCCATAGCTAAAAAGCCGCCTTTTTTACAACATTCGTTATCGTTTACCGAAGTGTCTCTGCCTAACGGGTAGCCCATAAAATAATACGCATGAAAGAAAAGTTATCATTCGTGGTCTTCTGTTTATGTTTACTTGCCTGTGACCAACAGAAAGATGTTTCTTTTTCATCGTATGAACAGGCAAAAAAACACACCCTGCGCTATGATAAGCCTGCGGTTGATTTTTTTGAAGGCGCTTTGCTGGGCAATGGTGGTATGGGTGTGGTTGTAACAACAAGACCGGACGGTATTATGCTGTACTTCGGCCACAACAATGTATGGGATATACGTATTGCTGAAAAGCACAGGGAGGAGATCGGCACCTTTGATTATGTATTTGACAAAGTGAGCAAAATACCCGATACGCTCAAACTGTTGACCGATGATCCCTGGTACAAAAAATACAGTACCATGGCCCAGGAAAATTATCGCCAGCCCTATCCAAGGCCGTTCCCCTGCGGTTCCGTCCTGTTGGGATTTGACAGGCGAGATGCAGAACTGTTGGGGCATTCCCTCGATATCTCTAACGGGTTGTGTGAAGTATATATGCTGGATAAGAAAAAAAACAGGATAAAGCTCCAGGTGTTTACAGATATGGAGAAAGACCGGCTATGGATGCAGTTGGTGGATGACCAGGGGAACAAGGTTCCCAATATTTTTAAAAGGCTGAAGGTGATGCCCGACCCTTCTACTCCCCCGGAATTTCCCGCTTATACCAGTGATGAAATATTGCAGGAAGGTACGCTGTCGTTCAGGCAAACGCTGCCCTCCCGCGAGCCTGGTGAATACGATAAGGAAAAAAGATATCCGAAAGACAAGGCTTTCCGTTTAACGGCAAGCAGCAACCTGGATCTGAAAAAAACAGACAGGATAAACTGGGATGGCAATAATGAAAAAATGCAAACGCTGGAAGCCGCTTTTGAAGACGGGGGAAAAGAACTGGTTGTGAGCGTTCAACTGGAAGAAGGGATAGATTCTTTAGTATCCGGCCAGGTAAAGGTACAACGCCCTGGTTTTGATGCTTATCTTGCATCCAGGTCTGCTTCAGAAGAATCCTGGAAAAATTACTGGTCAAAATCCGGTGTTCAGTTGAGCGATCATTTCCTGGAAGAAATATGGTACAGGAATTTGTATTTTTTTAATTGTGCAGCTAAAGACGGCGCCACTACTCCGGGGTTGTTTGCCAATTGGAGCTTTAACAAAATCGGTACTGCCTGGCATGGCGATTACCATATGAACTATAACACACAACAACCTTTCTGGATGACTTTTTCCAGTAATCACCTGGAAAAAAACCTCCCCTATGTTAATCTCATCGAATTACTGATGCCTGTAAGCCGCACATGGGCGCAGGAGTATTATAAATTGCCCGGTGCTTATTTCCCGCATTCGGCATACCCCGTTGAAATGACAATGAACCCCTATCCTGTGCCGCATTGGGGTTGGGAAATATGTGAAACACCCTGGTCTGTACAGGGGTTATGGTGGCATTACCTGTATTCTGCAGATACGGTTTATCTTAAAACCAGGGCCTATACACCTATAAAGGAAGCAGTAGAATTTCTTGTAGCGTATATGAAGCGCCCGGAAGCCAGGGGTGGCTCCAGGTGGAACGATGATAAGTATCATATTTTCCCCACTATACCCCCGGAGCTGTATGCGCTGCGCCCGGGCTTTAAATACAATTATGACTGTAATGTAGACCTTACACTTACAAAATTTGTATTCAATGCATTTATCAACATGGTGGATATACTGGGAACCCATGAACCTGACCAGGAACTGGTAGCGGATGTAAAAGATATTTTAGGCAATTATCCCGATTACCCGACTGCCCGGTCAGAAAAATACGGGGAGGTATTGGTTTCTGTGCCCGGGGAGCACGACCAGGTAGTATATAATGTTCCTTCTCCTTTAATGAATGTTTTTCCGGGTGAAGACCACGGATTGCATTCCGGCGATTCTATCATGCAAATATTGAAAAATACTTATTATAACCAGCAAAACGAAGGCGGGAACGACCTGGTGTTTATCAACCTGCAGGCTGCAAGGCTTGGACTGCTGGATATAGAAAGCTTTAAAAGGCATGTGCGCTATTCACTATTGCCAAACGGAACCGCAACAGATAAAGTAATGCAGGTACACGGGCGGTATAGAGATCATACGAAATATGACTATATGGCCGCTATGGGTATCTGGTTTGAAAACTTTGCCCTGCCGGTAGTAATTAATGAATGCTTCATTCAAAGCTATAATGGTATAATCAGGCTTTTCCCTAATTGGGATATTACGAAGGATGCGGCATTTTTTAACCTGCGGGCTGTAGGAGCTTTTCTTGTAAGCGGTTCGGTTAAAAATGAGAGGATGCATATATCCATATTCAGTGAAAAGGGCGGTAAGCTGAAAGTGTATGCCCCCTGGGGGAAAAGCGGTACAATAAAGCAGGGAAACAAAAAAAGCAATATAACCAATGAGCTGATCGTAATTGATACCGTTGCAGGAGAAACTATAGAGCTGGAAAAGTAAATAAAGTAAGTAATATTGTTTCGGCCCTTAGCTTAAGGCGTGGAATTTGAAATTAACTATTATGCAGTTGCCCTTGGCAGATATTATTGTGTTGGAGTTTTGCCAGTATTTGTCTGGCCCTTGCGCGGGGTTAAGGCTGGCTGATCTGGGCGCCCGCGTCATAAAGATTGAACATCCGCTTACGGGAGAAGGAGGCAGGAAGCTTGCCATTAAAAATATGTGGGTGGATGATGATAATTCACTTTTGTTTAATACCATCAACAGGAATAAAGAAAGCTTTGCAATAGACATGGGCAACGCCGGCGATATGGTATGGCTTAAAAAGCTGATCGGTAAAGCACATGTGCTTGTTCATAATTTCCGGCCGGGTGCAATGGAAAGGAAGTTGTTAGGGTATGAAGATGTGGTGAAGTTAAATCCTTCGATCGTGTACGCACAAATATCAGGTTATGGAGAAGCAGGTCCCTTGCATAAAAAGCCCGGGCAGGATCTTTTGGTACAAAGCCTGTCGGGGCTGACTTATACTACCGGAAGTGCTTCTGATATTCCTACAGCCTTAGGTTTAGGCATTGGTGATTACCTGTGTGGCAACCAGGCGGTTCAATTTATTATTGCCGCATTAATAAAATCAAAAAAAACAGGAAAAGGAACTTTGTTGCAGCTCAGCTTGCTGGAATCCCTCATAGATTTTCAATTCGAATTTTTTACCACTTATTTTCAGAGCCATAAAATGCCGCAAAGAGCAGGCTTTAATAATGCACATGCGCTGCTGAGCGCGCCGTATGGCATCTATAAAACATCCGATGGATATATTGCTATCGCCATGGTACCCATCCGGCAACTGAATAAAATCCTGCAGAGCAAGGCGCTGGAGCAATACGATGAGCAGGATTGTTTCCGGAAAAGGGATGAAATAAAAAAGCGGATCGCAGAAAAGATCGCTACCAATACCAGTCAGTACTGGTTGCAGAAAAGCAAAGAGCTGGACCTTTGGGTGATGCCCGTATTAAACTGGAAGGAAATGAGCGCAACCGCAGGGTATAAGGTACTGGACATGGAACAAACCATTAAACTGCCGGGGAACAAAGCTTTCATCACAACAAGATGCCCGGTCCGCATAAATGGCAGGATTTTAAAATCTGGTAAAGCTGCACCGCAGGTGGGCGAAAATAATGCAGGGATTAAAGCATCATTGAGCTGATTTTATGGATAAACTGTTAGACAACATACTGGTGGTAGATTTCAGTCAGTTTTTATCGGGGCCAAGCACGAGTTTACGTTTAGCAGATATGGGGGCACGGGTGATAAAGGTTGAAAAGCCTGTAACGGGAGATATTTGCAGAACACTGTATGTTTCAGACGTTATGCTTGAAGGAGGAGAGTCTACTATCTTTCACGCGATCAACCGCAATAAAGAAAGTTTTGTAGCCGATTTAAAAGAAACCGCATCGCTGGAATCTGTAAAGAAGCTGCTGAATCATGCAGATGTTATTGTACACAATTTCAGACCCGGGGTTATGGAGCGGCTGGGACTGGACTATGAAAAGGTAAAAGTAATGAATCCCGGTATCGTGTACGGAGAGATCAGCGGGTATGGCCAGGAGGGTGAATGGAAGGATCTTCCCGGGCAGGATCTCCTGGCACAGGCTGTTTCGGGTATTACTTATTTAACAGGTAGCGGGGAAGAGGCTCCTGTTCCTATGGGAGTGGCAGTAGCGGATATTATTGCCGGTACGCATCTTACCCAGGGAATATTAGCAGCGCTGTTTCAAAGAATGCGCTCGGGAGAAGGCAGCCTGATCCAGGTAAGCATGCTGGAAAGCTTACTTGATTTTCAATTCGAAGTATTGACCTGCTTTCTGAATGATGGGAATGATTTACCGGTTCGCAGCAAGGTTAACGGCGCCCACGCATATATAGCAGCGCCTTATGGAATTTACCAGACTGCCGATGGCTATCTTGCCATAGCAATGGCGCCTGTTACAAAGCTGGCTGATTTGTTACAGGTGAATGCATTATGCGGTTATACAAATCCCCAGGACTGGTTTAACAAAAGAGATGAAATAAAAGCCATTCTTGCAAAAGCCCTCTCAACAAAAAGTACGGCACACTGGCTTGCCATACTGGAGCCGGAAGATATATGGTGTGCGGATGTGTATGATTACGACCGGCTGATAGTAAGCGAAGCCTATAAATTATTAAAGATGGAGCAGTGGGTAACCTCCAACGGCTTAAAGGTAAAAACAACGCGCTGCCCGGTAAGAGTAAACGGAAAATCGTTAACAAGTCCTAAAGGAGCCCCTTCCCTGGGTGAAAACAGCAGGGAAATTGAAGATGAATTTGATCTCTGATAACTAAATATAAATAGTGTACAAATATGAGAAAAAGACGTTGGATATTGCTGCTGCTGGCAGGTTGCGGAATTGGCCATGTTTATGCCCAGCAGGTTTCAGACTTCGATCTTACATTTACCGGTAGGGGCACAGACTCCTGGAGCTCTCTTCCGCTTGGGAACGGGGAGCTTTCTGCGCAGGCCTGGACAAATAATAAAGGTGAGATACAATTTTACCTTGCTACCACCGATAGCCGGGATGGAATGGATAATCCTATCAAAATAGGAAAAATTACCATAAGCTTTGAGCCTGGTATCCTGGTAAACGGTACAGGTTACAGTGAGCGGCTCTTGCTTGACCAGGGCATCCTGAAAATAAAAAACAACCTGGCTGATATTGAGCTGAGAGTGGATGCCAGCCACCCGGAGATCATTGTATCAGGCTCATCAAAAGTACCGGTAAAAATATCTGTTACCAATAATATATGGCGCAACGAAACCAGGCCCTGGAATAAGAAAGAATACGTGGAAGAATATGGTGATAACCAGATACCGTTTGCTCCTTTTATGGAAGCCGACAAAACGATGATTGCGGGAGAGGGCATCCTGTGGTTTCACCGGAATGAAAATGGGGTATTCTGGAATGAATTGATGAAAGTGAATGACATGCTGGATGAAGGAATGATCAACCCGCTCAAAAACCGCACATCAGGCGCCCTGGTGCAGGGAGCCGGTTTAAAACCGTTGAATGATTCCATGCTTGTATCACGTTCTCCGCAACAAAACATTTTTATCAAAACAACTGTATTGGTAAAGCAAACAGATGCTGCAAATGACTATATAAATGAGCTGGAAAAACTAACAACGGGTTTGGACAAAAAAAAGGAGCGTGCTGCCCTGGCGGCGCACAAGCGATGGTGGAATGATTACTGGAGCCGGAGCTATGTATATTTCAATGCTGATGATAAGGCGGTAAACGATACGCTGCAACTGTTAAACAGGGGATATATATTACAACGCTATGTAAATGCTATCGGCGCCAGGGGTAAGCTTCCTGTAAAGTTTAATGGGTCTACGTTGGTATTGGATACGTACAGGCAGGCGATCGGGCGGGTATCCGGAAAGTCGGCGGATGTTCGCTTATGGGGAGGCGCGTACTGGTGGCAAAATACCCGGTTGATTTATTATCCTATGCTGGCATCGGGCGACTTTGACCAGTTGCAGACATTTATCCGTTTTTATGCAGACGAACTCCTGCCTGTTATGAAAAAAATGACCAAAAAATTCTACGGGATCAATGGTGCACGCTTTATGGAAACAACTCATTTCTGGGGCGCCTGGCGGGGGGGAGATATTAGCTGGAACAGGACCAACCTGCAGCCGGGTATGTCTAATAATCCTTACATAAAGGACCTGATCATAACGGGGCTGGAAATGGGATATTTCCTGCTTGATTACTACAGCTACACAGGCGATGAAAAAATGCTGCATGAAAAAGCATTGCCATTTATAAAAGAAATACTACTGTTTTATGACCAGTTTTATCCCCGGGATGCCTACGGTAAATTACTGATTGCCCCGGCACAGTCGCTGGAAACCTATATTGAGGGCGTTAATCCCACTCCGGATATAGCCGGGTTAAAGGTTGTTATACCTCGTGTAATGCAATTGGCACAAGATACAGCCTTGCTGAGCCTGTGCAGGAAAATGGAAGCGGAGATACCGGATATACCAACCAAAGAAAAAAATGGTAAAAAACTGATATCGCCGGTACTTGCCTATAAAAAAATCATCAATGTAGAGTATCCTGAATTGTATCCTGTATTTCCTTTCCGGATATTTGGTGTAAACAAAGCAGACCTGGAAGTTGCTGTTAATACTTTTAAAGAAAAATCAAGAACCTACTTTGGTTGGCAACAAACCGGTATACAGGCGGCATTGCTTGGATTAACGGACAGTGCGGCGAAAGTGATGAAAATAAATGGTCTGGCATTTGACAAACGTTTCCGTTTTCCGGGCTTTTGGGGGCCTAACTATGATTATACTCCCGATCAGTGCCATGCAGGCAACTATATAAATACCATTCAAACCATGCTGCTGCAGGCGGAAGGTAATAAGGTCTTCCTTCTGCCGGCATGGCCTAAAGAATGGAATGTAAAATTTAAGCTGCATGCACCGGGAAACAGCCAGGTAGAAGCGGAATGGAAAAACGGGAAAATGATCTCCGTAAAAAAGCATCCGGCCGGGAACGATGCTGAGGTTATCATTGGATTCAGGTAGAATAATTTGAAAATGAGGAAATTTGAAAATTTGAAAATGAGATTACTGGGGAAAGGCTGCTTCTTGTCCTTATCTCCCGTTAGTCCCCGGAAATAATACACAACAGATAATAATATATGAACCCCAATAACGATGCCTCAAAACACAAAGACATACCCATCTGGAATGCTGAAGACTGGTATTATGAAGATATTGAAATAGGTAAACGGATCCGGTCTATACGCAGAACGATCAGCGAAGGAGAAAGCATGCAGTTCAATAACCTGGTGCTGGATATGCATCCTTACGTGGCAGACGAGATATTCGCCAGGGAAAAGGGAATTTTCGGAAAGAGGCTGGTGGCTGGCGCTTTTGTGTTCAGCGCAGGATTGGGACTGGTGGCTACCAACTGTGTTAACGCATTTAGCTATGGCTACGATAAGCTGAGATTCATAAAGCCGGTATTTATTAACGACACTATCTATACCATAAAGACAGATCTGGATAAACAACCTAAATATAAAGATATGGGGCTGTACAGGGCCAGCTATGAAATTTTTAAGAACGAGGGGGAACTGGTACTATATTGCGAACATTTGCAAACAGTGAAATACCGTGATCCTGCACAATTTCAAACCCGCCTGCCGGACGGGCAGGCGTGAAATCTCAAATCTCAAATTTTCCATGTTTACCAAAATATATTTTGAAGATTATGCCGAAGGCGATACTCGTGAAACGATCGGGCGCACCATAACCGAAACCGATATTGTAATGCACGCCGGGCAAACCGGCGACTTTTTTCCGCATCATATGGATGCGGAATGGTGCAAAACGCAGCCCTTTAAAGAACGTATTGCCCATGGTACGCTCATCTTCAGCGTGGCGGTTGGTATGACGGCCTCCCTGATCAACGAGGTGGCTTTCAGTTACGGGTACGACCGCCTGCGATTTATAAAACCTGTTTTTATAGGAGATACCATCAAAGTAAAAATTACCATCAAAGAAAAAAAGCCGTATAAAAAACCGGGTATGGGCCTGGTTACCGAGCTGGTGGAAGTATTCAATCAAAAGCAGGAATGTGTAATGGTTTGTGAACATATTTTGCTGGCACAACTAAAGATCACGTAAAATGTTGGAGAAGATTGAGCTGAAAGGTATTACCTGGGGGCACAGCCGCGGCTACACGCCATTGGTTGCCTGCGCCCAGCGTTATTCTGAGCTGCACCCGCAGATCAATATTACCTGGAAAAAAAGAACCCTCCAGGAGTTTGCTGATTTTCCTATAGAGCAACTGGTGCATGACTATGACCTGCTGATCATTGATCATCCCTGGGTGGGTTGTGCCGCAGCTACAAAATGTGTGCTGCCGCTGGATCAGTATGTTTCTGCAGCATTCCTGGAAGATCAATTGAAGCATACAGTCGGTTTTTCACACCAGAGCTACCAGTACGGCGGGCATCAGTGGGCTTTAGCTATTGATGCTGCCACCCCCGTTGCCAGCTATAGAAAAGACCTGCTGGAAAAAAATAATACAAGACTGCCGGCACGCTGGGACGAAGTGATCGCACTGGCGGAAAAAGGAAAAATAGCCGTACCGGGTATTCCTATAGACCTGCTGATGAATTTTTATATGTTTTGTGTGGCATTGGGAATAGAACCTTTTAGCAGCAGGGAAGAAGTCGTTGACAATGCCACCGGAAAGGAAGTGTTGCAAATGATGAAAGCGCTCTGGGGCAGGGTGGACGGCAGGATGTTTTCCAGCAACCCCATTGCAGTGGCGGAAATAATGAGCAGTACAGATGATTACTGGTATTGCCCCTTCGCATACGGATACTCCAACTATTCCCGGAAAGGATATGCATCGCACCTGCTGCATTATGCAGACCTGGTAAGTATGGAAGAACACAAACTCTGCAGCACGCTGGGCGGAACAGGTATCGCTGTATCTGCCACTTCTTCTCACCCCGCAGAAGCAGTGCAATTTGCGGCCTGGATAGCATCTCCCGGGATACAGGCAACATTGTATGCAGAAACCGGGGGGCAACCGGGGCACAGGCTTGCCTGGGAAGATGAGCAGGTGAACCATTATACCAATGGGTACTTTATAAATACATTGCCTGCCTTGGACAGGGCGTATGTCCGCCCCCGTTATAACGGGTACCTGCATTTCCAGGATCGGGCCGGGGCGCCGATTCAACAATACCTGCAATATGGCGGCGATGCTCAATCCGTACTTAACGATATGAACCTGCTGTACAGAAGTTCACTGAAGCAGGCGCTTGTATAAAATATTTTAAAACAACAGGCATGAAAAAAAGTATCATAGACACGCATATTCATACCTGGAACCTGGAAAAGGCCAGATATGAATGGCTGGATGGAGATACCAGCATTTTAAACCGTACGTACCTGCTGGATGAATTGCTGCCGGAAATGGCTGCTACTCCTGTTGCTGCCGGAGTATTGGTGCAGGCTGCCAATAACCTGGAAGATACGGAGCTGATGCTTGAGGCGGCGCATAGCAATCATGAAATTACAGGAGTAGTAGGCTGGCTGCCGTTGACCGATCCCCCAACAGTGCAGCGCCTGCTGGAAGAAAAATACCTGAAAACGGCTTATTTTAAAGGTGTCAGGCACCTGATACATAACGAACCCGACCCCGGGTGGCTGCTACAGGAGAGTGTGCTTGATAGCCTGGACATACTGGCATCATATCACATCCCTTACGACATCGTGGGTATTAATAACGATCATCTCAGCACTGCTATCAGGGTTTCGGAAAAAATACCTTCGCTGCGGATCGTGCTGGATCATTTGAACCAGCCGCCCATAAAAGCGGGTCACCGCTTTGGAAAATGGGGAGAGTTGATAAAAGAGATAGCTGCTAACGGCAATGTATATGCTAAAATATCGGGTTTGGGAACAGCCTCCGGAGATCCTGTTGCATGGACGGCCGATGATATCTCGCCTTATATCGGTTATGCATTGGAGACATTTGGTACAGACCGTTGCTTTTTGGGGGGAGACTGGCCGGTGTCCAGGCTTGCCGGCAGCTATGCTATGCACTGGGAAAGATATACCGGGATCATAGATACCTTGCTGAATAACGGAGATGCAGAAAAAGTATATCACAAAAATGCTTCCCTTTTTTACAATCTTTAATACCGGCCGATAAGCCTTTAGAATCATTATCATGAACCTTATAGCAGGAATCGTTCTACATTTTACCGGCGCGTTTGCGGCATCGGTATGCTATACCCCACAGAAAAAAACAAAAGGCTGGTCGTGGCAAACATACTGGCTGCTGCAGGCAATGGTTTGCTGGGTAGTGCTGCCGGTAGCAGTAGCTTTTTTAACCATTCCGCACCTGCGGCAGGTGCTGGCAGAAGCGCCCTCATCCGCAATGCGAAGCTCCTTTTTCCTGGGAATGTTATATGGCATTGGCGGCACTGCTTTTGGCGTTGCTATACGTTATGTTGGCTTTTCGCTTACCTATGCCATTTCAGTGGGCATTTCCTGTGTACTTGGTACACTGCTGCCGCCGTTGTACGAAGGAAGGCTTGCATCTGTGCTGAGTGGCAATGGTGGCAATATGATCTTAACGGGTATTACCATGGGAGCGGCGGGTATTGCCTTGTGCGGGTTTGCCGGCAGGTTAAAAGAAAAAGATTATGAAAGCCGGCGCATAGAGAAAGATAATTATTCGTTTTCCATAGGTATTACACTTTGTATTCTCGCAGGAGTGCTGTCTGCATTGTATGGCTTTTCACTTTTCCGTGGGCAACCCATTGCAGATGTAGCGGCAAAATATGGTGCCGGGAACTTCCAGGGAAATGTGATCTATATCTTCTCCAATACAGGCGCTTTTGTTACTACTGCTTTGTATTGTATCTACCTTCATTATAAGCATAAAACATGGTATGAATACAAAGTTTCCATGGTTGAAAATGAAAGTAGCGCCCGGTGGTTACGGCTGAATTATATATTAGCTGCACTGACAGGAATACTATGGTACACACAGTTTTTCTTCTACGGGCTGGGACACAACCGCATGGGAGCATATAAATTTACAAGCTGGGCCATCCACATGATCATGCTGGTGCTGATCAGCGCTCTTATCGGTATTGTGATGAAAGAATGGGCAGGGGTAAAAAAGTATACTACCAGGGTGCTGATGCTGGCATTGATCGTACTGATAGTGGCAGTACTGATCATTACTTATGGAAATTACCTGGGAGGAAACTAATGCATATGGGCAGCCTGGAACATATTCGTTTTGATATACCGGTGATCGGACAAATATGCCCGGTGCTGATCATTGGTGCAGGCGGCATTGTGGAAGGAGCGCATTTGCCTGCTTACAGGCTGGCAGGCATACCCGTTGCGGGGATATTTGATATAGATATATCCAAAGCCCGGAGATTGTCCACCGTATTTGCTATTCCCTGTGTGTATGATAGTATTCAGCAAATGGTTGCGGAAAATGGTTGTAACTGTATTTACGACATAGCGGTACCAGGCAGCAGGATCGCGGAGGTGATCAGGCAGCTTCCCGGTAACAGCTATGCATTGATACAGAAGCCGATGGGCGAAAATGAGGAGCAAGCTGCTCAGATATTGCAGTTGTGCAGGCAAAAAAACATTGCGGCAGGAGTGAATTTCCAGTTGAGGTATGCACCGTACATACTGATGGCAAAGCAGATGCTGTCGGAAGGGCTGCTGGGTGATATCTGTGATCTTGAAGTATATGTGAACGTTTATACACCATGGCACCTTTGGCGTTTTTTGTATGGAGCTCCGAGAGTGGAAATCCTGTATCATAGCATTCACTATATTGACCTGGTGAGGAATATATTGGGTGAGCCTGCCGGCATTTTTGCCCAAACAACCCGGCATCCATTAATGATGCAGCTTGCAGCGGTAAGGTCGAATATTATTATGGATTATGGCGATTTTGTGAGGGTGAATATTTCTACTAACCACACGCACGATTTTGGTATGCACAACCAGGATGCTTATATAAAGATTGAAGGAACAAAAGGGGCTGTTAAAATAAAGCTGGGGTTGCTAATGAACTATCCTGACGGAGTTGAAGACAGCTTTGAATATATTGTATCCGGTGGACATCCGTATGAATGGAAAAAGCTACCCATAAATGGTTCCTGGTTCCCACACGCTTTTATCGGTTCCATGTACGAAATCATAAAAGCCCGCCAGGGCATTATTGCACGTCCGGATAATTCCGTGGAGGATTGTATGAATACCATGCGGCTGGTGGAGCTGGCGTATAATGCTTCTTTTAATTTTAGCAAGCCGCTCTGATCAAAATACTGATGATTCGGTATACATTCGTAAACGATTAAGTACATTTTACATGCTGAAAGCTAAAATAGTTTTTTTAACAGGCGGCGCTGATGGTATAGGATGGGAATGTGCAAAAGCATATAATAAAAGCGGCGCTGTGGTTTGTATAGCGGACAAAAATCCTGTTACAGCTCAAAAGCAATCCGAATTAAAGGGGGAGCATGTATGTATGCTTTGTGATGTTACCAATGAGCAAAAAATAAAAGAAGCCATCGAAACAGTCATATATACATTCGGTCGCCTGGACGCCATTCATAACAATGCGGGTATCGCACATCCTTCAAAGCCTTTGCACGATACCCGCGATGATGAGTGGAACCTGTTGCTGAACATAAATTTAAAAAGCATATTGTACACTACCCGGCATGGAATTGAACATTTAAAAAAGTCGAAGGGTACCATACTAAATACCAGTTCAATGGTGGGGAGCATTGGCCAGGAGAACCATGCCGCTTATGTTGCCACCAAAGGAGCCGTGAATGCGCTTACCAAAGCAATGGCGCTCGACTATGCACCGGATGGTATCCGGGTGAATGCGATCAGTCCCGCTGCTATAAAAACCGGCACATTAAAAGCATGGAGCGATGAGCAACCGGGTAAAGAGTTGATTGAAAAATACCTGGACAACCTGCAGCCGCTGGGCAAATTACCGGAAGGAGATGTAATAGCGGATGCGGCAGTATTCTTACTGAGTGATGCGGCCCGTTTTATTACAGGCTGCATTTTACCGGTAAGCGGCGGCGCTGAACTGGGATACAGGACTATACTATAATTAAAGTCAAACGCTACATAAGTGATCACTACTATTAATATCAGTGATAGAAGATTTAAGCTTACTGCCGGTGCAGGCAGCGATGCTATACATAAAGATCCTCAATATTCATACGCTGTAACACAGTTGGCGGACGGAAACGGTACTATTGCCAACGGGCTGGCTTTTACGGTTGGTGCAGGAAATGAACTGGTATGCCAGGCCGCTGAATTCTATGCGGAAAAGCTGATCGGATATGATATTGAGGAATTAATGTCGGGTTTCGGCAATTGGTTCAGGAATGTATCTAATGAACAACAGTTCAGGTGGCTGGGTCCTCACAAAGGCGTTGTACACCTGGGGCTGGCGAGTGTAACCAATGCCTGCTTCGATCTTTGGGCGAAGAAGAAAGGAGTGCCATTATGGAAATTATTAACAGACCTTACACCTGAGCAGATCGCGGATACGCTGGATCTGTCTTACCTGGAAGACGTGCTTACAAGAGAAGAGGTGATTGATATGCTGAAGCAACAGCAGGAAGGAAGAGCGGAAAGGGAAAAGATCATTGAAAAGGGATACCCCGGGTACGATACTTCCGTAGGATGGTTTAATTATGGTGATGAAAAAATACGCGAAAATTGCAGGAAGGCCATTGATAACGGGTTTACAGCGCTAAAGCTGAAAGTGGGTTCTGCGGATGCACAACGCGACATCCGGCGTGCGGCTATTGTACGGGAGGTGGCAGGCGATGATATTAAAGTAATGGTAGATGCCAATCAGCAATGGACATTACCACAGGCTATTGCCGTTTGCACCGAGTTAAAAAAAATGAACCCTTACTGGATTGAAGAACCTACCCATCCCGATGATGTGTTAGGTCATCAAACACTGGCTAAAGCCATTGCGCCGTTAAAGCTTGCTGTGGGTGAACATATTCCCAACCGCATTTTATTCAAGAACTATTTACTGGCAGGCTGCGCTTCTTTTATACAGGTAGACGCGGTACGCGTAGGAGGAGTAAGCGAGTTTATAACCGTGAGCCTGCTGGCCAAAAAATTTGGTATACCCGTAGTGCCGCATGTAGGAGATATGGGGCAGTTGCACCAGCATCTTGTTTTATTCAATCACATAGCCATTGGTCACGAGGTGTTGTTCCTTGAACATATCCCGCACCTGAAAACGCATTTTGTACATCCGGTTACAATACAGAACGGAGTATATATAACACCCCGGGAAGCCGGCAGCAGTTGTGATTTGGTGGAAGAATAATATATCAAAAGAATGTGTAAATGATCTCAGGTATTGATATTGCCATAAGTATTGTGTATGTTCTTTTTATTGTCAGCATCGGGCTTTGGACCGGCAGGAGGAAGAACAGGGGGAAATCCGCCACCGGCAAAGAATATTTCTTAGCCGGCAAAACCCTGCGCTGGCCTATGATCGGGCTGGCACTGTTTGCCACCAATATTTCCTGTCTTCATTTGGTTAGCCTGGCCCAGAGCGGATTCGACTCAGGGTTGCTGAACGGGAATTTCGAGTGGATGGCGGCATTTACGCTTATCCTGTTGGCCTTGTTTTTTGTGCCTTTTTACATACGATCCGGTATCTCAACACTCCCTGATTTTTTGGAAAGAAGATATAATAAGGCCTGTCGCGACTGGCTTGCCTTTGTTTCTATAGTATCAGCAATGATCATCCATATCGCCTTTTCTTTTTTGGCAGGCGGTATTGTGCTGGAAACACTGTTCGGGATCAATATGTATATAAGTGTCATCATTATCGCGCTGCTTACAGGCTTGTATACCATTGTGGGAGGACTGAAAGCGGTAGTGGTAACAGAAGCCATCCAGAGTGTGGTTTTAATAGGCGGGGCAATCATCATTACATACTTTTCTTGGGATAAGGCAGGCGGGTTCGGCAACATGACCAAAGTGCTTTCGCAGCATAACGAGCTTGATAAATTAAGCATGATCCGCCCATTGGGTGACAGCAGTGGTATGAGCTGGGCGGCGGTATTCCTGGGCTATCCTGTTTTGGGCATCTGGTACTGGTGTGCCGATCAAACCATCGTTCAAAGAACATTAGGGGCTAAAGACGAAAACAATGCCAGGGTAGGCGCTTTATTCTGCGGGTTTATAAAAATTCTACCCGTTTTTATTTTTGTATTGCCCGGTTTATTCGCTTACACGTTGTATCATTCAAATGCGATGGACTTAAGCAGCCTCCAATATACAAGTGTCAATGGTGAAACTACACTCAACACAAAAGGGATCTACACGTTAATGATCACTCAACTGGTGCCCAAAGGTTTGATTGGCATTCTTGTAGCAGCGCTGCTTTCAGGCTTAATGAGCCAGATAGCCGGCGCGCTAAATTCTATCGCCACATTGAGCAGCTATGATCTTTATAGAAGGTTTAAACCTGAAACAACAGAAAAAAAATTAGTACAAGTTGGAAAATGGTCTGCAGGTATTGCTTTGGCTTTATCCATTGGACTGTTGCCTTTGCTCAATCAATATCAAAGTTTGTTTGAAGGCATCAATGATGTGATAGCGCATATTGCTCCTCCGATCACCTGTGTTTTCTTATTAGGCATCTTTTGGAAAAAAGCATCGGCCAGGTCGGCGCAATATACATTGTGGCTCGGCTCATTGTTAGGTGCAGCGGTTTATATCATCAATAAACTGAATCCTGAAACAGTGATTGGTAAGATACCTTTTATGATGATGGCCTGCTATCTTTTTTGTGCCTGCGTATTGATGCAGGTGATCTTTTCTTATTTATATCCTGTACGGCATACACAACAAAGCGAAAAATTATATTGGAAATCTGTTTGGGAACCTTTGAGAGCCAGGGGATGGAACGGTATCGGTAACTATAAAACTTTATCGGTGTTGTTGCTTTTGATCATGGGAGCGCTGTACTGGACGTTTCGATAAAGTGTTGCATCAAGACACATGGCCATTGATAAAAAATATTGATTATGTACTTATTAACTCGGCTCAAAGCCAAAACAATCATAACAAAAGCAGCAGTTGGCACTATAGTTTGTATTGCATGGATAATCTCCGCGAACGCGCAGCCGGCTTATCAATCCAGGCTATGGTACGATGAACCTGCCGGCGCTTCGGTAAAGGATAATCCCAATGGTTGGGTAGACGATGCTGAATGGCTAAAGGCTTTGCCGGTAGGAAACGGTTTTATTGGCGCTATGGTGTTTGGCGATGTAAATAAAGAACGGCTGCAGCTCAACGAAAAAACGCTTTGGAGCGGCAGTCCTGATGACAATAACAATCCCGAAGCTGCAAAATACATTCCGCAGATAAGAGAATTGCTGTATGCAGGTAAATACAAAGAAGCGACTGCGCTTACAAATAAAACACAGGTATGCAAAGGCGCTGGTTCGGGCCACGGCAATGGGGCTAATGTGCCTTTTGGCTGCTTTCAAACGCTTGGTGACCTGTGGTTTGATTTTGGCAAAAAAACACCCTACAGTAATTACTACAGGGAACTGGATTTAATAAAAGGGATTGCGCTTACAAAATACCTGCAGGATGGAGTGAACTACACAAGAGAAGTTTTTGCGAGTTATCCCGACAATGCGCTGGTCATTCGTTTTACCGCCGATAAGCCTGCGGCTTTGTCATTTTCTTTATCGCTTGACCGTCCTGAAAAATTTGCTACCACAACAGATGGAAAGAGATTGATCATGTCGGGTGTGTTGGCCAATGGTAAAGGCGGTGATGGAATGCGGTACAAAGTGTATGCTATCCCTATGCTCACCGGCGGCAGGTTATCAGCTCATGGCAATCAATTAAAAATAACAGGGGCCAACGCCGTTACCATTCTTGTTACTGCCGCTACCAATCACCGTCTTCACTATCCCGATTATACCGATGAAAATTTTGAGACAAGATTAAACGCTATTACAAAAAAGACGGTTTCAAAATCCTTTGCGCTGCTTCGTCAAAAGCATGTGCAGGATTTTTCTTCTTTTATGCTGCGTAACACCCTGCAATTGGGAGATGCTGATATCACTCAAATCCCTACTAATAAATTATTAGAGAAAAATCACAGCACTAAAAATGAGCAGGCGTTATATGCTTTGTATTATCAATATGGCCGGTATTTGCTGTTGTCTTCTTCAAGAAAAGGAAGCCTGCCTGCCAACCTGCAGGGTATCTGGGCTAACAAAATACAAACGCCATGGAATGGGGATTATCATACCGATATCAATGTGCAGATGAATTATTGGCCTGCGGAAGTAACCAATCTTTCCGATTGTCATTTGCAGTTGGCAGACCTGGTTCATTCACTTGTAAAACCCGGAACTAAAACAGCTAAAGTGCAATACAACATGAATGGCTGGTGCCTGCATCCCATCACTAATGTATGGGGGTATACTTCCCCGGGTGAACGTGCGGGTTGGGGCATGCATGTGGGCGCCACCGCGTGGTTTTGCCAGCACTTGTGGGAACATTATGCGTTCACCAGGGACAAAGCTTTTTTACAGCAGTCCTGGCCGGTGTTAAAAGAAGCCTGCCGTTTTTATTTTGACTGGCTGGTAAAAGATCCCGTATCGGGCAAATGGGTATCAGGCCCTGCGGTATCGCCGGAAAACTCGTTTATAGCTCCTGACGGTTCTACTGCACAAATAAGTATGGGACCTTCACATGATCAGCAGGTAGTTTATGATTTGTTTAGCAATACATTGAGAGCAGCTAAAATATTGGGATCAGGGGATAAAGCTTTTTTAGACAGCCTGCAGCAGGTTTCCTCTCAACTGGCAAGACCATCCATTGGCTCCGATGGCCGACTGATGGAATGGATGCAGGAATTTAAAGAAACAGAACCCCGTCATCGCCATGTGTCACATCTGTTTGCTTTATTTCCCGGCAATGAAATATCGTTTTATAAAACGCCTGCATTGGCGGCAGCAGCTAAAAAATCATTAGAGGCAAGAGGCGATGGCGGTAATGGCTGGTCGCTGGCCTGGAAGATCGCTTTTTGGGCCAGACTGCACAATGGTGACAGTTCGCTCAAGCTGCTGAACAACCTGTTGCGCCCTACTACTATGATAGAAAAGGGACATGACAACCTGGGCGGCAGTTATTATAACTTATTTGATGCCTGTCCTCCATTCCAGATTGATGGCAATTTTGGAGCTACTGCGGGTATTGCTGAAATGCTGTTGCAAAGTCACGAAGATTTTATTGAGTTGTTACCAGCCCTGCCTGCCGCATGGAAAGAAGGTGAAGTAAAGGGCTTGTGTTCAAGAGGAGGTTTTATAATAGATATGAAATGGGAAAACAGCAGGATAGTGGCGGCGGCATTGACGTCGAAAAAAGGCGGCCCATGTGAAGTGAAATATGGCGAAAAACAAGCAAGACTGCAAACGAAAGCCGGTCAGCACTATGATTTGATGAAGCTGCTGGAATTATGACCTTATTGAATATTGGCAGCTGCCCTGCTTTTCAAGTACCGTTAATTTGGCGTGCTGGAATTATGACCTTGTTGAATATTGGCCCGATACAGGATGGAAGATTAAAAACTAATCGTATATCATTTATATTTGAATGCCTGTTGCTGCCTGTAAAACCGGATTGAACAAAATAAATTATGAATCATGATCAAAAAAGTATTTTTCTTCCTGTCGTTACTTATACCGGTATTTGTCTCTGCACAAAGCAACAGCCTTAAGCTCTGGTATAAGCAACCTGCCAATGCGACCGTTAAAGATGTGAGCGAAGGCTGGAAGAACGATCCCGAATGGCTGCGCGCCTTGCCGGTGGGCAATGGGTTTACGGGCGCCATGGTATTTGGCGACGTAAATAAGGAACGGTTACAGTTAAATGATAAAACCTTGTGGAGCGGCAGCGTGGCTGATAATGATAACCCTGATGCTTTTGCATCGCTCAATGAAATCAGGGAGCTGCTGTTTGCCGGGAAATATAAGGAGGCCACAGCGCTTACCTATAAAACGCAGGTGTGCAAAGGCGCGGGATCGGGGCATGGCAACGGCAGCACTGTTCCTTTTGGCTGTTTTCAAACCCTGGGCGACCTGTGGATTGATTTCAATAAAACGGCAGGATACAAAAACTATTACCGCGACCTGGACCTGGTGACCGGTATCGCGAGTGTACGCTACGAGCAGGAGGGCATTATTTATAAAAGAGAGATCTTTGCCAGCTATCCCGATAAAGTACTGGTCGTGCGCCTGTCCGCTTCCAAACCTGGCAGCATTTCGTTTACCATGGGTATGGATCGCCCCGAACGGTTTACAACCGCTGCGCTTACAGACAGGTTAAGCATGAGTGGTGTAATGAACAATGGCGCCGGTGGCGATGGTATGCAGTATACGGTAGAGGCAGTACCTGTACTAAAGGGAGGAAAGCTCTCTGTGAAAGGCAATACGTTGCAGGTGAATAAGGCGAATGAGGTAACGCTGATCATCAGCTCTGCTACCAACTACCGCTTACATTATCCCGATTACGTTAATCCCGGTTATAAAAGTGAGCTGGCAAATACGCTGGCTGCCGCTACCGGCAAGCCATATGCGCAATTGCGGAAAGATCATGTAGCTGATTTTTCTTCCTTCATGAGCAGGGTAACGCTGCGTTTGGGCGATCACGCGCAAGCCCAAACACCTACCGATGAATTGCTGGCGCTGAACAAACGATCGCAGAACGAACAATATTTGTATGCCCTGTATTTTCAGTATGGGCGCTATTTATTGCTCTCTTCTTCAAGAAAAGGAAGTTTACCGGCCAACCTACAGGGCATGTGGGCTAATAAAATACAAACGCCCTGGAACTGCGACTATCATACTGATGTGAATGTGCAGATGAACTATTGGCCGGTAGAAGTGGGCAATTTATCGGAAAGCCATTTGCAATTGACAGACCTGATAGAATCGCTGAAAGCGCCCGGCGAAAAAACAGCGGCTACGCATTATCATGCAGGCGGGTGGGTAATGCATCCTATCACCAATGTATGGGGATTTACGGCGCCGGGAGAGCATCCCAGTTGGGGGTTGCATGTGGGCGCCAGCGCGTGGCTGAGCCAGCATTTGTGGGAGCATTACGCATTTACGTTAGATAAAGATTACCTGCGCCGCGTATTTCCTGTGCTGCAGGGAGCTGCTGCTTTTTACCTCGACTGGCTGGTAAAAGATCCTGCAACGGGCAGGCTCATTTCGGGGCCCGCGGCGTCACCGGAAAATACTTTTGAAGCGCCGGATGGCAGCACCGGCAGCATCAGTATGGGGCCGGCGCATGATCACCAGGTGATCTATAACCTGTTTACCAATACCCTGCTGGCGGCTCAAGCATTAGGTATACAAAATGAAAGCATAACCAAAATAGCGGAAGCTAAATCGCAATTGCCTGAACCCTCTATAGGCGGTGATGGCAGGCTGATGGAATGGGCGCATGAATTCCCTGAAAAAGAACCACAGCACAGGCACGTGTCGCACCTGTTCGCGCTATACCCCGGCAGCCAGGTATCGTATTATCAAACGCCTGCATTGGCGGCCGCGGCGCGCAAATCGCTTGAGGTACGGGGTGATGGTGGAACGGGATGGTCGCTGGCAATGAAAATAAGCTTTTGGGCCAGGCTGCACGATGGGGATCATGCATTGAAGCTGTTAAACAGGCTGCTGAATCCTGTTCAGTCGAGCGATGTGGAAATGACCAATAGCGGCGGCACTTACGACAACCTGTTTTGCGCGCATCCGCCCTTCCAGATAGATGGGAATTTTGGCGGAACTGCCGGCATAGCGGAAATGTTATTGCAGAGTCATGAAGCGTTTATTGAATTATTACCCGCATTACCTGCCCTATGGAAAGAAGGAGAAGTAAAAGGGCTTTGTGCAAGGGGAGGCTTTGAGCTTGACATAAAATGGAAAGAAGGGAAATTACACAGCGCCTCGCTGCATTCCAAAAAAGGCGGTACCTGTAAGCTGCGGTACGGGCAAAAGGAAATGACCATTGCAACAGAGTCCGGTAAAACCTATATGCTGGGCGAATTGCTGAAATAAGCAGGGCATACATTAGTTTTGAGGCAACCCTCCCGGTTGCTTTTTGTGAAAATCGTTTATTATTTACCAGGGAGGCAGGTTGTAAAAAAATCATTATGATATATAGCGGGGCAGGCTGGCAAAACAGGTTGCTCCTTAGTTTTGTAAAGGTGGATGTATGGAGCGTCTAAGTACTACAATCAGGTTGCTGTTATGGGTTGCCCTTATACTATTTTTAGTATTGGTGGCGGGAGCAATATATTTTGTAAGAAAACCGGCGGCTACATTTCCAAAATATTCAATTGTACAGGGGGATCCTGCTTTTGAATATGGAGAAAGAATTTTCATTTCGGACTGCTCGGTGTGTCATGTTACCAAAAAACGGTTGCACAATCATCTCAAGGGGGTGGTAGACAGGGTAGGGGAAGACTATTTGAAGTTATATATAACAAAGCAGGATTCATTGGTTCAGTCTGGGGATACCTACGCATTACAATTGAAAGAAGTGTGGAGTAATATGGGCAACAGCCATAATTTTAATTATACAGCTAATGAACTGGCGGCATTAATTGAATACCTCAGATAAAGTAATATACTCAAAAAGAAACGATATATGAGCTTGCTGGCAGTGATGGCAACAGTTGCTGTTGTAAATTGCTGCAGGTTTATTGCCGGGAGCGGGAAAATTTTTAAATAGCCATGAAAATTAAGTATATCATAATCGCAATAATATCCCTTCCATTCCTTACCGTTTCATCGTACGGTCAACGAAATGCGGTGGCATTTTTCGTATCGCCCGACGGAGACGACCTTAACCCGGGGACTAAATCCGCTCCTTTTCAAAGTCTCGAAAAAGCAAAAACAGCGGTAAGATTGCAGTTGCAGAGAACGCCCGGAAGATCAATTTCCGTTAATATAAAAGGCGGTATTTATTATTTAGATGCGCCGGTTATTTTTACTTCTGAAGATTCAGGGAAGGAAAATCATCCGGTGGTGTATAAGGCGGTTGATGGTGAGAAACCGGTTTTTACCGGTAGCCGCGAATTGAAAAACTGGCAGTTGCTTGATAATCCTGGAAAACTGGAAATGCTGTCTCCCGGGTTAAAAGGAAAGATTTATGTGTGTGATGTAAAAGCTGCCGGTATCAGTAATTTCGGAGATCCTACGGAAATAGGAAAGCGGCCCGAATTGTTTTGCAACGGAGCGTTGCAAACGCTGGCGCGTTGGCCCAATACGGGGTTTGTAAATGCCGGGTTGGCAAAAGGAGAAACGGAATTGCCTGCAACCTATATCAAAAAGCACGGAACGGTGGAGGGAGTATTTGAGTATACAGATCAATTGCAGGATCGCTGGGCAGCAGAAAAGGACGTACGGCTGGGCGGCTACTGGTACTGGGATTGGAGTGACCAGTTCCAGAAAGTAGAAAAAATGGATACCCGGTTGAGGTTAATATATCTCGGTAAGCCGTATCATCATTACGGTTATAAAGACAGCCTCCGGTATTTTGGTGTGAACCTGTTCCGGGAAATAGATGTTCCCGGCGAATGGTATCTGGATCGTACAGATGGGTTACTGTATTGGTTTCCACCCGAAGGAATTGCGCCGGGCAACGCAAAGGTTACGCTTTCTGTGTTTGACGCGCCTTTTATGGTTGAAATGAAAAATTGCTCGAACCTTATTGTAGACGGGCTTGGTTTTGAGGAAGGAAGGGGAAGCGCCATTTCTGTTACCGAAGGAAGCAATTGCCTTGTTTCCAATTGCAGGATAGAACGTTTTGGCAAAGATGGCATACATATTACGGGCGGCAGAGCGCATGGCATTTCAGGCAGCCTGCTTCGCACATTTGGTTGTGGCGGCATTAAAATAAAAGGGGGCGATAGAAGAACGTTAGCGCCTGCCAATCATGTTATAGAAAATACCGTTGTCGAGCATTTCTCATTATTCAAACGAACCTATGAACCGGCCGTTCATATGGAAGGCTGTGGCATCAGCGTCAGGAACAATCGTTTCCGCTATTCTTCATCATCGGCTATGCGGTTTGAAGGGAATGATTTTATGGTGGAGTATAATGAAGTCAGCCATGTGGTGAATGAATCCGACGACCAGGGAGCGGTAGATGCACATTACAATCCATCTTATCGGGGTAATGTGTTCCGCTATAACCGTTGGTCTGATATAAAGGGTGGCACGCTCCACGGCGCCGCAGGAATACGGCTTGACGATATGATTTCAGGTGTCACTATTTTCGGAAATGTTTTTGAACGATGCGGAGCCGTGCATTTTGGCGGCGTACAAATACATGGGGGTAAAGATAACCTCGTTAGCAACAATCTCTTTTTCGATTGTCTTGCCGCATTCAGCTTCTCTCCCTGGGGCGAAAAACGCTGGATAGAACAATTGGAGTCTCCTGCTATTCAAAAGAAAATATACGAAGAGGTGGATATCCGTTCTGACCTCTATCAAAACAAATACCCTGAACTGAAAAACATCCGGGAGAATGCAGATGTAAATACGGTTAAAGACAACCTTATCGTGGATTGTGAAAAGGATTTTATAAGAGATCATGAAAAGCTGGAGAAAGAAAACAATATTTCTGTTCGGTCCGAAGGCAAAAGCATTGAATATTTCTGTTCGGATGAAGTGTTGAAAAAATACGGTTTAAAGCCCATCCCGCTTCAGAAAATCGGACCACACCATAATAAGTGGATAAAATAAGTGTCAATAAAATGAGTGTCAAGAAACGATATATCATCCTGCTGGTAATAGCGGCAACAGTTGCTGTTATATATTTCTGTAATAAAAGAATAAACGATGCCGCTGAAGGGAAACTGTATTCCGATACCAGTGCGATCCCTTACAATAAAACCGGTTTGTTGCTGGGAACGGGAAAATTTTTAAATAATGGGAGCGTAAATCCATACTATCGTTTCCGGATAGAGGCGGCAAGAGATCTTTTACGGTCAGGTAAAATAAAATTCCTCATTATCAGTGGCGATAACAGCCGGAAAGAATACGACGAGCCTTCTCTTATGCGCAGTGACCTGATAGATGCGGGTATAGACTCCACCGTTATATTCCTCGATTATGCCGGGTTCAGGACTTTTGATTCTGTTATAAGAGCACGGGAAATTTTCGGACAGCAAACCTTAACCATTATATCGCAGCCCTTTCACAATCAAAGAGCCATTTTTATTGCCGCTAAAGAAGGTATGGAAGCGATAGGTTTCAATGCGGCAGATGTAAGCCGCTCTAAAGGACTTAAAGTGCAGTTGCGTGAAAAGCTGGCAAGGGTAAAAGTATTTGTAGATTACCTGTTGGGGCAAAAGCCGAAGTTCCTTGGACCGGAAGTAGACATTCCGGAGTAAGTTTTTCGTCCGCTTTATCGAAAAGATCTCTCCTTTTTTAGTAATGAGGTCGCAGTATTTTGGTATGATCGTCCTTTCGACTGAGGCAATACGAATACTGTGGTTTAATCACTTTTATGCGAAGGAGAACTATTCTCACCGAAGGTAAATCTGCTGATTACCTGTACTGCAGTTCAAGACATATTGCTGTGCGAGGCGTCGTCGCCTCGCACGATTTTGTTGTCGCCTCCTGGCGACATGAAGATGGCCTCTCTCGCCATTATATTTGTTTTGAGCCGAAGCAAAGACCGCGGCGGTATCGCCAGGACGTGCATGGGGCGATGATCTTGTAGCATGTTTATGATGCAGGTTACCATTTGCACGAGTTCAGGTCTTTGCGGTCCCGCCAACAAACAGTATTGAATTAAACGCATATTGGGGTGGAACTCGTGCAAAGGGGATCCCTTATTATATTATAAAACTATCTCCCGGGTAACAAAAACTTAATCTTAATAACATATAGTGTTAATAAACAAGGTTTAATATTGCTAAACAATTCGTTTTTAAGTCCATTCAAGCAAAAAAACAAATTTGTGGATAACTTTTTGCGACCAAAAGGTATTAGTAATAGTAAACTTTGTTTATTATTACTAAATAATTCGGGATATCATAAAACGTTTATTAACGGTAAGGAGATGGTTCCCGAACAAGCTGATACTGAGAAACGCCACTAAGATTAAAGTAAACCAAGAAACAACAATTATGAGATTATTACCTAAACCTGCTGGGAGAGCTTTGTTTTTTCTGCTCGTGTCTTTGGGCATCACGATGGGTTTATGGGCGCAGGATTCTTTGAGGGTGGACAGCATGATCTTATCCAACCGGGGCGGGCTTGAGAACATCTTACAGGGAAGCGTAGCCGGGTTAAGGGTAAAAAGCTGGTCGGGCACGGCTGGCGCTCAATCCACACTTAATCTTCGCGGGCTAAGCCTCGATCCTACCGATCAATCCACCATGCCTCTTATCCTCATCAACGGGGTTCCCATTATTGCCAGTCCTTCAAACGTAACAGGTATTAATCCGCTTAGTTATTATTCGCCAGAACAGGTAGAGCGCATTGAAGTGATCAAAGACATTGACCGCCTGGCGGCTTATGGAGTGCAGGCGCCTAACGGAGCGCTCAATATTATTATGAAGGAGGGGGAAGCCGGCTCGATCCATGTGCGCGGCAGCGCTTTTGCAGGGGTCAATTTCCTGCAGAATATGGACTACCATAAAGATGCTTTCTACAATTTTAATACGCGTGCCCGCAGGGAAGTATATGGCAGCGGGTCTATGGTTCATGAACAAAATTTGCTGGTGGATGGCGCGGGCACTTACGGTTCTTACCTGTTTGGATTAACCAATCACCAGGATAAAGGTATCATACAAAATACGGGGTTTGGACGCCAGTCCTTGTTCCTGAACGCGAAATATAATATTACAGAAAAATTTTCAGCGCATTTCTACAATAACCTGGCGTTGGTAAACCGTAACGGGCGTTATGCCGGTGAATACAGCCGGGATATTACCCTGCCTGTTGTTGCCGACGAAACCTTTTTTATGGACAAGAACCGGAACATCGGTATCATTTCATCCATGGGGCTTACCTACCAGTTCAGTCCCGGTTTCAAGGTAAGCTCTGTTGCCGGCTTGTCGTATGAAGGCGCCAGCCGCGATGCATATATTCCTTCAAACGTGCTCGAGGGAAGTATTTATGCATCCAGTGTGGCTTATAAACGGCAACTGATCACATTGAATACCTCTTTAAATTATTTGCACGATTTTTCGGACGCGCTGAAGCTGGATATGACGATTGGCAACGAGATCAGGAGCACGGATGACAGGCTGACCTCGGTGAACGGGGCACGCAGCATGGAAGATGGCGGATCGAATTATGTAAAGGTGGTGACAGGATATAATGCCAACCAGGTGAATGCACTGTCGGATCATGAACGGGAAAAGCTGCTGTCCTTTTACGGCACCTGGAAATGGAAGTATAAAAAAGACCTTGGTGTGAACATGGTGCTTCGTGCCGACGGAAGCTCACTGTACGAAAATAAGTGGGCGTTATATCCTGCATTGGGCATCCATTACGACCTGGAAAATGCGCTGAAGCTACCGGTAAAAGTAAATGCGTCCATCGGGAAAACAGGCGTGTTGAGCAGACCGGAAGTTTACCGGGGAGCGCTGGATGCTTATGGAGATTATTATGGAGGAAATTACCTGGGGGTGGGGCAGCTTTATCCTGCCTTTGGCGCTGCGAAGAGCGTTGGGGTTACCCAGGTAGATCTGGGATTGTCTGTAGCTATACTTCCCTCGCTCCATCTTTCTGTTGATTATTTTAATAAAACCTACCGCAATTTCACCTACCAGAGATTCCTGCCCAATATCAGCGGCATTAACTATGAATACGAAACCGGCGGAGCCCTGGGTTTGTCCGGGTTTGAATTTGCGCTGGACGCAAAATGGATACAAACCAACCGTTTTAGCTGGACGAGTAACCTGAACATCGCGTTCCACCGCAATAAAGTAAAAGAGCTGCCCGGCGATATTGAAAATACCAGCCTCGCGTACCTGGGGGCGCTTTCAAAGGGAGCTGCTGTAACCTCCCTGATCGCGTATGAAGGTAAGCAGCCAAAAGTTATAGGGAACAGTGAGCCCAATGCTTTTGGAGGTTTCAGTAATACATTCAGGTACGGGAATATATCCGCCACCATGGTGTGGACCTATGCCTGGGGATCGAACATTATAGCGGAATCTTTCAGCAGCAGGTATTATGCAGACAGGGTAGGAAACGAATTCCCGTTGAAGAACGCGGAAACGCCCTATTACCTGGCAGGAACGGATGCGGACGGCCGCACGATTTACCAGGGTATCAGGACCGTTGAAGACGGAAGCTTTGTAAGGCTGAGCAGGGCCGCTGTTTCCTGGCATTTGAGCTCGGCATCTAAAAAGCTGGCACAGTTGAGCGACCTGGAAGTATTTGTGCGGGGCGATAACCTGCTTATCCTTTCCAGGTACAGCGGCATTAACGCAGAGGAAAATATTACCGGTTCCCGCAGGTATGATCTGAGTTATACAGGAACACCCCTGCCATCTTCCGTTGCGCTTGGGGTAAAACTGGTTTTTTAAGAAATGATGATGAAAAAAATGAACAATATGAAATGTTGGAAGTTCATACCAATCGCATCAGTGATCCTTCTTTTTTCGTGCAGCAAGTCACTCACGGTTGACCAGGAAAACAGAACGGTTGAGGAAGGATATTACAATTCGGCTCAGCGCATCCAGCAGGCGGTTATTGGAGGATATGCGGACCTGAGGAGGGCGTTGCTGGCCAATTATGCCTGGATGATGTATGGTGAAGCACGGGCGGGAGATCTGAGCGTTACTGTTCCTTACCAGGAAATGGTGCTGAACCAGGAACTGACCGCGGACAACCGTTATGTAACGCAGCTTACCGACTGGGGATATTTTTATGATGTTATTAAAGATGCCAACGATGTGCTGGATATTATAGCTGCGGCGGATGAAGAAGCGTTAAGTGCCTATCAGCGTAATTTATTCAAAGGCGAAGCGCTGGCGCTCAAGTCAATTACCTATTTCTATTTGGCCCGTATATGGGGCGCCGTTCCGTCTGCCGAAAAAAATAATTTTGGGAACCGCCTGAGCAGCGAAGAAGCGATCACCCAGGCGGCAGCGTGGGCAGCCGAGGCCAAAGCGCTGCTGCCCTGGATACTGCTCAACGACGATGGTATTGAAAGCGCCGCTTTAACGGCGGTAAGGTTTAACAAAACAGCCGTTACCTTACTCCTTGCCCAGGAACAATTGTGGTTGGATAAGGGGCAAAATGCCTACGACCTGCTGGGCAATTCGTTTACAGCCGCTACCGCCGACAGCCTGTCCGGCTTTGGTTTGTCTAATGGAAAAGACAGGCGTACCGATATTCCCGAAACTCCGCTGAACGGCAGCGTTGTGCGTATGCCTTTAGACAGGTTGAATGCCATTTATCCAACAGGCGATGCACGCCGTGGAACCATGTTTAATATTTCAGCAAGCGAAAACATGGCCACGCTGATCGTAAAAGATGCCACTGTATTAGAACTGTTACCGCAGCGCGAGATCAACCTGCTTTTTGCAGAGGCTGCCTGGCGGTCGGGACATCTTGATGCAGCCAAAGAATATTTGACCGGTGCTGCTGCAGGCGCAACGGAAGATTACAGCACATTAACGGAAGAAACATTCGGAGCAGCCCTCCTGCTTGAACGGCAACGCCTTTTGGTGGGAACGGGGCAGCGTTTTTTTGACCTGATAAGATTTGATGAAGTGAGCTCATATATTCCCGCTTTTACTGAAGCTGATGTAGAAAAGGGCGCCGCCTATTGGCCGCTTTCGGCAAACAGCATAAAGGGGAATTCATGGAGCCAGAACGATTTTTGGTCGCATCCTTAATGGGTTTATAAAAAGTTGAATCGAAAAAAACAAATTGAATGAAGGCATTAATGAAAGGAGTTTGTTTCCTTTTCGCAGTACTGATGATTTCCGTATCGGGGAATGCTCAATCGGTAATGACCGGTAAAGTAAACGATCTTAATGGCAGACCGGTGGTTGGAGCCTCGGTGGCGATAAAGGGAAAAAATACGGGCACAACCACAGATGCCGGAGGAGTTTTCCGGTTGCGGCTCAGTGCGGGAGATACGCTGCTTTGCAGCTCTGTGGGTTTCGAGCCCCGCCAGGTTGTGTTCAGGAAAGCTTCCGATCTTACGATCAGGCTTAGTGACGACAATAAAACCCTGAGTGATGTAGTGGTTACCGGGTATAAAAGTCAGATCAAACAGGAAATTACCGGCTCTGTTTCCACCCTTAAAATGGACAAGATAACAGAAGGTCAGGCGGCGGAATCTTTCGGTTCCTTATTGCAGGGTAAAATAGCGGGCGTGAATATCCAGTTGAATTCCGGAGAGCCCGGAGCTACTCCTGTTATTATTATAAGAGGACTGGCAGCAGTTACCCGTGGCGATGCTTCCGCCATTTCGGAGCCGTTGTATGTGATTGACGGAGTGCCTATCATTTCAAAGATGAGCAGTGATTTTGCTATTACCAGCACCAACGTGCTGGCAGACCTTAATCCAAGCGATATTGAAGACCTCGTGGTATTAAAAGACGCATCAGCGGCAGCCATTTACGGTTCCAGGGCCGCGAACGGGGTGATCCTGATCACTACAAAAAAAGGAAAAAGAGGTAAGCCCCAGATCAATCTCAATATTCGCACAGGGGTCAATTTTGTTCCGCAATTGCAGGATGTTGCGGGAGGTGCCAAAGAGCGGGAGCAGGTAAAACGCCTGTACGATCTGTACGCTCCCTACGGAGTATCTATGCCTGCCATGTATACCGATGTAACCAATCCATTTTATAACAATTCATCCGACTGGCAGGGTTACATGTACAGAACATCGCTTACGCAGGATTACAACGGTTCCATCCGGGGGGCGGGCGATTTTGGGCAGTACAGTATCAGCATGGGGTATATGGATAGTAAAGGGATCCTGTTCAATACGGGATTTAAACGGTACAGCATTATGGCCAATACCAGCTTTAACGCCCTGAAAAATGCCCTGATCATCAATAACACCCTGGCTATTTCCCGTACAGACCAAAACAGGAATCCAGGTGCGCTTTCCACCAATAATTCTACTTTGCTGCCCCTGCCCAATAATCCGCTCGTAAAAGGCGCGGAGGTTTACCAGCCGGGTAATTATTCTGCCCTCAATGACCGGATACGCTTCAGCTCTGAGGCTACATTGAATATTGTAAAGAACCTGAGTTATAAAGCCAGCTTAAGCCTTGAGTACCTGCGGAGCATGGCAGATTCTTTGGTTGAATCAAGGAGAACCCTTAGAGCGTATAACAAAAGCGCTATCGGTGAAAATCAAAACGTACTTTTCCAGAACACCCTCACCTATACGCCAAAGTTTGGAGACGGGCACAGCTTGAGTGTGTTATTAGGGCAAAGCATGGAGAGAACAGAAGCGAAAATAACCACGGTGAACAGTGTTAGCGCTGCGCCCACCCTGTCGCAAACGGTTAACTGGCCAAAGGGCAACAGCATTGGCTCCAGCAACTATACCGCCAGTAGCATGATGTCTTATTTCAGCAGGATAGATTATTCCTTCCAGCAAAAATACCTGTTGGGCGCTTCCATCCGTACCGACGGATCCTCCAAGTTCGGAAAAGCGAACCGCTGGGGTGTATTCCCCTCTGTTTCGGCTGGCTGGAACTTCCATAAGGAAGACCTTTTTTCTAATGCAGACTGGTTAACGAGCGGCAAGATACGTGGCAGTTACGGAATGTCCGGAACCACCTGGGATAATAACTATCTCGCCCTCGGTGTAATGGATGGGGGAAGCCTGGACCAGTATAGTTCCTTACTCCAGATTTCTTATGGCGGAGTATCCGGTTTTACACCTACCTGGTTTAACGGCTTTAAGAACGATAACCTTACTTGGGTAAAAACAACCATGGGCAATATAGGCTTAGACCTGAGCTTATTTGGAGGGAAAGTAGAAGTAATTGTAGACGCGTATGAAAAATTAACGAAGGGCTTGCTGTTATCCACTTCGCTCCCCACTACTTCGGGGTATAACGAAGTGTACCGCAACGCGGCGGATGTGCTTAACCGCGGGTTGGAATTTACGGTGAGCACCAACCTGAGATTTGGTAGTAATTTTTCCTGGAACACCAACCTGAACTTTGCCTATAATAAAAACAGGGTGATCAGGCTGCCTGACGGCAATGCCGATATTGTTAAAATAGGCGTCTCCGGACAGGATTTTGGATCTATTGTACGTACAGGGGCTCCGCTGAACGGCTTTTTCTTCTATGAATCGCAGGGTATTTACCAGGCGGAAAACCAGATACCGGTAGATCCCAAAACGGGGAAAAAGCTGGTTGGGCTGCAAAACAAAACCCTGCAGGTGGGAGACCGTAATTTCAAGGATCAGAATGGTGATTACAAAATAGATGTTGCAGACCGTATTTATGCGGGAGATCCTAATTCAAAATGGACGGGAGGATGGACGAACGATTTCATCTATAAAGGATTTAGCCTGAACCTGGTGTCAACTTTTGTTATAGGCAGGAGCATTGTGAATACTGTACTGCTTGAACGACTCAAGTTGGGTAAGGATTTTGCAGGTGGTTCCTCCTTACCAAACTTCGATAATTATTCCATCTGGGAAAAGAGCGGGGATAACGCCAGGTACCCTACGTTGAACCCCTGGGGCGATGCTTCGCAAATTGTTAAGTATGATTCCGAGTATATAGAGGACGGTTCTTATTTCAAGATCAAATCCCTGACTTTGTCTTACAACTTTACTAAGAAGGAAATACCGCGTCTTCCTTTTGAAAGGATGCGGGTGTATTGCACGGCGGATAACCTGGTTACTTTCCAGAAATATAGCGGGCCGGATGCAGAGCTGGTTACTATTGACGGGTTTGACCTTTCTGAGGGATACCCGATGCGAAGGATGCTGTTGTTTGGAGTTTCCCTGGCATTATGATCCGGAAAAATAAAATATAAAGTGATTGAACATGAAAAATAAAATAATCATTGCAGTGCTGGTCATAGCCCTTACCGGGGAATCGTGTAAGAAGTGGCTGGATGAGCTGCCCATCAATACGGTAACAGAAGACCAGGCCTGGCAGAAGGGAAGCGATGCTGAAGGCGCGGTAGCGGCGGCTTTTGCTATTTTCCGCCGGGCGCTGTCGGGATTGACCAAAGATGATACTCCCTCTACCACTCGTTACGGATCCTGGGGCGACTATTATTTTTGGGGCGATTCACGTTCCGGAGACTGGATCACTCCCAATAATGACGGGGACTGGAACGCCGGTTTTCAAAACCATTTGATACAGCGGACAGAGCTGGAGCCAATGACCAACTGGCGGCTTTTTTACAGGACTATTGAGCAATGTAACCTGGTGCTGGAAAAAGTGCCGGAGATCACCGACGGGTTTACGGAGGAAAGAAAAAAGCAGTTGCTGGCAGATGCCCGCTTTCTCAGGGCGATGGCGCACTTCTATGCCGCGCGGATATGGGGTGATGTTCCCATTAACCTTAGCGCGCGCAATGTTGAGCCACTGGGCAGGGAGCCGCTCAACAAGGTAATGCAGATGGTGATTGAGGAAGTAAGCATAGCCATACCCGACCTGCCCTGGGAATACGGGGGAACAAAAAAAGCGTCTATGTCGAGAGGTACCAAAGGCGCGGCCCTGGCGCTGAAAGCCCATGCGTATATGTGGGTGAAGGATTATGAGGGAGCCTCCAACGCTATTAAAGAGATCATCGCTTCCAACGTTTTCAGGCTGGTGCCGATAGACGGATTCCGGAACCTGTTTGACCAGGGAGAGTCTGACGAAATAATATTCGAAATGTATTATGACCTGAAAAAAGGCGAGTATTCAGATTACTATGGTCATATAATGACCTATTATCTTACCAATCCTTATACATCAAGAGGAGAACTGTCGCTGGCAGTACCCAAATCGAAAATACTGGAGATCTATCCTGATTATGCAAGAGATCAATCCGATAAAAGAGTGCCTGCATTTTTTGAAAGCATAGATTTTTCCGTAAGCAACAGTGAGCTGAGACCCGTATTGCCGGACCCTCTGCAGAACGGGGAAAGAGCCATTATGTTCGCCAAGTTCAGGAAGGTAAAAGACCGTACCTACAACCTGATGGAGGCGCCGGTCCCCATTTTCAGGTACGCGGATGTATTGCTGTTAAAGGCCGAAGCCGATGCAAGGCTGGGCCGGGTGAACGACGCGTTGGAAAACCTGAACGCAATTCGTACCCGTGCAGGTATCCCGCTTTTTACAAGAGACGACCAGCCGACAGTGATTGAAGAAGTGCTGGAAGAAAGGCGGCGGGAACTGATCGGTGAGTTTCACCGTGTGTACGACCTGGTTCGCCTGGGGCGGCTTCACGAATTTAATGAGTACATCACGGAGCAGGGCGAAAAGGATGGCGCGGGATTTTTTCCTGTAAGCGAAGAAGCTTTTGCGAACAATCCTAATATGGAGCAGACTTATTACTGGCAGTTTAACCAATAAAAGTTATACGAATGAACTCAATTAAAATCATATTGCTGGTTGCTGTTCTTGTTACTTCGGGGTGCAGTCGCGATTATTTTGCCGACGGTGGCACTTTGAATATTGATGAAACAACCACCCTGGGGGTATCAACCATGGATTACCTGAAAAGCCATGGTGAGCTGTTTGACACGCTCACCGCGCTGATCACATTAACCGGGCTGGAACCGGCGGTGAATGCAAAGGGTTCAACCTTCCTGGCCCCGAAAAACTATTCCATACGTAACTATTTTAACCTGGTATTCCCGGATCCGGAAAAAAGACCGGCAACATTCAACGATATTCCCGACGAAGAGGTGGACAGGATCACAGAGATAATTAAAAATTACATTATTCCCGACGAAGAGATCGTTCGCGGCAAATTAGCTACTACATATAGCTATGCCACTACCTACGGAGATGCAAAGGCGCGCTTTAACCTGGTGCAGGACGATTACCTGGGGAACATAAACATGGGGGCTAAGTTTGTCATCTTTTCCCTTAACATGAGCCCCCCGGGCCAGAGGGAAAGGTACCAGTCTGTACAGGTAGAAACCGCAGACCTGCGGTCTACCAACGGAGTGCTCCATGTGCTGAATGCGAACACACATATTTTTGGATTTAATTAGGCAATGAAGATGAAACACAACAGGAAAATTTTCTGGTCTTTTACGGCAGTCTTTGCAAGCGCTACATTGCTGATGGGCGCCTGTACCAAGATACCGCAGGAGGGTAGCATAGCTCCGGATATTAACTATAAAAACAGGAAGCAGTATGCTGTATCCGGGCTGCAGTTGAATATCGGCGATTTTAACCCGTCCACATCCACGCTGCCCCTGAAGTTCGAAATTATTGATATCCGGGAGCTTAAGGGCAGTGCCGTAAGCGCTCTAACCAATGAGCTGCCTGTTGTACGCTATAAAGAAGCGATCGTAGGCAATGAAAGCCCCGAAGAGCTTCTCCTGAAATCGGATACGGTGATGGTTCCGGCAGTGCGCATCAATGAGTATACCGGCAAGCTGGAGATACAGGAGGGAAATCTCATTCCCGCGGGAGAATATCATTTTGACATACAGGTATCGAACCAGTCGGGAAGCAGGGTATTGACGGATGCCCTTGTGGTGGAATTTAAAGAGTTTGATGTAACAGCCTGGTCGTCGGGAATGGCCAAACAACCGGAAATAGAGCGTGTGGGCGATACTCCCCACCAAATCCGTTTTGTGGGATACGCGGATGGCCAGCCGCTTTCCGGCGACTATATTGATTTTACGAAAGACCGTTCCGCCGGGTTCAAAGGCACATTTGTGAACGATACGGAGGATGGGGAAATATGGAGTGTTAAGTTTCCCGTAAAGGAATCGGATACCTATTGTACCTGGAAAACAGTAAATATTGTGAACGGGGTAGAAGAGGTGAGCTACGATTCGTACAATTTCAAATTTGTATTAGGGATCCCGGGAAGTTATGTGGTTCGATTATATAAATAAAAAATGCATAGATGAAATACTTTATTAAGAGTCTCTGCCTGATCCTGGCTGTGTTGCTGATGCTGAGCCAGGCTTCTTATGCACAAACCGCTAAAAGCAAAAAGATACTGGTCATTGGAATAGACGGCATTATTAACAGCGCTATTGATTACGCGGCTACACCGGGTATCGGCAGGCTTAAAGCAAATGGTTCCTATAGCATGAATGGCTATGGCGGCATTCCCGCTTATTCAAGCTCGGGGTGGGCTACCATGCTCACCGGCGTATCGGCAGATAAGCATGGCGTAACGGTAAATAAATCTTTTGCAGGGAACGAATTTGCACAATACCCATCCGTTGTCAGCCGCATTAAGTCCGCTATCCCGGCTATGGTGGTGGCGTCCGTTGTGCGCACCCCGGAATTAAATACACTGTTAAACCAGTCGGCCGATCAAAAGTTTCAATATGCATCCGATGAGCAGGTATATAGTAAATCTGAAGAGCTCCTGAGGCAGGCCGACCTGGGTGCGCTGTTCGTGCAATTCAGCAGTCCCGCGGAAACAGGAGAGGAGGTTGGTTTCCAGCTTCGCCAGGCCAGGTATGTGCTGGCTATCCAGCAAATTGATGAATATGTTACAGGGTTACAGGCGGCTATACAGTCACGCGTGGGCTTTGCCGAAGAAGACTGGAATATTTTCCTGGCTTCCACGCATGGAGGAACAGAGTCTGGCATACCGCAGAGCACTACCGTGGAAGAGATCAATGTGCCCATTATTTTTTCGGGCGCCGAAATGGATAAAAAAGAGCTGATCGGCACTTCGCTGGCCCCCAGGGAGAATGCGGATAATATTTTAACGATCAATAAAGCGGCTTCGGGCGATGCAACGTATGTGCGGGTGCCGATCAAAGGAACCGCCCTGGACGGAATGAATAAATTTACCATTGAATTTTGGTTGAAAGCCGGAGCGAACAGCAGCGACCCCTCCATTATGGGAGATAAGGACTGGGATTCGGGTGGCAATCCCGGCTTTGTGATCTGCAGGAGCGGCTCAACATGGAAGATCAATTTTGCCAATGATAAACGCACCCGTTACGATATCGGCTCAACCAAGCCGCTGGAAGATGGCAACTGGCATCACCTGGCTATTACGTTCGATAAAACAAAGCTGTGCGAAATTTACCAGGATGGAGAAAAAGTAAACGAATCGCCGCTCACGTATAAAGATGCGGACAATATGATCTCTAACTTAAATTACCTCTGCCTGGCGCAGGAGGGAACGCAGAGATATAGTGGCGGTGCACCTAACTGGGCCGGTTCCTTTAATGAAGTGAGGATATGGACAGATGTGCTTTCCGCGCAAACCATCCGCGACTATATGTATCTCCGAAACGTTGAAACCAGCAATCACCCTAACAAGGCTTCGCTGAACCTTTACCTGAAAATGGATGATGTCAGGGGAACTGTGGTAAAAGACCACAGCGGTAAAGGAAATAACGGCGAACTGGTTGGTCCCGCCAGCGAACGTCATCCTTACTACCCGATAGGTCTTACAGATGTTGCTGTGAATGTGCTGAGCCATTTTGGAATACGTGCGGATGGAAGCTGGGGACTGGAAGGAAGTGTGTTGAAGTCGAACGTTCCGTTCCGTTTGTTTAAAGTACCCAACTAACATAAAATGACATGGTAATGAAACTGAATGTAAAGTTTTTTTTAGTGCTGCTGGTTGCAGGTATTACAGGACTGGCCTCCTGTAGAAAGAATGTGTTGCCACCGCATGAAGTTCCCGGTGAGGAACAGCTTGTATCAGGCCGGCTATCCGGTACATGGGCATCACCCAGCAATATTATTACGCCCGAAAATGTGCCGGCGGAAGTATTTGGCACCATGCGTTTGGTATTCACTACAGACGGATCCGGTAATCCGTCTAAATTCCTGGCACAGGAATGCCCGATCATATTTGGTAATGCCGGCGCCGGTACCTGGGCAATTGCCGGAGGAACGCAGGACAGCGCGAAAGTGACCCTGACAGGTGTAGAGCCTGTGGATGAATTCAATGTCAGTATTACATCAGGTACGCTTACTATCTCCTTTTACATGGGATGGGAGAACACCGATACCAAAGCAACAGGAAAAGGAAACTTCCGGGTAACCCTCACCCGTCAATAAAAAATCAAAAAATACAGGGATGAAAAAAAATAACAATAAGCTATTCTCCTGGCCGGTTTCAATGCTTATGCTGGGCATAGTAATGTTCATGTCGTGCAAAGAAAAATTCGACCATACGATTGATACGGGAAACCCGGTTATTGTAAGTTATAACCCGGCTTTGGCGGTAGAAGGTATTGCGGTGAACAGCGACCTGGTATTGACCTTTGACAAGCATATCAAAAAAGGAAGCGGTATTGTGGTGATTGCCGGTAAAACGGATACACTGCGTATAGACATAAACTCGGATGCCGCGACGATCGCTGACGACAAGCGGGTGCTGACTATCAATCCGCCTGTTGATCTGAAGGCTGACGAACCTTATAACGTTACCCTGGAAAGAGGGATCGTTACCGACCTGCTGGGGAACCAGTATATGGGAATGCCGGACGGATCTTCATGGGCTTTTAAAACAGTTGGAACAAGCGGACTGGCTGTTACTTCCATCAATCCGCTTCCGGGCAGCACCGATGCGTCTTTGTTTAAGCTGGAGCTGATTTTTGCAGCGGACGTGCAAAAAGGGAATGGAAATATTTCGGTATTTGAGAGCGCCGGCGATGTGAAGGTGGCTGAAATACCTGTTTCCGGCCAGGCCGTAACCGTTGATGGTAAAACGGTAACGGTTATACTGGGAACACCCCTTAAATTCGCTACGGGCTATTATGTGCTTGCAGACGCGGGATCTGTTGTGGATGCGAACGGTAAGGCCTTCGAAGGCTTTTTAACGCCTGCTTCCTGGAGCTTTACCACTACGAGCGGCAGCGGCAACAACCTGCTTGTTTACCTGCCTATGGACAATGACCTGTACGATGTGAGCGGCAACAGGTTTGACGCGGCGCAGGGCGAGCATGCTACCGCGAAAGTGACTTTTGTAACAGACCCGGTAAGAGGGCGGGTAGCATCCTTTACTTCAGGCTCGTATGCGGTACTGCCAAAGCATGATCTGCTGAGACCGGGACTAACACAGGGCTTCAGCTTCAGCTTCTGGACAAAGCTGGCAGCGATCGGGTCCGATCCTGTACTGTTCGGTAATTCCGACTGGGACAGTGGCGGTAACCCCGGATTTATACTGGCTACTGATGGCGCTCTTTCATATACAGGACCGGGATCGGAGGGCAGAGGCTGGCTGCTTAAGATAACCGGCGACGCCGGGGGAGTAAGCAACCGTATGGACTGGCGGGCAAATGAAATGACGCCACAGGCTCCCGCGTTGGCGGATGACCAGTGGCACATGGTAACGGTTGCCCTTGATCAAACAGCGAAGAAGCTGCATGTGTATATTGACGGAAAAGAATTTGTGAAAGTGCCTCCTATGGATCTCAACATTTTGCAGGGACCGTTATGGGACAGCGCTAACGACTATCCCTTCACTATTTGGGAAGATGGTACCGGGAAGTACAATGCGGGAAGTGATACAAGAAAAGCGCTTAGCGGGCTGGTGGATGATGTGAGAGTTTACACCAAGGCCCTGAGTGCAGAAGAAGTAAACGGCATTTATATAGCCGACCAAAAGTAATATCAGGCTTTGCGTATATAGCTGAACAATATTTGTTTTGACAGCACAATGAAAGTTTATCGGAATGATTCCGGTAAACTTTTTTTGTTGCGGGTTGAAATGATCTATGGCTATGAGCTATGAGCAGTCTGCCACCGGCAATTTATAGTTTGTGGTTTTTTGTTTATGGTTGAGCTGTGAGCTATCGGCTTTGGGCAGTGGGTATCAGCTGTCAACATTTATAGTTTGTGGTTTTTTGTTTATGGTTGCACAAACCCGAAACTATAAACTACAAACCTGAAACCTGAAACTTGCAACCTGTAACCTGCAACAGCCATCAAATCTCAAATTTTAAATCCCCCATTCAATTTATTTTTTCAACTTTACGGCATGATGGATCAATCTATGAAGGCCGTTATATATACTAAATACGGCGGTCCGGAAGTGCTGCGATATGCAGATGTTCCCAAACCTGTTGCCGGAAAAGAGGAGGTTCTTGTAAAAGTTCATGCTGCTTCCGTTAATTCCTGGGACTGGGATATGCTACGGGGCAAGCCCTGGTTGTACCGTTTGCTTTTTGGTTTGTTTAAACCCAGGCATACTATAGCAGGATGTGATATAGCAGGACGCGTGGAAGCTACAGGCAGCAATGTAACCCGGTTTAAGCCGGGCGATGAGGTGATGGGAGATATAAGCGAAACCTGGGGCGGCTATGCGGAATATGTATGTGTAAAGGAAAAGCAATTATCGAAGAAGCCCGCTTCCCTTTCGTTTGATGTGGCAGCCTGCATACCACAGGCCGGCGTACTGGCTTTGCAGGCGGTATACGACAAAAAGATATTACGGAAAGGAGACAGGGTATTGATCAACGGAGCCGGCGGCGGGGTAGGCACTTTTGCTTTGCAACTGGCTAAATTATTAGGAGCGGAAGTAACCTGCGTAGACAGCGCGGATAAGTTGGATATGTTGCTGTTGCTGGGGGCGGATGAAGTGATAGACTATAACCGGGAGGATTTTACGAAGAGAGGTAAAAAGTATGATCTTGTTATTGATGTGGTGGCCTCGCGTTCTGTTTTTTCTTACAGGCGTTGCCTGAAGCTGCATGGTATGTTTGTAATGATCGGCGGCTCGGTATCTTCACTTTTGCAAGCCGCTATCCTGGGACCATTGCTCTCTAAAAAAGGAGGCAAAACGCTGAGCATCCTGGTTCATACACCTAATAAAAATGTGCCGCTGATCAACTCACTGGTTGAATCAGGGCAACTGAAGCCCGTTATAGACAAGGTTTTTGATTTACAACAATTACCCGGAGCCATGAAATATTTTGGCAGCGGAAAAACAAAAGGAAAAATTGTGATCAGGGTAGAGGATTCTGTGAAATAGCAGTGGGCTTTCAGCTATCAGCTATCAGCAATCTGGATACAATCTCTAAATCAGTAATCAACAAATCAGCAATCAGTTTATAATTTATGGTTTTTTGTTTGTAGTTAAGAAGCCACAAATCCGAAACGATAAACTATAAACGACAAACCTGTAACCTGCAACCTGTATAGCTGTTGGCTATCAGCTTTCAGCGATCAGCTATCTGTGGATACAATCTCTAAATCAGCAATCTCTAAATCAGCAATCAAAACTCCCGGTAGTCGCCGGCTAAATACTGGTTCGCTTTCTCTTCTTTAAATTTCGCGGTTGCTGCATCCCAGTGCAAAGTCTCCCCGGGAAAGCGTCCGGCAATGGTTCCCAATAAAATGGTTTCGGTCAGTTTTGCGGCATAATCAAAAGGGGCTGTAGTGGCGCCCTTCCCCAAACAGGCATCCACAAACTGATGGTAGTGCTTTGGTCCCTCGCTGTCATAATCCCGGATAGGCTCACCCAGGTTATGTTCTTTTGAAACCCTGGCGATTTCTTTGGAAATGTCCACATATTTGCCATTACTGATTTTCTTTGGGAGCTGCATAAAGTGAGGCAACAATAATCTGCCTTTTTCCCCGACAAACATGGCGCCCTGCTCCGGCAATTCATTTTCACCCGCTACTCCTGCATCCAATGAAATTTTGTCCTTAGCACTTGCATCTTTCTGATCCTTTTTATCCTTTTTCATTTCCATACCGGGTAACACCAGGTCTTCGGACATGGCGGGAGCGCCCTTGCCATCGTACCAAATCCATTTTAAGGACTTATCCGTGTATTTGGTACCCGGAAATTCATAAGTAACAGTGTTGTGTTCAGGGAAACCAAATCCATTAGATGGCCTGCACTCCGTAGTGATTGTTCGAGGCACATCCAGTTCCAGTGCATTATACGGGGTGTCGAAAATATGAACCCCCATATCGCCCAGGGTGCCACAGCCATAGTCCATGAGCTTTCTCCAGTTACCGGGATGGTACATATCTTTTTTATAAGGTCGCTTTTTTGACGTGCCCAGCCAGAGGTTCCAATCAAGCTGTTCCGGAACGGGATCTTCTCCCTCGGGCAACGGGCCATCGTATCCCCAATTTTTGGGCGACCATGCATGTACGGTATGCACTTTCCCGATAATACCGGCCTGAATCAAAAGTGTAGCCAGTTTGTAATCGTAAAAAGAGTGTACCTGAATACCCATTTGTGTGACCAGTCCTTTTTCGGCGGCCAATCTTTTCATTTCCCTGGATTCGGACACGTAGTGCGTCAACGGTTTTTGACAGTACACGGGCTTATTCATATTCATGGCCATCAGGGAAGCCGGTGCATGGGTATGGTCGGGTGTGGAAACAATAACGGCATCAATTCCATTGCCCATTTCCTCCAGCATTCTCCGGTAATCAAAAAATATCCTTGCTTTCGGATGCATTTTACGAGCCACGGAAAGGTTGATGGCATCCACATCACAGAGTGCAACCACTTCCACCGCAGAGTGGGACGAAATGGCTTTCAGATCCGCCATTCCCATGTTGCCTACGCCAATATGGGCAGTTCTCAGTTTTTCTTTTAGATTTGCCCCTTTTAAAAAGGAGGGCATAAACATCATTCCCAGTGCCCCCGCAACGCTGTTTTTGATAAATTCTCTTTTGTTCATGAGCTGAAGCTTATCGTTTTTTTATTTTTATGTTTCTGAACCAGATAGGGCTCGCATGATCCTGCAATGCAATATAGCCCTTCCTGAATTTTCCATAATCGGGACTGCTTTTCCACTTGTCGGAATTTTTCTTTTCGTTCCAGGCATCGTCCCAGGGAACAAAAGATAATATCATTTTACCATTGAGCCAATGTTCTACTTTCTCCGGGGTAAATACGATTTTTGAACTGTTCCATTCTCCCACCGGATACAAAGTTTTTCTGGGGTCGGGTGGATGCATGGCATAGTCGGCTCCTGTTTGTTGCAAAGGTTTAAGTTCTTCAGGATGGTCTGTATACCCCAAACTGGTATTGTAGGCCGTCAGATCATGGATACTGGCATAGTTTTCATCATCAATCAATTGATATTCCGGAGCTACAACGGGAGGGCCGTCGTATCCTTCTTTTACATGATAAAAAATACCACTGTTTCCCCCTTTGGGCAGTTTCCATTCCAGGTACAGTTCAAAGTTTTCGAATTCTTCGGCTCCGTATAGAATGTCCTTGCCACCGGTATAATTCTGTTCCAGTCCAAGTTGGGTATCAAAAGTCAGGGTACTGTCTTTTATGGTCCAGCCCGGGGGAAGGGAATCCATATTGTATCCCCGCCACCCGTCAAGGCTTGTGCCATCAAAAAGATAGGTCCATCCGGAGTTATTCTCCCCGGTTTCGGCCGTTGCGGTTTCTTCTTTTTTGTTGGATGGGTTATTACAAGCTGCAATGACCAAAAATAAAACAGCGACAATAAAACGCTGTATATCAACAAGTTTAGTTTTAACCTTCATTTTTATTGGGGTGATTTATTCCGTAAAATGGTTTATATACTGATTCTTCCCGTCACAGGGTAGCTATAACCTTCTTTACCCGTTCCTACGCGGAACGCATAACGTTTTGCAAAATAAGAATTTTCATTGATACTGGATGAAAAGAGGCGCATTTACCAGGGATTTCTCTTTTAGAAAAAAATAAAGGAAGAAGCTATCTCAACTTTCGGATATACCCCGTATATACAGGATCCACAAAGAGGGCTTATTGTTTTTGCTATCAGCATTAAAGCAAGGCATACATTCACTCAACCTCTCACGCGGTCATTGCGATCCCGCCAGCATTTGCGAAATTCCGTGATTCGTCTGCCCGTAACCGCTGCTAAATTTATAAATAAAAGTTCATTGTTTGACATTATTCGTCTGCTGGAACTGAAGCCGGGCAGCGAACAGTCCCGATTGCTATAGGGAGAGTGTATATTCGTCGCCCCGCATAGCGGCAGACCCAATGTTATGCGTTCGTACTATTTGTTTTGTAGAAAGTCTGAAATCGTGATGATTGTTGTTTCACCAAATTTAGTTAGGTCTAATAAGTCTTTGTCGCCTGTTAACAAAAAGTCTGCACTTCCGTCCACGGATGATGAAAGTAAAAAATTGTCTTTCGGGTCTCTGCAAATTTCGATTTTGGTTTGAACTTTTACAAAGTCAGCATATTCATCAATGGTTTCAAGTATTTCTTCAATGTCAGAATTTGAAAAGAAGCGCCTGAATTTAGGTCGCCTCGCAACTTCTAAAAATTCGTCAAGCAATTCTTGGCTGAAAACTAAAATGCTTTGTCCTGAAAAAATAATTTCATCAAGTTTAGTAAAGTCCTTAGTGATTAGAAAGCTAATCCAAAGGTTAGTGTCAATAATAATTCTACTAACCTTATTTTGCATATCGTTTGCTCCTTACAGTCTCTACTTCTTTGGTTATTTCGTCAAGCGATGGTGCTGACTTAGCTTTTGAACGAAGCTTTTTCAGAACGCTTGCAAAGCCATTGTTAGAAGTGTCCTGTATAGCAATAAGGTTTAAGTCTGCCAGGTCTTTTAAAAGTTTTGCAGCTTTAGGATTCAATATATCAATTCGCATTGTAGTCATATTGTCAAATTTACTAAAATAATTTGAATGTTGAATTGAACTTTTTAGTTGAGGGTTGCTACCCAGTATGACGCACAACGAACAGGGCTTGCTGCTGTGCTGGAATTCTGTGTTCTGTCCGTATGGAACAGTAACCCAATAGACAAACTACACGATTGTTATTCCTTCAGCCAGCCTATTGCCAAACCTTTTGTTGTGCATTCGGCATTATTGCTTTTGAAATGTTAGTGTGTTATTTGTTGTCGTAATAGTAAGCCTCCCTCCAAATTCAAAGCTGTATTTTTGCGAACTACAAATATTGTTGACAAACTCAATTCCCCAAGCCGTTTCTGCAATTTTTGTCATTGCTAAAGCAGGTATTGTTATGGTTTGATTTGCACCAATTAAAAAATCACTTTTCTCAATTTCATTAGTAGGTGTATTTCCAAAGAAAGTTCCGCTTGTTGAATCAGAAGAAGTAAAAGTTATGTCAACGTCATTCTGAATTGATGTTGGTTTAGTTGTTGTCAAGCCAGAAGCATTGTCCTTAACAATTATCATTCTCCACTTGCCGTTTAAAGACCGGGGAACTGTATCTGTTATGCTTGATTTTTTGCAGCCAATTTGGGTAAAGCTGAGAATTGTAATAAGCAAAAGAAAATTTTTCATGCCAGGTCGTTTTATAACTGACAATTTTATGTGTTGAAACGTTGCATTGGCGGCCTTCTGACGTCAAGCCGATTATTAGCGGCTGGTATTTTTTATTCTCCAAATAGCACCGTTTTTTGTCGTCAGCTTTTCTAAATGTCCTTTTGTTACAAGTTCATTTAATTGTTTTTCGCTTTCTGCTCTTGGTATTCCTGAAAGTTCAGAAAATTCTTTTGCGGTCAGGGAATGGTATTTTGAAAAAAGTGTTTCCTGATTTTTGCTGTATTCACTTTTGACTGCTGTCGGGTAAAGTTTCAAAACGGAAGTTTCATAAAAAGCGTAAGGCTTTGAACCATACACAATTTCTTTGTTGCCCGAATTGTCTAAAAAGAAAATAGTCGGGAAACCTCTTACGCCATAAGATTTTGCCAGCTTCAAATCTTCTTCAAAAAGTGTTTTTGCTTTGCCTTCAAAATTGGTTTTTAACTGCTCTGTATTTAAACCGACTTTTTTAGCTGCTGTTTCTAAATGTTCCCACTTTGCGATGTTCTTTTTTTGCAGGAAAACCATTTCTCTGATTTTCCTTAAAAATAAAATGGCTTTTTCATTGTCCTGCAATTGTGCAGCTTTAAAAGCTATTGAAGGCGGATAAGAAGAATGCAAAGGGTCTTCCAACCAAATGTCCCCGTCAATAGGCATATCATAATAAACGCTTACTTCGTCCCAATGCTGTGCCACGTCTGACGGTTTGCTGATGCCGCCGCTATTGTAACTCCAATCTGGCAACAAGCCGCCCATACGGTATTCTATTTCTATACTGTTGGCGTATTCCAGTTTCAGCTTTCTTAATTGCGGCTCAATGCCCCAACAGGAAGAACAAATCGGGTCAGTGAAATAAACGACTTTAACAGGTTTTTCTGTGTTTTGAACAGCGATTTCTGTTTTTGTTGTGCTGTCGGGTATTCCGCAAATTCCCTCAACGGGGTCGCACATAAGCGGATTATTTTGTAATGTTTCGTTTGTCATTTTTTTGTATTATTTGTTTGTCCCTGGCAACTTGTTAATATAGTTGTCAAAAGAAGTAATATTGCTATAGGGTGTTTCGCCATTGATGAACATTATTGTGATATCTTTGTGGTGCAAAGTTGAGTTGTTTAAAATTCTTTTGCAATAAGTCAGAAATTTATGACTACTAAAAGTTTGATAGATGATATGGAAACCTGCCCTGCGCAAGGGCTTTTAAAGGTGCTGTCGGGCAAATGGAAACCTGAGATTTTTCGTTTGGCGGTTGAAGCTCCTTTGCGGTTTAGTAACCTGTTGCGTCAAATTCAAGGTTCAAACAAGCAAACATTGTCTGTTGCATTGCGGGAATTAGAAGAAGTTGGTTTGTTGGAAAAAATTGTCATAAAGCAAAAACCGTTACACATAGAATACAATCTTACCGAAAAAGGGAAGTCGTTAGTTCCTGTCTTAAAACAGTTAGAAGCGATGTCTTAGGAGTTGCTGTTATACTTGCCGCTGGCGATTAGGCAGCTTTGCGTTCGGCAGTCCCGAATTTCCGGGATTAAAAACGTCTTACTCGGAACTGCTGCTGATGTAATATACAAAAGTTGAGCATATATTTGTCACCTCGCCATATAGCCAAACCGCCTGTTGGCTGCATGTGCCTCTCTGCAACGTTAGATGTTATGTAAGATAAAAATCAGAAATAAATAAAGGAAAAAAGCCCTATCATAATGAAAAAAAGGTGTTTAAACGAATTACTTTAAAGTCATAGTATTCTTTGGGGAAATAATCAAGTTCAATTAATTGTTTACTGATATTTTTTGAATTTTTAAGCATTAATAATTCAGTAACGCCTCGGCGATATAAGTGACGGCAATGATAAAGTCTACAATAAATATTTTACTTTTTAGTGAACTTATAAAGCTTTGTGCATTTTCTGAAGTTAAAAACCAACCAATTATTAAGAGTATAGTACCTGTAGCGGCAAGTGTAAATTTTAAAAAGTACTCTTGTTCGGATTTGAATTCTGAATACTAATGATTAAATAGCTCTTTATTTGTTTGCGATTCTTTCATAATATTTTTACTTACCTATTTCTGTATAATCCAGTTTGAAATATCCGTTATTACTTTTTCTTGCAAATAAATGCTATGCTTCAAATCAAAAGTTGATTTTCTGATTGATGAATATTCCAGGAACTTTATATTTTCATAACCAAACGGCTTAGAATCAGGAACAGTTTTAATAAAAAGTTGATGCTGCCATGATTCCCAACCAAGTACTAACGGATTAGATTTAAGCAAATAAAGTAACAAACTAATACTAACAGTAAAAAAAGGTAGCAAAACAAATAGTATTAGTAAATAATTACAAATTTGAAGAACAACATAAAAAATAATTGACTCTCTAAAATACGCTTCATTGGCAATTAATAATATAACTGCAAATAGCATTAGACCTAATACTATATAGACTGCATTTCCAGCTATTCGACAGATAAAATCATATATTGATATAAAAAATAACCAGACACTATGGACATTTCTGAACCAAATTTTTATTTCGTCTTTTTTATCAATCACAGCAAATATTGAAAACTTATTATTTTCCTTACTATAGCTTACACTATCTAATATGCTGTCTATTTTGTCCGGAATATTTTTTGCAGCTTTCCTCAAAAAAGATAAGGTCTTGGGGAATATCTTGGTAAATATCACATATATGTTTGCAAGCATTAGTGCTAAAGTAGGGATGATTAATGTATCCCCTTTAATGCCATATTTGGTGAGAAGAAAACTCTGGGTCTCATAAATAATGATGGTTGAAAATACCATGTAAACAAGTGCAATAATAACGCTGGTTGCATATAAATGCATTTGTAAATTTTCAGTAAAGTGTCTTCTTGATGAATTTAAGAAAGGGGTACCCATTGTTATTAAATCAAAATTCGAGCTTTTATCTTTCAATATCCTTAAAGCATATAAGGCAATATTTCCGCCGTGACTGTGTGCAATAATTATTTTTCTTTTGGTTGGTTCTTTTGTTATTTGTTCCTGTAATTTGCCAGCTAATTCACGTCCAGCTTTTACTCTGTCAGTATGGGTATTGTTGCCTGTCCAGCTATGTTGGCTAAATGTTACATTTGTTTTCAGGAGTTCTCGTATTTTTTTGCAAAAAATAGATTCGTCTTTAACCCAGTCTGCATTTTTTGCAAATGTCCCATGTACAATTGTAATTAAATAGTCTGTCCCAGCCATATTTAATATAAAATTTACAAATTGTCGTGTCAGAATTTTCGCTTCGGTCGCACTGGCATTGCAGCCAACGAGCAGGACTTTATGCAGGTGAGGAATAGTATTCCGTCTGCCTGTAACCACCGCCCGGATTTATTTTTTGTTAAAGTTAAGTACAAAAGCTGATAGATATTCGTCCCGCCGGGGCTGCTGCCGGGATTTGCAATTAGCCGATGTTACAATGTCAAGCCCCACTTGCATAAAGCAATGTTGTGTGCTGTTTTATGCTGCGTCTTTGGTGGTCTCTGCATTGTCGTGAAAGTTTCCAATGTAATACGATGCCATTCCTTTTTCAATTCCAAGCCTAAAAAGGCCAACTCCTTTTTTAACTTCCTTAATGTACAAAGATTGAATATTCTGAGCTTTCCATAACAACTCAATTTCTGTAAAAAAATCTCCATTGTCAGGGTTAACTACAACTGATTTTTTGTGTCCACCTTTTGAGCCAAATGGATATAGCTTAATTTCTTTGGCTTTGAGTGTTTCTAAATTGTGTAATTCGAAATTTGTTTCTTTAATTGATTCACTAAACTCGCCAATATTTTTATAGAAGGTATTCGTCCAGCCAATTTCTGCGTGTCTACAAATGCGAAATGGTAGGTCAAGTTTGTATTTATTTATTTCAACATCGTCCAAAGGGTCAACCTGAATTAGTTCTGAAATTTCTTTAAACCTTTTGAGCGATGCTCTGTAAAAGAAGACTTTTCCATTATGACTTTTCAATCCCCAATTATTTGTATGCTCCCACCAGCTATCATAAAATAATTCTATTTTATCAATTCCGATTACTCTATGAGGTCTTTCGTCGTATATAGTTTTATAGACGCCTCCAACTATTATATCATTTGACTGTGTCATTATAACTTGCTGAATTTTGAGGTGTCACGGAAAATAGCATACGAACAGGGCTTGCTGGAGGTGTGGCATCAGTATTCCGTCAAGCCCGGACTGAAGCACAATGCAAGCAACCAAGCTGAGAATATATTCGTCGCCCCGCCATATGGCTAAACCGCCTGTTGGCAGGAAGTATATCCTTCCCGTCAATGAAATTTTGCCCACAATTTTGGATATAGTTTGGGTAATTGGTCTTCCGTCCAGTCTGTACCCTTTGTAGGTGGGGCTCCAAAGTCATAATCAAGCCCACTTTTATAAGCAACGTTCCGTGGAAAAGTTTCATCTTCTTCTTTTTTTTCCGTCCTTTGCATATAAGCTTTATCAGCAACATACATTAACTCTTCAAACTGTGTATTTATCTCTTTATGTATTTTATCTGCTAAATAGTCTGGAGATTTCAATGTTTCTTTGAAAGTGTTTTCACCTTGTCCTATTAACCAGCATCGGAAATATAAATAGGGGTCGTCTGTAACCCAGCCTTCAATTATTTTCTCTGCCGCCAATACCTTGAAATCATCTGCTTCAATAACGTATTTCCTGAAAATTTTTTCAAACTCAATAATTTGCTCAGGTGTATAGTCAACCAGTTTATTCACTAAAATATTTTCTTGTATCTCTTGATTACCGTTTGAATGAAAAAAGGAATAGTCAATTAGTTTCCAAAATTCATGCTCGTTCATACTGTCAGCTTTTATAAAATTGATGGATTGAATATGAGTTTGAACTTCCTCTTTATTTTGGTCACCCTGTGTCTGCCCGCAACCAGTTGTGACAAATATGAAAAATAAAATCAAATAAAAATTTTGCATAAGTAAAGTTTCAATACAATTACTGCCAACGGGTAAGGGCTTGCTGGAGGTGTGGCATTAGTATTCCGTCTGCCTGTAGCCGTTGCCCGGTTTTATTTTTTTGTTGAAGTTAAGCACAAAAGCCGATAGATATTCGTCCTGCCGGGGTTTGCAATTAGCCGATGTTACAATGTCAAGCCCAACTTGCATAAAACCCAATGTTGGTGGCAGTTTTTTTATTCATTTATTCTGTTTTTCAAGTCCATTCGTTCGTGTAAAATCCTTGTTATCTCAACTGGTTTGTCATTAAACTTTCGATAAAAAATTATGTGTCGGTTTGCTTTCAGTCCAAAAAGTTCATCTCTAATTCCGTCATAATTTTTTCCGATGCTTGGGTCGTCTGCAATGTGTTGGCAATTTGCGAGTAACATTTCATAATATTTGTCAGCTTGCTTTTCAGACCATTTGTCAAATGTATAATCCCAAATTTTCGTTAAGTCTTCAACGGCTTCATTGGTTAATTTATATTTTGGCATTATTCCGTTTTCTCGCTTTTAATTCTTTAAGATGTTTGTCAGGGTCAAAATCGTGAGCAATTCCACTGTCAATTCCTTTTTGAATTGCATTCTTTAGTGCAATAACTTTACTTTCTTCGTCTTCTAAAAGTCGAAGTCCTGCACGAATAACTTCGCTTACATTTTTATACCGCCCTGCCGATACCTGGCTACTCACAAACTGGTCAAAATAGTTCCCAAGTGATATTGATGTATTTTTCATCTTTTAAACTTTTCTCAAAGTTACCAAAAATTGGTAAATAGGCAAATTCTTCCGTCAGAATTTTACAAGTTTGATTTTCAGATTTTTGTCGAGATGAAGAGTTCGGTAAAATTGCCACCAACGAGCGGGGCTTTATGCAGGTGTGGTATTAGTATTCCGTCTGCCCGATACCGCTGCCCGGTTTTATTTTTTGTTGAAGTTAAGTACAAAAGCCGATAGATATTCATCAAGCCGGAGCTGCTGCCGAGATTTGCACTTAGCTGATGTTACAATGTCCAGCCCAACTTGCATAAAACCCGATGGAAGCTGCATATTCTTTGCTGTCATTCTAAGTCTGATTTTATTCGCTTGCTTTTCAACCAGTCTGAAAGTCGTTCTTTAATTTCCGATTGTTGTTTAAAAGCAAAAGGTTCATTCTTTGGAATTGTCCAGCCTTTTAATGAGTCAAAATAAAGTAACAAGTCATCCTGTGGAACTCCAGACATCTCAAAGTCAATTTCAAGAACTTTGCCGTTGTCAATATAATAAATTAAACCTGCACGTCCGTGATATTTAATATGAAAGCCATCAACTTTTATTAGGTTATCAAAGTTGTCTTTTTGTCGTCGTTCACTTATCCATTTGTCTTTTACAATTTCAGCAATGTGATTTTGAAAAGTTGTATCGTCAATTTTTACTGTTGTCCAGCCTTTAGGTGTTTTGCGGCCAATTTCTCTTTCGTTTTTTATTACTTGCTGTCTGCAACATTCAGCTTGTTGTGTCATTTGCATTTTGTCAGCACAAGTTGCAAGGCTAAGCCAAAAGTCTTCTGAAAAATAATGTCCGCTTTCATCAGCCATTTCTATGAGTGTGTCAAGTGAAAGTCCCCACTCATTATTTTTTAAAAAGTCTTTGCTTTCTTTAAATTTTTCTGTGTCCTTATAAAACTCTGGAACATACTCTTGTGTCAACCTAAGAATTGCAGCAGGTGTCAATTCTTGAGGTTCTGTCTTACGCTTTTTGAATACAGAGAAGATGTTCATTAGAGTTGCAGCCAAGCCCCTTGTTGGTAGTCGTTTTTCTATATCAATTTTCACACCTGTTTTTTATTACTTTTAAAAGCCGTTCTTGAAAGTCGGTCAATATTTGGTCGCCACAAAACGAAGCATATGCATTGATGTTTGTTGTCAGCTCATACGATGAACTTAATGTCAATTCGGTTTGTCCATTTGGTAATGACTTTAAATTATATTCAGCATTTAAGAATTTGAAATGATTACCGCGCAAAATGTGTTGGTCAAAAACTGTCTGCCTTATTGAAGACGAAACGACTGTAATGTCAAACGAAATATGTTTATTCCTGTCCCACGTTGTAACCTTTTCTAAAAATTTTAAACCACCTTCAAAGTGTCCAATTCTTGTTGCACCTAAAGTGTCTTTGTCTAACTCGGCATAAAGTGGTCTTGGAATACCTGCATAATTGAAAAAACCTTTTGTGTATTCATTTGCGTGAATCTTTCTAACACGAATAATATTTTTCCAAATCGTTTCGGGTTTGGCGTTTATTATTGTATTTGTTACAACTGAATAAGAATGTGTTGGCTGTTTAAATTGTTGTTCAATAGGTGAAATAATAAACGGAAGTAAGATAATTGTGTAAAGTGTCCCACGTTTTGTTTTTACACGTTGAATAATTTCTCCTGCAATTAGTCCTACCGTTATTGCGGCAAGCATATATGGAATTAAAATAACCCAAAGACAAATTAAATCTTCAATTCGTGTTAAGAAACAAAGTAGAAAGAAAACAACAACTGTCCATACAGGACTTGAAATTCTATATCCCCAACTTTTTAATTGTTCTTTGTTGGCATAAAATAGCGGAATTAGTCCAATGACGATTGGTGTTATCCAAATAAATGTTACAGAGAAAAGATTAAAGGCTTCGTCAAGTGCGTGAATATTGAAAATAAGTCTAAGGATTAGAGCGTAAACAGCACCAATAATAATTCCTGCATATTTTTTTAAAGAATTTTTCATTTTGCTGGCTGTCAATAAAATGGCTACCAATGATTTACAGCTTGGCGTTTGTGGCGGCAATTGAAGAACGTCAGCTCAAATTTAGCACAAAAGTTTAATAGTAGTACTAAGCTCAAATTATGCACGGCAGCCGCCATAACGCCAAACCGATGTTAGCGGTTCGTTGTTTTCTCGCCCGTCTATTTCAGTTTCTTAATTGCGTTACTTTCAAGCAAGGATTTCATTTGTGTTATGGCTGTTTTATTGAGTTGTATAAGTCGTTCATTTTGTGTCAAACCTTTTCGCATAATCTCTGATGTTTCCGTCTTTGTTCGGATTGTTGTCCCGCCATTCTTTTGCCGTAATTCCGAAAAGAGCAACGTTTAGTAAGTCGGCTTCGTTGGCATAAACAAAACTTGCTTGTTGCTTGGTGATTTCTTGCGGTATCAGGTTTTCTTTGATAGCACCAGTATGAATGTGATAGTTTACTTTCGCTAATGTCCGTTGTAAGTTCCATTCTAATTTCAAACGGCTGTTTTCATCGTCTTTCAGGCGTTGAAATTCATTGATAAGATAAATCTGAAATTCGGGGCTTAGCCACATTGCAAAGTGAAAAGCAATGTCTTTATGTGCATAAGTTCCTCCGTAACGACCGGCTTTTACAATCAATCCGATTGCCTGTGTTCGGTCAATCCATTGTCCTACGGACATAATGAACCTGTTTACTCCTGCTTCTTGGTTAATTACCCCGAATTCGGGGTAATTAAAATCCGGGTTCTTGATGTTTTCCCAAACGCCCAAATATTCCAATGTGTTTTTATTGGTTATCCATTTTCCGATTAGCCCGCTACCTTCACGGAAAGAAGCGGTCATATCGGTCAAACTGATATAGTCAGTTTCATTTTGATAATAACCGTTATTGTTGATTGGTTTACGTTTAGTATTCTGCTCTTTGCCATATTTTACTTTGTAAAAGGAAAATTTAAAAAAAGGAACTGTTAGTATTAGCGGTTACTTGTTATTCTGATATGATTAAATAATATCCGTCTAAATCCCTTAACGTGAACTGATTTTTAAGTGAATTTTCGTTATAGTGGATTTCTTTTTCAATGTTTGCGTTTAACTTTTTTGCGGTTTCAAATGCTTGCTTCAAGTTAGTAACTCTGAAAAAAAGTATCAATCCGTTTCCGACTTCCTTTTCGGGATTGAGCATTGTTGGATGTTCGTGGTCGCCCATTTATGCAGACAAAGAACAACGGTATTTGCATTTGTCAGAATTTCAAAAGTTTCGCCACCGTGTTCACTTTTACAACCTAATAATTTCTGATAAAATTCAGAACTTTTAGAAATACTTTTACAGTTATTATTGTTTCAGTTTTTACCATAGTTTACTTGGGTTAATGTTTCGTCAATTTTCTATTTTGTCCTTCCGTTGATGTTTGCACGGTCGTCCGTTACAATGACCGCCAACCTGATGTTAGTACTAAGTTGCGGACAAACAAACAAGCCAACCAATTGCCCGGCTACCCAATAGTCGCAGTATTATTAATGTCATCGGTTGAAGATATCTGTAAGCTTGATAATTGTTTCATAAAATTTGTCTTAGTCCTTTTTAGAACTGGAAGACCCTTGGGTGTCCGAAGCAAAGCCCATACATTCCTGTAAGTTGTATCGGTTGGCGTTGGGCCCCGCTAGAATTGTCATAATAACTCCTGAAAACTTTCCGCTTTCAAATTCGGATTGGTGTTTTTTAGCTAGTTCTTTGTCAGCTGTGAGTTTTGTAACAACGCAAATACAATATACTCTTCTTTGATTTTCGTCTGGTACAATTCTTTTTGTTCCGTTCATGAATTCTGCGATGTCAACATTAATGCCATTTACTTTTACAATTTCAGGTTCAAATTTGAAAGTTGCCATACTCATAAAAGAAACAAATATGAATATGATTACAGTTACACCAAAATATTTCAAAAATTGCCATGATTTTATTTTGAGTTTTTCTTTTGAGATGCCACTGCCAATTAGCCATGTACAGAGTAAAAGAGTTAAAAGAACGGCAATGATAATTCCGGGGTCTAAAAAGGAAAGAAGTTGTTTGCTTGCATTGATGTATTCTTTGCCTGCTCCATAAGTCAACAATAGGCCGAGAACAATTTTAAATATTTTCATAATATATTTTGTCTAACGGAATTTACTTGCAATTAGTATTAAAGAGCAGGTATTACCCATGGTTGGGAATTTTATATTCGTCCGCCTGGAACCGATGCCTTGCTTTTTGATAAAGTTAAATATTAAGAACTAAAGCTGGGCTCTATTCGTCGAGCCCCGAACCACAGTACAGCAGAATTACCGCTGTTGATTGCTCCAATGTCAAGCCCCACTATTGGCAATACCAATGTTAGCTGCCGTTCTACTCTGCCAACGTAGCTATGTCCGTCCAATTTTGCTACTTACTTTCATAGAAGAACGATTTAAGTGGTTCACCAAGTTTTCCGTCAAGTAGATATTTAATGTCTGCCTCAACTCCCTCTAATTGTGAAGTGTCGGTTCGCCACTTTTCAATGTCGTCACTTGAAGTGAGAAAAGATTTTTTGTCATGAATAATTTCTTCGCTGCTAATGTAGCTCATGGACTGACGAATATTACTAATTCCAATTTTTATGATGTCGCCAATTTTTTCCTTCATATGGTCAAACCAATATGACTGGTGATGCCAAAATGCAGATTGCAAAAGGGAATCTTCTTTACTGTCTCTAAGCAAGTTAGCGAAGTCGGATAGAAACTGAATGTATTTAATAAAGCCCCACAATGCACTGTTCAATGGATGTTTATTGCTACTGCCTAATTTATACTTTATTATGTCTCTATTTGAAAGAACTTCCCAAAAATCTGAAATAGAATAACCACTTGTCCAGCCGTCATCAAGAAACCAAAGAAACTGGTCAATATCATCATCATTTTTTACAATTTGATTTAGCATGAGAAATCTGTCAAACAATGCGGTTGAGTTTTTAATATTACTACGATAAAAATATTGTCCGTCTCTCTTACTTGATATTTGCTTCAATAAGAGTTGTGGTAGAATAAGAGGATAGTATTCAGTGAAATATTTATTTACGAATTCATTTTTCAAAATGAAATCAATTTCTCTTTCGGTTTTGACAGGAAGCGGATTGGGAATGTAGTTGGCAATAAGTCCAATTTCCAAAATGCTGAAGTAATCAATATAAAAATCAATGTTGTCTCTTTCATTAACTTCACGAATGGAATCTATCGGATTCTCTTTATGGTCTCTAAGAAGAATTCGTAAACTGACAATTTTGTTGTCTTTGATTAAAGAATTTACAGTTCTGAAACCTTTGGCGGCAGCTCCTTTTTTTCGATACTGCTTTGTAATTACCTCAAGGTTTATTTGTTTGTTGTCCATGATAAGTGATTATAAAGCGTTAACTACAATATTGTATGGGTCAAGAAAAGTCGCTTTTGGTTTGCAAACAGAAGTGTGTGATTTGTTGTCAATCAGAGTGGCAACAGGGTCGTTGCAAAACTGGTCATTGTGAACAACAATCTCATTGTTTGCCCACACTACTTCATGAGCAATTGTAAATTGCCCTGCGTTTTGATTCAAGTGACCCTGCGAGTCTGTAATTAAGTTTTGAATTGTTTGTGAGTTTGGTCGTAAATCGTCTAGAACAGGAATAGTTAGAAAACCTAGACCTGCAAGTATTTTTCCAACTGTTGGTAAACTCTCGGCAACTAAATTTTGAATCCTTGCTCCTCTGTGTGCAGGCGCAAACAATATCATTCTACAGTTTTGTAACCAAGGTTTGTTTTCACTTTTTGCATTTAGTAATGCCCTGCGAACAATTACAGCACCCAACGAATGAGCAACAATTAAAATGCGTTGATAGGAAAAGTTTGCAGTAAGTCCGTCTCGTTTGAAACCAAGATTGTTCGGGTTACTCTCACAAACTGAGATAAGCGTTCTGTAGAATTTAACCGCATTATTATTTGCCTGTCCTTTCAAACTGTCGTAACCGTAAAAGATAATATCGGAGTTTGTAAAGTCATTATTGTTACGAATTAAATTTGGAAATTCATCCCAAGTTCCAGTTGCCTTGCCGTTAAAGCCATGAACAAAAATTACCAAATTGGTAGGATTGTCAAGGGTCAGAAAAGCGGATGAGTTCTTTCCGTGTCTTATAAAAATGGGTGGTGTATGGCTCATTTGTTTTTATTTTTTGTCTGTTCGTTCATTGCTCAAATGCTCAAGGTTAGCACTGTCTTCAAGAATGGCAGCTAACGGTTAAGCATTTGTGTTTGTGGCGGAATTTGGAAAACGTCCCGCCGGGACAAATGCCGATTGAAAATATATTGCTGAAGTTAAATACAAAAGCTGATAGTTATTCGTCCAGCCCGAACCGAAGCTGATGCTTGCACATAGCTGATGTTACAATGTCCTGCCCTGCTTTTGCAAATACTTTTGTTGCCTGCAGGCTTATTCCTCAACTTTAAATTTTTCGTTAGTTTTTGTCAAACCCCCTTCATTACAGATGTCGTATAAAGTACGAATAAGTTCATTTGCTATTGTTGGCGGAAACATTGTCTTAAAATACTTTCTCTGTCCATTGAAATAAACAATAATTGTATTTATAGAACCGTCACAACAAAGTGCATTATTCATTTTAAGAGTTCGCAAATTGAATGTCTGAACTGCTTTAATTAGCTTTTCAAAAGCAGTGTCGCTAAGTTGTCCAGTAAAGTAGCCTTGTGAAGCAGTGTCAGTTTGGTAGCCGCTTCTTGGTGTATAAACTACCTGTGCATTTAGTTTTACCTGCTTTGAATTGTCAACCTGCAAATGATATACAGGGCAAGTACCAAAACATTCAGTAGTATGAAAGACAATCTTTTCAAATTTTATTGAAGTGTCAATTACGAAAGATTGACGCTTGAAAGTTATTGTACTTCGATCTTGCAGAAATTGTTTTGAAAATTTTGATACTGGTTTGACTATTATTGTTGTGTCACTTGACTTGATAATTTTCAAGTCGTACCTGTCAATATAAAGTTTTTCATAGTTGGTAGCCGATGAATAATACCTTTTCTGAAAGCTCAATGTGTCGCCATAAATAAACAAAGCCATTCCTTCATCTCTTACGATTGTGCAAAGCATATTTGAGTTGTCGTACTTATTTGTTGTGTCTTGAATAAGCATACAGTCTTGCTGGTCAGAAATCCAAGTTCCAGCATATTTGTCAAACTGTCCAAAAGAAGTTGTCCAAATAAAAAATGATGATATGAAAATTAGGGTTTTCAAAGCTTTCTTGCAACGAGCGGGGCTTTATGCAGGTTGGGAATTAGTATTCCGTCTGCCCGGAACCGCTGATAATTGAAAAACTGATGATAAAGTTAAGAACTAAAGCCGAACATTGAACGTCCAGTCCGGAATGAAGCACAGTAAAGAGATGAAGCCGATGCTGACAACGTCCAGCCACACTTGCAGCAAACCCAATGTTGTGCGTTCGTACTTTTCTGTCAAGGTTGAGAAACTTTCCTAAACTTTTGAACTGTGTTTCCTAAAATGTCGCCAACATAAATGTTCTCTTCTTTATCAATTGTCAAGTCGTGATACCAGGAAGTTTCACCTTCATAAAAGCCACTTCTTCCAAATCTTGTTTGAACTTTTCCTGTTGTGTCAAAAATGAAAGTGTCTGAACCATGATGCTTAACTTTTAAAAATGTAAAATCGTCAACGGCAAATAATTTTGATTGCGTTTTGTCAAATGCAACGGCACAAATTGCTCCAAAAGAATTGTCTGCGAATTGTTTTAAGAACTTGCCATTTGGGTCAAATACTTGAACTCTGTTGTTTTCTCTGTCGGCAACATAAACATTTTCATTTTCGTCCAATGTAATTCCGTGAGGTATGTTGAACTCACCTTTCTTGTCTCCTTTTTTACCCCACTCAAATAAATATTTTCCTGTCGCTGAAAATTTAATTACTCGGCTGTTTCCATAACCATCGCTAACATAAAACGAACCGTCTTTTGTAATTGCAATGTCTGTTGGCTTGTTGAAGTGTAAACTATCATTGCCTGCAACCTTTGCTTCTCCAAGTTTCATTAAAAGTTTTCCCTCGTGGTTGAATTTGAAAACCTGATTAAGCCCAACATCTGTAACCCAAATATTATTTTCATTGTCAACTTTCAAGCCGTGAGGCATTATAAATAAATTGTCACCCCAACTGCTTATGAGTTTTCCATTGTCTTTATTGATGATTAAAATTGTTTTGCTTTTTATTGGACTGTCTGGCATTGAACCAAACAAGGACCATTCTCTGTCTGCTCTGTGAAAAACTACAATGTTTTGGTTTGTGTCAATACCTATGCCTGTTGGGTTTCCCAACTTTAAACTCTTTGGCAAGTCAAGCCAATTTCTAACAATTTCATATTTTGTTGTCGTGTCAAGTCCTTTGCCTTTTTTGATTGGTTGTAAGAAATAGCAAATGAATAAAAGTCCTGCTACACCAAGTATGAGATAGATAAATTTCTTAAACATTTGTCAAGGTTACAGAGTCGTTTTAGTATGAAGCACAACGTTTTCTGATTGGCGGTAGGATTGTAATTTGAAAAGGTCAGACGATAACAGAATCCAAATAGAATTGCTGATGTTGAAGTTAATAACTAAAGTTGAGCATTGAACGTCCGGCCCAGAGCAAAAGCTGATTAGCGAACTGAAGTTGAGAATATATTCTTGTCCCCCCCGACTGCCGCCAAACCGTTTGTTGCCTGTAGCCTTATGTCGAAGTACGCTTGGTTTTAATTGTCCTGATATAATAAATTAGAAACAAAATTTGTACAACGATAAAAAGTGTCCACGCAACAGGAATTAGTTTTAGTCTAAATGCTATTGCTCTTATCAATTTGTCTTGGTCTGTCAATTGTACATCCAAAAAAATGGTCGGGAACTTTAAAAATATTATTGTCGGAATTGTCAATAAGAAATGAATTGCGAACAAAGTCCAGTTGATTTTGTCTGTCCGCTTAGATAATAACCAATAACCAATTGTCACCAGAAGCAAAACAATAACAACAATAAGTCCCCAAATGAAATAAGGCGGCAAAATTGTCGTGTGCCAACCTGGAACTACAGAGGTGGTAAAGTCAAATGAAAAAGGAATTGTCAGCAGTAACAAAATGAGAAAAGCAAGAAATGGAATATACGGTCTAGTCATAAGTTGTTTGTCTGGTTTGTCAATGCTGATTTGTTTTAGAAGTTGTCACCAAAGGTTACAGGCAACGGGCAACAGCTTTGCGTTCGGCAGGGTATTTGAAAAACGTCCAGCCCGTAACCGCAGCTAAATTTATATTTAAAGCTCATTGTTTATTAAAATGCTCGGCAATATTCATCGCCTGGGACTGAAGCTGAATAGCGAACAAAAAGATGAGAATATATTCGTCACCCCGCCATATTGCCAATGCACTGTTGGCTGCTGTTATAATTCTATAATGTATGCTTCACGTATCAACTTTTCGATGTCTTTGTACGAAATATAGCCATAGCCATTGTTCCCCCAAGTTGTTCCCCACGAATTTTTGAATTTAAACAATTGTTTTTCGTCATCATAGCCTACCATACACAGGCTTGTATAGCCTTGAGTGCTTGTCCCAGGGATACTTAATAATCCTGAACTATTAGTATTATAAAATGACTCATAAACTAAATAGCCAGCTACTATTGGTTGCTTTGCAGCCAAATACTCCTTAAATGACTTAGTATCACCGTTAATTTTAGTAAAGGATTTTATTTTGAATTTCTTTGCTACAGAAACGCTTGCAGGTTGAGACAAATTATATTGTCCCTGAACATAAGGCCAGGCATTTTCTTCAACAGTCCCTTTGTCAATAAGAAGCTTGAACACATCATTAAAATATATTCCGTTATTAGAATTATTATTGACGCTGTTATAAATATATCGGGGGCTAAACCGAACTACCTCTCCTGTTTTATTAAAATAAGATATTTCCAATGCGTAAGTAACTGAAAAAGCAACAGCACTAGATTCGCTACCTTGGTCTCTGATGTCACCAACTTGATTCGACAAGTCAATCTTGGGTGGTACGTTAGTTGGAATGGAGATTGAAATTTTTCCGCTGTCCTGAGTTGTTCCAATAGGACCAGTGGCTAATTTTATCTCATCAATTTTTTGCTTTACAAGTTCGAGGGATTTTTTTCTTAATGTATCTTCTTGTTTTGCCAGCAGCTCTTTTACCTGAGCATCGCTTTTTTTCTCTATGATGTCTTGAATTTGCTTTTCAGTAACGCTTTCAAGTTTTTTCTCTGCAACTCCTCTGGTGTAGTTTAAAGCAGAATTAATTCCCCAAATGCTTACTAGAAAAACACCAATCCCACCAAGAGTGTACCATTTCACCAGTTTGTCTTTTGCTGATTTAAAAACCTTGTCAACAAGCAATTCTTCCTCTAGTCGCTTAAAGTCAAGCAACTTCTGCTTCAATTTTTCATTTTCCTCCTGAAGCTTCTTTAGTTCTTCTATGTTTGAAGTGTCACTCATAATAGCAGCCAACGGTTGAGCATTTGTGTTTGTGGCGGAATTTGGAAAACGTCCCGCTGGGACAAATGCCGAATAAAGATATAAAAGTTCATTGTTAATTCTACAGCTCAATTTTTGATGTCTGGCCCGGAACCGAAGGTGATAGCGAGGTGAAGCTGAAGTGCCGTATTCTGTCCGCCGACATAACACAAATGCACCTGTTAGCTGGCGTTTTTATTGTTCGATGATTATTGGTATTGCCAAAACCCCATGGTTCTTCAAATACTCAAAATCGTCAGCTTGTTCAACAGTCACACCTAATGCAACTTCAGCTCTTTTCTCTGATATATGGTCAATAAACTCAATAGTAGTAATTATAGGTTTTATTGCAAGGCCTAAGAAAGTTAAATCTATTCTCATTCCTTTTTTAACTGTTCCGCTTTTAATGTCTCCAGCAAAAAAGAGTGTGCTTGGCCTTTGTGTTAAACTAAAGACCTTATTCACTTTAAAGTTTGCCGCGATGGTGTCATGCCAGCTATGTCCACAGTGTTTGCATTGCCTCGCATAAGGTGTCCTGGCAAGTCTGTTACAGTTTGGACAAGCATTGAGAAAAACCTTTTCCGGAGTCTCGTTTAAAATTCGTGTTGCAGCATTAATGTAAAAGTCTGTTATTCCAGCTTCTATAAGCCTTAGCGTGTCGGGGTCATCGGTGATATCGTCATTGTGCCATTTCAATCTTTCATTATAAGTGTCAATAGAATCGTATTTGTCAGGATTGCCAATTTTAAACATTGCATTATAGTGGCGCAATGCACTACCCTCGGTCTTGGTCAATAGTCTCGGAAAATGACGAGCGATGTAATATCCAGTTTCGATGTACATGAAGGGTCGTTTAAAATGTCAGCTAACGAACAGGGCTTGCTGCAGGTGTGGCATTAGTATTCCGTCTGCCAAGAACCGCCGCTGATTGAAAATATATTGTTGAAGTTAAATACAAAAGTTGATAGTTATTCGTCTGACCGAACCGAAGCTGGGATTTGCAATTAGCTGATATTACAATGTCAAACCCAACTTGCATAAAATCCAATGTTGTGCGTAGCTGATGGTGTTGTCAGTATAGCTTATAAGTAAAAATCTGATTATACTCACCGCCGCCGCCTAAAAATAGAATATTATTATGGTCTACATATTTATTATTTACTATCAACTCTCCTGAATTTGTTAAAGCTATTCTAAGTCTATCAACTTTTCTTCTTCCATAAAAAAATGAAACTATTGGCGGGATTTCTAAAATGTCTCTCTCGGAAAAATATTGATAGTAATGTTTTCGTCGCCTGAGTTTAAATGAGAATATTCTTGCAGAATCACCCAACGATGACAGCCTTAATGAGTCATTTTTTCCAATTTCTATAGAAACGTATTGAGAAAAAGTGTTTTGAATTCTAAACAATCCAAGAAGCGTAATATTTTTTCTGTCTAAGCTAAAATTGTCTGTCTTTCTTGCATTTGAATCCAACTTATAATGTCTATTTTCAAAGGTATATTTCTTATCAGTTTCAAAAGTTGTAACTAGTGTCTTAAAACCGTGGTTTGTCGATTTACAGGAAAAAAGAAAAATAAATATTATTATACAAAACAAAAATCTCATATCAAATTGTCTATAGCTATGATTGGACAGTCTCTACTGGTTACGCACAACGGACAGGTATTGCCGATGGTGGGAAAATAAAATTCAGTCCGCCGGAATCACTGCCGGTCTTTTTGCTAAAGTTAAATATTAAGAACTAAAGCTGGGCTTTATTCATCGAGCCCTGAACCGCAGCACAGCAGAATTACCGCTGCTGATTGTTTCAATGTCAAGCCCTACTATTGGCAATACCAATGTTATGTGCCGTTAATTTTAATCTCACGTTTCTCTCCAACTGGATTAGCAACCACTGTATATTTATATGAACCGTCTTCAAAATCTTTACGAACTGTTTTTGATTCGGAAAGGCTTAGTTGAATTGTGTCGTTGTCCAACCAAGAAGTTATGATTTCATTATTTTGCAACAATTGAATTTCCTTTATTTCAGTCAAGGGCAAAGTCATTGGGTCGGTAAAATCAAAGAGTTTAATAACATAAGGACAAGCCCAATAACAGCCGATTGTTGCAAGAGTTTTTCCGTCTGGCGATAGGTAAAAGTCTGTCCAAATAAAGCCATCTTCATTTGGTGAATACCCAACCATTTTGCGATTGGTCAAATCAATCACTGTTTGTCCACCGAAAATATCTTCTGCACAAATTAGATAGTCAATATTATTTTTTGTCAACCAGCCGTGAAAAAAGCGGCTTTCATTAACAAAGAAGTCAAACACTTTTTCATTTGAAGCTTGTTCGTAAACTTCAACCTTGGTCAAATCCCAATTTGGTTCTTTTAACCAAAAATTTGTTGTGTCTAACCGAAACTTATTAGAAGGTGATGTAAAAGTCTCAAAGTCGCCTTTTTTAAATGTTTGCTCGTCAAAGTCATTTTTTATTTCTGCTCTTATTTTCTCAATGTAGTTCACTGTCGGATTTTAATGGCACATAACGGTTGGGCTTGGCGGTCGGTCGGGTATTTGGAAAACGTCCAGCCGACAACTGAAGCCCGGTAAAATTACTGATGTTGAAGTTAAGAAACTAAAGCTGAATATTGGACGTCTGGCCGGGAACAAAAGCTGATAGTAAATAGCTGATGTTACAATGTCCAGTCCAACTTGCATGAAACCCAATGTTAGCGGTAGGCAATTTCCGTCAATATGGCTTGAATGTATAAGCTACTCGTAAAGCGTTATCGTCTGCCCACAAAATTCCTTTATAAAAGTCATACCAACCATCTGTTGGTCCACCTTGCCCTTGATTTGTATGTATCATAAAATTGCCGTCTTTGTAACAGTAACCGTCAACCACGACTGAATGTCCAAAGTCTTTTAGGTTTGCGAAATGTAGAAAAACCGGTCGCTTGTTATTTATTTCATCGTAAATTACTTTTTCAAGTTTCCCAAGAGTATTTGGCACAAGTTTGTGCCAGGCTATATAACGTTCTACTTTAACTTTATAATGCTGCTCTAATAAACTTGCAGATGCCAACTTGTTCATATATCTGTCTGTCCCAAAGTCTTTTTGAACGGCTAATGCTGCATAATAATTATACTTGGCTAATTGTTTAATTGTTTCTTGAGAAGTAGTCCTGTCAATTGTCGGCGCAAATAAACTAAAATTGAATTGTGAACTGTCTAAGTCTTCGTTGATTTTATAGTTTTGCCGGGAAGTATATTCAACGTGTCCGTAAGGTTTGAGTTTGTAATAATATACAATCTGTGCCAAAGCAGTACTCCAACAACCTGTCCTCAAAGAGTCAGGGGTGTATTTTTCAAAGCCACCCATTTGTTTCCAATGTGTTGTTGTCAAACATTCACTGTCCGACATACATTTTGATTTGTCTGGAAAAAATGGAAATGAAGTACAGACAAACAAATATGTCAAACCTAATACCCCTAAAATAACTGCTGTGATTTTATATTTTCTCTTCATAATTTTTTAGGATGTCGCCGTATGCTTACCGCTAACGTTTTGGGTATTGCCGAAGGCGGGGATTTTTAGTACAAAAGTTCAATCGAAGAACGAAAGCTGAACCTTGCACAAATGCCCAATCGAAGCCGTTCAGCCCCGCTTTTGGCAATACCTTGTTAGCGGCTGTTTTTGTCTCCATTGTGTTCGTTCAATGTTCTAAATATAGAGTCAGCAAGTCTTGTTCCTGTTGAAACAAGTTTTTGCAATACTCTAAGTTGTTCTTTACAGGCTAAACTGTCTGTTGGGTGAGGGTAATTTATTGTATGGTCTATTTCTCCCCAAATTTCTTCAAAAAGTGTTCTAACTTGAATTTCACAACAAATAGAATTTTGATTGTTTGGTTTTACTAAATAATGAATGCTTGTGTAAAAAGTATCTCTAACTTCTGTCGCGATGTTTAATTTTTGATAGAACTGAACAGATTCAGGGTCCCAAGTATATGCTTTTGGTTCTTCAACGAAAATCCAATCTCCATTTGCTACTTTTTCAATTATTGTGGAATGAATTGGTTCAAATTGGTCTTGATAGAGGTGTAAAACACGAACTCCAATAAAGTCTGTAATACTCGTGAAAATATTATCTTTTGTAATTACAGTTCCTTTGTCAAGTTTTCGTTGAAGTTTTTCTGAAAGATGGTCGGGGTCTTTTAGCCTTGATTTTATAGAATGAATTATTGGAAGTGGTTTTTGATTGAGTGTTGGGTGCTTTTGAAAAAACACTAAAACACCAGCCAAAAACTGTTCATATTCAAACTGCTTTTGTTTGTACGCTTCTACCGCTTCTTCAATCTCTTTGCTCATAATTAATTTAAAGTGTTTATTCTTTCTAAAAAACTATTTGCAAAGTCAATATATGCCTGTCTTGTGGCTTCATAAATTCCACGATTTCCTAAAATAGTACTCCTGTCACTTGCTTCAAGATTTCCTAAACTTGGAATTCGCCATATGGGACATTTATATTTTTGTGCCATATTAGGCAATGTATTATGTGAGTGCATAACCGCAGTTAAACCAATAGGCGTATTAGCTTGTTCTTGTGTTAAGTGACTTCTAACTTCAGGGCTTATAAACTGTTCTATGGTTTGCGGAATTTGTTGTGCGTAATTATAATGTGCTTGAGCCAAATCCCATTCAGTTACACCTGTATATTTTTTGGCATTGTAAATAGTGTAACCTAAAAACCGAACAAAATTCTGAGGGAATTGTTTTCGTTTGTCTTCAGAAATTAAGCCGTAAAGAGTAGTGAATTCTTTGCTCCATTGCTTCAAAGCACTACCAATGTTTCTAATACCATACATTGAAAACATATCGGGTAATGCTGGAATCAAAAATCCATCCACAGTTGATATGATAACTTTGTTTAAAGAGCCTAAACTTGGTGATGTATCAATGATAATATATTCATAGTTGTGAACTCTGGCGTACTCTTCTGCAATAGTTCTAATATTCGTGATTGTTCTAATGGACAAAGGGTCGCCTGAATAAGCACCACTCCACCTTTCAGAAATTTTATTTTCGTATTTATGAATAGTCAGTCTGCCGGGAATTAAGTCTAAGTTATTAACAAGATTAACAGGTGGTGGAAGTGCCGGCAGTTCTCCTTGACCGTCTTCTGTTGGTTTTAATAGAAAGTGTATTGTTCGTGGATTTCTTATAAAAATATCGTAGTCGCCTTGTGGTATTTTTTTTACAGTTGAACCAAAATCTTCAATGAACTCGTCTTCTTCTGTCCACATTCTATGAAGAGATTCTTCATCCATTCCACATATAGTAGCATTACATTGAGGGTCAAGGTCAATGATAAGTGTCTTGTGTCCCAGTTCTGCTAAAATGTTGGACAGATGAAAAGCAAGTGTTGATTTACCAACTCCGCCTTTGTTATTGAATAATGATATTATTTTCATTTAGTCTGTTGTATTTTCTATATTGATGTCGGTGTCTTAAAATAGCCGCTAACGAACAGAGCTTGCTGCTGTGCTGGTATTTGAAAATTGTCCAGCCCGGAACCGAAGCCCAATTGAATTACCGCTGATGAAGGTATGTACTAAAGCTGAAAGCTGTACGTCCAGCCCGAACAAAAGTTGATAGTAGCACAAAAGCTAATTGTACTTCCGTCTGCCAGCATAGCAGCAAACCCCATGTTAGCGGTTCGTGCTTTGTTTCGTGTTAGTTATTAACTCCAACTTTGAAGTTCAATAATATTTCCGTCTGGGTCTGCTATGTATATAAATTTTAGCAACCCAACATTTTCAACATAATGTTCACTTAATTCTCCAATTTTTGTTGCTCCGTTTTTTATCGCTAGTTCTAAAAGCTCGTCTATTTTGTCAACTTGAAAAGCGATATGTCCAAACCCTTGTTTATTCGGTAAGTTTTTTTCAGAGTTTATTACTGTTACATATTGATAAATTTCCAATGTCGGTCCATTGTCGCCATAACCAGGAAGTCGTAAGTGCATTCCTTGTAAATGTGCATCTAAAACTCCAGTTCCTTTGTCAAGCCATTCCCCCCTTTGGTTGCGTTCAGGCGGAACAGGTATGCAGTCGAAAACCAATTCATAAAAGCCTGCCAGCTTTTTCCAGTTCTTTGTTATAATGTTTGTGTGTCCGTATTTTACATTCATATTCAATTTTAGTCTGTTATGTTGTTGAGGTGGTCTGCATGACCGCTAACGGTAAACGGCTTGGCGATGTGGCGGTAATTTAAAATCGTCAGACCGAACCGAAGTCGAATAGAATTACTAATGATGAAGATATATACAAAAGCTCAATAGTAAAAGTCCAGCCCGGGCTGCTGCCGAATAGCGAACAAAAAGTTGAGAATATATTCGTCGCCCCGCCATATAGCCAAACCGCCTGTTGTACGCCGGTTTAGTCGGTCTAACCAAAAGCCTGTTGTCTTGTTTTTTTGTCAAAGCTGCAATATAAGATACCAATTAAAAATGCTGAATAACTTTATCTTTCTATTTTGTGACTTCTCTGTCAAAAACCCAAATACTATGGTGGTCTTTTGGTCTGCCTGTAAATACTTCGTCAGCAACAAGTTCATTCTGGGTTGTCCCAAATTTATAATTAACACTGTTTAAATAATTCTTTCTCCACATTGTTGCCTGCAAGCTATTCTCTTTCTGTTCTAATTTTCCTTTAAATATTATTTTCACTCTTCTTGTCTTACCATCAGCAGTCATTTTGAAACCTATTTTCTTTTTTTTGTCGCCATAAATGTGATATATCTTCAAGCTGAATTCATTGTCAACTTGCTTGATAACGAATATTTGACCTGTAAGTCCATTTAGGTTATCGGTTGTATCTAACATACTCTTTTGAAAATTTAGCACCCAAGTCCCAGTGAAGCTAGGTGTCTGGGCAAAAATTTGTGATTGAAACACAAAGCCAAGCAGCAGCAATAAAAATTTTAGTTTGGTATTCATAATTTTTTAGGTATATAGTTTTCTAAGGTCGTGGTATAGTTTTTAGCGACAGACAATATTATGTTAAAAGTGATTGCTAATTTTTGTCAACACGAAAAAATGAGACTTGAGATCTTGAGTTGGGTCTGTCAAAAAATGGCGCACAACGGTTCACGGCTTGGCGTTTGTGGCGGCATTTGAAAACCGTCAGCTCAAATTTAGCACAAAAGCCCAATAGAATTACTTCCGTTGAGCCTTTGCACGTCAGCCGCCATAACGCCAAACCGATGTTGGCGGTTCGTTGTTTTCTCTGTGGTTAGTTTGTAGTTGTTACCAAGAAATTTCTCCTGTCGCTGGATTATTTTCTTCGCTAAAAAACTTTCCTGTCGGACCGTCATTGTCAATTAGAGCATATTTTACTATCCGTTTTCCGGCATCTTCAACCGTTCCTGTCCCACGATGACCGTTGAAATCTGTCTTTGTAAACCCCGGACAAACAGCATTTACTTTGACGTTGGTGTCTTTCAGTTCATAAGCCAAAACAACGGTAAACATATTCATTGCTGATTTTGACGAAAGATACACAACACCTTTGAAGTCGTAATATTTATAAGTCGGGTCGCTGTGCAACGTGAGTGAGCCTTGACTTGAACTCACATTCACAATACGAGGTTCTGGCGATTTTTTGAGTAAATCAATAAACGCCTGTGTAACTCTCACAACGCTAAAAACATTGGCATCATAAGTGGCTTTGAATTGGTCAATCGTTGCATCAAATGCCGACTGCGGATAACCGCCATAAATACCTGCATTATTGACAAGTATGTCCAACGTTTTTGTTTTCTTACCAATTTCTGCTCGGGCATTTTTTACAGATGTATCGTCTGTAATGTCCAACTGAATAAGTTCCACATTGTTTAAGCCTTCCGCTTTTAATTTATTAACGGCTTCTGTTCCGTTTTCTAAATTGCGACTTCCGAGATAAACATAAATTCCTTTTTGAGCAAGTTGCCGTGCAACTTCAAAGCCAATGCTCTTGTTAGCTCCTGTTACTAATGCTGATTTCATCTTTTCTAAATTTTATGAGGCAAAAGTAGAGAGCCGAAAAATAGAGAAGATGGACAAATCAATTTATTCTCTTGACAAATCTTGCCGAGTTTCTAAAACCTCACTTACATTTTTTCCTGTGCATTTTTTGAAAAGACGTGAAAAATAATCGGGGTCGTTAAAACCCAATTCGTATGCTAATTCTTTTACGGAAAGATTTGAATAACGCAATTTCCGTTGTGCTTCTGTCATCAAACGGTTAGTTAAAAAATCCTTTGGCGATGTTCCCGAATATTCTTTTACAATCCGATACAAACTGTTAGTTGATAACGCCAACTTTTCTGCAATTGCGTTGATAGAGGGTTGCTCTGTAAGATTTGTTTCCACTACTAATTTGAACTCGATGAATTTTGAAAGATTAGCATTTAGAATGTCGTGAGGTTCATTGTTTTTGAAATAGGCACTATTCAGTTCTGAAAGTAACGAGTTCAAATAAGCCAAAACAATTTCTGCGTCTGTTTGCTGTTTGTCTATGTGAAGTATTTGATTTAAAATTTCAAAAACTTTTCTTACTCTGTCCCTTGTTGCAGTGTCTAAAATTATGGTTTGTGCGTGTAAAGGATTGACTAAAAAATGAAATGACTGCGGAAGTAATGCCAATGTATTTTCGTCAAAAAGTATTTTAAAATATTTGAGATTGTCTGTGTTTGTAGGTGGCACAAAAATTTGATTTGGCATTGCAAAAAGCAAGTGTCCGTCAGTAAGTGTAAAGTCTTGTAAGTCTAAATTATATGTAATCGAACCGCTGTCAATAAGTACAATAAAATAAGAAGTCAGCCTGCGAGGTTGAAGTAGTTTTTGCTGAATATCAGTAGAAGGATAAGGATTGTCGTTTGAGTTAATCTTGATTTTCAACTTGTCGTTTTGTAAGCTGTTGATATTTTCGTTTGTTTTCTGCATACTGTCTGTCTGTTCAAAGTTTGTAGGGTGTCTGCTTACAATGACCGCCAACTCATAAATTTACGAACCCTCTCCTTTCTCCCAAAAAATATCGCATCCTGTATTCTTTTCTTGCTCAAATAGTTATCCGTAATGCTTTCTTTTCTTTAACATTTTTTTTTGACGCAAATACATTTCCCTCTTTACCGGGTTTCTGTAATTGCAAGTCACCCGGGAGATTTATGAGTTTTACCATATCCCTGTTGGCTACATGCAAATAACGCAGTGTTGTTTTAATATTCATTAATGTGTAATATGCTCTTAACATTACTAACAGAACAGGGCTTGGTGGTCAGGTTCTGTCTTTTTTATCCATATAATTTTTCCTTTGGGGCCGGGGCATAGCTTCGCCTCCTCACTCACAGGGAGTATTTCAGGTATTCAATAAAAAAATGAATGTTACGGACTTACCGGGTTGTTGACAGGAAAAGGATCCAGGTATTCTAAATATAGATAAAATTCCGGGAAAGACAATAATGAATGTCGGAGGGAAGGGTAACTAAATATGCAGCAACAATTTTAAATGCATCCGCCAGGAGAAATGTTGCCGTACCAGGGATTGCTTATCTTCACTGGCAACGGCAACTTTTTGGATAAGTTCATGTGCTTTTATTTTCTTACACCGGTCGTTCCGCCGCCATCGAGTGTAAGGTTGACAGGCTTATTGCTTTGCCATGCGCCCCTGGTAAAATCGGGAATGTCTACCGTGCGTGATCTTTTAGCAACCGACGCCCCGCTTAAAGGCAGTATACAACTCCATGCCGCAGCATCGTATACATCCTGGTCGAGGGGAAGTCCGTTGCGCAGGCAGTCTATTAAACGCCAGTCCATAATAAAGTCCATGCCTCCGTGTCCGCCCACTTCTTTTGCAATGTCGCCAATATGTTTCACAATGGCAGGTGTATATTTTTCATACAATCCGTCCAGCTCTTCTTTGCTGATCCATTTATGCCCGAACGCTATCTTTTCCGGGGCGGGATATTTTTGCGCAATGCCTTTTGTTCCGCTTAATAAATGAATGCGTGAATAGGGACGAATGGTGGAAACATCGTGCTGCAGCATCATCGTTTTGCCTTTATTGGTACGGATGATGGTAGTGTTCATATTGCCACGGTAAGGTTTGTCAACAAACTCCGTAAAAAAGGAGTCGCCTGCCGCCATTTCCTTTGCCAGGTTGTTCAGCGTAAAATCATTGCCGCTCATACTTACAAGATGATCCATTTTATCTCCCCGGTTAATGTTGAGGCATTGCGCGATGGGCCCCAATCCATGTGTAGGGTACAGGTTACCGTTATGCAGGTAGTTTTGTTTCAGCCGCCACATATCGGCATATGCTTTTTTGTTGAACAGCCAGTCTTTACTAAGGTCGTGTATATAAGCGCCTTCCGCGTGAAGGAGCTCTCCGAACAAACCGTTCCTGGCCATATTCAGGGTAAGCAGCTCAAAAAAATCATAGCAGCAGTTCTCCAGCATCATGCAATGCTTTTTGGTATTTTCCGAGGTCTCTACCAGTTGCCAGCATTCGTCTATGCTTAAGCCGGCATTTACTTCCGTAGCCGCGTGCTTGCCGTTTTTCATGGCATAAATACAAACGGGCGCATGCAGGTACCAGGGAGTGGGGGTGTATATAAGATCTACGTCGTTGCTCTCGCACAAGGCTTTCCAGCCTTCTTCCCCGCTGTATTCCTTCGCCTTCGGGCGCCCTCTTTTGTCAAGTATTTTCTGAGCGGCGGTTACCCTGTCCGGGTATTTATCGCACAACGCGGTTATTTCAAGCCCGTCTATATAGCTCAATCTTCCTACCGCGTCGCTTCCCCGCATTCCCAGGCCTATAACACCCACACGTACCACATCCAGCCTGGGTGCGGCATAACCGCACATGTTGAAACGTTGTTTTTTCTTTTCAAGCCGGGCGGAATTGGCTAATTGTTCATCGGTGGCTTCAAAGGCAAAGGAAGAGGTTCCTGCGGCCAGCGCGCCGGCGCCCAGTGAAACGCTGCGTAAAAAGCTTCTGCGATTGGTAGTCATAATAGCAATTTTGTTGATGAGTGCAAGATCGCCAAAATAATGCTTTGGAAATACTTCTTAACAAATTCACGCAATCGTGTGATTAATGGCTGTGGGCGGTGAGCAGTGGGCAGTCAGCTATCGGCTATCAGCCGTCAGCGGTAGTTGTTTATAGTTTGTAGTTTTTTGTTTGTGGTTTGTGCGTGCAGGTTGCAGGTTTCGGGTTTATAGTTTGAAGTTTATGGTTCGGGTTGCAAGTTGCAGAGCGATGACGGGTTTAAAATTTGAAATGGAGCTCATAGCTAAAGGCTGACAGGTTAACTATAAACTATAAACAAAAAACAATAAACCCATAACCCACAGCCCATGACCCACTGCCCATAACCCACAGCCCATAGCCCACAGCCTATAGCCTATAGCTGGCAATAAACCACAAACATTTCAAATCTTCATTGTAAATTACAAAATGATCAGTCATATCACTTCTTCCTTAAAGACAATCCTGGTATTGTTATCCATTATTTGTTTTCCTTTCCTGCTAAAGGCTCAGTCATCAGCCAAAATAAAAGTTGCCTGTGTTGGAAACAGCATTACCGAGGGCTGGCATATGCTTAACAACCCGGAAACAGATACCTACCCGGCGCAGTTGCAGCAAATGCTGGGAGACCGGTACCAGGTATTTAATTTCGGTTCGAGCGGCGCAACCGTTTTGCGTAAAGCCGATGAACCTTATATGCAGACCGACGCGTTTAAAAAAGCGATGGCAAGCGGAAGCGATATTGTGCTGATCAAACTGGGCACTAACGACAGCAGGGCGGTAAATCGTTTTTTAATTCCCGAATACCTGCAGCAGGATTATGGAGCTTTAATAGATTCTTTCAAAACACGTAAGCCTGCTCCCCGCATTATACTTTTATTACCGGTGCCTTCTTATCTGAAAGATACCATCAAACATTCCGATAAGGTAATAACACAGCAGATCATCCCTGTAATACAACAACTGGCATACGAAAAAAAATGCGAAGTGCTGGACCTGCATAGCTGGCTGACCGATCTGCAAAAATTATTTCCCGATTCTTTGCATCCCGATACAAAAGGAATGAAGCTGATAGCTGAACGGGCATACGAAACGATTGTTCAGCCGGGAGTGCCGTTTGATATTTTTAAAAATATTACGGAGGAAAAGCGGCTGAGCTCCTTTTACGGGTATGAATGCGCTGATTTTACATTTAACGGGCGCGCCTGTAAGGTTGTAAAGCCAAAAACAGCCAATCCCGGAAAACAATGGATATGGCGTGCAAGATTCTGGGGGCATGAACCTCAAACCGATATCGCATTGCTTGAAAGAGGGTTTCATGTAGCTTATTGCGATGTAGCGGAACTGTTTGGGAACACCGAAGCGGTGGCTGCCTGGAACCGCTTTTACAATTATATGCTGCGGCTGGGATTAAACAAAAAAATGACGCTGGAGGGATTTAGCCGGGGAGGCGTATATGTATATAACTGGGCGCTGGCCAATAAGGGCAGGGTAAACTGCATATACGCCGACGCGCCGGTGCTTGATGTAAAGAGCTGGCCGGGAGGAAAAGGTAAAGGCCCCGGCAGCGCTGCCGACTGGGAGATTTTTAAGAAAGACTACCGGTTAGCCACAGACGAAGAAGCGATGGCGTTCAAGGGCAGTCCGCTTGATAAGGCGCGTGATATAGCAAAGCTGAAAATACCCTTGTTGCATGTGGTAGGCGATGCGGACGAAGTAGTACCCTTGGAAGAAAATACCGCGCCGTTCGGGCAAAAAATAAAAGCTGCCGGGGGAAATATCATGGTTATACATAAGCCCGGCGTAAAGCATCACCCGCACAGCCTGGCCAATCCCACGGTGATCGTAGATTTTATTCTGAAAGCTACCTATGGTAAATAAGTGTTCACAGCGGAAGCCTTATACCCGCGTTAATGAACAACGACCTTGATTTTCCTATATCAATTTGTGAAATGTTTTTCCGGATATTTGTAAGCGACCATTCGTGCGACAGCTCAACAAACACAATGGCAATATCCAGCCCAGCCCCGGCAAAAACGCCCCAGCTTGCTGTTTTAAAATCATCTTTATCCAGGTCTTTAATGCTGGTGAGCAGGAAGGCGGAAGCCCCGCAGAATACTCTTAAGCCGATGAGTGATTTTTCATTGCCTGCCAGGTTGGCGCCAATGGAAACCGGTATCCTTATACCACTGATGTCGAAAGTAATATCCTCTTCATTGGTATCTTCTGTTATATATTCTGTGCTTTTCTTTACCCAGAAAAATCCCGGCTCTATATAGGCTTTTTTACCAAAAGCGATAGTGCCGCCCAACTGGTATCCTGCCTTTGCTTTAAATTTACCTGTAGCGGGGTCTTTCGAAAAATCTGTAAGGTTAATGCCCGCCGCCGGTTTAATGGCCAATTGGGCGGTTGCGGTGGCGCATACAAAAGCGAAAAACGCTAACGCGATAAAATATTTCATGCGATCAGTTTTATAGGTTTTACAGACTCATACAACAGCAGGATATACATGGTATACGCATGCCTTCCTGGTAAAAAAATCAGGCAACCGGATATGGCAGAGCACAGGGATTATGATCAGTTGAATTGGATACGATTAAAAAGCGGGCCAGTTGAGGTTGAAACAACCACATATTATTCAAAAGAAATTGGATAAAAAGCTGTAAGCGTTGAACATAAGTTGAGCGGGAAAAAAGATTAAAGCAACGGCTTATTAAGATGCTGATGACAGGTAGCATTAAGCTGCAATATAAGCGAATATTCAATAACCCGGCAGTATAAGATGGTCTATCAGTTGCTGCGGCGTATTGCAAAACAGGATCCTGTTTTCCACGTCGGTATACAAAAAACCTTCCGCTTCCATTTTTTCAAGGTGCTGATGAAGATGATCATAATAGCCGTTTGTATTTAAAATAAAGATCTTCTTCCGGTGAATATTCAATTGGTTCCAGGTTAACATTTCAAAAAGCTCGTCCAGGGTGCCATACCCGCCCGGTAATATGGCGGCGGCATCGCATAGCTCGTACAATAGCTTTTTGCGCTGGTGCATGGTACCTGTTACAATCAGCTTTGTAAGCCCGTTATGCTGCTGTTCCCATTCTACCAGTATTTCCGGTATTACGCCTGTTACAGTTCCATTTTCAGCCAGTGCAGCGTTGGCTATCGCTCCCATTATACCCTTATTGCCACCTCCGTATATAATATTGATATTAGCCCTGGCAATACCGGCGCCCAGTTGTATGGCGTCCTGCATATACCGGGGATGTAAGCCGGGTTTTGATCCGCAAAAAACGGCGATGGATCGTATGCTCATAACAAAATTTATTCCGCAATAATACACTTCTATGGAGTTGTGCCTGTAATATTTTTCTGTAAAGAATGATCGTTTGTTTTTATCTTTCCTCCTAAACTGTAAGCGCTTATGTCTCCATGGCTGTTGTTTTCATTTGTTATAGGATATTTTGCCATCCTGTTGGGAGTGGCCTGGTATACTTCCCGCAATTCCAACAACGATACTTTTTTTATTGGTAACAAAAACAGCAACTGGATGCTGGTAGCGTTCGGCATGATCGGCACTTCGTTGTCGGGCGTAACCTTTGTAAGTGTGCCGGGGGGAGTAGGCGATGTGGCAGGCGGAGCATTTAAAGGGTTCGCCTATATGCAGGTTACCATTGGTTACCTGATAGGATATGCCGTAATAGCTTTTGTGCTGTTGCCTTTGTATTACCGGCTCAATCTTACATCTATTTACAATTACCTGCAGCAGCGTTTTGGTAATACCGCGTATAAAACCGGCGCTTTGTTTTTTATCATCAGCCGTACCGCGGGCGCTACAGCCCGGTTGTATCTTGTAATCAATATCCTCCAGTTTTTTATACTCGATAAAATGGGCGTTCCGTTTATAGTAACCACCGCTTTTATTTTATTGATGATATTGCTGTATACGTTTGAAGGAGGAGTTAAAACCATTGTGTATACCGATACGCTGCAAACCACCCTGATGATAACCGGGCTGGTAGTATGTGTGATCTATATCCTGAAGCAAATGAATATCAGCGGTGGCGAGGCGCTGAGCCTAATGAGTGAAAAAGGATACCTGACTATTTTTAATACAGATGTAAACAGTAAAGGTTTCTTTTTAAAGCAAATAATCGGCGGCGCCTTTATTACCATTGCCATGACGGGGCTCGACCAGGAAATGATGCAGAAGAACATCAGCGTAAAACGGCTGGGCGATTCTCAAAAAAATGTAATGACCATGGCGGTAATAATGGCGGGTGTTCTTTTTCTTTTTTTAATGCTGGGAGGATTGTTGTATTTATATACGCTTTCTAATGGGGGCGCTTATGCGGATATAGATGTAAATGGTACGGTAGTAAAGCAATTGCTGGTGGCCGATCCGGCTAACCCGGGCCAAACCATGAACGTAATAGGCGATAAGATGTTCCCTTCTGTTGCTATGAATTTTTTACCGCCCGCTATAGGCATCATTTTTATTATCGCGCTTATTTCAGCCCTGTTCCCCAGTGCCGACGGGGCGCTCACAGCGCTTACTTCTTCATTTTGTATAGATATACTTGGCTTAAAACGCCGTGATGACCTGGATGAAAAAGCCAAAAAGAAAAAACGGCTTACGGTACATTTTACTTTTGCTTTTATTTTCCTGCTTTGTATCATAGGTTTTTATATCATAAACAACAATAGCATTATTGATGTTATACTCGACCTGGCAGGCTATACCTATGGACCGCTGCTGGGATTGTTTGCCTTTGGCATGTTTACAAAGCGCGTTCTTCCCGAAACCTGGGTGATCACTGCCATTTGTTTAATAACGCCCGTAGTATGTTATTTCCTCAGCAGGTACGCTGCTGTCTTGTTCGGGGGCTTCCAGATTGGTATTGAGCTGCTCCTGCTGAACGGGCTGCTTACTTACCTGGGTTTGCTGATGATTTCAAAAAGAAGCGCTTCCACGAACTAAATTTCAAAAAAATCCGTTGATATATGTTATAAGCCACTGCATAGCGGTGGCTTCATTTTCTGTATCCCTGAACGATCGTATTAAACCAATATATCTATGAATGCAACAATTAATACCCTTAAAGAAAGGCACTGGAAAGAAAGCATGGCCCACAGCAGTTGGCAGATCTTTAAAATAATGGCGGAATTTGTGGATGGTTTTGAAGCGCTTTCCAAAATAGGACCCTGTATCTCTATTTTTGGATCGGCCAGAACCCTGCCCGGCACCCATTATTATGAACTGGCGGTTGAAATAAGCCGCAAGCTGGCCGAAGAAGGGTTTGGCATTATTACAGGCGGTGGGCCCGGTATTATGGAAGCGGGCAATAAAGGCGCCGTGCTGGCGAATGGAAAAAGTGTGGGACTGAACATACAGCTCCCTTTTGAGCAGCATAACAACGACTATATTGATAGAGACAAGTCGCTACATTTCGATTATTTCTTTGTAAGAAAAGTAGTTTTTACCAAGTATTCGCAAGGTTTTGTAATGATGCCGGGCGGCTTTGGTACACTGGACGAATTTTTTGAAGTAGCCACCCTGGTACAAACGGAAAAGTTCAAGCAGATGCCCATGGTGCTGGTAGGTAAAAAATACTGGCAGGGTTTAATAGCCTGGATGAAGGAAGTAATGCTGGCGGAAGGGAATATAAACCCCGAAGACCTGTGTTTGTTTGAAATAGCAGATACGGCGGACGAGGTAGTGAACCATATGCTGGAATATTACCGCACCCGCCAACTGGCGCCTAACTTCTGATACCTGCTGATTATATTGCATGCATGAAGGTTTGAAAAAAAACGTTTTGCTGCCCGGTTAGTAGCAAATGGGCGTTTTGGATTGTACCTTTGTATAAAGTAATGATGTGGAAATACTGAATCCGCTGGCAGAGCACTATGCTGAGCAGTTTACTACACCCGACGATGATCTTTTAAAGGAAGTGGCCGCGTTTACCGTTCAAACACATCCCAAAGCGCATATGTTGAGCGGCGTGGTACAAGGCAGGCTGCTCAAATTGCTGGTTCATATGATCAACCCGCAAAATATCCTGGAGATTGGCACGTTTACCGGCTACAGCGCGCTTTGCATGGCCAAAGCGTTAAGAGCGGATGGTGAAATACATACTATAGAGCTGAGGGCGGAAGATGCCGCTTCGGCAGAAAAGTTTTTTAACAAAAGCGGCATAAAAGAAAAAATACATTTGTATGTTGGAAACGCGCTCGAAATCATTCCCCGGCTGCAAAAAGAGTGGGACCTGGTATTTATAGACGCGGACAAAGTGAGCTATACCGCTTACTACGACCTGGTGATAGACAGGGTAAGGAAAGGAGGGTATATACTGGCGGACAATGTATTGTTTCACGGGCAGGTGCTGAACGAAAAAAAAGAAGGTAAAAACGCGAAGGCGATCCATGCCTTTAATGAATATGTAAAGAACGACAGCAGGGTTGAATGTGTTTTATTGACCGTACGCGACGGGCTGCTGCTGATCAGGAAAAAATGACAAATATCCATGGTAAGAAAAACAATATTTGGACTGGGAGTATGCGTAGTTTTTGCATGTAATGCTGTAATGGCTCAAAATCCGGTCATTATCCAGTATATCAATACGTATAAATTACTGGCCGTACAGGAAATGCAGCGAACCGGTGTGCCGGCTTCCATTAAGCTGGCGCAGGGTATTCTTGAAACCCAGGCCGGGCAAAGCGACCTGGTAATGCGTTCTAACAATCACTTTGGTATAAAATGCAAAACAGCCTGGGCCGGCAGCAAGGTATACCACGATGACGATGAAAAGGGAGAGTGCTTCAGGGCTTATCCCTCCGCGATAGATTCTTACCGCGACCATTCCGATTTTTTGAAGAACAGCCAGCGGTACGCCTTTCTTTTTCATATCAACCCCGAACATTATAAAGAATGGGCAAAGGGATTAAAGAAAGCGGGGTATGCCACCAATCCCAAATACTGGCAGCAACTGGTAAAGTACATCGAAGATTATGATTTGAACCTGTTTACACTGGTTGCCCTGGGCAAACGAAAAATGCAGGATGAAGATAAGATGTATGCCGTTTCTGACAATGTGAAGCCCGCTATTGTTACTACCGGAAGTGGTAGTATAAGTGCAGCAGGCGCCGCCGTTAGCCAGCCCGTAACAATGATAAGGCAGGCGGAACCTGTAAAAGTAAAATATCCCGAAGGAGAATTTAAGATCAACGATACAAAGGTAATAGTAGCAAGTGCGGGTACTCCTTTGCTCGCTTTGGCGGAACAATACAACATTCGTTACAGGCACCTGCTGGATTTTAATGATATTGACGAAAGCGAAGATATTATTCGCAATGACCAGTTGATCTTTCTGCAGCGCAAAAGAAAACAGGGAGCTACCGCTTTTCATGTGGTGCTGAAAGACGAAAAGTTATACGATATAGCGCAGGCGGAAGGAATACGGTTGGAGCATTTGCTGGAATACAACCGTTTGCAGGCAGGGCAGGAACCCATGCCCGGGCAAAAGATATATTTGCAGAAAGAAGCGGGCGCCCTGGCTTTTGAAGCAGGCGAAAGCATAATGCTGGTGAATGACCTGGCGCAATTGCAGCCTGTGGCAGAGCAGGAAGAAATGCCCGCCGTGGCCGTAAAGCATATTGTACAAAGCAAAGAAACCTTGTACAGCATTGCCCGTAAATATGAAGTGGAAGTAGCCCGGATCAGGGCATGGAACAGGCTGCAGAAAGATGACCTGCGTATAGGGCAGGAGCTGCTGATCTACAAAAATTGACGTGTATGGCAACTATACAGGTGCATGATAAGTTTTTTGAACCGTATATAACACGCGATGTCATTGTTGCCAGGATCAAAGAGCTTGCCCGCGCCATTGAAAAAGATTATGCGGGAAAAACACCGCTGTTTATAGCTATACTCAACGGGTCGTTCATGTTTGCTTCCGATCTTTTCCAGGAATTGGGCATCCCCGCAGAAATATGCTTTATTAAACTCGCTTCTTATAAAGGCACCAAGTCAACAGGCAACGTTATTACTTCTATTGGATTGGATACAGATCTTTTTGAGCGCGACATCATCATACTGGAAGATATTATTGATACCGGCAAAACCATGAAGGAATTTTTGCCGCAGCTTATGCATCAACACCCCGCCTCTTTGAAAATATGCGCTTTGCTGAATAAGCCCGGCGCTACCATATATCCCCTGCATATTGATTACCTGGGCTTTTCCATACCCGACAGGTTTGTGGTGGGTTATGGACTGGACTACGACGGGTTGGGCAGGAATATAAAGGAGCTTTATAAGCTGGCAGAGGGAGAATAGATGCTTGCAAAACCTTGTGAAACAATATTTTGTATTCAATATCGTTAGAGTACTAAACCAGATGTTATAATGAAAAGCCAGGCCAAACAGGTTGCTTTGCTTTTGGGGTGGCTCTGCATATGCTCAACGGTTACAGCCCAATACTATCTGCGTGGAGAAATACATGACGACAGGAATAATCCATTGCAGAATGTAAGGATCATTGTTCATTCTACCGGGTACGCTCACCTGAGTGGCATGGGCGGCGCCTTCGGTATTGCTGTTTCCGGCAAAGCAGACAGCCTCAGCTTTTCTTTGGATGGCTATGAGCCGCTTTCGTATAAGATACATAATACCAACGAATACCAGAAGGTAGTATTGAAAATGCTGCCTTATACCGCCAGTCTTCAAAAACAATATCTTTTATCTTTTTCTACTACTGCCGCAGGATTGTTTACGCGCAGAATGACGGTTGCCGACGAAACTTACAGCGCGCTTGTAGAAAACGCTTTTGTAAAAACCAGCGACAATCCTGTTACGGGTTTAACGCTTAACGTAAACAGGGCTTCCTACAGTAATATCCGTCGGTTTATCAATATGAACAGTGTGGTACCCGGCGATGCGGTACGCATTGAAGAAATGCTGAACTATTTCAATTTTAATTATACAGAACCTGGTGGCGACAGCATATTCACCGTTCGTTCGCAACTTAGCTCCTGTCCCTGGAACAGCGAAAACAGCCTGTTATTTGTGCAGGTATGTTCTAAAAAGCTCAATCTTGATAAAATACCGCCCAGCAACCTGGTGTTCCTGGTAGATGTTTCAGGATCAATGGATATGCCCAACAGGTTGCCATTGCTTAAATCCGCGTTCAGAAAGCTCGTGGAGAATCTCAGGCCGGTGGATACGGTTTCTATTGTGGTGTATGGCGGTGTTACAGGGGTAATGCTGCCGCCGACCGGTGGAGCCGACAAAGAAAAAATTTTACAGTCTATTGAAGATTTAAATGCCGGCGGATTTACGCCCGGCGAAGCGGGCATAAGGCAGGCCTATCGCCTGGCGCATAATACATTTATTAAAGATGGCAACAACCGCGTAATACTTGCTACCGATGGCGATTTTAACGTAGGAGAAACCGGCGAACAGGAGCTGGATGCGCTGATCACTAAAATGAAGCAGGGGGGAATATATTTAACCTGTTTGGGAGTAGGTATGGGTAACTATAAAGATTCAAAAATTGAGATACTCGCTAAAAAAGGCAATGGCAATTTTGCTTACCTTGATGATGAACGGGAGGGCGAAAAAGTTTTGGTAAAAGAATTGACGCAAACATTGTATGCTGTTGCCGATAATGTATCTATGAATGTTCATTTTAACCCGGACGATATTGGTGAATACAGGCTGATCGGCTTCGATAATAAACGGAAGGCTCTTAACGATTCCAGCAGCACATTGCTTGGCGGGGAAATAGGATCCGGCCATTCTGTTATAGCGGTGTTTGAAGTATCGCCGGCCCAGGGAGCGGAAATGAAGAAAAACGCGGCAACGGGCAGTGTTGCCACTGTAACCATTAATTATTGTAACCCCGGTAAAAAAGCAGCGTTGAAACAATCGTACTACTGCCCGTATAATTATAAAGCGCTCGATAGTCTTGACGCGCATTACCGCTTTGCCGCAAGCGTTTGCATGTTTGGCGGTCTGTTGCATAGCTCGCCTTATTTAAGATCGGCCGGGTGGGATGAAGCAATTACGCTGGCTAAAAACTCAATGGATATCAACAATCCGCTGCATACCGAATATTTTGAGCTGCTGAATAAAGGCAAAAAAATTTATGCCCCCGGCAAAAAGAAAAAAAGAAGATCCGGCCAGGAATAGCAGCTCATTCATTGCAGGTGCGTTACAGCAGCCACTCCGCTTGCTGAATTTTTTATAGATTTAATTTTAAATAAACCCCAGGCATAACGGTATCGTATAGCCCTGATATATTTTTTCTTGTATGTTATACATTAAAATATTCGTGCTGCTTTTTAGTGTTTCCGTTGTACTGCATGGCACAAGTGCGGCACAGCAATCATTACAGCCCGGCCGCCAGGAAATGCTTGAACGGTACAGGTTTGCCACTTTTTCTGACAGCACCATCAACCGCGGTAAAATTTTTAATACTTCAATACAGGCCAACTGGTTGAGCAATGGCAAATTTTTCTGGTACAGGCGGGCGTTTAAAGACAGTGTAAGGGAATATGTGCTGGTAAATGCCGCTACGGGTAAGCGAAATCCACTGTTCGATCATAAAAGGCTTGCGGATGCATTGGGAGGAGTTGCACAGAAGCAATACAATCCTCAAAAATTACTTCTTTCAAATATCCGGCTCAGCAATAACCGTAAGGCAATGAGCTTTGAAATGGAAGATAAGATATGGATATGCAACCTGGATACCTATAGGTGTCGCGATACCGTTGGCGCAATACCGTTAGAGCCCCAGGTGCGCAGAAGCCGGGCAAAAGCCAGCGACATTAAAAGATCGCGCTGGCAACCATATTTTACAGACAGCATTTCGCCGGACGGAAAATGGAGCGCTGTTGTTGCAGGCGGAAATGTGAGGATCAGGAACAGGATGAACAACAGCATAACGCAACTTACGGCAGACGGAACAGAAAATAAACCCTATGGTTATCTCTCATGGTCGCCCAACAGTAAACATGTTGTGGGATACCGGCTTACCCCATACGAAGATTCATTGGTATATTATATCGCTACTTCGCAGCCCGGTACTACCAGGGGTGTTGTAAAATCCCAGCCATACAAGCAACCCGGCGATCCGTTTACTACGTATGAAATGTTTTTAATGGACGTGGAAAAGAAAACGGTCGTTAAAGCGGAAACCGATATTATAGATTTCTTTCCTGCTCCTTATTTATCGTGGAGGATCTCAAACCCCGGTAAATTTTTGTTTGAAAGAGTAGATCGCGGTCATCAGCGTTTCAGGATCATTGAAGCGGATGCGGTTACCGGCAAAACAAGAACGATTGTAGACGAGCGAACAAATACTTTCATTTATGAGCAGAAGATATTTACCGCTTATTTGCCGGAAACGGATGAGATCATCTGGATATCGGAAAAAGACGGCTGGCGGCATATATACCTCGTACATTCCATAACCGGAGCCGTTCGGCCCGTAACCGCGGGTAACTGGGTGGTTAAAGATATTGACAGCATTGATGTGCAGACCCGCCAGATATGGTTCAGGGCGATGGGTATGAACGAAAAGGAAGATCCTTATCATGTGCATTACTATCGCATTGGCTTCGATGGTAAACAGCTTACTCCTTTAACACCAGCCCCGGGAACTCACAGCATTCACTTTTCTCCCGATAAAAAATATTACCTCGATACCTATTCGCAAATAAATATACCGCCGGTGGTAGAGCTGAGGAAATCTTCCGACGGAAGCAAAATAGCGGACATAGAGAAAGCGGATATCAGCCATTATTTACATGCCGGGTTCCGCCTGCCCGAGCCTTTTCATGCTAAGGGAAGGGACAGTGTTACCGATATCTGGGGAATTGTTTTCTTTCCTACCAGGTTCGATCCCGCGAAAAAATATCCTGTCATCGAACATATTTATGCCGGTCCGCAGGATTCGTTCGCGCCAAAATCTTTTACCACGGGAGGCGAAATGCAAAGCCTTGCCGAGCTTGGATTTATTGTAGTACAGATGGATGGCATGGGCACTTATAACCGTTCTAAAAAATTTCACGATCTATGCTGGCGCAATCTTGCTGATGCCGGTTTTGCTGACAGGATATTATGGATAAAAGCGTTGGCTGAAAAATACCCCTTTGCAGATACCGGCAGGGTTGGCTTGTATGGAACATCTGCGGGAGGACAGAATGCGTTGGGAGGCTTATTGTTTCACCCGGAGTTTTACAAAGCCGCGGTATCATCATGCGGCTGCCACGATAATCGTATAGATAAACAATGGTGGAATGAGCAATGGATGGGATACCCCGTTGACAAACACTATGAGGAGCAATCGAACATAACCAACGCTTATAAATTACAGGGCGATCTTTTACTGATTGTGGGCGAAGCCGACACCAATGTGCCTCCTGAATCTACTTACCGGGTGGCAGACGCCTTAATAAAAGCCAACAAAACTTTCGACTTTCTTGCCATTCCCGGCATGGGGCATAGCGATGGCGGCGCTTATGGCAAAAAAAAGAAAAGAGATTTTTTTGTGAAGAAGTTATTAGGCGTTGACCCTCCGGACAGGAACCGTAACGAATTAGATTAAGCAAAAAAACATACACTATAAATGCTGATCGCTCCTGCCTCCCGGCAGATTCTTCGCTCACGAAAATGTATCGCTTTTAACCAGGCAGCTATTTGTTCGCTCTGAATGATAAGTACCCCATTGCCGCTCACTCACTGCTCACTGCCCATAGCTCATTGCTGACAGATGATAGCTAATAGCCGGAATTCATTATATTGCTATGCATTTTACCAGATATGAAATCAGCCGTAGAAAAATCATCCATACCTGAATCGCGGATATTTGTTATTAAGGAGCTGAAGGAAAAGCATTTTGATAATACATGGCATGCGCATCATGAATGCCAGTTGTTTGTGGTACTAAAGGGAACGGGTACCCGCTTTATTGGCGATACGGTTAAATCGTTCTCGGAAGCTGATGCCACCTTCCTCGGGCCGGAAGTGCCCCATTTGTGGCGCAGCGATAGTATTTACTTCGATAAAAAAAGCAACCAATATACGCACGGGCTGGTTATTTACTTCAGGCAGGATTTTATTGGCGATTTACTTGACAAAGAAGAAATGCACCAGGTAAAAAGCCTTTTTGAAAAAGCCAGGAGGGGTATTGAATACAACCGGAGCATAGTACCCCGGCTTACCGGTATGATGAAAGAGCTTATTAAAGCCCACGGCGCCGAAAGCCTGATACAGTTCTTACAGGTATTAAATTTACTGGCTTCCACCAAAGAATACCGGCTGCTTCATAACGAAGATTATAAGTACAAGCTAAAAGAAACAGAAACCCAGCGCATCAACCTGGTGTATAATTATGCTGCCCAGCATTTTCAGCAAAATATAACACTCAACGAAGTGGCGGCATTGCTTAACATGACGCCAACATCGTTCAGCCGTTATTTTAAAACGAAAACCAGCAAATCGTTTACTGATTTTCTGTCGGAGCTGCGTATTAAAAACGCGTGCAAGCTGCTGGCACAGGACGATCGTAAAACCATTAACCAGGTAAGTTACGAATGCGGCTATAATGTGCTTTCCAATTTCAACAGGCAGTTTAAAACATTTATGAAGATGACACCCAAGATATACCGGGAAAAATTCGCTACTTTATAGGAAATATGCCTGTTATTGATAATAAAAAGCTATTTTCCAGGTAAAATACAGTCAGCATTAGACATAATTAGCTAAAATGCCGGCAATAAAAGAGTGTATTTTAGCTACGTTCACAGTAAAGCATAATTTAGTAATTCATACATCTCAAATTTTAAATCTCAAATCTCAAATTGACTGATATATGTCATCCCAAAAAATCAATGTAGCTATTATCGGGCTGGGTTTCGGGGCGGAGTTTATACCTATTTACCAGCGTCATCCCAACGCCAACATGTATGCTATCTGCCAGCGCAACCGCGAAAGCCTGGATAAAATTGGCGATACGTACAAAATTGAAAAAAGATATACCGATTACGATGAGTTGTTAAAAGATCCCGCTGTTGACGCGGTACACATTAATACACCCATCCCCGATCATGCGGCCCAGTCGCTGAAAGCTTTGCGTGCGGGTAAACATGTTGCCTGTACGGTGCCCATGGCTACAACGGTAGAGGAGTGCAGGCAGATCGTGGAAGCGGTAAAAGAAACCGGGCTCACCTACATGATGATGGAAACAGTGGTATATGCCAGGGAGTTTTTGTTCATGAAAGAGCTGTATGAAAAAGGAGAGCTGGGAAGGATCCAGTTTTTAAAGGCCAGTCACCAGCAGGATATGGATGGATGGCCCAATTACTGGCCCGGGCTGCCTCCCATGTATTATGCCACGCATTGTGTAGGACCGGTGTTAGGTTTAACAAAAGCGGAGGCCGAGTATGTGTCCTGCTTTGGTTCCGGCACTATAAGAGAGGAGCTGCAGAAGCATTATAACTCGCCTTACGCGGTAGAAAGCACACACATCAAATTCAGGAATTCCGACCTGAGCGCTCATGTATATCGTTCCTTATTTGATACCGCGCGTCAGTACAGGGAAAGCTTTGAAGTATACGGCTCTGATAAATCTGTTGAATGGCCGTTGATAGAAGGAAAACCGTTGGTGCTGCATACCGCTAAAAAACCGGAACCTGAAATTCCCGAAGAAGTGGAATCGCCCGATTACGCGCACCTGCTGCCTGAACCCATTCAGCCATTTACCACCGGCGGAGTGTACGATGCAGACGATCATCAGCATTTGTCGTTTACCCAGGGTGCAGGCCATGGCGGTTCGCATCCGCACCTGGTGCATGAATTTATAAGCGCACTGGTAAATAAGCGTGAACCTTTCCCCAATGCAAAACAGTCGGCCAATATTACCTGCGTAGGCATATTGGCGCACGAATCGGCACAAAAAGGGGGAGCTATTATTAAATTACCGGATTTTACACTTGCATAAAAAACAGCATGAGGTTGTCTAAACAGGTCGTCATTGCTTCTCTGCCACGGCGGAGAATTAATCTGTAACGTATAATCAGTATCATTCAATACGATTGCTTTCCCGCCACAGGCGGAATTTCTCTTTCATAAAGATGTTCAGCGACCTTTTGATTAGCCTCGTTCAAAAGTAAAACAGATGAAAAGATTAACTCAGTGGCTGCTGTGGTTGCTTATAGCGGCAGTTGTATTGCCGTCGTGTGCAGAACAATCCAAAGACGACCAGCCGCGCCGCCTGGAAATATTATTTCTTGGGCATGCCAGCAAGCATCACGACAGCGAAAAGCTTGCAGATATCCTTTCCAGGGAATATTTCAAAGATGGCATTAATATTACCTATACTACGCATCCCGATGATCTGTTGAGGGATGACCTGAAGCTGTACGACGGACTGATCGTATATGCCAATCACGACAGCATTACAGCATTGCAGGAAAAAGCCCTGCTTGACTTTGTAAAATCGGGAAAAGGGTTTATCCCCCTGCATTGCGCCTCCTGGTGCTTCCGCAATTCGCCGGAAGTAGTAGCGCTTATCGGGGGGCAGTTTAAAACGCACCAATACGATTCTTTCAAAGCGGTGATCCTTAAGCCCGATCACCCGGTAATGAAAAATGTACCGGCTTTTGAAACTGAAGATGAAACGTATGTGCACGATAAAATAGCGGCGGATATTGAAGTATTGTCGGAAAGGGTAGAGGGCGATCACCATGAGCCCTATACCTGGGTTAAGAACTACGGCAAAGGCAGGGTGTTCTATACCGCTTACGGGCATAACGAAAAAACCTGGCAGAATCCTGGATTTCTGCAACTGGTGCACAATGGTATTTTGTGGGCCGTGGGAGATCATGCTGCATCCCTGCCTGATGGCTTGAAGCTGCCAAAGCCCGTTTACAGCAATGAGCGGGTTCCTAACTACGAAAAGCGCGATCCGCCGCCACAATTCCAGGCGCCCTTAACGCCGGAAGAATCCATGCTGCTTACACAGGTGCCTGTAGGTTTCGAGATGAAATTGTTTGCCGCTGAACCTGATATTAACAAACCCATTCACATGGCGTGGGATGAAAGGGGGCGTTTGTGGGTAGCGGAAACAGTGGATTACCCGAATATGGTAAGAGAAAACAAGCAGGAAGGGCGGGACATGATCAAGATACTGGAAGATACCGACGGAGACGGGAAAGCGGATAAGTTTACCGTGTTCGCCGATCATCTGAACATACCTACCGGCTTTACATTTGTAAATGGCGGTATTGTGGTGGCACAGGCTCCTGATTTTCTTTTTTTGAAAGATACGGACGGCGATGACAAGGCGGATGTAAGACAAACCCTTATTACAGGTTGGGGTACTTTTGATACACACGCAGGACCTTCTAATCTTCGCTATGGCCCCGACAATGCTATTTGGGGAACGGTTGGCTATTCCGGGTTTAAAGGTGTGGTAGGCGACAGCCGGGATACCTTGCGCTTCAGCCAGGCGGTATACAGGTTTACACCCGATGGTAAAACGCTCGAAATGCTGGGCAATACATCCAACAATACCTGGGGGCTTGCTTTTTCAGAAGACTATGATGTGTTTATTTCTACCGCCAACAATACTCATAGCGCCTCTTACAATATCCCCAGGCGTTATTTTGAAATGGCTTCGCAGGGAAGTGAAACCAGCGTGGATAAGATTGAGAGTCATTATGCCATGCATGTGGTTACAAAAAACCTGCGCCAGGTGGATGTACATGGCGGTTTTACTTCGGCGGCGGGACATAATTTATATACCGCGCGGAATTATCCGAAAGATTATTGGAACCGCGTTGCATTTGTATGCGAACCTACCGGTCGCGTTGTTCATAAAAATATCATTGAGCCAAACGGATCTTCTTTTAAAGAAGGTGAGGACGGATGGAATTTTGTAGCCAGCGCCGATGAATGGTTTGGACCGGTGCAGGCCGAAGTGGGGCCGGATGGCAACGTATGGATACTGGATTGGTACAATTTCATTATCCAGCACAATCCTACGCCGGAGGGCTGGGAAAACGGCAAGGGCAATGCGCATATCAACGCTCTGCGCGATTCAGTAAAAGGAAGGATATACACGGTACGTTATAAAAACGCGAAAGCCCCGAAAAAGATATCCCTGAGTAAAGACGATACGGAAGGGCTGATAGCTGCGCTCGGCAATTCCAACATGTTCTGGCGCACCACAGCGCAAAGATTACTGGTTGAATCCGCTAATAAAAAAGCGATCCCGGCGCTCATTAAGATACTTGGCGATACTAAAACGGATGAAATAGGCTTAAGTCCTGCGGCTGTTCATGCTTTATGGACGCTTCATGGATTGAACGCTGTTACTGAAGAAAACAAAGATGTGCTGGATGCTGTTATTGGGGTGCTTAAACATCCTGCGGCAGGCGTGCGGCGTGCGGCTGTGCAGGTATTGCCCGCAACTGAGGGAACAGGTAAAGCATTGCTGCAATCGGGGGTGTTTAACGACAGTGACCTGCGGGTTGTATTAGCCGCCATACTTAAGTCGTGCGATATACCTGCATCGGACGCTATTGGAGAACAAATTTTCAAGCTGGCAGGTACCGAAGGAAAAGCGGCTGAAGACAAGTGGATACAAAAGGCCCTGTACATTGCTTCCGGGGTACAGCACGCCGGTTTTGAAAAAGCCTTTAAAGCCAGTGGTATTAACCCGCAGGTAGAATTGGGAAAAGCAGGGCTGATCCACCGCATTACCTTGCGCTCAAAGCTGGATATATTACCCCTGCCTCAAAATACTTATATCAACCCCGAACGGCTGCCTGATCTTACGAACAGGGAGCTGTTTTTTACCGCTAATGTAGAAATGGGAGACAATGATCCGGGCAAGGGCGTAATTGTAGCGCAGGGAAATAAAACAAACGGCTATTCCATATACGTTGGCGATGATAAGAAGCTTTACTTCCAGGTCAACCAAAACAACACATCTTTTATTATTCAAACAAAAGACCCGGTAGCCGGGAAGTTCAATGTGGTTGCCAAATTTTTAAAAGGCGGCATCATGGAAATGTATGTGGATGGAAAAGAAGCAGCCACCGGCAAAACCAGGGGACTGTTCAGTTTACCGTTGCGTAGCGAGGGCATTCGCATTGCCAACGATTACTGGAGGGCGGGCGCCAAAAAAGCGGGTAACTATGCCGATAGCGCGCGCAACATCGGAAAGGTATCCGACGCCCGGATGGAAACGCTGCTTACAGCAATCGAAAAGGTAGACCTGGGTAAACCCGACGCAGTGATCACGCTGAAAACCATTCAGCACGAAATGAAATACGACAAGCCACAGTTAACTGCTAAAGCAGGTACTGTACTTGAAATTGTATTTACCAATAACGATTTTATGCAGCACAACCTGCTGGTATTAAAGCCGGGCAGCATGGATAAAGCAGGAGCGGCGGCCGACAGGCTGGCGCAGGTACCCGAAGGCGTTAGTATGCAGTATGTTCCGGATATACCGGAAGTATTATTTTATACGCCGCTTGTAAATCCCGATACTAAATTCAGCCTGAAGTTCCGGGTTCCGGATATACCGGGGCGGTACCCGTTCATTTGTTCTTACCCCGGCCACTGGAGAATAATGAATGGTATACTGACCGTTACCCCATAGCAACACACACAATTATCATTACTGTTAAAGATTATGCCCGGCGCCTGGACCGGGCATAATCTGTTTAATAGTGATCACATTGGAGCAATGATTGTAAACCCATTGCGCTGCTTTATAATATAACTGTAAAAGGATACCGGGCAGTTCATTGCTCTTTTACTTTCTCAAAATTTTTTCAGCGTTTGTTTTGTATATTTTTTTTAAGATGGTATCGCTTAAACCGAAGCCATGTAAGGGCCAATGATAGCCGGTAAGGTCAATGGCATAAAAATGCTCATCTTTTGTTTGCAATATCCGGAAGGTGGTTTCATACATAAAATCTTCCGCATGCATGTCGGTTCCGTATACCAGCCTGTCCTGGAACTTATCAAAGAACTCCTGCATGTAGCGTGGAACAGGGGCTATTTCAGCAAACCTCGCGGCGAAATCGGAATACAGGTTGTTGTATTTTGAGAGTAACCGGCCAAGGATAGACAGGTCGTATTCGCAGTTAGCCAGGTGGCATGCAATAAATGTTGTATTCGGATGATCGCGTACCACGTTTTCAAGTGTTTGTATTAATTCCGCGTGGTCCAGTAAACCCGGCTTGGTTTTGTCAATTTTCCAGTCGTACGCGTTCATTAAACCGTCGTTTGTTGAGTCCATAGGCTCATACATCCACATAGGTTCGGCCACATGCACGTTCACCGGTATTTTCAGCTCACCGCATTTTTTGAAAAGTGGCTTCATCCTGGGGTCGTCAATATGCATACCATATGCAGGCACCGGCTCCGAAAACAATTCTCCCAGGCCCTTATCACCCAGTTCACCCACTCCTTTCGCCCCGGCTTTTACACATCGCTCCAGTTCCTTCACTGCTTTCTCGCTCCAGCCGGGCTCGTTATATCCTGTATAATCAAACCCGCACCACATTTCAAAGCGGTTGCCATAAGGCGCGTATACCTTGTATATTGAATCGAATGCCGCGCCTGAAGCCATTGTAAGTAAAACGGTTTTTTCAATGCCGAACCTGTCCATGCGTTTGATCCACTGCTGTACCTCATCTTCACTCTTTGCCAGCCAGGGATGCGAATGCATGTCTATAACCGGGAATTTGGCTTTCGTGATTTTGGTAACGGGTATTTTGTAAATAGACTTTGGCCGGTAATTCTTCAGCAGGATGCTGTCCGGCCGCTGTGCCATACATTCATTGATCAACAATAGCAACAATAGTGAAAATGAAAAGATTTTAAACATAATTCCTGGTTTTAAAAGTTTGACCCCTTTGCTGTACGAAGTCTCTGACTTCGTACTTATTATGTTCTCCGGAGACTCGGTCTCCGTTATGTGATAACCACTTTATAAAGTACGCACCGGTATTTTTCCCAGCTCCTGCTGCATGTTACCCATGGCTTTAGATATCAGGTTATAAATAGAATCGGTACTGATCAGCATTTTACCTGCTATTTCTGCATAACTCAGGTTGGCATAAAAGCGAAGATATACCGCTTCTTTTTGCCGGCGCGTAAGCAATGTAATAGCTTTACGAACATGGCTCTTTTGTTCTTTCCCCAACTGCTCGGCAATCATTTTCAGTTCAATGCATTGAACTGTTTGTGTATCAGGTACAGTTTCCACCTGGTAATGATAAAGGCCGGACCGCATTCTTTTTAGCTGCCGTAATATTTTCCGTTGCAACGAGCGTGTAAGATAGGCTTTAACGGATTGGGGTTGACCCAGCCTGCTTTTGTTCTTCCACAATTCAACAAACAGATCCTGTATACAGTCCAGGATCAAATCCTTATCATCGCAAATACCTGCGCCTGTACGTATCAATATCTTGTAATACCGAAGGTACAGCAAAGCGAACGCGCTCCTGTCGCCGTTTTTAAAATCAATCCATATTACCTCGTCACAAATTTGCCGCTTGTTTACAAAACCCAACTTTTCCTGTTGTATAGTTTGTTGATCCAGCATGTTCTTTCATTTAAAAAATCGCTTTATCCGGATGGAACGCTATAAACCGGCGGGAACCCATTTGCCGTTCAGCATTACCCTGCTTATATTTCTTACCGCCTTAATATCCTGCAAAGGATTTCCTTTCACCAATACCAGGTCGGCTATCTTGCCTTTTTCAATGCTGCCCAGCCTGTCGTCTATCCTGAAAAACCGTGCGTTCTCCATAGTAGCTGCTACTATGATATCCGAATTGCTGATGCCGCTTTCTGCAAACAATTCCATTTCACGCTGAAAAGCCCATCCTGTTTCAGCATACGGAATGCTGGAATGTGAACCGAGCACAATATGCACACCGGCCGCTTTTAATTTTTTGGTTACTGCTTTCATGTTATTAAAGCCGTTCAACTTTACGGTATCGGTGCCGCTATCGGAGGGCTGGTATTCAAAAGGCCCGAGGGTGGGACTTACAAAAGTCCCTTTCTTAACGAGGAACCTGGAAAGGCTATCCAGGAAAGCGCTATCAGTATTTATTTTACTCCATACATCATAACGTCCCTGCCTGCGCGCATTGTTATCATTCAACACCATCTGCCTGTATTTTTCACTTTCTCTTTTAGGTTGAAGGGATAGCCCAAAAGAAGTAATGTGCTCTATTCCATCCAGCCCCTGTTCAATTGCTTCCATTGCTTCCGTTATTTCAAGATGGGCCGTTACCGGTAGCCCGTGCGCGTGCGCGGCCTTGCAAATAACACGAATGAGATGGGGCGGTAGCCTGAAGTATACTTTGATAGCGGTAGCTCCTTCGTTTGCAGCACGGTTTACCTGGTTCACTGCTTCCAGCGAGTCGCGCACTACATATGCATCATGCGGGTAGGCCGGGGGATACATATCGAGGTGAGGACCGCATAAAAACAACCGGGGGATCATTTTGCCAGACTTCCTTTCCCCTTCATATGCTTCATTCCATGCGCCGGGGTCGCGAACGGAAGTAACACCGTGTTGCAGGAATAATGCCGGCAACCCGTTCATATTATCAAGATGAAAATGTGAATCAATAAAGCCCGGCAATACACTCAGTCCCTTTCCGTCAATAACTTCCGCATATTTGGGTACCGGCACGGATGGACCACCCACCGCTTCTATCCGGTTCTCTTTCACTACTACTGTTCCATTTTCTACAGGCGCTCCGCCATTGCCGTCTATAATGGTTACGCCGATGATCGCGATCGTTTTTTTACCAGCTTCAATTTCGGCCGCGTTAAGTTCTTTAATATCAAATTTTGTTTGATTACCACCGTTTGTTTGCAACACCGGAGCGTTACATGCTATCGTTAATATAAGCCATGAACAGGTAGTTATATAATAACTACAGGTTTTTTTTATCGTTGTCATAGTTATGAATGTATTCTTTTGCATACACTTATTCGTGCAGCCACTATATAACAAACGGTTTGTTACACAAAGAATGGGTGGATGTTTTGCCGGGCATTCTTTTACGTGTAATATATTTATTGTAAATATTAACGGAGGAAAAAAGGCTGGCCTGTTTAAAAGCGCACAGCCTTTTTATACAGCCCCAATATTATTCGTATCCCGGGTTTTGGCCGATTGCTTTTGCATCCAGCGCGGGTATAGGTAACAGGTAGTCGTTTTCATCATATCCCTGCGCATTGTCGGGTAAATTCACTTCCTCCAAAATGCGTTTCCGTAAAACGTCGAAATACCGGTCGTTTTCAAAGCATAATTCAAAGCTTCTTTCATCAATTACTTTCTGGTCAAACTCGGACTGAGACATAGCCAGGGTTGCCTTTGGTTCTGTGCCGGTACCTGCATTCGCACGGTCAATGATCATGTTCAGCCGATCTACAGCCAGTTGTGTGGGACCACCGTTGGCTATATTAGCGGCTTCCGCGTATATCAGCAAAATATCCGCGAAGCGCAGTATTTTCATTTCTATTCCGGCATCGCCACCGCCTACCTGTTGCTCAAAGGTAAGATTAGGTATATTGTATTTTCCTATGTACGGAACACCATCAGCAGATTCGGACCAGTTGATGATCGGTGCTGCAGGATCATAAATATTAGAGGTAAAATCCAGCAGCAGGTAACTATGTTTGCGCGGCTGCTCAGGATAGATATCTGTAGCCCATAATATTTTTACCGGTCCGGAGCTCCATCCGTCCATTTCCGAAGGAGCCCAAACATTGCCAGGCATATAAGGTGTTTGTGGAGATTCGTAAAAAGCAAACATGATCTCCATATTGCGGTTGTTAGATGTTTTAAACACATCCTGAAAACCAGGTAACAATATATATGGACCGTTTTCAATCACATCATTGGCCATATCACGGGCTTTTGCATAGTTCTCGGTTTGATTTAAGGGCGCGGTAGCCCTTGTTAGATATACTTTTGCCAGGAAACCTTTGGCTATCCATTTATTGGGCCTGCCAGGAATAGCCCCATCGTAATCACCTAAATGTTGGGAGGCGAACATAAGGTCTGCTTCAATCAGATCGTATACTGCTGCGATTTCAAGGCGTGATTCAGGCGTTAACGGAGTGGATACCGGATCAGGTGTATCTTCTGTTAAATAAGGGATCTTACCATAGAGCCTTACCAGGTAGAAATAATTAAATGCCCTGAGAAAGCGGCCCTGCGCTATCACGTTATTGATGACCTCTTCAGCATTACCCTCAAGGCTACCCGCTTTTATAGCTTTCAGTACCCCGTTTACGTTCGCTATGGCTTTATAATGAATGGTCCAGATCTCGTTGAACGCGGTGATGCCAATGTCCAGGCTTGCTCCTTCATATTGTCCGTCGGGAAATTGATAGCCGTTCTGGTAACCGCCCCAGGTAGCGTATAATGCGTTCATAGAACCGGCATAAGCGGCCTCGCATTGCTCGGGAGTACCATAAAAATTAGCCGGGGTGGAAATGCCTTCCGGTTTTTCATCCAGCTTTTGACAAGAAAGTCCTGCAACAATCAAAAGCAACGAAAGGATGCTTTTAAATGAATGTATTGTAGTCGTTTTCATTTGCTGCGTATTTTTTGTTTCTCCAGTCGCCGGTACTGACCGGTGGTGGATACTGACGATGTTAAAAAGTTAAATTGATACCAAACATAAATGCCTTTGAAGTGGGATAGTTGCTTAGATCAATCCCCAATCCTCCTGCACCTCCTGCATTAAAGGAGCTTACCTCGGGATCGTAGCCCGTGTATTTGGTAATAGTAAACAGGTTAATGGCGGTAACATACGCGGCTAACCTGCTGATATGTATTTTACTTAATACCGACATTGGCAGGGTATACGTTAACGTTATATTCTTCATCCGCAGGTACGATCCATCCTCTATCCATCTGCTGGAGCGCTGGTCGCTGCCTATTCCTGAGGTTTGATTAGAGCCCAGGTTCAGTTGATTACGGTCTCTTGAACTCAGAAATACCGGAACGTCTGTATTTTGGTTTTCAGGCGTCCACCGGTTGTTCAGGTTAGTGCTTAACCCGTTTGCAGGGTTCTCTGTTTTAATGCGCACCGCGTTAAAAATATCATTTCCATAGCTGCCCTGTACCAGGAAAGTGAGATCGAAATTTTTGTAGGTGATGTTATTGTTCCACCCGTAGATGAACCTGGGAGTAGCATTACCTATTACTTCATTACCGTCGGCAGCCCTGGTAATCCTGCCATCGCCGTCTACATCTTTCCATTTGGGATCGCCGGGAGCCTGGCCCATAGCTTTAGCCTGTTCTCTTTCCGCTTCACTCCAGGTACCCAGGTTTACATAACCACGCATCTGGTCTACCGGTTGACCTACCTGCAAATATTTCACTGAAAATCCACTGCCATATATCTGGTAACCTCCGCCCGTATTGGTCCGTATCGCCAGGGGCTGATCGTCCAGCAGGGCGAGTACCTTACTCCTGTTAAAAGAAATATTAACTGCTGTATTCCACCGTAGGTCCCTGCCTGCCAGCGGCTTGCCGCCTACCGATATTTCAAGCCCTTTATTTTGTATGGAGCCTACGTTGGAAAGAATGGTAGCAAACCCGGTGTAAGCTTCTACCTGTTTATTCAGCAGCAGGTCAGTAGTTACTTTTTTGTATACGTCTACGGTAGCTGTAAGGCGGTCATTAAAAAATCCCAGGTCTATTCCTATATTGCTTTGTTCTGTAGTTTCCCATCTCAGATTGGGATTGGCAGTCCTGCTCATGGAAAAACCAATATTTGGGGTTGAATTACCATCGTAAGGATAGTTAAACCCGGATGCTACTGTTGCCAGTGTTTGATAAGGCTGAATTGCCTGGTTGCCGGTTTTTCCCCAACTGCCGCGCAGCTTCAGGGTAGAGATCGCTTTTAGCCCTTGAATAAAATCTTCTTCCGATATTCTCCATGCGGCGGCTGCCGAAGGGAAATATCCCCATTTATTATTAGCTCCGAATACAGATGAACCGTCAGCCCTGTAGCTGGCAGTGATCATATATTTTTCATCAAATACGTAATTTACGCGCCCCAGGAAAGAATTAATGGTTTGTTTGGAAGATGAATTATAACGCTCATTGATCTGCGATGCACCTCCGAGATCGTTGATGCCTGTTTCATCGCTGAAAAATCCCTGTGCACTTATGAACGATCCTTTTGATTCAATTAACTGCTGTTCGGCAACACCGGTTATAGTGAATGCGTGCTTATTGCTAAAAGTATTGGTGTAGGTAAGAATATTAGAGTTCTGGAAGTATTCATATTTATTCTCAGACAGGTCTCCCGTTCCGTTCACACCGCGACCGGGTTGTGTTTTGGTGCCGTAATAATGCTTATCGTCGTTGCTGTTGATGCTGGCAGCGCCTGTAATACGCAACGAAAGTCCTCTCAGTAATTTAAAATCCAGGAAAGTGCTGATCTCATTGATGATATTATTTTTTTCGGCTTTTGTTTCCAGCGCAGTTGCCATTGGGTTCCACACATCGTTATCGGCATAAATTTTTGATCCGTCCGGGCCGCCCTTCAACGCTTTAAAATTATAACTGCCATCCGCGTCATACACAGGAGTAATGGGGTCAAATCGGGCCACGGTATTGATCACCTGTCCCAGTATATCGCCAAAGCGTGTTCCTTCCCCCACGGGTGGTACATTACCTTTGTCTTTTATTACATTAAGGTTGATGCCCGCGTTCAGCCAGCGGTTGAGTTTAAGGTCCAGGTTGCTTCTTAAATTATACCTTACGTATTTTGTGTTCAGTACAATACCCTGCTGGTTCATATAACCGCCCGATACAAAATATCGGGCCATGTCATTGCCGCCACTTATTGACAACTGGTGATTCTGTAGCATACCGTTCCTGTAAATTTCATCCTGCCAGTCTGTTCCTCCATTGGCATCCAGGGCTGCAATCTGATCTTTTGTAAACGGAATAACAGGCTCTATAGGAGCGCTGGGAGTACCATTCTGGGTGGCGGCCCAGTCGTTCGACTTACGGGCATAGTCACCCGCATTCATTAAACTAAGCTTATGATTTAATTTTTGTGTTCCGATACTGAACCCATAATTGAAAACCGGCTTGCCGGAAACACCTCTTTTGGTGGTGATCAGTATTACGCCGTTGGCTCCGCGCGCCCCGTAAACAGCCGTGGCGGAGGCATCTTTCAATACTTCAAGCGATTCAATATCATTAGGGTTGATGGTGCTGATGTTCACTCCCTGTATTCCATCCACTACCACCAGCGCATTATTACTACCGGTTATAGAGTTGCCTCCCCGCACACGTATCATGGCATTGCCACCCGGAGCGCCGTCTGTGTTCTGCACCATTACGCCGGCCGCGCGCCCCTGCAATGCCTGGTCTACGCGCTGTGTGGGCAGTTTGGTTAAATCAGATCCTTTAACTGAGCTTACCGAACCGGTAAGATCCGATTTTTTTTGTGTGCCATAGCCTACCACTACAATATCCGTTAAGCTCCCGTTATCAGATTCCAGTATAATATTAACTTGTGATGATGCAGCGGATATTTCCTTGCTTTTGTAACCCACATAGGTTATTTCCAGGATGGAAGCCTGATCTTTTACCGTAATGGAAAAGCGCCCGTTTTCGTTGGTCACCACGCCATTTTGTGTTCCTTTCTCTATTATACTTACGCCCGACAGTGGTTCGCCTTTTTCATTGGTGATGGTGCCGGTTACTCTTTGCACTTTTTGCGCCAGTCCCGTATTCCCGGTATTAATCCTATCTCTGATGATGATGGTTTTATTATCAATAACATAATCAACCGGCTGGTTGGCAAATATCAACCGGAGCACTTCCTCCAGGGGCATGTCCTTTACAGTGATGGTTAAAGGCTGAGCCTCTTTCAGGCTACGGGCGTTTACAATGAAATCAAAATCACATTGTTTCCTTATTTCCCGGAGCACTTTCTGAATAGAAGCTCCTTTTTCGGTTAATGTGATCTTTTGCGCCGAAACAGAAGCACTTGCCTGAAGGCAGATCACAATCAGGAAGAAAGAAATAAGCTTCATCTGCATAATTAGTTTTGAAACCGGTAATGCCATTAGCAGGTGACGCATCCTGTTGGTAAGAAGATAATATACTTCCCGCGGATAGCCGCCACACGAGTTACCTTTTAAAGTATCAAATTGCATACTTTTGTAAAGTTTGGGTGAATGATTAATTGGATTGCAGCAATAAATCGGGTTATGACTTACCCAAATACCAACCGGGAGTGCTTGCAGGCATTTCCGGTATTTTTTTGAGCATACCCGTTATGTTCGATCATGTTGGATTATACGTTTTCATTGCTTTCAGTTTTGGTTTTATTAAAGCGTTTTCTATTTTTTTGAATGTGAAATGTAAATAGTGCTGTTTTCAATCCTGAATTTGGTATCGCCCGACAATTCCAGCATCCGCAATACCTCAGAAAGATTCCTGCTGCGGGAAATTTGACCGCTTAAATTTTCGTTGGGTATTTCACTTTCATATACCAGCTCTACATTGTACCAGCGCCCTATTTTCCGCATAATGCTTTTAATGTCTTCATCGGCAAAAATGAAGTCACCGTTCTTCCAGTCTATAACAGGTTCTACATCTACTTTTTTGGTGGATATACCTTCTGAACGGAGGTTGAATTCCTGGCTGGGCTTAAGTATAACCGTTTCATTTTCGGTTACCACTTTCACTTTGCCTTCTATCAGTGTCGTTTTAATCCCGGTTTCATCATCGTACGCATTTACGTTAAACCGGGTACCAAGCACTTCTATTTTTTGCTTTCCCGATTCAACAATGAACGGGACTTTTTTATTATTCTTCATCATGGCGACTATTTCAAAATAGCCCTCACCTGTAAGAGTAACGCGGCGCTCCAAAGCGTTGAAAACCGCGGGATAGGTAATGGAGGAAGCCGCATTCAACCATACTTTCGACCCATCAGGTAAAATTACCTGGTATTGCCCTCCCTTAGGCGTTTTTACAGTGTTAAGTCCGCTGGGTTTGCTATTGTGGCTGGTATAATAAGCAAGTTGCCCGTCGGCAGGTTTTTTTATAACGACTCCTTTGTCTTCGGCTATGCCGCCTACCTGCAGGTTGTTCAGTTCCACCTGCTGTCCGTCAGATAACACAAGGGTTGCTTTATTACCGCCTGGTAACACATCGTCCTGTGGCGCTGTAATTACAGTAGACCGGCTGGCAGAGGCTGGCTTTAAGAAATAAAAAGCAGTATAAGCTGCCAGCATTACGACAATGGCGGCGGCTATCTTGAGATATATGGGTTTTCTGCGCGGCTCTATTAAGATTGCTCCATTACCAGTTGACAGATCCAGCTTTTTAAATAATTGCTCTGAAGCAGCCTTATATAACAACTCATCTGCGGCATAATTGCCAAAATGCTGACTGATAAGACTTTCAATTAACTCTTTGTTTTCGCCCGACTGAATAATGTCAATCAGTTCAGCGGCTTCCGGTGCGCTGCACTCGTTTGCCAGGTATTTTTTAAATAATAAACGGATATGGTGTTCGCTGTTCAAGATTTATCTTTTATGCTAATACGGTCGGCCCGGGAATTTCCTCTGCTCTATAGAAAAAAAGTAGTGATAAAAAAATAACCAGGTTGGAGGAGTTACATCTGTAACAAAACAACTATCGTTATAATTGTTTTGTTTACAAGACTCTTTGAAAGGTAATATGCCTTAATACTTTTGGTGGCTTTTACAATGTGATCGCTGATAGTTGAAACAGATATGCCAAGTGTTTTACTCACGTCTTCGTAACTTCTGCCTTCAATTTTACAGAGTGTATATACCAGTTTTCTTTGTGGCGGCAACTGATGTACCGCCCTTTCTATCAGCAGCTCCGATTCTTTTTCTTCCAACTGGTGACGGAATCCCGGAGCGGCGTTTTCCTCTTTTGCCTGCAGGTAACGTTCCAGCAATTTCTGTTTTGAAGCTTTGTTGAAATAATCGTATACCAGGTTCCTGGCTATAGTAAATATATAAGATTTGAACGAACGGTCAATGTCTATGTTTCTCTTGTGTTCCCAAATACGTTGAAAGGTGTCCTGGAGCAATTCCTCTGTAACAGACGCCGATTTTACAATTTTAAAAATACTGCCATACAGCTTTGAACTGTAAATGTTGTAAATATGTTCAAAGGCTTTTACATCCCCCTCACGAATTCGCGAGAGCAATTCTTTTTCATATTCCTGGGGGATGAACCTGTTGGTCACGTTATTGATAATATAACATTTGTCTGAATCAAAAAGAGACGTTATTAAAATTATAATAATATCCTGTTTCCGCTAAATATTTTTTAACACAACCGATTGAGTGATTTTTTGAGGTACGCAAAAACCTATAGGATAAGCTGTTCAAGGGAGTATAATAAAATCCTCCGGTAAATTTGTTGAAGGAAAGTCAACAAAGTACAAGAAGGGGTTTTATACTATGCACAAAGCTAAAGGATGGAAAGCAAAATGCGGGCGTATTTACCTTCGGTGAGAACTATTTTCATTGCGGCAAAATCAGAAATAAGCACATACCAATCAACCGCCAGCCTCCGTCGTCATTTCGATCCCGCCCACAAGTTGTATTGGATTAAAGGCATGTTGCAGCGGGTGAGAAATCTGTTAGGCGGTAGTGCAAAAGATGAGCATGGGTACAAATGCCCGGTAGGTTTACCTTCGGTGAGAGCAGTTCTCCCTCGCAAAAGAGTGATTTATTATAGTGGTCGTGTTGGCCCGGTCGAAAAGACGATCATATCCAAATACTGCGGTCTCATTACTAAAAAAGAGTAGATTTTTTCGATAAAAAGTGAACGAAAAATCTCCCTGCGGTTGAACAGCCTACCCATAAGGTTTGCCGGGCTGAGTTGCCACACCTGCAAACCCTATAGGATTGATAATCTTATTGATACGACAACACCGGCGTAATAATGTCTTCTTCAGCACGGTTATCGCCGGCTTCGGGGCCATACCATATACCGCCTCCAAATGTTACAATGTATACTTTTCCGGCATGCGCAGGATCGGGCACTACGCGTTTGCCCCATTTAAAATTGTATCCTTTTAAACGTTGCCAGGTTTCACCCTTGTCTGTTGAACGATAGGCGCTGCTGTTAAAGCCGCAGGCATAATATGTTTTATTACGTTTGTCAAAAGTAATATCGTGAATATGCTGATCTTTCTGCATCACCTGCTTCCAGGTGTTGCCATCATCGTTCGATATAAAAATGCCGCCACCTGTATCGGCAGAAAATTTTCCTCCACTCACCTTTCCCCACGCAGAAAGGATCAGTCTTTGAGGCGTTTCCGTACCGGTAATTATACTTGTTGGAGCGTTCGTGCCTTCAGGCAAAGTCATTTTTGTCCAGGTTTCGGCTCCATCTGTTGAGCGGTATAAAGCGCCGTCATCTGCTGTCCCGATTTCCCCTTTTTCACTTCTCCGGCTTATTACCAGGAAAAGCACTCCATCCGATTCTCTCCGGGTTATCCGCCACGCAAACGGTTCTTTTCCTTCAAGTCCCTTGTTTTTTTGCTGCCAGGTTTTGCCGCCGTCAACAGATTTGTAAACACCCTTACCAAAGGCGCAGGCATATAAGGTTCGCATATCCTTATTGCCGGAGGGATCAGGCAATATATGCGTAAAGGCAGCTTCACCAATGGATGAGCTCACCGGCGTCCAGGTTTTGCCGGCATCATTTGTTTCCAGTATACCGCCTTTGTAATTTGCAACGCCTGTTCTGCGCCACATTTTAGGCCGGGGAAGATCGTGATTGGCGCTCATTACCGCCCATGCCTTTCCCTTTATTTCCGGATCAAACGTTAACCAGTAAGCGCTGTTTACCCAATGCCGGGGAACACCATTATTTTGTGTAGCGCTTTTCCAGCTATGCGCGCCGTCTGTGCTCTCCATCAACCCTATATCCGTATTGCAGATAAATACATGATTGGAATCGAAGGGGTCTGTTACCACATCATAGCTTGTTGTAACCTCCAGTCCGCGCGATACCCAACCTGATCCTTCTTTGCGCGTATATACCTGTTCCCAGGTGTTGCCGCCATCATCCGATTTAACAGTTCTGCCGAAGTCTGTCGCATAACATACGTCCGGGTTAGCAGGGGAGACGCCGATGGAAAACGGGTTTTCACCCCACGAAGGTCCGAACCTTTCGTTGAGCCAGCCGCTGCTAAAATTTTCAGATACCACGCTACCGCCTTTGGCTAACCGGTCTTTCCATACCAACGTCCATGTTTTACCATAATCCTTGCTTTTGGCAACGCCAATGCAGGTAGTATCACCCCGGGTAAAATTGTTGTAGGAAACATATACGGTAGCGGGGTGCAGGGCGCTTGTGGCAATTGTTCTCCATTCCGGAACGCCGGCCCCGGCAGATTGCTGATGGATGATCCCTTCCTGGCGGTTCTGCCAGGTTTTACCGCCATCGCTTGTAAAATAAATACCCGGCTCATCGCCATCAGGATTGAAGTAAGACAGGCCTGTGATCGCATAGATAATAAATTGCTGTTGGGTACTGTCATATCCTCCGGTACAAGTCGTCAGCTTTTTAACGCCTGCAGGCGGTGCATTTATTTTCCATCTGCCATTTTCATTGGTCAATATCCCGTCGCCCGCAGCTATATAAACCGTCCGGTTAATTTGGGGTGATGAAGGCACTATAAAAATGTTTCCTGCGGACGAAGTCATATCTGTTTCCTTAACCCAGTTGCTGCCGCCATCCGCGGAAGTATAAAAACCTGTTTTCTGATCAATTGAAATAACTGCGTATAATTTTTTTGAGTCGGCAGGATCTACAGCGAAAGCCTGCACACGCCTTATTGTGCTATCCCTGGTTACTAACACTTCATTTGCATGATCACCTTTTGAAATGACTGCTGTTATATCTGAAGCAGAAGGATAAGCAACGCTCCAGGTATTTCCTTTATCTGTGCTTTTGAACAACGCTATGGAATTGGCATATACGGTATTTGAGTCCAAAGGGTCGAATGTAAAGAAGCGTACCGGCCCGCGCAGGTTGAACATCCTCCACGACTCGCCGCCATTGTACGTTACAAATGAACCTGTCATATCGCAGGCTACAAATGCGTAATCAGCATTGAATGGACTTACAGCAGGGTAAAACATGGCGCCTCCTCCACCATACCCGGCATATCCCCAGGCATCATTTCTTCCGTTGGAGTTTTTTTCAGTTTTCGGTTGACCGGTTACGTTATCCTGCCTGTTGCTGCTACAACCTGCAAGATGAAATAAAATAATCAGGCAACAGCCTGCTATCCTGATCATAGTCATCATACAATCACTCTTTTAATGCTGAATAATTATTGTTCTGTTTCCGGGCGTCCCCACCACACACCGGAACCAAAAGTGGTGAGAAATATTTTTTCTTTATCGCGCGGATCCAGCGCCGGCCGCTGCCCCCAGTGAAAATCGTATCCTTTTATCTTTTTCCAGGTGTTGCCGCTGTCATCGCTTCTGTATGCTGCTTTGTTAAACGTATTCAGGTAAAGCCGGCCCGGAATGCGCGCATCGGCAACAATATCATACACATACTGCTTATCATCAAATACCTGGCGCCACGTTTTGCCGCCATCCTCCGAAAGAAAGATGCCGCCCGGCATTTTTAATTTTTCATTGCCCCCTGTATTTCTTGCCGTTTCTCCACCAACCAGGTCGCTCAAATCAATATCCGCCCAGCAACCCAGGTATATCCTGTCAGGGTTTAGCGGATCGCATTCAATCCCGTTCGGGAACAGCAATCCGTCAGTTACCTGCAGCTTTGTCCAGGTGGTTGCGCCGTCGGTAGATTTATATACCGCGCCGGAATAAAATGCACGCCCTCTTTTCCCGTTTGTATGCTGAGGCGTTGCAGATACGGTAAGGAATAATTCCCGTTTAGCCGACAACGTAAGTTCAAAGGCACAGGTATTGTCTTCGATTCCGTTGTTTTTCAATGTCCATGTTTTACCGTCGTCGGTTGATTTAAAAACTCCTTTGTTGTATACTGCCGCATACAATGTTCTGTTGCCTGCCGGGGAGGCCGTATCCAGCACCAGGCAGGTAGCAGGCGCATCCATTCCCATTCCTTCGTAAACAGGCTTCCATGTTTTGCCTCCGTCTTCCGAAACGCAAATACCACCTCTCGCTCTTTTTTTCCAGAGCGGATCGCGTGTCATTTTACCACGTGGAAAGTCGTGCATACCGGACCATGCCGACCAGAGCTTATTTTTCACCGCCGGATCAAATACCACCCAGTAACAGGTATTGATCCATTCTACCGGAACACCTTCCGTAGAACGATGCCAGGTTGTACCGCCGTCAAAGGAATGATGATAGCCGATGTCGGTATAGCTGATAGCCATATGATTGCTGTCGAACGGATCAAAATGTACACCATATGCTGTAGTTACTTCAAGCCCCCTGCTTCCAAAGCTACCATCGGGATGGGAGTTGCTATATACCTGTTGCCAGGTGTTGCCACCATCGGTCGTTTTCATGGTTCTGTACCAGTCTGTAACGATCGCGGTATTGCCGTCAGCCGGGTATACTCCTACATCCATTAAACGGATATATTCTCCGCCAAAAGCTTTTTTTACCCACGCATCGGAAAGATTGACCGCGTCGTTGCCATCCTTTACCCCGTATTTGCCTGAACCTCCGCCACCTTTCCAGCACCACTGCCAGCTTTTCCCGGCGTCGGCGCTTTTCAGCGCTCCATACCAATATTTAAGTGTAGTATCGCTTTTCTCCTGGTAGCGGTTGGTTACTACATATACACTGGCGGCATCCTGTTCGGCGCAACTGATCATGGAGTAGCTGGGTTTGATGCCTGCAGACGCGTTAGTGATAACGGTGTCGGATACCTGCTCCCATGCGTTGCCGCTATCTCCCGACTTCCATATTTCACTATAGCCGAACTCGCCGTTCACCTCCCGTTTGGTATCGTGGTGAATGCTGTAAAATATTACACTGTCGGTTCCCTTTTTTACGCCGCCGGTAAAGGAAAATGATGGGATCATGGCAGCGGGATAGTCTTTCCAATGCATGATCCCGGTATTTTTATCAAACCTGTATAAAGCCTCCGGGGTAAAAATATATACTTCATTGCCGGTAGTATTGCCTGCGTATATAAAGTCAATTCTTTTTTTGCAATCTTCCTTTGCCCATTTCCGCCCGTTATCAAACGAGTAGAAGAAATAACGCCCCATACTAAAATAGAGTCCACCCGTAGTTACCGGATCAATACGGATATTATGGATACTGCCGCTTGCCGTATCGTACAGGGATGTTTCTTTTACTTCAATTGTATAGTTGGCATGATCGCCGCTATACGTTTCCTGAATAATATCCTCTTTTCCCGGGAAAACAACTTCCCATGTTTTTCCTCCGTCGGCAGACCGGTTAAGGGTAGCTGACCCAATGTATATGGTATTGCTGTCTTTAGGGTGGAAAGCATAACCGGACGCGCCATTGGCGAAATTGAACTGTTGGTAAGACGTTCCCCCGTTTTTTGTAAGGTATGAACCGGTCATATCGCAGCGAACAATAAAATGAAGCGGGTTAGCCGGTGAAAATGTAGGAATAAATGTAGCTCCCCCACCGCCTGGACCAATGATCAGCGGATCCTGAGGTTGTGCGCGGGAAGCTATTTTCGTTTCGGAAATATGGCAGCCCAACAGCCCAACAACAGCAAATAAGAGAATTATTTTTTGCATAAGAATATATACGATCGCCGGTGAGGCTCCTGAGATTTTGATACTTTATTTTGAGAGGCGCATGCAGGGCAATTCTCATCAAACTTTGATGGTTTTTCTTCTCAACCGGTTCTTCTGAAAAGAACTCAGGTGTCATCTGGAAGAAAATATTTTGCTGAATACGGTGGATTTGTAAACAGATATTTTTTACCGGGCTGATACAAAAATTCCACCTCTACAGAGACTTAATTTCCACAGCTTACCGTATTTAGATGAATTACCATAGCGATTTTGTATGGCAGGCTATTTGAATAATGTTCCGGAACGTCTTTATTCATTAAAAGTAATTATTATGAAAGTTGTTGGTGTTATTTTAGTGGTAGCAGGCATACTCATGCTCATATTCCGTGGCTTCAGCTTTACAAAAGAAAAAAACGTAGTGGATCTGGGACCGCTGGAAATTAATAAGAAAGAGAAGAAATCGGTGGGCTGGCCGGTGTATGCAGGAGGCATAGCGCTGGCAGCGGGTGTAGTAATATTGCTTGCCGACAGGAAAAAGGCCTGAATGGCTTACATGCTCATTTGTTGATAGAACGATCAGGCGGGTTGCTCTATAATATTCTGTTCAGCAGGCTGGTAACAGCCTCATCACCGGTTACCGCGTTCGCGGGGCGCGGGTGGGCTGTATTGAATACCTCCAGCTCGCTTTGTTCAAGTACTGTTGCCGGTGTTTCGTCCACTTCTCCTTTCTTGTTCTTTGCCTTCAATATATTAAGCTTAAGATGCTTCGCCATAAAGAAGTACATCGCTTTTCGCTTCGATGGTCCATAATCATGCTTTTCGTCGGCAAGATGTACCAGCTCAACGCCGTTCTGTTTACCGTACAGCGCATATATTTTTTGCATATAAGGATATTCCGCCACGGGATTGTTTTTTGTCCAGTCGTTGCCGTCAGATATCAGCAGCATGGGACGCGGCGCCGTTAAAGCCGCTATTTCCGCATTGGTGGTTTGATAGTCGCCCTTTTTGTGAACAGGCATGCCGCTTTCGCAGGAGCAGCCGCCAAAAAAATGTGCGGATACCATTACGCAGGGTACGGCTACTTTAAAACGGTTATCCAGCGCCGTGAGCATAAATGTCTGGGTACCGCCGCCGGATTCACCGGTCATGCCGATCCTGCGGGCATCTACACCCGGTATGGACAGGAGGAACTCCAACGCTTTGACGCTGTTGATCGTCTGTAATTTTAACCCCTTCGCTAAATTGTGATCGCATTGTTTTGAATCCCCCTGTCCTATCATATCCCAAACAAATACCACCGCTCCCATACGCGCCAGCATGGCACAGCGTTTTTGGGTTTGCTCCCTGAACCTTCCTTCGGGGTTGTTGCCATGCCCGTGCGGACAAAGAATGCCTGCATACGATTTTCGTTTTTTCAGGGGTTTATATAAGTTGCCTGTTACGTAAAATCCGGGCAGGCTTTCAAAAAAAACATTTTCTACCGTATATCCATCCATTACTTTTTTACTGTGAATAACAGGGGATGATAATAATCCTGCCGGCAGCTTTTCCAATTGCAGCTCCATTCCTTCGCGCAGTTGCTTCCGTACCGCTTCCGAACGGGCTGCCCATTGCGTAAGGGTTGAGGGCGTATTTTTTTCCAGGAACAATCTTCCTTCTTCTTCTGTAAAATACGCGCCCCGGCATAATTCGGTTTGAGCTTTTGCAGCCAGGCAGCTTAACAGGATAAAGGCAGTCAAAGTGGGGATGATCTTTTTCATACAATGATTTGAATCAATACTCCTTCAAGATAAGTTTTCTTTACTGTATCTCCTGTTCTAAAGAGAAAAATTATAACCGGGCATACTATGCAACGTACTTCAGCGGGGTGTTGTCAATGCCATGCAGGTACGGTTCAGGCAACTATATTAACAGTTCATCCGGGAATAGCTTTCCCGGGTACGGCACCTGCAACAATTTTGCACTACACGTAGTAAAAACATTAAAAAATATACGATGGAAACATGTTTAGCTCCTGTAAGAAAAACGGTTATTAATCCCTGGGCATTGCAGGATAGTATTGCATCTGCCCGGTCTGCGGAAGTGCCTTTTTCCGCAGCTACCCTGTATTGTTCGGGTAAGGAAATGCCAAAAGAAGAAGGCAGTGCTTCCGGCGGAAATATGCGTGAAGAGATCCACAATGCGTTCGATAAGCTGGAAGTTGTATTACATAGCAGGGGCTATACACTGTGTGATGTGGTAAGGCTGAATTTCTATACAACATCGGTAGACGCTTTTTTGGATGAATATGAGATTGTTCTTAAAAGGTTAAAAAACTTTAATTGTGTTCCTTCCAGCACTCTAACGGAAGTAAGAACCCTGGCATCTCCTTCTTTAATGCTGGAAATAGAGGCGACGGCTGCCAGGTAATAGCTGTCGGTTAATTGTAAAAAAATGAAAAAATCTGTTATAACATACAGGGCGCTTGTTACGGCAATATTTATAATGCTCTGTATCGTTTTTCATCAAAAGCCGGAGCCGGATGCGGGGCTTTACATGGAGCCTGTACAGAAATGCATACAGGAATGTAAAGCGGAAAGTAATAAAACGTTCCCCGAAGATGGTTTCCTGGCAAAGATACTGCTGCGGTTTTCGGAGATAATCCATGCACAGGGAAGAGGTGTTTACCTTTGGTTTCGCCTGGTTTAAAATTCATACCGCCGAAGGAGGATGTATTTATGCTGCCCGATATGTACTATTCATTTTGTTTTTGATATATTTTAGTTTGATATAAAACTGTTTTTACTGTAGGTTTGCAGCAGGTTTTTGTTACAGGAGCCGCAGTCCGGCACCAACGGGTTAAAAACTTCAGGTATGAAAAAGCTTTTGTTTATTGTTCCGGTAATTATTTTATTGGCATGTAACGGGGGAAACGACAAATCTTCTGAAAAGGAAGAAACGCCTGTTGAAGTAAAGCCCGCATCTGTGCTAACCGATGTTTTCAATACTTCCTTTGAAGGAGTGCTGGACAGTTATTATGCACTCCGCGACGCGTTGGTTGCCGATGATACGGAAGCGGCTAATACCGCAGCATCCCGGCTTGCAGAGGCGTCTGACGGGCTAAAGCTGGAAGAATTGAAAGCGGCGGATACCAATAATGTGGTAATCCCTACCGCTCAAACCTATACCAGTGGCATCAGCAGCGAATGCAAGGGGCTATTGGGAGAAAAGAGTATAGAAGCAAAAAGAAAAGCTTTCCAAATGATTTCAGGTAATCTTTTTGACCTAACAAGAACCGTGAGGTATACCCAGGCAAAAATATATTTGCTCACCTGCCCCATGGCTTTTAACAATACGGGCGCCGACTGGCTAAGCAGCTCTACAGAAATTAAAAACCCCTATTTTGGAAAAGACATGCTTACCTGCGGCAGTGTAAAGGATTCGGTGGTGATCAGGTAAAAGTGGCAGGCGGAATCATTGTTTGTTCCCGGCAACAGCATTATTTATAATTGGCAATTTCAATCAGCCGGCTAACATCGCGTACAACGATCTTTCTTCCGCGGGTTTCAATAATGCCTTTCTCCTTAAATTCAGAAAGTATTCTTACCACATTTTCACGGGCGGTGCCAACCAGGCTGGCTAAATCGTCGCGGCTCATATTAATACCAACCGTCATGCCCGGCTTAAAATCCACTTTATATTTTTCACGAATTACTATCAGTTGCAAAGCCAATCGCTCCCTTACAGGTTTTTGGGCAAAAACAGAAAGGCTGTTCGCCAGCACGGCAAACTCATGGCTCAATGTTTTTAACAGTCTTTTATTGAGTATTTCCGATTGCTTCAGTACCCGCAAAAAGCTGTTTTTTGATATAAAAGCCATCTGGCTTTCTTCCAATGCCGCGGCCGAGTCGGGGTAGCGGTCTTCGGCTAAAATAGCGTGATATCCTATTATTTCGCCGGCGTTCGCTATGTAAATAATGTATTCTTTCCTGTCGACATCCAGCTTGTATTTTTTTACCCTGCCCGATACTATAAAAAAAATACCATCTGCGTAAGCGCCTTCCCTGAAAATAACTTCTCCCTTCTTATATGTTTTTTGTACCTGTCCGGCAGTCAGCATATCATATTCCGCCGCTGGTAAATCCTTAAAAACAGATTCGCTTTTAAAGTCCCATTTGTCGATCGGGAAAATGTTTTGTATGCTCATTTGAACTGCAAAGCTAGTTTTTAAAAAGTGATAAAATTCACAATTACAAACCCACACGTGCAATAATTTTACAGGCAGGGTAGGGCAAACCGCCTGCCCGGCACACTACCCGTTTTTAAGCAAATGCTTACTGTTCAAATCGCTAAAATTCAATACTGCCGTATTAAAGCTGTAATGGAGGCTGCCGTTCATTGAAATTTGTATGATGATATTCAGACCCAAACTGATAGATACCCTCCGGCATTATTCATTCAGCCAGTTCCGGAGAGATTTAATGGCGGGAATAATTGTGGGCATTGTTGCACTGCCGCTGGCCATCGCCTTTGCTATCGCTTCCGGCGTATCTCCCGAAAAAGGATTGTATACGGCAATTATTGCCGGGTTCATTATTTCGGGGCTGGGCGGAAGCAAGGTACAGATAGGAGGTCCAACCGGCGCCTTTATTATTATTGTGTACGGTATTGTGCAAACTTACGGAGTAAGCGGGCTGATCATTGCTACGTTTATTGCCGGAATAATGCTTATAATAATGGGAGTGCTCAAGCTGGGCTTCATTATTAAATTCATACCACACCCGTTGATAGTGGGTTTTACGAGCGGTATTGCGGTACTGATCTTTTCATCGCAGATGAAAGATTTTTTTGGGCTGGATATCGAAAAGGTACCTGCCGGTTTTGGAAGCAAATGGATGAGTTACCTGCAGCATTTCCCCTCGGTAAACCTGTATGCGGTGCTTATTGCTGTTGTTACTGTGCTCACCATTTTAATGCTGCCCAAAATTACACGTAAAATTCCCGGCTCGCTGGTAGCGATCGTAATTACCACCTTCGCAACAGAGTGGCTGCATTTGCCGGTAGAGACCATTGGCAGCACTTTTGGCAGTATAGAGGCTTCGCTTCCCACCCCTGTTATACCCGACCTGGATTTTTCGGTGATCAAACAATTAATACAACCGGCATTTACAATTGCATTGCTGGCCGGTATTGAATCGTTGTTGTCTGCTGTGGTTGCAGATGGTATGATTGGCGGGCATCACAGGTCGAATACCGAATTAGTAGCGCAGGGAACAGCCAACATTTTTTCGGCGGCTTTTGGGGGTATTCCCGCCACAGGCGCTATTGCGCGTACCGCTACCAATATTAAGAACGGGGGACGTACACCGGTAGCAGGAATGATCCATGCTGTCACCCTGCTTCTGATCATGCTTTTTTTTGGTAAGTGGGCAACGCTTATACCCCTTGCGTCCCTGGCCGGCATACTGGTGGTAGTAGCTTACAACATGAGTGAATGGGAAAGTTTTGTAGCTATACTAAAAGGTCCGCGCAGTGATGTTGCCGTTCTGATCTCTACTTTTTTATTAACGGTATTTATAGACCTCACCGTGGCGATAGAAATAGGGATGGTGCTGGCCGCCTTCCTTTTTATGCGAAAAATGGTACAGTTCAGTGGTGTGCAGGTATTGGCAGAAGAAACGAATGATAATACAGTACCGCATGGGAAAGACGAAATTGATACTTTCGCTATCCCCAAACATGTGCAGGTATTTGAAATTACGGGGCCAATGTTTTTTGGCGCTGCCTATAAATTCAAAGAAGCTATAAGAACGTTAGAATCTTCCCCCAGGGTACTGATCGTAAGAATGAAACAGGTTCCTATCATTGATGCAACGGGCATCCAGGTTTTGAAGGATATGCTGCAGCAGGCAAGGCGTAACAATACAAAATTAATTTTGTCGGAAGTGATCAGCGGGCAGGTAACCTACGAATTAAAAAAGGCAAGATTGGTTTTTGCCATCGGCAAGGCTAATATTGTTGAAACCTTCCCGATGGCTTTAAGCAAAGCAAAGGAGCATATAGCGGATCTTTAACAATTATCCCTTGCAACTTTTGAAGTATAAGGCGCAAAGCGCATCTCGCAGCGCTGACGAAAATATTATTCGTATTTCAGCTTAAATGCGCCGGAGATATTTGCCGTTCCTACCTGCCCATGCGCGCTGCCAACAATGTGCCCGGCCGGTGTAACCGTAAAAGTTCCTTCTATAATCTTCTTTTCTGCGTTTATAGAATTGATCTTTAAGCTCCCGCCACTTACATGAACGGTAGTAAATGCGTTTAAGAAATGGCTGGGGAAGTAGCCGGGGGCGGAAGTTGTTGCCTTTGACACCGAATTGAACATTCTGCAGCGTGACAGATAAGATCATTCTCGTTTAATGGCTATTTTTGGTTGCCGGACTATTGCGGTCAATTAAAAACAAGATATATGGCTACAAAAAACAAGACTGCGGAAACCCAGGTAAGCGTGAGCGACTTTATACATTCGTTCGTTGATAAAGAGCAAAAGAAACAAGACAGTTTCAGGCTCATTGAGCTTATGCGTGAATGGTCGGGGTTTGAACCCAGGATGTGGGGACCTACCATTATAGGTTTTGGCAGCTATCATTATAAATATGCAAGCGGGCACGAAGGAGACGCGCCTCTTATCGGCTTTTCACCCCGAAAAGCTGAATTTTCCCTGTATGTTTCTGCCCCGGATAACAAGGATAAGGAACTCCTTGAAAAATTGGGAAAATATAAGATGGGCAAAGCCTGCATTTATTTCAAAAGGCTGGATGACCTTGATCTCGGTATATTGGAAAAGCTGAGTAAAGCGACAATAAAATACATCAATGAAAAACAGGAATGTGCATGTAGAAAAGAGTAAAAGGGAAGATACTACTTGCACTATGCTTTTTAAGGTCATCAATCCGTTTTATTGATACAGGTAAGGCTCATTAGCATATGCCGGTTGCCTTACATTTTCTAAAATCCTTTTCATAGATCCGTTAAACCGCTTAAATCGCAATCCATCCCCCAAAAATTACAATTCATCCGGCACCATTGAAAGCAGCTTTGATTCTGCTTATCTTTAGGATAATGGCCTTAAAACGATACAGTGACAGGGAGTTGAGATTGTTTCTATGGGTAGTACTGCCCTATACCATTCTCATGAACCTTATTGTATTCAAAAACTGCATGTATGCATCACTGCATAATATGCTCCTGTGTACAGGGCTCTCTGTTGTATATCTTTTTATTGCATATTTTCTATTCGGACTAACCGGCTCTTTTATCCAGCGAAAATTTCCTTCCAACCAGGATCTGTTTAAACGTATTGGCATTATGCTCCCCGTTTTTTACGGAATGAATGTATTGCTGGTTGTTGGTCTTTATTTTTATTATGATATGCTGCACTTATTCAAATGCCCTGCACAAACTGATAACTTCTGGTGGGCACTTGCTTTCGGCTGCTTTGCCAGTACTGTGATTACTTTCCTGAATGAAGCGGCTGTTAACTGGTCAAAATGGAAGGAAGCGGTAACGGAAACAGAGCAACTGAAAACAGTCTATCAAAAGAGCAAGCTGTATGGACTGAAAGGACAGATCAATCCTCATTTTCTTTTTAATTGTTTTAATTCTCTTTCCTCACTTATCCAGGACGATGAGCAAAATGCCGAGCGTTTTCTGGCCGAAATGGCAAAGGTGCACAGGTATATGCTGCGTACAGACGACGAGCAACTGGTGAGCCTGGAGCAGGAATTAAAGTTTGCCCGCTCTTATCTTTTTCTGCTTAAAGTTCGTTTTGCCCAGGCCATTAGCATATCCATTAAGGTAGATCCCGCTATATTGGAAAAACAATTACCTCCGTTGAGCCTGCAGGTGATATTGGAGAATATCATTTATACCAATGCGGCGATTAAATCATCCCCTCTTTCCCTTTTTATTTACAACGAAAAAAATAAATTAATTATTCAGAATTCGCTGCAAAATAAGATACTGAGCAATGAGGCATATCTGGAAGAAGGGCTGGATAATCTTATTGCCAAATACCGCTTGCTGGGCGGCATGGAAATAAACGTACAGGAAAGCGCTTTTGAGCGCACCATCATCCTGCCATTATTCGACAACATTGAAGTAGCGCTATGAAACTTATAAAGCCGCCTGCATACGAATTTTATGGATTCCTGATCTCCATGCCCTTTATTACGCTGTGGGTACACTACATATTGTATGGAAACCGCGTTTTTACTGATCCGCAGTTGTGGTTCTTTTCATTTCCACTATTGTTTATACTGGCTGTTGTTTCCTGGTATTGTCATTTCAGGTATCACTATTTCGTTGCCTCCAGGCTGCCGGGGCTCAAAAATTCCTACAAGCGAATATTTTTTAAGCTGCTTGTATATCCACTCGTTATGGCGCCATCTGTTATTGCTATTCATGGCATCTACGCCGGATTTAACCTGTTTGGTTATTCGTATAATCCGGAATCATTAAAGCTGTGGCTGTTACAAGGCATCTTTGTTAATTTAATATTTGAAACACTTTGGGAAGTCATCTATATGATTGATCAATACAAGGAAAGTCTTATGGAGAAAGAATTGTTGGAGCTGATGAATACAGAACAGGAGTTTGAGAACCTGAAATCACAGGTAAATCCGCATTTCCTTTTTAACTGTTTTAACACCTTATCCGGACTGATTTCTGAAGACAGGCAAATGGCAGATAAATTCCTGAATGAATTAAGCAAAGTTTACCGGTATGTTTTAAATACCAATCAAAACGATTTAACTACGCTTCACAATGAAACCCGTTTTATCCATAGCTACATGGTATTGTTGCAAACCAGGTACGGCCAGGGGCTTCATGTAGATATACGGATAGATGAAGCGTATTATAACTATTCCATCCCTACCATGAGCCTTCAGTTACTGGTAGAGAATGCAGTAAAGCACAATATAGTCAGTAAAAAAGAGCCTTTATGCATTGAGATATATACCACTTCTGAAAATGAATTGATCGTGTGTAATAACCTGCAGCCAAAGCAAACGAAAGAAAACTCCACGGGCATCGGCTTAAAAAATATAAAGAGCAAGTACACTTTACTTAAACAACCCGGCTTTGAGGGTGGAACTATAGCTGGCAGGTTTGTAGTAAATCTTCCTTTAATAAAAAATAAACAATAGCTATTCAATTAAATATTATGAAGATCTTAATTGTGGAAGACGAGGAACTCGCTGTAAAGAAATTGCAGAAAACGCTCGCAACTGTAGACAGTTCATTGGAAGTAGGCGGTATTACCGACAGCATCAGCAGTACGGTAGAATGGTTGCAAAATAACGAAGCGCCCGATCTTATACTGATGGACATTGAGCTCGCCGATGGACAAAGCTTTGCCATATTTGACCTGGCAAAAGTAACCAGCCCGGTAATTTTTACTACCAGCTATGACGAATATGCCCTTAAAGCTTTCAAAGTAAACAGTATTGATTACCTGCTTAAGCCGGTGCAACCCGAGGATCTGGAAATGGCTTTGAATAAGTTCAGAAGCCTCAGGAGCAGCAATACGTCAACAGCCATTCAGTTACTGGTAAAAGAACTGCAGCAAAAACTGGCTCCTAAAGAATACCGTAAAAGGTTTCTTGTAAAAAACGGTCAAAAGCTTGTAAGCGTAGAAATACAGGATATTGCTTATTTCTATAGTGATGGGCGACTCAACTTCTTTAAAACAAAAGGCAATAAAAAATTTATTGTTGATTATACAATGGATGAACTGGAGGAAATGCTAAACCCTCATGATTACTTTCGTATCAGTCGTTCCTTTTATATTTCTATTGGCAGTGTAGAAAAGATAGATGATTATTTTGGCAACCGGCTTATTCTGCAATTGATGCCTGCTACTGACAGGGAAGTGTTGGTAAGCAGGGAAAGAGTGGCGGATTTTAAAAAATGGATGGGCAAATAGTATAATTCTGCCGGGTTTTAAAGCTTGAGCCTGCCGGCTGATAAACTTATTGTTGAAGTATGGATTTCCGAATGCCAACCTTGGGTTTCATAATACAGTCCTGCTATCCTTTTCAGTTGTTCAGCAATGGTAAAGCGAGGTTACAAGTTGTTCATTCCAAGGTTAGCTTTAAGGCTGCTTAATAGTAAGCTAATCTGTATAGGGCAGATGTAATATTTACCGGCACCTTTTTTCGCAGTGCATTGAAAGGAGTATAAGTATTATAATGCTGTTCATTAAACAGCGATTTAAATATGTAAGATGTAACCGGTATCAGGATTTTTGCAGGAACTGTAAAGCATTGCCTGTTCCGTTCAGCTTAAGGTAAATGGTCTTCGTTCCATTGGATGTTGTTTGCGGGTCATAAGTATACTTTGTTGTTTGGGTTATTTCATTACCCGATAAGTCCCTGTTTTCTGTAGTTACCCCGTTTTTAGTTTGTTTATAATGAGCTGACTTAGCATGAGTAGTTATTGTTTTATCGGCTTCATTAACTACCACGGTACCCTTTGTTAGTGATTGATGATAAGTGGTGATACCGCCGCTCACAGTTTTTGAAGTAAAGTAATGCTCGTAAGTTCCGTTTGCATTCAACCTGAAGGCAATAGCCATTTCAAAAGCATTCCCGATATAATCAGCCGGATTTTGATTCCAGTATTCCGTCATGGAAAAGTTTCCGTACATCCAGTTTCCCTGTAATGAACCAGGTATGCTGGTACGCGGACCATTTCCATACTCATCTGCATCAGATGTTTTATCTTTTTCGCACGAACCCATCAGGGCGGAAGACACAAGCAGGATAATTACAACAATTTTTTGCATATATTTTGTTTTAAAATTTAAAATTATTACGGTGGTTTAAACCTGTTTCAGGAGCTTGTAACGAGTTGTTCTTTTTACGTTATGGGCTGTTATCAGCCAGGCAGGGGAGGAGTAAAGGAAAAGGAGCAGGCAGAGAAATAAATTCGCCTTACTTCTTTGTATGTCTTACTTTACTATCAGCTCATACTGTTCCTGTTGTCCTTTGAACAGTCTCGTTGTACGTTCCGCTTCACCCGCCATGCGGATCATTTCATCATAAATGCTGGTTACAGCCTGGGCTATTTTGGGCGCTGTATATTTCCCGTCAATGAAACTTGCATTTTTTGATTTGCCCCAGGGATAGCTACCTATAAAATCGTTGAATTCTCCGAAAGCAATTTTAGTATTGCTTTTTAAGAGATCCCATAGTATTGTCCTGGTTACCGCTTCTTTTTTCTGAAAGCTGTATAAAATGGTTTCCCTGCATTTTATCAAAATGTCCAGTCCTGTCTTTTCATGTGTACTTGTCTCTGGCAATGATGTATATGTATTGTTGTACCATGTATCTAATCTCTTGTATATATCATTAAAAAAGGTATTGGTCAGCTCTGTTCCCTCTGAATAGGGTTTTGCCGCTTCCTGCATTTGCTGCAGGCTTTTGCCCAGCAATAATTCAATATGGGCAGCGCTGTAAGTGCCGTTTCTGTCATTGATGGAGGTTTCAAAAGCCTTGTCATTCCTTTCTTCGATGGTATTACCCATATATTTTTTTAATTCTGCTTCCTTTTGCGCATCTGTCATTTTATTATATGCTTCCCGGTAGTTCGGATCAGTCATCATACGCTGTGCCATTGCATTCATGCCTTCATTTTTCATACCTGTAGCTGCATGCGGATTACTCTTCATATTTTCTGTGGACTGTTGAGCGGCCTGTTTTCTTTCTTTTTCACTCATTTTCATCAAAGCATCTGCGCCACCCATTTGCTGAACCATGACATTTTGGTCGGCCATTGCCTTGCTGTCTTGTATTATTGCCTGCCTGCCGGTACGTTGATCGTTCAAATACTGCTGCAACCAATCCGATAACTGTTTTTTCATTACACTTACTTTGTCAATATATACCTGGTATTTGCTGTTAAAATTTGTTTGCTTTGCCTCGGGCAATGATGGCACAGGTCCGGGCATTTCTTCCCATACCGGAAAAAGATTCATATCGTCATTACCATGTTTATAGCCGGGTATGTAATTTTTTATTCGTATAGCCTGCTCTTTTTTTTGTTCAAGTAACCATTTGTCCAGTTTCGCAGTAGCTTCATCAACACTTGCATCAAGCTCCTTTTCAAATTGCTGCCGTGCCCGGCTATCTGCCTGTATTTTACGGAACTTCATTAGCATATAGTCTAATGCTTCATCTGGTATAACGCTTTGCTGTTGTGCTTCTATCCTTGTTGTAAGGAGTAAAAATGCCGCGGCCAATAGTATGCCGCTGTTTAACTTTTCTAAAATTTGTTGGACGCTGTACATAAAGATTATTTTACAGCAAAGTTTGCCAACGTACAGTTCCATAAGAAGAACCCTGGTATTCAAATGCTGATTTTAATACATCAATTGCGCGATTTGGAGATTGAGCGAATGCTGTTCTTTCTATGCTGCTAGATTGTTAATTACTTTTAACTCCATATATAACAGCTGGTACGTTCATTTTATCCATTCACTACCATTGTTGCTTGCAATGACTATGCTGTAATCCAGCTTTGCAAAAAATTATATAATGAAAAGGATCATTTTTTGCCGGAGCTTCCGTATACTTCTATTGTTATTCTTTTTTGTGTTGTTTGTTAATGCCTGCAAGAAAGAACTATTAAAAACCAATATTCCAATGCCACCGGAAACTGAAGGCGGGCAGGTTACACCGGTTGGCGATGTGCAGGAAGCTGCTGTAACGGCTACTATTGGCTCATCAGGCGGAACACTATACTCGGCTGACGGGCGGTTGCGTCTTACCATTCCGGCAGGTGCTGTAGCAGAGAACGTTAGTTTTAGCATACAACGTATCTCAAATACCAACGTTGCAGGCTTAGGCCAGGCTTACAGGCTATTACCGCATGACAAAAATTTTCCGAAGCCCGTAGCGGTTTCCTTTGTATATGATACCCCTGACTTTGAAGGAACTTCAACCGATGCGGTTGGCATCGCTTACCAGGATGCGAAAGGTATATGGCAGGGAGCTGGTGCTATACATGATCCTTTCGCCAAAACGTTTTCAATTTCTACCACGCATTTCAGCGACTGGAGCTTATTTACCTCTTTTACGCTCAACCCGGTTTCTACTGCCCTGGAGCCTGGTGAAACACTGACATTGAGTGTAGTTAATTTTATGTCGGACGAAGATATTATTCCCCCTGTTTCCGGCGTGGTAAAACCCATAGGGCCACAGCATAGTGTAACTGCCCGGTATGTTAAAGAATGGAAACTGGCTGGTGCAGGAGCGCTGCAAGCCAACGGAAGAGAAGCTGTATACACTGCGCCGGCTGCCGTGCCCGCCAAAAACCCTATAGCCGTTTCTGTAACGTTGAAAGGCCCGGGCAATGCTCAATACCTGCTTGTTTCCAATATATACATTGGCGCGGAAGGTATCACGTTTCGTATTGATAACGGACCCTGGCTGCATGGAGCTATTCCGCTGGGCGTGGTATCGGTTAATGGTATTCACAACCTGGATGCTGCTGTAGTTCCTGTTTCGGGGGGAGCTTCCGATGCTGCATTAAGCCTTAAATGGACCGGTTATCCATCTGACGGGCATGTAAGCTGGGGAAAAACATTGCCCTGGTTTCTTTATCAACCTCCGGGAAATGTTGCCTACCAGCAATTCGTGGTAGAAGGCAGCAATATCATTCCCAGTTCCGGAGGAATTGACTTCAGCCATTATACCGAAACGCCGGGTGGCGATATTATCGGCAGCTTTATTTTAGAGAAAGCGGGAAAGCGGGTGGTCACCAGTACGGCAGTAATATGGACACCAGTTAAAATCGAAGGGTTTTTTAAGACGAAACGAAGTGTGTTCTGATTAAGTTAAAGGATCGCCAAATGAGGCGATCCTTTAATCTCCGGGGGCAACTAACCGGCATTAATATAATCTATGAATTTTGTGTGAGGCTTTCCAAGTATGTTCCAGACTTTATCTGCTTCAAATTTCTCCGGGTAATTATTGAGCGCTTCAATTATTTTAGCACCGTATGCGAATTTATTACTGAATTTTCCCGCAAGCTTCAGTAAAAAGAGCGGGGCTTTAACAACCATAAGCTGGGTTTTACTGCAATGCTTTTTGTAGAAGTTTGCTGCTTCATCAGCAGTAAACCCTTCCTCGCCCTGGATCACAAACTCCTGGTTACCGTTGTTAAGTTCAAATGCCTTTACCACCTGCTTCCCGTAATCGCCTGCTGCAATAAGGAACATTTTAAATTTTGACACACCTGCCAATGCGATAAAATTCCCCTGCCTGTAAGCGCCTTTGTCAAAGCTCTCCATAAAAGTAGAAGGATAGAAAATGGAATAGGGAATCCCAGCCGCCCTGATTTTATGAACCGCCCTGCTTTTTAATTCAAAGGCCCACCAATGAAACCCATTTTGTCCTTCATATAAATGAACCAGTGATGACAGGTAACCAATCCTTTTTACGGACGATTCTTTAGCAACTGCAATAATATTAACCATTCCATCTCTTTCCGGCTGAAAGTCATCTTCCGCGCTATCCTTCGCCACAGAAAGGTTTAAGTAAAGATATTCCAGGCCGGTTATGAATCGCTTTATCTCCGCAATATTCCGTACATCACCCCGCATGTAATGAACATTATTACCAAAAAGACGTTTTGCTTTTTCAATATTCCGGACTAAAACAGTTACTTCGAATCCTGCTTGGATAAACGCATTTGTTACAGGCTTTCCTATCATACCTGTAGCTCCAACAATACCAATTTTTGCCATTCCTTTATGATTGATTTATACTGAATATGTTTTAAAGATCAAAAGTACAGGTACGGTCTAACGGTGTTGACAAAAGATGTATAAACTGTAAAAAAGCAGTCATTAAAATATTTGCTGCGCAATTCATCTAATATTATAGACAGTTCATCCTGTTACCGCTATTTGCAAACAATGCAATGAAGAAATCTTTGTGTAATTAATGTTTTATAAAATGAAAAAGATTTACAAAGTATTACCCGGTATACTGGTGTTTGTTGTTATAGGACTTATTGCTACAGGATCTTACCTGAAAGCTTACCTGCCCGATATAGCCGATGCTCCCGAAATTAAAGTAGAGCGCAGCCCTGAACGTATGGAACGTGGGCGTTATCTTGCCAATTGTGTAGCCGTGTGTATGGATTGCCATAGCTCCCGGGACTGGTCGAAATTTGCCGGGCCATTATCAGGTAACCTGGGTGGTGGTGGGGAAAAATTTGGAAAGGATATGGGATTTCCCGGCACTATTTATTCGGCCAATATCACACCCTATAACCTGGGTAACTGGTCGGACGGAGAAATATTCAGGGCGATTACTGCAGGGGTTGACAAAGACGGTAAAGCGCTGTTCCCTGTAATGCCTTATCATCATTACGGGCAAATGGATAAGGAGGATATCTACAGCATTATTGCTTATATCAGAACGCTTGACCCAATCAAAAACAATACAGCAGAACGTGAGCTGGATTTTCCTTTGAACTTTATCGTAAACACTATGCCCCGGGAAGCGCAGCCAAAACCAAAACCTGATGAAAGCGAACGCCTGGCTTATGGCGCTTACCTTGTAAATACTGCGGGTTGTGTGGATTGCCACAGCAAAACAGATAAAGGCGCTATTGTAAAAGGTTCGGAGTTTGGCGGTGGTATGGAGTTCAGGCAACCGGCAGGCATTGTGCGTTCGGCCAATATTACATCGCATAAGGAAACCGGTATCGGGCGCTGGACAAAGGAGGCGTTTGTACAGCGCTTTAAGCAATATTCAGACAGCAATTACCAATCGCCTGCATTTACACCAAATGATTTAAACAGCCCGATGCCCTGGCACATGTATGCAGGTATGAAGGAAGCGGACCTGGAAGCTATCTTTGTTTACCTGCAAAGCCTGGAACCCATTGACAACACAATAAACAGGTACGAGAAAAAACAATAAACATGAAACGTAAAGTAGCTATTACAGGAGGCGGTATTGCTGGACTTACCACCGCCATCGCTTTCCGGAAAGCAGGGTATGCTCCCATTATTTTTGAAGCAGCAGAAATAGTAAAACCCGTAGGCGCAGGATTGGGACTTGCCGCAAACGCCATCAAAGCGCTGGATAAGCTGGGGATAAAAAATAAAGTAGTAGGGAAAGGAAGGGCACTTTCATCTTTTACTATAAAAAACGAAAAAGATAAAACCATTACTTGTACGGACAGCTTGAAAATAAGCCGGCAATATGGACTGGATAATTTCACTATCCACCGGGCCGCATTACATGAAGCCCTCCTTTCTGAAATGCCGGGAGCGGAACTATACACCGGTAAAAAGTGCATGGATATCATCATCCGGAAAAACAATATTCAGTTATTGTTTAAAGACGGAAGTACTGTTGATACGGATTACCTCATCGTTGCAGATGGCATTCACTCACCAATTAGGCAGAAGCTGCTTCCCGGTTCTGTGCCACGTTATGCCGGCTATACCTGCTGGCGGGCAGTGATTGACAACAGCACACTGAACATTGACAACAGCTACGAAATATGGGGCAATAAAGGAAGGTTTGGTGCTGTACCGCTTGCAAACAATCAGTTGTACTGGTTTGCAACAGTTAACAGCCCCGCCAACAATACCCGCTTTAAAAATTTCACGCTTACCGATCTGAAAGAGTGGTTCCGGGAATATCCTTTAGAAACAAGAACTATACTAAGCCAGACTTCGGAAGATATTTTGATATGGAATGATATCATTGATCTGAAGCCCATTCCAAAATATGCTTTTGATAACATTTTACTGATTGGCGATGCCGCCCACGCCACCACGCCCAATATGGGACAGGGCGCCTGCCAGGCCATTGAAGATGCCGCGGTTTTGTACGACGAGCTTTTAAAAGGAGGCGAATTGAGCAGCGTATTTCTTCGTTTTGAAAAAAGAAGATTGAAACGCACTCATTTTATTACAAACCAGTCTGCCCTTATCGGGAAAATGGCACAGGCTACCAATCCTTTGATGATTAAGATGCGTAACGCGTTTTTCCGTTCCATACCGGAAAGCATAAAAGACAGGCAGCTTAAAAAATTATACAACACAGATTTCTGAAAAAAGCATAACGCAGATTATTCCGCGGCATATTCACCAGGTTCGTAATTTAACTACTGGCCTGCAGCCCAGGCTCTTGCCGCGTTGATCGCTCTTTCCCAACCTTTAGCTAATTGGTTGCGTGTTACTTCTTGCATAGCAGGGGCAAACACCTTGTCTACCTGCCATTGGCTTTGTATTTCCTGCATATCTTTCCAGTATCCAACGGCCAGGCCCGCAAGGTATGCAGCGCCCATGGCAGTGGTTTCTATTATTTCGGGGCGAATAACTTTTGTATTCAGCATATCACTTTGAAATTGCATCAGCAGGTTATTCGCCGTTGCTCCTCCATCCACTCTTAGCTCCTTTATAGCAATACCCGAATCTGCTTCCATCGCTTTCAGCACATCCATGGTTTGATAAGCAATGCTTTCTATGGCTGCCCTGGCAATATGCGCGGCAGTGGTACCGCGGGTCATTCCTACAATAGTACCCCTGGCATGCTGATCCCAATAGGGAGCGCCCAATCCCGCGAATGCCGGCACCACAAACACACCCCCGGTATTATCTACTTTTTGTGCCAGTGCTTCCACTTCTGCCGAAGATTTAATAATGCCAAGTCCGTCGCGTAACCATTGCACTACGGCGCCCGCTATAAATACGCTTCCTTCCAGCGCGTAATGAGTAATACCATTCACTTTCCAGGCTACGGTTGTCAGCAGGTTGTTAACAGAAGGCACTGCGTTTTCACCGGTATTCATCAGCATAAAGCAGCCGGTGCCATACGTATTTTTTACCATTCCCTGCTGCGTGCACATTTGCCCGAACAAAGCCGACTGCTGATCGCCTGCAATACCTGCTATCGGGATTTTATGAGCGGTGAGGATATTCTCGGTTTCGCCGTATACCTCGCTGCTGCTCCTTACCTGCGGTAACATATTGCCCGGTATGTCAAATAAGCTTTCGAGCGCTCCGTCCCATTGCAGCGTATGAATGTTCAGCAGCATGGTGCGCGAAGCATTCGATACATCGGTAGCGTGTATCCTGCCTTTGGTAAGGTTCCACAACAACCAACTGTCAATAGTGCCGAAACACAATTCACCGTTTTCGGCTTTTTTTCTTGCGCCAGTCACATTATCGAGTATCCATTTAACCTTGGTGGCCGAAAAATAAGCGTCAATGATCAGCCCGGTTTTTTCCTGTATCAGTTTGTCCTTTCCTTCTTTTTTCAAAGCATCGCAATACCCGGCTGTCCGCCTGTCCTGCCATACGATCGCATTGTATACCGGCTTGCCCGTAGCCCTTTCCCACACAACCGTTGTTTCGCGCTGGTTGGTAATGCCTATGGCCGCGATATTTTCCACGCTTAACCCCGCTTTGCTGATGGCTTCTGCCGCTACTCCCAATTGAGTGCTCCATATTTCGTTGGGGTCATGCTCCACCCAACCGGGCTGAGGAAATATTTGTTTGAACTCTTTTTGAGCTACAGATATTACTTTGCCGTTTTTATCGAAAATAATAGCCCTTGAGCTGGTTGTACCCTGGTCGAAAGCAAGAATGTACGTATTCATATGGCGATCTTTAGTTTGAAGATAAGACATTAGGATTTGAAATTTGAGATTTGAAATTTAAGATTTACGCGTATGTACCCTGGTCAGTAAAAAGTATCATTCATCCTGCAAATTATATAACAACCAGTAAACACCTTCACTGTAATTTAGCGGTTGCGATCACAGCTAAAAATGGCAAAGGAAAAAATAGTGCAGCAGTTCGAATCAATTATTGCTTCCGCCTGTTGTTGTTATAGATAAGCGCCGGCTGCAATGCATTGGCAAATGTTAACAGGTAGTAGCTTTTTCCTGCTTTCACTAAGTGAATACACTCACTCACAAGTAAGGCTAAACGAAGTTTTTTTCGAACAGCACAATCCCCGGCATATATGTCCGTTTATGCTTCCGTATTTATTACGGTGATGCTATTGCACATCGTAATAAGTTTTTTAATTTCTTATTTAATCTAAATTCTTTTCCCATGATTTCTCGTTTTAATGCAAAGCATCTTATTCTTTGTTTATCTCTGAGCGTTTTCTTTTCCTGTAAAAAGGATGATAATCCCGGGCCAACCCCACCTCCGCAGGAAGAGCCCACGCTTTTTGAAAAAGTACAGGGGCGATGGGATGCTGAAGTTGACCTGCCCGTAAGGATCAGCAACCCGGCAGTATCTTATAAAAATCAGGATATGCCTCATGTAAGATCTGTTGAGTTTTTAAGCGACAGTACTTATATTGTAGCATTTGCCCACGGCGGAGCTTTTACCGGTAAGCTGAGCGTTATTGACAGTGCGTCTTTCAACTTTACAGGTCTGGGCGAGGTTTCCAATATACAAATTAAAGATGATTCCCTCAGCTTTACATGGAGCTATAACGATATTCCTTTAAATGTAAGAGCAGGTAAAGTATCTGATCTTTCAATAAGCGCCGACAAAAAAGCAATTTTAAAAAGCTGGGTGCTTAGCACTGAAGAAGATGGAGCTGATCTTTATGAAGAATTCAATATAGAAGAAGGTAAGAAAATAACCATGTTATTTTCTTCAGCCGGTACGCTTCTTACAAAGTATAGCGATGTAGCGAATGCAAGAAACTGGAAATGGCATCCCGAAAAAGCCAATGCGGCGTTGTTTTACAGCCCCGGTCAAACCGAGTTTAACTACGATATTTATTACAAGCTCGCAGAGCTTACCAATACCGGATTGAAAATTCAACTGGTACATGTAGACAAAGAGTATGACGATGATGACAATGTTATCAGCGAGGAAGAAGTAGTAGACAAGACCTTCATACTGACAGCAGAATAATTACACCCGACGGTACACCGATTTTATTTATTATGGGGCTGACTAAAGTTCAACGATCTTTTTAGTCAGCCCCTTTTTTGTTTTGAAATACGTCCTTTTTTTAATTCAGGCTGTTCCTTACCTTCTCCAGTATCTTCCGGTAACGTTTTTCATTCCGGCTTCTGCTGATCACGGCGAGCGCCCATCCTGATACCAGGCCAACAACAATGATCAGCGCCACTTTGTGGTTATCCTGGGCAATAGGTATAATGCTGATGCCACCCAGGAACATGATGATAAAAAAAGAGAAGAAAATAATAAGCATTCCCCAGCTAATGCTGTATAGCAGGTAGTATTTTATTTTGGATCCCCCGCGTTGCTCCTTCCAGAACTCTACAAAACGTAACTCTTCTTTGCTGATCATTTTTAAAAAACAGATTTTTCAGTTTTCATCACGTACCACTTACCACTTATTCCCTCATCATTTCCTTCACAACGCGGATAAAATCTTCCGCATTGGGTTTGCTGAAGTAATCGCCATCGGTAGCATAAGCGGGGCGGTGCCCATGGGCGGTAATTGTTCTGGGCGCCACGTCGAGCCATTTGTATCCTCCCTGCTCTTCCATTACTTTATTAAACATATAGGCTGCCGCTCCGCCGGGCATATCTTCATCTGCAAAAATGATCCTGTTGGTCTTTTTCAGCGATTCAACAACGGAGTGGTTGACATCAAATGGTAACAGCGTTTGCGCGTCTATTATTTCACATTGAATACCCATGTCATTTAATACGCCTGCGGCTTCTTCCACTATGCGCAAAGTTGCCCCATATGATACAATGGTAATATCCGATCCTTCACGTACAATTTCAGGTACTCCTAACGCTACCCTGTACCCTAAAAGATTAGAAGGTAATTTTTCCTTTAACCGGTAAGCATTCAGGCACTCGATCATAATAGCGGGATCGTTCACTTCGAGCAAGGTATTATACATGCCGGCAGCCTGCACCATATTGCGCGGTACGCATACATGAAAGCCCCGTAGCGCATTAATGAGCATGCCCATGGGTGAGCCGCTGTGCCAGATGCCCTCCAGCCGGTGCCCGCGGGTACGTACTATAATAGGGCAGCTTTGCCGTCCTTTGGTGCGATAGTGCAAACAGGCAACGTCATCGCTTAAGGGTTCCAGTCCATACAATACATAATCCACGTATTGAATTTCGGCTATAGGCCGTAGCCCCCTCATGGCAAGCCCAATACCCTGTCCTATGATCGTTAGTTCCCTGATGCCTGTATCAAATATTCTTTTATCGCCATGCTTTTGCTGCAATCCCGCAAACCCCTGGTTAACATCTCCGATCAATCCCAGGTCTTCGCCAAAAGCAAGCACCTTAGGATTATGCGTGAACAGTTCGTCAAAATACCTGTTCAAAACCTGGTATCCATTCACAAAAGGAGCATTATCATCGTATTCCGCCACGGTGGGTTGCACATGTTTCAGGCTCTTTGTGCCTTCGTTGTACAGGTGGGTATGATAAGCCGCATCTTCTGTAGCATACAGGTGTTCGTAGTATGTATTCAGTTCCTGCGAATTGCCAAAGTGCACACCGGTAGCAAGCGCTTTTAAAATATCCTTGCGTGTGGGTTCCCGGTTCATTTGTAAAAGCCTGGTAGCTTTTTCTACATGTCCTGTATTGTCTGTAACCGTTTGCAGCAGGGCAATACTTTTTTTAACCATTTCCTTCAACGGGGCCGAATATTTCTCCCATGCCCTGAGCCGGCTTTCGCGGATATGTACTTTTGCCCGGCTTTCTATCTGGTTCAGCTCTTCCTCGTCTGCAAGCGCATTGGCCAAAATCCATTCTTTCATCTTTTTATTGCAGTCCCATTCCCGTTCCCATTCAAGGCGCTCCGTACTTTTATAACGTTCATGACTACCTGAAGTAGAATGCCCCTGCGGCTGTGTAGCTTCTTCAACATGAAAGACCGCCGGTATATGCGTTTCGCGTATTTTTTGAATAGCATGCTCGAATACTTCGCACATGCCTGCATAGTCCCAGCATTTTACTTTGTAAATGTCTATGCCGTTCGTATGGTTCTTTTTTTGAAATCCTTTTAACGCGTCAGACACGGAACCTTTTACAACCTGTTCTGCCGAAGGAACCGAAATTCCATAGCCATCGTCCCAAATAAAAATGGCCAATGGTACCTGCAGCACACCCGCGGCATTTACCGCCTCCCAAAAATGCCCTTCAGAAACAGACGCATCACCAATAGTACAGAAACAGATCTCGTTACCATTGTTAGAAAGGTCTTTGAACTGCTGTAATTGTTCTACTTCCCTGAAAGCTTTAGAGGCGAATGCCAGCCCCAGCGCCCTCGGCATTTGCCCGGCTGTAGGGGCAATGCTGCTGGTAATATTTTTGTGATTGACCAGGTCAAGGAATTCGCCGTTCTTATCCATGAAGGCGGATGCAAAATGTGAGTTCATCTGCCTGCCCCCGCTGTGCGGCTCTTCATCTTCGTTGGGGTTGGCATATAACTGGGCAAAAAATTCTTCTATGGTCGCCCTGCCGGTAGCAAAAGAAATTGTTTGATCGCGATAGTACCCGGCATAGTAATCGCCGGGTTTAAAAAACTTGGCTAAAGCTATTTGCGGCAGTTCCTTTCCATCACCAAAAATGCCGAATTTTGCCTTGCCGGTCAGCACTTCTTTCCTGCCAAGAAGACTGGCTTCCCTGCTTTCGCAGGCAAGGCGGTAATCGTTCAACACTTCTTCCCGAAAGCGATCGAACGAGAGCTTTTCTTCAGACATGGTATCGTTGGAAATGATATGCTCCATAGCGGCAAAAATACCCGAAAATATTTAAATGAGAAGGGGTGGGTAAAAAAGACTTTTCCCAACGTAACAGGTAGCCTGGTGGAATAAAAATGAGGTATAACGAATAGCAGGAAGCAACTGTTACAAAAGCATTCAGGTGCGCCTGTTCTGATTGTATATCGGGTGCATTTAAAATTGTCGCCGGTTGGTGGGGGCACCATAGGCGTCAACTTAAAAAATATGAACCTCCCGATATGTGCCCGTGTGGTATCTTTTCGATATAACCAGGGTAGCGCCTATGGCGCATTATTGAAAATTATCCTTTTTGTCTACAAACGGGTTGTGCCGATGGCACAGCAAATCCGGTATGCCCAACAGCATTTTATACAGTGGAGTAACTGACTAAGAGTATTTCATTTACCCCTGGTTACGTATCTGCAATATGCCGCATAGCGGCTACCTGTTTGTAAAAAGAATGCAGGACGTTTTATTTGCCCGCCGCGGCGGGCTACCCTTCATATAAAGTGATCAGGTTTAAGTTGACGCCTATGCGCTTTGCGGGGCTGATGAAGCTTTAGTACTACTGTGAATTCAGCAACAAAATCCTGATACGTTTGCTGATAACTTAGCCGACTTAGGATACTTACAAATCGGAAAGCTGTGACAAACAAAAGCAACTTGTCACGGCTCAATGATGGAGTGCTGCCTAATTAGTAACTCGCAGTGACGGCAAAAGTGATTTGTTGTTATAATTTTGCACTAAACAAAGTATACATTTACTCAGCTCCTCGCTCGTCTTTGCGAGCCGCCATACGCATTTTAAAGATCAGGACTGATACGCGGCGAAGCAATCTCCACATTTGTCGCTGCTATCAACTCAACGTCATTACTGCAATGATTGAGGCGCAGCCTAATTGTTTACTCGGAATGACAAGCAGCAGGGCTTCGTTCAGCAGTAGTGCAATTGTCCAACATTAGTATTTATAGCTCAACATAGCACCTCAGCCTGTCATTCCGATCCCAACCGAAGGCTGGGAAGGAATCTACCCTTGCTTCAATGTACAATCCATGAAATAATATGATATGCTTTGATCGCGAAAGTTTGAAATACACCCATAGAAAATCTCCTTAAAATAATGCTATACTGATCGTGAGACTTCAGAAGTCAAATGTAAAAAGGTTTCCCCCAATTTATAATCCTACCTGCAGGCCCACATTCAATACGCGCTGGTTCAGATAAGCGTCGCCAACGGTATTGTTGGCTACTTCAGGATCCTGCTGGTACAACTTAAAGTTAGTCCATGTGAGCAGGTTATATCCGCTGAAATAAAATCTTGCACTATTAATTTTTAAAGGTAATATATTTTTAGGAAGCAGGTAACCTATCTCCACCGATTTCATACGCACATACATAGCATTTACCAGCCAGAAATTTGAGGGATATGCACTGGGACTGCTTTCGTAAGAAGCATTGGTGCTAAGCCGGGGAAACTTGGCATTCGCGGCATTGGCTTCTGTCCATCTTAATTCATGTATGGGCTGCCACTGGCTTTGGAAAGGCTGAATACCAATACCCGTAACCTGGAAGCTATAGTTAAAAGCACCCTGGAACAATACACTTATATCAAGTCCTTTATAATGCGCGCCCAATGTTATACCGCCATTGAGCCGCGGAATATTGGGTTTGCCAATGGGGCCCTGATCGCGTTCATCAATTACACCATCGCTGTTCAGGTCTTTGTATTTAAGATCGCCGGGGCTGATGGTAGAAGCATCAATATTGGGCTTTGCGCTTTTATCAATATCATCCTGGCTTTCATAAAAGCCAATAGCGGTATAACCAAAAGGCTGACCTATGGAATGGCCCGTTCTGGCAAGCCAGGGATAAACCTGTGTAGGCTCATCCTGGTAAATGATCTCATTGCGGGCGTAGTTTACAACACCGGTTATATCGTATCCCACATTACCGATCTCGCTTTGATATTTGATCAATGCTTCAAAACCCTTGTTGCGCACACTCGCCAGGTTTGCTCTTGCCAAACCAACGCCAATAATATTTGAAATAGAGCCCGGGTAATACAACTGGTCGTAACGGTATTCGCTGAACACATCAAACTGCATGGAAAGCTTATCTTTTAGCATATTGATGTCAAGACCGATATCCCCTTTTCTTGATTTTTCCCAGGTCACATCAGGATTGCCCATGCTTCCTTCATAAATACCCTGCGTGGTATTTGCATTTGTGCCGAAGTAATAATAACTGCCGCGGCCATACACCTGCTGGTATAAGTACCGGTTATCAATTACCGCGTCAGAACCTACCAAACCATAAGAGGCACGCAGCTTAAACAACTGGAAAACGGGGAAAGCATCTTTGAAAAATTTTTCTTTGGCAAGATTCCACCCGATACTTCCCGCAGGAAATACACCATAACGATGCCCCGCGCCAAAACGATCCGAGCCATTATACGCCGCATTAAAATCAACAATATATCTCTGCTTCAGATCATAGTGCAGGCTTAAGGTGGTGCCACGCAATTTTTGCGGCACAGCCAATGTACTTCCGCTTTTGGTAACATAACTTTCCTGGTTCACCAGGCCAAACGCGGAAAAGTGGTGGTCGCCAAAAGTTCTGTCGTATGTAAGAAAGCCCTGAAGGTTTATACGTTTATCAAAAAGATCGTTGCCCCCGCTCAGTGCAAAAGGAGACAGCTCATACAGGGCGTTTTTATCAAGCGTGTAATTGCCATTAGCGTCATAGTGGTAAGCGGGTGGTGTACTTGAACGCGATTGGGTTCTTGTAATATCATTCGTACCGGCATACGCTACACGCATTGCTGCTGTGAGGCCTTGCGTAACAAAATCCAAACGTTGGTTTACATCGAACAACACGTTGAAATCAGTACGGCTGTTTCTTGTATACCCCATTGTTGCCAGCCTCGCGTTGATAGTGGGCACATTAGTAAGATTAGGACCGAATGCATAAGCATAGCTGCCATCAGGATTCAGTACCGGCGCGGCATAGGGCGTTATGATCTGGTAGTTGTATATTTCAGACATAATGCTGTTTGCCGTTGTGTTTTGATAAAACAACGGCGTATTGATCTGCCCGAATCTTCCTGAAACATCAAGCCTTAACTTGGTTGTTCTTGTAGCCTGAATATCAAGGTTGCTCCTGAAATTGTAACGGTTATAGAAATAGTTATTATGTACACCCTGGTTACGCGGATCGGTAAAATCGTGCAGGTTACCGTTCTGCGTAAACGCGCCTGCAGATATGAAATATTTTACATTATCTGTACCGCCTGAAATGTCAACGTTCGTATTTGCCTGCAATGATCCGTTTTTGAATACCACATCATACCAGTTAACGTCAGGATAAACATAAGGATCATCATGTGTTTTATAGTGATCGAGGTCTGACTGTGTAAACTGCGGCTGCAACCCGTCATTCCGGTAAGCTTCATTTACCAATGATGCAGATTGATATGCATTCAAAAACTTAGGAACGCGGGTAGGCGAATTATAGCCGCCTTCCACTCGTACATTTACCTGCGGCGCACCGCTTGCCCCGCGACGCGTTTTTACGATCAACACACCATTAGCGCCCTTAATACCAAAAACAGCTGTGGTTGACGCGTCTTTCAATACCGATATGCTCTCAATTTCATTTACGTTTATCTGCGCAAGCTGCTCATAGGTGTATTCAATATCATCCACTATGATCAACGGTTTATTACCATCAGGATTCAGTGAGCTTATCCCGCGGATAAAAAAATCTGATGCATCTTTTCCCGGTTGCCCGCCACGCTGCACAGAAAATACACCGGGTACTCTTCCCTGTAAAGTATTTTGTACTGCAGATGTTGGCACACGCCTGATGGCCTCCCCCGAAATAGCGCTTACCGCACCGGTATTTGTAACACGTTTTTTGGTACCATAACCCACCACTACCACCTGGTCAAGCCCCTGTTCATTGGGTTGCAGGATAACATCAATGTTTTTTGAGTCGGACACTTTCACCTCTTGTTTTACAAAACCCGTATTAGATATCACTAATATTTTCGACTTCCCTTTTAGAGCAATAGTAAAATTTCCATTGTCATCAGTAGCGGTACCGTTAGCAGGCATTCCTTTTTCTACTACTGAAGCGCCGACCAATGGACCGGCAATATCTTTAACACTTCCTTTCACGATTTGCGCCGAAGCACCGAAGGAAAAACACAGGCAAAGCAGTACTGGTAATATGTATGAAAAAGTTCTTTTCATCTTATATTTTTTTAATTTTTTATCAGCAGTCAGCTATCAGCTATGGGTGGTGCATTACATTTCACGTCTTGCCTATTCACCACTATTGCCATCCGGGGTTTTGCCGCATGTTTTCATTGCTCACCATTTCGTTGTACGGAACAGGATAGAAGTACTGTTTTGATTCGTCAAACACAGTTGTCAACACAGGTGTTGCAGTATATACTAATCCATCAGGTGTGTTGGTAATATTCATGGCGTGCAACGGCTGATTATAAACTTCTCCGGCAATTTTCCAGCGGCGTATATCCCAGTAGCGATGTTCTTCAAATGCAAATTCTTTATGTCTTTCGTTACGAATAATAGTGCGTAATGAATCTTTCGAAATGCTGTGATCCAGCGTATACGGATCAAGTCCGGCTCTCTGCCTTACTTTTTCAACTGCGGCGAACACATCCTCAGAAACACCTTCGTATTCATTCATCGCTTCCGCATACATCAGCAAAATATCTGCATAGCGGAAGTATACCTGGTCGTGATAATGATCTTCGTATGTTGTAGTGTTTTCAAAATGCCCCATAAACTTGCGCAGGTAATAACCGGTTTGCGTTTGTGTGGTAGCGCCGCCGGGCCTGTTAGCGCCACCTATGTATGTTTGTATAGCTGTACTTAACCATTGTGCACCGTTATATAAAACCGTATAGCCCAGGCGCGGGTCTCTGCCGGTATAAGGATCTGCCGGATCATAGCCGGAATTCGGATCATTTATCTCAAGCCCGTTTGCCATACCATACGCGTCTACCAGCTCCTGTGTAGGGCTGGTATTGCCCGAGCCGGGCGCAGTAGCAAAATTGATCGGTCCATTGGTTGTTTCAACAGATTTACCTGTTGTATTTGTTTTGGCAAAGATGATTTCCTGGCTACGCTGTATAATAAACAGATCAACGAAGTTTTGCTCCAGGTCGTAAGCGCCATTGCTTATTACTGCTTTTGCAGCATCTGCCGCCAGCTTCCACCTGCCGGCATCATAGCTTGCGTAACCGTTTAATGAATCACCCACGTTACCGCCATTATACAAAGGACTTGCGGCATACAGCAGCACTCTTGCTTTTAATGCTCTTGCACCGTCTTTGCTCAACCTTCCATAATTGGCATCAGCAACAGGATCATCACGCAAGCTGTCTATGGCACGATCACATTCGCTTACTATAAAATTGATACATCTTTCAAATGAGCTGCGGGGTATTTCAATATTGTCATCCAGTGTTTTTACTGAATCATTCAGCAAAGGAACGCCGCCGTATCTTCTTACCAGTTCCCAATAAAAAAAAGCACGCAGCACCCGTGCCTCACCAAACCAGGAACGCTTTTCGCTGATATTCTTTAAAGGCACGACATTAAAATTGTTGAGAAAGTTGGTTGCCATTCTTATGCCTTTGTAACAGTTTGCCCATGCATCGTCGGGATTATTAAAAATGGTAATACCATTTGTTGCCAGCAATGTTACAGGCTGCGCGGTTGATTGTGATGTAACGGCATCATCAGAGCCGGCATCTAAAAAATCTCTGGTGATACGATTGGAAGCAATATCGGGCAGTGTTGCGTAAATAGAAAAAAGATATTGATTCGCATAAATACCGTTGGAATCTTTTGTGTCCCATATATAATCCGGAGTAACCGTTTCAACAGGAACAGCCTCATATTTCCTGCATGAGCTTATTGCGGTTAAAATACCTGCAATAACAAGGAATATCGTTATATAATTCTTCATAATGACAGATGCTTAAAACTTAACATTAACACCAAAATTTACAATACGCTGGTTAGGGTAAACCTGTCCATACACTTCAGGGTCTACACGATTGAATGCCGCACGGGTAAATAAATTAAGCCCGTTTGCAAACACCCTTATCTGCGTCATCCTTAGGCGGCTTACCAGTTTATAGGGCAATGAATAACCAATCTCCGCATTCTTTAAGCGGAAGTAATTACCATTGCGCACCCAGTAAGTGCTCCACAGACCATTATTGGCATTGGAACCCGGCGTAAGCCTGGGAAAAGCGGAGGCAGCGCCCGTTTCGGGCGTCCACCTGCCTACTATATAAGTATATGCCTGTTGCGTACCTGAACCAAAAGAGTTATCTATCAATAAATATTTCCTGTTGGCAACACCCTGCAGCAGCACACTTATGTCAAAGCCTTTATAGCTAATGCTTGCCGTTGCACCATAAAATAATAAAGGTTTCGTTTCGCCAATGGCCGTTTGATCGTATTGATTGATGATCCCGTCATTATTCAGATCTTTATACTTTATATCTCCTGGTTGTAAAGTATAGCCTGCAGGCGCCGCGCTTGTTTCTGCTTCCTGCTGCGTTTGAATAAGATCATCGGCTATATAACCAAATTCAACGTCTACACGCTGACCCGTACGTTTGCTCCATTGATATTTCTGCTCAATTTCATCACTAAAAATAACTTTGGATTGCTGCGATGAAATATTACCTGAAACAGCATAGTTAAAATCTTTGATATTGTTTTGATAAACAGCCTGTACTTCAACGCCATAATACCTGTTGATGCCCAGGTTTTCCCTGGGATAGCTGATACCGATCATAGCAGATTGTTTACCGCGCAACTGCAACAGATCAGTATAGCGGTCATTGTAATAATCCACAGTAAGCAAGAAGGTATTCTTGAAAAATGCAGCGTCAATGCCCGCGTTAAACTTGTCGCCTTTTTCCCATGTTACATTCGGATTAGCAAGCGTGGATTGTTGTGTTACGTATTGCGATGCCCTGTTGGTACCAATAGGGTAAGTGGGTATCACAACATTCAACTGGTAAGATTCACGCCATGTAAAGTACCCTACATTATCATTACCTGTTCTGCCATAACTGGCACGCAGCTTAAGGTTGTTTATCCAGTTGATATTGTCCTTAATAAAATTTTCTTTGGCAAGATTCCATCCCAAGCCGGCGGCGTAAAACAAGCCGAATTGCCTGCCCGGCGGGTAATAATCCTGCCCGCTGTAATTCACCGCGGCTTCTGCAAAATATTTTCCGGCAAGATCATAAGAGCCGGCAAGCGCAATATTTTGAAGCGTTTTAGGAAGGTCGTAGTTAAAAATGCTTTGATTCCTGTCGTAAAAAGCTTTTATGGTAAAGTTATTTTTCCCGATTGACCGCGAGTAACCGATAGCGCCCTGCAGGTACCAGAATTGTGCGCTGTAGGTAAGCGCGAAAGCATTAACCTGGTCGGTGAAGGAGCCATAACGGTTATAGGTAGTGTCGTTTCCGCTTACCGAAAATTTAAAAGATGGCACGCCGGCGCTCCTGTTGGTAGCGTTAGCTGCATACACAGAGATATTGCTTTGCAGCTTTGCCCATAACCCCGGTACAAACTGGTCGAACTTATAATTGAGCTCAAGATTGGATGATATATCTCTTGTGTAACCTTCTATATAACCCGATTGTGTCAACTGCGCATACAGGTTTTTCTGAAATGCCTGGGTGCCACCGAAAGAACCATCGGGGTTAAATACAGGATAAGCGTTGTTCGGCGTTGTATACATCTGTGAAATGATGGCATCCGTGCCGCCGCCCGGCTGATTATCTTCCTGCACACGGGCAAACATTTGCAGCTTCACATTAAAATCTTTAGTAACATCCACATCAATATTCGAATTGACGGTATAGCGTTTGAAAGTAGCGTTGGTGGAGTAATCCGTATTGCTGCCTTTGAACAATGCATTATCAGAAAGATAACCTAACCCGATGGCATAGCGTGCAGCTTTGCCACCCCCGGTAACGTTCAAACTATAGCGGCTCATGGTTGAGCTGTTCTTTAAAATTGTTTTGAACCAGTTCACATCAGGATGCCCGTAAGGATCTGAATGATTTCTATACGCCTGGAAATCAGCTTCTGTATAGGCCAATGTCCTGCCTTCGTTACTCAACGCTTCATTGTATAGATAAGCATATTCGTATGCAGACAATGGATCAGGCAAGCCGATCGGTTCCTGGATGGCCGTTTGCGCCGTTAAAGAAATATGCGGCTTGCCTGATACCGGCTTTTTTGTAGTAACCAGTATCACGCCGCGTGAGCTGCGCTGACCAAGCAATATGGTAGAAAGTCCGTCTTTTAAAACGGTCACTGATTCTATATTTTCCGGGTCAATAGTATAAATATCACGCTGCACGCCATCTACAATGGTCACTGCAGATTGCCCGCGCAATGTCATACCTATTTCCGTATTATCGTTAGGAGCGGTCAACCCTTTCTGATTGGGGTAAAATAATCCATCCACATCTATCTGACCCAGCGCTGTTGTATTAGCGCCCTGCCAGCCACGGTTTTGCTGCGTATATAATCCCGCGACCCTTCCGGCCAAAGCATACGCATATAATGTGGAAGGTGTTGTGGTCAACTGACTGGTATATAGGCTGGAAACAGCGCCTGTTATATTCTGATTATCTTTTATTTCATACAATACATCAGTTTTATCGGGCATTGCAAAAGTATTGGGTGTAAGCTTTGCAATAGTAATGGCTGACGGATCTGAAACCGTTATGCTGTTTGTTTTATAGTTAAGATAATTAAATTCCAGTACATCATTGCGTTGTGCGACAATATGAAATACGCCATCGTTATCTGAGATCGCTTTTGTTGCTGTTTTCTTTGATTGAATAGTAACGCCCGGAAGCGCACGACCGTATTCATCCACAACACTACCTGTGACGGTAAATTGCTGTGCCATTGTTTTTACACAACAACAGGCTGCAAAAATGATCAGTAACAAAAATCTTTTCATACAACAATTTGTTTTATGCATTTGCAGGCTTTGATTATTTACATTTGAAGTTGAACTTGAACGGATCTGCAGTATTACCATAACCGGTTTTTACAGTCCCGGTTTCATCAGTGAAATAATATTTTATCTGTGTAAGGCTTACGCCATTTTGCAGGCTGAAGAATTTCTTTGGCCAGAGATCAATACGCCACTGTTTTACATCAAACAATTTAAGTCGTGTTACCGCGGAAGGCTGGCATACTTCTATGCTATCGCCGGCAGAAGTGAACGCTTTCGCGCAGAAATAAATATCAGACCTGTTTTTTAAAGTGGAGGTGTCAAGATTGCCGTTATACTTAATAGTGATGATATCGTTTTCGGTTGCGCCGGCAGGTTCAGAAACGCCGATCTGTGCATTGCAAAAATCCTGCACATCTTCATTTGCATCATTGCCTATTACTTCCATGCAGGTACCAAACTGGCTCTGGTAATAACCGGAGTTGGCATCAGATAAGCCATCCTCATCTTCGCACATGGCATAGCCCGGTTTGAAGCTTAAATAATCCGAACTCGTTTTTATGGCAATGCGTATGGTGCCCTTTACCGTAGTTTGGTTGGCAACAAATAATTTATTATCGGTCCAGAAGACTACCCATTCCATATCACTGATATGATTAGGACCTATACCAAATTTCTTCATCATGGCTTCCGCGTAAGGCCGGCCGCTTGCAGGATCGTTTATGCCATCGGGTATTAAAACCAATTTGCCATTACCCGCATCGCTGGTATAGCTCATGTTTGTATTACGTGCCGCATTCCATGCTTTGGGCACACATATACCTACTACCTGCCTGTCGTTACGGTCGAAGTTTGTTTCACTCCATTGCAGGGCGATAACCATATGCGCAGAATCACCCGGTATTACAAATCCATCCTGGCTTACAATAGTGATCGTTGATACGCAGGCAGTGATGATTAAACCCGCAAATGCAATGAACAGGAGCAGGTAAATCTTTCCTCTGTACGATTTTTTATTTTTAGATGATGCTGGCATATTATTGGGTAACTTTTTCGAATGTATAGATGTAAGTATTGGAACGGCAGCCCGGGCTAAAGGTTATGCTAAGCGTACGTTCACCTTTTGATGCCGGCGTTGCAATGCTGCCCGCAAAACTGCCGGCGCCATCCGTTGGTTTGAACGTCAGGCTGTAAGGATACTGCGGATCGTCTGTAGACCATGTGCCTGTGCCGTCACTTACCAAAAACGGAATGTTGTTACCGCTTAGCGTATAGGTATTATCGTTAGAAAGTGTAAGCCTGAAACCTGCGGAATCCACAAATTGTGTTATGTCTACTGAATTTCTTGTAACATTTTGAATACGCCACAATGCATCCAGGTCTTTAACCGGCTCTGTATACACATCTTTCTTAATTGTGCAGGATGTACCTACCAGCACCATAAGTATAACAGGCAGCCATATTTTTTGCACAAGCATATACTTTTTATTATTGAATTATTATTGTTAATTAATAGCCTGGATTTTGTAGCAGGTCGCCCGATTTTGCCACCTCACTTTGCGGAATAGGCCACAGGTACATGGCAGGCCTGAAACTGTGCTTACGCACCGTTTCTTTCGTATAAGTAAAACTACCATTCGTCTCTTTCTTTACACTCATTCCATACATGGTTTGATTATCGGTCTGGTCTGCAATTTTCCATCTTCTTACATCCCAGAACCTTGATTCTTCAAAGGCTAGCTCTACCTGCCTTTCGTGATGAATCGCCTCACGCATTTCGTCTTTGCTCATGCCCGTTTTAAGCTGGTAAGGATCAAGTCCCGCACGCTGTCTTATCGTTTCAACGGCATCATATACTTCCTGCGAAGGGCCGTCATATTCATTCAGGGCTTCCGCATACATCAATAAAATATCTGCATAGCGTATCATGGGATAACAGCGGGAAGAGGCTGTCCAGAAATAATTAGGTATGACGTTAATGTTGCACATTTTGGCGCCATAATAACCGGTAGGCGTACCCGCGCCAAAACCATCACCGTTCGGCTCGCCATTATAGGTATACACGGGGCGCAGCGCATCGTATGCCACATACACCAGCGAACCATTATGGAAAACGGTATAATTAAGCCGGGGATCCCTGTTGGCATACGGATCAGCGGCATTGTAACCGGAGGCTGCATCTGTTACCGGCAACCCGTTTTTCATTTCAAAAGCATCTACCAGGTTCTGGTAAGGAAATGAGCCGGAGGTTGTTGAACCACCGCGTGAAGGCGGCATCCATAAATTTTCGAGGTCTTTGTTATCAGCAGTCATGCGTGCAAAGATGTATTCGCTGTTCACCCGCTTTTGGAACAACTGGTAAAAACCATACCCTGCTGCAGTTGCATTATCAACATACAAGCTATACTGCCCGAGGTCTATTACGGCTTTTGCTGCATCGGCAGCAGTTTTCCAACGGCTGGCATCACCGGTGGGATAACTTACCAGTGCTTTTAATGTTGCATCTTCTGTGGTAGCGCCGCCATTGAACAACGGACTTGCCGCATATAACAAAACTCTTGCTTTTAATGCAAGTGCCGCCCCTTTTGTTACCCTTCCATATTCAAGCCCGGCATAGGTTACTGGCAAAAGAGATGCCGCCAGGTCGCATTGTTCCGCTATATAATTCACACATTCTTCGTAAGTATTTCTTTTGGTATTTATCTGGTCCGGTTCATTATACACGGTATCTCCAACAAGCGGAATACCGCCATAATGTTTCAACAGGATGGCAGTGTACCAGGCACGCAAAAAAATGGCTTCTCCTCTTGTTCTGTTTTTTAAATGATCAGGAAAGGAAACCGAAGGCAGGTGTTTGATAAACTGGTTCACTGCCCGTATTTGTGTATAAGAAGTGTTCCATGCATCGGTGGCAATACTGAATGCGGTAACCGAACCGGAAGCAAACTGGTTGTAAGTGGTAACAACAGTGGATAATGGACCTTCCGCTTCATCGCTGCTCGCGTCAAGCCCGGCAGCGCCCCCAAATCGCGACAGGCTGAAACTGAAATCTACGTTCGCGTATATATTGGAAAGAAAATCCATTGTACGGGAACTATCGGCAAACACCGATTCCTCGTCAAGGTCGGTGGTGGTGGTTTTGTCAAGAAAATTTTCTTTTGTGCAGGCCGTAAATAAACAAACACAAGCAGTAATGGCACCAAAGAATAATCGTTTCATATGATTGCTATTAATATATAGTCACTCATTTTTTTTACAACCCCTATTAAGCTTCCATTATTTTTTTGAAGAAACCGAGAACGGTTTATCCGCATCGCCGGTTCCGCGGCTGGTATTTGGCTGATCACTCATGTCAAAATGCAGTATGCCACCGTTAATGATATCATTATAAGTGATCCAGTTATGCGGATAATCAATCCCATTCAGCGTAGCTGACCGTATATACACATTTTTGGGGCTGTTGTTATTCGCTTCAATAATGAATTGCTTCCCGTTTTCCAGGGTGATGGTGATCTTGTTGAAAACAGGGCTTCCTATAACATACTGATCTGTGCCCGGGCAAACCGCGTACAGGCCCAAAGCGCTCAGTACATACCACGATGATGTTTCACCCTGGTCTTCATCGCCCGGAAAACCATTTGGCCCGGAGTTATATATTTTTGCCATGATCTCCCGCAACCGCTTTTGAGATTTCCAGGGCTGGCGGCTGTAATTGTACAAATACGCGGCATGCTGTACCGGTTCATTGCCGTGCGCATACTGGCCAATATCCTGCAATACCATTTCTTTCATTTCATGGATCTCCTGCCCGTAAGAACCGTATTTTACAGTATTGGGCGCCGTAAATAAACTATCCAGCTTTGCATTGAATTTCTGTTCACCGCCCATCAGTTGCATCAGCCCGTTGATATCGTGAAATACTGACCAGCTCCATTGCCAGGGATTACCTTCGGTGAAAGGGTCACCCCATTCAACCGGGTCAAAATCTTCGGGCACCCATTCACCGGTTTTTGTCCTGCCCCGCACAAAACCAACCGTTGTATCAAAAATGTTCTTATAATTGAACATCTGCCTTTCAAAAATATTTTGATAGAATGCATTGCCGGTAAGTGTCGCCAGTTGATAAGCGCACCAGTCATCATACGCGTACTCTAATGTTTTGGCGCCGCTTTCGCCTACTTCTTTATAAGGAATATAACCGAGACTGAACCAGTATTGATGACCCTCTCTCCCGTTGGAACCACCCCAGGGGCCTTTATTCGTGGCTTCATGGTAATAAGCCTCCAGCGCTTTTGCAGGGTCGAATGTTCGTATACCTTTTACCCATGCATCGGTTAATAATGATATGGCATGATTGCCCACCATTACTCCGCTCATACCCGGGTTAGACCAGGTGGGGTAGAAGCCGCACTGCTGCTGCGCATCCAGTAACGATTGCATATACCTGCCCTCCATTGTCGGGTGAAGCATATTGCTCAACGGGAACTGCGCACGGAACGTATCCCAGAAACCATTATCGGTATACATGTAACCATCATGTATTTTAGCATCGTAAGGACTGAAATAATAAGGACTGCCATCTTCTTTTATGTCATAAAATTTATGGCTGAATAAAGACGCCCTGAACAGGCATGAATAAAAAGTGGCTTTCTCTTCTTCGGTGCCGCCTTCCACTTTTACACGGCCCAACAAATCATTCCAGGCTTTATCAGCAACTGCTTTTGCATCTTCTAATTTTCTGAATGAGGCAAGTTCCTGTTTCATGGTCAGCGCTGCCTGGTCCGGGCTTATATAGGACGAAGTAATTTTCGCATTCACCTTAACGCCTTTTTTAAACTGTATATAAGCGCCGCGTTTTTCGCCCGAATCAGATAAATTACCTGAAGCTATACTGCCATCTTCATGCTTCCAGGTACCGTATGCAACGAAAGGCTGATCAAATTGTATAACAAAATAATTTTTGAATTCCTTCGGGATGAATATGCCGTTGGTAACATAGCCTGTAATCTTTTTTTCTTCCGGTATTATTTGTATGGAGCTGAATTTGGTGTAGCCGTCAAACACTATAAACGCATCGTCTTTTGGAAAAGTGAACCGCATAAAAGCGCCACGTTCTGTGGGGCTTATTTCCGTGGTAATGCCGTTATCAAATTTTACTTTATAATATGATGGCCCGGCCGTTTCATTTTCATGTTTGAAAGAGGATGCACGTTTATCTTCATCTACTACCAGTTTACCGGTAACCGGCATTAGTGTGAATACGCCATAGTCGCCCATCCAGGGGCTGCACTGGTGCACCTGTTCAAAGCCGCGAATAGTGGTAGCATTATACGTGTATTTCCAGCCATCGCCGTTCTTTCCGGTTTGCGGCGACCAGGAATGCACGGGGAAAGGCATGGCAATAGTTGGATAAACATTACCGTAAGACAAACCCCAGCTTGAATTAGTGCCCTGCAATGTATTTACATAGTCTACCAAATGTTTTTGCGCAGTGGCATTGCATGCAATAAAAAGAAATACGGTAATCAATATAGTTCTAAAAAAAGCAGTCATCCTGGAAAAGTTATGGGTAATGAAATGAATTTATTGCAGGCACAAATTTGTTTTCAGCAGTCTCAGCGCTTTGCTGATGTGTTTTTCGACCGTGCTCACCGAAATATTCAAATGTCCCGAAATATCTTTATACGAAAGGTCTCTGCCACGGCTTAGCAGGAATGCCTGCTTACATTTTCCCGGTAACAGATCTATAGAGCGATTGATATGATATGCCAGTTCTTTGGTTTCGTAGATATGGCATGGAGCTGCATCTGAATACGTATAGGTGTAACACAGGTGCTTGCTGTAGGTATCTCTTACCACCTGCGAGCGAAATTCATTCATTATTTTAAACTTCAGCGCCTGCGACAAATAAGCACGCAGCGATACAGACAATTCAAACTCATGCCGCCTGCTGTAAAAGCTGATGAAAATTTCCTGGACGATATCTTCCGCTCTTTGTTTGGATTGAAGATGTTTAGATGCTATTTGCGTGAGCGTATGCCAGTAACGGCTGTATATTTCTTCAAAGGCTTTTTTATTGTCCTGCTTTACAAGGTCGAGCAATTCGCCGCCTGAAAGTTGCCGGTAAGCGTTGTTGGTTGTAACCATAGCAATCGTTTTTGCTGAACACTGCCTGTAATACAGCGTCCACTCATAAGTGTTAGAAAATAACAGGGGTAAAAAGAATAATTTTATCCTGTTATCCGGATAATTTTTGTTTCATGTTTGTATTGATTTGTCTCAAAGTAGGATAAATAAGGAGATAGGCAAATAATTGGAGCTCCCCATCGTGTCTCCTCGTGTAAGGCTTTGTGTGTTGGAGGAGGGATACTGTGGGAGTTTAATTGTGCGTTCCTTATCAAACTTACATATTGTTTATATGGTAATAGTAGACACACGAATCTTAACTTTGCCGGACTTATGAATTTGCCAAAATACCAACTTTCTTCAAGCCCGGAATTGTCCAGTTATGAGTTCATCAGCGAAGGGCACAAGGGACTTATACCTAAACGAATTCAGTTTACGTTAGTCAATCACCAGGGTGTTTACAACCTTGCCTTCGGCGATAAAGATCCGGTAACGGGAGAAATAGATGACCATACAATAAGTAATAATGGCGATAGCGAGAAAGTATTATCAACTGTTGTAAGTGCAGTATTTGCATTTCTTGACCAGCATCCGGATGCGTGGATATACGCTTCAGGCAGTACGGCAACCCGGACAAGACTTTATCAAATGGGCATTTCCAGATTTTTGGATGACATTAGTGAAAACCTTGATATTTATGGGCAGATTGGCGACCAGTGGTATCCATTTGAACGAAATAAGCCTTATGAAGCTTTTCTGACTAAACGGAAATTTTCTTAAATTTGAGGTATGAAAACAATAGAGGAATTAAATAACAGCAAAGTGCCAATCGTTATCATAGACCCCAAGTTGGCTGAGCTTGATAAAAAAGTGCTTTTCCCTGAAAAGGTTGAAAAAGCGAAGGCTACGATTGCTAAAATTGGACTTCCCGCCAAGAGGCAAAGCCGGTAACATTTTGCCGTCCATACCCTCTCCCTGTGTAAAATCTTGACCATAGACGAAAAGGCGCTGTAGTGATTTTAGTCATGCCTCTTTTATTAATCTATTTCTATTCATATCGCTATTAGCTCAGACCCAACAGCAAACTCAAACCCCACCTGTTATCCGAATAATTTTTGTTTCATGTTTGTACTGACTTGTCTCAAAGCAGGATAAATAAGACCACAGCAGTATCCATTTGAACAAAATAAGCCTTATGAAGGCGAAGGTGTTGTATTTTAGCCCGGAGAGCCCGTCCGTACCGGCACGGGCGGACTTAAATGTGAATAGCCCTCCGCAACGCGGGGGGTAAGGAACACGAGCCAAAACAACCCCCTTGCGGGGTTGAATGTGGGGAACTTAATGTAAAGAAACATTCTATGACGAATTCAAAAGGTTGCTTATAGAAAACGGTATTGAATTTAACGAAAAATACCTGCGCTAAACTGCTTCATTCAACCCTTTCAGGGTTGTATCGTTCCTCTGCCTTTTTACCCCCAACTTTGTTGGGGGCTATTCAAATTCAAGCCCTTCGGGCTTCCCCCCCGTACCTCAAATTATTAATTAGCCTTGTGGTTAGTTATTTTTATTTTTATTGCATATTTGCCTTATGAGAAGGTGCTTAGCATTACTGCTGATGATGATCTTTGGGTTTTTCGGAACTACATATGCACAGCCCTATTATTTTACACATTACCAGGTTGAAGACGGGCTTTCCAACAATGCGGTGCTTTGCATCATGCAGGATCATCTCGGCTTTATGTGGTTTGGCACAAGGGATGGGCTGAACAGGTTTGACGGGCTTTCTTATAAAATTTTTCGCAACAATCCATCTGATAAAAAAAGTATCGGCAGCAATGCGATCATGAGCTTATCAGAAGGCAATGATAAAAAAATATGGGTAGGCACAGAAAAGGGATTGTTTGTATTTGACCAGCTAACAGAAAGCTTTAGCCAGCTCAAATTTGCGGGTAACGGTTCTGTACAATCGGTAAAAGCTGATGATGATGATATATATTATATCACGCTCTATACGCTCTACCGGCACAATACAAAAACCAATACCACCAAACAATTTATTATTAATAAAGAAGTTACCGCTTACAATATTTTGCATGATGGAAGCTTGTGGGTTACCACTTCTTCAGGCGTTATTGCAAAATACAATGCATCAACCGATGGTTTCGACGAGCCTTACGACCTCTTCAGTCATTCAGGTTATGTCGTATCTAAATGGATACAATCCATCTATGAATTGGGGGACGGCAGGTTGCTGGTAGGCACATCAAACCAGGGATTGAAGCTATTTGATATAAAAAACGCGTCATATAAAGACCTGCTGACGCTGAATGCAGATAAGTCGGATATTATTGTGCGTGATATTATCGCCGTTAATAAGGAAGAATACTGGATGGCAACACAATCCGGCATTTATATTTTAAACCTGCAGACCGGCGCCATCAATAACCTGCATAAGGAATTTGATCCGTATTCTTTGTCGGACAATATTGTACAAACGCTTTGTATGGATAAGCAGGGAGGGATTTGGGCCGGCACTTATTTTGGCGGCGTTAATTATTATCCAAAGCAGGCTCTTGTTTTTAAAAAATATTATCCTAAAGCCAATGAAAATTCTATCAGCGGTAATGCCGTTAGCGAAATTCATGAAGATAAAAACGGCATGCTGTGGATAGGAACAGAAGATGCAGGATTAAATAAATTCAATCCGCAAACTGGCAATTTTATCAACTTTAATCCCGCGCTGGATAAACAAACCATCTCTTATTCCAATATACACGGGTTGCTGGTAGATGATGACAGCATTTGGGCCGGCACTTACCTGCACGGACTTGATCTGTTAAAAAGCGATGGCAGGAGGCTGTATAATTACAACACGCTGAATTCTTCCATCGGCAGCAATTTTATCAACGCTTTACTTAAAACAAAAAAAGGTGAAGTAATCGCGGCGACAGACAAAGGCGCATATACCTATTTACCTGCTGCGAATAATTTTGAGCGCATTAACGCTTTGCCTAAAGCATTTTTCCGTGTATTATACGAAGACGACAAGGGCAATATATGGGGCGGCACCTATGGCGATGGCACTTATATTTATAATCCTTCAACCAACAAAACAGAACATATTCTTTTCTCTATCAATGGCAATCAAAGTATAGCCTGTAATATCATCAACTACATTTACAGCGATGCTAAAGGCATAATATGGTTTGCTACCGAAGGCGGGCTTTGTGCATATAAGCCCGGCGAAAATGGTTTGCATATTTATACTTCCAGGAACGGTTTGCCGGCAGATGTAGTATATGCTATTCTTGAAGACGATCACCATAATCTATGGATAAGCACTTCAAAAGGTTTGTCAAGATTTACGCCCGCAACAAAAGCAATAAGAACATTCAATAAATCGCAGGGATTATTAACGGACCAGTTCAATTATCGTTCTGCGTGTAAAGACAGCAGGGGCATCATGTATTTTGGAAGTGTAAAAGGGTTGATCAGTTTTAATCCCGATTCCATCAGCAATAATAATTTTGCCGCGCCGGTATATATCACGGGCTTCCAGGTGTATAATAAAGAACTGCCGATTGATGCCGGTAGCTCGTCGCTTAAGCAATCCATTACATTTACAGATAAAATTGTGCTCACACACGATCAATCCTCTTTTAGTATTGATTTTGCCGCGCCTGATTACAGCGCTCCATCCAATATTGCCTATGCCTATAAAATGGAGGGATTGGATAAGGGATGGACTTATCTCAGAAGTAACCGCAAAGCCTATTTTACAGCATTAAAAGCCGACAGCTATACCTTTATTGTAAAGCGCACAGATGATAATACCGGAAAAGATAAGCTTACGCAACTTGAAGTAGAAATACTGCCGCCTTTCTGGCAAACCTGGCAGGCTTATTTACTGTATATAATACTGGCGCTGCTGATAACATTTTTCATTGTAAAATTTTTTATTGACCGCTCAAGGGCAAGAAACCGGCGCAGGTTGGAAAAGCTCGCTTATGAAAAAGAAAAAGAAAATTATGAAGACAAGATTAATTTTTTTACAAACGTGGCCCATGAAATTAAAACACCGCTCACCCTGATAAAAGGCCCAATGGAAAACATCATGGACCAGATTGATGAAGTGCCCACTATTAAATTAAGCGTTGAATTAATGAGCCGTAATACCGACAGGCTGATGCAGCTCGCCAATCAACTGCTTGATTTCAGGAAGATTGAAATGAACGGTTTTCATCTCAGTTTTAACAAAACAAATATCACGGATCTGCTGTACGATAATTTTTTACGATTTAAACCTTTTGCTGATCAAAAGAAAATTACCATTGAAATCAACCTGGTTGAAAATTTATTTGCTTATGCAGACGAAGAGGCGCTGAACAAAATATTCAGTAATCTTATTGATAATGCTATAAAGTATGCAAATAAATGCGCTTCCGTTAATCTGAGCTATGCTGATGATAAAAAAGAAAAATACAGGTTAACCTGTTCAAATGACGGCTTTATTATTCCCGAAGAAGATAAGGAAGTGATATTTGACAGTTTTTACCGGTTAAAAGAAACGGCTAACCATGCAGGTACGGGCATTGGCCTAACCTTAAGCCGCTCGCTGGCTGAAATGCATGGCGGCACACTGCTATTGGATACTTCTGTCACTAACATGAACGTATTTGTCTTAACATTGCCGGTGCATCCCATCAACAATGATCACAATAATGACTGAATATGCATCCGGTAATTTTATTAGTGGAAGACAATGTGGAAATACTTGATTTTATTGAAAGTAACCTGCAGGACCTCTATACCATAAAAAAAACAACAAACGGGCAGGCGGCGCTGGATGTTTTGCGCAGCGAAGTTGTTGACCTTATCGTGAGCGATGTGATGATGCCGGTGATGAACGGGCTGGAATTGTGCAGCACTATAAAGTCTGATGTTGAATTGAGCCATTTGCCAGTAATTTTATTAACCGCAAAAAATACTTTACAGGCAAAAATTGAAGGGCTTGAATTAGGCGCTGATGTTTATATTGAAAAACCTTTCTCACCTAAATATTTAAAGACCCAGATCGCCAGTTTATTGGCCAATCGCAATAAAATAAAGGAACATTTTGTCAACTCCCCATTGGCGCATTTAAAAACGATTGCCCACACAAAATCCGATGAACGTTTTTTAGACAAAGTAAACCAGGTGATTGTTGAACATTTGCAGGATACCGGCCTGGACGTTGACCGGTTGGCCAGGTATATGAATATGAGCCGCCCGACCTTTTACAGGAAAATCAGCGCTATATCAGACCTTACGCCCAATGACCTGATCAATCTTACACGCTTAAAAAAGGCAGCAGAGCTAATGACCGACGGATATAATATTAATGAAGTGTCGGAAATTGTAGGGTATACCTCTCCAAAAATTTTCAGTAAAAATTTTGAAAAGCAGTTTGGTATGATGCCCTCAGCGTATATACAAAATAATGTAAAGAAGAAAGGCTGATATGTATCTGCCGAAAACGCAATCCCCGGAACAAAAAATAACCAACGAATAGAGGAAACCTGTTTTTCAGGTTACTTAGATATGCAATGTGGCAAAAGGAAAACAATGAAGGAAAAAATTACCAAAACTCATTGGACATTCCTGTCGCTCTGTTAAAATAGATGTATCTGTGAAAATGCTATTGACTTTATCGCTACGTTTTTCTATTGCTATAGCTACCTGTCAGCCGGTTGCGGCGCAAACAAATTATTTTGTTGACGGATATCATGGCGGCATATATGGACATTATCCTTTATGGGTTACAAAATTTATTGCAGACAGCTTAAGTGTTCATAGGGATTGGAAAGTAAATCTTGAAATTGAGCCGGAAAGCTGGGACACGATAGCGCTGAAAGACCCTGCCGGCTATGCAGCCATAAAAAAAATCATCAATGATCCGGGTGATGATGTTGCTGTAGAATATGTTAATCCATCTTACGGGCAGGGTTATTTATATAATATATCTGAAGAAAGCATCATCCGGCAGTTTCAATATGGCATTGAAAAATTAAAGCAGCATTTTCCTGACATAAGGTTTACTACCTATTCATCAGAGGAACCTTGTTTTACCAGCGCTTTGCCAGGCATACTAAAATCATTAGGCTTTACCTACGCCTCGCTCAAAAACCCCAACACCTGTTGGGGCGGTTATGTAAAAGCATATGGCGGTGAATCAGTGAAATGGGTAGGCCCTGACGGTTCGGCTATCTTAACCGTACCACGGTATGCGTCAGAAGAGCTGCAGCAAAAATCAACCTGGCAAACAATCGCATGGAATAATTCAGGCACGTATATCAATGCTGCATTTAGCCAGGGTATACAACGTCCTGTCGGTATGTGTTTACAGGATGCCGGCTGGAGGAATGGGCCATGGTTAGGAAGTCATAAGCCATCCTCAACACAATATACCACCTGGCGTAGTTATTTTAAGCTGATAGAAAATAAAAAGGAGATTGAAAACTGGAGATTGACGCAAGAAGACATAAAAGTAAGCCTGGTATGGGGAGCACAGGTACTGCAACGCCTTGCGCAGCAGGTTCGCATTGCTGAAAATAAAATAACTATGGCGGAGAAAGCCGCAACCTTAGCCAGACTGCAGTCCGGGCTTTCTTATCCTGAAAAAGAGCTGGATGAAGCCTGGCGTACTTTATTACTGGCACAACACCACGACTGCTGGATAGTACCCTACAATATGCATAACCGAAAAACATGGGCGGATCACGTAGCGGTATGGACGGATTTTACTGATTCAATAAGTGAAAACATTATTCAACGATCTCTCGCTGCACTATCAGCAACATCAAACAGTAAGCAAAAAAGCATACTGGCTTTAAACAGCATCGCGTTAAACAGAAATGAAGTCGTAGCTGTGCAGCTGCCTGCAAGCAGCTCAACAGCGATTGGTGTAGCCTATGCAGGTAATAGTATTCCATCTCAGGTTGTAGTTAATAAAGATGCATCAAAAATGTTATTGTTCCAGGCAAATGTCCCAGCCTTAGGCTATGCAAATTATGCGCTGGAGGATCAGGGGAAGTCAATGGTAAAAGACATCGCTTCTGTCAGCAATAACCAGGCAGGTGATTTTGTAATGGAAACCAACCTGTATAAGCTGGTGATTGACGCAAAACACGGTAATATCAAAACATTGATCGCAAAAAGACTCGACAATAAAAACTTCGTTGCTGAAAATAATAATGACTTTAATGTTTTACGAGGTCATTTTTATAACGACGGAGACTATGCGAAAAGCAGCGATCAACAGCCCGAAATCAGCATACTGGCAAACGGGCCTTTACAAATTAAGTTGCAAATAAAAGGCGTCGTAAGTAAGAACAGCTTTGTGCAAACCATCACCTTAACACAAGGGCAAAAACCCATTGATATTAACCTGCACATTGATTATAAAAAAGGTATTGGTATTGGTGAAGATTACAAACAAGGCGGAGGATATTATGCTACAGACAGGCATAAGGCTTTTTATAATGACACGTGCAAATTGGTCGCTGCATTTCCACTAAGCCTGCAAAATCAAAAAGTGTATAAAGACGCGCCATTGGATGTAACAGAAAGTCAATTATCCAATACCTTCTATAATAGCTGGGACAGCATTAAAAACAACATTATCTTCAACTGGGTTGATGTAACGGACGGCGATGGAAAATATGCCATGGCTTTACTTTCAGATCACGTAACCAGTTATTCACATGGTGAGCATTTCCCGCTGGCGCTAACGGTTCAGTATGCAGGTACTGGTTTATGGAATAAGCAGTATACTGTTGATAGCCCTACAGATATTCACTATGCATTAGTGCCGCACAAAGGCAAATGGAATGAAGCCCGCCTTAATGACGAAACCATCAAATGGAACCAGCCGGTTATTACATCCATCACTGATGCCGGGCAAATAAATACCGCGTTTGTTGACAGTATTCCTGAAGGGCTGGCCATTACAACCATGTATTACAAGGGTAATGACCTCTACCTGCGGCTGGTAAACAATGGCTCAGACCAGCTAAAACACAGCATTAGTTTAAACTGTTATGCAGATGAGATGCAGTTGGTTGAATTAAACGGAACGATAATTTCCGGTACAAAATTCAGCAAAAATCAGAAGGTAGGTTTCGAGTGTGATATTCCGCTGTTCGGATTTAAAACGGTAAAGATGGTGAATGCGGGGATGCGTGTAAAGAAACAGCATTGAGTTAGTACGTTTATACTTTCGTTACTCTGTGCAGTTGCGGGCTTCGGGACTTACACCCTATAGCCTATAACCATTGCCTGACGCACTAAAAAAAACCGGCTGTTGTATACAACCGGTTTTTACCATAATAAGTCATCATTATTTTTTGGCCGCTATATTCAATGTAAGGTTCACTTCCGGACGAATAAAATTATCGCCCAGCGATTGCTTGTTATTGAAGTGTATTCCCCACTCGTTCCTGTCAATATTAAAATTGGCGGTAGCTTTTAATTCTGTATCTGTTACGGTTACCGTAGCGGGAAAAGTTACATTCTTGGTGCTGTCTTTTAACGTAAGATTGCCGCTTACCTTATGTGTACCGGTGGTATCGTTCTGTAACGCTTCCACGCTGGTTATTTCAAATTTGGCTGTCGGATATTTCCCTACATCAAAAAAATCAGGTCCTTTCAGGTGCCCTATCAGCTTTTCGTTGTCCTTGCCTTCCAGATCAAAATCCTGGATAGAACTGATATCAATTACAAAACTGCCGCTGGTTACATTACCATTATCTACTGTAAAGGTTCCGCCCGAAAGTTTAAAATCGCCGTTGTGAGCAGCGATGGGTTTGGTACCGATCCAGGCTATACGGCTGGCAGTAGCATCTACAGTGTAGGTAGCCCCGTTCCCAACAGCAGCATCCTGCTTTTCTGCGGTTTCGGCTTTAGCGGCATCAGGCGCCTGCTGGCAGGCAGTTGCCAGTAATGCAACTGCAGCAAAAGGAATCAACAATTTTTTCATGTGCTATGTTTTAGTGATTATCATCAGTCGTATTCATCCGCAGAAGCGGACGCAGATACAACTAAAAGAGTGCAAATTTAGAGGTAAAAATTCAATGTTTAAACATTAAATATGTTAATTTTTCCACACTTTCTCCATAAAGTTTTGATAATGAACATTATCCTTTGGCGTATGCTATTTCAGCGGAAAACGTAGGTTCCTTATCCGGGATTTTAAGTTCGGCCGCCGCCGCATTGCTGATACGGATCATGAGTCCCTCGTTTTCTTTACCGGGAGGAAGCTCTCCCAGCACTTTTGCAAAAACGGTCCTGTTATTAGTGGAGTTGGTAATTCTAACAATGGTGCCGGGAGTAATATTGTTCATCAGCGCGTAATACTTGGCATCCTGCCAGCCACTGGTACTTTTAAAAACAGCCCCGGCTCCCATCTCACTGCGGAACGCGGCGCTTCCCCGGGATTGTTGCTGGTATACTGCTTTAAAAAAACCGGCTCCGTCTACATCTGTTTTTACGGTATTGGAAACAGCAGGGATATTTTGAGGAGCGGCATCCGGAACTTTATTTACGACTGCTGTTTGCTGCTGCGTTTCAACTGTTGGCGGGGCGGCATTATTTACTTTCCCGCCAATTTTTTTAATTCCATTAGCCGCCAGTGAAGAAAGGTCTTTCTTTACCCGCAGAAATCCTATTACCAGTTGCTGTCCCGTACTGATGCTTTCGCCGGTTAATCCATTCCAGGTTTTAAGATTATCAACGCTTACTTTATTAAAATTCTGTCCTATACGAAATAATCCTTCTTTTTCTGTAACCATATGATACAGGGGAACGAATACTTCATCTGCCGGGGCTGTTCCCTGCTGGGCGAAATTGGCAGCGGTAAGCGGCACTTTAATTACCTGGTCAATTTCCAGTCCGCTGGAGATGGTCAGCCCGTTCAGCGGAGCAATTTCTCTTGGGCTAATATTATATAACCGCCCGATGCTATAAAGATTTTCTTTAGGAGCTACCGTATGATTGAGAAACAGCTTCCCTCCTTCAGATTGTACATTCAGGTCGGGGGACTGAGCTACAAGCCTAAAACCAAGTACAAATAATAATAGTGTGAACCTCAGTTTCTTCATCAGATATTATTTATTATCAGCACCTACGAAAATAGTAAAAATTACTTATCGGATATATAACGTGAAAATCAATGTTTTAATATTCGAAAACGCTGTGGATAATAGTTATTTATCCTGTTTGGCAAAGCCTTGATCCAGCCTAAACAAAAACCATGGTAAACAACCGCGGCCCAGCCCTTTACGGCAACATTTCCTTTGATCTCCTGCTTACGCAGGTATTGAAGCGCGGTATCCAGGTCAACCGTAAATTGATTCAGATTACTGGAAATCAACCTGCTTAGCAAAAGCTCATGATCCGGGATAAGCTCGTCCCTGATCATTTTTCCTACCCTGATCCCCGCTTTTTTAACATACAGCACCTGCATCAGCACCGATATATCATTCCGCCAGTTCCTGTCAAACGCCAGTATCTCTCCTTCTAACAATACATAGTCGTAATTAGCTGCATCGGCGATCCAGTCTTCCAGTACTTTTTGCCCGTGCCTGTCCAGATTTAACAATTTCTTTCCTTTTCCCGGCTCCGCGGGCGCCGTGCCCAGCTTTTCAACACAAGCCATGAACAAACCTTCTCCTTTCACCCGGTCGGGATAAAACCGGTACGCCGGGCACCCGGAGCCAGACCGTGTTTCGATGATTCCCCACTGCTCTTCCTCCATTATACTTTTGCTTTCCATGTCAAACTTCCCGTTCATCCAGTCGAGCATATCTTCATTTTCTTCTTTTGAATAAGAGCAGGTTGAGTAAATCAACCATCCGTTTTCCTTCAGGCAGGGCCAAATATCTTCAAGTATACGCCTCTGTCGCTTAGCGCAATGATCCACATGCTGCAACGACCACTCTCCTATCGCCTCCGCATCTTTCCTGAACATACCGCTGCCACTGCAGGGAGCATCCACTACTATCAAATCAAAAAAGCCCGGTAATCTCTTAAAATCCGAGGCATCGTTATTCGTCACTACCACATTTTCATTGCCCCATTTAATAATATTCTCCGTTAAAATGCCCGCGCGCGCTTTAATCACTTCGTTACATACTACAAGTCCTTTTGGAAAGAGCGATGACAGGTGCGTGGATTTTCCGCCCGGAGCAGCACAGAGATCCAACACGCGGTATACTCCACTGTTATGTAAAGGCAATACTTTTTTTACAGCCTGTTCCAGGAACATGGAAGAAGCTTCCTGCACGTAATACGCGCCGGCATGGAACACCGGGTCAAGTGTAAAGGAAGGGCGTTGGGACAAATAATAGCCTGTTGAGCACCACGGTACCGGAGACAACAACGCCTGTTTGCCTAATTCAGCAGGCACTGTGTTTACCGCCGCACTATCCGCAGCCATATTTTTTTTGCCGGGATTGAGCCTTACGGATGTGACCTGTTCGCCCGATTCATGCACTTTCACAAAGGAATCCTTTGAAAATCCCTGTATGCCTTGTAACGATTGTAATAATTCAACAGGAAGCTGCAAAATTTTTAATTTAAATTTAAAACCTTATCACAAAATCCTGCTTTACTTTAAAGTCGGGATTAAAAAATACGATACCGATAAAAAACAGGTCAATCGTGCACGTAACAGCAGGATGGGCTATAATTTTTTTCCAGGCGGCTTCCATGCCGCTGCTCCAGTGAATATCGTCGAACACCAATATTGTGCCGCCATGCGTATATGGCAGTAGCCACTCAAAATACCGCACAACCGGCTCTTCACGATGATTGCCATCTATAAAAACGAAATCGGCTTTTGATTTTTGTTGCAGGAAAGGCTGAAAGCTTACATCAAAATTGCCCTGTACCTGCTGAATATTGGCAATACCCAGTTGCTGAAATATTTTTTGCGACCATTCGGCCACTGCAGGCGCTCCTTCAAAAGTATACACCCGGATAGCAGGATTGGCCATAGCGAGATAGGCCGTGGTAATGCCCAGCGAAGTACCTAATTCAATAATGCTGGCCGGCTGAAAATAATTCACCATCCTGAAAAGCAGCCGCGCATATTTCGGCGGCTTAAGCGACCATTTCGCTATATCTTTTACCCGGCGCTGGTTAGAGGATGTCATGGTTGAGCCGGCGCCAAAATCTTCTACCGTTATGGTTGACTCATTCATCAGCAACAATTCCCGTTGCGTTTCTATTGTACTGAATGAATAAAAATAGCGTGTATCATTCAATACCCTGCTTACAAAATCAAACACAAAAGGGGAATGTATACCATGCCCCTTACCGTTAGCAGCAGTAAGACAGTACTTAAGATATTTGAACGCGAGGCGTGGTTTACTGTACATGTTACAAAAGTCTCCAACAAAGGAAAAAAATTATTGCTTTCTAACCCATGTCTGGAATGAGTAAGCATACGCGTGTTTATCATCGGCGGGGAAATCCAGTTGATATACTTTGTCCCATTGGTTTTCATCAAACTCCGGGAAAAAAGCGTCGCCATCCAATACCGCTTGCACCCTGGTAATATAGATCTTATCGGCCATGGGCAGGTAGGCATCATAAATCTGCCCTCCCCCGGCTATGAATACTTCTTTGCAATCAGTGCTTTCCGCTTTTTTCAATGCTTCCTCTATGGAGCCCACTACCCACACATCGTGCCGGTGAATACCGTGATCCTGCTGACGCGAGATCACAATATTGTATCGCCCGGGTAAAGGCTCGCCCGACATTGCCAGGAATGTTTTCCTGCCCATTATCACCGGCATTCCCCAGGTAGTATTTTTAAAAAACTTGAAATCATTGGGCAGGTGCCACAACATTTGATTGTCTTTACCTATAGCATTGTTTTCCGCGGCGGCTACGATAAGCGAAATGATCATAAGCGTAATTTCTGAGGTATACAATTCAATACACGATCATCCAAACACACAATTATCAAGCCGCCTGTTATACCGCTACCGGCGCTTTAATAGATGGATGCGACTGGTACTGTTCCAGCCTGAAATCTGCAAACGTAAAATCAAAAATATTCTTTACATCCGGGTTCAGCCTCATTACAGGCAGATCAAACGGGGTGCGCGATAGTTGCTCATGCGCCTGCTCTATATGATTGTTGTACAGGTGTACGTCTCCAAAGCTATGAATGAACTCACCAGGCTCCAGGTCGCAAACCTGCGCTACCATCAGTGTAAGTAAGGCATACGACGCAATATTAAAAGGTACACCTAAAAAAACATCCGCCGAACGTTGGTACAACTGGCAGGAAAGTGCGGGCTTACTGCCACCTTTGGGTATGGCCACATAAAACTGGAACATATTATGGCAGGGCATCAGGGCCATTTTAGGCAGATCGGCCACGTTCCAGGCGCTTACGATCAACCTGCGGCTGTCAGGATTTTTTTTGATCTGGCTGATAAGATCAGTGATCTGGTCGATCGTTTCTCCTCCTGCCCCCTGCCAGCTACGCCATTGCCTGCCATATACCGGTCCCAGGTCTCCTTGATCGTTTGCCCACTCATTCCATATACTTACACCATGCTCTTTCAGGTACTGGATATTGGTATCACCTTTCAGGAACCAAAGCAGCTCATAAATAATGCTTTTAAGATGCAACTTTTTGGTGGTAACCAGCGGAAATCCTTTAGCCAGGTCAAAACGCATCTGGTAACCAAAACAACTGATGGTACCTGTGCCGGTACGATCATGTTTTTGTACGCCATTATCCAAAACATGCCGGAGCAATTGAAGGTATTGTTGCATGGGTGCAAGTTAGTAAAAAGGGAGAAGGTAAAAGGAGAATGGCAGAATCAGCAATAATATGGCTTTAAAATGTGGATTGAACGTGGATATTTTGTAAAGTTGCAGATATTTAACAGCATTGCCTGTATAATAATATTTTACAGACCTTTAAACGGCATTTTCCACATTATGAAATATCTGATTTTTATATGCCTGCTCTGCACTTTGAACGCTACCGCTCAAACCAGGCTTAAAATTCTCACGTATAATATTTTTCACGGAGAAAATCCGTACAAAAAAGGGCAGCCGAACTTAGACAATATTGCCAGGCTGATCAACGAGGTAAAGCCCGACCTGGTAGCTTTCCAGGAAGTAGACAGCGCTACAGGAAGACTGGCGGGCATATACAAAAGCCCCATCAACTGGGTACAGGAGCTGGGCAAAAAAACAAAAATGCATGGCTATTTTGGAAAAGCTATGGATTTTGATAACGGGGGATACGGCGAAGCGATCCTCACCAAAAAACAGGTTACCCCCATTGTTATCATATTACCCAATCCATCGGGTGGCGAACCCCGCTCCCTCGTTTATGCGGAATACCCGTTAGCCGCAGACAAAAAAGTATTTTTTGGAGGCACCCATCTTTGCCATCAGTACCTGCCTAATAAAATAGCGCAGGTAGAAAAGATCAATCAGATGCTTTCGCAAAAAACGGATCCTGTGATCATATGCGGCGATTTTAACTTCATGCCCGGGGAGGAACCTTATAAATTAATGGAAACACACTGGCTGGATGCCGCGGAAAAAAAAGGCGATCCTGCATTTACATTCCCCGCGGATAACCCCAAAATAAGAATTGACTATATATGGCTGAACAAAAACGCACGCTGGCGGGTAGCCGACATGCAGGTATTGCCCCATGAATATTCAGACCATAAACCCGTATTAGCCATCATAGAAATTCAATAAATATGAAAATATACTTTTGGTTACCGGCTGTAGCCCTGATAACATTTGCTGCCGGTTGTTCCGGTTCGAAACATGTAAAACCTTCTGAAATGTCTTTTGCTCCCAACGTAGTGGTAGCGCACCGCGGCGCATGGAAGAAAAACAATCTCCCCGAAAATTCAATCGCCTCGTTGCAGGAAGCCATTCGCCTGGGCTGTACCGGGTCGGAATTTGATGTGCATATGACCATTGATGATTCGCTGGTGGTAAATCACGACGCGCATTACGCAGGAAAAGTAATAGACCAAAGCACTTACGCTGAACTGGCAAAACATACACTCTCCAACGGTGAAACCATACCTACGCTGCGCAGCTACCTGCTGGCAGGAATGCAGCAAACTACCACCATGCTGGTGCTGGAAATCAAGCCTGCATTTTCAAACAAAGAAAGAGGCGCTTATATAGCCGAAAAAGCGGTACAACTGGTAAGGGCATTAAAGGCTGAGCCCTGGATGATGTACATCAGCTTTGATTACAATATTGTAAAAAAAGTATTGGAGATGGAACCCCAGGCCAGGGTGGCTTACTTAAACGGGGAAAAATCGCCCGTTGACATTAAAAACGACGGTGTTTGGGGTATAGATTATTACATGGATGCTTTTAAAAAGAATGAAAGCTGGATTGCGGATGCTAAAAGGGAAAAAGTAAACCTGAATGTATGGACTGTTAACAAAGAAGAAGACCTGAAATGGTTCATTGAAAAGAAGTTCGACTATATAACTACCAATGAACCGGAACTTTTGTTTGAGCTTATTAACAAAAACTCCCGCTAATATCGCGGGAGTTCCCTGTTATATATGGAGTAATGAATAGTTGTGTTATTTTCCTCCACCTATTTTAAAAAATACCCCTACATCAAACGACCAGAATTTGTCGGTTGCCTTGCTATCTATCGGATCGGTAATACCCGGAACCGTTAGTTTATCCTTATCTCCCGATCCAAATAATATATTATACCCTGCCTGTCCGAAAATACCTACCGGTCCTAATTCAACATTTAACCCGGCGCGTGGCGCTGCACCGAAATAGGTTTTCTTGTTGGAAGTATTGTAAAAAGAGCTGCTGCCATTATTTTCTGTCATCGAAAAAACATATTGTGTAAAATAAGCGCCCAGGTCGGCACCCAGGTATGGACGAACCGGCGCTTCTCCGAAGTAATAGTCCAAAGAAGCCGTTACCGGCACAATGGTATTACCACGTGCAATTTTATAATTGGTACCACCCACATTTACCTGCTCAGTCTTCATATCTTTGGGATATCCTCTAACGCTGGCACCTATGGCGAATTTATCAGCTATTAAAAACTTTACATTACCACCCAGCCCCCACTGAGAGCTTCCAGACCCCTCGAGCCTGGAACCATGAACACCGATCTGGACTTGAGAAAAAGAAACACCGGAAACCAACACTAAAAGAGTGGTTGCACTTAACAGGCACAATAATCTGCATTTCATATCAATTAATTTTTAGTATTAAACAGCCGCTTTTTTAGCTGCCGTGAATACCAACTGATTTTAAAAAACTATGCCAAAAGAAAATGCAGGAATGATTTTAACAGAATCGGGCATCCCGATCGCAAACGTGTTATAGCGGAAAAATATTTTTCACTTCAACCTTCATAATACAACGTGTTATATTTTTACCTTTTGTGGTAATATTTCCTCATGAAAGGTATTTTCTTCTCTGTATTTCTTTTTTGATGAGGCGGAGTTCCCGGCCTGTTTGTCCTGCCACTGAACTATTCTCCTGCGCCCTGCGCATTAAATAGGGAATTACATCTTCCAGGGGACCAAAAGGTAAATACTTGCTTACCGAGCAACCCGCTTTGGCAAGATTAAAAGTAATATTATCGCTCATGCCATATAATTGCGAGAAATGAATATGCGGATGATGAAGCGGGAAACCTTTTTCCCGCAACAAACGTATAGCCAGCAAATTACTTTGTTCATTATGCGAAGCAACGATCGTGGCGATCTTATCAAGATGCTTAATACAAAAGCTTACTGCCGCATCATAGTCTCTGTCGGTAGCAGCTTTATCGGGCTGAATAGGCGAAGGATACTGCATATCGGCAGCTCTTGTTCTTTCTTTCTCCATATATGCGCCCCGCACCAGCTTCGTGCCCAGTATAAAGTTCCTGAGCTCCGCGGCCTCCAGCGAATCCTTTAAAAATGCTAACCGGTCATGGCGGTACAACTGAACCGTATTGTATACCACCGGCTTTACTGTATTGTATCGCTCCATCATTAAAATGGTGAGTACGTCTACCGGGTCCTGTATCCAGGTTTCTTCAGCATCTACCAACACTCCTGTATTTTTTTCTGCCGCGCGTTTGCATATCGTATCCATCCTCGCCTGCACCCTTTCCCATTCTTTTTTTTCCTCCGGCGAAAGCGTTCCTATCGCTTTCGTATACCGTTTCATCAACGATCCTGTATTACCGGCAACCGATGAGTCAAGCTTTTCCAGCAAACCGAACCTTGAAAAACCGGTAACCTTGATACTCATAAAAGGAATATTGGGCTGCGTGGCGGCGTAATCAATCACACGGATAAATTCTTCCATGGCATGATCAAATTCTTCTTCTCCCTCGCCGCCGCCTTCCACGCCATAGTCAAGTATTACGCTCACATTAAAGGCTCCCAGCTTTTTAGCAACCTGCGCGGTTTCTTCCAGGGTTTCGCCTCCAACAAATTGCGTAAAAATGGTATTGCGTATCAGGCTTTTTACAGGCAGTCCCGCTTTAATTGCCTTTGGAGTAAGTCCCGTACCTATTTTAACCAGCCAGGAATACCCCATAGAAGCAAAAAGAAAGGCTGCCTTTTTAAGCTCCTTATCGGTTTTATATGCAAATGCATTCTCCGTATTATCAAACGAAACCACTTCAGATGCTCCCATACCGTTTTATTTAAATCAAATGTAAGGATGATTGGAAAATTTGAGATTTGAAATTTGAGATCCGTCACGGCAGACAGGCTTAACATTGGATAGCAGGCATTTGTTGTTTATTGTTTTTCGTTAGCCATTGGGCTGTGAGCTGTTAGTCTATCAGCGATCAGCCTTCAGCAATTTATGGTTTATGGTTTTTTGTTTATAGAAACCATAAACTACAAACTATAAACAACAAACCTGCAACCTGCCACCTGTAACAGCCATCAAATCTCAAATTTCAAATCTCAGATCAGAAATCTCCCGAAGCCCGAAACCTGTATCTTGCAACCTGAAACCTGCAATTTTACTTATCATGAAAATTACGCATACCGATATCTACAGGTTCAGCATACCCATGCATCCTTTTACCATTGCTACTGGTACCATGTATTTTGCACAGAATATATTCATCCGTGTTTTTACCGATGAGGGTATATATGGCGTGGGGGAATGTTCCGCCTTCCCCATGATAGTGGGAGAAACGCAAAACACCTGCTTTGAAATGGCAAAAGATTTTGCCGCCTTATGGAGAGGAAAATATCCGCTTGCCATACCGGAAAGAATGAGTGAGCTGCACGCATTCACGGCATATAACAGTACCGCTAAAAGCGCATTCGATATGGCTTTGTACGATATCGCTGCCAAACAGGCTAGCCAGCCGCTCTACCGGTTTTTAGGGGGAGAGAAAAAAAACATGGAAACCGATCTTACGGTAGGTATCCAGGCTCCGGAGCAAATGGCAAAACAGGCGCTGGATTTTAAGCAACAGGGAGTGCGTATCATTAAAGTAAAGTTAGGGAAGCGGCCCGGAGACGATATAGAACGCATCCGCTGCATACGGGAAGCCATAGGCGAAAACTTACAGTTAAGGATAGATGCCAACCAGGGCTGGGACTATGAAGAAGCTATAACCGTTCTATCTGCCATTGAAAAATATAAGATAGCATTTTGCGAACAGCCTATGCGGCGGTACAACGACCACCTGTTGCCGGCATTAAAAAAAGTATCACCCATCCCTATAATGGCCGATGAAAGCGTATTTGATCATCATGATGCTGAAAGGGTTGTTACAAGCGACGGTTGCAGCTTTGTAAATATTAAACTTTCCAAAAGCGGCGGCATACTGGAGGCCCTGGAAATAAACAGGGTTTGCAGCCAGCGCCATATTCCCTGCATGATGGGCGGTATGCTGGAAAGCCGTTTGGCGCTCACCGCCTTTGCGCATTTCGCATCTTCACAAAACAATATTATTTTCTACGATATGGATACCTGTATGCTGGGGCATACAATTGACCCTGTTACAGGGGGCGTTCGCTACAACAACTTTTTCGTGGAATTACCGGATGCCCCCGGTATAGGCGCCGATGTGGATGACAGCTTTTTAGCTACCCTGGAAAAGGTTAGGGTATAAGCAGGCATCAACACTTATCTTTGCAAAAATCTTTTACATGAGCGTAACATCTAAGAGAGCGCAGGACTCGCTGGTAATGATGACGGAACTGGTATTACCCAACGACACCAATGTATTCGGCAACCTGATGGGGGGAAGGCTGATGTACTGGATGGATATTGCCGCGGCGTTGTCTGCGCAAAAACATGCCAATGCGCCGGTAGTTACGGCTTCGGTAGATAATATTTCATTTGAAAACCCTATTAAGCTGGGTAACGCTGTATACATAGAAGCGAAAGTAAGCAGGGCTTTTAACAGCTCTATGGAAGTGCATATGCGGGTATGGGGGGAAGATCTTAAAAATCAGTATAAATACAAAAGCAACGAAGCCTATTATACTTTTGTAGCGCTTGATGCATCGGGCAAATCAAGCCCCGTTCCGCAACTGGTACCCGAAACAGAAGATGAGAACCGGCTGTTTGAGGGCGCTATGCGCCGCCGGCAACTGAGGCTGATACTCGGCGGAAAGATGAAACCGAATGACGCGGTGGAGCTGAAGGCATTGTTTTCGGAATAACTCAGGAAGCTTCTTTTTCTTTATATTGCTCACTCTGCTCAATCGCATCCATTAATTGAGTTAGAATGGTATTCAGATCATCACTGTAATTGATCTCCATCGGCGGCTTGAATGTTACCGTCATTACCGTGCCCTTCTGCATTAGCTTCAGGCTTTTTTTATGGAAGGCTTTATTAAAACCCGTGATCACGATAGGCACTACGATCGCTTTGCTTTGTCTTACAAGAAATGCCGTTCCCTTACGCCCGGCTGCGAACGGAGTAGTGGTCCCTTGCGGAAAAGTAATGACCCAGTTCCTTTCCAGCGCCTGCAGTATTTTTTTTGTGTCTGAAAGATTGAGTCCCTTCCTCACTGCCTTATCTTCCTCTACCCAGGTACGCTTTACCGTGAGCGCGCCGGCCATTGCCATTAAACGGCTCATAAAAGTCTTTTTCATGGTATCTTCCGCCGATACAAAGTATACGCTTGAAAAAGGGTTCAGCAGGTAATAAGGAACACCCAGCTTATTCTTTTTCCGCCATTTTACCGCGCAAAAAATATGCAGGAAGGCAATCACATCCATAAAATAGGTTTGATGATTGCTTACAAAAAGAACATTTTTACGGGGAAGATCTTTAAGATGCTCGGTTCCGTTGATCTTTAATTTGTTGATAATAGCCAGACCGGGGTACGACAGCATCCCGATGATTACATATACGAACTTTCTTACCAGCTTAACATATCGCAGCCTTTCGAAAAATGAGGGCATCTCTGAAATTTTAGTCCTTGGTTTGCATCGCAATATAGGTTATTTGTAAAGACTTTGTTAACTCCCATGCAACGGTTCTCCTCATTTATGTAATCTTTCCCGGCAACACATCTTCCTTTTGTAAAAAACAATAAAAATATTACAGATGAAAAGGATCTTTTTAGCCCTCAGCTTTATTGCAACAGTAAGTGTAACAACAGCCCAGGTAAATACAACAGTAAATCCATTTCCCAAAACCATCCAGGTAACAGGCAGCGCCGAAATGGAAATAGTGCCCGACGAAATTTTTGTGCAGGTAGACCTGCGGGAATATGAAAAGAAAGGCTCGGGAAAAACAACGATCGAAACCATACAAAAGAAATTCATGGATGCCTGCAAAGCAGCCGGCATAGCGGAAACCAATATCAGCGTGGCCTCCTACCAGGGGTTCGACCGCCAGTACTGGCTGAATAAAAAGAAAAAGAACCCTGATATGATGGCAGGCGTCAGCTATCTGATAAAGTTTGCCAATACCGCGAAGATAGACGCGCTGGTAGAAAGGCTGGACGATGAAGCCACACAATCGTTTTTTATAACCAGCACCTCGCACAGTAAAATAGAGGAATTCCGCAGGCAATTAAAAATACAGGCGGTGAAAGCGGCTAAAGAAAAGGCCATTTACCTGAGTGAAGCCATAGGTGAAAAAGCAGGTGCAGCGGTAACCATACAGGAGCCGGTAGATCATTCCGTTGTGCCGGTATTTAGAAACCTGGCGGTTTCAAATGTAATGCTGAGAGGTGTGGAAGCTTATGACAACAACCAGTCCGAACCATCGGTTGATTTCAAAAAAATAAAGCTGAGGTTTGAAGTGAACGCAGTATTCGCATTACAGTAATATAGCCCGTTCACAGCGGGGGTGCAGGAAGTTATGGGGTAGCTGTTAGTTTTTCCGACATATACAGTTGAAAAGCCTTCCACTCCTGCACACTCCCGTTTACAATAAAGGTTTTTGGATTATTAAAGAGTGCTGTTATACCGCCTGCTGCAGCGCCAAGCGGCGGACCGATAAATAATGCGCCAACCAATATGCCTGCCGCAGTGCCCAACCCGCTGGTAGGATCATCTTCCGAACTTCCATTGCCCGACACTCCTCCAATTACCGCCCCTGCACCGATACCTGCTAAAGCACCTATCCATATATTCCGTCCGGCGGAGCGCTTTGTTTTTATTTTCCCGATATTACCCACCATCAGATCAACAGAACCTTTCTTTTTTATATTCAATTGCAGGGCGCTGTCGCCTACCGTTGCCACATGCCCCTGGGTAATCTTCTTTCCGTTTAAATCATATACTCTTACAAAAAGCTTCTTTTGTGCATTTACAGTACTCATTACAAAACCAAGAAAGAGCAGTGTGCATAGCAATCTCATAAACATGTTTGGATTCGTTAAAAATTAATTGCACAACAGGATGAGGTGGTTAAAAATATACCGGCCCAGGCATGTTTGGGCATATTGCACTAAAGAGTTACGGCTCAGGATTATCTTAAGAACAGGATCAATATTATATTCCGAATATAATGATTCTTTTTATGAGGAGAAAATATTTTGGTGCATTCCAAATTTTTGCAAAGGTGTTTTATCAGTTCACTCATTAATACTACGTTTTAACCCTGTCAGTCGGGGGCAGGCGGGTTTATGACCTTAGTAAGAAAAGCCAATCGTTAGCCGCGCCAAAAAAAGTTATACTAATTACTCCGTAAAATGTATCCATCCACTTTGCAACTTCCCTCTATATTTGCCGCATGAAACCAGATACATTCATTTTCGATATGGACGGGCTGCTGATAGATTCTGAACCTTTATGGGAAGAAGCCGGGGCGGAGCTGCTGAGGGAATTTGATATAGAGCTTACCACCGGGCAATACCAAAGCTCAACAGGATTGCGTACCCGCGAATGGATCACTCACTGGTTCAGCTTTTTTGGCATTGACATACGCTTTGGCGATGACGCTGTAGACAGGATCGTGAACAAGGCGATCGGTAAAATAGATAGCCACGGAGTAATTATGCCCGGTGTACTGGAAATACTTGAATTTTTATACGAAAGAAATTTTACCATCGGCCTGGCCACCTCTTCTCCCATGAGCCTGGTAGATGTGGTAGTTGATAAGATCGGTATCCGCCCTTACCTGCATACCGCTACCTCCGCCGAAGATCTTCCTTACGGCAAACCTCACCCTGAAGTATACCTGAACTGCGCCAGGGAACTAAACAAACATCCCATACAATGTATTTGCTTTGAAGATTCTTTCAATGGAATGATCGCTGCCAAAGCCGCCCGCATGAAATGTGTAGTGGTTCCGGCGCCTGTATTTCAACAGCAGTTGAAATGGAACGCGGCCGACCTGCAGCTTACAAGCCTGCTTGATTTCGGGGAAAAGGAATTACACCTGCTGCTTTCACAGTAGTGTCCGTTTTCGAACAGTATTTGTCCAAATGCGTACATTCCAATCAGCCCAAACAGAAATTATCAACTGGTTATCAATCATTTATCTTGTGGCATATACATTGAACCGGTAAAGTATAATCGCTGAATCATGTTCCGGAACTACTTTAAAACCGCTTTCAGAAACCTGCAGAGAAACAAAATCTACTCCTTTATTAATGTAATGGGGTTAAGTCTTGGACTGGCTTGTTCCATGCTGATCATCCTATACGTGAAAGACGAAGTAAGCTTCGACAGGTTTCATAAAAATGGTGATCATATTTATCGCGTAGTATCAAAGATTGAAAAAAATGGTGAAGTACGTAAAAGCAGTCATACCGGTTTTTTGCAAGGCCCGCGGTTTACAGCTAATGTTCCGGGTATTGAATCTTTTGTACGCATTCAGAGCGGCAGGCAGGATATAAAAAAAGGTACTGATATACAAAGCAGTGATCTGTTGTTTGTTGATTCCTCTTTTTTTCCCGTTTTCAGCTTTCCCCTGTTGCATGGCGATCCTGTAACCTGCCTTAAAGACCCCAGGTCAATTGTGCTTTCTGAAGACGAAGCAATAAAACAATTTGGCACTACGGATGCCGTGGGTAAAATAGTAATGCTCAAAGCAGATTCCGCATTCTCTCCGCACAGCGTTTCGGCTGTTGCCAAACGCGTTCCTCAAAATTCGTCTATTCAATTCAACATATTGCTTCCATTCAGGGAATCCGAAAAAGATGCGCTCAATAACGACAACTGGTACAACTTCTTCCTCAACACATTTGTTGTGGTTAACTCCAACAGTAACCTGGCAACGATAGAAGCCAATATGCAAAAGTTTTATATAGCCGATGCAGGTAAAACTTTTAAGGCAATGACAGAAAAATTCGGGATGGGAGATGAAGCTTCAATGGGCGTCTATTATCTGCAGCCTTACACCGATATGCATATGAATACTGAACTGCCTGCACAAAACGGGCTCACCAACGCAAGCAACCCTGTATATTCGTATATCCTCTCCGGCATAGCACTATTTGTATTATTAATAGCCTGCATCAATTTTGTAAACTTAACTGTTGCCCGTTCGGTAAAACGTGTGAAAGAAATCGGTATCCGTAAAGTAGTAGGCGGCAACAGGAGGCAGTTGATATTCCAGTTCCTCGGCGAATCATTTGTGTTATGTTTTATCGCGTTTTCTTTAGCCGCGATCCTTGTATGGACAATATTGCCTTTATTCAATGATCTTGCCAACAAAGCGTTGAGCTTTTCCTATCTTTTTGACGCGAAACTTATCGGCGGATACATACTGCTTTTTGTTGTAACAGGATTGCTTTCAGGGTTCTATCCCGCGCTGGTTTTATCAGGTTACAATCCTGTTGAAACCTTATACAGCCGGTTCAACCTGAAAGGCAAAAATTATTTGCAGAAATCACTGGTGGTTTTACAATTTGCGCTGGCTTCCTTTTTAATCATTGCCACATTTACTATTTATGCGCAGTTCAATTATCTCACGCATAAAGATCTCGGTTATGATGACCGCAATGTTATTGAGCTGTACAAAGACCAGATAAAGCATGACGAAGCCGCTTTGTTTAAATCCGAGCTGCTGAAGAATCCGGATATTCTTGAAGTAGCGTTGAAAAATTCCGGAGGCTGGGTTACCGGGGCAAAAATAGCCAACGATTCCAGTATAATGTTTGATTATGAAACAGTAGATGACGCCTATATACCATTGATGAAGATCCCGGTTGTAAAAGGAAGGAATTTTTCAAAAGACTACCCGGGAGATGCGGCTCATTCCATATTGGTGAACGAATCATTTGTGCAAAAGGCGGGATGGAAAAATCCCATTGGCGAAACAGTCAACTTTTTTTATAACAATAACGAAATCTTTACCGTGGTTGGAGTGGTTAAGGATTATCATAATAAATCGCTGAACCAAAAAATAAGCCCGCAACTATTTACGATGAAGAAGGACAATCTTTTCGGGCAATACGAAATCAGGGTAAAGCCGGGAACGGAAACACAGTCGCTCAATTATATTCAAAAAGCCTTCAAACAATTTTATCCGTTGAGTCCGTATAGTTATGTGTTTAAAGATCAGCAGAAGTTAAAGGAATATGAGAAAGAGGCTAAATGGAAACAGATCATTTTGTTTGGGGCCATACTCACCATTTTTATTTCTTGTATTGGTCTCTTTGGCTTATCCGTGCTATCTGCTGAAAAGCGTACCAAAGAAATCGGAATACGCAAAGTGCTGGGCGCATCTGTTAACGGGTTGGTCACTATTCTTTCTAAAGATTTTTTGAAGCTGGTATTCATTGCGCTTATGGTGGCTATTCCCGCGGCATGGCTGGCATCCGATAAATGGCTGCAAAATTATCCGTACCGTATAACATTAGGCTGGTGGCTATTTGCCGGAGCGGCATTGCTGGTGGTAATGATAGCATTGCTTACGGTAAGTTTCCAGGCGATTAAGGCGGCGGTGGCGAATCCGGTGAAGGCGTTGCGAACAGAATAAAATGCAGGAATTTGAAAATTTGATGATTTGAAAATTTGAAAATGAGAGAACAATGTGAAACCCGAAACCAGTAACTACCCTCCCAACCATAAACTACAAACCTGAAACCCTTTCTTCCACTTTTTACGTAGGTTTGCGCCCGTTTGTATGGCAGGCACCTCCTCCAATATTGATTTGCGGCTGAATATCTCGTATCAACAGATATTAAAGATATCGCTGCCTATTTCCGCTTCTTTGCTGGTTCCGCAAATTAATTTTATTACCAACAACATTTTTCTTTCAGGACTGGGTGAAAGGGAGTTAGGCGCTGCAGGTATAACCGGCGTATTCTACCTGATCTTCGCCTGCATTGGCATGGGGCTGAACAATGGACTGCAATCCCTGATTTCCAGGCGCGCTGGTGAAAACCGTATAGAGGAAATAGGAAAGATATTCTCACAGGGGGTGATCATCTCCATCGCTGTTGCAGCATTGGGTATTGTTCTTACCTATTTGCTGGCGCCGGTAGTTTTCCGTTATACCATTCATTCTCAGGAAACATACGACATGTGTGTACATTTTTTAAAGGTACGCATCTGGGGACTTCCGTTCCTGTACCTGTACCAGATGCGGAACGCCCTGCTGGTTGGCACCAACCAAAGCAAATACCTGGTGGTGGGCACTGTTGCCGAAGCGGTCACCAATGTTTTTTTTGACTACTCGCTCATATACGGGCACTTTGGATTACCGGCACTTGGCTTTAATGGCGCCGCTTATGCATCCATCATCGCCGAATTTACAGGCATGTTCGTAGTATTTGCTATTATCCATTTTAAAAAATTCCACCAATCCTTTTCTTTATATAAACATTTCCGGTTCAATAAAAGCATGTCGAAGCTGGTATTAGGCTACTCCTCCCCTCTCATCATGCAATACGCCATCAGCATTATAAGCTGGGAGTTTTTTTATATACTGATAGAGCACAAGGGTGAAAGAGATCTGGCGATCTCTAATACCATGCGGAATATTTTTGGCTTTTTTGGCGTATTTACCTGGGCGTTTGCCGCTACCAGCAATACGATGGTGAGCAACATCATCGGGCAGGGTCAAAAAGAAAATGTAATCCCGCTTATTCATAAAATCGTGCGCATAAGCGCGGGCACGGCTATCGGCATATGCATCATCCTTAATTTTTTTCCACATTTCTTTTTATCGGTGTATGGCAGGGGCGAAGATTTTATTGAAGCGGCCATACCCATACTAAGGGTTGTTTCAACAGCATTGGTGCTAATGTCGTTTTCTACCGTTTGGCTGAACGCGGTAACCGGAACCGGCAATACAAAGATCAACCTGGGTATTGAAGCGGTAGCTATAGTGTTGTATTGCGTGTACGCTTATATAGTGCTGGAAAAGCTCAACCTGCCCACGGCCTGGGGCTGGGCCGCGGAATGGCTATACTGGAGCACCCTGTTTATTTTTTCTTACCTGTACATTAAAAGCGGCAGGTGGAAGAAAAAGGTGATATGATAGCATATACCCCGCTCAGGCTCTTCCGCTGGAATGAATGTAACTGGTCAGCTCATTGTTGAAGTCTTTTTCCTTCAGCAACTGCTCAAGTGTAATATGCATGCGGTAACGCCAGTAATGCCTTGGTATGGCAGGCACATTGATCCTTTCTTCCACGGGGTTTTCACGCCTTATCCTATTATCAATGCCCATCAGGTCCTGTAGCTGAAAAATACTCCACATGGCAGGCGAATACAGGTGTTGTATGATGATCGCCTTATCTATCCACGATTCGCAATAAAAAGGCGCTAAGCCGGGGTGCTGCATTTCATGATTAAAGAACCGTTGTGTTTTCCCCCGATCCTCCTCCCACCAGCCACGTATGGTGCTCATATCGTGTGTGGATGGAGTGATCACAGAAAGATAGGGTGCGTATTCAGGTTTAAAAAACTCCATGCCCGGCTGCTTGGGCATACGCTGTATCTCCAGGCTTAATATGCCCAGTTGACGCATGATCTCCGGCACGCAGGCAGGAACCATCCCCAGGTCTTCGCCGCACACCAGCATATTCGTAGCTTTTTTCAAAGCAGGTAATGTACGCATTGCCTGCTTTGCCCACAATGCATCCTGGCGACGATAGAAATAATCTATGTACAATTGCATGAAATGATATTGATCATGCACGTCCAGTAAACGGAAACTGGTCGTTTTCTCCATATCTATCCGGAAATGAAACTGCTGCCCCTGGCTTCCCTCCACTTCCAGTAAAAGAACATTTGAAATAAGCTCGTACAACACATCCCGAACGATCACATTCTCTTCCGTATTTTCCAGCGCTGCAAAATAAGACTCAACCTGTCTTTGTGTAACAAAAGCTTCTTTTATAAAATAAGTTCCATCCCCATTATCTCCCAGGTACTCTTCCAGTAAATTTCTCTTTTCGCCCAGCAACGCATTTAATATTTCATCCGGTATATAAGGATTGCAAAAACGGTTGTAATCAAAGCTGATGCCGCGTTGCGCAAATTCGTTAATATGCACCGGAACGGCAGGAACGAAATGCCCCATTACTCCTTCTACAGCATGTACCGGTATGCTCCATATTCTGAAAAAGCCCAGTATATGATCAATACGGAAAGCATCAAAATAATAGCTCATTTGCCTGAAGCGCCGCTGCCACCATTCAAACCCATCCAGTTCCATCCGTTTCCAGTTGTAGGTAGGAAATCCCCAGTTTTGTCCTCTTACCGCGAATGCGTCGGGAGGAGCGCCCGCCTGCATATCCAGGTGAAACAAAGCAGGCTCCATCCATGCATCGCAGCTATGCGGACTAACGCCTATGGCTATATCTCCTTTTAATACCACTCCTTTTTTATGCGCGTAGTCCACGGCAGCCTTTAGCTGCACATGCAAATGATATTGAACAAAATAGTATATACCTATACCATCCGGTATCCTGGCGCCGGGCAAAGCCAGCTTTTCTACTGCTTTCGCATCGTATACGGAAAGCTGATCCCACCGTGCAAAATCGGCTGTTTTATTTTTATCTCTCAGGTAACTGTATACCACATACGGGGTCAGCCATTTTTTATTTTCCTCCAAAAAGGCCCGGAATGCTTCATTCGCGAAAAAGCTTTCCTTTTGCGCCTTGTACAATTCCCTTACCAGCTTCCATTTATAATTCAATACCGCTTCATAATCCACCTCAGTAAGCTGATTCAGCTCCTTTCTTTTTTTATTCAGGGTACGCAATACGGCCGTGTCCTCTTTCCCGGCAACTGCCTCTATATTCAGGTACAAAGGATGCAATGCAAAGGCAGATACAGCATTATAGGGATAAGAATCTTTCCAGGTGTACGTAGAAATGGTATCGTTTACAGGCAACAGTTGTATCAGCTTAATACCTGTTTTTTTTGCCCAGTCGGCCAGCAGGCATATATCTGTAAATTCGCCTACGCCCAAACCGTTAGCCGACCGCAGACTAAATACAGGTATGGCAACGCCCGTTCCCCGCCACCGGCTATCATTAAAATGCAGAAAGCCGTCGTGAAGAATAGTTACCGACTTTTTTGCGCTGTTTCCCGGCAGCAAACGATTGTCGCCATCCTCGTAACGCACAAAAGCTTTTGTTTTACTGTTGTATACTACATATTTATAGGCAACCGGGAAAGTAGCTTTTAAAAGATTCACCTTGAGCGTCCACCAGCATCCTTCTTTGCTCATCCACAACGGTTGATCAATATTCCATTCTCCCAATTGAGGTACGCTGCCCAACAGGCATATTACTTCATTTTTTGCCAGCAATGGCGCCTTTACTTTAAATACATGCGTATTGCCCCTGTAGGGCTGGGGCTTTACCTGCGGTTTCTGCGCAGGCAGTAATACCTCGCTGAAGGGGGCAGTATACAAAGCGTTTTCTGCCTGCCCCGTAAAGTTCCAGGTGTCTGTTACAAAAATTTCTTCGGCGGTTATCTTGTGCAGCTCGATCGTTTTACCATCATCCCATTCGGCATTGGTTTCGCCGGTTTTATCTTTAAGAAGATATTTATAATGAATAACATCCGGAATATCTGACGCTGTATTGTCCAGCTCAAGGTCATAGCTCCAAAAGAATTCATTCAGGTAATTCATTACTACCGGTTCTCCGCTCAATTGCGGGATATTTCCTGTAAGCAGCAACGACTGCCCGAACCGGGTACTGAAGCGGATATTAAAATGAATTTTTATCATAACTGTGAACCTACAGCTTTGTAAAGAAAAATGAGCCGAAAACGGGCAAAAATACTGTGTAAGCACAAATTTTCCCATTGCCCCTGCAAAACAAGTAAATTCATCATTATATTTGCGTCAAATAAATTGTAAGGCATGGACAATACTAAAAGCAAATCAACTTTTTTATATTGGATCTTATTTTTGGCCAGTGTAGCCTCTTTCTTTTTAGTATACGCGTTTGCGGGTAATTATATTACAGTAACATTGCCTTTTATCTGCTACTTTTTTGCTAAGGCGCTGGATATCATTTAACCCGCGCTGTACGAATGAATGCCTCCGCCTATTACAAAGAAAAAACCGGCTTTTACGCGGATGCTGTTGAAAGCGTGAAACGGGAAATGTTCCTTTCATCGGCGCTCAGGCTTATTAGCTTTACCGCTGTTGTAATTACCGCCTATTACTATTTCACCCGGCACAACCCCATCCTGTTGATTGTGTCGCTGCTTTGTGCGGCGTTGTTTATTTTCCTGGTAAAAAGAGCGTTTGCGCTGAGCGATAAGAAAGCACTGCTGGAAAAGCTGCTTTTTATAAATGAAAACGAAACAGGAACTATAAACGGACAGCCAAACCGGCTTGACGACGGGAGTATTTTTAATGACGGCTCCGGCTACACTACAGACCTTGATATATTCGGAAAAGGTTCTCTCTATCACTTACTCAACCGTTGCACCACATCGCATGGAAAAGACAGGCTGGGCACGATGTTACGCCGGCCCCTGCCGGATGCGGAAGAAATAAGCCAACGGCAGCACGCTGTAAAAAAGCTGGCTGAACAACCAGGAAAAAGACAGGAAATTACCGCCTACGGGTTATTGAATGAAGAAGGGGAAGGGAACCTGCACAGCATCAGCACCTGGCTCGGTACTCCCTCCAGGCTGTACAGGAAAAAATGGCTGCACGTTGTTCGCTGGGTGATCCCCCTGTACAATATTCCCTGCCTGCTGCTATATATTGCCACCGGAAAAGTAATATGGTTACTGGCAGGCGTAGGCGCCGGATGGCTGATCACCGGTATATATGCCAAATACATTCATCGCCAGCACCAGTTGCTGAGCAAAAAGCAGGCTGTGCTGAAGCAATATGCCAATATATTAAAAAGCTTTAGCGGAACCGACGTCGGCGATGCCAGCCTGCTGCTGAATTTAAAGCAATCTGCGGCGCAGGCGGGCGGGGCTATTAAAAGCCTTTCAGGATTATCATCCATGTTCGATCAACGGCTCAACCTGCTGGTCAATCTATTTTTAAACAGCATTATACTATACGATCTGCAATGTATCCTTTCACTTGAGAAGTGGAAAGAAAAACATACACATCACTTTTCGAAGTGGTTATATACTGTGGGTGATATTGAATGCCTGAACGCGTTGGCTACTTTCGCATATAACAATCCCGGGTTTGCCTATCCCCTGGTAAAAAGCCATGAGCCTGTTTTTATTAAAGCCACACAGCTTGCCCATCCGCTTATTGCCGGGAAAGAAAGAGTTGCCAATGATCTTGAAACAGGAAAAAATGAAAAATTATTACTGGTCACCGGCTCCAACATGTCGGGCAAAACCACTTTTTTGCGCACACTGGGAGTTAACCTTATACTGGCCCAATGCGGGGCGCCGGTTTGTGCCACATCGTTTTCCTGTTGTCCCATGGATATTCTTACCTCCATCAGGGTAAGCGATTCGTTGCAGGAACATACTTCGTATTTTATGGCAGAATTAAAAAAGCTGCACTCCATTATACAGGAATTACAGAACGGGAAACCAGCATTGGTGCTGATTGATGAAATACTACGGGGTACCAATTCCGAAGACAAAACATATGGATCGGAAGCATTTATCAAACAACTGATCCAATACAACTGCATTACGCTGTTTGCTACGCACGACCTTATGCTTTCCGGGCTTGAAAACGAGTATCGCGGCGTAATCAGCAATTACTGCTTTGAAAGTGTTATCCGCGACGGCAACCTGTACTTCGACTATACTTTGCAGAAAGGCATTGCCAAAAACAGGAATGCTTCTTTTTTAATGAAGAAGATGGGTATTATTGGTTAAAACCGGGAATGTCGTTAACAGCAAACGTTGCTTACGTATAGGGTACATTTAAAATTGTCGCACCATATGTAGATTACCCTCACACTTTATCTCAATGTTGTTTAGTCAGGAAAAGAGCAATACCCGAAAATAGTATCTGATTCTGAAACATCATATGAAGAAAAATATTCTTTTTGATTTTTATGACGATTGACAAACAGAGAAATGTCGCCTCTTCGAGGCTTTGTTCCAACCACAACCGCTCAGCTATCAAAATACCGGTCGTACCGACCTGGGAAGCAAATTTGTAAACGTGTTTTGAATCATTATCATTGAATGAATGCTGTCGTTTTATCGTGAAGCTGTAAACAAAACCCTGTAAGGGTGATATTTGGGTAGTTATCAAAATACCGGTCGTACCCACCTGGGGAAGCAAATTTGTAAACGTGTTTTGAATCATTATCATTGAATGAATGCTGTCGTTTTATCGTGAAGCTGTAAACAAAACCCTGTAAGGGTGATATTTGGGTAGAACCAATAATCCGCGTTATCAAAGCCTCGTAGAGGCGACATTATTTTCATGCCCCCCGCAACAAGACCTTCTCCAAGCTATAAATGGTCATTTAACCGCTTAACTAAGCGACAATTTTAAATGTACCCTACGCATATCACTTATCATTATTCGCAGTCATAAACTCCCAGGTCACTTTATTATAATGGAAATCTTTGCTCTCAGGCAACACAGCATTGCCTTTCAGCGTTCCCTTCTTATCTTTTTTAACCGACAATACGGCTTTCGCGAAATTGCCTTTTTCATAATCGAACGTTTCACCGTCGTCGTCGTACAGTTCCATATTATTTTCCGCGTTCCCATAATATTTAATATGAAGCGGCAGCAGCTCGTTTTTACGGGGTGTATGTAATACGGCAGGGATCATAGGTATCATTCCACCGTCTTTTACAAATAAGGGTATCTTTCCCATTTCCTGCTTTATTTCAATAATATTTCCTTCACCGGCTAATTTACCTGTATAGAAATCGTACCATTTTCCCTGGGGCAACACCACTTTTCTTTCTTTTTGCCCGGCAAACAAAGGCGCTACCAACAGGTAATCGCCTACCATAAACTGGTCGTTGATATCGCGCCGCAGGGCCATTTCATAGGGATTATCTGAAGAGCTCAGGTTACCCCTTTCGGCAGTTGCATTAAAATAAAAACCATCTACCAGGTTCATTGCCCGCACAGGTGGCTTACCTTCAAAATGATATTGGGCAAAAGTATTGTACAGGTAAGGCAGCAATTGCATGCGCAACAGCATTACCTCTTTCACTTCATCTGCCACTTCCGGGAAGGTCCAGGGTTTGGTGCCATCCGCCCACGCATTCAGCATCGCCATAGGTGAAAAACAAACGGTCTGCATCCGGCGCAACCATTCTTCCGCAGTTTTAGAAGAACGCGCTTCCGGCGTCCACAAAACGCCGATAAAGCTACTGTTACATAAAGCCGTTATAAAATCGCGGTGATTGTAGTAATCGTTGTAAATAACATACGGCATTGAAGGCGAGCCCGCATTAGAAGCGCGTGTTAATCCGTAAGTACGTTGGTTCTTTTCCCGGAACCAGTTGTCGCTCATTTTCTGGAACTGCAGTCCGTATACCTGGCGCATCTGTTCGCCGCTTAGTCCCGACGGGAATTTCGCGTTATCGGGCCATAACCAAAAATCATATCCGTCTGTCTCGTCTACTTTATATCCCGACACACCTATATCAATATGCTTTTCAGTGAACAGCTTTTTATACAGATCCTGAACAGGCGCCATGGTGAGATCCGGCACCTGCCCTGCCCATACCAGGTGCGAACCGGTATAAGGCTGCATGTTCTTAAAAAACGGTGCATGCGAAGATATATAGGGATTGATCCAAAGATTTACACGAATGTTTTTTAACAACAATTGCTGCACAAATTGCTGTGGCTGAGGATAGCGTATACTATCCCACACAAAATTATTAGGATATGAATATTGCTGCCACCCCGGTTCCAGTCCTATAAAGCTGAGCGGATAGCCTTTCTGCTCAAATGCGGCAATTTCTTCCAGCACCTGCTGATCGGTGAACAAAGTTGGTGTACGTTGTGTAAAACCAAGTCCCCATTTGGGCGGTAATACCCCCCCGCCACAAAACAGGTTGTAACGTTGCACCACTTCCAGGGGGCTTTTCCCGGCAAACACATATATCTCTGTTCCTGCCGCGGGAATGATCATTTCCACCACATCGGAGCCCGGTTCGGGATTCCAGTCGCGTTGCGTATTGCGGTTCATTTCAGGAGGAGGATCTTTACTATCCTTTCGGGCAATGATACCGGCATATACTTTTACTCTTCTCGCCACATTGACCAGGACGCCATAGCCATTACCGGAAACGTAGAATGGTACGGGAGCATGTGTTCGCCCGTTGTCCTCGCCGCCATAATGATCTACCTGTAGTTCCTTTACCGTTCTCCTTTGCTGCACCGACTTAAAATTCAGGCCCAGCCCGTATAGCTGTTCGTTTTTTTGAAGCGGGAAAGACAGGAAAGTTCCGGCATCGGATTGTTCGCCTGTGCTTTTCCGTAAGTGTTCAGGAAAAGAAATATCACCCATTTTTTCAAGCGCGGTTGTATTGGGCTTAATACCGGCAACGCGCAAAGGATCCATATTTTCCGGCATACCGGTAACTGCCTTCCATACGCCCGGGGCAACCGGAACCCACTCCATTTGCCGGGATTGCGCCAAAATACTTGTATATAAAACCTGGCAAAGAACGTACACAGCGATCATGCGGGGAATAGCAAATTGTTTCATTCAAAAATGGTTGAAGGATTTTACGAACATCGAAGCGCTAAGATAATAGGCAAAATATTTTCCGCTATATTTAATTTTCAAAACAACAAATATGCTTGTAGGATTTGACATTGGCGGTACCAAGTGCGCCGTAACGCTGGGCAAAGAAAAAAACGGGAACGAGCTCAGCATTATTGGTAAGGAAGCAATGCAAACTCAGGGCACCCCGGCGCAAATGATTGAAAAGATGTTTGCCGCTGCAGACAACCTGCTTACAGCCAGCCATCTTACGTACCAGGATGTATCAGGCATTGGTATCAGTTGCGGCGGCCCGCTGAGCAGTAAAACGGGCACAATCCTTTCTCCCCCTAATTTGCCGGGCTGGGATAATATACCCATCGTTGAAACAGGCTTCAAAAAATATGGTATACGTCCCACATTGCAAAACGATGCCAACGCCTGCGCGGTAGCCGAATGGAAATACGGCGCCGGAAAAGGATACGACAATATTATATTCCTCACTTTTGGAACAGGCATGGGCGCGGGACTAATTTTAAACGGACAGTTATATTCAGGCACCACAGATCTTGCAGGCGAGGTGGGACATCTGCGGCTTGCGGAAATGGGACCGGTAGGTTTTGGCAAGGCAGGGTCGTTTGAAGGATTTTGCAGCGGTGGCGGCATTGCGCAACTGGCGCAGGTAAAGGTGAGGGAGCAATTACAAATGGGGCGGCGGGTGTCGTTTTGCAGGAACCTCGATGAGCTTCCGCACCTCACTGCTAAAACAGTTGCGGATGCGGCAGTTGAAGGCGATGAGCTGGCAAAAGAAATTTACAGGATCTGCGGATTTTACCTGGGCAGAGGCCTCTCACTGCTGATAGACATACTGAACCCGCAGGTAATTATTCTCGGAAGTATTTTTGCGAGAAGCGGAAGCCTGCTGTATACCGCCATGCATGAAGTGATCGGTAAAGAAGCATTGAAAGATGCGTATGCAGACTGTAAGATCCTGCCGGCGGCATTGGGCGAATCTATCGGGGATTACGCAGCACTGTCGCTGGCTACGGTGTGAGTGCTGCCCTCTTCCCGCTTTCAGGGCCGGAAGGTAACGTTAACGCATACCCTAATACATCAATTGTCACCAATAAGTCAGTTTCCTGCTTTCGTAACAAAGTTTCCTGCTTTAGCAAATCATTGCTTTGCAGCGCACTTACTTTTGCGAAAAAACCAGGGAACTGTTTATGAAGCAACCAGGCGCTGCTATAAAGAAGAAAAAAGCTTCACGAAGCTTATTTTACCGGGTTTCCGCATGGCTGCATTTATGGCTGGGACTTGTTTCCGGTATCATTATGGTGATCGTGTGCCTTACGGGATGTATCTGGGTTTTCCAGGATGAGATTACAACATGGCTGGAACCTGAAACTAAAGTTGCAGCAGAAAATAAGCCAGTCATCGCTCCGTCGGCATTGATGCACATTGCAGACTCTTTATACCCAAGAAAGAAGCCTAACTATGCAACATACCAGCAGGGAAAAGCCATTACACTGGCGTTGGGGCAGGGACGGAGAGGCAATACCATGCTCCGCATCAATCCTTATACAGCAGAGGTCATCAAAAAAGTAGAAAGAAAAGAAGGTGAAACGGATTTTTTCCGTTTTATATTGAACGGCCACCGGTTTTTATGGCTGCCCTATGAAATAGGACGCCCTATCGTGAACTATGGTACACTCATATTTGTGATCATACTGATTACCGGCATGGTGCTGTGGTGGCCTAAGAAATGGACAAAAGCCACCCGTGAACAAAGCTTTAAAATAAAATGGAAAGCTTCTTTCAAAAGGGTGAATTACGATCTTCATAACGTGCTGGGATTCTATTCCCTGCTGGTATTGCTGGCTATTGCGCTGACGGGAATGGTGTATGGTATAGAGTGGTATAGTAAGGGGCTATATTGGGTTACATCCGGCGGGCAAACGCTTCCTGAATTTAACAGGAACAAATCAGATTCACTACAGCTTGGCAAGTTTTATACGCCTCAGCAGGTAATGGATCTTTCGTGGAACAAAGTAATTACCGATCATCCCGAAGCAAAAGGGTTCTACTACGCTTTCGCGGATACATCCAGGCCTTCATCCGCCATCTCTATTACCATATACCCAACTGTAGGTAAGTATTATAATAACAGGAGCTTTTCTTTTGACCAGCATACCGGGCAACAGTTACCCGGAGCCAATAAAATATATGATACCGGTTTTGAAGATGCCCCGATAGGCGCTAAAATCAGGCGGATGAATTATGATATACACGTGGGAGCGATATTGGGTCTGCCGGGTAAAATACTTGCCTTTTTTGCATCCCTTATTGGTGCAAGCCTGCCCGTAACAGGCTTTATTGTATGGTGGGGAAAGCAAAAGAAAAAATCTAAAAAAGGGAAGGCCAAACCTGCTTTTCAAAATGAAAAAGCACCGATTGTTCAAATAAAAAAGGAAACCATGCCGGCAACATAATATAAAGTACATCACTATTTATAAAACAAAAGAGCCGCACAGGTGCAACTGTAACGGCTCATCCGCCAAAGCGGAGCTTTCAAAATCTGTTCAATTTTTAAGCATATGCAATATAAGCAAATATTGTTAACAGGCATGGTATGCCTTTGTATTCAGCTATTAACTGCTCAACAAAAAACCTCCACCGGTACTGTTTCGGGAATTATTAGAGATAAAGCCGGATCCCCTGTTCCTCACGCTACTGTCAGCATTAAAAAAACATCTATAGCCACCACTGCCGGAGAAAACGGGCGGTTTATGCTGGGCAATGTTCCCACAGGTAATAAAATAGTTGTTATTTCCGCTGTAGGTTTTGCAGAGGTTGAAAAGAAAGTGATAGTAGAGCCGGATAAAACAACAACGCTGGATATTGAAACCGAGTCTATCGGAACTACGCTGGAAACGGTCTCGGTCATTGGCCGTTCTGCCACACAGCTCGCCAACAGGCAGTCGTATAATATTACGGCGATTGACGCCAAACAACTGCATAATTCCACACTTGATCTTTCGCATACGCTTGACCGTGTGTCGGGTGTGCGTGTAAGGGAAACAGGCGGTGTGGGCTCCAGCTTTAATTTTTCGCTGAATGGCTTCTCCGGTAACCAGGTGCGATTTTTTTTGGATGGCGTACCGATGGATAATTTCGGGTCATCTTTCCAGATCAATAATATACCCATCAATTTTGCAGACAGGGTTGAAGTATATAAGGGCGTTGTGCCCATCTGGCTCGGTTCTGATGCGTTGGGCGGCGCTGTAAATATCATTACAGGCAACAGGCACCGCAACTATATAGATGCTTCCTATTCCTACGGTTCATTTAATACACATCGTTCAGCCATTAACACTGCCTTTACCACCCGGAAGGGATTTACCGTTCAATTAAACGCCTTCCAGAATTATTCCGATAATAATTATAAAGTAACATTAGATGTTGCCGATATCAATACCGGTAAATATTATCCCAATACAACGGTTAAAAGGTTTCACGACAGGTATTATAATGAAACGCTTGTTACCAATATAGGATTTGTAAATAAAAAATGGGCCGATAAATTTTTAGTGGGCATCACGCTCGGTAAAAACAGCAAGGAAATACAAACAGGCGCCCGCATGGTTTCTGTGTTTGGTGCATGGAACAGAAAAGGTTCTATTATAATGCCTGCCCTGAAGTATCAAAAAAGAGATTTGATCGTAAAAGGACTGGATGTTGTTGTAAATGCCAACTACAATTTGGGCAATGAGCAGAATATTGATACCGCGTTCAGGCGTTATGACTGGTTTGGTAACTATAAGCAATACGACGGGCCGGGAAGCGAAAGGTCGAGAACCATGTATAAGTTCAAAAATAATATTGGTTTAGCTACTGCAACGCTCTCTTATAAAATAAACGATAACCATTCTGTTGCTGTTAATAATGTATATAGCTCGTTCAACAGGAAAGGAAGTGATGAATTATACCCCGACGAAGCAAGATACCAGCAGCCGCAGCAAACAGATAAAAATATACTTGGCTTCAGCTATAAATATGATTATAAAAGTAAGTGGAGCATTATGGCTTTTGGCAAGTACCTGTTTCAGCACGCGCATACCCGTGTATCATACAACCCTTCGGGAAGCTACGGAGATGTAGCGTATAAAGACCAGGATAATACAACCAGCAAAATGGGATATGGTATAGCTACCAGTTATTTCATAACACCCGCATTGCAGGCAAAAGCGTCTTACGAAAGAAGCAACCGCCTGCCGGAAAATGAAGAGATGTTTGGCGATTTGATCAACCAGGAAAGCAACTTTGATTTAAAGCCGGAGATGAGCGACAATTTTAATTTGGGACTGCATTATTCCTTTAAGCTGAACGAAGATCATCGTTTCGCAGTATCTGCCGGAGGCATTTACAGGAGAGCCACAGATTTCATTTATTTCAGGTTGAATGCTAACCAGTCTATGCTGGTAGCCGATAACCTTGCCGGTGTAAAAAATACCGGGGGAGAAGGGGAAATAAGATATTCTTACAAAACCTGGTTATCTGCAGGCGTAAATTTTACATACCAGAACATCATCAACAAACGTAAATATGAGTCGGGGTATACCAGTGTAAGCCTGGTATACAATGACCGTATGCCTAATCTTCCCTTCATGTTTGGTAACGCGGATGCCGCAGTTTATTTCAAAAATGTGTGGAAGGAAGGAGATAACCTCAGCATAGGCTATAACCTGCTGTATGTGCATGCATTTTACCTGTACTGGCCCAGCCAGGGTGGCAGTAAAGACAAGTATGGCATACCTCAACAACTGGCGCATGATGTAAACATCATCTACACATTAAAAAACGGCCGGTACAACATTGGGCTTGAGTGTAAAAACATTACCAACGATCAGTTGTACGACAATTTCAGCCTGCAAAAGCCGGGCAGGGGCTTTTATGGCAAGCTCCGGTATTTTTTCGCAAAATAAAATCATACAAATTAAAACTACATACACAATGAAAAAAGTAAACTACGCCACATTGATGCTGATATTTATGGTGGCACTTATAGCATGCAAAAAAAACAACGACCCTTCTCCGGAGCCTGTAGATCCTAACAACCCCGACAAGGGAAGGTTTGTGCTGGCTGTAAATCCCATAGCAAGCACAGCGGTTGCAGATTATTTGTTAACCACGACTTCGCTTGAAAGCGGCACTTTATCTACAACAGGAAATGGTATAGAGCAGGATGGTACCTACCGGTATTATACTACTTCAGGCAATAAGTTTTTCAGCATGTTATATGGACAGGGTAACCCCGGGGCCGTAACAGTCTATGATCTTAACGAACAAAGTAAGCTGAACAAACTTACCAATTTTCAATCGGAAACGGTTCAGGCATTTGCGCCGGTAAACAAGGATATATTAATGGTGAAAATGGGAAGAAGTGTAACGAGTCCTGTTAGCCGCTGGTACAGGGTCAGCACAGAAAGTCTTGTGATCACAGGTGAAGGGCAGTTTAACGCGCTTGACCTGGCAGGTAACGGGGAATTAGCCGAGTTTAGCTGGATACAGCAGGTAGGCAATAAAGTGTTCGCCCCTTATTTTTGTATAAAAGGCACAACTGACGGTGGGTGGACAACCAGCTATCCGGACAGTGCATGGATCGCCGTATTTTCTTATCCCGAAATGCAGTTAGAAAAAATAATCAGGGATAACCGTACCAGTTCCATCGGGTTGTATTTTCAAAACGGGTTAACGGTTGTTGAAAACGGCGATACTTATGCCTTTTCTCCATCCAATACTGTTGGACAATCAGAAGGAACCCAGTTTTTTAATTCTACAAAGCCATCTTCTGTTACACGTATAAAAGCCGGTACCACCGAGTTTGACCAGACTTACCTGTTCGATGTGGAGGCTGTATCCGGCGGGGCATATATTGCCGGCTGGATTTATGTGGGCAATAATACCGTTGTTGCTGCTTTAAATTCAAAAGATAAAAAAAGTCAGTGGCAGGGTGCTGACAGGTTTGCTATTATTAACCTTGAAAGCAAAAGCTTTAAATGGGTAACAGGCATTCCTGATGCAGCAACTATTGCTGATTTTTCAATGACCAATTATTCACCCGGGAACGGAATAGCTTATTTAGGCATAACTACTACTGATAATACAAGCGCAGTATATAAAGTGGATGCCGGTACCGCAACTGCAACCCGCGGTCTCCAGGTAAATGGGGGTATTATTACCGCTATACAGTGGGTGCCTTACGAAAACTAAACCTTAAATAATATATAAAATGAAAAAGTTTTTTTTAAGTATTGTATTGATGATGCTCACTTTCAGCATCTACGCCCACGCATTATGGATAGAAACCAATGCAACCGGCAAAAAAGGACAGGCACAGGAAGTAAAGATATTTTATGGAGAATATGCCGAGTTCTCTCCTGAAAAAGTAAAGGACTGGTATTCTGACGTAAAGGAATTTGAACTGTGGCTTGTATCCCCAGACGGGCAAAAAGCAAAACTCGGAACATCCGCTAAAGAAGATCATTATAGCACGACGTTTACGCCTGATAAAGACGGTGTATATACATTGCAGGTAAGCCATAGTGCAAAAGACCTTGGCAGAACCACGGTATACCAGTTTAATACAAGCGCAATAGTTGCGGTAGGAAAAAATGAAGCGGCTGATATTAAGAACAACAGCAACCCGCTGAAGTTTCAATTAAAGAGCGGTAAGGTTAATGAGCCTGTAACCATACAGGGCTTTTACAAAGACGCAGCTTCTGAGAAAATGAGCGTTACTGTTTTTTCTCCTAAAGGATGGACCAGGCAAATAGAAGGAAAAAACGGCGTGGCTGAATTTGTGCCGGAATGGAAAGGAAAATATATGATCGAAATTTCAAGAAGCGATGATGAAAAAGGGGAACATTATGGTAAAGAATATACCGGTATATGGCGTTGCGCTACCTACCTGGTGGAAATAAAATAGGGAAGATTTACTTTATAAAACCCGGGCGCTATCATGGTTGTCCGGGTTTTTAATTTAGCAGGTTCTGTTAAACGACCGGATAAGCTTTTGCGCTTTAAGCTCATTATCTGCGCTTTCAAGCATGTCATGCAACTCATCCAGTTCTGATCCGGTAAGATACATCTGGAAAAATTCCGTTGCGGCAATATCCAGCATAATTGTTTTAATCGAAGAGCTTTTATTTGGATGTGTTTGCCGTACGTGCAGAATATATTGCAGGAAACTTGTCCATTGCAGCTCCGCGAGTTGGATAATACAGTTACCATGCACTATTTCCAAACCGTCGCAATGAATACATTGGGCTACATACCCGTTTTTATTACCGGCAATTTTTACGAACTCACACATAGTCCGGATATTTTAAAATAAATTAGAAAAAGGATCAACAGGTAATCCGGGTAAAATTATTAACTGCCGGTATACAGGTAATGCCGGATCGGGAAAACCATTGTCGTTATCGGTAAATAAAGGGAAGCAGCAATGCAATCCGTTTGTCGTTTTCGAAAAATCAATGCCCAATAGCTCTATTACTATCAATAAAAAACATGTACGCTCTCCGGAAATACAATTTTACAAAACAATATATCCGAAGCAGGAACCATATCTCAGTCTGACCATACTTTTCGGGGCAGCGAGATTGAACTATGCATCTACTTTCTTTAGGCAGGCAACAGATTGTTTTATCCCTTCTTCATAAGACGTTGGCGTGAATTGAAAGGCTTTGTTGAATTTTTCACTATTGAAAAAATAATCCTGGTTGTTTTGATATTGCATTTCTACCAGCTCCTTTATTTTTCTTGAAAACAATCCTACGGTTTTCATTAGAAAAGGAGACAGCACCAGGAATGAAGGCTTTCGATTTGCCGCCTTTGCTGCAATGTCAATCAACTGCCTGCCATTTAATTTTTCAGGCGATGTGGGTAAATGCCATACCTGGTTGTACGCGCTTTCAGTATTACCGAGTATAGCTGTTGCTTTTGCGGCATCGGGTGTGTAAGTAACACTGTGAATTTTAGTGGTATCAGATTGCCAGTTGGCGGTTTTGCCTTTTGCATAATTGTCTGTTACCAGTATGTTTAAAATACCATTTTTGGCACCAGGACCATAAAAATCAGCGCTGCGTGCAATAATGGCTTTCAATCCTTTGTCCGCTATTGCTTCATTGATCATTTGCACCAACTGTGCTCTTACTTTTCCTTTTTTTGAGGGAGGATTGATTGGACTGCCTTCTGTCATGTTTGGAATGGCATTCTTATCGTACATATAAACATTATCGAAGAACACCAATTTGCAGTTATGTGCAATACAGGCATCAATGGTGCTTTGCATAATTACCGGCCACTGTTTTTGCCATACTCTTACATCATAGGTTAAACCTACGGTAAGATAAGCTATATCTGATCCTTTAATTGCCGCATTTACCTCATCTGCATCAAGCAGGTTGGCGGTAAATAATTCATCATTTCCGTTTACCTGTTGCGGGTTACGGGCAACCAGTCTTATCTTATCAGTATACCTTTTCAGCTCTTTTGCTAACAATTTGCCTATATCGCCGCCGGCTCCTAAAATAGTTTGCATGGCTGTTTGTTTTTCTGTAAAAGTAAATGCTGGCTATTAGGCGATAGGAAACGCCATGCCAACAGGATGTTTACTATAATAATCATCATAAATTCTTTTTACAGCTTATGTTGAATATCATTTAGTTGCTTTTTTGTCTTATTCAGAATAATTCCATTTCTGCCCGGCTTAAGTCCGTAAAATGACTTCTGGCTCAGGCATAACACCTCCTGTATCTAAAGCTGCATGCACATATGATATGCTATAACGGTCAACAGCCTTGCGTTCGGCAGTCCCGAATTTTCGGGATGAAAAACGTCCAACCCGGTACTGTTGCCAGTGTAAGATACAAAAGTTGGAAATATATTTCCCGCCCGTACCGTTTGGTACGGGCGGGCGGTATTGCTCATTAGCGTTCGACCAGCCCGATATGCCGCTGACAGTAGCACTAAGATGAGGATTTATTCGTCGCCCCCTGCTGACGCAAAACTGACTGTTGGAGATAGGCTATTTGTTAATCACCTGCTTTCAGTCCTTTATTATATGTTTCCATGAACCACCTAACAGCAACTTGGGTTTCTTCACAAAATCTCTTCCGTATCTTATTAGTTTAATGGTGTCTTTCTGGTCTATGATGAAGATTTGCCCGAATGTCGGTAGTGAGGAAAAAGAACGCCCCTCAACAGTCGCAGAATAGTTGGGTTTGAGAACAAACGAATATGTCCTTTCAACTGTGTCTTTTGAAAGCATAGGAACAATAAATGGGTTTAAATAACTATCCTTATCGCTCAAATCAAACGTTTTTACAGAGTCACGCAAACAAAAATTATTTTGTGCGCCACCACTGTCACCCGGAAATTTAAAGTTAGCTGGATAAATCACTTTAATTGTCTTTTCTGTGGAGGTCTTGTTCTGAATTGCTACTCCGATGCTGGGGTCACATGAGTATAGAGAAAAGATAAAAAATAAAAGAAATCCCCATAAAATTTTATTTGTCATATAAGTAGAGTGTCTGTTGAGGCTTACTGCCAACGGTGTGGATTAGCAATATGTCGGTATTCCGTGATTAGCCTGCCCGTAACTGATGCTAAATTTATAAATAAAATTCATTGTTTATTCTGCTGCCCGGCGTTATTCGTGGGCGGGAACTGAAGCCGAATAGCGAACAATCTCGATTGCTATCGGGAGAGCATATATTCATCGCCCCGCCATATTGCCAATGCACTGTTAGCGGTTTGTGCCTTACGTTGTTAGTTTGAAGTATTTACAATAGCGCATGCAAATAATTTGCTGTGCCTTTAAGCCCTGCATTTCTTAATAGATTTAGCACTTCAAATTCATCCTGTTTGGGGTTTTTTTTATTCAAAACCATTTCCCTGAAAGCAGCGACAGCTTGTTCTTGATTGAGGTCTATAATATCAGTTAGAAAGTCATCAGCGGTTTTTGCACGTAGACTAAAAGATTGCAAATACTCTTCCGGAAAGTCTTTAATATTGTTTGTTACTATAAGATTAGCATTTGTCTTTATTGCCGCAGCTAAGACATGGCGGTCGTTTTTATCTGGCAATTCCAAATGGTCTATTAAGCCTTTATAATTTTGAACTAAAGCGTCTGGGAAAGCTGAATTTGCTTTTGATATTCTTTTATTTGCCTCTTCCTCTGAAACTTCTTTTTCCATCATTACTCTTTTCCACTCATCAAATATATGTTCGCTCCATTTTGGAGTATAAAGGTCATAATATGCAAACCAAAATAAAATATCTCTGATAATTACAGGATAGACAACATTTGTATCTAAGACAGCTGTAAAGCGAACACTATGAATCATACAAACCAGCTTCTTCGTCTAAATTCATTATATCAATAATGTTTTGTTTCTGTTGCTCTTTCATTTGTTTTCTATACCCCATAATATCATCAAATTTTATTCTTCTATGCTTTCCAACTTTAGTAAATGCAATCTTTCCATCTTCAAGTAGCTTTACCAAATGAGGTCTTGAACATCCAAGGATTTCAGCCGCAGCTTGAGTAGTTACTTCAGTAGCAATAGGCACAAGAGAAATTAATTTACCTTGCCCCATAGCTTTTAAAATATCCCCTAAAAGCTTTAAGGCACTCAAGGGAATTTTGATTTTTTCGCTTGTTTCTTCAATTTCAATTTCAGGTTGCTCAGAACTAAGTTGCTCTATCACTGAAGTTAAAGCGTCGTAAGATTCGCTTGCAATCTTTTGGTCAAGCTTCGAAGGTTTTCTTATTTGCTCTAATACTTTCATGATTATAAATTTTTGAGTTCTGTCGTAAATTAAACGAAATAAACGAAATAATCAAAATAAAAGAAAATAGAGTTATGTATTTTAATAATTTATCAAGCGAATAGAAAATATCAGTATTGATTATCAGAGTGTTAGCATAAGATCAAGGTTTGGGAATACAACAGCAGTTTTCAATAATTTCTCAATTCAGTAAACTCTGTTCAATGGCATAACCACTAATGCCGGTATATTTGAAAATCACTGCTACATTACCATTTTTAAAGATTGCTTTTACAGGCAATGGGCATGAGGGAATGATCTCCTTTTTATAAGCATCATACAATGCCCATCTTGCTAATCTTTCACCCACCTCTTTTTTGTTCAAAGGATGTGCTTTAGTGCTGACATTAAAACCAACACACTTTCGCCGCCACTGCGATCCCGCCCGCAGGTTCTATTGAATTAAAGGCGTATTGCGGCGGGAGAAGCAGCCCTCGCAGTTGGAAAAATATGAGACGCACGAGGATTGCTTCTCCCGCCAAAGCTTTGCTTCAACTCAAATGTTGATGCGGGCGGGATCGCAAGGACGGCGAGGGGTTGATGAAACATATGCTTTGCTTCTGACTGTCTGAGCTTTGCCATTCGCTTTAATTCAACGTGAGTTTTGGGTCTTAAGCGAGTATAAAAAAGTATTATTTCACGCAGTGTACGCAACGGTGCGAAGCCCGCAAAGAAATAGTTCGTTGTGAACGTTGCTTCTCCGCGAACGCCGCGAGAAATTATGGATGAAATATTGGGAAGAAGGCATACAACTTACCGGCTATCATTTTTGAACACTCAAAACTCGCGTTAATTTATTCTGAAAAAGCTTCCAGCAATCTATAACAATACCATTCCTGCCGCGGCAAATGGAACGGGCCCTTGAATAAATTTCCTTTCGCGGTTTGCGCAATGCTGCCATTGCGGTGAAGATATCCAAACCATTCGCCGTGCACCGCATCGGCAAAATGACTATAAGCATAATCATGCACCAGCTTATGCCATTGCGCATATTTCTCATTGCCGGTAAGCTGGTAGGCAAGTAATGTAGCGATGATGGTTTCATTGTGCGGCCACCAGAATTTCATATCCTGCCAGTATTCCTGCACAGGCTTGTTATATACATCGCGGAAATACAATATGCCGCCATGCGCCGCATCCCAGCCACGTTCCCACATATAATCGAGCATGCGGCAGCCGAGGTTAATGAGATGAGGATCATTATTGCGGTATTTTGCTTCGTGTAAAATAAACCACGCGCCCTCAATAGCATGACCCGGATTCAACGTTCTGCCGTCTATATGATCAATGATCTTTCCATCCGGCGATACCTGCTCCATTACACAGCGTATATCATCTTTTACAAAGTCACGCTCAATTTCATCGATCCATTTCGCGATAAATGCATCGCAACGTTCATCGCCAATCGTTTCTCTTAATTGCTGTGCGGTGTTCATCAAAATCATAGGCACACCTATGCCTTTTGAAGGACGTGTACCGGTAAACTTTGATGGCAAAGTCTTTTCCCCATTTGCATAAGCAAGGCAATCGCTGAAAACGCGTCTTGCATTTTGCGCTGCTGCTTCATCGCCACTGGCTTTTGCATAGGCAGCCGCGGCAATCACATAAAAAGTTTCGGAGAAAAAATACCGCCGTTTGCGGACAGGTTTGCCATCGCGGGTTACATGAAAAAACATTTGCCCGTCTATATCAAAACAATGACTGTTGAGAAAATCATAACCTGATCCTGCCGCGGATAGCCATTCCGTTTTTTGTTCGATGGTGTTATATAATGTTGATAACAACCAGGTGGCCCTGCCCTGGATCCAAACCGCTTTATCATCATCTATCAATGATCCGTCTGCATCACGCATTAATAAAAAACCTCCATATGTTTCATCCACAGAACGCGGAAACCAGAATGGTACAGTGTTATTTAAAAGCCTGTCTTTATAAAAAATTTTTAATGCCCCGAGATCCTTTGCAGTATATGCCATTGCTGAATCTATTTAATAATTTCAGTTACGGGTATACGTACGAAATACATGTCGCCCCTTCCTTCATACAGCATACCAATGGTGTTGTCATCAATTTTTACCAGTGTGGAATAGCCGTAACATTCATTTTCATCCACCAGTGTTTCATTGGCAGGAAGCCAGTTTTCACCCAAATCCAAGCTTGCTTTTATCGTCATATTATATCTTTCCAGCACGGTATTGGGATTGCTGAAAAATAATACCTCTTTCAGTTTCCCTTTTACATCTACGTTTGCTTTAATAAAGCTGCCCATGCAAACAGGGTCTGCCAATGCGCTGCGGGAGGTAGCATGTTCTTTCCATGTTTTGCCCATATCAGTGGTGGTAGCAACGCTTCGGAATTTACCCCGGTTATCACGCATATTCAGCATCAACATGCCCGGCGTTGTTTCTACCACCTGCGCTTCGGTAGTATTGGATTTAGCGCCGGTACCGCTTTTCCATGTTTCGCCATGATCTTCACTGTATATAATTGCCGAGTGCGGAATGCCCGGTTTTTTTTGTTCATCCCAGTATTGAGAAGGAAAAACAAGCGTGCCATTCTGCATGGCTATACCGCTGCCCGGCCCCTGGAAATACAAATGCCATACCGGGTTTTTTACCTGCGTTGTAATATTTATGGGTGCAGACCAGGTAAGGCCGTCATCATCGCTGCTCACCAGCACAAACTGTCCGGTTGTATCGGGCGAGAGGCCCGGTTCAGAACCTGCGATGGAACGGTTGCCTTTGCTCCATAATGCAGCTACCCATGTTTTCTTTGTTACAGGGTCAAATAAAACAGCAGGATCCCCGATGCCGTTATTTTCATGCGGTTCGCCCATGTCCATGATTATTTTCATCGGCTCCCAGCTTTTACCGCCGTCTGTACTGCGGCTTAAGCCTACATCAATATTTTCAGGAAGATCTTTTGAGTTATTGTAACGGATATCATATACGGCCAGCAGTGTTCCTTTGTCTGTAGCAACAATACCGGGTATGCGATAAGTGTTCACCTTATCATCACCTTTTTTACGGATGGCTATACCGATATGTTTTTTAAAAGAGGAAATTTCTTTTGCGATAGTATATTGCTTTTTATCAGTTGATACGCGTGTTACCTGCACATCTATAATATCATCCATATTGGCAGAGGGTTTTGCGGTTGCGCTTATCCATAGCCGGTGCTTACCCGCAGGCAGGGTTATTTCAAAAGGGATCTCGCCGGATGTTGAAGATGGTACAACAGAAGCGAAACGACGGGTGGTATTAAAATCCTGTAAAGGCCCTGTAGCGTATACTTCCATTTTTTCAAAAGCATTCAACGCCGCTTTGTTCAGCGTGTAGAATATTTTTTGGAGAGATACGCCTTTGCTGCCGGTTGGTACGGTGATGTCTAATTTTGTGAGGGCGCTTGCTTTTACCCCGATCAGTACCGGCGCTTTTACGGTTGAGGCCGTAATGCTGAACTCAGTATTTTGTGCAAGTGCCAGCGAAGATGCGAGACAAATACATATAACAGCAAAGCCTGACCGGAATAACATTGATTTTCTTTTCATTATTAAATTTTTTAAATACTGTCCGACAATAATCGTTTTTAAATACGTTAAGGTTTTGCCGCATCCGCTTTTGGGCGAAGCATGCTCAATTGTATGATCAGCGCCACAAGCACCACAAAGGAGAGCATGGCGAAATCTTTTCCGAGGTTTCCCTGGTCAGTGGATTTTCCCAACAGGTCTGTTATAAAAGCGCCCGCAAATACACCCGTCATATTCATCAGCCCGTAAGCGGTTGCCCGGTATTGCGGCTGCACAAACTGGCATACCAGGGGCATGTTGTTCGCATCAAACATACCAAAGCCGAACCCAAAGCAAAGCGCCGAGCCTATTACACTGAACGTGGAATTGCCAAAGCCGATGAGCAGTAATGCGGGAATGGTAAGCGCAATGCCGATAGCGCTTGTAAATACCCTGCCGCGTATGTTTTTCTGCACCCACCTGTCGGATAATATACCCCCGAAGATCACACCGAGAAAGGATGATGCGGCAATAGTGATGGTAGACATTGGCCCTGCTGCAGACATATCTATTTTCAGGTTCTCCGAGAAAAGGGTAGGCAGCCAGTTCTTCACGCCCCAGCCCGGCAGGCTGGGTATAGCGAAATACAGGAGTATTACCCAGAATGAAATATTAGACAACAATACCGCCAATCCTTTGAATAATGAAGGTTTAGCGGTTACTTGTTTCAGGGTATCACTGCCAGGGAATACAGGGCGTTTATACTCTTTTAAGAAGAAGATCAGTATAACGGCATATACAATACCGATCAGTCCGAATGAATGAAAGGTTTCCTGCCAGGAATATTTACCGGCAATGGTTGCGCCGAATCCCCCCAATGCCTGCCCCATATACAGGCCGGTCATATGTATACCTATTGCCAGCGATCTTGTTTTGTCGCTGTGATAATCCGCTATCAAAGAAAGCCCGGCCGGAATATACAATGCTTCACTAACGCCCATCACTGCCCGAAGCCAGTAGAGCTGCTGAAAGCTGGTTGCGTACCCCATCATAAATGTTACGGCAGACCATACGAACAGGCTCACAACGATCAGCCATTTGCGGTTCATCCTGTCTGCAATTATGCCGGATACAGGGCTCATCAACCCGTATATCCATAAAAATACTGCCATCAGGTACCCGAAATTGGTAGCGGATTGCAGCTCGGCAATATCTGCCTGCATGGATGGCTTCATGGTTGACAACATCTGCCGGTCCATATAGTTCAGCAATGCTACTACCCATAGCAAACCAACCACTATCCACGGGTATCTTTTTGTATTCATTATTGCTTTGTATTAATGATGGACGCTGACCATATATCCGGTGTACGAACACCTGCTCTTATTTCCCCGCCGGCTATTAATATTTTATTATTCCACAATACTGCCGTAGCAGTTGCCGGTGTTTGAAAAGGAAGTGAACCTTCTTGTGTACATGAGTCTTTGCGACTATTGTATACCAGTACTTTCCTGCTAAAACCGGGGTGCCCGTTTAAAAGTGCCACACGTTCTTTATTCAATTGTGCGAGACGGGCCGTGTCTTTTTCTGCTTTGATGGCGGCGGTCAGTAATTCAGACTGATGAAATGTTTCTCCCGTATCGCCGCCTAATAGAGCGATATGCTCATCATCCGTTTTAATGCCGGTGCCTGCGGTAAGCGTATAAGGCAAAGCTGTTTTCTTTTCCCATTTGTTTTCCTCCAGATCAAGCGCGTACACATCTTTATACAAATCACTGACACCGGTTTCTTTTTTACAGCGCCCGCCCAGGAGATATACATAATCATGACCATCAACTGACTGCAGTGCCAGCACCATATGCGAAACAGCCCGGAGCATTTGCGCCAGCGCTTTCCATCCGCCTGTAGTATCTGTAAGATTCAATGAGAAACATGCTGCAGAAGTTGCGGTTGCGGTTTCTCCGCCGCAAATGATCAGTTGATCGTTGTAAGCAACCATTCCTGCATTGGTGAGCGCAACAGGTAAATCGGGCAAACGCGCTGCATCTAATTCCCCTGTACTATTATTCCAGCTCAACTGAAATACCTTGTTGCTGATGCCATTTTCATTTTCTCCGCCTGCATATATTACCACATCTTTTGTTGAGCAATTTGCCGCATAGGCTACCGGGCTGCTTAGCTTAAACGATTTACTTTTTTGTATAAGTGTATCAGGGTTTAACTCATACATACATACTTCATCATAATATTTCTTCTTTCCGCCCAGCCAGGGCAGTGCACCCGGAAAATCAGCGCCACCGCCTACTATTAAAACATTGTTTGATATACCGGTTACAGGAGCGGCAACGCCGCTTTTTCCCAGGGCAGAGAGTGAACCAACCTTTTTCCAGTCAGACACAGGTAAAGTTTTCTTCTCTGTTACAGCGCAGTGCATAAAAAATATTATGATGACAAATAACAATATGCTGGATCGTTTCATCGTGTTTATCGGCTCACCGCAGTTGAGATTTTTGAACTGTATGAGGAAAAGTTAATGGCTTCTGTATCTTTTCTGAATTTTACAAAATCCTCATCACTCATATTTTTTACCGGCAGGCGGAATTTACCGCAATCCAAACCGATCAGCTTCATATAGGCTTTACCGGTAGCAATGCCGCCGTATTTTCCCAGCAATCTTATCATCTCAACAGACTGCTCCTGCAATTGAGCGGCTTCTTCCGGTTTACCATGTTCAAATGCCTGTATGAGCCGGTGGTATAACGGAGCCGAATAGTTGTAAGTGCTTCCTACGGCGCCTTTAGCACCAACAGATAAGGCAGGCAGCATATTTTCATCCCTGCCCCAGAGCATGTCATACTTTTTATTGTTGAAAAGCAGGCAGGACAGGTAATCCATAAAATCTTCGTGTGTGTATTTTATGCCGGCGAAATTAGGGATGCTGCCATCCACTTCTTTCAGCAGATCATACATAGGAAAGTGTACGCCTGTTAATACAGGAATATGATAATAATAAAAAGGCATACCCGGTACTGCAGCCGCAATTTCCGCACAGCATTGTGCAAGCATCCGCACATCGGCGGGTTTAAAATAATTGGGAGCGGTAAATGATACGGCGTACAGTCCCGCTTTTTTTGCATGCACGGCCAGCTCTTTGCAATCTGCAATGCAGGTACCGCCCAACAGTGTCATTACTTTAAAACCAGCGTCAGCTTTTGTGCAGGAAGCCCAGGCATCTATTACTTCCTTTTTCTCAGCCAGGGTGAGCGAAACACCTTCGCCTGTAGAGCCATTGATAAAAGCGCCGGTAACACCGTTGCCTTTAAGAAGCGCGTAATATTCCGGTATGATGATACTGTTTAACGTTCCGTCTGCATGCATAGGCGTAAAAGGCGCCGCGATCAAACCTGTTAGATGTTTAGATGTCACTTGTTATGATTTTTTGTTTGGTTTTAATCATTTATTGAATGATTAAATGTATCATTTTTTTGCCACCGCCTGTGGCTCCACTGCCATGGTTCGCGAGACACAAACCATGGCAGTAGTAAGATAAAATCTTAGTTTTTTTCTGACAATACTTTTTCCAGCCATGGTATAATTAATTCCTTTTTAAAATAATGGTTAGCCGGGTCAACATTTACATCTGCCAGGTATGTTTTCTGATCAATACCCTCTGGTATCTCTTTAATCTTTGAACGATAGGTTTCATCAGAAAACCTGGGATAATAATAGTACCGGTAGTTATGCTCATTGCCTGTGAGCTCATAGGCTTTTTTGACAAGCTCTAAATCCCTTGGCAGACCACCTTCTGTGATAATAAGATGTCTCGGAGCTAAGGCGGCGCATAAATCCGGGAAGTCGAAATATTTCCAAAAATTCGGAACCGAGTGACTTATATTGTGATTGGGTACAGGCCTGTTACCCTTATCATCAGGTTTTGTAACAGTAAGCTGACGCTCCCTGGTATTACATAAAAAATCATTAAACACAAACGCATAAATATCAGGATTGAGAACACCGAGCGCCATTAATGGTTCTGTACCTAAAGAAAAGCCACTGATGATTATCCTGGAAACATTTATATACGGTTGTTGTTTTATCCAGTTTAATACAGCCTGGTGCAGAAAAACAGAAAATCCAAGATAGTTCCATCCAGCCTCTAACAAGTTTTTCGCTACAACGCTGTATCTAAAACCGGTTATTCCCATTGTTTGTTCAAGATCAGATGTTTCTCCGGCCCCGGGTTCATCAACGGCAACAGCCACCAGTCCCATTTTTACATAATGAAGCGCCTGGGTATTTTTATCATACCATTTGCTGCGGGGGCCGGGTATGAACTCAGGCTCGCCAGCCATTGATTCCTTTGTTTCGTTAGTACCTGGTATGCATAAAACGGCGGGGGCAGGCGATTTGGTGCTTATGTTATCGGGTATCAATACTAAAAAGCTTACAACGCCACCTGGAAGTGGATATGCTTCCCATTTCTGAACCTTATATCCGTCTCTTGGCATTTCATATATCATTTTCGGCACAGGTTGACCGGTATATTCCGGCATATTCATCAGTTCCCGCATCTTTGATCTTACATTCTTCTGCCATTCCTTAAATTTATTATGCGAAAAGCTTTGCTTAAAGCTGAGTGACGGCTGACTTTGCCTGATCAGATTCAACGAAATTGTGAATGCATTTGCAGTCCTGCCGTCAATTCTATCAGACAAAGATGGCGGCTTATTATGATCCGTACCAATTGAATCAGGTTGTGCATTTAATTTTGCTGTAATAAGAATAAGCACAATCATAAAGGCAAGCCTGGTTAAATGATTTTTCTCCATAAAAACAACCTCTTACGTTATTGGTTGAACAAAAATAATTTTTATAACCGTGATTACTGCGATAATAGATTGCAGTCCTGTCATCAAAAAATTAAAATGCCGGATATCCGGGATTCTGGTTTAAAGCCCTGTTATTAGTTAAGGAAGATCTATCAATGGGCCACAATAATTTATAGGCATCAGAAGCAGCAACACTTGTATTTTCGTATACATAGTTATCTCCCAATCTTCTTAGGTCATACCATCGTTTTCCCTCAAAAACAAATTCAAAAAAGCGTTCCTGCAAAAGTGCTTCTTTTGGGTCAATATCAATTAGCTGGTTCGGGTACCCGTCTGCAGTGGCGTCATAATGGTTGCCATATGCCCTGGCTCTCACAAGATTTATTTCAGCAGAAGGATCCTGCCCTAATATCAGTTTCGCCTCGGCAGCCATGAGCAATAAATCTGCATAGCGATATATGGGAAAATCATTTGTATAAACCCTTGCACCCGCATTTTGTTCGCCTTTATACTTGTTTACAAAGCATCCGGCAATTGTATAATTACCATTAGCCAAATTATAGGCAGGTTGAATAGAGGCCCATTTTCTGCTATCGTTATCCTCAAACTTCCTGAATGTGGCAATTTTAATTGGTGCTCTTAATAACCCGCCCCAATTATCTGTTGCCACGTTAAATTTCCTGTTTTCAGAAGAATCATAAAAATTAGCTATTAAGCCGGACTGCGGGAAAAATGTGTTTTTAAAAGCCCCTGCGGAGCTTCCCAATTCACTTTCATTAAGCTGATTATGGACAGTAAAAATAATTTCGCTGTTTCCTTTGTTAGATGCTGTAAAAACATCTGCATAGTTTGGCAGCAGCGATAAGCCGGGTATACTATTTTGAATATCAGTTAATGCATCTTTTGCTGTGCTGGCATCGGCTGTTCCGCCACCGCGATAGCTTGTCCATAAATATACTTCTGCTTTCAGCATCAGGGTTGCCGCTTTCGACCAATATCCTTTCTGATTTCTGAATGAATAATCAGCTCCAAAGCTGCTTACTGAATTGTCTATATCACTTTTAATAAGCATCATTACAGAGTCTTCAGGCGATGCGGCTTTTGCGAGATTAGAAATATCAATAGAAATTGTTGGTTCAGTTTGAATGATCACTTTGCCCCATGTGCGTAATAACTGGAAATAATAAAAAGCACGCATACCGTACGCTTCGCCCAAATAGTAGTTTTTGTTGGACGTTGTAACCATATTTATTGTACCAAGCTTGCTGATGAGCAGGTTGAGCTGGTTGATGTTAAAATAAAAATTGCCAAAATTACTTACACCCGGGTTATCAAGGTCCAGTGTATTATTCCACATGTATTCAACACCCTGTGTTGCTTCGCCTGTAAATGCAGAATTTGAACCCGGATCCGTACCAAAAACATCTGCACGCATTTCGCCAAGGTATTGAAATGCAGATGTGTTGTTTCTGAATGCGATGTGAATACCGGAAACAAATGCATCCACCTGCTCCGGTGTCTGCCAATAGCTATTATCGCTGATGCTGCTTATCGGAGTAAGGTCAAGTTTTTTGCTGCATCCACTAACCGCAAGTATAAAAACGGCTAATAATGTAAAAAAGTCGGATCTATTTTTCATAATAATATCTTTATCGTTTGATTAGAAAGTTATTTGCAAGCCAAGTACAATTGTTTTAGGTGTAGGATAAGTACCCGCATATACACCAGTTATAGTACTTGTTCCTTCTGAAACCGGAGGCTCAGGCGTAGGCCCTGAAAATTTGGTGATATAAAACATATTGAGCATGCTTACATACACTCTTGACTGAGAGAGCACTTTACTACGCGACAAGATCGTTTTTGGAATATCATACGATAAAGTAATTTCCCTGCAGGCGAGGTAATCACCTTTTTCGTAAAAACGGGAATTATGACTGTTAAGCGCATCATTAGGATTTCGGATATAGTTCTTTTTACCTAATGGAGCAGAAACCTGGTCGGCGTAATATACCTTTGGAATATCCGTATTGGTATTGGTTGGCGTCCACGAATTTTTCATCCAGTCAATGTAATTAAATGTACCCTGGTAGTTGCCTAATATCCTTGAAACTCCATCATTATAAATAGTGTGTCCAAGCGCAAAATCAAAACGCGAATACAGTGTAAAACCTTTATAACTTAAGTTGGTTGAAAAACCACCGGTCCATTTTGGATAAATATTACCAACATATACCTGGTCTCTTGAATCAATAGTGTCGTTTTTATCTATATCCATCCAGTTAACGTCGCCGGGTGTAATTTTTCCGCTTCCATAATTTGAATTGGGCCCGCTGATACCTGCCACGAGGTCAACCCTGTTGCCTGCATCCTTTGCAATTTCTTCCTCGCTGCTAAAAATACCGAGCTGTTTAAAAGCATAGATGCTACCCATAGGCTGTCCTTCCTGTAAACCGCCAACCCATTCTACCAAACCTGTTTTAGGATTATAAATCTGAAGGCCACCCTGCCGGTTATTTTCATTGCCGTTATAAGGCAATTGCAATATTTTGTTTTTAACATACGATGCATTGGCGCTTACACTAAGACTCACACCCTGGGTATTTTTAAGCAGATCGGCATTTACGGCAAATTCATATCCCTTGTTTTGAAGTGTGCCGAGGTTGGTCCTTACAGTATTAAAACCCGTATAACTTGGAAGAGATAAATTAGTCAGCAGATCGCTGGTCTTCCTGTTATAATAATCGAATATTAAGGTTATCCTGTTTTGCAGAAAACCTATGTCTGCACCAATGCCGGTTGTTTTACTCTTTTCCCAATGCAGGTTAGTATTAACGATACCTGTATTTAAAAAACCTGCATTATTGGAATACAATCCCTGTAAGCTGTATCCGCCCTGTACTTCATACCTGCCAAGTCCCCCCACATTCCCGTTAACTCCATAGCTTATTCGTGGTTTTAGTGTTGAAATAACATGGCTTATACCCGAGTTTTTAAAAAATGCTTCCCTGTGCATGTTCCAGCCCGCAGACATGCCCGGGAAAAATCCCCAGCGGTTCTCTTTGGCAAGGCTTGAAACACCATCTTCTCTAAATACGAGTGTAAACAGGTAACGGTTATCATAAGCATAATTCAATCTTCCAAATGCAGAAATGATGCGGTATTCAGAACCATTGCTGTAATTATCCCCCGCAGCAAAGGTGGTTGATGCATTTACAGTAGGAATATCATCGGTAGGTGCTTTAGTACCTAATACCCGTTGTGCAAAAGATGTTATACCAAAGTATTCTGTACCCAGCATAGCATTTACATCATGCTTTTCAGCAAATGTTTTTGTATAATTAATGATGCCGTTGTACTGCTGTTGAAAATCTCTCACAAAAGTTGAATACGCTGTTCTGTTGGTGTTGCTGTATGTTTGGGGGTTTGAAAATATGTTGCTGTATGTTTGAGTAGCTTTTGTAAATGACTGGTCCAGTTGCTCAAACAAATAAATATTCCCCGAAGCTTTTATGTATAACGACGGAAGAATATCCCACTTTACCGATGCATTGGCCGTTATCCTGTTTACTTCATTGCTTATGCTTTGTTTACCTAGCCAATATACCGGGTTACCATCGTTAATGCCATTGCCGGGGTTGGGCAAAGTTTTGGCTGAATCTATCCAGGGATTAAATGTTGGCCATAAGCTAAGATTACGGTACATATTATTTACAGTGCTGCCATTAACGCCAATTTGGGACGAAGTTGATAAAGTTGCGCCTGAGCTTATTTCAATAGCCGGTGATATTTTATAGGAACCATTTATATTACCGCTGAATCTCCTGTATTGGGAGCCGATAATCACACCATCCTCTTTATAGTAGTCAAAGCTGCTGAAATATTTTCCCTTGTCGTTGCCGCCGGCTACATTGATGTAATGCTCCTGGGTTTTTGTGTTTCTGAAAACAAGGTTTTCAACCTCGCCTGAATGGTCTTTAAAAATAATAGTGCCGCCGTAAGGATCACCAACGGTATCCCATCCGTAACCCATTAAATATGCAGTAGAGGCATCATATCTTCTTATATCAAACGAAGAAAGGTTGGCAGAATCGGTTAGTAACCCATAACCTCTTGACGAATTTACTTCCGCCAGTGTTCTGCCTGAATTTAAATTCCCAAGGCGGTTATAATAAATATAATCTTTCGTATCTAAATATTTATATCCTTCCCTCCTGTTGTTGAAGCCTTCCGTAAATTTATAAGAAACCTGTGCCTTACCGGCAGCGCCACGTTTGGTTGTTATAAGAACAACGCCGTTATTGGCCCTGGCGCCATAAATTGCCGTAGCTGCTGCATCTTTTAATAACTCCATTGAGGCGATATCTTCTACAGCGATATCATTATATGATCTTATAATGCCATCTATAACTACTAACGGGCTTCCAGGGTTATTGATGGAAGCGCCCCCGCGCAATACCAATACAGGCCCTGCACCTGGCTGACCGGTAGAATTCACTACCTGTAAACCCGGAACGGATCCCTGCAATGCAGAACCTACATTTGCCCTTGGTGCATTTGCCAATACCTTGTTATCCAGCTTGGCAATGGAACTTGTGATGTTTCTTCGCGATTGTGTGCCATACCCTACTACCACAATTTCTCCAAGGTTGTCTGATGTTCTTTCGAGGGCAGCATTGATAACAGCGCTGTTGCCTGCTGTAATTTCTTTTGTATTATAACCTGTGGAAGAAAAGACGAGCACATCGCCTGCTGTTGCCGTAATACTGAAAGTGCCTGATTCATCGGTTTGAGTGCCGCCTGTTTTTCCTTTAACAGTAACCGATACTCCCGGCAATGGTGAATTATCATCGGCAGATAACACTGTTCCGGTAATTATTTTTTCCTGGGATTTGCCGGCAAGGGAAACAGCCAGCAGGCAAGCTAAGAGCCATACTCTCATAATTGCAGTGATCATCGTTAAAAATTTAATTTTGTATTATGTATGACATAATAAAACTATAAACTAAATTTGTATCAGAAAAATTTTTTTTGCAGATTGTGAGAAGATTTTACTAAAATGATTATTGTTATTAATAAATATATAGTTACATATTGTGTTAAAATATATTTAATGTATCATGGCTAACGAAACTTTAAAAATAGAGCTAAAAACGGTGGATACCAGCTCGCTGGTTGACAAAGTAGTGGAGCGCCTGGTGGATCTGCTGCAACAGAAAAAGCTCAGGGTTGGAGATAATATACCTAAAGAGCTGGAGCTTACGGAAACGCTTGGCGTGAGCCGCACGGTAATACGTGAAGCGCTCACAAGGCTGAAGATGATGGGATTGATTGAGTCGAAAAAGAAAAAAGGCGCCGTAATTACAAGCCCCGACCTGTTTGGTATAATGGGCAAAAGCATGAACCCGCATGTGCTGGATCAAACAACGCTGAAAGATATATTCGAGATAAGGCTTGTGCTTGAAATAGGGATGGCTGATTTTATTTTTGAGCGGATAACGAAAGAGGATATAAAGGAGCTCAGAAAAATAGTGAGCAAGGAGCCGCCGGTAACGCAATACCATTTATTTAATATTGACCACGAAATAAAATTCCACGGAAAGCTGTACGAGATAACGGGTAATGAGGCATTAAAAAAGTTCCAGAGAATGTTGCTGCCGGTTTTTGATTATGTGCATAACAGCAGTCATTTATTTAAAGAGCCTTATCCGTTCAAGACCTTTGTTTCGCATAACCAGTTGGTGGATATACTGGAGCATGGTACACCTGAAGAATTTCGCAATGGCATGCGGGCGCATCTTGAAAATCATTTTGCGCGGTTGTTTGCTTAGAAACTACTACGGCGATGAAGTTATAATTCTTACTATTCACTATAGCTCCCGGTTATTAATGAACGATCCTCGTTTTGACGCCCTTTTTCAATAGTAATTTGATCGCTATGACTTTCCTGTCTATATTATTATTGATACATTTGCGCACTATCAAAAAAATAAACGATCATGGCTATCGGCACAAAACTGAACGAACGTTGCCAGGGAATATGTGAATTATGCAATACTTCTCCTGCCGTTCACGAATACACAATAAGTCCTAAAAAAGATGATATGATTGAAAACCAGGCAGCCCTGTGCAACACGTGCCTCGAAAATATACAGACAGCCGGCAGCGGCGCCTACTGGAGCTTCCTGGAAGGTAGTATATGGAATCCGGAACCGGCTATACAGGCCTTAAGCTATCGCATACTGCAGGTATATAAAGAGGAAGACTGGGCAAATAATATTATCAGCTCGGTAGAACTGGATGAAGACATTGTACAATGGGCCATGAGCGCTTTTGAAACAGCCGATGTGCACAAAGACGCGTTTGGAAATACGTTGGTCAACGGCGATAACGTGGTACTTACCCAATCGCTCGATGTAAAAGGAACCAGCTTTTCTGCTCCCAAAGGAACAGTAGTAAAAAAAATTCGGCTGGTTGCCGATAATACAGACCAGGTTGAAGGAAAAATCAATGAACAAACAATTGTTATTCTTACCAAATATGTAAAAAAAGGGTAATCATCCGGGTTTTCCTCTTTCGTAAATCATTTTCCTGATTGTTGCTGAGTTTACACTTATATAACAGACCTTTGCCCCTTTTATAAAGCAACCTTGCTCATGAAACAATCCGGCTGGCTTATTCTTATATTCACTGCACTGGTATTGCCCGTTCTTGCCCAGCAACCTGCTAATAAACTGGTGCTGAACGGCTCATTGAAAGACGCTTCCAATGCCAAACCGGTAGCATATGCCACCATTAGCGTTTGGGACGACAAGAACATCAACATTGTTAGTACTTACTCGCTCGAAAACGGCACTTTTAAAATAGAGCTGCCCGCACCCGGCGCTTACAAACTGGAGTTGAGCTGTGTAGGATACAGGCACCAAGAAATGCACATACAGTTTCCTGCCAACCAGTTAAATTACAAGATTGATCCTGTTTTACTTACCGCCGGCGAAGATGTGCTGCAGGAAATAAAAATTACGGGGCGCAAAAGATTGATTGAACAAAAGCCCGGTATGCTGGTGTACAATGCCGAAACCGATGTTACCAACAAAGGTGGCACGGCTGCGGATGTGCTGCGCAAAGCGCCTATACTGAATGTAGATGCCCAGGGCAACGTGAGTATGCGCGGCAGCAGCAATCTTAAAATACTCATCAACGGAAAATACTCAGGACAGATGGCACGCAGCGCGGCAGACGCCTTGAACATGATGCCTGCCGCTATGATCAAATCTGTTGAAATTGTTACCACTCCTTCTGCCAAATACGACGCGGAAGGGGCAGCCGGTGTAATCAATATCATTACCCAAAAGGGAAAAAGTGATGTTAGCGGAACGCTGGAAGCAAGCGTAAGCAACCTGGAGCAAATGCTGAACCCCCGGATATCCTTCGCTAAAAATAAGTGGAATGCAACCCTTTCAGGACATATTCACAGGCTACGGCGAAAGGAGGATGTACTGCTTGACAGAACTTCTTTTAACAACAGCTCTCCTGTTAACCGGCTGCTGCAAACCACCCAAAAAGATAACGCGGCGCCACACGGGTCGGCCGACCTGGCCATTACTTACGAAATTGATGAGAGAAATGAACTGAGCTTCGGCGCTAATACATGGGTAGGCAATTGGCCCGATGACAGTCGTATGACCAGCACCGTTCGTTTACCCAACGGATCACCTGTTGAGCAATACGCCCAATATATAGACGCCAGCAATAACTACCTGGGCATTGATATGAATATTGGCTACAACAGGATTTTTAAACGCCAGGGGCAGCAGCTCACCCTGCTTGCACAAAGCTCACCCTCCAGGGATAAATCGGGTTACGATGCCGTGCAAACCAGCGATCACCATGAATTGTTATACCGGGAAGTGAATCATAGCAAGACCGGCAACCGGGAGTGGACCATACAGGCGGATTATGTTCACCCGCTGAACAAAAGAAACACGCTGCACCTGGAAGCAGGCGCCAAGATCATATTGCGCAATGTGGGCAACCGGTATAATGTATCGGCAAGCAGCGCGCAAAACGCGGAAATAATGGAGCCGGTTACCGGCAGATCCGATGATTTCAGGTACAGCCAGGATGTATGGGCCGGTTACAGCATGCTGAAAGTAAATTTTAAGAACAACTGGTATTTAGAAGCAGGAGCAAGGCTGGAAGCTACTTACATTCAAGGGCATTTTATATACAATGGTACTGCTTTCTACAACAACTTTCTCAACTTTGTACCCTCGGCTACCCTTTCAAAAAAGCTGGATGAATGGAATACGCTGAACCTGAGCTATACCAAAAGGCTTACCCGTCCTTATATATGGGATCTGAACCCCAATGCCGATGCCAGCGATCCCAAGAACATACACTCAGGCAACCCTGCGCTGAAACCCGAAATAGCCCACCAGGCCGAGCTATCGTATGGATTAAATACCGGCTCCAGCTTCTTTATGAACACAGCGTTGTTTTTGAAGCAAACCGATAATTCCATTATTCAATTTGTTGAAACAGACAACAATGGAATATCATACAGCAGCAAACAAAACCTTGCCGTTAACCGCCAGTTCGGTCTCAACTTATCCGCTACCGCCAATCTTACCGCTCAATGGGGATTGAACGGCAACTTTAATGTAAACTACCTTGATTACAGCAGCGGGGCCCTGGAGATATTCCGTTCGGGGTGGGCTACAGATTTTAGCCTGAATACTACGTATAAGCTTCCCCGTAACTTTTCCGTGCAGGCATTTGGAGAATACAATACACGTATGGTAACCCTGCAGGGCTACCGTACCGGCAGGTATTACTACAGCTTTGCCGGTAAAAAAGAGCTGAAAAAGTACAAGATCAATATTACACTTGCTGCAGTAAACCTGTTCAACAAATTCATTTCGCAGGAAAATGTGTTTGAGCGCCCCGATTTTTACTCAAGGATAGACAACAGGTATTACAACCGTGCCGTAAAGCTTACGGTAAACTGGGAATTTGGCGGCATGTACCGGCAGAAAGAAAGAAAAAAGATAAGCAACGACGATGTGAATGTACAGGGAAGGGGATAGGGATGCAGGTTACAAGATTATTTGAGATTTGAAATTTGAGATTTGAGATTTGAGATTTGATGGCTGTTGCAGGTTACAGGTCGCAGGTTTGTTGTTTCAGGTTGTCAACCATAAACAACAAACCATAAACTATAAATTGATAGACTGTTCGCCAAACGCTCATTGCTCATTGCTCACAGCCGATAGCTCAATGCTGATCGCTCATTTCAAATCTCAAATCCCCGATTCTCCCTTCCACATGACATAAATCATATTCCTTAATAAGCACAATCAGCTTCCCTGTATATAGGGAATTTTAACTTGGGACTCTAATTTTACTTATGCCAACAGGAGTTATTATAAAACCGGGCGATTTTGTATCGGATATTGTGAACAGGTATTACAGCACCGCCGATGTATTCCGGAAGCATGGAATTGATTATTGCTGCGGCGCCAAATGGAGCATTGAAGACACCTGCCTCTCAAAGCAACTGGATACCGGCATGGTCGTATCGCAACTCAACCAATCGGTAAATGCCGGCCAATTCTCTTTGCTGAACTGCGCTGAGTGGAATACTGATTTCCTGGTTGAATTCATCCAGAATATATATCACACTTATTACAAAGAAGCGCTGCCCGATATACAATCGCTTACTAAAAGCTTTACAGACAAGCACCAAAAAAAATTTGCCCGGCTGATGGAGCTGAATGTATTATTAACTGAATTAGCTGCCATCATACAAAGCGGTATCGCCATTAAAGAAAATACGCTTTTTCCATATATCAGGAGAATGGCACACGCGTACGAGGGAAAAGAATCATATGCAGGCTTAATGGTACGAACACTTCAAAAACCACTCAACAGCCTCATTCCTGCCGGACATGAAAAAGTAACTTCACTAATAACAGCCATAAAAACGCTTACAGACAACTATACACCCCCCCCGCTTACATGCACCTCTCACAAAATAACTTTTTATAAGCTGCAGCAGCTATGTAATAACCTGGAACAACAGCTATACGTCGAGTATGAAGTGCTTTATCCCAAAGCATTGCTGATGGAAAAAGAAGTACTGCTGCCCGCCACAGGCAAAGAGGATGATATATAGCCTTATTTGTTAATTTAGCTGATGATTAGTTTGAACAGCAGGCAGGCAACCTTCCTGGCTATCGTAATTTTTACCGCAACTGTTATATTCGGCTATTATTTTCCGGGAAAGCCTATCATAAGCAGCGGCATGTTGGTGGCAATTTTCCTCACCATATTCATCCGCCATACCTATTCTACCATAATAGCAGGGGTATTGAGCATTACCATCGCCACCATATACCCCGTTATTCACCAGTACCAGACCGGTTTTTTTACAGGGGTAACGGAAAATCTTTTTATCATCATCCTTATTTTTTTTTCCACGCTGCTGGCCTGGTATGTAAAATCGCTGTTGCTTCACCTGCAGTTCGACCGCACCCATATGACCTCTCTCTTTGAAAACGCCACAGAAGGGATCGTACTTACCAATGGAAAAGGAAACATTATACTTGCCAACCCTTCGGCCGAACAAATTTTTGGCTATTCCAGCGATGAGCTGATAGGAAAAGAGATAGAGATCCTGATCCCGAAAAAAGTAAAGCCTCATCATACGGAACTACGGTCGGGGTATTACAAAGCACCCTCCAACAGAACAATGGGATCGGGGAGAGACCTGTATGCCGTTAAAAAGGACGGAACGGAATTTCCGGTAGAAGTGAGCCTGAGCTTTTACAAACAAAACGATGAGCAATACGTAATAGCCTTTGTTGTAGACATTACAACGCGTAAGCAAACCGAACATAACATACAGCAAAAGCAGGCGGAGCTGGAAGCCATTACCTCGGAAATACAGCTTTTAAATACGCAACTGGAAGCCAAGGTGGAAGAAAGAACAGCCATCCTGAAAGAAGCGCTTGAAAAGCTGGAACAGTCACAAAAAGAGCTTCATGACGCGCTGAATAAAGAAAAGGAGCTCAACGAGCTGAAAAGCCGGTTTGTTTCGATGGCATCGCATGAATTCAGAACGCCGCTCAGCACTATTCTTTCTTCCGCCACACTGGTAAGCAAATACCCGCTCAGCGAAGACAATGAGAAAAGAATGAAGCACATTACGAGGATAAAAGACGCGGTGGATCACATGAACGAATTGCTGGAAGATTTTCTTTCGCTGGGAAAGCTGGAGGAAAACCGGGTTGGATTTTTACCAGGCGCCTTTTCCCCTTTCGACTTTATTGAAGAAACGGTGGATGAAATGAAAACACAGGCAAAACCGGGGCAGGAAATATCTTTTTCCTTTGATGGGGAAAATGAATTTGTTACCGACAAACGGCTGCTAAAAAATACGCTTATCAACCTGCTGTCCAACGCTCTTAAATTTTCGGGAGAAAATAAGCCGGTGCATCTTTCGGCTTCCCACCACAATAACAAACTCACCATCACCATACGGGATAGCGGTATCGGTATCCCTCCTGAAGACATCCCTTATTTATTTGATACTTTTTTCCGAAGCAGGAATGCTTCCAACATACAGGGAACCGGGCTGGGACTTCCCATCATCAAAAGATACCTGAACCTGCTGCAGGGAAGCATAGATGTAGAAAGCACCCTGGGGAAAGGTACTACTTTTACTATTGTATTACCCCGGATAACCGCATAAAGCGTAACAGGTCAGGGGTGGCAGATAACCGCGTCGCCATTGCTATGAGGTAGCACCGGGCTTATAAAAGGTATGCCCAGGTTTAAGCCCCGTAAAATAAGCAGTATACCAACGATCGCCATACCATAGGGCATTGCCTTTTTGAACAGGCTGCGCAGGGTAATATTCATCGACAGCCCGGCATACACTGCTATGACCATCGCAGGGGCAGTACCCAATCCGAACATCATCATAAATAATACAGTATCAAAAGTGCCCGGCATGGTAAGCGCCGTAGCCAGGGCCATATATACCATACCACAGGGCAGCAACCCGTTTAACATGCCCAACCAAAGATAAGAGACTATACCTCCCGGGGAACGCAGTATACGCGCGATACGTTGCTGTATTGCTTTATACAGGCGGTTAATAAATGGAATTTGTATAGCCGGTCTGAAATAGCTGAAAATTAAAAACACGAGGATGATGATACCCATTGTTACAGATATCCACTGCTGCACTCCCGCCAGGTATAGCTGCCGGCCGGCCAGTCCAAATAAAAAGCCAATAGCCGCGTAAGATGCTACCCTGCCAATATTGTATAGCAAAATGCCTGCGTTGCGTTTAAAAGCAGTAAGATGATGTACAGGCAAAGCCAGGGCTAAAGGCCCGCACATTCCCACACAGTGCAGGCTGCTTAAAAATCCCAACAATAATCCTCCGGCCGCCAGTTGCCACATATCAGTTAATTAAAGGGTAAGTTGTTCTTCTTTAAAATAAGACAGGTCATTACAGGTCCATTCTATCTTAACCGTATACCTGCCCGGTTTAAGCTCTGCTACATCCAGCACCTGCATACCATCATTATTAGTTTGTAATGGCATTTTTTTATCCAGCCCCGCGTCGTAGGCGCAATAGAACCAAAGGCTTCCTTTGATCTCCTGGTCTTTCATTTCCCCGGGAAATTGTACCACAATTTTATCCTCCTGCCGGCTGATGATTGCCAGGTCTCCCAATTCGCTCGTCCTCGCCTTTGCATCAATTACTTCCTGGTAACGCAATTCATTTTTATAGTAGTCCTTTTCCACCAGTTGAAAATCGGTGGTAATGCAACGATAAAGCATATACCCCATCCATGCAACAAAAACCGCAATAACGATGGTTAATTTATGTCCCCAGTTCATATAGAATGATTTGAAATTTGAGATTTATGGTTTATAGTTTGTTGTTTATGGTTGGGCTATGGCTATGAGCGATCAGCGATCAGCTTTCAGCAAATCCTATAACCTGTAACCTGAAACTTGTAACCTGCGACCTGCAACCTGCTTCCTACCTCCCCGCCGGCCCCATAAAATTTGTAGTAAGGGTTGTGATCTTTTTGTCATTCTCATCGTACAACCCTACGCGTAATTTTGTTTTGCGCTCACTGATAACATTACGGGGCAGCACTATAAAGAATGATCCCTTTCCCTGCCCTTCCCGCTGCACTTCTATATTATGCCCTTCCGCTTCTATGATCCTGCCCGCTACATCCTCCAGCTTCAGCGAAAGCGAGATATCATGTACAGACTTATTGATCACTTTAATATTATATAAATTAGATACACTGTCCTCACCCCGCTCCTGGTACAGCATTCCGCCTGCCCTTAAGATAGTGCCATCCACTTCCTTTCTGGATAATAACAGCGTTGCCAGTATGCCGGTCAGCAATACCAACATCACTGTATAAAACTTCATCCTGCCGGTATATTCCAGCTTCTTGCCTTCTGCAATTCCATTTTCCGACGCGTACCGTATCAGACCCCGCTCCCTCCCTACCCCATCCATCATTTTATTACAGGCATCAATACACGAAGTGCAACCCACACATTCCATTTGAGTACCGTTACGTATATCTATGCCGGTAGGACAAACCTTGACACACTGAAAACAATCTATGCAATCACCGAGGGGCGGAAAAGCTGCCGCCGCCCCGGCTTTTTGTTTTTTGAATTTTCCACGCGGCTCACCCCGTTTATAGTCGTATGCCACAATCATTGAGTTCCTGTCAAGGAGCACGCCCTGTAATCTTCCGTAGGGACATACCACCGTGCAGGCCTGCTCCCTGAAATACGCATATACTCCATAAAAAACAGCCGCAAACAGGATGATGGAGATCAACCCGCCAATGTGCTGAGATGCCGGCTCTGTTACGATTAGCAACAACTCTTTCATGCCAATGATATATGCCAGGAAAAAGTTGGAAATGATAAAGGCAAGCAGGAAAAATACAATATGCTTGGAAGTCTTTTTTATGATTTTAGACCTGGACCAGGGAGCTTTATTCAGCAGCTTTTGAGCCGGCGCATCACCCTCAATCCAAAATTCAATTTTACGGAAAAGCATTTCCATAAAAATAGTTTGAGGACATACCCACCCGCAAAACAGCCTCCCGAAAGCAGCTGTGAACAGGATGATAAACACGATCCCCGTGATCATCGTAATACCGAATATGAAAAAGTCCTGCGGCCAAAATACCTGCCCGAATAAAATAAATTTCGCTTCAGGAATATTAAACAGGAAAAGTGGCCTTCCTTTATACTGGATAAACGGCAGCAAAAAAAACAAGGCGAAAAAACCCCAACTCACCCAGGTTCTGATGTTAAACAGGCGCCCTTTTGTTTTGTGGGCGTAAACCCATTTGCGCTTGCCTTTTTCATCTACCGTCGCTATCCTGTCACGGAAGCTTTCGTCTACATAAGTAGCTGCCTGTTCTTTTATATTGTCCTCTTCTTTCACAGTACACTAATTTTTGGTAGCAGCACCATCGCCTGCAGCAGCCGCATCTTCTTTATACAATTCTCCTTCCTGGGCTTTTGCGTCAGGAGGATTGGTACCATGCAAAGATTTTACATAACCGGTTATTTGTGCTATCTGCTTATTGGAATAGCTTGTTTGCCACTGTGGCATGGCATTAATGCCATATTTTATGGTTTTAAAAATACTTTTCACATCGCCGCCATGCACCCAGTAGTCATCAGTAAGATTTGGTCCTACCAGGCCTCCGCCGTCTGCTTTATGGCAGGCAACACAGGCCGTGTTAAAGATAGCCTTTCCGGCGGCCAAATCGCCTGCATCGGTAAGCAACGTTACCGTATTTTCGTCCACCGATTCTCCTTTGGCTTCCAGGTATGCCTTCACCTTTTCATCGGCTTTTTTCATTGAAATTTCAAACTCCTCCTTGCTTAAAGGAGCACTATACGCCACATGATAACGCCATAAATAAACAACACTAAAGATAATGGTTACATAAAAACCATACAACCACCACGGCGGCAGCCTGTTATCCAGCTCTCTTATTCCATCATATTCATGTTCGAGCGCTATGGCAGACTCCTGCTCTATAGGCTTGAATTTGTTTAAACGCCCCCACCATGCAGCAAGGGATGAAGGTTTGGCAAAAGCAGGCTCAAATACCGTTTCCTTATCTTTTTGTAAAAGGAATTTCATATTAATGAGCAGCACCAGTATGATCAGCATTTCAACAAACAAGATGGTGATCATGGAATAGAACGCAAAAGCGCTCAGCCCGCCAATGGTGGCGGGGGCTTGCGTTGCGCCGCCGGCATCCTGGGCAAAAGTTGCCACGCTGCTGAAAAGCATTACCAGCAGCATTGTTGCCGTAACACCCGTATGGCCCTTTTCTTCCTTTTCGTTTTTCATTTTTATTTCAGCTAACCCCAGCAACAATCTTCCTAACATCATAATTATTATCAGGAGTATGATCATTAATGTTATAAGCGTAAGCGCCAACGGGTTATCAAGAGCGGAGGGTGCAGGAGGTTCTGCCGCAAAAACGCGGCTGCTGCCAACTGTCAGCAAAACAGTTAACATCAGTAACGGTTTCAACCTGCTTTTCATAAAAACTTTCCGGATAATAGCTGATAGCATAACAGTTATTTTATTGATTCTGATTGTCTAATGGAATACGACTGATTTCTTCTATTTTCTTTTTATCTGACTTCCATACCCAGGCAAGAACAGCTAAAAAGAAGAGGAAAAAAATACTGAGCGATGCAAGTCCGTAAATGTCCACACCGCTTATTTTTTCCAGGTAATTGATAAACTTCATAACAATATTTTTAAAATAGTTTATTTAAGCGCTGTTTGCTCTTCCTTTTTTTCCTGCTTAATATCTTTTCCTATGCGTTGCAGGTAAGCGATCAATGCGATGATCTCCCTGTCTGCAGGCGTTTCGATCTTGTCCTTTTTCAAGCTGGCGGCTATGGATTCCGACTGGGCCTTTATATCCGCGTTCGCCTTCTTGTCATATCCTTCGGGATAAGGAACTCCCAGCTTTTGCATAGCTCTTATTTTAGCGGGGGTAGACGAAGTATCTAATTTAGTATCAAGCAGCCACGAGTAGACCGGCATTACGGATCCGGGAGACATTGACGCGGGATCGTCCATATGATTATAGTGCCAGCTATCTGAATATTTTCCTCCTATACGCGCCAGGTCGGGACCGGTGCGTTTACTACCCCACTGGAACGGATGATCATATACGAACTCACCGGCTTTTGAATATTCACCGTAACGTACCACCTCATCCCGGAAGGGGCGGATCATTTGTGAATGGCAAGTATAGCATCCTTCCCGGATATATATATCCCTGCCCTGTAATTCGAGCGGTGTATAAGGCTTTACGCTGGTAATGGTGGGTACGTTCGATTTTACCAGGAAGGTGGGAACAAACTCCAGTATACCGCCAATGGCAACTACTATTAAGCTCACCACCAACATGGCAACAGGACGGCGTTCTATCCTCCTGTGCCAGTGCTCCCTGCCGTGATGTACTGCCTTTTGCAAAGGAGCCGCCTCCGCTTCTTCGTTGGCAATAAATTTTCCTTTGGCAATGGTTTTATACAGGTTGAACACCATCAGGATGGCTCCTATGAGGTATATTAAACCGCCCAGGCTGCGGGTAACATACATGGGAATAATATTGGTTACAGTTTCCAGGAACTGGAATTTCAACTGCCCTTCGGGAGTAAATGTTTTCCACATAAGGCTTTGGGAAAAACCCGCCCAATACAACGGTACAGCGTACAGTATGATACCAATAGTACCCAGCCAGAAGTGGTTATTGGCAAGTTTTCTCGAATACAATGGAGTGCCCCACATTTTCGGAACAAGATAATACAGGATGGCAAAAGCCATAAAGCCGTTCCAGCCAAGTCCGCCTATATGAACGTGGGCGATGATCCAGTCGCTGAAATGCGCGATGGCGCTTACGTTCTTCAGGCTCAGCAACGGACCTTCCAGTGTGGCCATACCATAGCAGGTGATAGCCACCACCATGAATTTCAGGATAGGATCTTCCCGCACTTTATCCCATACGCCACGCAGCGTAAACAACCCGTTAAGCATACCTCCCCAGGATGGAAAGATCAGCATCAGCGAAAACACGGTACCCAGCGACTGGGCCCAATCAGGTAACGAGGTATACAACAGGTGATGCGGCCCTGCCCAGATGTAGAGAAATATGAGCGACCAGAAGTGTATGATGGAAAGCCTGTAGGAATATACAGGACGGTTGGCTGCTTTAGGCAGAAAGTAATACATCAATCCCAGGATGGGAGTAGTAAGAAAGAATGCTACCGCGTTGTGCCCGTACCACCATTGCACCAGGGCATCCTGCACGCCTGCATACCAGCTATAGCTTTTCATGAACGAAACCGGAATTTCGAACGAGTTAACAATGTGCAGCATGGCTATAGTAACCCAGGTAGCAATGTAGAACCATATGGCAACATACAGGTGGCGCTCCCTTCTTTTAAGGATGGTGCCAAACATATTGATACCGAATACCACCCAAATGAGGGTAATGGCAATATCAATCGGCCACTCAAGCTCCGCATATTCTTTACCGGTAGTATAGCCCATCAGCAGGGTAATGGCCGCCGATGCTATTATCAGTTGCCAACCCCAGAAATGTATCCAGCTCAGCTTATCGCTGAACATCCTGGTTTTGCAAAGCCGTTGCAGCGAGTAGTATACTCCTGTAAAAATAGAGTTGCCTACAAAAGCAAAAATGATGGCATTGGTATGCAAAGGCCGTATACGGCCAAAAGTGGTAGGAGCTAATCCAAGGCTTGTAGAGGGCGCGTATATTTGTATAGCTGCCCACAAGCCGGCCAGCATGCCCACCACCGCAAAAATAACTGTAGCATAACCGAAGGCTTTTACAATTTTATTGTCGTAATAAAATTTTTCCATCTGCATAATCCGTGAATGTTTATTGGGTTTATTGTTTTGGTTTGAGGTCAGTATGATCATCGAATAAAATGCGCGAAGGAGGGGCATAATCATCGTTGAACTGCCCGCTTTTAACGCTCCATAAAAAAGCAACCAGGAATATCCCTGCAACGAAAATGCTGGCCAGCAACAGAATAATTATTACACTCATATTATTTTATTGGAATGATTTGTAAAAGTACCCGCGGTTAAAACCGTTATTTATAAGCGCTATCAATTGGCGGTATGATCTTTGTCATACAATTGTCAGGATACCATTTTCAGCCTCCCCGCAGAAATATGGCTTGATAAATAAGTAAGAAGAATAATGCTTAAGGAACTGGCAGGCATCAGCACAGCAGCTATAAGCGGCGAAAGCATGCCCTGCACCGCGAAGAACAGCCCTGTAATATTATATAATACAGACATTACAAAGCTCGCGATCACTATTTTCCGGTTATTACGGCACAGTTGCAGGAAAGCCGGCAGGCGCTCCAGTTGGGCCGCCTCAATGATTCCGTCGCTGGCAGGCGTAAAATTATTCGACTGATCACTTACCGCCAGTCCCACACTGCTTTCCAGCAAAGCGGCTCCGTCATTCAGCCCGTCGCCAACCATCATCACTTTATCGCCCTTTTCCTCCAGTTGTTTTACGTAATTCAGCTTGTCGGCAGGCATTTGTTTAAAAAACAGCGCAGCCTTACCGTTTGTCATACGCCAAAGGTTGGCCTTTTCCGCCGCCGTATCGCCCGATATTACGGAAACCCTGCGCTTGCTGATCAGCTTCTTTAAAAGCCTGGGAATGAACGTACGGTACTGGTTGGTAAAATAAAAGCAGCCGGTCTTTTTGTTTTCAATGTATAGGAACACCGTCGTTGTTTTGTTGGATGCCCGCTCTTCAGCGCTCCCTGCATCCAGCCTGATCCAGGTATCATTTACATACCCCTCTATTCCCTTCCCGGGAATTTCCTTAAAACCGTCCGCCTGTATATCCCCGGCTTCTCCAAGGTATTGCACAATGCTCCTGCTAAGGGGATGGTTGGAGCAGGATGCCAGCGCGGCTATGCTCCGCATGGTTTTTCCCGACAGCGGCTCCCCTTCGTAAGAAACATGCTGCTGCCCGGCCGAGGTAAGGGTGCCTGTTTTATCCAGCACTATATGATCCACGGCCGCCATGTCTTCTATTACCTGCGCGCTGCGCAGGTACAGCCCGTTACGGCCCAGTATACGTAAAATATGCCCGTTGGTAAAGCTATTGGCCAGCAGCAGCGCACATGGACAGGCTACAATAAAAACGGCGGTTACCGAGCTCCATACTTTTGAGGGATCGTTGAGCTGCCAGTATATGCCGGCAGCCAGGGCTATCGTGAAAACGATGACAGTAAAATACCTGCTCACCGTATGTACGAACGACCGGTTCTTTTCTTCTTCCGCCGCATGTTCCCTGTTCCATAAACTGGTAAGATAGCTCTGGTTCACCTCTTTCATAACCTTTACCTCCATATTGCCCCCGGTTTGCCGGCCACCCGCGTATATCATTTCACCCGGCGCTTTTGCTACAGGCAACGATTCGCCCGTAACAAAGCTGTAATCTATTAAAGCGTTCCCTTTGATTATCCATCCGTCAACAGGTACCAGCTCTTCATTATGAATAAGTATAGTGTCGTGTATCTTTAACTCAGGCAATAAGCACGATCTTTGTTTACCTTCTTCAATAACAGTTACGGCAATGGGGAAATACGAGCGGTAATCTCTTTCAAACGAAAGCTGGCGGTAAGTCCTGTTTTGCAGTACCCGCCCTACCAGCATAAAAAATACAATGCCGCTCATCGAATCAAAATAGCCGCCGCCTGTTCCGGAAACCACTTCCCAAACACTTCTTACAAAAGTGATGATGACCGCCAGGGCTATAGGCGCATCAATATTTAAAAACCGGTGCTTCAGGCTTTTCCACGACGATTCGTAAAACGGCCATGCCGCGTAAAAAAATACGGGGAGCGAAAGCAGCAGGTTCGCCCACCTGAACACGCTTCTGATCAGCTCCTCCCCCGCGTCTACCCCCAGATATTCGGGAAAGCTCATGAGCATAATGTTGCTGAAACAAAAGCCGGCCACCCCCAGGTGGTATATCAGGCTTTGATCACGGCGCTTTTGGGGGGATGAAATATCCTTTAAGCTGATATATGGCTCATATCCCACACCGGCCAGCAGAGAGGCCAGTTGCTGTAAAGAAATGACCGAATGATCGAAAAAGATCTCTACTGTTTTTTCAGGGAAATTTACCCTTGATGAAATGACGCCTTTATTGATCCTGTGCAGGTTTTCCAGCAGGTAAAGGCAGGAGCTGCAATGCATTTGCGGCAGGGAAAAAATAACATGTGTTTGTTCATCGTTCCTGAAAGAGATAAGCCTGGAAGCAATATTTTCATCTGCCAGAAAAGCGAACTTATCCTCCCTTATGGAAATACGCTGTGTGATGCCGGGATTGGCGTTAAGGTCGTAATAGTTACAAAGCCCGCTTTCATTGATAATTTCATATACCATCCGGCAGCCTTCACAACAAAAAGTCTTATTATTGAAGTATGTTTTTCCGGCAGAACAGGGCTCGCCGCAATGAGCGCACTGTATCTTATCCGCCACTTTTATTGCCATAATCGGCTAAAGTAAGGCGGCCATCGCTGCTGATCCATGAGTGACATCAACAGAAAAACTGATTAAAATCAGCACTGGCTGCACTTCTGTTTTTACCTTTGACCATTACAGTTATATTTATATTAAATGAGCCTTATGTTACAGCGTACCATACTTATTATAGACGATAACAACGAATTAAGGGAAAATACAGCCGAACTGCTGTCGCTGGGGGGCTATAAAACCATTACTGCCGAAAATGGCAAAAAGGGGGTATCCATGATACTGAATGAAAAGCCAGACCTGGTAGTATGTGATATTATGATGCCGGAACTGGATGGATACGGGGTTTTACACCTGGTGCGCAAAAATCCTGAAATGGAGAACATTCCTTTTATTTTTCTTACCGCCAAAACCGAAAGAAGCGACTTCAGGAAAGGGATGGAAATGGGCGCCGACGACTATCTTACCAAACCTTTTGAAGAACATGAGCTGATGAACGCTATAGAAAGCCGGTTGAAAAAACATGCAGTGCTCAACAGGAAATACGCCGCTTCGGTAAAGGGATTGAGCGACCTGGCAACCGATCTGCGTAATAATGGCATGCTGTCGTTAGACATGAGCCAATACGCCACCGAATCGTACCAGAAGAAACAAACTATTCATGCAGAAGGCAAACGCCCCCGCTACCTCTACTATCTTGTAAGCGGCAAGGTGAAAGGTATAAGACTGCATGAAGACGGAAAGGAATATATAACCGACCTCTTCAGCCCGGGCGACTTTATAGGATACATGGCCCTGCTGGAAGGAAGGAACTACGACGAATCGGCCGTGGTGCTGGAAGACGCCGAGGTACTGCAAATTCCCGCAAAAGACTTTATGGAGATGATTTACGCGGATATGGCTATTGCCGCACAGTTCATAAAGATCATTGCACAGAATATTAAAGACAAGGAAGCAAGGCTGCTGAGCCTGGCCTACAGTTCGCTGCGGAAACGGGTAGCGAAAGCGCTGGTGGAGATCCACGATAAGTTCAACCCCGGTAAAACTGCCGCCCCGCTCGAAATTTCAAGGGAAGACATGGCTCATTATATAGGCACTGCTACCGAATCATTAATACGCACCATCAGCGATTTTAAATCGGAAAAGCTGATTGCGATCAAAGAAGGGAAAATTATCATTACCGACCTTGAAAGGCTGAAAAATCTTTTATACTGATTAAAATCAGACAATAGATTGACTCGGTTAACCTTACATGCCATTAAAGGGCATTAGTTTGCACCGCAACAAAAGCAGGAATTATGGAAAGTATTAAAAACAAAGCAGCGCTGGTTACAGGCGCCGGTTCAGGCATTGGCAGAGCTACCGCTGAACTGTATGCGCAGTACGGAGCCAAAGTAGTAGTGAGTGATGTACATGAAGTAAACGGCAATGAAACAGTTGCTCTTATAAAAGCCAAAGGTGGGGAAGCTATATTTATTAAGGCAGACGTAAGCGATGCGGCGGCATGCGAAGCGCTGGTGGCGGGTACGGTAAAACAATATGGAAGTATTGATATAGCCTTTAACAACGCGGGCATAGGCGGAGAAGCCAATTTAATTGCCGACATGAGCGTTGAAGGATGGAACAAAGTAATTGCAGTGAACCTGAACAGCGTTTTTTACTGTATGAAATACGAATTACAGGAAATGCTTAAACAAGGTAAGGGAGCTATTGTAAATATGTCTTCCATACTCGGGCAGGTTGGCTTTGCTACCGCGGCAGGTTATGTGGCGGCCAAACACGGAGTGGTGGGCTTAACTCAAAACGCGGCTATAGAGTATGCCGCGAAAGGCATCCGTGTAAATGCCGTTGGGCCCGCTTTTATCAATACTCCTTTATTAGACCATATGGATGCGGCTACCAAACAAATGCTTGTTTCTTTGCATCCTGCCGGGCGGTTGGGAGAAGCAGGTGAAGTAGCGGAACTGGTGATATGGCTAAGCTCGGATAAAGCATCGTTTGTGAATGGCAGTTACTATGCCGTAGACGGAGGTTATCTTTCAAAATAAATTTTTACCCTGTGAACAACCATTATCTTTCTGCCGGGGAAGCAGTGAAAGTTATAAAACCGGGAGACCGTGTATTCCTGCATGGCAGCGCTGCTACGCCGGTGCACCTGGTAAAAGCCCTGCAAAACAGGCATGCCGAACTGCGCGATGTGGAACTGGTAAGCATTACCAACCTCGGCCCTCTTGATTTTAATAATCCTGATTACAGGAAAAGCTTTTTCTTTAACTCCCTGTTCGTATCGGCCAATACCCGCGCGGTTGCCAACAGCGAGGCGGGAGATTATGTACCTGTCTTCCTGAGCCAGATACCACAATTGTTCAGGAGGTCTATACTGCCTATTGATGTAGCGCTGATACAGGTATCGCCGCCCGATAAGCATGGCTATTGTTCCCTGGGAACATCGGTAGATATAGCTGTGGCCGCCGTAGAAACAGCCGGGCATGTAATAGCGCAGGTGAACCCGGCCATGCCGCGCACCCTGGGCGATGGTATTGTGCATATAAACAAAATACACGCGCTGGTAGAGCACCAGGCAGAGCTGCCCGAAATGAATTATTCATCCGGCGCTACAGAGATCAGCGAAAAGATAGGATACAATGTGGCTTCGCTTATTGAAGATGGCGCTACCTTACAAATGGGTATCGGTACTATTCCCGACCAGGTATTGAAAAACCTCGGCAACCACAAAAACCTGGGACTGCACACCGAAATGTTTTCCGACGGCATTATTCCCCTGCTTGAAAAAGGAGTGATAAATAACAACTGCAAAAAGTTAAACCCCGGGCTTTCGGTTACCAGCTTCCTGCTGGGCACCCGCAGGCTGTATGATTTTGTAGACAACAATCCGTCTATCCTGGTAATGGATATTGAATATGTGAACGACACCAGCGTTATCAGGCAAAATGCAAAAGCTACCGCTATTAACAGCGCCATTGAAATTGATCTTACAGGGCAGGTGTGCGCAGATTCCATAGGCACTTATCAATATTCGGGAATTGGCGGGCAAATGGACTTTATGCGCGGCGCCTCCCTGTCGGAAGGCGGTAAACCTATTATCGCCATGCCTTCCGTTACATCCAAAGGGATATCGCGCATTGTTCCTTTTTTAAAAGAAGGCGCCGGCGTGGTTACTACCCGCGGGCATATACACTGGGTGGTAACAGAATATGGCATTGTTAACCTGTTTGGAAAAAATCTCCGGCAAAGAGCTAAAGCGCTTATCAGCATCGCGCATCCCGATCACCGCGAAGCGCTTGAAAAAGCCATGCGCGACAGGTTTCATACAAGCTGATACTTTTTCAGCGCTTGATATTGTTCAGCAAGTATGTTGACAGTGATCATAGTAATTCATCATACTCAATTATAATTTTGGATCATGGTAGGAAATTTAACAGATATTCAAATAGACGAGCTGCTGTCGAGGCTGGTTGTAGGTCGTATTGGCTGCAGCATTCATGATATGATCTATGTAGTGCCCATCAGCTACGTGTATAACGGCAACAGCATTTACGCTCATACCGGGGAAGGTTTAAAGATTGAAGCGATGCGCTCCAACCCGAACGTATGCTTTGAAATAGATGACCATACAGACATGGCCAACTGGCAAAGTGTTATAGCCTGGGGTAAATTTGAGGAGATCACCGACCCCGCAGACAGGAGCGCGGCTATACAGCTTTTATTACAGCGTAAGCTGCCCGTACCTTCCAGCAGCACAACACACCTGGGAAAAGAATGGCCTTTTTCTACTGAAGACCTGGACAAAATTGAAGGGATTGTATTCAGGATAGTGCTGGATACCAAAACCGGCAAGTACGAAAGCTATAGCAATGCCCCCAAGCTGAACGGCTGATAAAAGGGGAAGCAGCTTCTGCAACCGATACAGCAATTTTTAATGAATAGCAACCGGTATGGCCGGCTGTTCATTTGTTTTTTTGCCACTGCCCCACTCTCCGGAAAACATAATAGCCGAAGCAAAACAACAAAACGGTAAAGGAAAGCAGTACCAGTGCCAGGTCGTGCCGCTGCACGGTGCTTTTAAACAGCTTTATAAAAAAAAGCACCAGCAAACTTATGGATAAACCAGCCAGGAAAGACAAAATGTATTTTGACATGAGGTTCGATCAAAATGTGAACGATGATATCAGGTGCTTAAAACGTTTGGTATGAATATTTTATTATAGTGCTTACTTAAAAAATAGCAACCGCCCGGTTACCGGTAGCCGCGCATATTAAGTGAAAAGTTTTACTTCCGGATCATAAACTACAGGCTCTTACCGCATTATAATATCGCGGCGACTGATGCTGAACCCGCTGAAGCAACCTGTTACATTTTCGCCATCTATTGTATTAAGCACAGTTACCGGAGTTGAAAAAGGGCCATCATTGTTACGGGCTTTATTAAAGCTGTCCCAGAAATTATATACATCCCTGGTAACGCTGGCCATATAATAATTAACTGTATCGCCAATTTCAAAACCATGCGATTGGGTAAGCCGTATGTATTCTCCATTGGTTAGGTCATCCGTACCATTTCCACGTCGGCTGGCGCCTAAACCTCCCCACCCAAAACTGCCCCTGTTGTCTTTAAACTGCCAATAAAACAATTGTACGTTCCCCAATGTATCAGGATCCTTGTAATGAATGGTCACCCTGGCTTTTTCCTTGCCGTCGTTGTCATCTGTAAAATAATAGCCGCTGGTAAGACTGTCTATAGGAACCACGGGTAGCAGCGGAGCGACGGCTGAATACTTTTTACTGTCTGTTTCAATTTCAAGTAGGTAATATTTTCCAGGTATTCCTTTCAACGCATGTGCCGGATCGTTCAGTAAGCGAGGATCGAAGTAAACGCCCTTGCGGAAGTTTTCGGGTATTTGAGGAAGATCCGCTTCCATGAGCTGAACTTTCGATACCGCATCCCATTCATACGTATCATCTGCCTTCAACTCACCTTCGGTTACAGTAACCACTGCATCCCTCACTGCAGCGCTCTGAAAATCCGGGGCATAATAGTCCAGGCTTTTGCTCAGCACCACATAATTATAGGCCTGCATTTCATTATTAATATAGCCTTCCACTACCAGTTGGGGCTCTCCGGATTTTATGTCAATATCAAAATCACGTTCGCACGCAACCAATATCATTACAAAAGCAACCAGTAATTTTCGCGTTATAAAACTTCTTTTCATCCGTCAAAATGTAAAGTTCCAGGTTACTGAAGGTATTACCGGGAACATGTAAACTTTTTTTCCTTTGATCATTTGCTCATCATTGTCAACATCCAGGTAAATAAAATAA
>JAHBTJ010000010.1:0-255000 GCA_019638595.1 Chitinophagaceae bacterium
TGCCCGCCGCGGCGGGCTACCCTTCATATAAAGTGATCAGGCTTAAGTTGACGCCTATGATGGGGACACCAACCGGGGCAGCCAGCCGTGGGCGGTGTCTCCACCGCCCACATGAAGCAAGGAGTGCGACAATTTTAAATGCACCCTTGTATATCCCTAATTATTCTCGGAATATAATTTCCACTTATCTTTGTCCCACTTTTTTAAAAATGCAATATGGCAAATACAGCAGATATCAGCAGAGGGTTAATTATTAAATTAGATGGCAGCTTATATAGTGTGGTTGAGTTTGGTGAAAATAAAACAGCCAGGGCCGCTGCAAAGGTGTGGGCAAAGCTGAAAGGCGTTGATAACAACCGCAGTATTGAAAAAACATGGAATTCGGGAGATACTATTTATCCGGTACGTGTAGAGCGTAAAACTTTCCAGTTTTTGTATAAAGACGATTCGGGCTACAACTTCATGGACACGGAAACATTTGAGCAGCTTTCTTTGGAAGAGCAAATGGTGGATGCACCGCAGTTTTTGAAAGACGGGCAGGAAGTATCGGTTTTGGTGAATACAGAAACCGAGCAGCCTATGAGTGTTGAATTGCCCGATAAAATTGTATTACAGGTTACATATAGCGAACCCGGAGTAAAAGGAGATACCGCTACCCGCACATTAAAAGCAGCTACCGTTGAAACCGGGGCTACTGTAATGGTTCCCTTATTTGTAAATGAGGGTGAGCTGATCAGGATCAATACCAAATCGGGTGAATACGTGGAACGCGTAAAAAACTGATTTTTGGGTATATTTATCCTGAATTCCTATCTTAGCCGCCGGTTTCGGATGAAATGCGGCTATTTAAACTAAACAGACCAACATGGATTTTAAACAGATTCAGGAGTTGATAAAGCTTATCAACAAGTCTAATATCGGAGAAATTAGTGTAGAAGATAAAGAATTTAAAATTACAATAAGGCAGAAGGAAGATCACATTACACAAGTAGTTTCTGCCGCGCCGCCCCCCATTCAAACATATTCTCCCCCACCGGTTGCCCAGGCAACGGTTGCTGATGGCGGGCACGAAAAATCAAAAGCGGCTGAAGCCAAAGCCGATAACCTTATTACTATCAAAAGTCCGATGATCGGCACATTTTATCGCAAACCGTCTCCGGACAAACCCCTGTTTGTAGAGGTAGGAGATGAAGTGACGCCCGGCAAAGTAGTTTGTATTATTGAGGCGATGAAGCTTTTTAACGAGATAGAAAGTGAAGTAAGTGGCAAAATAGTAAAGATTCTCGCGGAAGATGCCAGCCCTGTAGAATACGACCAGCCTCTGTTTTTAGTAGAACCTAATTAATTTGAAAATTTGAAAAGGCGTAAATTTGAAAACGAGTTATTCTCATTTCTACGTTTTCCTGTTATTTTCAAATTTTCAAATTCCCGAATTTTCAAATTGAATACATGTTCAAAAAAATACTGATCGCAAATAGAGGTGAAATTGCATTGCGTATTATCCGTACATGCAGGGAAATGGGAATTAAAACGGTTGCTGTTTATTCCACTGCAGATAAAGACAGTCTTCATGTAAAATTCGCAGATGAAGCGGTATGTATCGGTCGCCCGCAAAGCGCTGATTCTTACCTGAATATACCTCACCTGATGGCTGCGGCTGAAATTACCAATGCCGATGCCATCCACCCCGGTTACGGCTTTTTAGCGGAAAATGCCAGGTTCGCCCAGATTTGCTGCGAGCATGGAATAAAATTCATTGGTCCCAAACCGGAAATGATAACCGCTATGGGCGATAAGATCACCGCGAAGGAAACCATGATCAAAGCCGGTGTTCCCGTAGTGCCCGGCGGTGGTGGGTTGCTCGAAAGCGTTGACCAGGCCAAAGGCTTAGCCAAAGAAATAGGATACCCTGTTATTTTGAAAGCTACTGCGGGCGGTGGTGGAAAAGGCATGCGTGTGGTATGGGAAGAAAGTGAGCTGGAAAGAGCCTTTACCACGGCAAAAGCCGAGGCGGCAGCGGCATTTAAGAACGACGGGGTTTATATGGAGAAGTTTGTGGAGGAGCCGCGTCATATAGAAATACAGATAGCCGGCGACAGGTATGGCAAGGTTTGCCATATGAGCGAAAGGGATTGCTCCATACAACGCAGGCACCAAAAGCTGGTGGAAGAATCTCCCTCGCCTTTTATGACCAATGAATTACGGGAAAAAATGGGAGAAGCGGCGGTAAAAGCGGCATCTGCCATTAACTACGAAAGTGTGGGAACAATAGAATTTCTTGTGGACAAGCACAGGAATTTTTATTTTATGGAAATGAATACCCGTATACAGGTGGAGCACTGCGTAACGGAAGAAGTAACCAATTTCGACCTGATCAAAGAACAAATAAAGATCGCTTCAGGAGAATCTATTTCCGGCAGGAACTATTATCCTGAAATGCACGCTATAGAATGTCGTATCAATGCCGAAGATCCTTACAACGATTTTCGCCCCTCTCCCGGTAAGATCACCGTGCTGCACCAACCCGGGGGGCACGGGGTAAGAATTGACTCGCACATCTATGCCGGGTATGTTATTCCGCCCTATTACGATTCAATGATCGCGAAAATTATTTCTGTAGCGCGTACGCGTGAAGAAGCTATTAATACCATGAGCCGCGCGCTGAGTGAATATGTGGTAGAAGGCGTTAAAACTACCATTCCTTTTCACCAGCAGCTTATGCGTAACGAAGACTTCCGTAAAGGAAACTTTACTACCAAGTTCCTCGAAAATTTTAAAATGTTGTAGCCACTGCTATCTGTTTGAATGAGTCCCCTGCCTGATGGCGGGGGATTTTTGTTTTGACGCATCAAAGCTGGTAATGCGATAAAAAAATCCCCTGCAAATGCAAGGGATCTTTTTTATAAAATAGTGAACGGATTGGCTGTTATCTTAAAAATAACATTTCACGATACTTTGGTAATAACCAGTATTGATCGTCTACCAGCAATTCAAGCTTATCAACGTGATAGCGGATCTTGTCAAAAAACGGTTCTTTGATCTGGCTTTGATACGCGATGGCTTTGGTGCGGGTATCTTCTATTTTATTTACCACTTTTCTTGCTTCTATCATCTTTTCAACGCCATCTGCAACCTCGGCAATGTGTTCAGATATTTTTTCCAGTATCTGGAGCTGGTTGGCGTAAGCGGACTCCGGTAGTCCCAGCTCTTTTAATCCTTTGATATTGTTGATAAGGATATTCTGGTATTTAATTGAGCTGGGCAGGATGTGGCTCGTGCAAAGCTCACCCATTATGCGAGCTTCGATCTGTACTCTTTTGATATACTTTTCAAGCTCAATTTCATGCCGCGCTTCCAGTTCGGAATGATTATAGATGCTCAGCTCTTCAAACAAAGTTTTTGCTTTGTCTGTAACCATGGCATCCAATGCAAGCGGCGTGGTCCTTACATTGGGCAATCCGCGCCTTTCAGCTTCGTGGTGCCACTCTTCGCTATATCCGTCACCTTCAAACAGCACTTTTTCCGAGCTGGTGATGTATTCGCGGATCACGTGCATAATGGCTATTTCTTTTTTCTCTCCTTTTTCTATTAAGGCGTCTACCTCTTTTTTGAAAGAAACAAGCGTTGCTGCCATGATAGCGTTCAGCGCCGTCATAGGTATGCCGCAGTTGGCAGTTGAACCTACCGCGCGGAACTCAAATTTATTGCCTGTAAACGCAAAAGGAGAAGTACGGTTACGATCTGTATTGTCCAGCAAAAGCTCCGGGATATTTTTGTGAATATCCAGCTTTAATAATATCTCGTCCTGTTCGGAGAAGTTGTCGCCCACCCTGGTTTTGATCTCGTTCAGCACTTCGCTCAGGTATTTGCCGATGAATACTGAAATGATAGCAGGGGGCGCTTCGTTCGCTCCCAAACGGTGATCGTTACCCGCAGAAGCGATAGAAGCGCGGAGCAGGTCGGCATAGTCATCAACCGCTTTGATCACATTCACAAAAAATGTGAGGAACATTAAATTGGTTTTGGGCGTTTTTCCGGGAGCCAGCAGGTTTACGCCGGTATCTGTAGACATGCTCCAGTTGTTGTGCTTACCGCTTCCGTTAATACCGGCGAAAGGTTTTTCGTGCAGCAATACCATCAGGTTATGACGCCTGGCCACACGGGTCATCACATCCATCAGCAATGTATTATGGTCAACTGCAAGATTCGCCTCTTCAAAAATTGGAGCACACTCAAACTGTGCAGGAGCTACCTCATTGTGCCTGGTTCTTAACGGGATACCCAAACGGTACGATTCTTCTTCAAAATCTTTCATGAAAGCGTATATCCTTTCAGGAATGGAGCCGAAGTAATGATCTTCCAACTGCTGTCCTTTAGCAGGAGAGTGACCAAAAACGGTACGCCCGGTCATCACCAGGTCCGGACGGGCGTTGGCTAAACCGGCGTCCACTACAAAATACTCCTGCTCCCAGCCTAAAGTAGCAACCACACGGGTAACATTTTTGTCGAAGTAATGACAAACATCTAAAGCCGCCTTGTTCAGGGCTTCAATAGAACGGAGTAAAGGAGTTTTGGTATCCAGCGATTCGCCGGTATAAGAAACAAATATGGTGGGTATACAAAGCGTATTGGCATCGCCGATGTTCATGATAAAAACGGGGGAAGTAGGATCCCAGGCTGTATAACCCCTGGCTTCAAAAGTGGCTCTTAACCCGCCCGAAGGAAAAGAAGACGCGTCCGGTTCCTGCTGTATCAAAGCAGCGCCATCAAATTCTTCAATAGGAGTGCCGTCGCCTTTAAGCGTAAAGAATGAATCATGTTTTTCCGCAGCGGTTCCGGTTAACGGCTGAAACCAGTGTGTAAAGTGAGTAACACCTTTCGATTCTGCCCAATGCCTTAACCCGGCCCCAATTTGGTTCCCCATATTGCGGTCTATTTTTTTACCCGTTTTAATAGAAGCTGCCAGGCTTTTATAAGCTTCATCGCTCAGGAACTCACGGGCTGTCTTCAGGGTAAAAACATTTTCTCCAAAAATTTTCGTTATTTTTTCCGATCCTTCAACGATAATATCTTTTCCGAGACCAGACAGGTGGTTGATAGCATTAAACCTTAATGATTCCATTTAATAAAATTTTTAATATGGGTAATTTATACCAGGGTTAGTAATTTTTTTTCAAAACTATTGTTTTTTTTAAATAAAAAGCCAAATCATTTAAAAAAAATTGCCATATTGTTAAGAAATGCATGATTTTGTTGAAAATAATTAATATGTAATTATTTTTTAATTCCAATATTGCTGCTATTTTCCGGTTGTTTATTTATAACAGCTATAAATGGCAACAACAGCAACAGCAGGTAAAAGCACTTGTATCTTACGATCGCCCCGGTAAAAGGAATAACATAACCTGTTAATAAAAGCCCGCTGAAGGAAAGTGTTATCAGGAACAGAGAAAAAGGATGCAGCAAAACCGGGAGCATGCCTGTACGGTATTTCCAGGCGGTTATTAATAAAATCAGCAGCACTAAGCCTGTTTCTATAAAGCTCATTAGCTGAAAGATGCCTGTTATTTCAGTAATATAAGGGCGTAGCAGAACATGATTGACCGCCTGGGGAAATACTTTGATATAGCTGCCGATCGTTGGCTCTAAAGGAGTAAGGGGTAAACGTGAGTTGCCTTTCAATGCCAGGAATTCGTGTTGCTTTTGAGCTAGCTGTAACGGCAGGTTGAACTTTTGAGATAAAAAAGATGTTCCGAAAAAAAAGGAGGCGCATAGTATATATATGATAATGTATGGAATATAATGCCGTTGAGATAAACGCGTAGCCCAAAGCCAGCCGGCTATACAGGGAACCAATAACAGCGCCGTTACATTCCGGAACAAAAAAATAAAGAAAAAGCAAATGAAAGCAGTCAATAGCAGGAAGAGCCTCGCTTTACCGGCGTATATAAAACGATGAATACAGTAAATAAAAAGCCCTGTAAAAAAAACGATCAGTCCATCTTTGTGAATACCGCTGTTCCAAAACAGGCAGGAGGGCAAAAAGAAAATAAATATGAATAATAATGTATTGCCCGGCGACAGATGCTTCTGGACTGTAACATACAGGTAATACAAGCCAACCGCAGGAAAAAAATTAAAAAGCACTGCGGTTACATAATAATTACCTCCGCTCAATACATTCAAAACGCCCAGCAGCTTAATAAACAGGTTATCGTCCGTGTTTTTCCAGGTGGCATTATCGGTGTTGGAAAAAATATCGCCGAGGGTATTAAACTGCATATCGGTTGAAAAAAAAGCGGAGGGGTTGTGAAGCAGGTTATGATATTCTTTTAACGATTCGGCAAATAAAGCCCAGCTATCGCTTTCCTCAAAATAATGCGTATATATATACCCGTAAGCGAACCCCGCAGCTACTTTTGCAATAAATCCTGCCACCAGCCATTTGTTATTAACAGGCGCTCCGTTTTTATTATTTATTTTTTTAAGAGCAACGCTTATTAAAACAAGGTAGAGGATGATAAAAAATATATGGAACGGGGTTATCAATGCAGCAAAGTTTTATATGTCGGCTAAAATAAATCATTCATACCTCATTAATAAATTTTTGCTGCTGGTATACGAAGCCTTACTTTTAACCAGTTAATGGAATATGCCTAAAATTTTGATAGGAGTGTCCAGCTCGTTTTGCGCGAACTTTTTAAAAGGGCAGGTAAGCTTTCTTGTTCAAAAGGGGTTTAACGTTGTTATTGTAAGCGGCCCCGGAGAAGAAATAAGCATGCTGGCTAAAGCCGAGCAGGCAAAACTCATTACCATTCCCTTTACCAAAAAAATAACTCCCTTTAAAGATCTTGTTCAGCTTATCAGGATCGTTCGGATACTGCGCAGGGAAAACCCGGATATCATCAATGCGGGTAACCCCAAATCGGGCTTTCTTATTATGCTGGCTGCATGGTTAACCCAAAGAAAAAACAGGATATTTACGCTGCATGGCTTACTGTCTGACACCAAAAAAGGGATAGCCGGCGCCATTATAACCTTAACAGAAAAAATTTCCTGCGGCATTGCCCATAAAGTAGTTGTTGTGAGCCCTTCTTTGAAGGAGCATGCGGAAAAAAGAAAAATAGTAAAACCGGGAAAGGGGCTCGTTATTGAAAAAGGCAGTTGCAATGGTATAGATGTAGAGGTGTTTTCGAGAAACGAAGCGGTATTGCACAAGGCAGCGTTGCTGAAAAAAGAATGGGGCATACGGGAAAATGAATTTGTAATAGGATTTATCGGGAGGCTGTCGAAAGATAAAGGGATAGATATACTTTTTCAATCCTTTAATGCCCTGGCAAACAAACAGCTCAATGCCAGGCTGTTAATAGTTGGTCCTGTTATTGAAGAAAACCCCGTTGCCGATACTATTCTTCACCAGTTGTATCATGATGAGCGCATCATTTATCCGGGCAAATTGTACGACGTAGTTCCGGTATACGCTTTACTGGATGTACTTGTTCTTCCTTCTTTAAGAGAGGGTTTCCCCAACGTTCTGCTGGAAGCTGCCGCTATGGAAATTCCTTCTCTTGCTTCGGATATTCCCGGCTGCCGGGATGCTATAGCGCACAAATACAGCGGAGAATTATTTACGTTGGGCGATGTGGATATGTTAGCAGGGAAGCTGGAAGAACTATACCGGGATCCCTTGAAAAAGAAAAGATACGGCGCGAACGGGGTTATGTATGTGAAGGAAAACTTCAGCAATAAAAAAATATGGAATGGGCTGCTGGAAATGTATAATGCACTGTTAGAAAAAAATAAACTCCTGTAGAAACAGGAGTTACACTAAAACTAGCTGCCTTTCCGCCAACGATATGCAGGCGGTTGGCGGATGGGCGTATCCTACTTAAATACATACAATCGAAAGCCTGTTAAACCAATCCCTAATATCTGCTTTATCCGGCAGTGTATATGTTAATCAATAGCAATAGCTGGTTAAGTATTGGTTAATGCATACCTATACACGCTTTCAGTTGGCCCTTATGCCCGGTTGATCTCTCCTGTTTATTTGTGTTTTGCAATACGATGAATTATTCAACGTGTTAACCACTGCTTAACCCCGGTAAATCAAACCTCTTATTTGGGTGCAGGTCAATGGTACATTCTTTAAAATTTAAAAACTTTCAATTATGACAAAGATTTTACTGGCTGGTACTATTGCTGTTTTATGCAGCGTTACCGTAACAGGCATGGCTCAAAACACCACCGCGTTAAATACCGAGAAAAAAGAATTGAACCAGGAGAAAAAAGAACTCAATAAAGAAAAAAAAGCCATCAAAAAGCAGGAAAGAACAATCCGGGAATCGGAAGTTTCCTACCAGGCAAAACAACAATTTGCCGGCGATTTCCCGGGTGCTGCCAATGTATCCTACATACGTAATGGTAATATGGATGAAGTGTGGTTCACTCAAAACGGAATACAATATAAGGCCTTTTACGATCCGGATGCCCGGCTTATAGGAACCACCACACAAAAAAGCATGTCAGACCTGCCGGCCGTTGCACAACAGGAAATCCAAAAAAAATACAGCGGATACAAGATTGATAAGGTCATTTTATTTGATGACAATGAAAACAATGACAGCGATATGATGTTATACGGTCAGCAATTTGCGGATGCCGATAATTATTTTGTTGAACTGCACAACGACGGCAAACAAATTGTTCTCCAGGTAAATATGAGTGGCGAAGTATTTTATTTTTCAGGCAAATAATTTCGATCAGCAGGTAAGGTTTATTGGCAATGGGGTACTTGCCCGGTTGGATGATTCTAGCCGGGCAAGCGTTTTTATTGCAATTACAATGATTATTTCAATTATTTTCTTCTTTAACTATCTTTGCGCCGTTTAGAAATTTTGATCGTCCTGTAAACGATCCGCTTCAGAAAGCTGAACATAAAATTTCATGTATATGGCAGTATTACACAATCGTATTTCCCAAAAGGAATTAAAGCAGCAGTTGCTCCAGGAAACGGAACCCCGCATTACCATTTCTTTTTACAGGTATTTTACTATTAACGATCCGCAGCTTTTCAGAGATGAGCTGTACAGGGCTTTGCGCGAATTGCGTGTGTTTGGGCGCATATATGTTGCCGGTGAAGGGATCAATGCCCAGGTAAGTGTGCCCGAAAGCAGGTTTGAAGATCTTACGGTATCCCTGGGGTCAATCCCCGGGCTTGAAGCGCTCAGGCTGAATATAGCAGTAGATGATAATGGAAAATCGTTTTGGGTATTAAAAATAAAGATCCGCGATAAGATTGTTGCAGATGGCATAAGCGATGCATCGTTTGATATGAGCAGGAAAGGTAAGTATGTAAATGCGCAGCAACTGAATGCATTAGCCGGTGATCCCGCTACCATTATTATTGATATGCGCAATCATTATGAATACGAAGTAGGGCATTTTAAAAATGCGGTTGAAATACCAAGCGATACTTTCCGTGAGCAGTTGCCAATGGCTGTGGAAATGATGCAGGAACATAAGGACAGGAATATCATAATGTATTGCACCGGGGGCATTCGTTGCGAAAAAGCGAGCGCCTATATGCTGCACAACGGCTTTAGGAATGTGTATCACCTGGAAGGCGGCATCATTAATTATGCAAAGCAGGTGAAGGAAGAAAGAATGGAAAGCCTTTTTATAGGCAAGAACTTTGTTTTTGACGACCGGCTGGGAGAGCGGATAACCGATGATGTAATTGCGCGGTGCCACCAATGCGGCAAGCCCTGCGACACACATACCAATTGCAAAAACGACGGTTGTCATTTGTTGTTTATTCAATGCGAGGAATGCGCAAAGGCATATAATGGCTGTTGCAGCGAAACCTGCAGCGAAATTTATAAAATGCCTGAAGAAGAGCAAAAAGTGTTGCGAAAAGGTATAGATAAAGGACAGCATGTTTTCAATAAAGCCAAAGCAAGGCTTCGTCCACGGGGAAAAGAAATACTGCCAAAAAAAGAAAAACCCGATTAACCATTCTAACAGTACAGCATGTGGGATGCTCATAAAAAGGGATTCAAAGCGTATCTGCAGCTCGAAAAATCGTTGAGCCCCCATTCCATTGAAGCGTACCTGCATGATATAGAAAAGCTTACCCAGTTCCTGCAGGCAAAAGCATTACCAAAAGCACCCGATAGTATAGGGTTAAAAGATCTGCAGGAATTTGTAAAATGGATCGCGGAGCTGAATATGACTGCTTCATCGCAGGCGCGCATCATTTCCGGTCTGAAAGCATTTTATAAATACTGCCTGCTGGAAAATATTACCCGCCAGGATCCCACCGTGCTGCTGGAAGCCCCCAAGCTGAAACGGGCTTTACCCGATACGCTTAGCTTTGATGAAATAGAGCGAATGATCGCGAAAATTGACCTGAGCAAACCCGAAGGTGAACGTAACCGGGCAATACTGGAAACAATGTATAGCTGCGGGTTAAGGGTAAGCGAGGTGGTAAATCTTCAACTATCTCACCTGTACCTCGAAACGGGCTTTATACGGGTTACCGGCAAGGGCGACAAAGAACGACTGGTACCCATTGGAAGGAACGCGGTTCGCTATATTAATATATACAGGCAGGAAATACGCTCCCGGATGAAAACGATAAAAAAGGGGGAGGAGGATATTCTTTTCCTGAACCGGCGGGGAGCCAGGTTAACACGCGTAATGATTTTTTTAATTATAAAATACCTTGCTTTACAGGCTAATATTGTAAAAAATATATCACCACATACTTTTCGGCACTCCTTTGCTACCCATTTGGTGGAAGGAGGGGCAGATTTAAGAGCTGTGCAGGAAATGCTGGGCCACGAAAGCATTACCACTACTGAAATATATACCCATTTAGACAGGGATTACCTGCGCGATACGCTCCAGCGCTTTCATCCGGGTTTTGAGTAAGGTGTTCATAATTTCTTAACATAAATTCTTGCACAATCACGTAACAAAGGGATACGATTTCCGTTATAAGGCTGTCATTTGAAAAAATAGAGTTCTTTGAATAATTTTCATAAAAACGGTTGATACATGTTAAAGGAAACCCAATAAGTGGTTATCACATGTATGTTTTTAGAAAATTTCAAAAAATGATTTGAATAGCTGCTATAAATAACCAAAGCTGTTGTATATTTGCGGCGTCAAAAACAACCTGATAAAATCCTTGCTTGTCCGCGACTAAATAGTCTCACCGTCTTTTTAGAAGTTTTCTTCGGGCGTTAAATTTAAAACTTCCCATCAGGCTAAATCGAGTTTAATAGGCAAAAGAAAAAGAATTGACCATTCATCACGATATAGAATCAAACATAGTATTATGTATTGCATAGTAGTTGTTTAAAAATATATCTTTGTATGGTAAACAAATAAACAAACAATAAATCCAGAATAAAATGAAAAGTAAGAGTGGAGTGGATTCGAAGGCAGGAACCCTCAAAATGAAAAACAACACAAAAGTGTTAGGAAACTTGATCAGCAGATCTGCCTCTATGTTGCTGATAGCAATGGCAGGATTTGGTATGATGTCTTTTACCCAGGACGATACCGCTGTAAACAGTCTTGATACCGGTGTTAACGCTACAACTGAAGTAGCCGTAACATCAGTAGAAAACTGCTGCGCCGTTCAGGTAAACAAGCCAGGCGATGAAATTAAAAAGGCTGTATATATAAGCATGCCGCGCCCTAAAGCCATGTTAACCGCCGACATAGCAAACTCGCGTTTGTTTGTAGCGGAAGCAAAAGAAAGGCGTATATGGAGCATGGATCTGTCTGAAGCCCGCGCGAATGCCGACAGTGAAATGAAATTCAGCTTTCAGTTAAGCCAGTTAAACCCAACTGCCGCCGCGTTTAAAACGGCAGACCTGGAAATGTTGCATTCATTTGCAGAAGGTATGATGTTACAGTTTGCAGGTACTATGGCAAACAATGCGAACATTGCCGATGCAGAGATGATCTCGGAATTTATGGCTGCTCATTTTAAAATAGCTGTACGTACCGACGCTGCAACCCTGGCAAAAGCCGACGCAGCTATAGCAAAGGTTTTTGAAAAGGAAAATCTTCCTTTCATCAATCTTCCTTCGCATATAGCCGCAGCAACTGCTGATGCAGCAATGCTTCAGAGCTATGAAGCAGAAGTAAAAGTAATTACAATAGTAGCAAATAAATAAGCAGCAGGCTTGTTAGTGTTGATTTTGGTTATGGTTTTGATTTACATGCCCCGGGTCGTTGGCCGGGGCTTTTTTATATTACTATGTAAAAGGGGATAGCTTATTGAAGCATCCCCTTTAGTTTTTTACTGCAGGCCTGTAAGCCGGATTCTGTCTGGCGCTATCATTTATCTTGCCTGTTCATTGCTGAACAGATCTATCTGCTTACCCTCCCCGATATCCCGTCTGGAATTCCGCCGGGCCGGCAGAAGATCGGGGTATACATAGCATTTCAGCACCCAAGGTTTACCCATCCGGTAAATTGCTTTACAGGATTGTGAGCTCTTACCTCACATTTTCACCCTTATCCCGCCTTGCGGCAGAACGGTAATTTTCTGTGGCACTATCTTCACGCCCCGGGGGGCGTGACCGGCCGTTAACCGGTGTGTTGCCCTGTGCTGTCCGGACTTTCCTCGTTGTTATTGAAAACACCGCGATAGCACAGCCTGCAGTAAGGCAAAGTTAATTCATTACGTAATTATATTTGGAGGGAGCGGCTATATCATCCTGCCGTCTTTCATATGTAGTATCCGGTCGCTCATTTGGGCAAGTTCTTCGTTGTGAGTAACGATCAGGAATGTTTGCTTCAGCGTATTGCGCAGGTGCACAAACAGCTTATGAAGCTCCCTGGCATTTTCAGAATCCAGGTTACCCGTGGGTTCGTCGGCAAAAACAATATCGGGATTATTGATCAGGGCGCGGGCTACGGCTACCCGTTGCTGCTCACCGCCCGACAGTGCGGAAGGCTTGTTTTCCATCCTGTCTTTTAAGCCCAGTAGTTCCAGCAGCTTTTTGGCATTTGTTTCAGTTTCCCTTTTCTTTTTGCCGGCCAGCCAGGCGGGTATGCTTACATTTTCAAGCGCGGTAAATTCGGGCAGCAGATGGTGGAACTGGAATACAAATCCCATGTGCTTATTGCGAAAGCCAGCCAGTTGCTTTCCTTTTAACTGGTCTACCCGCTGGTCCTTTAAGTAAACAGCGCCGTCATCCGGGTAATCAAGGGTACCAATAATATGAAGCAGGGTACTTTTTCCTGCCCCCGAAGACCCCACGATGCTTACGATCTCCCCCTGCTGAATATCCAGGCTAACGCCTTTTAGCACCTGCAGGCTTCCATAGGATTTGGTGATATTTTTAGCTGATAACATTTATTTAAATTAGGTTCTTAAAAAACTGAAAATTAATCATTCGGGCAGCCCTGGCAAAACCAAACAACAATAAAAATAACATGCTGCCGTTCCTTTTTTTATTGTGAAATAAGTGAATTTGGAAATTTCGTGCTAAACTTTACTTTTGCGGAAAATTTGGTGGTAAAATGGGTATGCTTTACTTGTTTTCCGCTAAAGCACAAAAGATCTGATCATCTAAAAAAACTAATAAATGTTCTGGACACTTGAATTGGCATCGTACCTGGAAGACGCTCCCTGGCCTGCAACCAAAGATGAATTGATAGATTACGCTATCAGAAGCGGGGCACCGATTGAGGTGATAGAAAACCTCCAGGAACTGGAAGATGAAGGAGAAATTTATGAGGGCATAGATGATATATGGCCCGATTACCCGTCGCAGGAAGATTTCTTTTTTAATGAGGATGAATATTAGGGAAGGGAACTGCCTCATTGTACCCGGATTAAAATGATTATACCGCCTGCAAGGGCGGTTTTTTTATCTAACCAGGATGAATGGTACTCCCCCGGGCTTTACCGGGTACATGCATTCATACCCGGGCATACATATACCGGGCAAAAAAGCACTTTCGCCCGGTATACATATATTTTTATAATAAATTATTTTTCCAGCGCGTTCAGTACTTCTTCAGTTACGCCCATTAAGGAAAAACCGCCATCGTGAAACAGGTTCTGCATAGTAACCATGCGGGTAAGATCGCTGAACAGCGTTACACAGTAAGCAGCGCAATCATCGCTGGTAGCATTGCCTAACGGGCTCATTTTTTCGGCATAGGTAATAAATCCATCAAAGCCTTTTACCCCGCTGCCGGCGGTAGTACGCGTGGGCGACTGAGAAACAGTATTCACCCTAACCTTCTTTTTAACGGCGTAGTGGTAGCCAAAGCTCCTGGTTACGCTTTCCAGCAATGCTTTGGCATCGGCCATTTCGCTATAATGAGGAAAAACACGTTGCGCGGCAATATAGGTAAGCGCTACCACACTTCCCCACTCGTTCAGCGCATCCAGGTCCCATGCGGTACGCAATACCCGGTGCAGCGACATTGCTGAGATGTCGAGCGTTTTTTGATTAAACCCATAATCCAGCTCTGTATATGACTTTCCTTTGCGTACATTCAGGCTCATACCTATGGAGTGAAGTATAAAATCTATTTTGCCGCCGAAATGCTTCATGGCATCTTCAAACAGCTTTTTCAAATCGTCCATATTGGTTACATCGGCACCTATCACCGGGGCGTTTACGGCTTCCGCCAGCTTGTTGATCTCTCCCATTCGCAACGCTACCGGCGCGTTGGTAAGCACCAGCCGGGCGCCTTCTTCATGACATTTTAAAGCAGTTCTCCACGCGATGGATTTTTCATCGAGCGCACCGAAAATAATTCCGTTCTTTCCTTGTAAAAGGTTATAAGCCATATATATATTTTTAAAATTGTGCGTAAAAATAGGAATTCGCGGTGAATATCAGGTATGCATACAATATTGCCGGAATTATTGGGTGCTGTTTATACAGCATTTGAATCTCTAAATCGTTGAGCTATATAAACAACCCCCATTCATCTTCGTAATCGTCTTTAACAAAAGTGTTCACCCATATTTTAAAAAGATTACGGAATATGTTCATTTCCTGCTCTATGGCTTCGGCGTATTTTTCTTCGCCGGCGCCTACCATAGCTGTAAAATGAACCTGCTCCATCAGCTCGCGGCAGTTATTGCGAACAATAGAGGCATTTTCCATTTTAAGAACATATATGTCGGCTCCTGCGGCGCCAATGATTTTGGGAGCTACAATAAACAGGTTTTGCCAGATCAGCTCTTTGTTTTTCTCCGCATGATCGTACTCCTTTGAATCCTGGAGGGTTTCGCAATACGATTCAACCAGCATAAATATTTCACGCCATTTATTGTATAAATTCTTTGCGGCTTCCAGTTGGGCTTTCCATTTCCATTCCTCCCCCTCAAACCTCCTTTTCAGGAGCCGGTGATCGTCCCATTCGGGTAAGCTATGCATTTCACTAAAGTCCATAATGATATTTGCCGTTTATGGTTTGTCGTTTAATGATTTATAGTTTAAAGTCTGTGGTTTGTAGTGTATGGTTGCATACATAAGAAACTATAAACAAAAAACAAGAAACTATAAATCCTATAGAAATATCCCGGCTATTTCCGTCCAGTTTTTCACACGTTCATACCCGTCTTCATGCGCGTTCATGATAGTGCTGTATAAGTAAGGCTTACCTGTAAAGTGTACAAGATTGCGGGTATGATCGTCTATCATATAATCGCCGGCGATCATTTTTTTATCGCCGCACAATACCAGTTGTCTCCATGTAAGAAAAGGAAAATGCTCCTCCAGCCATTCCAGCTTATCTTTTAACGAGTTGGGAAATTCAGTAGCTGCCGAAACAATGTATACCTCGTATTTTTTATTAAGCTCATTCATTACATCCACGCAATCGTCCATTACAGGCAGATGCCTGAAAAATCCTTTGCTGTATAATTTGCGTCGCGCTTCTTCCCTGTGCTTTTCGGGTATGCCCGGCATCCACGATCCTATCATTTTTGAATACTCAAGATCCTCGCCGAAATTTTCCCTGTACCAGCTCATCATCGCACCCATGGTATCGGCCATTACTTCGTCCATATCAATAATAATCCTTTCCATTTGTATATTTTAACAGGTGTAGAATATTTATACTGTAAAGATAATATTTCGCAAAGCGTATTGGCTTACTGTATATATTAACAAAATGAATACGTTTAGTTTTTCCGGGCGACCGAATGCGCTTTTTCAAACCTCAGCTCTTCCTTCAGGTAAAAGCCGGTATAGCTTTCCCTGCAATTGATCAACTCCTCAGGCGTTCCTTCAAACAGTATTTTCCCTCCTCCGTCACCACCTTCCGGCCCCAGGTCTATAATATGATCCGCCACTTTAATTACATCCAGGTTGTGTTCAATTACCAGTACCGTATTACCCCTGTCGGTCAGCTTATTCAGCACATCGAGCAGGTGCTGTATATCTTCAAAATGCAAACCTGTGGTAGGTTCGTCCAGTATGTAAAACGTTTTGCCGGTATCTTTTTTGGCAAGCTCGGTAGACAGCTTTACGCGTTGTGCTTCGCCGCCGCTGAGTGTAACGGCGTTTTGTCCCAGGGTTATATAACCAAGTCCCACCTCCTGCAGCACTTTTATTTTCCTGTACAGGTAAGGCACGTTCTGAAAAAATTCCACCGCATCGTCCACCGTCATGTCCAATACATCACTGATAGATTTCCCTTTGTAGCGGATCTCCAGCGTTTCGCGATTGTAACGTTTACCCTGGCACTTTTCGCAGGGCACATATACATCGGGCAAAAAATTCATTTCTATTACGCGCATTCCGCCGCCTTCGCATACTTCGCACCGCCCGCTTTTAACGTTAAATGAAAATCTGCCTGCATTGTAGCCACGGATCTTTGCTTCGGGAATATTGGCGAACAACTGGCGTATTTCTGTAAAAAAGCCGCAATAAGTAGCGGGATTGCTGCGGGGAGTTCGCCCGATAGGCGACTGGTCTATTTCAATTACTTTATCAATGTTCTCCAGCCCTTTAACGGAACCGTATTCCAGCGGTTGCATTTTTGAATGATAGGCATGCCTGCTTAATATGGGATATAATGTTTCATTGATCAGCGTAGATTTGCCGCTTCCGCTTACGCCGGTCACTACAATTAATTTACCCAGTGGAAATTTTACACTTACTTTTTGCAGGTTATTACCATTGGCGCCTTTTATTTCCAGGAACTTCCCGTTTCCTTTTCTTCGTTCAACGGGAGTTCTTATCAGCCGGTGTCCGTTCAAATACGATGAGGTAAGCGTATCAAGCTTCAAAAGGTCGCCGGGCTTTCCCTGTGCCACTACCTTGCCGCCATGAAACCCGGCGCGGGGACCTATATCAATCAGGTAGTCGGCGGCTAACATAATATCTTTGTCGTGTTCTACTACCAGCACACTGTTACCAATGTCACGGAGGTTTTTTAATGCAGTGATCAGCCGCTGGTTATCGCGCTGGTGCAAGCCAATGGAAGGCTCATCGAGTATATAGGTAATGCCCTGCAGTTGCGATCCTATTTGCGTTGCCAGCCGTATACGCTGCGATTCCCCACCGCTTAACGTACGCGAAGGACGGTTGAGCGTAAGATACGTGAGCCCTACATCCAGCAAAAATCCCAGTCTTTCCCTTATTTCCTTTAAAACATCTTTGGCTATCGCTTTCTGCTTGTTGCTCAGGCGGTCTTCAATATCAGAAAACCAGCTCATCAGAACATTCAGGTTTAGCTGGCTCAGCTCAGCAATATTTTTATTGTCTACTTTAAACCAAAGGCTTTCCTTTTTCAGGCGGGCGCCATTGCAGGATTCGCATGTTTTCAGCTCCATGAACTGCTCTACCCATTGTTGTATGCCCTCGCTGGTTCCACCGGCAAACCATCTTTTCAACTGGTTGATAATACCTTCAAATTCCGTAGCATATATCCGGCTGCCGGCTTCCGCCGTATCAAAGCTCATTTCCGTTTCGCCGGCGCCTTCTTCATTGCCATACAATAAAAGATTCATGGCTTTTTGCGAAAGATCTTTTACAGGTTTATCCAGGTTGATCTTGTGCTTTTTTGCAAGCTGCTGTACCTGCTTAAAAATGTAAGCGTCTCTTTCTTCCCCCAGGGGAGCAATGCCTCCTTCGTTAATGCTAAGGCCGGCATTGGGGATGATGGCTTCCATGCTTACCTGGTATACCGACCCCAGCCCTTTACACACCGGGCAGGCGCCATAAGGCGAGTTAAAGGAAAAGCTGTTGGGTGACGGCTCCTCGTATGAAATGCCGGTGTCTTCGCACATCAGCGATTTTGAATACGATGCTTCCCCGGAGCCTGTCTTTTTGGAGCTGCTGTCTTCAGCAGGGCTTACAAATAAAAGATCTTTCCCCATTTTAGCAGCCTGCTGCACGCTCTGGCTTATTCTCACCCTGAATTCCTCTTCTACTTTCAACCGGTCTATTACCACTTCAATATCGTGTATCTTATACCGGTCTACCTGCATTTTAGCCGCCAGGTCTTTGACCTCTCCGTCTACGCGCACCTTTACATACCCTTTTTTGCGGATATCCTCAAACAATTCACGATAATGGCCTTTCCGCCCTCTTACCAGCGGAGCAAGAATGGAAATTTTTTGCCCTTTGAATCGTTTAAAAATATTCTGTACAATTTCTTCTTCGCTCCATTTCACCATTTGCTTACCGGTGTTGTACGAATACGCCAGCCCTATCCTTGCGAACAAAAGGCGAAGGAAATCGTATACTTCGGTTACGGTGCCCACGGTAGAACGCGGGTTTTTATTGGTGGTTTTTTGCTCAATAGAGATGACAGGCGACAACCCGGTGATTTTATCCACATCCGGGCGCTCCATATCCCCGATGAACTGGCGTGCGTATGCGCCAAAAGTTTCCATATACCGGCGCTGTCCTTCGGCATAAATGGTATCAAAAGCCAGCGATGACTTGCCGCTGCCACTGATGCCCGTTATAACTACCAACTGATTTTTAGGAATATGAATGTCAAGATTCTTCAGGTTATGTACCCTTGCGCCTATTACTTCTATCTGCTCACCATCGGCGGGTATTTCGGAAACTGCCGAAGTGCCGGTTTGTTTTGCTTTAGCCATAAAATATAGCAAATATACTAAGAATTATAGCAAAATGCAGGTTTCAGGTTTGTGGTTTAGTTCCCAAACTATAAACTACAAACAAAAAACCAGGACATGACACTGATTGCTCACAGCCCATAGCTGATTGCTCACACCTGCAACTTGTTCACCTGTTGTGGAAAAAATAATGTGTAAGTAATACAGCCTTAACCGATATTTAATTTAAAATATGCAGGACAATAAAAAAATCATTCGTTCGTCTAATAACTATTATTCTTAAGATCCAATGGAAGAAACCCGTGAAATATCTGCCTTAATGCACCTGATTGACGACCCTGACAGGGAGGTGTTCGATACCGTTAGCAACAGGATCGTAAGTTATGGCAAGCATATTATTCCCAACCTGGAGCAACTTTGGGAAAATACGCCTGATGAAACTGTTCAGGAAAAAATAGAGCTTCTTATTCACCGGCTGCATTTCCAGGATCTGCAGGCGGATATGAGCCATTACGTACAGGCCGGTTGCGCCGATTTAATGGAAGGACTGCTGCTGGTGGCGCGTTACCAGTACCCCGACCTGGTGAACAATACGGTGCTGCAGGAAATTGACAGGATAAGGAAAAATATATGGCTGGAGATGAGCAGCTACCTTACAGCGCTGGAACAGGTTAATGTTATTAACCGTATTTTCTTTTCCTATCACAAATACAAAGGGGTAGAAATAAGCTATCAGCATCCTGAAGAATTTTTGATAAACAAGATGGTTGAAACCAGGCGCGGCAATGCCATACTGGGCGGGGTTGTTTACCAGCATCTTTGTCAGTTGCTGGATATTCCCGTAAAAGTGATCCGCATTCCAAGGCAGTACCTCCTGGCTTATTTTGATACTTCGTACGAATATTTTAATCCCCAAAAAGAAGACAAAAGCATACATTTTTATATTGACCCCATGAACGGGAATATATATACGCATAAGGATGTTGAAAACTATTTTTCAAAAATAGCCGTGCCGGTTACCCAGTCTTATTTTAAACCAATGCCCCATGGCGCTATTATGCGGTTTTTGCTGGAAGAATTTGCAAAATGTTTTGACAACGACGCCAACCGCTATAAGCATAACGAGTTGTTGATACTATCTTCTATTGCCGGGTCGGGCAAAAAGCAGTCATGAAACGCAGACGCATCTACCTGTTGCCGGCTGTTGTTTTATCAGCATTGCTGATTTGGTATGCTGCCGGAACGACTTCATCCAACAATGATCAAAAGGTATTGCCTGCCACCGGCGATGTTTCCTTTAACCGGCGGCTGAAGCCTGTTATTTATACAAAGCACGCCCGTTGCCGCATGGATTGCCGCCGGATAGACGAAGCGGAAGTAACAGATATACTGTATAATGGCGTTATTAATTACAGCAAAAGCAACCTGCACGGGAAGCCGGATCCTACATACGCGCTGGAAGGAATAACACGCGATAAGCAGCGCGTTCGTATTATTTTTGCACCTTCAAAAAAAGGGATGGTAGTAATTACCTGTATAGATATGGATGAGGAATGGACCTGTGACTGCCGGTAAAATAAAGGTTTTAATTTTTTAAAATGAAAGGTTTGGTCAAGCCGGTTTTATGGCTATATAACGTATACGCTACTTTGTTGTTTGTAGCGCTGATGCTGATCGTATTTCCTTTGGTTATTGCCGCTTCTTTTTTGGGAAATATAAAAGGAGGGAATCTTATTTACAGGATATGTATGGTATGGGCGGATGTGTGGTTTCCGCTGGTGGGTATTGTGCACAGGAATTTTTATGAAGCCCCGCACGACCGGAAGCGTGCATACATATTCGTTACCAATCATATTTCCTTTCTCGATGCGGCGATTATTGTAAAAGCATACCGGCAGCCTGTACGGGCATTGGGCAGGAAGGAAACGGCTGCCATACCTGTGTTTGGATATATTTACCGGAAAGCGATTGTAACCGTTGACCGGTCCAGCGCGGCAGACCGCTCTAATAGTGTACGGATATTAAAATCCATTTTAAAAAAGGGGATTTCAATATTGATCTTCCCGGAAGGGACATTTAATGAAACGGGTAACGCGCTGAAGTCGTTTTATGATGGCGCATTCCGGATCGCGATTGAAACTCAAACGCCCATCAAACCGGTATTATTCCTCGACGCTTTCAGCAGGATGCCTTACACCGGTTTTTTTACGCTTACACCGGGAAAAAGCAGGGCGGTATACCTGGACGAAATACCCGTTGAGGGATTGACTATGGAGGACATTGAATGGCTGAAGCAGAAAGTATATGGCATAATGGAACAAAAGCTGCACGTGTATAATGCCAACTGGATAAAACCAAAAGGGTAAAATTGCGTTGTTAAAATCTTCCCTGCTCAGCGGGTAGCTGCATGAGTAAAACTAAAAATCCGCGCGGGGTTATCAATAAAAACAGCATTGAAATAATTATTCAGGCCCCTTTTGTTTAACTCGCTTACAAAAGTGGTAAGCAAATAATCAAGCCCGGGATGGCCGCCATACGACTTCCAGTAAGTATTGCGGGCGGCGTCCATGCCTGCGGTGATCTGCCCTGGATAAAGCGGTAACAGTTTTTCAAGCAGTGTATAGGTCCAGTTCTCTTCTTCTTTTTTCCAGCGAAATGCGCTGTCATATTCAACACTCACACCTGTCTGCATCAGTTCATGGTGATACCCGATATCCCTGTTCCGGTCTACATGCGATAGTACTATATGATTGAGATCTGCACCGAGCTTTTCAAATAATACTGCCTGTGCAAGCGCGTGCCTGCCGTAATTGGTATGTGTCAGGATAGGTGCGCCCGTTGCCCGGTGCGCATTTACCACCGCGCGGAATATCTTTTCCTGGTGGGGTGTAAAAGGCTCATCGCCTGTAGCCAGCTTAATTAAGCCGGCTTTATACGGGGTACGTTCAACCAGTGGCCCGTTGTAATCATATTTGTCTATCCCGGCAGTGATGTCTTCTATAAATAACCGCGCCAGCTCATCTTCGGTATAATGATAGCGCCAGTGATTGGCAGGATAATATATTTCGAGATGAATGCCTGTTGGAATGATGAAATGAATGCCTGTTCTTTCAGAAATTGCTGCGGACTTTATAACATTTCTGCCTGCATTGCAGGGCATGGTATCTACCATAACAGAACAACCCAATTGCTTAAGTACATTTAATTCGGCTATGATCTTTTCCACATCGTTCAGTAAAAAGACCGGGTTGCCAAGCGTGGGATAGCTTTCTTCTATTACTATATGTTCGTGCGAATATATTATTCCTGTTCCGGAGGAGCTGATATCTTTTAATATCGTTCTTATAAAGCTCATTTTAGCCCAGGTTTAAATTCCACTCATGTTTACCGGTGAATGCTTTTTTCGCAGGCTCTTCCAGTATGCAACCCAGCCTGTGTAATGCCTCCCTTAAGGTTGTTATATGGAGGTTTGCCGCGCTCTCATCTTTTTCAATAGATTGTACGGCAGCCATTCCCGCCGCGGTACCCATGCTCATGGTTTGCGCCATTGACCGGCAGGAAGCATGCGCGTCGTGCGTAGCGGAAAAACAGCGGCCTACCACCCACACGGTATCCGCGGCTTTAGGCACAATCGTTCCGTAGGGCACACCGTATATGCCTCCATGAGGGATGTATTGCCACACGGTTTCGGTTTCCCCGTCTTTGCCCTGCCGGTGGTCTTCAATAGGCGCGCCGCACAAAAAGATCGTATCACCGGGTATTTTTGCCGCCATACATTCTTCTTTGGTTAAGCGGTGCCTGCCGTATACACGCCTTGTTTCTCTTACGCCTATCTGGTTCGACAGGCCTATGATCTTGGCATGGGCATAACCCGGAACTTCCTGCCTGAAAAATTGTTCAAACACAAATGCCTGCCTCCTTCCTTCTATTTCGGCCCCGGTAAGCCCGGCAGCGCTCAAAGCGCTTAAGCCGCCCACTTTTACCGCAACGGTTGAAATACATTTTTCTATATTCATCGCATGCGCCGATCCTTCTTTACGTGGTAAGGGATGAGTTGTTTTCATCATGATATCCATCAACGCTTTTTTGCCCCCGGCCTTTTCATATTCATCCAGCTCTACGTTGGCCATGCGAAAAGTGGTGGTCATACTCTGGGCCGGTTCCCGTTCACCCGCTATTTCATATTCAAAACCTGCCAGGTGACAAAAGTCCGCATCGCCGGAGGCGTCTATTACCCTTTGAGCTGTTATGCTCCAAAACCCCGCCTTATTCCAGAAAATACATTCATATAACCCGGCGGTTGTTCTATTCACATCAATGAGTGTGGTATGGAGCAAAACATCCACCCCTGCCGCTATTAACAGCTCGTCCCATACCTGCTTCAGGCGTTCGGGGTTATAGTTTACACCGGTGCCTGCCCCGTAAGTATTAGGGCGTAAAAAGATCTCTCCATACCCGTCGAGCCTGTTTACCACCTGGTCGGGTAACCCGCCTACAATTTTTTTAGGAGTTTCGCCGGGAGTAAAAAAACCATAAAAGGTATCCAGCATTTGTGTGGAGGTACCTCCGAAAAATCCATATCGCTCTATCAATAAAACTTTATATTTTTTAGACGATGCAGCAGCCAGGGCGGCCAGGCATCCTGCCGATCCCGCACCTATAACAAGGATATCGGTCTGCTCCATTTTCTTTAAATTCTTATACATGACAGTTTTGTTAAACAAGCCGGCGGATCACAGGTCAGCGCAATGGTATTATTGTTAAATATATAATAATACAACTATTCATTGAAAAGCCGGTCGTGAATATCTCCCAGATCCTGTTCCAGCATTTTGGTAAAGCGGCTGAAGTCGGCATCATTACCCCTGATCTTTGCCAGGTTCTGCAGATCTGAAATTCTTTCGTAATCAAAAGACGTATCGAAAAGCAGGGCGCGTTGTTCAAGATCCGAAATATAATTACCAGGCTGAAGGGTTTTATAGGTCATGTCCATTTTAGACAGTTCCCCGGCAGTAGGATGAAAGTCGAATATAGTTTCCATTACGAAATAACTGTTTTTAAAATGTCCCGCATTGTTGTAAAATTCAGCATTCTGTTCAAATTTAATTATAACAAAAGTATATTTTTGAGTAAATCATTGGGGGCTATGTATTCTTTTAAAATCTGTAAAGCGGTTATACTTACCTTTTTTATTGCTGTTATTTCAGGTTACCAGGCGTCTGCGCAAAAAGGTAAGATTAAAAAAGAAATCAAAGCCCTGGTGAAGCAGTACAGCGCTGCCGGGCTGTCGGTTGCTGTAGTAAAAAACAATAAGCTGGTATACAACCGGTCTTTCGGCTACAGCAATATGGAGGAAAAGAAAAAGCTGGAGAATAAAAATATTTTCCGCATCGCTTCTATTTCCAAATCATTTTCCGCAACAGCTATTATGCAACTGGCGGAAGCAGGCAGGTTGTCGCTGGATGATGATTTTAGTAAGCTGGTTGGCTTTACCGTTCGTAATCCTGCTTTTCCTGATGATGTGATTACATTGCGCATGGTGCTTTCCCACACTTCCAGCATTAACGACAGCCAGGGATATTTTACGCTGGACGTTATCAATCCTGAAAAAAATACCGGCTGGGCCGGCTGTTACAGCGATTACCGTCCCGGCGCCGGTTACAGGTATTGCAATCTTAATTTTAATATGGTGGGAACCGTTATTGAACGTATAGGTGGCGAACGCTTCGACCAGTACATCCTGCATCATATTTTGCAACCCCTGCATTTGTATGGAGGGTATTGTGTGGATTCGCTGGATCAATCGTTGTTTACCACATTGTATGAGTACGACAGCGCTACCCAGAAACTAATGGCAGCGCCTACTGCGTATCATCCCCGTCGCGAAGAGATACGTAATTATGTGCAGGGATACAGCACGCCCATATTTTCGCCCACGGGGGGAATGAAGATATCGGCGCACGATTTAGCCCAGTATATGATGATGCATATGAATATGGGTGAATACAACGGTACACGTATTATAAGCGAACAAAGTGCCATCACCATGCAAACACCCTTATCAAAAAAAGAAAACTACGGGCTGGCGCTATGGGTTACGGATACATTTATTCCGGGCAAAACGCTGGTTGGGCATACCGGCTCCGCGTACGGATTGTACAGCGCCATGTTTTTTAGTGCGCAGGAAAAATTCGGATTGGTATTGATCACTAACGGATGTAATGTTGAATCTGAAAACGGCTGGAACCCGTTGCTGAAGTCCGCCGCACAGGTATTATATAGTCGCTTAATAAAGTAACGATCGTAACATTCGCTGCTTTTTCATTTTTTCATCATCATCCATGGTTTACTGGTAAGTACCAGCGAAACGTAAAACTGGCTGATCCTGTCTTGAGGGGCGTTCCCCAACAATTGTCCCGCGCTGCTCTTCCATGCGTTCTTCCTGAAGCTGCCTGTATAGCCGGCCTGCAGCCCGATAGCATTGGATGGATGCCCGGGTGATTTAAACGCTACGCCAATGCCTGCCCTGTATACCAGAAAAGCATTGTTGAATCTTACGGGAGTAATGCTGCTTTCTACCGCGGGAGATGCCAGCACATCATTAAAATCTATCGCGGAATTATCTTTATAAAAAACAGCCTGGTAAGCCTGCGCACCCAGCCCCACAAGCGGGTACAGGGTTATTTTTTCGTTTTTCAGTACATCATAGCCAATGTTGGCATTAAAGCCTATATGCCTGATGGTGCTGCTTTTTTCGTCTTTTTTACGGCTCATGCTGCTGCCAATAGTAAAACCCGCGTCTGATATTACCCTGTTCATTTCTTTGAACCAGCCCAGTCCAAGAGTTGCTGCAACATCTTTCAGTTGTGAATATTGGGGTAAATTTGCCACACGTCCATTTAAACCGTTAAACGACTGAAAGCTGGCGCCGATACTGCGCGTAATGTAAGGAATATACTGTTCCATCTTCTCCTTGTCGAATTTTTTGTGGCGGGATCGTTCCTGGGCAAAGCAGCTAACAGACAACAGCGTGAGTAAAACAAGCGTAATAAGTTTCATAAACAATGGTTTGTGTTATACTATACAAACGAAATGCCTGAAATGTAGTAAGTAATTAGCAGGCATGTATTTGCATCATGGCTACTAATGTTTAATCAAAGGTACTTAACAACTATTTATTCACTGCATACTTCAAATTATCAAACAATCTCTCAATCAACCTCCTGTCTTTTGTAATAATTTCGGCTGTGCCTTTTGATTCATGCCGAAAGGCAATAGTTTTGCCGTAGTTTGTAATAAGTCCCTTTGGAAATGTTACTGTCACTAAATAAATTTCAACATCTCCCTGGGTTGTTTTTTCAGTATTGGTTGCTAGTGAAATACTACTGATCGTACCGGTTATCGAGCCATATTCAACATAGGGAAAATCATTAAGCTTAACAATTACTTCTTGTCCCATTTTTACTTTTCCTGCGCCTATTGCCGGCAATGATACCTGACCGTAAGGTATTTCGGCATCGGGTATAATAGTAAATACAGGCTCGCCGGATTGTACAAATTGGTTGTTTGTCCAAAAACGAAGAAACTGCGCCTGTCCTTTAAATGGCGCTTTAAATAAATATTTCTGCTCCCAAAGCCTTATGTTATCTATCAGGTCATTATATGAAGCCAGCAAAGTAATTTCCAGTTCCTTTTTCTTTTCGTCTTTTTGTACGTTCACATGTGCTATCTGGCTTTGGGTTTGCTGTGCCTGTTTTTCCGCGTCTATCTGTATGCTGCGGGCATTGGCATAGCCGGCCTTACTGTTTAAATAATCCATCTTCGTTTTATCTAATTCTGATTCTGCGGTTACTTTATAGCCATATAAAATGGAATCTCTTTTCAGGAATTTGGCTGAATATTCTAACACGTCTTTATTGATGCGTATCCTTTCCCGGCTATTCTTTACTTCGCTTATTTGATGTTTACGCAAATTTTTCAGGCTGCTTATTTGCTGGTCATAGAGGCTGTCGGTATTAAAATTTGCCAGTTGATGCAGGCTGCTCAAAAAGTTATAGTATTTTGAGGTAACTTCTCCCAATGCTACTCCTGATGGCAGCATAGTTAATATTTCCGTATTGTTAATATCGTTGGGGTTATATTTTTCCAAAGCTTCTTTAACCATTTGCAAGGTATCATAGGATGTAGCGCTTTCTATATAGGCAATAATTTCATCACTGTTCACAGAAGCTTGTGAGCTGTCTTTTCTCAGCTTTAATTTACCTGCCACGGCAGATACCAGCTTTACCGGGGCAACCGAGCTATTAATGGTGACTTGTCCTGTTACAATATCAGGATAGCGTACTATCCATCCGAAGAGTAAAAGCAATAAGAAAATGACCATAACAACAATGCCGATCCAGAATCCAAATTTTGTTGGCATCCGTTCAATGATGTCTTTTACTTCTTCAGTTCTTTCTGTACCATAATACTTGTTAATATTAACTGCGTCAGTTGATTTTGTATTAATATGGCTGTCGTTCACGCTAAATTTTAGTTTGTGTAATTTCAGGTATTTCCAGTTGTTCTTCAATGCCGTCAGTTTCTGCAATAGCATCTTTCTGCACCACGGTACTGCTTAAGTCTAATTGTGATTGTACCAGTTGATAATAGTGTTTCTTATTTTGCATCAGGCTTTCATGATTACCTGTTTCAACAATAAAGCCATCCTGCATCACTATGATCTGGTCTGCCTTACGTATAGTGCTTAACCTGTGTGCTATAACTACTACAGTTTTATCTTTAAATACATTATCTAACGCGGATACTATTTTCTGTTCATTTAATGTATCTAAAGCGTTGGTGGCCTCATCAAAAAATAAATAATCAGGATTTTTGTATAATGCTCTTGCAATTAAGATGCGTTGTTTTTGTCCTCCGCTCAATCCCCGGCCCTGCTCACCCATCATGGTTTGATAACCTAACGGCAGCTTTTCTATCTCTGTAGCAATATTTGCCGTTTCCAGGGCATTTTTCAACTTTTCATAATCCACTTTTTCATCGTCAAGTATAATGTTATTCAGAATAGTATCATTAAATATTTTACCGTCCTGCATTACTGCGCCGCATTTATCACGCCATTGTTTCAGGCTGATATTGTTTACATTCATGTTACCGATTAATATTTCTCCGAATGAAGGCTTGTATAAACGAAGAATTAATTTCAGCAGGGTGGATTTACCACTGCCACTATCACCCACTATGGCTGTTACTTTTTTTTCCGGTATCAGCAGGTGAATATTTTTCAGCACCAGGGCAGTATGGGATGTATATTGAAAAGAAACATTCTTAATAAAAAGATTTTTATTTCCCGGCAAATCAATAGGATTGCTGCCTACATCCTCGTGTTCGTCCTTTAGCTGGTGAATTTCGTTCAGCCTTAAGAAACTGATCCTGGCAAACTGGTAAGACAGCAAAAACTGTATAAACTGCACAACCGGCCCGTTCAGCATGCCAATCATAAATTGTGTTGAGATCATTACGCCAAAGGTCATTTCACCTTTTATAACAGCTATGGCACAATAAAAGGTGATAGCAAGGTTTTTAATACTGTCAATGAACTGAGCGCCGAGGTTTTGAATATTATTAATATTCAAAGAGCGCACATTAACCTTATATAAGCGGGCCTGTATATCCTCCCACTTCCACCGCTTGGGCTTTTCATAGTTATTGATCTTGATGTCCTGTATGCCGCCAATGGTTTCAACCCAATAGCTCTGGTTTTTGGCAACGAGGTCAAAATATTCCCAGTCTAACTTTTTTCGTAACTGTAAAAATCCCATAACCCACAGCACATACAGGATGCTGCCCGCAAGAAAAATATAAAATATAGTAGTGTTGTATATAAGCAGGATAATACCGAAAACAAAAAAAGTAAGCGAAGAAAAGATCATGCTGATGGAATTGTTCATAATAAAGCTGCGTATCCGTTCATGATCCTGTGCTCTTTGCAAAATATCGCCGGTCATTTTGTTTTCAAAAAAAGTAATGGGCAATAGCATCAGCTTTATGAGATAATCAGAGATGAGTGCAATATTTACTCTTGCAGTAACATGCAGCAATATCCAGTCTCTCACCATATTACTGAGCAGGATGCTTACATAAATGGCTATATTGGCAATTAAAATAATGGTGATAAAATCTACATCACGGGTTTGAATGCCAACGTCAATTACAGCCTTTGATATAAAAGGAAGAACGCCCTGCAATATGGTAACCAATAGCATTACAGCAAAAAGGGTAATAAAATTTTTTTTATAGGGACGGAAGTATCCCAGGAAATTTTCAAGAGTTTTTTTTCTTTCAATACGCTCTTCTCCCTGTCGCTGGTAAAAATCAGCCTGCGGCTCTACCGCCATTAATATACCCTTGTCTTTCTCTGCTTTTTTTATCCATTTGTTTGCAAATTCATCCCTGCTGTATTTTATATGACCCCTTGCCGGATCAGATACATATATATTGTTTGACCGGAGATTGGTTTTGTGCACTACAACAAAATGGCTGTTATCCCAGTGTACAATTACCGGGAGCGGCACTTTCACGATCAAATCATCAATGGTACATTTTATGGAAAGGCTGCGCAGCCCGATGTTTTCAGCGGCATGGCTCAGGTCTAAAAATGAAACACCCTCCCTTGTAACACCACATTTATTCCGCATATACTGCAGGCTGTAATATTGCCATAATATTTAGCAATCATTTTGAGGCAGGCGGGACCGCAGTCTGTCATATCCATCTGTCTATCACAAGGAAAACGTTCTAGCATACAGTCCTCCAATTTTTGCAACTGAAGTTATCCTTTTATTTTTTGTTAAAACAATTTTGAATTATAATTTAGTTATGATTATATAAAAAAAAGCTTATGAAAAAGAAATTAAAATTAGCATTTGAAAATTTAGACAAGGAGCTTACACCGCTTACTGTTATAGAATCAATGTATTACAAAGGCTCTTCAGGAGGCCCAACAATTAGTTTCGATTGGAGCGCCATTATGGCACTTTTTAATTCGGGGTACGATTATTATGAAACTTCTGGCTCATCTACTGGTACTTATAGCTCAGGTTTCAATGGTTCAACTTCAACTGGCACTTACTCTTCTGTTCCTCATGGTTTTTCATTACTACCACCAAACTACAGTGGGGTAAGTCAATTAAGCTATGGCGGACAGTCTTTCAATGGCACATTAGGAATGCAAGGAAGTAAATTAACTCTGGAAATAAATTGGAATGATTGGTATCTCAAAGCTGCAGGTTCGATACCTGGTTATGGAACTAAACCTAATGATTTAGATATCCCCAGTATTCCTGGAACAGGAACACCGTATACATTTGGTATTAAGTTCACTCTGTAAGTGTATGATGGAACAGTCTTAACCTGTTTTAACGATTAATAATCATTGTTGATTGCTTACCATGTTTTGAGCGGGTCAATTCTTGATAATAAATCTTCCAACCATTAGGTGAAAGAATACTACACTTTAATTGGACAAAATTCTGATGATTTACAAGATTATATTGAATTATAATTGCAACAAATGATAAGATTAAGCTTTGCAACTGTTTGCTTTTCTTTTTTCTTTGGCTTTATTAATAACTCCAGTGCACAAATAGCAAACGTTGCGAAATCAAAAATCAGTGAAGGCACTGTAATCGTTGGAGAACTCCTTAAAAATAAAATAACAGATAATGTCCGATTAATTGGATTAGGTGAATTTCAAAATGGATTAAGAGAACCCCTAAAATTAAATACGGCAATTGCCACGTACCTGATTTTAGAAAGGAGATTTAATATTGTCGCAATATCTATCCCTGATTGGGAAATACGAGATCTCAATAATTATTTAATTGACAGCAACACAATTGTTGATAAAGCCCGGTTTGATTTGTTGTATAAACAATCTTTTATAGATACAGACTATTATACCGAAGAGTGTAAAGATTTTATTTTTTGGTTGAAGCAGCATAACATCAGACAAAATATTGATAAGGTTAGACTTGTTGGTGTCGGTAATATTGTAGGCAATCCGCAGAAATTTCCTCAAATGAATGATTATTTTGTTGAAACGTATGCGCGCCCGTATAACAAAACTATTGCAGATAGCCTGAAGACAAGTTTTAGCAGATTTGGAAACAGCAGTAATCGCACTTCAGATTCATTAATTCTTGCATTCTTAGGGGCATATATTAATATAGCGCAACAGGCAGATGTTATTCCTTCTGATCAATTAGAACAGTTGAAGTTCGATTATCAACTCAGACTTAATGCTTTTGAAATTATAAATGCCCCAATTGATCTTACCCAACGAATGGGAAGGATGATGCATCTAAATTCAATAGTTGAAGCGCAATCAATAGACAACCTTTTGCAAAAAAGCAATAAGAACAGGGTTATTCTTTTTTCACAAAACAGTAACTTAGTTAATGCCTTTATTAAAGCTTATAGCCCTAATGCGAGTCAGCCGTACTTAATTCCAAGAAATGGAGGATGGTATAAAGAAAAATATAAAGAAGCTTATTTCAGCACAGTAACAACTTTTGCAGACAGTGCTAATATAATCGGAACCCAGAAAAGCTTAAGGTATCGTCCAATCACGATTTACGGTGATAAGATTGTAAAGGATTTACTAAGGCGAAGAGATGTATATTGTCTTCCTGATGACAGCACTTATCTTTCAAGCTATGTTTTGCCAATTATCAATTCTGGATTATTAGGTGGTGAAGAAATAAAAATTGTTATGGAACCAATGAATAATCGTGAGACCACCCCTTTTAATTTATTATTCATTTTTAACACACTTACAAGAGCGAAAACATTTTAGGCAAATCAGGTTTAAGACCAAGGTTTGTTAGCTAAAACCATTATTTAGTATGATAGACCTGTATATGTTTGATTATTTCGGCAAAAGAGATAATGGGCTTGCAACATATGTGAGTGAATTGTCTGTAAACTTGAGTCGATATTCAAAAATAAGAGTGAATCTTGTCTGGTTGAGATCTAAAACATCTGTTTTGATAGAAAAAGCTATTGATCAAAATATTTTGAATTTTTATGTCCCTTATGATATTGGAAGCCCTAATCAACCAGTCAATAATGATGAAGAATTGATAAAACTTATCAAAAACAGTTTTGCAAAAAGAAGTGGTATTATTTTACATTTCAATTGGATTAATCATTTAATGTTTGCTCAACGTTTTAAACAACAAGCACCATGCATACGTATAGTTCTAACGAAGCATTGCATACCTTGGAGAGATCTTGTGACCGATAACTACAAAATATTCAATAGTGTTAATAGAAAGCTATTAGGCAAGGACTTATCACCTTATCTTCCTATAATTTTAGCTGCGGAAAAAATAGCATATATTTCTGTAGATTACATTATTTGCGTAACTTTTTTTGCAAAAAATGCATTGCAAAGAGTATTTCAAGTAACCGAAAAAAATATTTCTGTAATTCATAATGGTTTGAATGTAGATCTTTTTGTTAAAGATAAAAGGCGTTTATTAAGAGAAAAATTTGGGTTTTCACAAAATGAAAAAATTATTTTGTATGCAGGTGCAATCAACGAACGAAAAGGGGTTTACGATCTATTGACAGCTTTTCGCAATATTCTGAAAAAGAAATCTTCTCTAAGGCTGATTATTTGTGGTTCAGGCGATTATTCAAAAGTTTTCGAGAATACTTATAATTTATGGTCGAAAATTACTATAACGGGACCTTTGGATAGAGAAACTTTAAAGAATTTTTATTATATAGCTGATATTGGAATAGTTCCTTCATATGTAGAACAATGCAGCTATACTACCATAGAAATGATGTATTTTGGATTACCTATTATTGTTGCAGACGTAGATGGATTAGCAGAAATAGTGCCGGATAATTGTGGGCTAAAAGTACCATTGATGCTGGGTAAAACGAAAGCTTATATACATCAGCAAAAACTTGCTGATCGCATCTTATACTTTTTAGATAACCACCAAATAGCAAATGATTATGCTGCAAGCGCAAGGCAATATGCTATTAAAAATTTCAGCGCCAAACGTATGGCCGCCGAAACTATTGAGGTTTATGAAAAACTGGTTGCCGAAAATGAGAATGAAAAAACGATACCTGATTTTGGGACAGATGCACCATTGGTAAGCATTATATTACCATGTTACAACGCTGAAAAATATCTTAAAGACTGCCTTAACAGTATTTTAAAACAAACTTACCCCTGCTTTGAACTGCTTATTATTAACGATGGTTCGACCGATACTACTATCAACATTATAAAAAGTTATAAAGACAACAGGATACGCCTTGTAAATAATGATACCAATTGCGGTATTGTATATTGCCTGAACCAGGGAATAAAGCAGGCAAAAGGAAAGTATCTGGCAAGAATAGATGCCGATGATATAATGCATGAAGAACGACTGCAAAAACAGGTCAGATATTTAGAAGACAGACGCAATAATGATGTAGCTATTGTGGGCAGCAGCCATTTTGTTATTGATGATACAGGAAGAATGATTGGTTTAAAACAATATCCGGTGTCAGATGCTGAAATCAAAACGTTTATGTTGTTTCAAAATCCCTTTTCGCATCCTTCTGTAATGATACGCGCAACCGCTTTAAAGAAAATGAAATACAATAGTAAATATAAGCATGCCGAAGATTACAATCTGTGGTTTAATTTATCGGGTAAATATAAATTTGCCAACCTTCTGGAATTTTTGACATACTATCGGGTGCATCCGGCAAATACATCTCTCGAAAACGCGAAGGAGCAACAACGTAATGCAGCAGCATTAATTTCTGATGAATTGGATAAACTTGGGGTTGAATATTCCCCTAATGAACTGGCACTACATATTGCCATAAGTGCGGGGTACGGTGCGAGGTTTTTTAACACTCGCAAAAAAATAAATGAGTTGTATGGCTGGATAGATAAAATCCTATCAATTCTAAAAAACAAAAATGGTTTTTCCAGCTAATGTAGATTCAGCTATTAGATTATGTTCGTTATTATCAACAAGTTTCTTTACATCCCAGTAATTTATGGGACAAAAAGCGTCAGGCAATTGTACATACTCCCGGCATTCGTAGTGTTTAAGAACGAAAGCTAAAAGTTTCGGTCCAAAACTTCCCCACTGTGTCTGTGCAAATCCTATCTTAGCAATACAATGTAATAAGTCTTCCAAAATTTCTGAACGAGCCGGAACTTTAATAAATGCATTAGTGGGAGATATATTGTTTCCGGGTTGCATTTCCGTAATAAAGCAATATTTTTTTTCTAATAAAATTGGGTTAATACAGATCATATCCATATCAGTCCAGCAATTACCCTTTTCGTATAATAGTTTATATCTGAAATAGTCGGAGAAACTTGCGTACCCGCCCCGGCTATCCTTAAATAATTCACAATGGGGAACTATCTTATTCGCATCGGCTATAACAGTTGCGCGGGGTACATTCTTTACATAATCGTAACAATACAAATGAAATTCATGTCCGTTCTGGATAAACGATTCAATACATAACCGTTCAAGCGTAGATAACTCATCCCCAATCCAAAGGCTTTGAATAGTTTCTCTTTCATTGTACATGTTATATAGTTTTATTATTAGCTAATTAAAATAGAATGAAATAATGTTTTCGTAATCAATAGCTATAATTTATTAATCCAGGAGGCTATTTTACTAATTGTTGAGATAGAAAACTCACTTTTCTTCTCCTGATGTATGATATTGGTAAAAGATCTACGATATTTTTTACCTGACGTATCGGTCGGTTTGTTTGAAATTACCCGATAACTATGATCTAAACTATCGATAAGTAACAAATCATAATTTGTTTTGTGAACGTTCTTGAAAATGCAAACTATATTTTTCGTGTTGGTTTGATAGTCTAATTTTTCATCCATTCTGCCAAAAACAAAAAGCACAGGGCATTTTATTTTGGAGTAATACAACTCAGGCGCAAACTTTGTATACAGCATTCTGTGATTATTAACCCAAAGCTTCATATTATATTCAACAACCTCTTCAAATGTCATTTTTCCAAATCGGGTTTTAGCATCCTCTTTATACAAGCTATCGAGATTTCTCTTTAATAAGAATTTGATTGAATCAATATTATTGATTGTACTAACTATATTAAGTTGACTTTCCCAATCCGAAATGATGCGTTTTTTTGAGATATGATCAATAAAAGGAAACTCCTTTGTAAGAGAGGTAGAGAATTGATATAGCGAGAGCTGTTTGCCGGATATTCCCATAGCAGAGAGCATTATTACAAAGTCAACATTGTCTTCAGATGCTACAATTGCGACAGAACTACCGCCTTCACTATGCCCCACCAAACCTATTTTCGCATTTTTAAACCGCTTATCCAGTTTTAGCGATTTAACGGCATCCTGTACATCAGCCGCCTGATCTACCATCGAAAGCGAATCCTTAGGATACTCAACAGGAAAAGTATATGCCCGGTTATCAAACCTTAATACTGCTATTCCGCGCTTGCACATCACATCTGCAATTGCTGTGAACAGCCCTGAATAATTCCGGTCCAAAGCCACTGGCGGGCTTACAAGAATTACTAATTTATCGGCAGGTTTAAAGTTGGTAGGAATTGATAAGACGCCTTTTAATGACAGCTTACCTTCTGTTACCTTAAATTCATAATCAAAATTTTTATAAGTGGTATCATATGGCTCGTTAGCAAAAGATTTTCCTGAAATTAGTAAAATAGGAATATTGAGAACAAGAAATATAATTTTCATTTTATGGTAATATTTCATTGAACAATTCAAAAGACATATTTACAAGTATTGTTATAACAACAAAGCCATTATTCTAAATAACCACTTGCGAACTGTATTATTTCTTTCGGAAAACATATTCTGTTAAAATCATAAGTAGATTGTTCAAAACCTTCATTTCCTTTTCTAATAAATCAAATGCCATTTTTGCTTTGTTACGGCGTTGTTGACTGGAAGTTTTGATCTGTACATTGTTTTCTATAATTGTTGTTTTTTAGGTTATAAAATAAGATTTGATTATTCTTTGTATGATTTACTCTTAATTAGTTTTTTCGCATTGCATTGCTGATGTATTGTTACCAACAATAATAACAAATACGCTCAGTAGGGATTAATCTTCCCGGTTTTAGGTTGGAGTACAAAGAGACAAATGCTATGGATAAGCTCACTCTCGTTTACTTATACGATAATTTCTTTATTACAGAAGGAAAGATTTGTTATAGGTTTACGAACAAAAACAATAGGTGATACGTCAAAATCAATAGGTGGTACGTTGCTAATACCAAGTTATAACTATTTTATGAAAGACAAAAAATATTTTTAGTAACATCCCTTTTTAAAATGTTTTCATATAACGCAATGGCACCCTACATTAGGTATTTTTTTATGCAAAAAATGCCAATAGTAAAAAGATCAAATTGAGTTGCCTGTCGCAAGGGAAAGATTTTATCATCTCAATCTCTCTTTGTTGTTTTGAATGGTAACCTTCATTCCTCCGATCTTACAATCGAAGAAGAACTAATTTTAAGGAACAGGCTATCCTTAATAAGAATGCTATCCACTATAAAGTGTATTTTTTTGTAGTTAAATAAGTCTTACCATTTATTTTATACGTGGAATCCCCGTATATTTTATAACTGCTTCTCCCGCCGCGATACAGCTTTGGTTTAACACACATTCGGGCGGGCGAAGCAATCTCTACATTTGCGGCTGCTGTTAACGCAACGTCATTACCGCTATGATGGAGCCGCCTAATTGGTAACTCGAAAGGGTGTAAAAGTGTTTTATTCATAAAAATGCCCCTTATAAAAATAAGGGGCCTCCAAAACCAGGTGTATATGCAATATCATATGTCCTGAGCGATCAAAAAAAAGTATGATTCATTTTCACCAGCCCCCGGTAGCGGCCGGCTTGCTGACCTAAGTATTGTTATGCTCCTTTTGGGGAATGGCAGTTATGGAGCTAAGTTTGCTTTTTCGAGTAATGAACGCATCGTTTTTCCATCCATTCTTATGTCGGCGCTGTCTTTTACCTGTACATTCCCGAACCGGCTTATCTGTCCAAAGCTTTCAAACGAAGCATGATCATCTAAAACAAGATTCAATAATCCAACGGTTGCCTGGCTGTTAAAATCCAGGTTGCTACTGTTTTTCATAGCAATGCTTAATGTGTCAGCCTGCCCGTTGAAATCCATATTGGCTGCGTGTCCCAGGTTGAATACTGCGTTTTTAAGCTTATACGAACGGATAGACAGCCTGGCACTGTCCGCATCTAACTGTTCAAAGAAAGGGCATAAAATGGTTACGGGCACATAGTGATCCCGGATAGAGCTGATGAAAAGCGTGTTGTTTTTTACTTCATACTGCACCTTGTCTTTGTTCCATTTTTCCATACGCAATGCACGATCGTTGCTGTATTCAATGTTCACATGCCCGTTAAAGTTGCTTACATGAATATTTGCAAATGCCGGCAGCTCTGAGGCAGTGTGGTTTTCCTCGTTGAATTGCGCTTCGGTGGTATAATCGTTGCTCCTGTATTTTGCATATAATGCGATGGATAAAAAAGAACAAACGAGGAATGGAAGAAGAAAAAGCGTCAATAGTATTTTATTACTTGTCTTCATAATGGAATATTATATTAGGAGAAGTTCTGTTTTACAAATTTTTCGAAACGTGGCTGGAGATCGCCGATTGACATTCCCAATAGATAAAGGTTCCTGAACAGGCCTGGTAATTCCTGCTGCAGGAACTCGTTTTTCCGGTAATCAAGCGCTTTTTTATAGGCATCCCCTTTTACAAAATATCCAATGCCGCGTTGATTATAAATAATTTCCTGTTGCTGCAGAAAATCGAAAGTGCGCATCACAGTATTGGGATTTACCTCCAACTGCATCGCTAACTCTCTTACCGAAGGGATCCGTTCTTCAGGCTTCCACTCTTTGAGCAGCACTTTTTCGCATATGTGATCCGCGATCTGGAGATATATGGATTGATTATCTTTAAATTGCATGTTTACAGATTTTGAAGCAAATGATTAAATTTCCTTCTCTTTAAGCCTGAAATAGGCGGCTGTTAAAAAAACGGGTACCCAAATAAATTTGGCAAGAGGCTGCAGTATATCTTCCACCCAATGAGGCAGGAGATATATTTTGGGCGGCTGGTTGTTTTCATAGATGATAAATTTTGAAAAGCTCCTGATGCCAAAGCTATCGGGTAAAAGATTGTGCACTAAAAATTGTATGAATATTACAAACAAAAAGCAAATTAAAAGAGTAACAAGAGTGGTTTTAATGAATGCGAATCGCTCAAAATAAACCGATCCCAGCATAAAGAGAGACTGTACGGCAAAGAACACATACAATAAAACAGGGGTTACCTTTTGCCCGAAAATATCATTTGGGTCTGTTCTTACCAGTACATTCCGGGGATTCAGCTCAATTAAAAAGAAGGTAATATACTTTATCAGCCAGAATGCAGTAAAATACACGGCGAGAAAAACAATACATGAAAAAAAGAAACCACATGCTAATTTTTCTAACGGAGTGGCGGGAACGCTCAGCCAGTAAATGCCTTTTGCCTTATCGCCCAGCATCGTAAATGTAGTGCTTGCAAAAACAGATCCTGCTACAAAGAGCATTACAAAAAAAATACCTTTGGTAGGTGCTTCACTAAAACGATGTTCATATTTACCGGATAGCCACCAGATAAGAAAAATAAAAATAAGCAAGCCCGTGAGCGCCAGGGCCGACAAAATATATAGCCTGGAATTGTCGAACCATTGTTTTTTGATAAGCAGCCAAAGCCTTGAAAAACTAAATGTATTTTGCATAACGGTCCTCGTATTAATTAATTGAAAGCAGATTGAATTTGATGCTGGTTTGTTATAATTGCTTTATATAACATTTCAAGGTCTATCCTGGTATCTTCCCCATTTGTATTCCTGGAGATGATGGCATTGCCTTTTAACGAATCCTCGTTATATAAAGCCTGTTGTATTTCTTCCCTGTCAAATGAAATTTTAAACTGCAACGACCTGGTTATTTGTTCCACGGTTTGGTCAAATAAAATCTTTCCTTCATCAATAATCGTAATACGGTCAATCAGGTTTTCAAGGTCTTTTACCTGGTGTGTGCTGATGATGATGCATTTATTACTGTCGAGTGTTCCGGCAATTACTTTCCGGAACTGGCTTTTGCTCATAATGTCGAGCCCATTGGTAGGTTCATCCATCAGTAACAGTGAAACATTACAGGCAAGTCCGAAGCTGATCAGCACCTTTTTCTTTTGCCCGTAACTCATATGTTGGATCGTACTGCCTGCCGGAATATCAAATTCAGAAAGATAACGGCTGAATTGTTCCTTACTGAATTTGGGATAAAACGGTGCGTTATATTTAACCAGGTTTTCCGGGGTAATATTAGGGAGATAAAACTCTTCGGGCACGATAAATACATCCCGCAGGAAAGACGGATTTCGCTTACCCGGGTTTTCTCCGTTTACCGTAATGCTCCCGGTATCGGGATAGAGCAATCCCGCGATGTTGTGCAACAGCGTGCTTTTTCCTGTACCGTTCTTTCCCAGCAGTCCGTATATAAAACCTGGCTGCAGCTTAAGGTTCAACCCGGTAAATACCTTTTTACGCCTGTAAGAAAAATGAAGATTTTGTACTGAGACCATATTAGATGATTTAGTGTACTATTGTACTAGTACACTGCAAATGTAATAATTCTATTCAGATTTCCAAATATTAAATGAGCTTTATTGCGGCATGTGCTTGTTTCTGATTCTGCCGCAATGAAAATAGTTCCCACGTAAGGCAAATGCGCCCATAGCAATACTATTTTTTTACAGGTAACATTTCCCGGATCAAAGGTTTTATAAATGAACTTTCAATGGTATTCCCTGATTTATGAACCCGGCAAAAATGAAACAACTACATATCTGCTTCCGCTATAACGGCGAAGATTACAGGGGCACGGCCCTGCCCTTTATCAATGAAAATCTGCAACCCGGCTATATTGTTAACATTCCGGGTATTAAAAAAGATATGACAATAGTGGCGCACACAACGGAAAATACGTGGCTGGCATGGAAGGATTATGATACGGCCGAAGAATCAATGTTGATTGAAATGATCGGCAAGGCCATTGAGCGTGCCCGGTGAGTAACAGCTACTGCCTGATCAATTCCTGCAAAAGGCAAAAGCGGCTCTTTATACCGTTTCAGCATGCTCTGCCATTTTCCTTTTGCAGTATACCAAATGATATAACTGATTTCATTTTGTTTAAAAGCTGCAACCGCTTTTGTGCTGATAAGGCAATATGCCAATGCCAGTATTGCATACAATAAAATGTTTCATATACTTTAAGGACTGTGCATTCAAACTGGTGTTGCATGCGGCAACTACAAAATGGCAGATGCTTATCATGAGTGCAACAAAATCGCCTTGCGGCTTACCGGGCTGTTTCTCCGCTTTATCGAAGAAGGATTGCATTTAGCCGAAATAAATTCCGGTACAGGCATGCAATGAGCATATTTGTACTGTTAATAGGTTATGTAGTAACCCTAAAGAATAAAATCTTTCGCCCCTCTGTTTCTTAATGCCCTAAACGCGAGGGAAGAAAAAACCACGCCCCGAGCGTGGTTTTAAATATTGTATCCTTACCTGGAATAAAAGATGTGTGAACATTTACTGTATGTAACGTTTAATTCCTTCACCAACTGCCTGTATCCATTCGTCAGTACAGCCATTTGCCGTTTGCCAGGTAATTTTTCCTTCCTGGTCTTTGTGAGCATAAATGGTTTCCGACCGTTGCCTTGTTTTAATAAAATAGCTGGTTTCGCCCGCAATTTCGTAAGTAATATAAGTGCCCGAATATAATTGTTGATGGTACAGGTAGTCGAACGGGTTTTTCCGGAGCATTGCGGTTTGCGGATTAGTTGTATTTTTTCTTCAACACGCTTACCTGCTCCTGGAGATTATTGACCAGCGATGCAAGCTGGTTAACATCCCAGCGCTGCTGATGGGCAACTTTGCTTATAACCATCTGCGCCTGCCATAGCTCCAGTATATCTTCTGAATTTACCTGGTAAGGCTGATAAGAGGGATTATCGCTTACAAGGGTTATTTTGGATTTGTTTCGGTTACTTTTTTCCAGCCGTTTGTATACAATGCCTTCGTTGCGAGATACTACAATAAATGCCTGGCTGCTTTTGGCTTCCTCAAGATTGTTTATTTTTTCACCTACTATAACGGAGCCGCTGGGAGTAGGCAGCATACTGTCTCCAACTATTTCAAATGCACGGTAATTACCACCGCTCAGCATGGGCAATGTAAAAGTATTAAGCTCATCAATAAACTCCGTATCGGCATAGCCGGCAAGGTATCCCGCTGCCGCTTTTACCGGCACAAAATGAATAAGATTATTTTCTGCTGCCAGCTTTTGCTGGCGTCTCCTGGCAAGATAATTTCCCCTGGCTTCACTGATATCTTTCCTCAGCAGGTCATCCAGCGTAAGCTTGAACATATCGGCCAGCTTTTCCAGCACATCAATACGCGGGTCGGCCCGTTCTTCTTCGTAAGCTCCTACCAGTGAACGCTTAATACCTAACTTATTGGCAAATTCTTCCTGCGTCCACCCGCGCAGCTTGCGGAGATATTTGAGGTTTTGACCGGCAATAGATTGGGGCATACTAATAATTTTAGCCGCAAAATACTAATTCAATTAGTTGTAACAAAATTTTTTAGCATTTTTTTTAACCTGTTTGCTGCAATATGTATTGTAACGCACGGCAGTATGGAAAATAAATACCCGTTATATCAATTTGGGCAGCAGCTAAATAATCATGATTTTTACATTCTAAATTATTGACTTGTTGAATGGCAAAAGCAAAACAAAAGAAAAAAGAAGAACCGGTTATTTTAGTTACGAATGATGATGGGGTAATGGCCCCTGGCATATACAATCTTGTTGAAGCTGTGCAGGGGTTGGGGAAAATAGTAGTAGTGGCGCCCGATAAGCCGCAGTCGGGCATGGGACATGCTATTACCATTGGTTCTCCTTTGCGCCTGCACCAGGTACATATTGCAGATGGGGTAGAAGCCTGGAGCTGTAATGGCACGCCGGTGGATTGCGTTAAGCTGGCGGTAGATACAATACTTCACCGCAAGCCTGATATCTGTATCAGCGGTATTAACCATGGCGCCAACCATTCCATTAATGTTATTTATTCCGGCACCATGAGCGCCGCTATTGAGGCATCTATAGAAAATATTCCGTCTGTTGGCTTTTCCCTGCTTGATTACAGCATGGAAGCCGATTTTTCGGCAGCTAAAAAATACGCAAGGATCATAGTGGAACAGGTGTTGAAAAGAAAGGCCGATAAGCACCTGTGCCTGAATGTTAACTTTCCCGCGGTGCAGGATACGCTTATTAAAGGAATAAAAGTTTGCAGGCAGGCTTATGCCAAATATGAAGAAGATTTTGATGAAAGAAGAGATCCCGCGGGAAAAAAATACTATTGGCTTACCGGGGCCTTTGTAAACTTTGATAAGGGAAGAGATACGGATGTATGGGCGCTTTCCAATAACTATGTGAGCATTGTTCCTGTACAATTTGATTTAACCAACTACGTTTTAAAAAGCAAACTCGAAAAAATATTTAAGCAGTGATATTAAAAAAAGATAATATTAAGCTGGGACTAACCCTTGGATTACTTGCACCACTGTTAAGCATTGTTATTTATTACTTCATCAAATTTTATCCCCTTTTTTCTGTGGGTGACATGATGGAAGCATTAAAAACCAATAAACGGCTTATTACGGCTATTACCATTCCCTGTTTATTTTTAAACATTTTGCTGTTTACCGTGTACATCAACTACCGGAAAGACAAAACAGCTAAGGGAATTTTTGCCAGTACCCTGGTATATGCTATAGCGGCATTGTTGTTTAAGTTTTTGGTTTAACTATTTCTGTCCTAATTTTCGGGGGTGAAATACTATATTATTGCCGGAGAGGCTTCGGGGGATCTGCATGGATCGAACCTGGTAAAGGAACTGAAAAAACTGGATACACAGGCCGATATACGCGCCTGGGGGGGAGACATGATGGAAGCGGCGGGCGCCACTATCGTAAAACATTACCGCCACCTGGCCTTTATGGGTTTTGTAGAAGTGGTAATGAACCTCCGTACCATTTTCCGCAACCTGGCTTTCTGTAAACAAGATGTGCTTCAGTTTCAACCGGATGTTTTGATTCTTATTGATTACCCCGGGTTTAATTTGCGCATAGCCAAATGGGCTAAGCAGCAGGGACTGAAAATCGTATATTATATTTCTCCCCAGGTATGGGCATGGAAAGAAAATCGCGTAAAAACCATCAAAGCGTGTGTTGACAAAATGCTGGTGATCCTGCCCTTTGAGAAAGCGTTTTACCGGAAATGGGATTTTGAGGTGGAGTATGTAGGTCACCCGCTGGTAGAAGTGGTAGATACCTGGCAGGAAAAGCCCGTTGAAAATATAGATACGCAGGGTAAGGAAATAATAGCGTTGCTGCCGGGAAGCCGTAAGCAGGAAATATTAAAGAAGTTACCCGTAATGCTCGAAGTGTCCCGCCATTTTCCCGGGTATGAATTTGTAGTAGCCAAAGCTCCGGGGCTGGATGATACATTTTATGATGCTATGCTGAGCAATTATACCAATGTAAAAACGGTTGCCGGCAAAACCTACCACCTGCTGATGCAATCGAAAGCGGCGCTTGTTACATCGGGCACAGCCACGCTCGAAACAGCTTTGTTTGGCGTGCCCGAAGTAGTATGCTATAAAGGAAGCGCATTGTCGTACGAAATTGCCAAAAGGGTGATCAAAATAAAATACATTTCGCTTGTTAATCTTATTATGGATAAACCGGTGGTGAAAGAGTTGATACAACACGATTTAACGGTTGAAAACCTCCAAAAGGAACTGACCGGTATACTTACCGATAACAGCCGTATAGCACAAATACAAAGCGATTACGCCAGCCTGCGTAATTTACTCAGCCGGGGGGGGCATGCCTCCGCCAATGCGGCGAAAGCGATCAGCAACTTTTTACAAAGCGTACCAGCATAACAATAAGTGCCAATAAAAAAAGGAGCAGTGAAATACGGTTAATGCCGTGCATGTATTTTATTGAGGTGGTATCCCGCCTCGAAGGATCTTTCTTTTTAAGATACAGGTATTCCGCAATTTGCCGCCAAACGCCCATAAATAACAATTTAATGCTGCTTCTGAATGATTATAGTATCTGCCGGCATAAAGTTATAGATACTTGCTGTTATAAACATCGCCGGGGCTTCGGGAACAGGCTTGAACTTTTAAACACTCAAACCTGCCTGTGCAGTTACGGGCAGGTGCGAAATGAGCTTTTTTAACCGGGGGCCCATCGTGCAGAGGTTTTGCTTTTAAAATATGTTATAAAAGCGAAATCCCTGGTCCATCGCAAATTTTATACATCGTTGCCGTAATTTTGCAAGATCATGAAATACCAGGTAGGAGATAAAATTTTATTGCTTCATTCGGATGAAGAAGGAGAAGTGCTGGACATTATTAACGATACAATGGTGATGGTGAACGTAAAAGGCATAAAGTTTCCCGTGTATACCGACCAGATTGACTTTCCTTATTTCAGGCAATTTTCAAAAAAAAAGTTTGAAGCTGCAAAGCCTAAACAATTTGTTGATACTATAAAAAAGGAAAAAGGAGCGGCTAAATACAAAGTAGGCGAAGGTGTATGGCTTTCGTTTTTACCGGTGTTTGATAAGGACGTATTTGATGATGACATTGTTGAAAAGTTCAGGTTGTACCTGGTTAACCAAACAGAAAGCGGCTTCTATTTTACTTACCAGCTTTCGTATAACACTGTAGATGATTTTGAGCTGAAAAATGACATACAGCCGCTTAGTGATTTTTACCTGCACGATATACCTTTTGAAGGGTTGAATGATTCGCCTAAATTCTGGTTCGAATTTTCATTGACAACACCTCAAAAAAATAAAGCTTCCTTTTACGAAGTAACATTCAAGCCCAAAGCGAAGCAGGTATTCAAACGGATTGAAGAAATGCGCTTAAAACAGGAGGCTTCTTTTTCTTACCCGTTATTTGAAACCTACCCTGATAAGATAGAGGAAGATAAGCCGGACCTGAGCAAACTGGCGATAGCGGGATACAGGGTATACGATGGTTCGCATGTAAAAGCGCCTCAACATGCTTCTGCCCGTACTGTAGTTGACCTTCATATTGAAAAGTTAAGCGATCATTGGCAAAAGATGGGAAATGCGGAAAAGCTTGACCTGCAGCTAAAGACTTTTGAGAAGTTTTATGACCTCGCCCTGCAGCATCAACAGCATATGCTGATAGTAGTACATGGAATTGGGACAGGGAAACTCCGGGAAGAGATCCATGGTATACTGCGGCATAAAAAAGAAGTAAAATCTTTCGTGAACCAGTACCATCCTTCTTTTGGGTATGGCGCAACCGAAATTTATTTTAAATAACACTGCGGATCAGTCAAACATGAACAATTCGGCAGCAGGTACGTTAAGCGCTTTTGCAATAGCGGCAACATGGCTGATGGAAGTATTCACTGTTCCCCTTTCAATCCTGCCGGTCTGGCTCAATTCAAAACCTGTCCGGTACACAAGCTCCTCCCGGGTAATTTTCTTCGCTTTGCGAATTTCCCGGAGCCGCTTCCCCCACTTTTTTACAAATTGATCGCCCCTGAAATACTTCGCGCGATTAAATTGGCGTTCTAGGACAAATTAAATTGGAGTAAATTTGCGCTGATTAAATATTTATTAAAACTATTTCTATGAAAATCAAAGATTTAGGTATCAGTCGCTGGTTGTTGGCGATCTTATTTCCCCTGGTCATGGTATCGTGTAAAAAAGGAAGCGCCGATCCATGCGATGGAACCACCTGTTTGAACGATGGGTATTGCGCCGACGGCAACTGCGTATGCCCCGAAGGATACGGAGGCGCCGATTGTAGTCAGCAGATCACTCCTAAAAAGATCCAAATAACCGGTATTGAACTAACACGGTTCCCCGCAACCAATAATAATGGAGCAGGATGGGATACTAAAAATGGTCCTGATCTATATATTAAGCTATTTAAAGGCGATGAGCAAATATGGCAAAGCTCGGATACTTATAATTATCAAAATGCAACCCCATCCGAAGTATACACTTTTGAAGTAATGCCTGCCGTTGACCTTACTGATCCTGAAAATGAGTACACAATCATGTTATACGATCAGGATGACTATAACGCGGATGACCTCATGGGAGAAATTATTTTTACTCCTTATTCTGGGTCAAAGGGATTTCCCAAGGTATTGACCCTTGATACAGAGGGTGCCGTTGCCTTTAAGTTGAATGTGTCGTATACATGGTAGTAAAGCTGTGTTTATTCAATCCATACAACCCAATTTACCCTGGACCTGATATAAGTCAGAATACCCAGACAATAAATATCGGCGCCGGTATCGCTTTCAGAATGAAGTGATCTGGAATTGCTGTACAACGGCAACCTATAACCGCGACAACTCTTCTTCGAGGTGCTGATAATTTTCATCATCAAAGCAAACAAACAATACCCGTAACAACTGGTCTGAGCTTAAAAGAAAGCTATTCACCGTATGTACGGCAATAGCGGCGGCCTCTTTTTTAGGGAACCTGTAAATGCCTGTACTAATATTGGGAAAAGCGATTGTTTTACACTGATTTTCTACAGCCAGGTTCAACGAGTTGCTGTAGCAGGAACTGAGCTTTTCCGCTTCTCCTTTCCTGCCTCCGTTCCAAACCGGTCCAACTGTATGAATTACATACAGGGCCGGCAGCTTTCCGGCAGTGGTAATAACAGCTTCCCCGGTTTTGCAGCCACCCTGGCGGGCAATAATTTTTCTGCAATCCTCCAGTATAGCAGGCCCGCCGGCGCGATGTATTGCACCGTCTACGCCACCTCCGCCCAGTAACGAACTGTTGGCGGCATTTACAATGGCATCTGCCCGTACCCGGGTTATATCGCCTTGTATAAGTTCTATCCTGTTTTCTGCCTGCATTTTAAAACTATCTTTATTACAAAATGGCTAAGCCTGGCAACCGGCGCTACAGATCATCCGGCTGCCAGGGTATATCATCTATACTTTTAAGATGCGCGGTATAACGCGCCAGTGTAAACAGGTAATCGCTTAACCGGTTAAGAAAAGTTAAAACAAGGGGGGCGACCGCAGATACTTCATGCAGCCTTACGCAGCAACGCTCCGCCCTGCGGCAAATGCTGCGCCCTATATGAAAATGCGATACAAGAGGATGCCCACCCGGCAGGATAAAAAATTTCATAGGTGGCAAAACAGCATCCATGCTGTCAATGCCCGATTCCAATGCTGTAATGTACGCTTCCTTCATTTCCGGTATCTGCATTTTGATGTGCTTATCCGGATCGCAGGCCAAAATAGCGCCTACTATAAATAACTGCTCCTGTATTTTTTGTAATTCGGCTTGTATGTTTTCCTGTTCCGTTAAATCGCGGCACAAGCCTATATAGGAATTCAACTCATCAACCGTTCCGTAGGCTTCAATACGCAGGTGAGCCTTGGAAATTTTTGAACCGCCTATTAACGCGGTTGCTCCTTTATCGCCGGTTTTAGTGTAAATTTTAAATGCCATAGTGAGGATAAAGGTACGCTAAGTGAGCCGGTTCGCCTGAATGGCCCGGCCGGCAATTTGGTTCCGGGTAAACTTACCAATCGTTTCAACTCATCACAGCTTCGGCGGTTTTCCGGTCAGACTCTATAACTCCATCTCTTAATCTTACGATCCTTTTTGCGTAATGCGCAATATCTTCTTCGTGTGTAACCAGCACAATGGTATTGCCTGCCTCCTGCAGCTTGTTGAATATATTCATGATCTCGTAAGAGGTTTTGGTATCGAGGTTACCGGTTGGCTCATCTGCCAGTACCAGTGAGGGGTTGTTGACCAATGCCCTGGCAATGGCTACACGCTGGCACTGGCCACCGCTTAATTCATTAGGACGGTGATGACTTCTGTCGGCAAGATCAACCTTCTTTAAAACGTCCATCGCCATTTCGGTACGCTGCTTTTTAGGCACTCCCGAATATATAAGAGGTAAGGCCACGTTTTCGGCGGCGGTGAGCTTGGGCAACAAATTGAACTGCTGAAATACAAATCCAATTTCCTTGTTTCTCACTTCTGCCAGATCGTTATCTGCCATTTCACTCACCCTATGTCCATTCAACATGTAATTGCCGCCGGTGGGCGAATCAAGGCAACCCAGTATATTCATGAGTGTGCTTTTTCCCGAACCGGAAGGCCCCATTAAGGCAACGTATTCGTTCTTATAAATATCAAGAGAAATACCTTTGAGTACCTGTAGCTCCTGGTTACCCATAAAATAGCTCTTCCTGATGTTTTCAAGTTGAATGATGGAGTGCATACAAACAATTGTTTCAAACAAATATAAGCGAATATGTGAGTAAGAAATGTGAAAGATTTGTGGTTACAGGTTGCGGATGGATTTGAAATCCGCCACGGCGGACAGGTTTGAGATTTGATGGCTGTTGCCGGTTACAGGTTTCAGGTTGCAAGTTTCAGGTTTCGGGTTTGTTGTTTATAGTTTGTAGTTTATGGTCTGTGTCCAACTCTAAACAAAAAACCATAAACTATAAACGCTGATCGCTCCTGGCTGAAAGCCCTGCCCACAGCCCATAGCCGAAAGCTGCCGGCTGATAGAAATCTTTTTTATAAATACTTAATTATGACAGAACTTCGCGGTTGCCTGCCATACGTAATTGTTACAACCAGCAGCTATACAAACACATTTCCCCAATGAAACACATAGTAATTATAGGCGGCGGCATTATAGGCTTAAGTTCCGCGTACTACCTGCAGCAATCCGGACATAAGGTTACTATTATTGATAAAGACGATTTTCTAAATAATTGCTCTTATGGAAATGCCGGCTATGTATGCCCCAGCCATTTTATCCCTTTGGCTACGCCCGGCATTGTATGGAAAGGATTGAAGTGGATGCTCAACGCTCAAAGCCCGTTTTATGTTCAACCGTCGCTGAACAGTGCTTTGATTGACTGGGGGGTGAAGTTTGTAAAAAGCGCTAACAGGCAGCAGGTAGCAAAGTCCGCAGTGCCTTTACGGGATATCGCGATATTAAGTCAGAAGGAATATGAGGGCTGGACGCGTTTACCGGGTTTCGACTTTTCGTACGAGCATAAAGGCCTGCTGGAGGTTTTTCAAACCGAGGCTGGGGAGGAGCACTCCCGCCATATTGTGGAAAGGGCGCTGGAGCTGGGATTGGATACCCTGCTGTTAAGCGCAGACCAGTTGCAGCAACTGGAACCCCAGACAAAAATAATTGCCAGGGGAGCCATTCTTTTTAAATGTGACGCGCACCTGTACCCCCAGAAGCTGATAAGCGGAATGATAGCGCTGTTGCGGGAGAAGGGAGTAACATTCATACCAAACCAACCGGTTACCGGCTTTGAAAAGAATGGTGTACGCGTAAAAAAGGTGGTCACTGCCAGGGGCGTTTACGATGCCGATGAAATAATTATCGCTACAGGGGCGTGGAGCAGGGAAATAGCGGCGCTGGTAAATACAAAAATCCCCATGATGCCGGGGCGCGGCTATTCCGTTACATTGGAAAACTCACCTTATCGTTTAAATCACCCGGCGGTTCTGGTAGAGGGCAGAGTAGCTATAACACCTATGGATGGTAATAAGATCCGTTTTGGAGGAACAATGGAGGTAGTTCCTACTACTACGCCACCCCGTTACAAAAGGGTACACGGTATTTTAAGTGCCGTTAAAAGATATTACCCGGAATTTGATATACCGGTACCGTCGCAGGATAAAATATGGTATGGCTTTCGCCCTTGCTCGGCCGACGGATTGCCGTATATAGGCAGGATAAAAAATTACAGGAATGTAACAATTGCTACAGGGCATGCCATGCTTGGTTTAAGTTTGGGCGCCGGTACCGGTAAGCTTGTCAGGGAAATTGTAAACGAAGAGCGGCCAAGTATGGATATTCATCCTTTCCGGGTAGAAAGGTTCAATTAATACATAACCCCATTTATCAGGCTGATAAATGGGGTCTTATGATTGCTGGTAATATTACTTCTCTAATATTTAAACACCTTTCCTCCCGCAATTACTTCCTGTGTTTTTTCATCGAAGGTTACTTTTTGACCGGTGCGGAAAGCCGCGTTAGACATGATAACGGCGATAGAGTGATTATATCCTGCCTCAATGGAAGCATTGGGTTGTTTGCGGCTGCGCACGCATTCCATCCAGTTGCGTACATGTGCAACGGTAAGATCGTCCCCGCCCGTATTCGCATCGGTTGTAACTTTTGTTGCCATTTCGTTCAGCGAAATTTCGGGCAACAGGTTGGCCTGCATGCCCATTGCTTGCGCGTGCTTTTCCTGCAAACCGCCCTCGGAGCTTATTTTATTGGTATCAAGATTAAGCGTGCCACCGTTGGAATAATATATTTCCTTCACATCTCCCGAAGCGTTGGTCATACGGGAGCTGAAAATTACCTGGAAACCTTTCGACATGTCATTCAGGGGGCCATAGTCAAATACGGCTGTTAAAGTATCCGCATTCTTTCTGCCATCCTTCCACATATATATGCCTCCGTTCACCGCCACACTGCGCGGATGCGGTAAATTGGCAAACCAGTGCACGGTATCTATCTGGTGGCACATCCATTGCCCGGGAATGCCGGATGAATAGGGCCAGAACAGGCGGAACTCCAGGTATTTGCGGGGATCAAACTTTTCAAAAGGGCGGTTCATTAAATAGCGCTTCCAGTCCGTATCTGCTTCCTGCAGTTTCGGCACCAGCGAAGGACGGCGCCAGCGCCCCGGTTGATTAACGTTCCATATCAGCTCAACCATTACTATCTGCCCGAATTTTCCCTGGTTAATAAAATCGTATGCTGCCTTATAGGTAGCGCCGCTTCTGCGCTGAGATCCTATCTGAACGATCCTGCCTGTGTCTTTTACCGCTTTTAAAACCGCGCGGGCATCTTCCATGGTTTCTGCAAGCGGCTTTTCCGTGTAAGTATCTCTTCCTGCTTTTACGGCTTCTACCGTATGCAACGCATGCTGAAAATCGGCGGTGCTTATGAATACAGCGTCTACATCTTTCATCGCATACAGGGCATCGTTATTAACGCAGGCGGTAATATCATGACCGAGCTCCTGTTTCAGGTATGCCTGTCCTTCTTCCCGTCTTTTCTTCCATATATCAGAAACCGCGATGATGTCGAAGTTCAGCTCTTTATGCAGGCTTTTAAACGAAGGCAGCAACGATCCCCTGAACCGGTCGGAAAAACCCACTACCCCCACATTTACACGATCATTGGCGCCTATAATATTACGGTAGCTTCTGGCACTCAGTCCCATTGTTCCCATATAGGTGGCAAGTCCGGCCATTGATCCCTTTTTAATAAACTCCCTGCGCGAATTTTTCATATTGAGATACTTTTTTTTAAATGATTTTTACATGAAAGAAATAGTAGATTTTCACAATAATATGCTCTTAAACAAACCAGATTATAGTATTTTGCACCATACCATTACTAAGTTATGGCAATTAAGAGATAATCCGGCTGGCCGGATACTAACTTTATATGTTTAATTATAAAATGGGCCATGAAAAATCCACATCTGAGGATGATTTTGGGGGGAATGTTTGGTGAAACGGTTGTATGGTAAAAATTGAAAAAATAAAAATATGCACATGAAAAAAAGAGTTTCATTTTTTTTGATAGCCATTGTTTTCACGGGAGCAACACTATTCTCCGGTCATATTTTTGCGCAATCCTCAAAAAACAAAGCTGAAACATATAATATAGAAATAACAACAGACGATAATGCGAAAAAAGTGGTAATTACTGCTGATGGCAAGCCATTTACACAGCTTATTTATACCGACACGCTTGAAAAGCATTTTCTCTATCCTATTTATGCTCCCGACGGGCAGATCATAACAAGAGGATTTCCTTTCGCACCCCGCAAAAATGAGCCCGACGATCATCCGCACCATGTAGGCTTATGGCTGAATTACGAAAGTGTGAACGGGCTTGATTTCTGGAATAACTCCTACGCGATTCCCGCTGAAAAAAAAGATAAATACGGCTGGATAACGCCGGGAAAAATTTTGAAGGCAAAAGGGGGAAAGCAGGGCGAAGTGAAGATCATTTCCACCTGGCAAAATCAAAAAAAGCAGGTTTTACTGGACGAAACCACCACCTATTTTTTTAAGGCTGATGGGCATAAAAGGATCATTGATCGCATAACCACGCTCACAGCCAAACAGGATATAGCCATGCCCGATGTAAAAGATGGTATGCTGGGACTGCGTGTAGCACATGAGCTGGAGATGCCTTCCAAAAAGAAAAAAGAGTTTACAGATGATAAGGGAAATGTTACGGTGGTGGAAGGAAATACGGATAATGCGCCCTCCGGTAACTATATAACAAGCGAAGGTAAACAAGGCGATGACGTTTGGGCAACAAGAGCGCAGTGGTGCATGTTGTATGGAAAGATTGGAGAAGACACAGCGAGCATTGTGATCATTGACCATCCAAGAAATGTTGGATATCCTACTTACTGGCACGCAAGGGGGTACGGTTTGTTTGCCGCCAATCCCCTGGGGCAAAAAGTATTCAGCAATGGTAAAGAAACGCTCAATCTTTCTTTAAAGCAGGGGCAATCGGTTACCTTCCGGTACAGGATTGTAATTGCCACCGGAAAGCAGCGCCTGAGCAACGAGGAAATTAACCTGGTGGCAGGCGATTTCTTCCAGCGTACCCGGTAAACTTTTTACGGCTTTCCATTTGATTATATATATTTTTACAGCATAAAATTGCTATGTATGAACACGAAAACAATCACTCTCTTTGTTATTATTGGTGTTATCCTTTTATTGGGCGGTTGCGGTTGTACAAAATATAACAGTCTTGTAACAGGCGACCAAGCTGTAAAAAACTCCTGGAGTAATGTTGAAACACAATATCAGCGCAGAACCGACTTGTACAACAGTGTTATTAAAACTATAGAAGGATCTGCAAATTTTGAAAAATCGACATTAAAAGAGGTTATTGATGCCAGAGCGAACGCTACACGGGTTACGGTAAATATTGATGATCCTGCATCGCTTGAAAAGTTTCAACAAGCCCAGGGGCAGTTGCAGGGTGCGTTTAGTAGGTTGATGGCTGTGGCAGAAGCATATCCCGATTTAAAAACAACACAGGCTTTTCGCGATTTTCAGGCACAGATTGAAGGTACTGAGAACCGGATAAATACTGCCAGGGTTGACTATAATGCCACTGTGAATAATTATAACTTAAGTGTAAAAACTTTTCCGGGCAGTATTTTCGCAAGCCTGTTCAGGTTTACCGAAAAGGCATATTACAAAGCTGATCCGGGATCAGACAAAGCCCCTCCCATTAATTTTGATATTAAGTAGGAAAGCACGCTATGTTTTCACTATTCGGGAAAAAAATAGAACATTTTTTTACGGCAGATGAAAATCAGAAGATCGTAGCTGCCATCCGGGAAGCGGAAAAGCTTACCAGTGGAGAGGTACGTGTGTATGTGGAGAGCAGGTGCCGGTTTGTGGATCCTGTAGACAGGGCGATCGAATTGTTTTATGGGTTGAAAATGGAAAAAACGGAACAGCGTAATGGGGTACTGCTTTATATTGCCCTGAAAGATCACCAGTTGGCTATTTACGGGGATGAAGGAATTCATAATAAAGTCGGCAGCGATTTCTGGAATGAAGAAGTAAAGCATATTTTGAGCGAGTTCAACGGAGAACATTACGCCGACGGAATTATCCGTATCGTGGAGGAGGTAGGAGAAGCCCTGCAGCAACATTTTCCCTATGCCGCTGCTACCGACAGAAATGAACTTCCTGACGAGATTGTGTTTGGTAAATGATAAATGAAAGAATGTAAGATTTGAGATGTGCTGATAGCCGACGGCTGAAAGCTGATAGCTGATAAATGAAACAATTTTTACTATTCATATTATGTTACATCAGCCTGGCAGTTAATGCACAGGTTGATAAATACATCCCTCCTGCGCCTAACCCTCCTACACTTGTAAACGACTTTACGAAAACGCTAACGGCACTGCAAACAGAAAGGCTGGAGCATAAGCTAAAGAACTACGATGATACTTCATCGAACCAGATAGCGGTGGTGATCGTGGAAACGCTGCATGATTATGACCCGTATGAATTTGCTACCACCCTGGGCCGTAAATGGGGCGTAGGGAACAAAGCGTTTAATAACGGCGTAGTTTTTTTAATAGCTACAAAAGACAGGAAGGTTTTTATTGCACCCGGTTACGGGTTGGAAGGCGCACTGCCCGATATTACCTGCAAGCAGATCATAGAAAATGAAGTGCTCCCCAACTTCAGGGGCAATGATTATTACCGGGGTATTGAAGAAGGTACCGATGCTATTATGAAAGCCGCCGCAGGCGAATACCAGCCGCCTGCCGGTTATGCAAACAGGGGTAATAAAAAAGGTGTTCCGGTAGGGGTTATTATTTTGGTTATCATCATCATCGTTATTATTATTTCGCGTATAAGCGGTGGCGGCGGCGGAGGTTCATTTATGAGCCGGCGCGGGTATCGCGAAACAGGTGTTCCTCCTGTATTCTGGTTCCCCTCAGGTGGCGGGGGAAGTCGTGGTGGTGGCGGCTGGAGCGGCGGCGGAGGTGGTGGAGGTTTTGGTGGCTTTGGCGGCGGCAGCTTTGGCGGAGGCGGCGCCGGCGGAAGCTGGTAAAAAGTGGTGAGCTATGGGCTTTCAGCTATCAGCTATCGGCAATCAGCCGTCAGCAATTTATAGTTTATGGTTTGTTGTTTATGGTTGAGATAACTGCAACCTGCAGCTTGAAACCTGCAACCGGCTACAGCCATCAAATCTCAAACCTGTCCGCCGTGGCGGATTTCAAATCTCAAATTCCCTGCAGCCCCCAACCCTCTGCCTTACTTCTTATATTGTATATTGTGTAAGTAATCGTAACCAACTATGTCTAAAGAAATGAGAAAGCAGGAGGCATTGGAGTATCACTCCAAGGGCAGACCGGGGAAGGTGGAAGTTGTTTCAACGAAGGAGGCCAAAACGCAGAGAGACCTTTCGCTCGCTTATTCGCCTGGTGTTGCCGAGCCCTGCAAGGAAATATACGCCAATACCGAAAATGTGTATAAATATACTGCCAAAGGCAACCTGGTAGCGGTTATCAGCAACGGAACCGCGGTGTTGGGTTTGGGTGATATTGGTCCTGAAGCGGGAAAACCGGTAATGGAAGGGAAAGGGGTTTTGTTTAAAATATTTGCAGATATTGATGTATTTGATATTGAGGTCAATGAAAAAGACCCGGAAAAGTTTGTACAGATCGTAAAGGCCCTGGAGCCCACTTTTGGCGGTATCAATCTTGAAGATATTAAGGCGCCAGAATGCTTTTATATAGAACAGAAGCTGAGGGAAAGCATGCGTATTCCCGTAATGCACGATGATCAGCACGGCACGGCTATTATAAGTTCTGCCGCTTTATTGAACGCGCTTGAATTGCAGGGGAAGAAAATTGAGAAAGTAAACTTTGTGGTAAACGGCGCCGGCGCCGCGGCTATGGCCTGTGTTCAGTTGTATGAAGCCCTGGGCGCCCGCAGTTCAAACTTTATTATGTTTGATAAAGAGGGCGTGTTGCACAAAAGCCGCGGGGACCTGGACGATGTGAAAAAACGGTTCGCTACCACCGGTAACGCTGCTTTTACGCTGGCGGAAGCCATGAAAGGGGCTGACGTTTTTTTGGGATTAAGTGCGGGCAATACAGTAACAGCCGATATGGTGAAGAGTATGGCCAAAAAACCGATCGTGTTTGCCATGGCAAATCCCGAGCCCGAAATAAGCTGGGAAGCAGCAACGCAGAGCCGTAAGGATATTATTATGGCAACCGGCAGAAGCGACTATCCTAACCAGGTAAATAATGTGCTCGGCTTTCCCTATATCTTTCGCGGAGCGCTGGATGTAAGAGCAACGCAGATCAACGAAGCTATGAAAATGGCTGCGGTAAAAGCTATTGCCGATCTTGCCAAAACACCGGTACCGGATATTGTGAATCTTGCATACAATGAAAAGAATATTGTTTTTGGGCCGCACTATATTATTCCCAAACCCCTGGATCCAAGATTGATTTCCACTATTTCGCCAGCTGTTGCAAAAGCCGCTATAGACAGCGGTGTGGCAAAGCATACTATAACAGATTGGGAAAAATATAAGATAGAGCTTGACAGCCGGTTGGGTAATAACAATCAACTGTTCCGTGTAATAGGTAATAAGGCCCGGAATGATCCCAGGAGAGTAGTATTTGCCGAGGCTGATAATGTGAAAATATTAAAAGCAGCACAAATTGTACTGGACGAAAACATCGCTTATCCTATACTGTTAGGCGAAGAGAAAAAAATACGGAAAATTGCCCTGGAGAATGGTATAGACCTGGAAGGAATGCCTGTTATTGATCCGCGCAGTGAAGCGTGGGATAAGGTAAGGCATGAATACGCATCTTTATATTTTGAAAAAAGGCAACGGCGGGGAGTAAACAGGTACGAAGCCTCTAAAATAATGAAAGACCGTATCCGGTTTGCATGTATGATGGTAAATACAGGCGACGCAGACGCGGTAATAGGAGGCTTAACCCGTAATTATCCTGAAACAGTAAGGCCAGCTCTCGAAATTGTTGGAAGGGAAAAGGGAGTAAAGAAGATTGCCGGCATGTATATCATTGTTACTAAAAAAGGACCTTTGTTCCTGGCAGATACAACGGTAAACTTTAACCCAACTGCAGAAGAGTTGGCCGATATTACATTGCTGGTAGCCAAAGAAGTAAAAACATTTGGCATTACGCCACAGATCGCCCTGTTAAGCTATTCTAATTTCGGGAGCAGCAATACCCCGGAAGCGACACTGGTTCGCACGGCACGCGAAATCATCAAGCAAAATAATCCTGAGCTGATAGCGGATGGCGAAATGCAGGGAATACTGGCGTTCAATAAAGAGATACTGAAGGAAAATTATCCTTTCAGCGAGCTGGTTGATATGGATGTAAATACACTCATATTCCCCAACCTGAGCGCGGGTAATATTGCTTATAACCTGCTGCAGGAGATAGGAGGCTTTGATACGATAGGACCTGTTTTACTGGGACTGGCGAAGCCTGTTCATGTAATGCAGTTGGGCAGCTCTGTAAGAACCATTGTAAACATGGTGCTGATAGCCGTTGTGGACGCACAGCAAAAATGTATTGCCGAACGGAAAGGAATAATAGATGAAACAAACTGGTGGAAGAGAAAAAATAAAAAACTGAACGAAATGGTGTGAGGTAGAAATTCCGGGTTTATAGTTTGGAGTTTCTTGTTTGGGGTTGCAGGTTTGTTTTCTCAGCCATAAACAAAAAACCATACACCATAAATTGCTGATAGCTGCTAGCTCCGGCTGCTAGCTGAAAGCCCACATATCAACATGAGCACAGAAGATCACCATAACAGGATTTCAAAAAAGAAGTATGTATATCCCGTAAGCAAAAGCTTTAAGAAATACCTTAAGCGATATGGAAGGGAAATGCAGATACCTATTTCTTACGAATCGCTGAGGCATTTTCAGTCGGCCATACCCTGCTATAACAGTAAAGGAGAAGATACTTTATGGGAAACCGTTTTTTATCATCCTTCGCTTACTCCCGAAATACACCAGTCGCTTATCCGTATCTATTCGCTGATAAAAGCCGCCGGTGCCAACCAGGCCGAAGATCATTTGCATGTTGAACGTATTGACTTTTGCGTATTCGGCAATTCTCAGCCGTTCCGGGTTAAGGTGGTAAACAATTATAATGATGTGTACAGCTACCTGTATATAAAAGTTGCGGATGCGTCGAGAATACTGGGGCTTGAGCTGGAGCATCTTTTGTCTCCCTATTCCATCAATTACCTGGTAGACAATAATACGCTCATAGAAGAACACATTGCCGGGGTGCCGGGCGATATGTTTATCAATGATTTTTTAGGAAGTCCTGATTTTAACCCTATACGCATTGCCAAGGAGTTCGTAAAGTTTAATGAGCGCTGCTTTGCGCGGTTGCTGGGCGATATGCGCAGTTATAATTTCGTATTTGATATTACCCCCGATTTTGATGATGTTCAGTTTTGCATTCGCGCTATTGACTTTGACCAGCAATCGTACGAAGGGCGAAAAAACTTTTATCTTCCACAATTTTTTAAGGAAAACAGGGTTTTTGTAGAACTGGTACGCAAGCACCTTAATCCTGAAGTAATTGAGCAGTATCAGCAGGAAGAAAGAGCCCAGTTGTTTAAAAGAATAAAAGCACAGCGTCACCGCCTCCGCGACCTCAAGGCGTCGGTTGATAAAGATGAGCTGGCTCCTGTGGAAAAAACGAAGCAACTGGCGCAGGAGTTGTATGATTATTTCGGAAATCCGAAATACCTGGAATGTGAAAGTATGGCTGATATTCTTCGCATCCACCTTAGGGAATTGGTTGTTAATCACTTAAAAAAAGCATAATGTACCATTTTCAGGTATTTTTGTTTTTATATAAATGAACAGATGACTTTTTTTGACCATTTTGGACGTTACCTGCTGATGATAAAGGGCATGCTGACAAAGCCCGAAAACTGGCGCATGTATTGGAAAGAGCTGATGAAGCAATGCCAGGATATCGGTATTGGCTCACTGGGTATAGTAGTAGTGGTAGCGCTGTTTATCGGGGCGGTATCTACTCTACAAACTGCTTACCAGTTGGTAAGCAATCTTATACCCAAATCCACCATCGCCCAAATTGTACGCGATACCGTTATTCTTGAGTTCGCCCCCACCATTACCTGTATTGTGCTGGCGGGTGTGGTAGGCAGTAAAATAGCCAGCGAGCTGGGAAATATGCGTGTAAGCGAGCAAATTGACGCGCTGGAGATCATGGGAATCAATACTAAAGCATACCTGATCATGCCCAAAATACTGGCCTCTTTTTTAATGATACCTGTATTGGTAATAATAGCAGGCGTGCTGGGTATATGGGGCGGAAGGCTGGCAGGCATTTTATCGGGCATTCTTTCGCCGGAGCAGTTTGATGAAGGGCTGTTGAGCGGCTTCCTTCCTTTTAATGTAAGCTTTGCCTTGTATAAGGCGTATACGTTCGCGTTCATTATTTCCAGCATACCGGCATATTTCGGCTATTTTGTAAAGGGAGGCGCTCTTGAAATAGGCAAGGCAAGTACAACAGCGGTAGTAACAAGCTGTATCATGATCCTTTTTGCGGATTACATATTGGCGGCATTGTTACTCTAAATCAATAATATCCTTATGATCGAGATAAAAAATTTACGCAAGGTATTTGGTGATAAAGTTGTAATTAATGATGTAAGCGCTGTAATGGAAGCAGGCAAAACCAATTTGATTATTGGCGCCAGCGGTAGCGGTAAAACGGTATTCATGAAATGCCTTGTAGGACTGTTTGAGCCGGATAGGGGTAACATTTTGTACAATGGACTGGATTTTACAGGTATGGAAGATGAGCAGCGGAAAGAGTTGCGCCAGCAGATAGGGATGCTTTTCCAGGGATCGGCATTGTTTGACAGCCAAACGGTGGAGCAAAACGTAATGTTCCCGCTGGATATGTTTACAAGGCTTAACCATCATGAAAAGCTGAAAAAGGTGAACGAAGTGCTTGACAGGGTTAACCTGAAAGACGCCAATAAAAAATTTCCTGCCGAAATAAGCGGAGGTATGAAGAAGCGGGTTGGTATTGCCAGGGCTATTGTATTGAATCCCAGGTATTTATTTTGTGATGAGCCTAATTCCGGTCTCGATCCTCAAACATCGCTGGTAATTGATAAGCTGATTCATGAGGTAACAAAGGAATTTAATATGACCACGGTGATCAATACGCATGATATGAATAGCGTTATGGAGATAGGGGATCATATTATTTACATGTACCAGGGCGAGAAAGAATGGGAAGGGAGCAATAAGGAGATCATTTACAGTAAAAGCAAAAAGTTGAATGATTTTATTTTTGCTTCTGAATTTTTGCAGGATGTGAAAGAAATGAGAATGCTGGAGGCTGAAGGTAAAGCCGTAAATGGAAAGAACGGTAAATAATTTTTCCAGACAACAATCTAAAACAATTTTTGTGTTGAAGCGTCTTATTTATATCCCTTATTATATCATAAGAACACCATCGGCTATACTTAAAAAGAATATAGCTTTTGTAAAGAAGAACAGGCATGTTTCCGCTACGCGGATATTTTGCGATATGCTGGTTAGCTCTGTTAAGTACAATATTTCTTTTGTTGATTATTTTAACCTCCGGTTTTTTGAGTTGAACAAAGCTGCACGCAACGAATTTGTGGGCTCCGGGGCTATGTACGAGTTCCAGCTTAAAATGAATCCTAAGAAGTATAGAAAGGTACTTTCAGATAAAATTGAGTTCCTGAAAAAGTTTGATGACCTGGCGGGAAGGGAATGGGCTACTATTGATATGATAAAACAGGATACCGGGAAGACTGGTCATATTCTTTCAAATCCAACGGGCAGGATCGTATTGAAAAACGCTACAGGCCAGGCCGGGAAGGAAGTTGACATTTTACCGGCTAAAGACTTTGATCAGCAAAGCCTCATAAAAAAAATGGAGAGCACGGGCTACGATTTACTGGAGTCGTATGTGCTGCAGCATGATCGTTTAATGGAACTTTCTCCTTCGGGGCTTAATACCGTGAGGCTGATCACGCAGTATTACCAGGAAAACATAATAATACTGGCTGCCAGGTTAAGGATCAGCGTTAATTCAAAAACGGATAATTTATCTACCGGAAATATGGCCGCGCATGTAGATATGCAAACCGGCAAAGTAGCAGCGCCGGCGATCTACAGGGATATTACCAAAGAAGCTGTTACCGAACATCCTGTTACCGGGGTAAAAATAGTGGGTTTTCAACTGCCTTTCTGGAACGAATGCCTGGACCTTGTAAAGAAAGCCGCGTTGCGTACGCCTGAAAATCGCTCCATCGGCTGGGATGTGGCTATTACCAATAATGGTCCTGTTTTAATAGAAGGGAACCATAACTGGAACTATTTCATCTGGCAAATGCCGGAACAAAAAGGATATAAAAGCGTGCTGACTCACTATGCGAGCAGCATTTAGATTTTTGCCGCTTTTTTAATAGTAGTTTTAGCCAGCACTTCCGCCATTGTTTTACCTATATCAGCAGGACTGTCTACTACCGCTATTCCGCATTCGCGCATGATCTTCATTTTGGCTGCTGCGGTATCATCGGCTCCGCCAACAATAGCTCCGGCATGCCCCATGCGGCGGCCCGGAGGCGCTGTTTGACCGGCAATAAATCCAACAACCGGTTTGGTGCCGTTTTCCCGGATCCATCTTGCTGCATCGGCTTCCATACCTCCTCCAATTTCACCGATCATTACAATGCCATCGGTTTCATCATCTTTCATGAACAATTCCACGGCTTCGCGGGTGGTAGTGCCTATAATAGGGTCGCCGCCTATTCCAATGGCTGTAGATATCCCCAGGCCCGCTTTAGCAACCTGGTCGGCGGCTTCGTAAGTAAGCGTACCGGATTTTGAAACGATCCCTATTTTGCCCGGCTTAAAAATAAAGCCCGGCATAATACCTACTTTGCATTCACCGGCGGTTATTACCCCGGGGCAGTTAGGACCTATTAATCTTGAAGACGTACCTGCCAGGTAATGCTTGGCTTTTACCATATCCTGCACAGGAATTCCTTCTGTAATGCAAATGATCAATCCTACACCCGCTTCGGCGGCTTCAATAATAGCATCGCCGGCAAAAGCAGGCGGAACAAAAATAATAGATACATCGGCGCCGGTTTCTTTAACAGCGTTGGCAACGGTATTAAATACGGGTCTGTCGAGGTGTGTTTGTCCGCCTTTACCGGGAGTAACTCCTCCTACCACATTAGTTCCGTATTCAATCATTTGCGTAGCATGAAAAGTACCTTCTGTTCCTGTAAAGCCCTGAACGATAATTTTGGAGTTTTTATTTACTAAAACCGACATGATGAGCTGTATTATGCTGTTAAAAAAGCAGGGCAAAAATAGGGTTTTTAGCCTATACTCCCTGTTTTTTCATTAACCGATATGCCGGCGGATATATAAAAAGAACATGAGCGCTAAAAGAAGCAATATAATGGTGGTTATTACCGGTATCATAAGGTTCAGTGGCTTTTTACCGTTGTTCCTTTTCCGGCGGCTGGAAAGCTTTTTTATAAGCTGCCTGTTCAGCTCGCCCATTACTACGGGTAGCTTGCTTTTATCGCTAACCCGTTGCAAACCTTCTGATGCATCGCTTTCAAACGCTTCGTCAATGAATAGTTTTTCTATTTCATGACGTTCTTCTTCAGACACATTGTTCTGAAGATAGTCCAGTAATTTTTGCTGGTCTATTTCTTTTGAATCGGATAATATGTTCAACAGGTCTTTGTTCATACAGCTTCACACTTTCTTTGCTTCTTTCAATTTCTTTTCTATAATGATCCTGAGATTGCGTTTCCCGTTTTGAATATGGCTTTTTACCTGCATGGGCGAATAGCCGGTTTGACCCGCTATTTCGTTATACGACAGCTTATTAAGATAAAATAAGGTTACACAATTCCGCTGATCTTCATTTAGCTCCTCCAGGGCTGTTTCCATTACCTGCAGCGTTTCGTCTTTCTGCCGGTGCCTGAGTATGTCTTCATTATTTTCGGGTGCGGTCACTATCATTTTTTCTGTAACCGGCACAGGCGTTTTTCCTTTATCTCTCAGTTGCATCAGGCAATAGTTGCGGGCAACCATATACAACCAGCTTTTAAAATAAGTTACCTGGTATTTCTGCAGTTCCGAAATGGCTTTAAGGAATATTTGCTGTACCCCGTCTTTAGCTTCTTCTTCATTTTTTAAATATTTCATGCATACCCCATACAGCAACAGGGTATATCGTTGCATTAATATTCCAAGCCATTCATTATTGCCATCGTGATAATAATTTTCTAATAAGCCTGAATCTGTTATATGGTTCGCCTGCTGGTTCGTCACCGTTATATACAACTATTGTACAACTTTAGATGCAGATAGTTGGTCATTCCATAACACAGGAATAAAAAATGAATAAAAATTAACACACCGCAAATGTGAATAGATCCGCTATTTTTTTTCAACAAAGCTCTCTTTGTAAAAATGAATAGCTTCTTCCACTATTTTCAGGGCGGTAGCCTTATCCTGGAACTCGTTTACACTCACGGTTTTATTTTCCAGCTTTTTGTATTCTTCAAAAAACTGCCGCAGCTCGCTGAAGAAGTGCTTGGGCATTTCCTCAATATTATTGATATAGTTTACACCGGGGTCGTTGTTGGCAACAGCAATGATCTTATCATCAGCATCGCCACTGTCAATCATTTGCATTACGCCTATTACTTTAGCCTGCACAAGGCATAATGGCTGAATGCTCATGCTGCTGATCACGAGTATATCCAGCGGGTCTTTATCATCGCCATAAGTTTGAGGAATAAACCCATAGTTTACCGGGTAATAAAACGATGAATAAATAACCCTGTCTAACTTTAAAAGTCCGCTGGGCTTATCTATTTCGTATTTCTGCCTCGATCCTTGCGGAATTTCTATCACCGCGTTTACTACTCTTGGTGCATTTTCTCCCGGATCTATTCCATGCCAGGGATGAAGTACTGTAAGCATGCTGATAAGTAAGTTTTATGATTGAAAATAAAGATATGAAAAACGTTCAACCAACGCCGTTATTTTTGAATGCTATAATGATGTTGTAATGTTGTTTTGTGTAACAGCTACTGAGGAGGCAGGGTGTTTTGGGAGCTTCCGGGTTCTGCGTCGCCGTCGCTTGTAAAGGTGTATTTGAAATCAACCCACCATTCGCCCCCGGTTTTAACAAGCTTTATTTTGCTGTCTTCTTTCTTGTACGAGTTGGAGTATCGGAGTATAGCGGTTGAATCGTTCAACGATTGAAACCGGATCTTTTGAATGCTGGCGTTCCTGTATTCTTCTTTTTCCTCATTACTGGCTTCCGCATATTTTTTTTCAATTTCACTAAAAAGCCTTTCATTATCAGCATCCGGCAAAATAAAAGATTTTGCTTTTTCCATTTTGCCCTCCAGCGCGAATTGTATAAAATCCCTGCCGGCTTCCAGGGGATCTCCCGGTTTTTGGTAGTTGCTTCCGGAGCAGGAACTATACATAAAAACAGACAGGATGCTTATTAAGAAAAGAAAGGAGCAGTACGTTTTGTTAGGTATAGTCATGCGCAAAAGTATAAATAAAACCGTTACGTTAAAATGCAGTCCTGCCGTCTCTCACTTTTACTTTTTTCTTGCCGGAGTTCTGCTTTTCCCAGTCTGTTACCTCCCGGGGCTTTTCCGCGGCGGGTGTCTTTTCTGTTGCAGCGGTGTTTTTGTTTTCCAGGTCCTTTTTATCTTTTTGTCCAAAAAAATAAGTTTCCTGCCTGGTTATAAAGCCCGTTGAAGGGTCATAAAATTTCCATGTACCATGTGCAACAGAAGCAACTTCGAGCTTTACGATTTTAGTTTCCCATTTATTGGGTATAACCGGGTCGGGTACCTGTACACTGTCATAGGGGTTTTCAGGATTGGTAGCGCGCCAGCTTTCTTCCCGCAGCAAATCGCCCATTTTGGTATAATACTGTTGTTTCCCGTCTTTTTCACCCCATTTGTAGTTTTCTATAGCGGTCAGGTCGCCGCTTAGCGCGTATCTTCTCCACACACCTGTTTTTTTACCGTCTTCAAAATAGCCTTCTTCCTCATAGCCGGGCTCTCCCCGCAATTCCTCCACTCTTATTACCCAGGGCCCTTGTTTTTTGTCGTTTTGATCCAGCCGGTTAAGCGTATCGCCCTTTACTGAAATAATAAAGCTTTTCCATTGTGCCTGGCTCCTGAAGGATAACAGCAGCAGTAAAAAAATCATGTATCGCATAAAAGGCTGTTTAATGATTGATATGGCAAAGATAGTTCAACAACAATGCCATAGTAAAGGTAAAACGTTAAAGAAGCTCTTTCATGTTTTACTAATTCAAATCTCCTGTTTCCATGTCGAGTTGATAAGGATGATGTTTAAGCTTATAATTAATTTTAGTGTTGTTTTTGGAGAAAGTTTCGGGATTAAGTCCCATCGTAAGTATCTTTTCCGGTGTAAAAAACTGTCTTGTTCGTTGTAAGGATTTGGCGCCGTACATATTAAATGTTTTATTAGCCCTGTGTAATCTAAAAAAGTTACCTGCACCTTTAATGTAAATATTAACTCCGTCGCTGAACCCATATACATTTCTGAGCAGTATTTCGTTCCCGTTGTCGTCTTTCGCGTAAATATCATCCGTTTTTTTGTCTGCCTCAACCCGAAACTCTTTAATTGACGGCTGGTTATTTTTGAATTCCCCGAAATTCATGTATATGCCTTTAGCGGGAGGTTGTTCAAGGATCGGCAATGCGAATCTTTCCGCGTTGTATGCTTCAATTTCTTCAGTTTTTAACTTCTTGTTGCTGGCGTTAATACGGGACGCAGAAAACCGGGACAGCTTTTTCAGGCTTGCTTCCAATGCGGTTGCAAGATAAGTGCTGCCAGATCTGAATATTGGCTCTGCTCCACAGATGGTAGTATCGTAGCGGTATAACGGTGTGTGTTCAGTGCTGCCGGATGCAAAGAATTCTAACCGCAACATAATACCGCTTTTCGGCTCGTCGTGCACTGTATTTTTGTCTGCAACCGGCAGGTTTTCATCAGAATCGTAAATCTCATCCGAAAGCCATAGCTTTTTCACAACGCAGAGAATCTCATAAGCCGGAGCTGAGTCGGGCTCACTGAATTTTACAATTGATGAATCCAGGAACGTTTTCAGGTCTGCTGTCGTTCCGTTTTTCAGCCTGAGCTTTCGCCTGGTATCGGGAAATGCTTTTTGCATAAAACCAATGGTAGAGGTATCAAACCGGGCATCTGTTACCCTGAAGCCGGCTATATTTATTTCACATGAAACGGACGGGGTTGCAGCGGGCAACTGAAAGGTATTGTACCAGAATTTTTCAAAGTTGACCGCTTTTTCGTCGGGTACAGCATTTTGTTGCGCATTACACCATATGGGCAGTGAGAGTAATACAGCGATAAATGATGGATGCATTAACAGTGGTTTTAAAGATTGGCAAACGTGTATTTACCATAAATATATACAATTGGAATGATCGTTATAGTAGGATATTTATCATTTGCTAAATATTACCATAAAGCAAAAAAGCGTTTTAGTCCAAATATTCCCATCCGATGAAACCTGTATACCTGTTTTTGCTTTTTGCTGTTGCCGCTTCTCTTATTGCTTCCTGTAAGAAGGATGATGTTACCGATCATTCCAATGTTCAACGCCCTGATTTTGCCTATAACGTAAAAGCTGCTACGCTGCTTGACCTGGTAAACGAAGCCCGGACGAAAGGTTGCAAATGTGGTGAAACCAATATGCCTGCCGTACCCGCGCTTACCTGGAACGACCAGTTGGGGCAGGCCGCGTTTGGGCACAGCGAGGATATGAAGCAGAAAGGATATTTTTCGCACGATGCCCCGGATGGAAGCACTTTTGTGGACCGCATTAAAGCTGTGGGATATATTCCTGTTGCCGCCGCGGAAAATATTGCTTCGGGGCAAACTACCGAGCAGCAGGTAATGAACAGTTGGTTGAAGAGCGAAGGGCACTGCAGGAATATTATGAACGCCCGTTTAAAAGAAATGGGCGCCGGCCGTTCGGGCAACTACTGGACACAGGTGTTTGGGGCCAAATAGTCAGTGGCTGTCATTTGCAGGTATAAGCGGATGTACAAATTCCTTTTCGCTTTTGGAAATAGCAAGGGTGGCTACCCCGTTTCCTATGATATTAGTAATAGCGCGGGCTTCGCTCATGAACTTGTCTACCGCCAGTAAAAAAGCCAAACCTTCCAACGGTATCCTGTGAAGGGCAGTGAGGGTGGATGCAAGAATAATGAAGCCGCTGCCCGTAACACCCGCTGCCCCCTTCGACGTTACCATTAGTATCCCTATTATTGAAAGCATTTCTGCCCAGCTTAAATGTACGTTGTACAACTGTGCAAGAAAAATGATTGCCATCGAAAGATAAATAGAGGTTCCATCCAGGTTAAATGAGTACCCGGTGGGCACTACAAGCCCTACAACCGGCTTGCTGCATCCCATGTTTTCGAGCTTTTTCATTAAAGAAGGTAAAGCAGATTCGGAAGAAGAAGTGCCCAGCACGATCAATAATTCTTCTTTTATAATGCCCAAAAATGTAAAAATGCTGAGCTTATAGTAACGCAGTATGCTGCCCAGTATAATAAAAATGAATACAGCCATTGTTCCATACATGGTAAGCATGAGCTTGCCCAGGGGGATCAGCGTTTTTACCCCGAACTTGCCGATGGTATAAGCCATTCCTCCAAAAGCGCCCAGTGGAGCCAGGTACATTACATATTTCAGCGCTATGAACACATAATGCGTTATGCGTGCCAGCAAAGGAGTTACTTTTTCGCGATAGCTGGTTAAGCTGAGCACAACGCCCGTTACAATAGCAATGATCAGTACCTGTAGGGTAAAGTTCTCTTTCAAAAAGCTGATCCAGCTAAACTCGCTGCTGCCGGTGGGCGTTGAGTTGGAAACGGGTAATCCTTCTTTATTGATCTTGCCGGGTTCAAAAATATTGGCGAATACAATGCCCAGAACCAGGGCAAGGGTGGTAACGATTTCGAAATATATAACTGCTTTCAGCCCGATGCGTCCTGCCTTTTTAAGATTGCCCATGCCTGTAATACCCAGTACGATGGTAAGGAATATAATAGGGCCGATAAATATTTTGATGAGATCTACAAACCGTTTTCCCATCCATTCTGTTTTAACGGCCGTAGCGGGAAAAAAATGGCCCAGCACAATAGCAATAATAATGGCGAGCAATACCCAAAAAGTAAGATGCAGATAAAAGGGTTTATTTTGTTTACGTGCCGGCATACCGAATAAAAAAATAAATGTAATGTAAAATACTGTAAGCCTGTTGTAACGTTATCTCATTTGTTCAAAGGATATGAAATATCCTTTTATTTGCAGTTAATAAGAGTTGAATTATGAATATAAACATCAATACAACAGACAACTTTTTTTTTATAGGCATAGCAGGCACTGGCATGAGCGCGATCGCCCAGTACCTGGCAGGAAGCGGAAAAAAGGTATCGGGCTCCGACCGGTATTTTGTGGCGGGAGCAGTAAATGATACGCGTATTAAGCTGGAAGCCGAAGGTATCCGCTGCTTCGCGCAGGATGGCGAAGGTATTGACGGCAACACACAACTGGTTGTTGTATCGGCCGCTGTTGAAGATACTGTGCCCGAAGTTCAGAAAGCTAAAGGACTGAATATACCGGTTATTAAGCGCTCGGAATTATTGGCATTGATTGCTGCAACAAGGAAAACCATTGCGGTAGGGGGCACTTCAGGAAAAAGCACTACCAGCGCTATGTTATTTGATATTTTAACCCGGGCCGGACTGGAACCCGGTATTATCAGCGGGGCAGGGTTGGTGAGCTTAATTAAAAAGGGCAAAATAGGGAATGCTGCTACCGGCAAAGGAGAGTGGCTGGTAATTGAAGCGGATGAGAGTGACGGATCTATTGTACAGTATAAGGCGGAGATTGGCTTGTTGTTAAATGTAGATAAGGATCATAAGGAGATAGATGTGCTCATGGATATTTTTGATGTATTTAAAAGAAATACACGGAAAGCATTCATTGTCAACCGGTCTCATCCGCTTGCGGCTAAGCTTTCCGGAAATGCCCGCCTTGATTTCGGCATGGAGGAAGCCACCGGCGCCGGTCTTATAGCCGGCGGGTTTGAGCAGAAAGGGCTTGTTAGCACATTTTATGTAAATAATATCCCGTTTACGCTGAATGTGGTGGGCAGGCACAATATGGAGAATGCGCTGGCTGCAACTGCTGTTGCTTCCTTTATTGGAGTGCCTTTACAGGTATGTGCCAATGCTTTAAGAAATTATGAAGGAATATACAGGCGCCACCAGGTATTGGGCAAAAAACACGGAGTATGGCTGATAGATGATTATGCTCATAACCCGGCCAAATGTGCCGCTTCCATAGCAGCCTGTCAGCCCATTGCTCCTAAAGTAATAGCCTGGTTTCAGCCGCATGGGTATGGTCCTACCCGCTTTTTACGGCATGATTTCGTAACAGAGATAGCTGCTGTTTTACGTGCGGGAGATGAAATATGGATGAGCGAGATCTTTTATGCAGGCGGTACTGCGGAAAAGAATATATCCGCCGGCGACCTCGTACAGGATCTGAAAAAAGAAGGTAGCCAGGCGTTTTTTGTGGAGAACAGGAATGATCTGCTTAACAGTGTTCGGGCACATTTTACCGGCGATTGTGTACTGCTGTTAATGGGCGCCAGGGATCCATCGCTCGAAAGCTTTGCGCAATCCATATGGCAGGCATTATAGGCATTGCTGTTTCCACCATGTGAAACGCATTCTTTTAAAATTCCAGTAAATAGCTTTAAAATATGATTGCAGATGGGCGAACTGCCTTTTTGCGAGGAACTTTAAAGACGTGAGGGGAATACCCAGCAATATAAACACAGTAAAGAATACAAATAGCTGTATGGTACCCGCATTCCTGCGCATGAACAATATGCGGTTACGGGTGGTATAATAAACCTTTATAGCGCTTTTTTTGTCGGTTATGGCGGCGTCTTTACTGTATACAACTGCTTTAGGCTGGTATAAGATCCTGTAGCCTTTTTTTAAGATCCTGGCGCTCACTTCCGAATCATCAAAATAAATAAAGAAGTTTTGGATCAAAACATCATTGTTTTCCTCTATCACACTCTTTTTCAGCATCATGGCTCCGCTGTAAGCTCCATGGGTATACGCGGGTTTATCAAATTGTCCCCTGTCTTCTTTTCTCTCTCCTATAATGCTGTTTTTGCCTGTTATGATATTAGTACGTTTATACCCCGCGTATTGAATGATCCCGGGGCGATGATAAGAACGGATCTTGGGTGAAGCCGCCCCCAGAAAGCTGTCGGAAAGAAAAGGTACCAATAAGTCGTCAAGCACGTTTTCGGTTACCTCGGTATTATTATTGATAAGAAGGATGAAATCGCCCTTTGCCTGGGAAACAGCCCAGTTAATATCATTTCCTGAACGCGCATAAGCGTCTGCCTTTAGTACCCTGGTATTAGGGTAGTTGCCCCGCATTATCTGCAATGTAGGGTCTACGGCCGAGCCAATATCACATACAAGGATCTCATAATTCTTGTAATTCAACTTTTTCGTTGATTCCAGAAACTGGCAGGTAATATCTGTTTGATTCCAGTTAAGGGTAATAATGGAAATGAGCGGAGTAGCTTTTACTGAAATGTATTGCTTGCCTTGCATACTGAATTATTTCTCTGTTTTTCGGAATGAATATGAGAAATAATGGATTTAAACGGCTTATTTTTTTGAATAAGCTCCAGGGGCCGTTTCAGAAGGATTGGAAATTTGTAAGAGTCCGGCATACCATGCCGGCCGCTTAATGCAATAAAAATAGGAAAAAATGAATCCGGTATGTTATTTCTTTAATGAATCTATGTTAATTATAACAAGTAATAGCCGCTGTTGTAAAGATATGTATTGATACTTCGTGGGTTATAAATGCTCATTAATTGAATATCAATAGGCCGACCAGGGATTTTACCAAATATCAATAAATATTAATATTGTGTTTATTTTATATATAATTTATTTATTATGTATAATGTTTTTTAATTTATGGCTTTGTAAAGTATGTTCTTTTTTTTAATTGTGTTTACAACCGCTAAACAAGTTTTCCACTTTTTACGTAAAAATACTGATTGGTACAATCCTTGTTGTTTCCACGGAGCATTGTAAACTATAAATTCTAAATCCAATTTCATGCGTAAAATTTACTTCTATGTATGCCGCCGAAAAGAGTAAGCGGGGCATTAGTTATACACTGTACTCAATGATACACAATACTACACAAATCCAGTAAAGAATAGTCAGCCTCTTTTTAACTCTTTTTCCTGAAAAATCATGAACCAGAACCATTTAACCACCTGTGTTTTCTTTAATTCTGTAAAGAAACTACTAGCTGTTTTAGCTCTTTTTAGTATCCTGTCAAAATCTTCTTTTGCCCAGGTACAAACTCAAACCGCTGTAAGTGTAAAGGTTTCGGATTATCTTAAAGGATATTACGAATCGTTACCGGTAGATTATGCAAAAAATAAAACCCAAAAATATCCGCTCTTAATATTCCTGCATGGGGTAGGGGAGAGGGGTAATGGTACTACTCAACTTCCGCTTGTTTTAAAAAACGCTGTACCCAGACTGATTAAAAACGGTCAGTTCCCTTCTAAATTCACTGTTGGAGGGAAAGATTTTTCTTTTATTGTTATTTCTCCGCAATACAGCTCTTCGAGTAATTATGTTACAACCATTTGGAAACTGATAGAGCATTGTAAAAAGAAATACCGTGTTGATGAGAAAAGAATATACCTGACAGGCTTAAGCATGGGCGGCTTATTAGCATGGAATTTCGCAGGCTCTTCCAAAACCAATGCCGATGCTTTTGCAGCAATGGTAACAGTGTGTGGAGGAGGCGTTCCTACCGAAGGGCGCGTTGCCAACATAGCTTCTGCTAAATTGCCTGTTTGGGTTACCAATAACTCAGGCGATCCTTATAATCCTGCCAGTCGTGCCAAGCAAACGGTAGATGCGCTAAACGCGTACAAGCCGGCGCCTCCCAAAGCTGTGTTGACGATATTTCAAAAAGCAGGACATGATGCCTGGACTCAAACCTATGATCCTAACTTCAGGCAGAATGGATTGAATATTTATGAGTGGATGCTTTCTTACACAAGTGATGGGGTTTCCCAGGCTATTCCGGCATCTTCCGCCCCTCCTGTGGCAAAAGCAGGTTCTAATCAAATCATTACCTTACCAACCAATAGCGTTACCTTAAATGCAAGTGGTTCGTCCGCTCCTTCAGGGTCTGTTAAGTCATATTCGTGGAAAAAAGTTTCCGGTCCTTCAGCCGGGTCTGTTGCCAGCAGCACTGCTGCTTCAACAAAGGTAACGGGGTTGGTAGAAGGAGTTTACCAATTTGAGCTGACTATAACAGACAGCAATGGAAAAACCGCAAAAGCAACGGTTTCGGTAACAGTTAAGGCGGCTGAAACCGCTCCTCCCGTAGCTAAAGCAGGATCTAACCAAACCATAACATTGCCCACCAGCACGGCAACCATAGACGCGGGCGGTTCTACTGCCGCTGCGGGCGCAAAAATTACAGGGTATGCATGGACTAAAAAATCCGGTCCTGCGGCAGGTAAAATTACCAGCGCTTCCAGTGCTAAAACAACTATTACCGGGCTTACCCTGGCAGGAACTTACAAGTTTGAAGTTAAGGTAAGCGATAATAAAGGAAAGACCGCTATTGCATCTGTAACTGTAACCGTAAAAGCTGCTCCTGCCAAGATAACCTTAAAGGCGGATGCGGGAGGAGATCAAACGATCGCGTCTCCTGCTGCAGTAGTTACGCTTGACGGTTCAAAATCCACAGCGGGCAGTGGAAATACAATAAAGAGCTACGCATGGGAGAAAGTAAGCGGGCCTAATTATGCATGGGATATTGTAAGCGCGAAGGCAGCCAAAACGAAAGTGGAGCAACTGGTTCCAGGCAGCTATGTGTTCAAATTAACAATAACCGATAATAAAGGAGCCAAAGCGAGCGATGAAGTGAAGGTGAAGGTGAATTACCGTTCAGGTACATTGAAAGCGAATGCGGGTTCGGACAGGACTGTAGATTTGAGCAAGGAAAATGCGATTACGCTTGACGGCAGCGCATCCACCGTACCGGGTGGAAACAGTGATGGTATAGGAGTGGGCTGGAAACGGATAAGTGGTCCAAAGTCGTACGGGGCGAATTTGTTCCCGTCGGTAGCCTTAAATACAAGTACCGGTAAGAACATTGTAGAAGGAGTATACCAGTACCAGCTTATCTTACAGGATGCCAGGGGCAATGTTTCAACAGATATAGTGAAGATAACTGTGAAATCAGGATCCGCTGTTTCCCGCAGATCAGTTGATAGCGGGCAGGAGGGTGAGGATGAAAAAGAAGATGTTGCCCTGGCGAATGCTGAAGAAGTAAAAGTTGCCGGTGAGCTTTTGGGGCTTCGCATCAACCCTAACCCCGTAAGATCGGATATGACAGTATGGATTGACGGTAGTGCAACGGGCAAAGTGAGCATGATGCTGTACAGCCTGCAGGGCAAAGTTTTAATGCAGCAGGAATTTACTAAAGATGCTGCGGTAGCGGTTAGTAAGTCTGTGAACGTATCTCATTTACCGGCAGGAAATTATATCGTGCATGTGATTGTAGATGGAAAACATCGTAAGTCAATGCAAATTGTTAAGCAATAGTTTCAGTAATTTTTAATAATTAAATGAGAGGCAACAGTTTTTAAATTGTTGCCTCTTTTCATTTGTACACAGCTCTATTACAGCGGATATTGCAAATACAAAATTTTTATTCTATAAAAACCGTAGGATAATGAATGTTTTTCATCGAAATTACCTGGTTTTTATTTTTTCGATAAAAATATCAGTAAGTTTTCCACTTTTTTCCAATTCAAACGCTTATTGGTATAATACTTGCAATCTTTTACGCAATTCTTAATTTCTAAATCCATTTTACTATGCGTAAAATCTACTCTGATTTTATCGTGATGCATTGTGTTGCGATAAATCCAACATCTCCCACCTCTATTAGTTTTATTAAAGAAAGATGCTGTTCATCATTTTGTTGAACTTTTTTTTAACTTTTTAATCATTCAGGAGCGATAAACATTTTCATTCTTTAATCCTTTTTTCCCAGAAAAATCATGAAGCATACTGACATACGTTCGCGGGTTAACGTACTTTCAAAACTCGTATTTGCATTACTGGCGTCTTTTGCTTTTTCCTTATCTGTATCCTATTCGCAAACTCAAACTCAGAAAGCAGTAAATGCAGACATTTCTACTTACATTAAAGGGTATTATGAATCATTGCCGGTTGATTACGCCAGTAATACAACCAAAAAATATCCGCTTTTAATATTTTTACATGGCTCGGGTGAGCGTGGTAACGGAACAACACAGTTGCCCCTGGTGTTAAAAAATGGGCCTCCCAGGGTGATCAATGATGGAAAATTCCCGTCTTCATTTACGGTTGGCGGAAAGCAATATTCCTTTATTGTCATTTCTCCACAGTACAGTTCGTCTTCCGATTATGTTACCAGTGTCAAATCATTAATTAATTATTGCAAATCAAAGTACAGGGTTGATGAAACGAAGATATATCTCACAGGGTTAAGTATGGGAGGATTGCTTACATTTAATCTTTGTGGCTCTTCTCAAACAAATTCAGAGTTATTTGCGGCCATATTACTGGTATGTGCCGGCAATAGCCCTACTGAAGGCAGGATAGCAAATATTGCAAAGGCAAAGCTTCCGGTATGGGCTACCAATAATTCGGCTGATCCCTTGAATGCTGCCAGCTTAGCTGAAAAAACTGTTAGCATGTTGAACGCTTATGTACCTGCTCCTCCCAAAGCGGTTCTGACCGTTTTCGACAAGAGTGGTCACGACGCGTGGACGGCTACATATGATCCTACTTTCAAGCAAAATGGTTTAAATGTATATGAATGGATGCTGTCTTACAGCAGAGGCTCTATGGCAACTCCCGCTCCGGCTCCTCCTGTAGCTGAAGCCGGGGCCAACCAAACGATTACTTTACCAGCCAGTACTGTAACGTTGGATGGAAGTAAGTCAACCGCTGCATCGGGATATTCTATAAAAACATACGCGTGGAGTAAAACTTCCGGACCCGCAGTAGGTACAATCACAACACCTTCGGGTAAAACAACTACGGTAACAGGGCTTACTACCGCGGGCACATATGTGTTCCAGTTGAAAGTAACAGATAGTAACGGGTCTACAGCAACAGACAAAGTTACTATTGTTGTGAATGCTGCGCCGTCAACAGCATCTTTAACAGCAAATGCCGGAGCTGATCAAACGGTTACTATGCCAACAAGAACAGCAACATTAAACGGAACAAAATCAACAGCAGGCAGTGGAGGCTCTATTAAAAGTTATGCGTGGACCAAAGTAAGCGGTCCTGGTTATATTGGAGAGATATCGAACGCCTCGGCTTCTACTACAGCTATAACGAATCTTGTTCCTGGTGTTTTTGTATATAAGCTAACGGTTACAGACAATGCGGGAAAAACCGCTACGGATGAGGTGACTATAACGGTTAAATACAGGAACGGTGTGCTAAAAGCCAATGCAGGACCTGATCAAACAGTCAGCTATCCATTAACGGAACCATTGGTATTTGATGGCTCAGCCTCAACCGCGCCCAGCACCAGCACTGTTTCATGCGGGTGGAAGCGGTTGTCTGGTCCCGGATCATCCGGAGCGGTAATGTATCCTTCCGGGAACCTGATCACTACTACATCAAAAAGCCTTCCTGTAGGTACATACGTATACATGCTAATTATGGAGGATGAAAACAGGAATACCACCAGGGATACCATGGTAATAACAATTAAAGATCCTGCTGCTAAAAGCAATGATGACACACCACCCACTGCAAAATCAGGTGCCAGTCAAACGATCACACTTCCAACCAACAGTGTAATGCTAGACGGAAGTAAATCCGCGCCTGCTCCAGGTCATACGATCAAATCTTACTTATGGGTGAAGAAGTCAGGTCCGGATGAATATAAGATAGTAAATCCGAACAGCGCAGAAACTGCTGTAACCGGTTTGGTAGGAGGTGAGTACGAGTTCCAGATACAGGTAACGGGCAGTAATGATGTAAGGGCCAGCTCCAGGGTTACTATTACGGTGTTGCCTGCTGAAGATGACGCAAAGCCCACTGCAAAATCAGGTGCCAGTCAAACGATTATGCTTCCAACCAACAGTGTAATGCTCGACGGAAGTAAATCCGCGCCTGCTCCAGGTCATACGATCAAATCATACTTATGGGTGAAGAAATCCGGACCGGATGAATATAAGATAGTGAATCCAAACAGTGCAGAAACTGCTGTAACCGGTTTGGCAGAAGGTGAGTATGAATTCCAGATACAGGTAACGGGCAGTAATGATGAGAGAGCCAGTTCCAGGGTTACTATTACGGTGCTGCCTTCCGATGATGATGCACAGCCTACTGCAAAATCAGGTGCCAGTCAAACGATCACGCTTCCAACCAACAGTGTAATGCTCGACGGAAGTAAATCCGCGCCCGCTCCAGGTCATACGATCAAGTCTTATTTGTGGGTGAAGAAATCCGGACCGGATGAATATAAGATAGTGAATCCGGACAGTGCAGAAACTGCTGTAACCGGTTTGGTAGCAGGTGAGTATGAATTCCAGATACAGGTAATGGGTAGTAATGATGTGAGGGCCAGCTCCAGGGTTACAATTACGGTGCTGCCTGCGGTATCTGCACGAACAGCCGGGGCTAATAATGCAAGTGAAGTGTCTAAAACAGGGTTGTCAAATGTTGATGTAACGGCGGAACTGTTGAAAGTAACCGTTAACCCCAATCCTGTCACAACTAATATGACAGTATGGATTGATGGATCGGCTACAGGAAAAACAAGTGTACTGGTATATAATCTACAGGGAGCTTTATTATTCCAGCAGTCATTTGTGAAAGACATTAGCGGTAAGATCAGTAAATCCTTTAATGTTGCCCAGTTACCTGCCGGAACCTATTTCGTAAAAGTTATGGTAGATAACAAGGCAACTCAATCCATACAAATGATAAAACAATAGTTCAGATAGTTTGTAATAAAAAGAGGTGGTAAATGGAAACATTTATCACCTCTTTTATTTTATATCAACCAGTTGATCATTTTATCAATGATCAACTGAAATCCTTTGCAGTACTGCATCCTGGCATTTTCTTTGGATAGCATTCGGATCTGAAATGTATAGTTGTTATTAACATAATGAGTTTATCAATTGTCAAGATAATTTCTTTTATAAGCAGGAAATATATTCGATCAATGAACTCAAACGTTAGATCAACTGACTATCGGCGACGATAGTACTATTTATAATCCGAATATCCGTACACCATGAAACAATTTCACCCTATTTGTTTTTGGCGAAAACTATTGTTATCTCTATTCATTTTGCTGAATTCATTTTTTGTACAGCAATCTTTTTCCCAGGTTCAAACACAAACTCCGGTTACATTGCAGTTACATGCCAGTGTGGGAGGATATTATGAGTCGTTACCTGTGGACTACCATTCCAACCCGAACAAAAAATATCCATTGTTGATTTTTGTGCATGGCTCGGGAGAAAGAGGAAATGGTTCACAAGCGCAACTGCCGAAGGTTACCGCCAACGGTCCTCCTAAATTAATAAAGCAGGGAAAATTTCCAACTTCGTTTACTGTAGGGGGAAAGCAATATTCATTTATAGTAATTTGTCCTCAGTTTGTAGGCACCTCCGGCAGTAATGCCGCTATGAGCGCGGTATTGAATCATTGCCTTAAAACCTATCGCGTTGACGAGCAGCATATGTATGTAACAGGCTTAAGCATGGGTGGATTGATAACCTATAATTATATGGGGGCGTACAAAGCCACTTCCGATAAATTTGCCGCGGCGTTATTCGTGTGTCCCGGCGCAACCTCTAATGAAGGACGCGCGGGTAATATTGCCTCTGCCAATTTACCTGTTTGGGTTACCAATAATGATGAAGACCCATCTGCAAAAGTGGCTAAAGCTATTTTGGTTGTAGATATGATTAACGCGCATGTTCCGGCCCCAACACCTAAAGCTAAACTAACCGTATTTAAGTCTAAAAGCCATGACGCCTGGTCTAAAACGTATGATCCCGCATTTAAAGAAGACGGGATGAATGTGTACGAGTGGATGCTTCAGTATAGCCGTGGAGGAGCTGTCACTCCCCTGCCTCCTGTTGCTAATGCGGGAACAGATCAAACCATTACATTGCCGGCAAATAGTGTAACACTTGATGGATCAAAATCTACAGCGCCGTCCGGGAGCATAGCCAGCTACGCATGGACAAAAGTATCGGGACCATCCGGAGGGAACATTACCTCAGCAGGCAGCGCGAAAACTGCAGTTACCTCACTGCTGGAAGGAACGTATCAGTTTCAGTTAAAAATAACCGACAATAAAGGTGGTACTGCTACTGCTTCAGTAAAGGTGATCGTTAAACCGGCGCCATTACCTCCGGTGGCGGATGCCGGCGTTGCGCAAACAATAACATTGCCAACAAATTCTGTAACGCTCAACGGATCAAAATCTACGGCGCCATCCGGAAGCATAGCCAGTTACGCGTGGACAAAAGTATCAGGTCCGGCAGGAAGTACATTTGCAAATGCAAGCAGCGTATCTACCACGGTTAACGGACTTGTGGAAGGCGTATATGTGTTTCAGTTGAAAATAACCGACAATATAAGTGCAACCGCAACCGCTACGGTAACCGTTACCGTGAATGCAGCTCCTATACCTCCTGTAGCCCAGGCGGGTAATGACCAAATCATAGAACTTCCGCAAAACTCCGTTACGTTAGACGGAAGTAAATCAACAGCGTCTTCAGGAAGTATTAAAACTTATCAATGGACTAAGATATCTGGACCTTCAGGGGGTAATATATCAAATGCCGGTCAGGCAAAAACAGATGTTATCAACCTGCTTGAAGGTACCTATGAGTTTGAATTAAAGGTTACGGACAATGCAGGATTATCATCCGCCGCGGTTGTAACCATAACAGTTAAACCCGCTCCCGCTCCGCCGGTAGCGAATGCAGGCACAGACCAAACCATTACTTTACCTGTAAGTTCGGTTGTATTAAATGGTAGCGGCTCTACCGCTGCCGGAACCATTACAGGGTATGCGTGGACGAAAGTTACCGGGCCTGCCGGAGAAACTATTGAAGAACCGGGTGAAGTGTCTACAACAATATCCGGTTTGGTAAAAGGTGTGTATAAATTTCAATTAAAGGTTACTGATAATAAAGGCGCCGCGTCTACCGCCATTGTAACTGTTACTGTAAAACCCGGAGCCCCGCCTGTAGCCAATGCAGGGGCTGATCAAACAATACAGCTCCCGGAAAACAGTGTAACATTGGATGGCTCAATCTCTACAGCTCCTTCAGGCAACATTCAATCCTATAAATGGCGTAAAATTTCGGGCCCGGCCAAAGGAACAATTTTGTCTGATATAAGCGCTGTTACAACAGTGGGTGATCTTGAAGCAGGAGTATATGAGTTTGAATTAAGCGTAGTAGATAATGCGGGTGTTTCGGGTATTGATATTGTTAAAATTACAGTGGAAGCCGCTGCCGCTCCGCCTGTTGCCAATGCAGGCGATAATCAAACGATTACTTTACCTGTAAATAATGTTACACTTGATGGAAGCAGTTCAACAGCGGCTTCAGGAGTGATCAGCAGCTATGCCTGGATTAAAACTTCTGGCCCGGGCGGAGCTGTAATTGAATCGCCTTCAGGAATAAGCACTGTGATAAGTGGGCTGACCGAAGGTATATATGAATTTGAATTAAAAGTAACCGACAATAACGGAGCTACCGGCGCTTCCAAAGTAGTTGTTACAGTAATGCCTGCACCGTTACCGCCCGTAGCAGATGCCGGTACTGCACAAACGGTCACTTTGCCCGTAAATAGTGTAATTCTTGACGGAAGTTCATCTTTTGCTTCATCGGGAACGATCACTGCATATACCTGGGCTAAGGTTTCTGGCCCAACGGGAGAAACTATTGTAAATCCCGGTGCCGCATCTACGACCGTGAACGGGTTAACCGAAGGTATATATGAGTTTGAACTGGAAGTGACTGATAATGCCGGTGAAAGCGCAACTGCAACCGTAACTATTACAGTAAAGGCAGCTCCTTTACCACCGGTTGCAAATCCCGGTAATGATATTACTATCTCATTGCCGGATAATAGCATTACCCTTGATGGTAGCGCGTCTACGGCACCTGAAGGAAACATCAGCAGTTACACATGGACGAAAGTATCGGGACCGGAGGGAGAAACGATCGCCGAAGCGGCTAATGTTATAACTGCCGTTAGTGATTTACAAGAGGGTACTTATAAGTTTGAGCTGAAGGTAACCGATAATAACGGCAATACTGATGAGGCGATTGTTACTGTTACGGTGAATGCGCAGCCATTGCCGCCGGTAGCACATGCAGGTGCCGCGCAAACAATTACATTGCCGGAAAATACCGTACTGCTTGATGGAAGTGCGTCAACGGCGCCGGCAGGTACTATTACAGGGTATGAGTGGACAAAGCTGTCGGGCCCGGCTTCGGAAGTGATAACCACTCCGGAAAATGCTACAACCAATGTGAGCAATCTTTCTGAAGGCGTATATAAATTCCAGCTTACAGTAACAGATAATAATAACGCGGTATCAACAGCTACCGTTATTGTAACTGTAAAGGCTGCACCGGTTCCGCCGGTTGCGAATGCGGGCAGCGCTGTTACCATTACATTACCCAGAGACAGTGTTACACTCGACGGATCAAAATCAACGGCGGAAGCAGGGATCAGCAGCTATGAGTGGTCAAAGGTTTCAGGACCTTCGGGTGCTGTTATACAACAACCTGCAAACGGTGTTACTACTGTAAACGGGCTGAAAAAAGGCACCTATAAATTCCAGTTAATTATTACAGATAACAATGGTATTACTTCAACAGCTTCGGTTACCATTACGGTAAAGGATACTCCTGCGCCACCTGTTGCCAATGCAGGCGCTTCGCAGACAATTACCCTACCTGTAAATACTGTAAGGCTGGATGGTAGTGCTTCTGCTGCCCCATCGGGAAGTATCGCCAATTTTGAATGGACTAAGCTATCTGGTCCGGCACAGGGAAATATAGAAGAGCCGGCAAACGCTGTAACAGATGTTTCAGGGCTTGAAGAAGGTGTATATGTATTTCAATTGAGCGTAACCGATAATAATAGTGCTGTATCCACCGCTTCGGTTACCATTACGGTTAAAGCGGCTCCTGCCGCCCCGGTTGCAGATGCGGGTAATTCAGCTACTATTACACTTCCTGAAAATGCTGTTATTCTCGATGGAAGTAAGTCAACGTCCGAAAGTGGTATAAGCTCCTATACGTGGAGTAAAATATCAGGCCCTGATGACTTTACGATCGCTGATCCTGCAAGCGCTGTAAGCACGGTAACCGGATTAACAGAAGGTATATACGAGTTTGAGCTGAAAGTTACTGATGTGAATGATATCACTTCAACAGCCATTGTTACGATCACTGTAAAAGCGGCCCCATTGCTACCGGTTGCTAACGTGGCAAATGAAAGTCAAATCATCACACTACCTGACAATGCTGTTACGCTTGATGGAAGCAGCTCTGTTGCAGGCTCCGGAAATATCAGCGGTTACAGTTGGATAAAAGTTTCAGGTCCGGCTGCGGGAGTTATTACTGACGCCGATAAAGCAACCACAACGGTTACGGGCTTGGCAGAAGGTATATATAAATTTGAATTAACAGTAACAGATGAGAATGGACTGTTCTCAACCGCGGTTGTAACCATTACTGTTAATCCTGCTCCGTTGCCACCTGTGGCAAATGCAGGAACAGCAAAAACAATTACGTTGCCTGAAAATAGTGTATTGCTTGATGGAAGCAAATCAACTCCAGGATCCGGTACAATTGTAAGCTACGAGTGGACTCAAATTGCAGGTACTTCGGAAGCCCTGATAGCAACTGCCGATAAAGTATCTACTAACGTTACTGGTTTAGAAGCAGGTGTTTACCAGTTCGGGTTAGAGATAAAAGATAATAACGGGAAAACGGCAAGCGCTACCGTTACTATTACTGTAGAAGCGGCGCCTCCGCCGCCGGTGGCTAATGCAGGGAACGATCAAACCATTACCCTTCCGTTGAATACAGTTATCCTGAATGGAAGCAAATCAACTGCTGCCGCAGGAAGCATCACTAAGTATGAATGGACGAAAGTGGCCGGCCCTGCAGGAGGAACGATTGAAAAGCCAGCGGACGTAACTACAAATGTAACCGGACTGGCAGAAGGTGTTTACCAGTTCCAGTTGAAAGTGACAGACAATATAGGGGTAAGCGCTTCCGCTATTGTTACCGTAACGGTAAAGGCTGCACCATTACCGCCGGTAGCAGATGCGGGTGATGCCCAAACGATAACATTGCCGGTAAATTCGGTAACCCTGAATGCAGGAAAATCTACCGCGCCTGCCGGCGAAATTAAAACCTATGTTTGGACTAAAACATTTGGCCCTGCCGCAGGAACGATCACCCAGAATTCAAGTGCGGTTACAACGGTAACGGGACTGGTGGCAGGTACTTACCAGTTCCAGGTAAAGGTTACTGATAATAATAACAATACAGCTACGGCTATTGTAACCATTACAGTTGAGCCGGCGCCGGTCAGACCGCCTGTTGCCGATGCCGGAGAAGATTTTTCCGTGCAATTGCCAACGGGTAATATAAAACTAAACGGAACGGCATCGTACGCTTTAGATGGAACTATTGTAAGTTATAACTGGATCAAAGTATCGGGTCCTAATCCGCTTACGATTGTAAACTCAAATACTGCAACGCCGGGCGTTCAGTTCACGCAACCAGGTACCTATGTGTTCCGGTTAACGATAACTGATTCAAACGGCTTAACGGCAAGCATGGACGTTGTGGCAGAAGTAATTGCGGCGGATGTTATACCCGAACCACCGGTAGCGGATGCCGGCGATGAAATGATCGTTGTAACATTACCTCAGCGCGAAGTAATGCTTGATGGGTCAGCATCGCATGTAAGCGTGGGAACCATTGAAAAGTATGAATGGAAGCTTGTATCCGGTGCGTCTGGCGTGCAAATGGATGATCCCTCATCGGATATTTTAAATGTGAGCGGACTGAACATGGGCGAATATGTATTCGAGCTTTCTGTTACCGACAGCAAGGGACTTACAGCCAGGGATACCGTAAAAGTGGTGGTTAACAATGCAGGAGGAAAACCAGACCTTTCGCCTCATGCAAAAGTATTTCCTAATCCTGTGCAATCGCAGGCTGTAATTGAGGTGTTTGGGCAGGCTAACGGCCGGGCGATCGTAGATGTGTACGACACGAATGGCAGAAAAGTACTGAGGACGGAGTTTGTGAAAAATGATGTATATGTTAATCAAAAGCTTGACATGTCTTCATTAGCGCGGGGTACCTACTTCATTGAAATTATAATTGACTACCAGTACAGAACAGTGGTAAAAGCGATCAAGCTGTAATTACCTGAAAGGTTTATAAAAAGAAAAGGTGGCAAGCTTTAACATAGGCTTGTCACCTTTTGTATCTCCATAACAAAATATATCATTGTATACTGCAAGGTTATATAAATTATTGATCCGGTTTACTTTTTCCTCCCCGTAACAATTTTTTCCATCTATACGTCCGGTGATATATCCATTAACCACTTCCAGCCTGGTGGCGATGCATGCTACGTTATGGGCATGGCACCATCCGGTAAGCCAATTTTGCGGAGAAGCTGAAACAATTACAACCGGCGTATTATTTGACTGGTGCTTTTTTATTTCGGCCAGTGCGCCGGGGCGTACAAGAGATGGAAGTTTGTTGCTAATGAATGAGTCGCATTTTTGCTGGAATTCGGTTTCAGTCATTCGGCCAAAGAATAATGTGAGAAGTTTTTGTTTGGCAGCGCTGTTTGAAATGAGCTTTAGTTTCATCGCTATCAGCCAGGGCGAAAGCCGGATCATGCCACTATAAAAGGTAAAAGTTCCTTTTTGATATTTTATGATCTCAGGTAAAGTATCCTTATAGGTAATTGTTCCGTCAAAATCAAAAAAGGCAATGTTCTTCTTCACAGTTTTTTCTTTTTAAAAATGGCTTCGGGAATGAATTTAATGATATACATGATCCATCGCCAGAACCATTTCACATATAGTACATTTTTCTTTTTTTCAACGGCTTTGTATACGGCATCGGCAACCTGTTCGGGAGATGCCGTAAGAAGCGCCGGGAGGGAAAGATGTTCCGTCATTTTAGTATAAACGAAACCCGGTAAAACGGTAAGCACGTGTACATTATGATGATACATTTTATTTCTTAAACCTGACAGATAGGCTGTAAAACCCGCTTTAGCGCTGCCGTATATATAATTGCTTTGTCTTCCTCTTTCGCCTGCTACGGAGCTTATACCCGCAATAACGCCCTTTTTTTTCGAAGCATAATCCTGCGCTATTATATTGAGTATGCTGACCGCCCCTGTATAATTGCTGTGAATAGTGCGCAAGGTTTCTTCCTGGTTGTTTATTACCAGTTCATTGTCGTTCATATAACCGAAAACGCATATGGTAATATCGGGCTTTGGCTGCAGTTGCTCATAAAACTGATGGTGTTGCAAAAAGTTAAGGGCGTCGAAAGCATGTGCCGTACATTCAACATTGTAACGTATAGCGATATCTGATTGTATGATTTGCAGAGGTGCAACCGATCTTGCCGCGAGTTGTATGTTATATTTATTCAATGCAAATTTTCTGGCTATTGCATTGCCAATATCGGAGGTAGCCCCAAGAATTAATACCGTAGACATAAAGCTTTTTCGAATGCTGTTTAAAAATCAATTTGCTTGATGTAGAGCAGGAAGTAAAAACTGATCATCCATAAAAGAATGGATACCTGTATAAATCTGTCTTTGTATAATATTTTAGTGGGAGATCCTGAGTCGCTCTTAACATAAATGATTTGCAGGTATCGCATTATACCCGCCATTACAAACAGTGAAGTATAATATAGCCTTTGGGTTTCATGCTGCTTAATTACGTTATCGGATAAGGTGTACATCAGATAAGCTACGATCATAACAGCCGATACAAGCGCCAAAAGCGAGTTCAAAAAATCCAGTGTATATCCTTTTACGGCTTTTCTCATATTGGTGCCGGATGCCAGGGTAAGCAGCACATCATCACGGCGTTTACCGATTGCCATGAACAATGCCAGCAGGAATACCATTATGTTCATCCATATTGTTACGTTCACTTCTCCTAAAATTCCACCCGAGCGCACCCGTATGGAAAAGCCGATGGCAATGATAAAAATATCAAGAATAGGGATTGATTTTAACCCGAATGTATAACCCATGTTCAGGAAAAAATATACGCCCAGCAAATAGAAAAAGGTTTGGTTAATGATATAAGCGCCGGTAAAGCCTGCTACTACAAGGATACCGAAGATTACAAGAGCTATCGTGGGAGATACTTTACCTGAAGCAAGAGGACGCTTACGTTTTACCGGGTGATTTTTGTCTTCTTCCCTGTCGGCATAATCATTAATTATATATATGCTGCTGGCAATACAGCAAAATGAACCTATACCCAGGGCCAGGTTAAGAGCTCTTTCCCAATCAAACAATTTACCTGCGAAAAACACGGGTATTAGCAGAAACAGGTTTTTAGCCCAGTCTTTAGGGCGTAATAGTTTAATATATGCCACCTTAAAACAAAATATATTATAACAAAAGGCAAAGTAATATATAAATGTAGAGAACTTTTAAAACATTCATAGAATTAAAGTTATCATATAATAAATTGTTTTAGGTATAATGCGGTATAACATAATATCTTCAATATTTATGCTTTGATATTGCAGTTGTATAATATATTTTTACAACTTAACCCTCTGCTATGAAGCAAAGTAAGGCTTTGAACTTTCTTGAGATATTTATTATTGTTTCGCTAGCCCTGTTTCCTGCTTTTCTCGCTTTTCCATACCGCGTTAATGTTTTTTTGTCGTGGGAAGGCGCCTACCGTATTAGTGAAGGACAGTTACCTTTTCGTGACTTTGGTATTCCTATGGGAGGAATGTATTGGGTTATCCCGGCCGTTTTTTTTAAAATTTTTGGCTCACAGGTCATAACGCTGGTCAAGGCGCAGGCATTTATTAATATTATTTCCGGTCTGGCATTTCGCTCTATATTAAAAAGTGTTGATGTAGTTGCGCCGGTAAAATTTGCATCGGTGCTGCTGTATTGCATATCTTTTTCCTTTTTTAATTTTTGGCCATGGTACAATCATACCGTAGTGGTATACGGGTTTTTAGCCATTGCTTTTTTGCTAAAGCTCATTTTTGCTGCAAACACTGAGCACAAATGGCTGTATACAGCGCTTGTGGCATTGTTTACTACTTTTTCTTTTTTTACCAAACAGGATGGTGGAGGCCTTATATTTTTTACCTGCCTGTTTATCTTATTGTATGATGCCTGGTGCGAAAAAAAATGGCAATATATCGTTACGTATGTAACAGCAACAATGGGTCTTATCTTCCTGGTAATATTGTTTTTGTCGCGTTACGAATTTAGTTACTGGTTTAATTACGGGCAGTTCCCTCATAATTCCCGGATTTCAGGCGATGATATTATTGATGAATTTTTAGGAAGTTCACAATGGCTGAAGTTTTATATTTTTTTTGTATTACTTATAGCCATTGTACAATTCAAAAGCGTCCGGTCTTTTCTCTCCGAAAAAAAACAAACCGTTTTTTTACTTCTTACATTGGGAATATTATGCTTTGCCACCATTTTTCAAATAACCAGCTATACGCCTACAAACAGTAATATTTTCTTCCACAGCTTTGCATTTGCTTTCATTTTAAATTTTATTGTAAGGCGATTAAAAATTGACATGCCGGTAACAAGGCTGGCGGTGTTGCTGGGAGCGGGTGTGCTGTTTTGGTGGAGCCATGTTTACTGGAATTATATGCAAAGAATGATTGTAAAGCCAGTAAAGGAAACAGGCATTGTTATGTCGCCGGCGAAAGAGAATATAGTTGGAAAGCATAACGCCAGCCTGGTTGAGAACGATACTACCATTATTCCGCAGGGAAAATGGGTAAAAGCCGGGTTGCCTGTATTACGTAAAATTAAAATGCCCGAACCTACTGTAAAAGGGATTGAGCATATTATGAACCTGGATGTTGTAAAGAATAAAAAAGATCTGCGCGTATTAAATATGTCGGAGCTTACTTTTTTAGCCAAAGAAATTCCCTATAAATTAGAAACCGGAACAAATTTTCCGTTGTGGTATCATTTAGGAGTTGGTATGTTCAGGCGGGAGGCTAATATGTTCGAAGAAAGAATAAAGGCTAATTATTACGATGTAGTTCTTTTTGAATACCTGCCGGAGCTTAATAACTTTTACCCCTTCGAATTACGGGATATTTTGAAAGATCAATACAGGCAGGTTGACTCCTTTTATGCACCCCGGAACACCGCGCATGGAATAATTGAAGTATATATTAAAAAGTAGGCATATTAACCATGCAGATCATCGTTGACTGTTCCCTGTGAGCAGCCCCAATGATCCCGTTTGCCATTAACTGTTTTATTACCACCCGTACTTATTTTTTACCGGCTTCCACATTTATGTAACAAAAAGTGTTGTTAAGTGTTTTATAATGAGGGAGCATTTGCTTTGTTATTGGTTTTCAGAGCCTTTATTTATTAAGTAAGGCTTTTGATCAATTATTCCGGGGCAAATTAATCTAGTGTTGAACACTTACCCCTAAGATCGTCCGCTGGTGTATTTTATATTTTTTCTACCGGGGATTCTGGTGATTTTTAAATGCGAAAATATTCGTATAACTGTCTTGTATGAAAAATAAACTGCTTAAAGGGGCACACTTATCTGAAAAAAAATGCAGGGAAATATTACAATTGTTTTGTGATGATCTTACTGCTACCCAAATAGCCGAGATAAGTGGTGTAAGCCGGGTAACGGTTAACAGCTATTTCAGGCGTATCCGCTCCATTATTGCCGGTTTTTGCGAACAGCATAACACTCCCGGTAACAACAAGGAACTGGAAGCATGTATGTCTAATATGTATTCGAAAGACCAGCCTGGCAGCTTAAACGGGTATTATGGTTTTTTTGTTAATAATGGAAAGATCGGATCTACCTGGTTAGATGATTGTTGTGTAAAGCAGCTAACCGGCGATATACTGAATGAAGGCGGACTGACCGGCAATATACAGGGCTGCCAGGCTGTTGCAGATTGTAATGACTGGAAATTGTATTGGATGCATAATGGAGATTATTCCCTGTCTGCCCATAAGACAGATATAGCAGTTTTTTGGGCGCATACAAAAGGAAGGTTGCAAAAGTTTCGCGGGCTGAACAAAAGCACTTTATACTTTCATATAAAAGAGTGCGAATTCAGGTATAATTTCAGGCATAACGATATTTTGCCCGTATTATCAGAAATCATTAATAACAAACAAATTACGCGGCAATATGTGGCAGGGGAGTATATGCAGGCAAGCGCAAAAAATATTTTTTAACCAGAAGACAGTCTCCGGGAATTTCAGGTTTCTCTTTCCTTCAGCTCATTCCTGGATCAGTTTATTTAGTTGAAGGATAAAAGTTTTCTCATGTTTTGGTAAGCGGGTGGTTTTCTAACCACCTGTATTTTTTACGCTAATAGGAAACCTGTATTGCTTTTAAAAAAGCGGTAAAATGATGCAGCAATTCATATTTTTTTCTGTTTCAACAGCTACATTTATGAGGAATTTTGTATGATTGTAGTAACAGGTTGACAATCGTAAAACATCTTTTTTTACAGGTAAATGATACTGTATACTATTTTTTAGGGTGAGTATACGAAGTTACTTTGTGTCGTCAACCCTTCTGCAAAAAGCCGATATACGGAATAGGTACGAAGAAGGTAATCACAACTAATTATTTTTAAACATTAAATCTTCGTGTTATGAGTGGAGCTGAATTCTACCAGTTTTTGTTGAACAGATTAAATACAGGCGATGTATTGCATACCGGGAAAAATGGTACTCAGTATATTTTTTTAGGTTGGCATAAAGGCAATCTTCAGTTTGCAGGTACTCAAACAAAATCTATCGCAAAGAATATACTGATAGCGGTAAAAGACGCGCTGAATGATGATGTGGAAATTTGCGCGGAATGGCTTCGCGAAAATGAAATGGAAAGTTTCGCATCCCGCATGGCATTAATTAAAAGTGTTATTAAAAATTACTGCCCGGTCGCTGTTACAGAAAGAGGCTAATATACTTTTCTCCTGCTTTACCTTAGTGCTGCTATTGCTTTAAACCAATAAGGGGAAACCCTGATATCACAAACCACAGGAAATGGATTAAACCTTAAACAGGGAATTTCCATTTCCATTTTTTGCATAAATGCGCCCTACTTTTTTGATATTAAACAATAATATCATTACTTCGCATGTTTTTTATTTCTACTAATCGTAGCCGTTCTATTTTCGTTATTTTAGTTGTTCAGGTAATACCACCTGCTTAAAATTGCTGGTATCACAATAAAGATGAGAAACCACTCTGTTCATATCCTGCAATATTTCTTTATCATACTTTCGGTAATACTTTTTCTTACAGCCTGCAATAAAACAAAACAAAAAATAGATTTTCGTTCTTTTGAAGATTTTAGTTTCAGGAAGATACAGATGTACCTGTACGACAGCGTCAGGTATTTTGGTTCAATAGATTCCGTATATGCACACCTGCCTTATAAGCGGCGCATGTATGAAATATATAATTGTAAACGCGGGTATTTTTATACTATCAGGCGTGATTATGAAAAGGCTTTATTGTACTCCGACAGTGCGCTCGCGGCAGTAAAAAAATTAGACGGCGAATCAGCCTATCCTTACTGGTATTCGGTAGCGCTTTCAAATAAGGCAGATGATCTGCACGCTTTAAAAAGATACAATGAGGCGTTTAATCATTATTTTTTGGCGAGGGAAGCTATTTTCAAAACCGGGGATACCTGCCTGTATACCAGTTATAGTTCCAGGCTTGGATTGGTAGCTTACCAGCACCAGCACTATAAAGAAGCGGCTTCCTATTTCAGGCAGGCATTTGAACAGCAGTTTCATTGCCGGCAGGGCGATTCGAGCTTTAGCGGGCATGTAATATTTGCCCATCAGCAAACCAATCTCGATAATATCGGGCTATGTTACAGCAGGATGGGAATGAGCGACAGCGCCTTGTTTTATTTCGACAGCGCGCTTAGCTATATCAATAGTAATTATCATCACGCTTTCAGGCTCCAGGGGCAAAAAAAGATTATTGATACTGATTTTATTGCTTCGGCTAAAGCTGTTATATATGGTAATAAGGCCCAGGACCTTATGGTTGTGGGAAATGATTCTGCTGCTGAACGGCTGTTAAAAGAAAGTATACGTATTAATAGTATACCGGGGCATGCCATTGAGGATGTGCCCTATTCTCTTGTTAAGCTGGCGGATTTATATATAAAAACCGGAAGATTACAACTGGCAGATGACCTGCTGAAACAGGTTAAAGCGGGGCTTGATACTTCGGCAAATGCCGAAATTTCAAAAAGAATGTATTTGCTGCAGGCTAAGTACGAAGAGAAAATGGGAAACATGGCCCTGTCCAATCAGTATCTCAATAAATACGTTTTTCAGAAAGATTCGATAGATGCCGCCAATCACGATGCCTTAAGTACGGATATAGACAGGGAGTTCTCTTATCTTAAATCGGAGTATGAACTTGGCATCCTTCAAAAAAAGGATGACAGGAAGAATTTTTACCTGGTAGTGGCTACCCTGGCTATAGTTATGTTCGCGATCACCGTATTGCTCATTTTGCGTAACTATGCGCAATCAAAAAAACATATCAAAGTATTAGGAAAACTGAACGCAAAAATATCTGATAAAAATCTCCATTTGCAAAATGCCCTGGTAGCGCTACAGCAAAGCCAGGAAGAGAATAACCGCATGATGAAAGTAGTAGCGCATGATCTTCGCAATCCAGTGGGTGGAATAGCAGCATCAACCGATTTGCTTTTAAGGGATACCAATTATTCGCCCGAACAACGGAAAATGCTCGAAATGATCCAGGCTTCCAGTAATCATGCCGTAGAGCTGATACAGGATTTGATGTACACCAATCAGCAACCTGCTGTGGCGGCACATACGCCGGTGAACCTTATGGCATTAATTTCGTATTGTGTTGAAATGTTACAGCTTGCGGCTAATCAAAAAGGACAGAAAATTATATTAAACGCATTTCCGGTAACAATTAATGGCAACAGGGAGAAGCTGTGGCGGGTATTCAGTAACTTACTTAATAACGCTATCAAGTTCAGCCACGAAAATGAAAATATTATTGTCAACTTTACCAGGGAGGAAGAATTCATTACTGTTTCTATTGAAGATAGCGGTATAGGAATTCCCGAATCGGTAAGGGATAAGATATTCGATATGTCGGAAGAGACTAAACGTTCCGGAACATCGGGAGAGCCTTCATTCGGGTTGGGACTTTCCATCAGTAAGCAAATAGTGGAAGCGCATTCCGGCAAGATATGGTTTACCAGCAAGAAGGAAGGAGGTGCCAAATTTTATGTTTCCCTGCCCTTAGCTTAACTGTAGGCTCCTTATATATCCTGTATAGACCCTGTTTTACTAAATCCAGGAGTTGGTGGATTTTGTTTTCATTTAACATATTGATTGTGTTCTTAATGTATTTTCCTGTTCTTGTAGTATCTGGTTTACATTATTTACATATAGTGGTTTACAAATACATTCTGGCGGCTCGGTTACTTTTGTGATATGACTGCCAGCAGCGGCTTAAAAATATTGATTGCAGACGATTTTCCTCCTATCCGGGAGCGGCTGAGCTCATTGATACGGGAAGGCTATCCTTCTGTAATTATTGACGAAGCGGCAGATACAGACGGGCTCATTCAAAAAGCGTTAACAGAAGAATGGGATTTAATAATATCCGATATTTCGATGCCTGGCGCCGGGGGAGTGAAAGCGCTCAGGCGTATTAAAAAAATAAAACCCTCATTGCCTGTTCTTGTAATAAGTACTCACGCATATATGCCTTATGCCAAGGAAATACTTTCCGCGGGAGCCACAGGATATCTTACCAAGGACGATATTCCTCTTAATATTCTGAATGTTGTTGAACAGATCCTTTTTCCTGTTTAGCAATACAATAATTTCTTTTTAAAGAGATTTAAATTACCTGCCCACCTGGCAAAAATATTTTAGCATGCATTAAATAATTTTGATCATTGTTCGTTTAATGCGTTGTTAAATCAAAATGTATTTGCCGGAAATATTTTTTGAGCAGCCTGCCGCAACTTAAATTTGTATCAGGCGGTTTTATAATTAATCAAGCAACATAATATACAGAAGATGAGCAATAACGATAAAAGCCTGGACCTGATTCACAAATTAATTGAAGTAAATAAAGAAAGGATATCCGGTTATGAAAAGGCTGCGGAAGCTACAGAGGCAATAGACGCCGATATTCGTTCAATGTTTATGCGGATGGCCTTACAAAGCCGCCAGTTTATAAAAGAAATAAAGCAACATGTAGCTACTCTTGGAAAAGTGGCGCACGATACAGGAGCCCTGGCATTAACCATACGTGCTGCGGTAAGCGATCTTACTACGGAAATATCCTCGCAAAACAGGAAAATGTTACTCGATTTTTGCCTGTATATTGAACAGGGAGCGAAGCAGGCCTACGATATTATTTTAAATGCCCTCGAAGAAAAAAACATACCGGTACCTGAAGTTGCCATACTGGTAAAAACGCAAAGAATAAAAATCAGCAAATCACTCAGCAGCCTTCAGTCTTTCGCATTACAGTAATACTGTTGCCGGGATGGTTAATGCGACGCAACTTTTAAACCAATGACCGACCCGATAAGAGTAGTAATAAAAAAGATACGCCAGAAATCTACAGGGTCCTTAAACAGAATGATACCCATTATAGCAGTGCCCACTGCGCCAATACCGGTCCATACAGCATAGGCGGTTCCTATAGGCAGGGTTTCTGCTGCTTTTATCAGCAGGTACATGCTCATTGCAAGGCAAATAACAAAAGCGGAGTACCAATATACAGCTATGGTGCCTTGCGCTTCTTTAGCCTTTCCCAGGCAGGTAGCAAAGCCTACTTCAAATAATCCTGCAATTATTAAGATCACCCAATTCATACCGGTTACAATTTAAAAGAAAGCCTTTTTTTAAATTGCTGTAAAGTTCTGCTTTAACTATATACGACCAACAAAAAAATAACGGACCTTATAAATTCGTATTTTACCTGCAAGTACACGGGTTGGTTAAGCGTTTCCGTATTTAATATGCAGGAAGGAATGTGGAGCGAAAAGAGGGGCTGGAATTAATTTAACTGGTAATTCATGTTTATTGTTACCAGGCTGGCAAGGCAGCTTTCGCAAATACTTCCACAAAAAGCAATTTCAGGAATATCAGCGAACTGCCTGCATATTTTTGCGCAGGTACGGCATTCTACCATGCATGCAATGTGATGCTCAAGCGTGAATGTTTGGGTGGGTTCCATCAACTCCCTTGCCATATTAAAGCAAGAGCCGGCACAGGCTTTGAACTGGTGGTAGATTTCTTTGTTGTTCTGACGCAGGCAATCCTGCAAATGAACAGTTGCTTCGCAAATCATCCAGGTTTTTAAAAGCGTTTCTACCGTGGTTTTTGTAATGGTGGAACTCATGAAATGTTTGTTTAAACGGGTTACGCATTTGCAAAACAGCTTCCATTAGTAACCTTTATCAACTCTTCACCGCCTTTCAATGAACGTGCAGGAGTGAAATAAAAGTATATTTTACCGGTATAAAATTTTGAATACATGCATTTTGGGGGAAGAAGAGAGGAAATGCACCCGGCGTCTGCCGCAAACAGATGATATAGCTGAATTTTAGTATATTAGGGCATGGAAATACGCCAACCGGCAGTAGTTTACGGAAAGAGGAACTTTACCTATAATGGTTGATAGCGAGTCAATTTCTGTAGAAATTTTCCGGCTGAATGAAAGCAAATCCTGGCAACTGGAGGAATATCTTCAGGCAAGCCAATCCTTGCAGATCCGGTCACTTGAATTCAGCATTCCTCTCATGGAAGTATACGATGGAGTCAGCTTCAGTAAGCAGTAGTGCTATTGGTCGGAAGCGATCTTATCATAGCTTGCCACAATACCTTTTATCAGCGATGAGCTGAAGCCCTGGTGCTCCATTTCATTTAAGCCTGCTATGGTACATCCTTTAGGAGTGGTTACCTTGTCAATTTCCTGCTCGGGATGTGTATTTTTCCGGAGCAATAATTCTGCAGCTCCTTTTACAGTTTGCGCGGCGATCAGGCTTGCTGTAGCTGCATCGAATCCAATTTCAATACCGCCCTGTATATTGGCGCGTATATAACGCATGGCATAAGCGGTACCGCAGGCGGCCAATACGGTAGCCGCATCCATCAGCTTTTCGTCTATTACAACCACTTTCCCAAGCTGGTTAAATATTTCCTTTACATAATCAAGCTGTTCGCTTGTAATATCCCGGGCGCTTAAGCAGGTCATACTTTCCTGTATGGCAATGGCCGTATTAGGCATTGCTCTAACAGTAGATATTTTTTTATTGAGCGCGGCATGAATTTGAGGTATGGTAATACCGGTAACTACCGATACAAGCACATGCCTGTTCTCATCAAACAATAACTGCAGCGAGCCAAGCACATCATCTACCTGGAAAGGTTTTACCGCAAGTATTACAAGGTCGGCAAAACGAATGGCTTCTGTATTATCGTTGCTCACCAGTACACCTTTTTCTTCAAGCCTGCTGAGCGTGCGTATATTTCTTTTGGTAATGAGCAGTTGCCCCGGTTGTACAAACCCGCTTAATATTAAGCCTTCGGCAATAGCAGTTCCCAGGTTACCCCCACCTATGATGGCAATTTTTTTATTCATTTTAGTAATAATTTCCTGTTGCCAGATAATTTTTAACGTAGTCATTTACTCCCTCTTCCAGACTGTAAAAAGCTGTATTGTATCCCACACTTTTTAGTTTGGTCATATCCGCTTCTGTAAAATACTGATATTTTTCCCTTATATCAGCAGGCATATCAATAAAACGGATGTCCGGCTGTTGATCCAGCCCGGCGAAGGTGGAAGCCGCAAGGTCGTAAAAGCTCCTTGCCTTACCGGTGCCGAGATTGTACAATGCTGACATCGGCTGATTTTCCATCAGCCAGTAACAAACCTGTACTACATCTTTCACATACACAAAGTCCCTTAATTGCTGCCCGTCTTTATAACCGGCTTTGTGCGATTTAAAGAGATTAACGAAACCGTTATTTTTTATTTGATTAAAGGAGTGAAAAATAACGCTGGCCATTCTTCCTTTGTGATATTCGTTGGGACCGTATACATTAAAAAATTTTAAGCCTGCCCAAAAAGGGGGAGAGCTATGCTGCTTTAATACCCACTTGTCAAATTCGTTTTTGGAAATGCCGTAAGGGTTAAGAGGCTGTAAGCGGTCCACAATATTGTGATCGTCTTTATAACCCAATTCTCCCGGGCCATAGGTAGCTGCAGAGGAGGCGTACAGCATTGGAATATTACCCACAATGCAAACATTCCATAAGTCTTTGGAGTATTCCAGGTTCAGTCTTTCATGCACTTCATAATCAAATTCCGTGGTGTCGGTACGGGCGCCTAAATGAAAAACAAAACCAATTTCGGGCTTATTATCTTTAAGCCAGCTAAAAAAAAGATCCCTTTCAATTTTATAAAGAAATTTTTTCCCCTGAAGATTATTGGTTTTATCCAGCCGCTCAAATTCATCTACCAGTATAAGATTGTTAAAGCCCTTATGGTTAAGGTAGCTTACCATACAGCTTCCTATAAAGCCTGCCGCGCCGGTAACTACAATATTATTGCCGGTGGTTGGTATATGCTTTTTATCCTTGTACATGCTTTGCTGTTAAAGAGTGCTGCAAGTTAATTGAAGCGCAACAAATTATAAAAAGCGAAAAAATAAGAACCTGCCGGAGCGCTGCCAGCTTACTGCCGCCTACTTTTTCCTTACTGCTTCATTGGCGAGGTTGCGCAGATTAGCTGCGCTTTGAAAGCCAGTAACACGGTTTATTTGAGTGCCGTTTTTATAGGTGGCTATAACCGGAATACCTTCAATATTCAGCGCTTTTGCAAGCTGTTTTGCCTGGTCAACGTTTATCCGGTGGATGGTCATTTTCCCCTGGTATTGTTTTGCCAGTTTTTTCAGCGATGGCTCCATTTCCCGGCAGGGCATGCACCAGGGTGCGTAAAAGTCTATCATCAGGGTATTGTGCCGGGCCAGGAGACTGTCGAAATGAGCTATAGTGAACAAATCAGCCGTGTTGTTCTCCACTGGCTTTTCCACCGGGAAATTATTATGTTCCCAGCTCATGATGCCTCCCTCCAGCTCGTAGATATTTTTGAACCCCATTTTTTGCATTTGCCGGGCGGCATCCGCGCTCCTTGCCCCGCCTTTGCAATATACCAGTATGGGAATATTTTTATCGAGGCCGCTTATCTGTTCAAGGAAATCAGCGTCGTAAATGTTTATGTTCTTTGCGCCGGGTATGTAGCCTTCTTTAAATTCCCCGGAAGTTCTTACATCTATCACCTGTTTGTCGGCAATGGAATCGAGCGCCTTTTTGAATACGCCGGAAGCAACCCGTTGAAAATTTTTGCCGGATTGTGCGCAGGCATTTGTAGTGCAAACAACAAGGAAAAAAAGAATGTATGTAAAAGCTTTTTTCATTGATCAGAATGTTGACGTATGACCTGTTTTAGCTGGTCAACCGGCACAACGCCCGATTGCCGCCATAATATCTTTCCGTGTTTAAACAAAATAAGCGTTGGTACACCCTGTACCTGGTAAGCATTTGCCGCCGCCGGGTTTTTATCAACGTCTATCTTTATAATAGTGGCGGTATCGCCTACAGACTCCTTGAGCTTTTCAAGCATAGGAGCCATCATCTTGCAGGGGCCACACCAGGTTGCAAAAAAGTCTACCAGCACGGGTTTATTTCCATTGATCAGTTCTCCAAATGTAGCCATAACGGTTCATTGAGTATAAACGAATGCAATTACTGCTTCCGGAAGGCAAATTTACAATATTGAATGTTAAGGAACCGTGACATTGGTTACAGGTAATTTCCATACTTAGTTTGTTTGAATTTAAAAAAAACTATAAAAATAGTTTTGAAACTATAATTATAGTTTTATATTTGTACTAACATAATGTACGGAGGTATGGAAAAATCTCTAACCAGGGCTGAAGAGCAGATAATGCAGGTTTTATGGAAGCTTGACAGGGCTTTCCTGAGGGAGATCATGGATGAGCTGACCGCATCACGCCCACATCAGAACACTGTTGCCACTGTATTAAAAGTGCTGGTAGAAAAAGGATTCGCAGGTGTTGAAAACTTTGGACGTATACACCGGTACTATCCCCTTATAACAAAAGAGCAATATTCGAAAGCTTCCCTGAAATCAATTGTAAAAAGTTATTTCAATGGATCTGTAGTCAATACTGTTTCCTTTATATTAAAAGACGAACAATTGAACGTGGAAGACCTGGAGCTGTTGTTGAAACAATTAAAGGATAAGAAGACGTAATTATCATTCACTAAAAAACTGCCGGTATGGTCGCCTTCACAGCCTATTTCGTAAAGGTGGTTGTAATATCACTGATATTATACAGCTATTATCACTTTTTGCTACGCAACCGCCTGATGCATAGCTGGAACCGCTTTTTCCTATTGGCTATTTTCGTGGCGGGCATAGGCATCCCTTTCATTAAGCTGCCGGATTTATTTCTTCCTGTAAGGTCTTTTCAATCGGTATTGCCTGTTGAACTTACCACAGAAGGTGCTGATATCAGCTTTACCGTTACCGGCGGCATTCAAAAAGTAATTCAACCCAAAACACTGTTGGTATTCGCCTATCTGGCTGTTTGCCTGCTGTTTGCTTTTTCCCTTATCGCTTCATTATCCAGGCTTGCCTGGTGGATTGCGAAGTATACACCGAAATCACAAAGAAATGGCGTAGTTATTCTTACTGCTCCTGTAAAACGTACACCTTTCTCATTCTTCAGGTATATTTTCTGGAACAGCAAAATAGATATTGACAGTATATCCGGTTCGCAGATACTTCAGCACGAACTGGTGCATGTGCGGCAATTGCACAGCCTTGACAGGTTGTTCGTGAATACAGTAATGATCGTGTTCTGGATAAATCCCGTATTCTGGCTGGTGCGTAAAGAGTTGTTTTTGGTACATGAGTTTATTGCCGACGAGCATTCTATCGAGAACAAGGATCCGGATGAATTTGCCAGGATGTTGCTGACCGCCGCATTTCCCATTCAATACAAAACCGTTACGAGCCATTTTTTTACTTCACCTATAAAAAGACGATTACATATGCTTATCAATCAACAAAAAACGCGATTCGGGTCGCTTACCCGTTGGCTTGTATTGCCACTGCTTTTATTTGTAATAGCAGCGTTCTCGCTCAGAGACAAACCCATGTTAAAAAATCAATTAAGCCAGGCCGCACATGTTAATGATCATTATTCCTATAATAGTACGCAGGGAGTGGTATTACAGGATACGGTAAGAGCGTCCTTTCCCGGCGGAGAGAGTGCATGGCTGAAATATATTACAACGCAGGTCAACAAGAATATTGATTCTTTGCAGGAGGCAGGCAAGGCGGGAACTACAGCAGTTACGTTTGTAATTCGTGAAAATGGAACCCTGTCTGATTTTAAAGTAACGAAAATGGAGGGCACATTGTTAGCCCGGATTTTGGTGGAGGCACTTCAAAACGGTCCCCAATGGATACCGGCAACCATCAATGGAAAGAAAGTTTCTTCTGTTCACAAACAGCCACTCACTTTTCAAATCCAGGAAGAAGATTAGCTTGTGTATGTGGAAGGCTGTTCAGGCAGTTATTACATACAGAAAAAACCGGCTGATCAGCCGGTTTTTTCTGTATACCAAAATTATAGTTAAGCTTTTACTGAACCTGTGGTTGTTCTGCTGCTTCGTACGCTTCGTTGTGTACACTGGCAACAGCCCGGCCAGACGGATCGTTCAGGTTTTGGAACGATTTATCCCATGCCAGCGCCTCAGGCGTGCTACAGGCTACCGATGGTACGGAAGGTACACAGGCTGCTGCTGTATCTGAAGGGAAATGCTCGCTGAATATGGAACGGTAATGATATTCCTCTTTAGACATAGGAGGATTGATTGGGAACCTGTAACGGGCGTTTGCCAGTTGTTCGTCAGATACTTTTTCGCTCGCAACCGCTTTCAGGGTATCTATCCAGCTATAGCCCACACCATCTGAAAACTGTTCTTTCTGGCGCCATGCAATGCTTTCCGGTAAATAATCTTCAAAAGCCTTACGTAAAACCCATTTTTCCATTCTGCCCTTGCCAGCCATTTTATCGGCCGGGTTCAGGCGCATGGCAACATCCATAAATTCTTTATCAAGGAACGGAACTCTTCCTTCAATGCCCCAGGCTGCCAGCGATTTGTTGGCGCGCAGGCAGTCGTACAGGTGAAGCTTCCCGAGCTTTCTTACCGTTTCTTCGTGAAATGCCTCCGGGCTGGGCGCTTTGTGGAAGTAGAGGTAGCCGCCAAAAAGCTCATCGGACCCTTCTCCCGATAATACCATTTTAATGCCCATGGATTTAATGATCCTTGCCATGAGGTACATAGGAGTGGAAGCGCGTATAGTGGTTACATCATACGTTTCAAGGTGATAGATCACATCCCGGATGGCGTCCAGCCCTTCCTGGATGGTAAAATGAATTTCGTGGTGAACCGTGCCGATATGATCGGCCGCCTTACGCGCTGCAGCAAGATCGGGCGATCCTTTTAAACCCACGGCAAAAGAATGTAACTGGGGATACCAGGCAGCCTGCGTGTCGCCCGACTCAATTCTTTTGGCAGCGAATTTTTTGGTTACCGCGGCAATAATAGAAGAGTCGAGCCCTCCCGAAAGCAATACTCCATAAGGAACATCAGACATCAACTGGCGGTGTACTGCGTCTTCGAGCGCTTTGCGCAGGGTGGCTATATCGGTTTTGTTATCTTTTACATTTTCATATTTTTCCCAATCGCGCTTGTACCATTTTTTTAATTCATACCCGCCGTCTTTGCTGTACAGGTAATGCCCCGGTAAAAATTCTTTGATGTTGTTGCATACACCCTCCAGCGCTTTTAGTTCAGAGGCTACATAAAAGTTGCCCCATTCGTCCCACCCCATATAAAAAGGTATGATGCCGATATGATCGCGGGCAATGAAATAAGATCCCTCTTCTTTATCGTACAGCGCAAACGCGAAAATGCCATTCAGGTCTTCCAGGAAGCTGATCCCTTTTTTGCGGTAAAGCGCCAGTATTACTTCGCAGTCCGATTGCGTAAGAAACTCGTAGTCGGGCATGGTGGCTCTTATTTCCTGGTGATTGTAAATTTCTCCGTTCACTGCCAGTACCAGGGTTTTATCTTTGGTATACAAAGGTTGCCCGCCCGATTGGGGATCAACAATAGCCAAACGTTCGTGCGCCAGCACAATATTGTCATCGCTGTAAATACCGGACCAGTCCGGGCCGCGGTGCCGGATCTTTTTAGACATTTTTAAGATCTTTGGTCTCAGCGATTCGGTGCCGGATTTACAATCAAACACGCCAACTATACCACACATAATATAAAATTTATTCTATTGTAGGTTAAAAATTTTCGCCAAAATTAGGAGATAAATTACAAAAAAGAAAATAATTTTCCTTTTTTGATTGAAATTTTTCAATATTTAAACAATTATAAGCGAAAATATTCAAAATAAAACTATGTATGGAAATGCAGCAGGTTGCAATAATGCCCGGAAGCTTGTATAGGGGACGTAATTTTGTTGACAGGGTACTAAAAGTCATACAATGAACAGGATAGACCGGTTAATGGGTATTCTTACCATGCTGCAATCAAGAAAATTTGTGACGGCGGAGCGTATTTCCGACAAATTTTCCATTAGCGTAAGAACCGTATATCGCGATGTAAAGGCGCTTACAGAAATTGGAGTGCCGGTAAGCTTTGAAAATGGAAGGGGTTATTTTATAGTGCAGGGATATTTTCTTCCACCTGTTTCTTTTAGCAATGAAGAAGCCAATGCTTTGATATTAATGGAAAGCATTGCCGGCAGGTTTGCCGATCAGTCTATCAGGCAACATTATGAAAGCGCTTTAAATAAGGTAAAATCGGTATTGCGAAGCGGTCAAAAGGAGAAAGCGGAACAACTGTCGGCGCAGATCAAAACAGTGAGCTGCCAGTTTGCTAATAATGATTTCGCATATTTGTCGCCCATCCAGAATGCCATCGCTTCGCAGGTAATACTGGATATTGAGTACCAGAATAACCGCAACGAAGTAAGCTCAAGATCGGTGGAGCCTGTAGGGCTTATTTTTTATGCGTTCAACTGGCATATGATCGCGTGGTGCTGGTGGCGCAACGAGTATCGTGATTTCAGGGTATCGCGGCTGCTGAAGCTTACTTATACAAACACTCCTTTCCGCAAAAAAGATCATGCAGGCCTGGATGAATATATGAAGCTGCTGCCGGTGAATTACTGATCTGTGTATAAAAATATATTTATAAGTAGGATGCGCTCTACCTGTCATAAGGTTCAATTATCAATTATCTTGCAATACAATGGAAACTATTTTTAAAAGCATCTACCAGCACCCGCTTTTGTCTGTGGAAGATCTGCAATCCATTGCAGCAATACACCATAAGGTATCCTTTTCTAAAGGAGATACTATTTTAAAAGAAGGGCGTGTGGCTGATGAATATTATATTCTTGAAAATGGATTGATCAGGGCTTTTGTACACAATTACAACGGCGACGAGATCACCACGGATTTTTTTACGGATCATGACCTTGTAATTGTGCCCACTTCATTGTTTCAGCGAATGCCTTCGCAGGAAAATTTACAGGCGCTCACGGATTGTATTTTATGGAAGGTTGAGTTTAATGAATTCCAGCAGTTGTTTCACCGCCTGCCGGGCTTTATTGAATGGGGGAGATTGTGGTTTACCACCCAGTTGTTCGCGGTTAAGCAACGTTCGCTGGATATGATAAGAGAAACAGCTACCAACCGGTACTTAAAATTATTACAGCAGAAACCGCAGATCATCCAGCATGCGCCGCTGAAACAAATCGCTTCTTACCTCGGCGTTACGGATACTTCGCTCAGCCGCATCAGGAAAGATATTACCGCTTAAAGCCAGCAAATGAAAAATATTTTTGCCATTATTGGCAGCGCACAGCAAAACTCATCTAATATTAAGCTGGTGCAGTTCCTTGCAAAACGCTTCTCAGGTACTTTGTATATTGAGGTGTTTGACGCACTCAGAACGCTGCCACATTTTGATGCTGTGCAGACCCTTGAAAATGTGCCTGCAGTTATTGAAAGCATCCGTAAAAAGATTGAGGACGCAGATGCTGTGCTCATTTCCAGCCCCGAATATGTTTTCAGCATCCCTGCCGGTTTAAAAAATGTACTGGAGTGGTGTGTAGCTACAACCATTTTTTCTGAAAAGCCACTGGCTATAATCGTAGCGTCTGCAGATGGCCGAAAGTCATTTGAAGAAATAAAGCTGATCATGAAAACGCTGGGCGCCTTATTCAACGATAAAACATGTCTCCTGATCAGCGGTGTTAAAGGAAAAATTTCAGCAGAAGATAATATAGCATTCAATACACAGGATCAGCTTGTGGAAGTATTGCAACACCTGCAGGAACTGGTATAACCTCTGCATCTTGCCATATGGCAGGTATTTTATTTTTATTAAACCTGCAGGCCAATACTTGCCATATGGCAAGAGTAACTGGCCTATTGCTGCACTATTTTTGAGATGAAGTTTGTAATGATAATCTAAAAAAGGTAACCAACAACAAATTTATCTGTATGAAAATTAAGAATATTGACAACGAAATCCGGGAAGTATTTGATGATGTTATTCAGTCGGTAAACAGCACTAATGATGAAGAGCTGAATGAACTTCCGTTTGAAGGTAGCTGGACAATAGGGCAGGTGGCAGCGCATATTATTCTTTGCAGCGGTGGGGTGCTGGATAATCAAACCAAAGAAGCGGGCAGACCATACGATGAAAAAGTTGCTGAGCTGAGAAGCATCTTTTTGGATATGGAGCAGAAATCAGAAACTGCTCCTGCTGTATATCCTTCCATGCGCATGTATGATAAACAGGAATTGGTTAAGCAGTTAGAAAGCAATAAAGCCAATCTTCTTGGCATCATTGAAGAAAGAGACCTGATGCAGTTGAGCCTTGACATGGAGTTCCCGTTCATGGGATATTTAACCCGTTATGAATGGTTGGCTTTTATTTGCGTGCACACTCAAAGGCATCTTAATCAAATGAACAATATTAAGCGGAGGTTAGCTGCTACAGCAGATACCTTATAATATACACTTCTTCACATTTAAAAATCAGAAAGATGGAACACACAAAAGGAAACCCGGTAGGATGGTTTGAAATTTATGTAGACGATATGGACAGAGCCACCAAATTTTATGAAGCGGTTCTTAAAACAAAGCTGGAGCTGATGTCAGACCCTACTGATCAGGGTGTGCAGATGAAATCTTTTCCCGGTAATACGGAGGGCTACGGAACACCCGGAGCGCTGGTAAAGATGAAAGATACGAAAGCAGGCGGCAGCAACGTGATCCTCTATTTTATGTGCGAAGATTGTGCTGTTGAAGAAAGCAGGGTAGAAGCTGCGGGCGGCAAAATATACCAGGCTAAAATGCCAATTGGTGAATTTGGCTTTTGCTCTATTGCAGCGGATACCGAAGGAAATACAATAGGGTTACATTCCATGAAATAGGCTGAGATGGAAAAGGAAAGAATAGTGGTAAACATATTGGTACAAAAGCCGCTTGAAACAGTTTGGAAAACCTGGATCACCCCGCAGGAGATCAGGCAATGGAATATTCCTTTTGCCAACTGGCATTGCCCGGAAGTTATAAATGATGTGAGAGAAGGAGGGCAGTTTTGTTTTAAAATGCAGACAAAAGATGGTAAAGAGGGTTTTGATCATACGGGAATATACGACAGGATCATTCCTTACGAATTGATAGCATATACATTGGATGACGGAAGAAAATCAACAATAGAGTTTTTGCAGATTGATCAGAATACCATTGTGCGCGAAAGCTTTGAGCCGGAGAAATCAGTGCCTGATAATATACAGGAAGCATTTTGTCAGTCTGTTTTGCAGCGGTTTAAAGAATATGTAGAGCGTGGATAAAAATATATGCTTATTGTAACAGACGACACTGCAAACTTTAACCGGCCAACAGAAATCTGACGATTGATATAAACAACATATAATGAGAAAACTGATTGCAGCAATCAATATGACACTTGACGGGTTTTGCGACCATACAGCAGGAATTCCGGATGACGAAATACACAAACATTACGCAGACCTGTTAAGTAACGCGGACGTTATTTTATATGGAAGAATAACATATGAACTTATGAAATATTGGAAGACTGTGGTAAAAAACCCTACCGACAACAAAGCAATTAATGAATTTGCCGTGGTAATGGACAATATTCCAAAAATTGTTTTTTCCCATACACTGAAAAATGTAGAATGGGAAAGCGCGAGGCTGGCAAACAGAGACCCTGAAGAAGAAGTTGCGGAGCTAAGGAAAAAACCGGGTAAAGACATTTTAGTTGGCAGCCGGAGTTTAATTCTGCAGCTAATGAAACTTAATTTGATTGATGAATACCAGCTTTGCGTTCACCCTGTTGTAGCAGGAAGCGGTTTGCCATTATTTGAAAATATAAACGACAGGACTATTCTTAAACTCATAAAGACTAAAACATTTAGTGGTGGGGCAGTAACGCTTTACTATGAACCGACAAAACAGAGAACAACGAACAGTTAACAAGTATGAAAAAAATAATCCTGATAGCGCATATTTCCCTTGACGGATTCGTGGCCAATCAAAACGGGGAGCTTGATGATTTTGAACCTGGCGATGAGAACCTTGCATTTGTGACCGAAATTTCTAAAGAAGCGGATACGATTTTATTCGGGAGGGTTACGTATACGATGCTGAATACATTCTGGCCCGGGGCTGGTAAGCAGCCGGGAGCTTCAAAGGCTGTAGGCGATTATTCGGATTGGTATAATTCGGCAAACAAAATTGTAGCGTCAAAAACGATAGAAGAGGTTGATGATAAAAAGACGATTGTTTTGCGTAAAGATATTATACAGCATATTAAGCAGCTAAAATTGGCAGATGGTAAGGCGATCATTGTTTTCGGAAATCCCGATATCACCCAACAGTTAATGCAGCATAATCTTATAGATGAATACTGGATTTTTGTTAACCCGGTATTGTTTGGAAAAGGTATCCCGCTTTTTAAAGAAACGGATCAGAAGCAAAAGCTGAATATAGCGGATTCAAGGCAATTTCCTAATGGAGAATTAGCGATAAAGTATGTTCCCGTAAAATAAAATAATATGGACACTCCTGTATCAAAGCAATTAAATATTGTCATCCCGGCTTATCGCTGGCATTCACAAACTTTTTTAAATGTGCTGGATGGTATTTCAGAACAAAATGCCCTAAAACGGGTTGATGGAAAGGCCAATCATGTTGTATGGATGGCGGGAAATTTTGTGAACGCCCGTTATAGTTTGGGGTGGGTGCTCGGTCTTAGGGAAGAAGACCCGTACAGCTCGTTATTCTTCCAGGCAAAAGCGCTGGATGAAAGCTTCAGCTATCCTTCTTTGCAGCAGTTAAGGGAAAGCTTTCATAAAATCTCTCCTTTGGTATATCAAAAATTGCTGACAGCGACTGATGAGCAACTGGAAAAGAAATTCCCGATAGGAATGGATGTGCTTTTTTTCGAAGAAAATATATTGAACTTTGCAGGTATGAGCATAGGCAGGGCAGACTATTTGTGCGGGCAGATGGGATTGATGCGCAGAATACTTGGTTACGAGGGAATGAAGTATGATGTAGACGAAAATTTAAAATACTGACGATGCAATTTAAAGAAAGCGGCTATAAAGAAGCAAACGGTATAAACCTGTATTATGAAATATATGGTGAAGGAAAACCGCTGGTGCTGATCCATGGCGGTGGTAGCGCTATACAGTTTGATTACGCAGAAGTTATTCAACGGTTATCAGGTCAATATAAGCTCATCGGAATTGATTTGCAGAATCACGGCAGATCAGAGCATCGTGAAGTTCCTGAAACTTTTGAGCAGGATGCAAAAGATATTATAGCGGTGTTGGAACAGCTCGGTATCAGCAAAGCATCCTTCTGGGGATTCAGTAACGGCGCTACGACCGTGCTCCTGGTCGCACATTTATTTCCCGGAAAGGCAGAAAAGGTTATTGCTGCTTCAGGCGTTACAAAACGGAACGGAATGATAGACGGTTTTTTTGAAGGAATGGCGCAGGCCACCATTGATCATATGCCGCAATACCTGAAAGATAATTTTCTCCGGTTAAATCCTGACCCGGGTAAGCTGCAGAATATGTTTGAGAAAGACAGCCGGCGTATGATACACTTTAAGGATTGGGATGATGGTATGCTGCAATCTATTCAGGCGCCTGTTTTTTTTATAGCTGGAGATGGCGATGTGATGAAGGCAGAGCATATCGCAGAAATGCACCGGCTCGTTCCTGCTTCAAGGTTAATGATATTGCCTGTGGGGCATGGGGCTTATATGATGGCAGATGAAAACGGCAACCTTAACAAAGCGCTTATTGATTTTACCGTAATGCAGGTTGAGCATTTTTTAAACAATTGATTTTTCAATTAAACCAGAACGCATATGAAAAAGTATCGCATCGAAATTAAATGGGCTGTTATTTTTATTGTGATGTCGCTACTATGGATGCTGCTCGAAAAGCTGGCCGGGCTTCATAGCACGCATATAGATAAGCATATGTATCTTACCAACCTGTATGCCATTCCTGCTGTAATAGTAATGGTGCTTGCCTTAAAAGATAAAAAGAAGAATTACTACCAGGGGCAAATGAGCTATATGCAGGGATTGGTTTCAGGCGTGATCATTTCTGCGATCATCGCGTTGCTCAGCCCTTTGATGCAATGGGTGATATCTTATGTTATTACCCCGGAATATTTTCCTAATGTAATTGAATATTCCCTGGAAACAGGATACCACAAAACAAGAGAAGCGGCAGAGGCATATTTCAATTATAAAAACTATGTTGTACAAAGCACCATCGCTTCACTGGTAATGGGCATTGTAACAACAGCCATTGCGATGATCTTTATAAGAACAAAGAAGCAGGCGCCTGTTTTCCAGGGAAACGTTTAAACAGTATTTTTTGACCTGATTAAAAAATCAAATTATGACAACACAGGAAGTAGCCGACAAATTTTATGATTACATGCAGCAGGGAGCTTTTGATAAAATATATGCGGAGCTCTATAGTCCCGACGCTACAAGCGAGGAGCCTCCGGGCGCCGGTTGGCCAAAAGCAAGCGGTATGAAAGAAATGCAGGAAAAAGGAAAGAAATGGGGAGAGGCAGTGGAGGAAATGCATGGCGGCACTACAGGTAAGCCAGTCGTTGCCGGTGAATATTTTTCCTGCTTTATGACAATGGATTATACTCCTAAAGGTGCGGCAAGGAAAAATCTCGAAGAAATAGGGCTTTACAGGGTGAAAAACGGGAAGATCGTATCTGAGCAGTTCTTTTATTAAAAATTATGTTTTGAAGGTACGACTATGGTAAAAAGTAATTTACTTCAAATGCACAATGTCGGTATCGTTGTTGAATCGCTTGATAATGCAATTTCTTTTTTCAAAGAGATAGGGCTGAAGCTTGAAGGACGAATGATGGTTGAAGGTGAATGGGCCGGGCGTGTAACAGGACTGGGGAATCAGTCCGTTGAGATTGCTATGATGGTTACTCCCGATGGACATAGCCGGCTTGAGCTTTCACGATTTCTCACCCCTCACACTATAGCTGACCACAGAGCTGCTCCTGTGAACGCCCTTGGCTACCTGCGGATCATGTTCAGGGTTGACAACCTTGATGAACTGCTGCACCGGCTTACGAAACTTGGCGCTAAGCTTGTTGGCGAAGTGGTTCAGTGTGAGGATGTGTATCGGCTCTGCTATATTCGGAACCATGAAGGACTTCTCATTGGGTTGGCTGAACAACTCGGCAATAGAAATTAAAAACATGATCCAGGACGAAACTTTTGAAATTAGTTACTTATTCAAAACGGATATGAAAAAAGCATTTGAAATGTGGACAGATCCCACCCGTTTTTCAAGTTGGTTGGGCCCTGACGGGGCCGAAATGACTTTCCTGGCCGCAAATGTTGTTGAAGGAGGTACTTCTTTCTGGACTATGACCACCAATGACGGAATGACAAAATTCGGGCAAATCAATTATAAAACTATTAAACCCAACCAACTCCTGGTTTACACACAAAATTTTTGCGACAAAGACGGCAATTTTGTCAAAGCGCCGTTTGCCGACACTTATCCGGACTATCTGTTAACGACCGTCCATTTTTCAGAAGAAGAAAATACAACAAAAGTAACAGTGAAATGGACGATTTATGGCGATGCAACGGAACAGGAAAAGCAGACCTTTACAGGAATGAGAGCGTTAATGAAAGCCGGTTGGACTGATTCATTTCAAAAGGTTGACAGGTTACTCGAACAAAATCAATAAGAATAATAACTACTGTCGCGGAACATTATGCGGCAGGCTTCAAAAACTCAAAAATTAAATTTTACTATCATGCCAAAGTTAAATCCTTACTTAAATTTTGATGGAAAAGCGGAAGAAGCTTTTACTTTTTACAAATCTGTTTTTGGCGGAGAGTTTGCCGGGGGAATACACAAAATAGGAGATGCACCGGGTTGTGAAAACCTTCCTGCTGAAGAAAAGAACCGTGTAATGCATGTTGCGCTGCCTGTTGGCCAGGATCTTTTAATGGCATCTGATATTGTTCCTTCTATGGGGCACAAATTAATAGAAGGCAACAATAACTATATTTCTATTTTTCCTGACTCGCGAGAAGAGGCTGATCGTTTATTCAATGCGCTTTCTGCAGGCGGTACTGTAGAAATGCCCCTGGCAGATCAGTTCTGGGGTGATTATTACGGCTCATTTACTGATAAATTTGCTGTAAAGTGGATGATCAATTATAGTGCGAAACAATAATTGCCGATATTCCTGCCTGCTATAAACGCTGGAAGAATGAACGGGTTCTTTTCAGCGTTTATTTTTTACCAGCTTTATGATAGAAGGATTGGCAATGCCCCTGTTGATGCGAAGTGTATATTCTCCATCCGGCATTTGCTTTAAATTAATCTGAGTGCCGTTGTCGGTAATATTATAGTCGAAAATTACCCGGTGCCCTGTAGCGTTGAACAAAGTCATGGAACGGTTGCTGAGCGAACGTTTTTTGATTAAAAAAGAGTTCGTTGAGTCAGTGGGGAGCATAGTACGGGATGAAGAATAATTAGAATAATATACGGCGATCGTTTTTGAATATTTACCCGTTCCATCCTGGTCTACCTCCTTTAACCGGTAGTACGATTGTCCACTCAACGGTTCAGCGTCTACCCGGCTGTAAGTTTGTTCCAGGCTGCCATTGCCTTCATCTTTGATAGTGGCAATTACGTCCCAGTTACGGGCATTGACTGATCTTTCTATCGCAAAGTATTCAGTGCTGCTTTCCCGGAAGCCTGACCATTGTATAAATACAGAACCGTTTTGCAGTTCTGCTGAAAAGTTTAATATTTCCGAGGGTTGAGAGAACGCGTAGAGATGGTCGGCAGCGGATGTATTGCGCGTTGATATATTGGCTTTGACTGCCAGTGCTATTAATACCAGGGATGTAAATACTATAGGTTTTTTTATCATAACGTATATGATATTAGGTCGCGATCTCCTGGTTGCATCTTGCCGGGATATTAGGTTACAGCATTATGCACAGCAAACTGCGTGTGTTGGTCATAGAGAACAATTATAACAGGAGTCGTAGCTCTTACCCGGATAATTTTGAAATCCGAAGTTTTCAGGTATTACTACATAAGAGCGAGATAGGGTAGTGTATTGTAACGTTTGAGGGTAGTAGTTATTTTGCGATGGAGCCGGCAATTGTTTTTTTTGATATTTGGTAATTTAAAACCCATGGTGTTTTTTGCAAACCGGCTGTGAGATGTGCAGTATATACCTCTAGAGAGGGTTTTTACACAGCTCTCTTCATTTAATTAATTTAGATCCGGCGGTACCTGTTTTAATTTTTACTTAATGTATGATTTTGATTTTTTTTAACTACCCCAGGCTATCGTAATCCATAAATCGGTCATACTATTATCATTAAGGAATAATGAAAAATCACCAACAGGGTCATTCGGTTTTGCTTTATCTAATTTGCCCGTTCTTAAACCTCCCAATGTATTATCGGCATTTAAGGTGTCTTCGTCAGTCGTATCGGCAGCAGCCCGAACAGTAACTGTATTTTCATCGGAGCGGGAATATAATTTTATCTCATGAACAGCTTTCACTAAGCCTTTGCTCCAGAAAGGGTAATGCTCATCTTTTAGCGATAAGCTAAGTTGTGCAAACCTCATTTCATTACTCAACTGAATTGATTTAAATTTTTCCCATTCATTTGGGAACTCATGTCTTACCGAAAAAAGACGTACTGTTCCTGCGGCTCTTTTCTTTTCTGCTTCGTCTGCTGATTCCCCTATTAACTTTTGTAAATTTTTCATAGCTCCTTTCCGCAACAGTTCACCACCTTCACGCGCTGTATACTTTACATGAATTATCACATCTGTAATGGTATCGTAATTGAATTGTCTTAACTCACCTTCACGGCCCGGTAAGCTCAGTTGCCAATCGCTAACTGCTCCCGAGTATTCAAATGGCAGTTTTCGCTCATCACGCAGGTTGACTTCAAACATTCCTCCGTCATTCTGCGCACTGCTGGTTACAATGGATTGCATAGAGCCGAGATAAGTATCGAACCGGGTATCTCCATCCCCTGCTATGCTATATTCACCGTCGCTTAATACTGATTTTTTCCGAATAGTGCTTTTGGTCAAAGTCAGTGTACAGTTAACACTCGCGTAAGGTCCGGCAATGCACGGAAGGCTAACGCCAACAGTTTTGATGCGGCGGAAATAATGCCCCGGGCCATCCATATCGAACAACTCTTCTGGTAGTGTAAAGCTGCAGCGTCCCGTTGTGCGTAACGACAACAAAGAAGCAGGGCTAAGCTGCATAAGACTTACATGTTTGGTAAGTTCATACTCACGCTGGTTTAGTTCATGGTAAGCCATCTCCATACGCTTAAGATCAAGATACAGTTTTTCACCGGCAAGTAGGCCTTCCTTTCCGCTTGTATAGCCAACCTGTATATAACTTAAAGAGGTATCACCCAATTCCTGCTGTAAGCCACGCTCAGCTTTCTTAGCAATATCATAAGCAAACTGGAAGGACTGGTTGTACAAATTCTTTATCTCGCCCTTCATCCATGCATAGAAAGCCTGGTTTGTTTTTTTGCCAATTTTTTCGTCAGTTAAAAAGCTTTCTATTTCAGCTGCATTTTTAATTTGCCGCTGATGGTTTTTCCATTCCTTTTCCGCTATGACTTCCCGTATCTGTGCCCCGCGGATCTGTTTATATAACTGGTTGATTTCACCGGCTATTGAGTTGCTTTGAAATGCCCATTCCTGTTCTCGACGAGCGTAGCCTCCAATCCTCGCTGAATTAGCAGCCTCATAGTTTTTTCGCTCTGCCACTGCAGCACTTACGTCAGATGCAAATTGTGCAACCTTTCCAAGATTAAATCCCCCATAACTGGTATCACCACCCAGACCCCAGAAATGAAATTTTATACCGAATTGAGGCAATAGCGAGATCGCTTGTCCTCCCAATTTTATTCCCTGAACAACGTCTTGTAAGGTTCTGGCTTCGGCCAATTTGTCTAATTCCTGCGCTTCATAGTTACTAATAATTTTACCTCCGGAAGCACCTAAATCCTTTGCAATATCTATTACAAGATCCCGTGTCGCTATGGCTGGTTCTTTGGCTATAAACTTCAGATTGATCAGACCCTCACTATCCAGTTCACTCAATTCCGGTAAATTGATTTCATTGTCTTTTTTACCCAACTGGCGTTCATAATAAATGTATCTTTCTGCTGCATTTTTCAATGAAACCAGTAAACCTTCTTTTGATTTGATGGTATCCTGCCACTGCGCATACTTTATACTTTCGGTAAGAGATAATATCATTTTTTCGTGGTGCGCCCGCAAAACCGCCAAAGCTTCGTTGTCTTCTTTCTCAATAGCAGATAACAGGTTACTGCCCAGCGATTTTACTTCGCTGCAAATTTCGGTTGCCTTCTGCAGCAGGAAGGCAAAACGCACAACAGGCATAGGCGTATTAAGTCCAGCAACCGCAGCCGAGATATCAAGTCCTGCGGCAACCGCTTTTGCCAACAGAGCCGGGTCTATAGGTGGTGCAAACAAAGGAAGCTGGCGGAAAATGCCTTGGAGGTTCAGACTGTTACGGATTTTAAATAACCGGTCGGCTACCGTATCCCAATAAGACAACAGTTTCTCATTACGTGGCACTGAAAAATACAAGGTATTACCCAAACTGCTGATCAGGCTCAGCTTGTCATTCTGCTCATCATCGGGCGAAGAAGCAATCAGATTGAAAGGGATCTCGGTCTCCAATGGACGAAGTGCATTACTCATGGTATCAAGGTCTTTTTTCAGGTTAGCATACGTTTGTGGACGCACACTTCCCTTAGAGGGCACTTCCTGTGGACGCGGGCCTAAAATATTAGCAGCCAATACATATTTCAGCAAGGCTGCGTCTACATCTTCCGGCTGATCTTTTCTAAAATCAGCATCGCCCCACAAAATCAGGTTATCAATGTATGCAAACACGGTTTTGAACATGTATGACGACTGCCGGTAACGTGCCACTACATGTGGGCGAAAAGGGTTGTCTTTCCACATCATAATGCTGTTGATGGTATCCTGCCGAAGTTGCTCATCATTGCCTGTTGAAAGATTTACCATTATCTCTTCAATCATGCGGATATGCGTAGTGCGGAAGGGCTGCACTTTCCAGAAGCGTTCTGGTGTGGGTTCATCACTGTTATCCGTGGGGTCGAAAATATAATGAAACCAATCACGTGCTTCTTCGTATCGCCCGTTCTTACTAAGACTCATTGCAATCGTAAGCGGCACATGATAAAATAACTCCCAATTATACACAGCATAAGCCCCGTGTGAACTGAAATCGAGCTCTTTTACCGGGTGTGGCGTGCTGATTAAATTTTCTATATTACCGGGATTGGGACGATAAACTGACTCGAAGAAATCTTCATGCAGCACGGGTATGGGTTTACCCTGTTTATTTACATCAACATAATTACCAGGAAACTTTTGGACGGCGCCAGCATCATTACGTTTATACTCTGTATCAGCCGATTGTAAACCACCGATAGATTGCTGAATGAGACGATTCAACAGTTTTGTAACATAAGGATGAAAGTGTGAGTAGAACGAATAATTCACCTGGCGTTCGCGGGTTACCTGTGTTTTATGTACCCTGCCGGGATCTACTCTGAAAGAAGGGGAGTGGTATAGCGGCTGATATATTTGTTCGGCGTAAGAGCCGTGAAATGCTTGAACTGTTTTCATGTCTTTATGTTTTATTGTATAAAACGGTTAAATGTTTTTATTGATGGGATACTATTGCTGAATATCCCACCCAGGTGCTGTGAATTGAGTTGTTGCGAGGTTGCTGTAATTCCGCCGCCCCCGATCAATATGGCCGTGTTGACAGCGCTTTCATTATTCCTTATCACGTTGCTTCCCGCAGAAATGTTTGTTTCCGTAGCTTGTAAAGTTCCATCTGCCGGAACCAGCACTACATCCTGCAACCCTGAATTGTTGTGAATAATATGGTTCAGCTGCTCATTTTCTTTTACCAGAATCGTCGCCCCGTTGGATGTTCCTTTTGTAACCAATACGTTCATACCGGTACTTGTTCCAATAACGCGCTGGTCAAACTTGATGTATGTATCAGGACTGGTTGCCCAGTCGGTTCTTATTTTGGGGGTTACTTTGATACGCGGGTCGGCTGGATCAATAAAAGGTTTGTTGCCAATGAGTGGGGGAATATTAACATCCTTCGGCCAGGGGTGGTAAGGCTCAACATCAATCGGTGGGCGGTGGTAAATAAAAGGAGGGCGGGCCACCCATTCGTCCCATTCAGTTACCGTTTTTGTTTTGCTAAGTGCCGGCTCTACATAAAAAACATGAGCATCATCCTGGTAAAAGAAAGGCGTTAGCAAAGCGGCAAACTGCCTGTTGTCATCATCGTCGTCTTTATTGTTGGTAACGGGTACAGGAATGTTGCAGGGAACAACACTAAAATTCCGATTGGTGGTTAAAATGACCTGTGCATTTGACTCGGTTGCCTGTATCTCACCATTTAGAGTCTGGATTTTTTGCTGGTACCTGGCAGCAAGATTATTGTTAGCTAGCTTATTCACCAGGCGGTTTATCTCCATTCCAGTGCCATTGTCTGCAGCCATATATGGCCAAAAAGTTATACCATCAACCGGAATAATTTCTGGTGGACTATTTTTGTTCACCACCCTGTAAGCATGACCAAGGCCTGTCAAATTAATATGCAACGCACCTTCGATGCCATCAACATCTGGTTCCCTGGTTAAAGAAACAAAGATATTTTTTGAAGTTGTGCCTATCGACACTTCAGCAGAGACAGGCTTATCAAATCCACCGGATTGTTTTGTGCTCCATTCTCCCTGATAATAATCACTCCAATGTAAATGCGCTTCAATAATTTTTTTCTGTGCGCCAACTGTTACGGTACTGAGCGCTTCACTTACTTTCCAACCGCTGAGCGTGGTGGAAGAGTTGCTGGTTACCGAAGGCGCATTGTTAGCGGGTATCTTTTCAATAAAGGTTACCCAAAAAATATGGAAACGATTGTGCCATACGGTGGTTACAATATGATCGCCATCTATTTCAGTATCTACCGGCTCCCAGGGCGTCCACATTCGGTGCGAATACTTTCGGTAAAAGTATTTATGAGGGATACCGTGTGTACGACCCAATACATGAAGAATGCTATCATCCGCGCTTAACTCGCCTTCTTCACAATGCATGGCTACAATATCCAGCTTCGCCAGTTCTTCCAGCTTTTTCAGGTATGCAAAAAAAGCATCTTCCACCAGCTCTTTTGACACATCGCCCTGCAGAAGTTTGCCTTCCATTTCTTTAAAAAGATGTGTTTTATCATCCCTCCATTCCGGCTCCAACCAATTTTCCGGCCATAGAAATATTTTCCGGTTGGCTTCCCATACCCTGTAACGGTTCATCCATTGCCAGTGTGAGGCATTAATGACAGTGGGGAGTACTTTTTTATCCCACCGCGTTTCCAGGTTTAACAAACACCGCTGAATAAACAATTGAACCGATGCAGTGGCTATCCGTATACGCGAGGTTTGCACCACTGGCTCAGTTCCGGGATCGAGTAAGAAGTATTCATACATCTCCTCCAGGCTCCCAAATAAGTTCGGGTATTGGTGCAAAAGGTATGCTACCAGTGCGTTGCGCCTGCGCTGGCGAAGCCTGTCGAAAACGGGCTGAGCAATTTTCTGCCAGTCTTCTGTTTCATAGCGTGCTTTCACTGCATTCTTGATATGCTCTGCTATTTGTTGGCATTTTTCCTCTGTGAGTCCTGCCTTTGTAATTTGCACAGCTTCTGCTATTGTTTCAATCGGCACACCAAATGTTTGTAGTACCTGAAGTAATCTCCATAACGCGGTAATATCCCGTTCGTTGGCAAATGCTTTTGCATTGACAACAAATTCTCCGTTAACTTCCTGTGCTGTTGCTGTAATGCCAATCATTTTGGCGGCAGTGTTTACAAAACTTATATCTCTCCTTGTCAGATTCGCTATCTGTTGATGTAAGGTTGTAAGATGCTTAGTAGCTGTTGCGGCGCTGTCCAGGTCCTGGTTATAGGTAAGTGTCGAAGTAGCAAATACATCGATCAGCTCATCGCTGCCCCCTGCAATTTCACTACGGAGTTTCACATAGTTCAGCAGTCTGATTAATGCTTTGAAAAGAGCCTGTGTATCGCCGGGAGTGACGCTTGTATTGATGGGGAGTTTGCTTATATTCAACTGCTCAAAATCTGCCGGGTGCAAAATAAAATACTGCATTTCCTTATCAGTTAACGACAACCCGTCTACCAGTTGTATCACTTTACTAAATAAAAGAAATGTGTGCTCGATACCAGCCTGTTTTGTCGGATCATTTGCCTTTTCAAAGAGTGCTATTAGGGCAATGCCCGGCTGAGATAAATCACTTAGTCGTGCTGCATTATTAATAATGCCATTCAACACGTTCAAAAGTTGCAGACGTTGCAGCTGCCAGTATTTGTGTAATTGACAACCGGATTAGTTTCTGCTGAATTAATATTAGTATTGCCTTAGCTAGTACTGAGCGTTTCCGGAGGATATTCTCTTGTTTGGCAGTGTCGTCAGCATCCGCGGCATCTGGCAGGAATAAAGAATTGAAATTAGCTTCTGAAAGGAAAGCACCCATCGCATCTTTTACCTTGTTCCAATCAGGCGGTTGCTGACTGGTCCACATGGCAGTAAAATTTTGTACCACATCCACCGGAACTAATAGTGATAACGTTTGTTGTAATACATCGTCCGTGAAAACCCCAAAGGGACTCAGATCATTCGGGTCAGCGGGATTTACCGGCACTGCGTATTGCTTTTGGAGCGCATTGATGGACTCTGCCATCAGCTTGATAGCCGCCTTTGCATTCGCTGTTGTATTGCGATATTTTCCTGTGACATCATATCGGTGGCGAAACAGGTAGTCAACGTCTTCCGTCTTAAAATTGCTTTCCTTAATTATCAAAACCCAATCTATAAATCGCAATGTTTGCTCTTTAAATGAATCATCGTTGCCCGATTGCAATGCATCGGGAGATAATCCTGCAAAAGGATCCAAACCTGAAAGCTGTTTCAGGTTAATGAGTTCGGATATGGAAACCCTCAAAGCTTTTGCCAGCAACGTATAGCGGTAAAGTAGCGAAACCAATGTCATGGTAAGTTTAGCAGTTAACACTTCAAGCCCGTTATCTTTTAGTATCTGTTCTAACTCGGTAGCCGTAATATGCAATGCAGCCTGTAGCGCGATTGAGTGGTCCTTCTCATTACTTTTCAATAAAACATCACTGCTTAGATACCTCCCGAGCGCATTGTCAAAGATTGTATCAACTTTAAGCACATTACGGGTTAGAAAAAGCTGTTCATATAAAGATTCGCGCCCGGTTGTTGGTATATCTGACCACAGTGTCGTAAGTTTTGTAATGGCTCCTCCGCCTGCATTAATTTTTGAAGTGAGTTGTTTAAGATGCGCGATCTGAATTATTGCGCTTGCAAGCGCATGTGCTAAAGCCTTTGCTCTCTCCGCTTCGGTCTTATTGAGATCGTTATAAATATCACTCAAATTTTTAGGCAAAAAGGTTTTAAGAACCGTATCAGTTTCTTCGATCGTCCAGCCAAGTTTTTTCCAAAGTCGTACAAAAAGATTCTGCTTTTGTAAATCGAAAGTAAGGGCATCTCTATCTGCATAACCAAAGGTTGTTTTATCAAAATTGCACCCGGCATTGGAATCGTTCAGCAATAATATCTGTTTAAACACGCCGGCATTCCAGGCATTGTTGATTTCTGCTTCTGCGTCGGTACCGTAAGAAGTTTTTATAGCTGCCAGTTTCTCCTTAAATGCATTTTGTTCATCATCGGTAAAAGGTGTAAAACCAGTTTGTTTTTTATATCTAAATACATCGCTTACCGTTATTGACATTTTTTGCAATAAAACCATTGTAGCTAAGTGGGGATTAACAAAATTTGTCTGCACGAGGCTAAGCAATTCTTTGTAGGTTATACTCAGGCGATTTGCCAATTGCTTTGCCGATTTTAGCCCCGCTGTCATTTCAGCATTGCTGCTATATCCATACAGCTCAAATAAATTTGCAAGCGGGTTTTCATTGGAGAAAATATCGTATTCCGAAGGGGAAATACTCAGAGACTCAATGGCGATCTTTTTTTTCAACGTAAAATCTGCAGTATCTATCGGCTGCAGCGTTTCCATCACCTGCCAAAGCGGAACCTCATATTGGTTGCACCATTGCCTTACCGTTTCTATCCATAAATCGAAGGGAAGATTGAGTGGATAAACTGATTTCTTCAAAATGCTATAGGCTTCCGGCTCGATATGCTGTGGTTCCGCAAGCAGTTCCGGAGTTGTGCTTTTTCCGGTATCATATGCAGCGTCTCCGGTGAGTTTTTTATTAACAAGATAGTATTCAAGTATCTCATTTACCACATCTATATAAGGTAAAGCTGTGTTGGTATTTTCGCAGGTCAGTGGCAGGTTTACAATATCCGGGCGTCGTTCAATCAGGGCATCATAAGGTTTTGCATAGTCATCTGTATAATTTTTACCTGCATGGTCTTTTTTCCATTTATCCAGAAAGTAATCCCAGTCGGTTTGCTTCCGATCCAGGAACTGCAGCAGATCCACTAAATATGCGGCCGGGCTCAACACAGAGCGACAGTGTTCGCATTCGCAAAAGTCGAGAGAGCCGAACAGTTCCTGCAGATTGGGTGCATTTTTTATTTTGTCTGATAAGGAAGCCTGGTCCGTAGCTATCTTCTTCGCATCTCCCGACACCGCAAAAACACCTGGTGTTTGCCGCATCGTTTGCATTGCCGTGAAGAAGGAATAAGTGGTTGTGTAAACCTGGCTCGATTTGTTATATACCAATTTGCCTATCAGTCTTGCTTCATCAATATTGATCTTATAGGTGGCTGCATACTTAGTTGCAAATCGGTTTATAAAATCTTCCCTGGGTACAGCAACGATATCCTGGGCCGATGAATGCCCTAACGCAAGAATAGTTTGCATGGCTTCATCATTTGGTGTAATCTGGTGAACACGGCTCAACATTTTGACACCCTCTATTACGGATGTTTTTTGCCCACTTGCACCGCCATTAAAAAGTGTTGCTTCATTTTTCTTTACAAACGTATCAATGTGAGTGCTGGCCAACTTATAACCCAGGTCTTCTGCCTTACTCAAAAAGCCGGCGACACCGGTTTGCAAAGTATTATCGCCCAATACAATGTTGCCTTTTTCAATCCGGTTGCGTATTACTTTTTCGGGAAACGTTGTGCGTATCTTTGCAGCCATGTCTTCGGTATATGCCTGTTTGCGTTCGGCGATGCTGTTACCTACATAGGCTGGTGGGATGAGTTTACCCAGTGCTTCCGCATTATCATCCTGGGTGCCTGCGATTTCTTTTAGCTTTGCATCCCAGGCGGCCGGCTCGTATAAGCCTTCCTCTACCAGTTTTGATAAATTATCAGTGGTTCCGACAAGCGTTTGAAGTTTTTGTGAGAGGGGTGCATTATCTGCAGTCAGAAAGCCCAGTTTACCCTGTAACTGCAAACTCCTGATCTTATCGTCTGCAATACCTGCATTCTTCGCCTGCTCCCAAAGCTCTGAGCTTTTGAGACGGGGTGTAAAGTAAGCTGTTGCAAATGCCACTTTTTCATCTTCTGTAAGCGGCTGATTGGCTAGCAAATCATTGTAAGTAGAAAGCGAGCTAAAGTTTTTTGTATTCAGTTTTGCTTTACCTGCAAATGCCTGAAAAGCGGTGACAGCTTCTTTTTTCTGGGCGTCGCTCAGGTTCACCAAACCAGATTTTCCGGCTTCATCTAAAGCGTTGGTTACATCATCTATACCAACATACGCCATCTGACCCGCATCGTTGGGCAAACCCGTACGTACCAGTGCATAGGCGGCTTCCTCTGATAACCCGGTTTCTTTGCTGAGCTTGCCGGATAAAGCAGCCAGGGCAATGAGAGAACCGTCCCAGTTTATGCTCTGGCTTAAAAAAGTAATATCCTGGCGTCCTTCTCTTTCCTGCGCATCTGTTAATTTTTTCATACCACCCAACACACCTGTTATATCGTGGCTTAGCCGGGTGAATTCAGGTTCCGTAGCTTTCTGCACTTTCGAAGGCGCAATCAGGTTCAGGTCGGGCACAGATATGGTTTTGTCAGCGCTGAAAAGCGTAGTTGACAATGCATACTCCGTATTATTGGCATCTACCGCGCGCACTTCAAAATTAGCTGTATTGATGGCGGCAGGATCATATGCCAGGGTATATTTTCCCTCCTTGTTTGTATTGGTTTCAGCAACTACGGTATCGCTTCCACCAAAACCTTTGGCGTACAAACGAAGCTTTATGTTGTTGGCAGGAATGCCATAATCCATATACAAAACGCCACTCACAACAGGTTGGCCATTAGCATTGATGATGCCTAAATCAACAAGTGTTTTGTTGAAGGCAATGGCGGTAGCCTGGTCAACAATGCCGGTATCGGGAAGCTGATGAATGCGTTGGAATGCCGATACCAGGCGTTTTGCAGATTCACCATAACCTGTTTCCTGGCTCAGGAAAATGGGAAATGTTGCCGAATCTTCGCTGCCAAGACCGAGTTGCTGTTTATCAATCAATACTACCAAAGCCGCTTTCAAATTGGCAACATGATCGTTATTGTCGCCCGGTTGCAGTGGAAATGTTATGGAGATCATGTGAAATGTGTTTTAAAAGTTATATATATGGAATATAGTTAAACCGGTTACGTCCATTCTTATACAAATTCATCCCGGTATTCGACTCTTGATGCCATCACTTTATAAAAAAGTCTTCATTACTCAGGTTGCTTCTTTATTAATGATTTTTTCCACAGCCCCTAACCGTGTTTCCGCGCTTGAAAGATCAAGTTCTTTTTTTTCAAAAACATACTTACTCATTGTACTAATAACCAATTTGATTTTTTCAAGCTCCGATTTGAATTCACCCTGGTATTTTTTTTTGTTATGTTCAATAACGTAAAAAAGTACAGCTCGCGCCCTGTCAGATCCTTCGAATAAGCAGGCGTTTATTATCGCTGAAATTGTAAGCTTTCGGTCTTCAGTTGATCTAGGTAATCCCTCGTGCATAAGTTTTACTGCTGCAAAGCCAACAGTTTCTTTTTCGCCGAGCAATAATTTTATATCCTCAGCTTTTTGCCTTTCCATCTCTGCTATTTCTGCTTTTCTTTCTGCTTTTTTTTCATTATGTATTGTTTGTCTTATTGCAAATAAAGAAATAGCAATTGCCAAAACAGAGGCTCCTGATTGAATGATATCAAAAAGAGAATAATCTGCCTGCATATTTTATATTTTATGATTTATATCCGGCAGCCAGCTGGCGAATGAATGTAACAATGATACCATAATGAAAAGAACAACCAAAAGACCGCCAGCTATGACAAGGCTTATTTTGGGCTTAAATGGCCAGAGGCTTTGATTAGACTTTTTCATTTTAATTGTCGATTTACTGATTTGTTAAAAATCAAGAGTTGAAAACAAAGAAAACAGAATTCAACTTTTAATACCTAATCCATTCCTCTTAATAATAGATTTTCATGAATTTCATGTTTATCGGACTTTATTAAAATAAAATATCTATTCTATCACGATAAAATCATTGTCAGTACTTAAAAAATCGTATTTTCCCGAAGAAGGTAAGACCGCTTTAATCTGATTATTTTCTATAATAATGTCAAAAAGATCTGGCATGTTTTCCTCTAACTTATCTCCTTCTAAAATTCCTTCTACGACAACCTTTTTTGAGGATGGGTCACCGAGGTCATTAGCCCCCCATTTTAAGAAGTCTCCTACCTTATATTCGTGCTGCCAGACATCTCCATATTTGAACTGAACTTGAATATTATAAATTCTCTGAAATTCAGGATCTTTCCAAATCAACTTAACTGTGTTAAAAGCGCTCATAAAATATGTATTAAAATTTTGAAACCGCAATACCTACTGCTTTTAGAAATTTAAACAATTTTTCGTCCCTTGTAATAAGAACTGCACTTTCATTCACTGCAGATCCAACAACTGCCGCATCTTTCGCTCTTAAAACTCTTCCTATTAAGGTAGCCTCAGCCTGTAAAGCTTTTATTTGTTCTTCCGTTGCTGCTTTCCCAATGCTTCCACTTCTATCAGCCAAAAATTTTCTTAGAATCGCTACGTCGCCTTTCTTCAGAAATTCTTTTGCTGCTGTTATAGAAATAGTGGGTACGCGACCCGCTATAGCTGCATCCAATGCTGCTAATTCACCCTTTTCAAGCCCGCGAATCAATGCATTTGCATCAAGCGCTACTTTGCCAGCAGCTTCTTTCGCAGCCTTTTCTGCTGCCTCTTTGGCAGCCTTTTCTGCCGCTTCTTTGGCAGCCTTTTCTGCTGTTTCTTTTGCTGCCTTCTCGGCCAATTCTTTCACAGCTAGCTCAGCAGCTTCTTTTCCTACCGTTTCCACGCCTTCTTTAACTGCGATCTTAGCACCTTGCTTGATACTGGTTTTAAGACCACCTTTAATCAGGCTGCCGCCACCTAGCGTGAAAACATCAAAAGCAATACTGCCTACACCTAGTGCAACTTTCCACCCCTTGCCTTCCTTTACTCCTTTGTAAATATCTTTCACCCCACCGACAATTGGAATAAAATCTGTGACCACGTCTACAACTTTCTCACCCGTACTTTCAGTATCTGCATTTTTTAAACTTTCGTTATTAACTACCGCTTTATTGGATGCGCCATCAGTTTTCTTTGATGGCGGGGGTTTCGGCTTGGTTGGTTCTGGAAATTTCTGACCATCTTCAATGCATATATCATACATGTTTCCCTTATCATCATGATAGTTGCATCCCATCCCATTTCTGTCTGTCAAAATTTTAGGATTGCATTTTCCGTAACAGTAAATATTCAACCCATCGCCAATCCCAATCGGATCCGCACTCAACCACCTTCCCAGCCACGGTATATAATATCTCGCGCTATGATAATTAAATCCGCTCTCTTCATCTCTTTCCATTCCTGTATAGCGGTACCGCTTGGCAGGCACTTGCCGTGATGCATCAGTTGCCTGGTAGGCCGTTGTACCATATGGATGATACTCTTCGTAAGAAATAATCTTTGCATTTTCATCAAGCTCCAGACATGCGCTTCCCAAATGATTATTATACTGATAACGGATAAGCTGCGGAGCTGAACCATCATCGCCGGCTGTCCTGGTTTCTACCATGGCGATGCGCTGCCGGTCGTCCATAATGTGGAGCGTTTCGCGCTCAAGCGCTTTGTTGCTGGCGTTGTCAAAGAGGCGAAATACTTCAAAACTGCCAATATAAATGCGCTCTTCCCGTTGCTGGTCTTTTTCAATCACTTTCCGGGTTCGCTGTCCCGATGCATCGTAAACATACCAGGCTTCCCCACCACCACCCAGGTGGATGTGCTGCATTTCCTCGCGGAAGTTCCAGCCGATCTTTTGCAACAGGTGTGGCATCTTTTCAATGCTGCCATGGGTGTTGTAAGTATAATCAAAGTCTTGTGAAACAGGAGCATCATTGCTCATCGTTGTTCTTAACAACTGGTTATTGTCGGGGTTGTATTGATACGTTCTTGTCCAGTTGCCAGCGTCGGCTATGTGCCGCATTGTGGTTATGTTCCCAGCCTCATCGTAAAAATATTTTTGTGTATAGGCGCGTAGTTGCACCGGGGAGTTAGGCTGCACCGGTATCCTGCACCAGTTGTCGTTCCGGTTATCCGCTTTCACAATGGAAACTTGTCCGATATGTTCCCTGCCATCGGCTTCAATCAAACGATACAGCGCATCATACCTGTAATTGCTTTTAGCTTCTACTTTCTGTCCGCCGTAAAAAACGGTTTTCTGCGCATTGTCGAACTGGCTGGTGATATTGCCTGCCGGGTCGTAGGTGTAATTCAGATCCTGCAGAGAAGTGTTATCATTATTCCTGATTGTTTGTAACCGGATCAGCCGGTAGTTTTTCGGATCATAGGTATAAAAAGTTGATGTGCCGTTCTGGTATTCTATTTTCTGTCGCTGCCCTTTTGCATTATAGTCAATATTTGTTATGAATACCGTGAGGGTATTACTGCCTTTTATTTTCACAGAGACGCTGTTCAGCAAACCGGCTTCATTGTAAGAAGGAAAGAGCAGGCTCCTGTCGGGCGATATTGTTTGCACAGGGCGATTTAAGGCATCGTATTTTGTTTCGCTGCCAAACGTTTCATCTTCTGTGATCTGATTCTGGTTCCAGTCAGGCATTTTTTTATAATCCCGGAGCAGCTTCCGGCTTGAGTGAAGCAGGTTTCCCTTAAAATCAAAAGCTTCATTTGTTACAATACCGGCTGTATCAAAGTGGCGGTATAACTTTCCGCGCAGGTTGTTCTTCTTTGCGTTATCAACATCGGCCATCGTATCTCCGTACTCATATTTTTCAAAAATATTTTTCGTACTTCCATTCTCAACGGTCAGTTGCAATGGACGATGAAGTGCATCGTAAGCATAACTAAAAACGTTGCTGCGACTATCCCAAAGTCGTATCGGTTTACCCACTGCATCTTGAAAAATCAATCTATCGCCGGCATCTGCGCTATGTTGGTGACAGATATTGCCCAGCATATCATATTGCCAGGTCATAACTTCCTGTTCAATACTATTTTTAATGTTGGTTATCTTTCGTGAATTCCCTTCTATGTCAAGGTAGGTTCTTACATAGCAAAAATCTTCAAGCACATTTTCGTTGCTGCGTTGTATTTTGTTATGAGCAACAGATAAAAATGGCCGGGCAAGGCTGTCAAGATAAGTAAGACCAGGCGTTCCGGCATGAACGGCAGTCTTTTGTGCCGTCTCTTTTTCTACCATTCCTTTCTCACCGTTAATACGATCTGTATACCAACTGCATTCCGCTTCAAGTACGGTGTCGTTCTGATCATAAGTCTTTTGCATCCAAGCATTGAATTCGGTTTTTGAGAATGTTCCATTCGGATGTTTTGTTTTAACAACCCTTCCCGGCGCATCGTAAAAGATGAGAGATGAAAAACCAAATTCACAAAGTTCATTCTCCGTATTGTATTCACTGCTACTGTCGAAGTACGGCTCATATTGTTTTACGGGATTTCCCTTATTATTATAAATTGTCCGGCCGTTACCAACCCAGCGCAAAAGAGGTGATGTATTTCGGAAAATGATATTTCCGCCGGGATCTTTTACCAGTTTATTTGCCTGGTCACGCTGCGGCGCATCGCCCGGTTCAGCCTGCACTTTCTTTAATACCTCATGTCCTGATCCATCGGAATAAGAATAAGACTCTTGCCAACGTATATTATTTGCTACTTCTTCGTGATTATCTTCTGTCTGCACAAAGTGATGTTGCTCACGTACTAAGCTCCTTGTGCGATTTGGCAAAATACCACCGGAAGAAAAGTACATGAGGTCGTATGCCAGGGAAGAGGTAGGATCATCTTTATCAGATAATTCAAGGCTTGCCGTATCAAGGAAGTCTCCTGCAAACTCGCCCGCTTTGCCCATAACAAATGTGTGAGTAACAAGCCCAAGTTCATCGAACCTGACACCGCTTCGATTCTCATTCACATCTGATAATAAATAAGGTAGTAGCGCACGGTAGTTTACAGCCAATACTTTTATCTCATTGTCAACCGGATCTATGATGTGATTAATAAGCAGTTTATAAGTATCGTAAAAGCATTTTGTAAGATTACCAAAATTATCCTCATAGGCGATAGGCAGGTAAAAATTTTCCTTTGCAAATGCAACATCAGCAGGTGTTGGCAGAGTTATATTTTTTACAAATGGATTATCTAATAGATCGGGATGGTAATACGTTCTGCCGCTCGCTATCCAATAATTGCCATCATTATCAAGTGATATATATATCGCATCATTCAGCAATACACCATCCGCTACATTACCTCTGTAAATAGTATTAACAAGTGTGGGTGTAAATGCAAGCAGGTAATTTTGATAAGGCAAAGCAAGCGTATCAATAAAACCAGCCGGCATGGGTCCCGACAAATCATTTTTAAGAAAGCGGGTTGCCAAATGTTCTATCTTTCTTTTCTGGTCTTGCCGGATTTCTTCTTCATAATTTCTTAAACCTGCACTGTTAAAAGCGGTTTCTATTTGTTTCGCGGTAAAAAAGCCGGTACCAGGTGATGAAAGGTTTAGCTCCCAGGTTTGTGTATCGTAACCAACGGGTAAACGATATGCGTTCTCCTCATTGATAATCCTGGTAAACAGATTGGTTGTATAAGTAATATACTGCTTCTTTTGTTTCTGCCTGTCAGCGTCCGTAGGCAATAAGTCATCATCTTTTTTTCTGCCATATGCTATTGAGGCAGATTGTTTAACATTTCCATATTCATCAGTTTCGATATTAATAGTATGAGCAATTCTGGGATCCATCGGATTACGCTCATATTGAAAGATCAGTTTTTCTTTTTCATGGCTTATGAAAACAGCGTGATTGTTTTCTTCTTTTGGCTGCAAGCGCCTGATTGTGTAATTATTTTGGGTTACGCTGTACGGATGTATCTTCTGTTCTTCAGTTCCTTCGTCACTGTATATCTCCTGACGTAGCGGCAAGCCCTTTAGTGCCCGGCAACATTCGATCAGCTCAACTGTAGAAAGATTATCCTCAAAAGGTTCTTCCTGCAGTGAATAATCTGATAAAGCATTAATGATCCGGGCATCTGTAATTTTTCCTCCGGCAAACAATCTGCCTGGATAATACTCCTTTTGCAATGCATGAAAGAATGTGTTCCGGTTAATGAATGCACCGGTGTGAAACCATGATTTCGTAATGACAGCCGGCTGAAACAGATCTTTCTCAATTGTATTTGCCGCATTGGCTGCGCTTGTTTCTTTTACAAAATGATCATATTCCTCTGTGTCTTTTTGTTCTACCATTGCAAAGCCTCTGAACTCACGTTCCATACTGTCGTAATAGCCATGATGATAGGTATATTCATTAATAAATCGTGTTTGTGAAACCTTGTCAATTACCGTTACTTTACTTACACACTGCACAGGAAAAGGCAGCTTCGTAACCCATTTATTCTCGCTTTGTTTATCCTGCAAATAATATTGGGTAGACGATTTGTATTCAAGCGTTACTTCCTTACCCATATTATTCTTCATCACATGCATAACATGTGGCTTCTTGCCTTCCATCATGTCAATATACCGCAGCGGTGCATTACTGTACTGTGGTAAAGAAGACGACCAGGCAATACAGGATGTTCCATTACCCAAAAGATCAATAAATGAAATTCTAGTCTGTTTATCTATATGCGGAAACGGGTTAAAAAACCGGGAAGGTTGACTGAAATTATTACCGCTTTGATTGAACCAAACCTGTATTTCACCGTTACCGGTGTATACGATATCTGTGGTGCCTGATCCATCAACATCCGTAAAATGGATTTGTGCTGTATTGAAGGCTGTAAAACTGTCAAAAACCCCAGGAACTTCCATATTTACTTTTGCGCCAAATCTTCCATACCCCAGGTTGGGATAATAGGAAACTGTGTTGTAAGTAATAAGTACGATATCGGCTAAACCATCGCCACTCATATCCGCAATAGCAATCAGCATGTTTTCATTTTTATCGGCAAATACAATTGCAGGGCCTTTTTCTTCATCCATTGTTTTTGTTGCAATATTGTAATCATCATATCCAGCTTTTCCCTTGGCTGCATACCATATAAAATTCTGTTCGGTGGAGAAAAGTAAATCAGCCATGCCATCTCCATTCAGGTCTAAAAACTTAAGGTTGGGATCTTTTAAATCAATATTCGGATAATTGGTAAAAGGGAAAAATGAGATCCATTCTTCTTCGGGTGTCAATTCAAAATACCCTTTCACGGCACCGGTTGTACTAACAAGATACTTTTTGCCATTGGCTTCCAGGTCTTGCAAGGATAATGTACCGTTTTCTAAACCTGTCATTGAAGGCCTCGGGGATATTAGCCTGGGGGCAGAGAACTGACCGTTGCCTTGATTCTCTTTATAGAACCAACCAGTTGCCTGCTCTGTAAGAATTCCCGAAATACCTTCGCTATATAAATCAGTCCATTGATATAGGTCGTCAATGCCAACAGGAGCGTTCACAATATTATCAGGAGAAATTTCTTTTACTTCTTTAGAGAACCCGGGTTTGATATATGAAAAAGATAAAGGCGGAAGTGATTTTTTTGATTTGAGGCTTCCGTCTTTGTTCCATATATAACCTGTTTGGGTAACAGTCTCCAGATAGGTTAAGTGTGGCTGTTCGTCATGCCCCAGATCAAGCGAACGCACCATATAATCAACTATACCAAGTTCGTCAGCAAAGTGATGAAACATCAGCATACGCCTGCATAACCGGTAGGTTCTAATTTCAAAGCCCGACCGGTAATCAGAAAATGGATCTTTACGCAACAACCACGCTTTTTCCTCATTATCTACAACTTCTGGTGTGGGTTTCGGCTTCTCAATATCGTGTTCACCATAATCAAGCACTAGTTCGAACATAAAATCCGAAGGCAGATCGCCACTTTCGTAAAAAGCAGTTTTATTTCCGTACTGAATACGCTTTAAATAGCTATTGGTAAATGGTGCCAGATCTTGCAATCTGTTTTTTTCTGAAAGGGAAAAATTGACATTAGCTTTATCTTCCTTTTTATAAAAGTAACGGCTGATATTTCCTTTGTCATCATAGCTGTATTCAAGACGCCATTTGACAATCTTATTTTCCTCACCTGTAACAGGACTGAAAAGTTTGGACTCAATACTCTTACCGAAAACAGAAACAATATTATCTTTTGTTCTGCTCTGCCAGTAAATATTGCCGTCTTCAACTATTTTTTCGATTCGCGTGAATCCTCCCTCTATCCGGGGGCGATATCGGGTAATAATTTTATTTCCTTTTATTATTTCTTTTTTCTTCCAATTCCCATTAGCCTCTTGTTCCAGATAGTGTACCAAATCTTCTGCGCCAGATAATAGAAAAATATCAGAGTCAATACTTTCTTTATATTCTGGCAGTTTCTTGTCTGATTTGCGTTGTATGCAAGGAATATCTACACTCCAGCCCAATCCGAATTCGCTATTGCCAGCTCCGGAATTATAGCTTAGCGAAAGATTTGGTGTCGTGCCTGCCCTCCCCGCTGAAAAAGGGAGTGGAATAGAATACGCTGCTGTACCGTTAGCTGCATTAACCGAAAATTTTTCGTCAATGCTTTTAATTGCACCACCACCTTTTGGCAATGAGACAGAAGGGATTTGCAGCAAATTGGATTTTGTTTTTGAAGAATCCTCTTGCGTATTATTTACAAAAGCAGCGTTGTCTCTGCTTTTTGAAGGTGACTTTTTCTTGTCTTTTTCTAAAGAAGCCATAAGGTTTGATTAATACGAGTGTAATAAGAAGTAAACTATTCCGGTGCTTGAAAAAGAGTATTGCAGGTTTTATTAGTTGTTGGGGAGTTAAAATAAAATCAACAAATATTCCTTTATAACACGCAAGGACATCAACCTTTGCAACAGGCAATATCATCTAAGCTACCAACTGTAGCAGATGAAAGATTGAGTAAGGACTAAAAAGTAAATATGACTGAAAACTGGTAAATGAAGGGACGGGAGGATCTCAGAAGACAAGAGGATTAAGTACTATCCAAATGTAGAAATTTTATTGAACAATTAAAATAAAAAATCATTTTTTTTTAGCACATGGACTTACTTGCTTTAATATCTTCCGTTCTGCTTTGCATTTATATAAATATCAGCTATGTAAAATTTCAAATCGGCGATAAGCCTGGCAGGCAGATTATAATCGGGTAAGCAAAAAAACTCCTTTGCTAAGTCGGGAATTCTTGTGCGGGAAGCCCCTGTCCCTGTAAGAAAATATCATTCGGGGCAGCATAGCGCTATGCCTGAGCCGCATTTTACAAATAGATTGATGCTGGTTGGATTCGTGTTATTAAAATTTACGCAATTGGTGCTGTAAATTCAGCAGGGAATTTTTGTTGAACCAAATTTTCAACCTCAATCAACATTTCATCAGGATTATCCAGGTCAAAATTAACTCCAATTTCATCCAATGCCTTGTGAGTGTTTTTGCCTATCTGTCCGTCAATGTTCCCGATGTTTTTTCCAAGCCGGATTAACCCGGATTGAATTGCAGCCTGCTTTTGATTCATTCCAAAAGAATCAACCTTTATACCGATTGAAAGAATTGCACTTGTTGCTGCTGCCGTGTAAGGTTTGAAGTTTTTCCCTTTTCCGTCTGCATAGTACTGATAAACAATTTGATGGCTTCCGCGACAGTCAAAATGCCATGCTTCCGAAACATTTTGTTTTGGTTGTGCAATGATTGGAACTACATTGTACTTTACGGCAATCGTCCAAAAGTCAGCAAGCGAAATTTTAATTGCACTAAGATCTAAATCAAAAGCCCGCCCTGCTTCATGAAAACTTCCACCGGGTGGCGGACTGAACGCTTTTTTTCGTCCTGCAATGTAGTCCTGATGCGATTGTGCTTGCATATCATAGCTTCTGAACAAATCGCTTAAAATCAGCCTGCCGCCTTTTCTTGCAAGATCTTTTGCAATGTTGAATATTGCTGTGTATGTGTCAGGCGTGCATTGAGCCATACGAGAAGGTAAAGGAACTAAGTCCCCTAATTTGTTTTTGTAAATTGAGATGATGTCAATTGGTATAAGTGGAGATTTCATGTTGACAAATTTTAATAAAGTTATTCATTTGAAATACAAATTATTGTTTGTACTTAAATAAATGTGCGAAATGATATAGCTGCTATTGACTGAAGTGCTGTTATAAAAGCCGGATAATAATGATAATAGTGATCGCGATTACAATAGCTGTGTAGATTTGCTTATTGTATTTAGCTAACCAATTGGGTAGGTAGATATCAAAATTCTCTTTAGGCGATGAAGAATATTTTCTTGCCCATACGGTGAGCGGACAGTACAGCTTAAAGATAAGAAGTGTTAACCCTTCCAGTCCAATAAGTCCGTAGCAAACCCATAACCAGATATCAATCTTGTTCACTATTGCCGCATACAGCATGTAAAAAATGACAGTATTAAAGAAAAGCCACACGAGCGTGTGAGCTACTTTAATAAGGAGGAGTTTTCGCTCGTTTGTCATTTTCTTTGCAATGATGTTTCAATACATACCTTCTTTTTCAAAAAAATGTGTTACAGCTTCCCGGATGGCCTGCAGTGAGCTGTATTGGGGACGATATTTCAATAGTTGTTTTGCCTTTTCAATGCTACCAACGGGGCTGTGGGCAATATGATCCCATGTTAACCCTGCCTCTCTTTCGCTCACTGTTTTCTTCCATTCCTCCCAGGGCAGAAAATGCAGGTTGGCATCTTTTCCAAACCATTTGGCTACAGCCGTTGCATATCCTTTTAATGTAAGCGCCTGCTCCGATACTATATGAAAGCTTTCACCCACGGCCTTTTTGCGGTGTTCAATGGCTTTTTCAAAAGACTGTGCTACATCATCGGCATGCACGTGATGAAGCGTTTCCATCCCTATATTCGGCAACGTAATTGCCTCTCCCTTCGCCAGCCTGATAAACACTTCAGGGTTGAGGTTGCCTGCCGGGTTGATGGGCAGCCATCCCGGGCCGGTAATATGGCCCGGATGTAATATGGTAACAGGAAAAGCGTTTTGCCGGTTAAGCGACAGGAGGTAAGCTTCGATCTTTGCCTTATTGATACCGTATTCTCCAAATGGCTTTCGCTCCTGTGTTTCAACCGTAGGAACCTGTTCGCTGTACCCATGCACCCACATTGTTCCGCAATGGATGAAATGCTGTACCTGATCTATCAATGCTTTTGCAAGCTGCGCGGCGCTTTGCGGTGTAAAACAGATCAGGTCTATCACCACGTCTCCTTTCAATGCTTTGATCTGTGCACCAAAAAGGTCGTGCTCCTCAGATGCATCCCGGTCAATAGTGATTTGCTCAACAGCCTTCCATGCCGGGTCGGTGCTATAGGGATTGCGTTGCCCACGGCTTACACAAATAACTTCATGCCCGGCTTTTACAAGGCGCGGAACCAGGTAAGTGCCTATATGACCGGTACCGCCTATAACTACTATTTTCATGGTTGAGTTTTATATCGTGATGGTTTCAAAACCTTCAATCCCTGTAATTCAATGCAGGCGGTCTGTCGCCCAGCAGCGCTTCGTATCTGTAATCTCCTTTGGCATTTTTAAATTCCTCTTTCGCTTTTGCAACACGGAACTTTTTACCTCCTTGTATCCAACTTCAGCAAAATCCCATAAATCCATCGCATTCTTCCTGTATAAATCAGCTTTGCTTTGTATGTCGCGTATAGCTTCTTCTTTAAGGCCGGCCGCGGGATCAGTTGCTTTCTTTTTTTGAGCGAACAGTGTGGCACAAAAGAAGAGCATCGGCAATACCACATTACATTTAAGCATGATTTCTGTGTTTGATATTTTCCATACCAATATACAGGATAAATGGGTGCATTTCAAATTTTCGCAGGTTGGTAGAGACACCCGCCCACCCGGAGAGAAAATTTGAAATACGCCCTTTGTAGGTGAACCAATTAAAATGACTTGTATTTTTGACGAATCGCTACTTATCTTTAAATGAACAGGATGTATGTTATCTTCTGAAATAATAATGCTGGCAAAAGAGCTGTGGGATTATCATCATATGAACCACGAGCTAAAAAGATCTGATTGCATTCTTGCTCTGGGCAGTCACGATGTAAGGGTAGCCGCCCGGGCGGCGGATTTATACCTGCAGGGTTTTGCCCCGCTGATTGTTTTTTCGGGCGGGCTGGGCAATTTAACCAGCGATATCTGGACCGTGCCTGAGGCTGACCAGTTTGCAGCCATAGCCATACAAAAAGGCGTTCCTGAAAAAGATATACTTATAGAGAATCAATCAACCAACACAGGCGAAAATATTACCTTTTCCCAAAGGCTTTTAAAAGAAAGCGGGTTAGATCCGCAGACTTTTATAGTAGTACAAAAGCCATATATGGAAAGAAGGAGCTTTGCCACATTTAAAAAGCATTGGCCCGATAAGGAACTGCTGGTTACTTCTCCCCAATATTCATTTGAAGCGTATCCTACTAAAGATATTACGTTAGAAAAAGTAATTAATATAATGGTGGGTGATCTGCAGCGGATAAGGATCTATCCCGCAAAAGGATTCCAGATCCCGATGGATATACCCGCGAGCGTGTGGCAGGCATATGAAAAATTGATTGCCGCCGGATTTGATAAGCATTTGGCCCGCTGAACCACAGAGACAGGAAGGCACGAAGTTGCACAGCGGCTTATTTCATGGATAAATGAGCAGCGGTAAAATCCTGTTGGGATAAAGCTATTCCCAAACCAATTCTCCTTTTTCGCCGGATACGGAAAGGAAAAGACCGGGAGATATAGCTATACGTCTATTCTCCGTTTTTCCTGTTAAGCTGAACTCTATTTTTTGTAAACGGTGTGCGGGTTTTGTATCCAGTTCAATAGCAATCTCAATATCCTTTTTAAAGTGTTGTTTGCTTTTTTCCTGGTAACCGAATGCTTTTAAGGCAACGCGGTGTCTTTCATATTCATGTGGGGTGAGTCGTAGAAAAATTTTTTCCGTTTTTTTATATAGCGGCTTATTATTTACAGACCCGTGTATCTTTTGATGGATCGCTTCCTGGTTAATGCCGGATTGAATATCTTCTGTTCTGAAATTTGCTTTCTCTAAAACAGAAGGGTGGTAGTATAATGCAAAAAAGCTCGATGGCCCGCCGGTCAGCATGGAATCCCTGTAATTCATTATTTCAACAATAATGGTATCCTTACCCGAGTTTTCGGTAAAAGCTTCTGTTTGTATGCGGTCGCTTGTTTGTTGCTGCCAATGGTTACGAAAAGCATGTACGGCATAAGGCTGATGCAACATGAACCCTAACCCGATATCTCCAATGGACATTTTAGATATAGTATCCGGCTGAAATACCTCCCAGTAATCAACAGCGCCTTCCAGGTATTGGCCATTCCAGCTTCCCTGGTCGGTTTTCATGCTTCCTGCTGAATAATAGAACAGGGTATCTGTAAAAAACTTATTTTTAGAAAACGCTGAATAGCCTGCCGGGTCAATGGTAAAATAAATATGACTGAAAGAGGTTTCCGGAATTTTGTTTGGCTGTGCCTGTGCCCAACTCCATGAAAAGTACGCATGCAGCAGTAATATGGTGAGACTTGTTTTCAAATTCAGATGCTGTATCTGTTTTGTGCTTAAATGTGTAATTTACAACATAAAACGTTCTGTAATTTACAAGAACAGGTACTGGCAATCGTATGAAAGATTTCGCACGGGATGATTCTATTTAATTCAAAACATACAGTTTAAAACCTATGGGTACTATGTATCGTTTACCACTGGTCGCTAAAAGCTGATCGCTGACCGCTCGTCGCTATCCTCCCCCAACCTTTCCGTATTTTTTATAATAACCTATCAGGTCAGCAACTACTTCACTGTAACTCAGCATGCCCATAGGCTGGCTGTTGGCCTCAAGATATTTGCCATACGCCCAGCGTATAACAGGCTCTACCGGGTTTTCGTATTTTTTATAATACTGGCGCAGGGTGGTAAGGTCTTCTTTAACCGCCGGGGCAAGCTGTTGCATCAACATTATAGCTGTAACAGAATCGGTGTGGTATAAGCTCCTGTTGGCATATAAAAAAAGATCAAAATAGGCTGAATACATGAACTGCGGATCTCCTGAAGCCGTAGCAACGATATACCCCACGAAATTGGCTTCATTTTCTTTAGCGTATCCAAGTTGGTGCGCTATTTCATGACATGCCACATAAGGCTGTGTAAAGACCGGGATCTGTGTATTAACCTGCGCTTCGCCGGTTAAGGGATTATAGTAGCCTGAAAAGCCCAGGTAGTTGCCCAGCCAGCCAAAGAGCGTAGGTTTAACGGATACATTTTTGTATATGAATAACGGGTATTGCTGTGCCACCCGGTTATATACATCCGCTGTTTTTGAAAATAATTCTTTGGAAGAAGGGTAGGGGGCAGGATGCCGGCTGATGGCGCTTTTGCAGGTATTTACCTCCTGCAACAGGAGCCGGTTGATTTCAATCAGTTCTTCTTTTGAATACCTGTTACGCTCAAACCCCATTTGCTCGTGAATGCCGGGACGGTTGTAGTTAAGTCCCCATAAAATATTAAAAAGAATATATACAGAAAGCAGTACTATAAGCAGGGCGGGTATCCTGCTTGTGATGCCTGTTCGGGATATTCTTTTCTTTCGCCATAAAAAGATCAGGCGCATAATTTTCCATACCAGGAACAGAAAAGCGGTTGCATATAACAGGTCTCCCACACTAAAAGGAACAGTACCCAGGGCAGTTCTGAAAAAAGAGGCAATACCGGGATACAGCTTACCTGCATACCAGGTTTCTACATTTTGAGCGTTTGCGGCATACAAATGGATGCCGGCTGCTGCCAGCGATAATATGGTTAAAACAATAATGCTCCGGTTAATACGGGGCTTTTTCAGCATACATACTTTACTTTACAGATCAGGCCAAACAAGGAGGTATTCAACAGGTACCACCTGTTGATACGGCAATAAAAATAAAGGTTTTATTGGTTTGCTGCGGAGTGCGGTAGGGTAAAGGCAATAATAAATCCCTGCACAGGTCGTGTAAGCTGTGCAGGGAAGTAAAAGTTGCAATATGGTGTTACGTTGAAAAAATTATTTAGCTATAGCGTGCTCTTCTTCGTCGGTAGTATTCATTTCTACAACGCTGGCTACGCTCCCTTCACCCACATGGCATTTGCCACTAAAGGTAACCGTAGGTTCTACCTGTAGTTTTCCCGCGCTGATGTTTCCTTTTATAACCGATTTGCCACGCAGGTTCAACAGGTCTTTAATTACGATTTTGCCGGTTACTTTTCCCAGTATATCTGCCTGTTGTCCCTCAATATCGCCTTCTACAACTCCCTCGGAGCCTATCAGTACTTTAGCTGAACCGGAGATATTCCCTTTTAATATGCCATCTATACGGATGTCGCCGCTGCTCACTATATCGCCTTTAATTACTGTGCCTGCGCCTATAAGGCTGGTGCCTGCGGAAGAAGCTGGAATTTCCAGTTCAGATTTGGATTTTGTTGAGAACATAGTTATTGGTTTTTAAGAAATGATTAATCGGTACTTTTCTCTTCCTTGGGTATATTTAACAGGGTAGTATCCATGGTAACTGTGGTGTTTCCCTTTAGCACATTCTGAATGTTTTCCAGGTATTTATCCCTGTACTTCATTTGCTGGTCCAGTGAATCAACCTGCATTTTGAGGGTGATCATTTCCCTGCGGTCCGATGCGCTTCCATATCCCGGAACATAATATCTTAACGGCGTAAAAACCAGCAAAGCCACGGTTAACCCAACCAATACCACAAAAATTGTGCATAAAGTAATATAAACACTCAATCTCGATAACCGGAACGTTACAACCTCTTCGTAAGTATCATCATTCATTATTACCAGCCTGTACCTGTTACGCAACCTCTGCAATGTACTGTCAGCGTCAAATATCTTTGCCATTATCAGTTATTTGTGTTAAAAATAACCACTTTGCACTGGTTAAAAGAACTAAAGCTGGAAAAAATGAACAATTAAAAATAATTTCGCTGAAAATTAGTTATTTATACGAACGAACCAACCTCTTCATGCCTGCTAGTAAGTTTACTTTAACGACTATATGCACGATTTTATTTTGTTGCGTGTTTTTTTCACCGGTAGCGGCGCAAAAAGACGCTACGCTGGATGTGGAAAAGCCTGAAAAATATGAAAACCGTGTGCTGGGGTCGGATAAAACCTTTACTACCCGCTATACGGTTCCACGCAGGCTGCTGCAAAGTATGAGCACACATTATAATTATTTCTTTAATGCCAATATTAAAATAGAGAACGTAATTACAGGCGCCAAGCTGGGGTTTAAAGAAGATTATACCGAATTGCTGCCTTTTTATAATTATACGCTCGACGCTACTTCCTCGCAAAAAACAGAGCTTGACTCGGTACTGCAAAAATGTAATGCCGGTATTTTGTTGCACGATCTGCGCAATGAATGGATTGATGACATGTACCTGCTAATGGGCAAGGCATATTTTTTAAAAAAGCAGTTCGATTCCGCCGGCATAACGTTTCAATACCTCAACTATTATTTTCAACCCAAAACAAAGGAAGAGCTGGGCTTTAAAAAGTTTGTGGGCAGTAACCTCAATGATGAAGGAAATGTTTACTCGGTTTCTACCAAAGAAAAAAACAATGTAGTGCAGAAAGCGTTCAGCGAGCCGCCCCGCCGTAACGACGCGCTGGTATGGCAGTTGCGCACCTTTATTGAAGACAGCGCTTACGGGCAGGCTTCCGCATTGATCCAAACTCTTCGCCGCGACGAATTATTCCCGCAACGGTTGAAAGCATCGCTGGAAGAAATGCAGGCATATCTTTTTTACAAGAGCCAGGTATGGGATAGCGCCGCGCATCATTTGGTACTGGCTTTGGACAATGCCGCAGATAAAGGGGAGCAGGCCCGGTGGGAATACCTGGTTGCCCAGCTATATACGCTTGCAAAAAATAAAACGGCAGCGGAAAATTATTACCAGCTTTCCATTAAACACACGGTTGACCCTATACTGGATGTGTACGCACGGTTAAATATCATAAAGCTGGCCCAGGGCGAAAACGATGAAAAGATCATTGAAGAGAATATTCAGCAGTTGCTGAAAATGGCCAAACGCGACAAGTATTATAATTACCGGAGCATTATTTATTACATGGCTGCACAAATGGAAATGCAGCGGGATAATTTTGAAAACGCGAAAAATCTTTTGCTCAGGGCTGTAAAATACAATCCCGAGAACCTGGATCAGCGGAATAGGTCGTACCTGTACCTAGGTGACATGGCTTTTGATAAAAAGCAATACCAGCTTGCATTCAGCGCTTATGACAGTTTGGATGCCAACAGCCCGGTGGTTAAAGATCCGGAGCTTATAAAAGAACGGAAAACCGTATTGGCAGGAGTGGTGGAAAGGCTGGAGATCATTCGCGTGGAAGACAGCCTGCAACGGATAGCTGCCATGCCCGAAGCTGAAAGGGAAAAGCTGCTGAAGGCGGTTGCAAAAAAGCTGGCTAAGGAAAGAGGGCTGAAAGAGCAGGATGCGCAAAATGCCGGAATGAACAGCAATAATCCTTTTGCCAATAAGGCGGCTCCCGACCTTTTTGCGGCAAATAACGAAAAAGGCGATTGGTATTTTTATAACAATTCGGCGAAAGGAAAAGGGTTTACTGCGTTTCGTAATACATGGGGAACCCGTCCGAATGTAGATAACTGGCGCCGTATGTCTGCTGTAACCGCCCTTATAAAAGCGCCATCCGCGCAGGCTCCGTCGGGCGATGAAGGGGAAGCCGCGGTAAACAGCAAAACCAACCCGCAGGATATCAGCTATGAAGGTTTGCTGAATACACTTCCGCTAACGGAAGAAGCCATCAGCAATTCAAACGATACTATACAAACCGCTTTATTTGAGCTTGGTAAAGCCTTCAAGGATAAGTTCGAAGATTACGCGGAGGCTGTTAAAAAGTATGAGGAACTGCTGGATCGTTTTCCTGAAAGCCCCTACCAGGAGGAAGCTTTACTGGACCTGAATTATTGTTACACCCGGCTGGGCTTGCCGGTTAAGGCAAAGCAATACAGGGACCTGCTGGCTGCCAATTTTAAGCAAAGCAAGTATCTTGAATATATTGATGACCCCAAAGGCGTTGAAACCCGTAAAAACAAGCTGGAGCAGGAAGCCACCCGCAACTACGAAAAAATTTATGATCTTTTTATAGAAGGTCATTTTGAGGAAGCTTTGCTGCAGAAGCAGCATGCCGATAGCATATACGGGCAGAAATACTGGTCGCAGCAATTGTTGTATATAGAGGCGATCTATTACATTCAACAGCGGGAAGATGACAAGGCTATTGAAGCATTGCAGAACCTGGCTGGTGTCAACAGGGAAGCGCCCATATCAAAAAAAGCAGAAAATATTATCCGTGTGCTTAAAAAGCGGGCCGAAATAGAAGAATACCTGGCCACGCTGGAAGTGGAGAGGGCGGTGGATGACAGCACTGCGGTAACGGAAGACAATGCTCCCGGAACAGGAGAAGAGCCACCGGTTGCAGTAGAAGAAAAACCGAGGGAGGGCGTAAAGGAAAATGTTATAACAGGCAATAAGCCCAGGGCTACGGATGTATCAACAGCTAAACAGCCGCCGTTAACCCGTCCTGCGGTAGATTCCTCAAAATTCATCAAGCCTGTTGCGAAACCGCAGGGAGGGTATAGTTACAATGCCTCGGATGCACATTATGTGGTTATTGTTTTGAACCGTGTGGATGTGGTATATATCAATGAAGCTAAAAATGCCTTTAGCCGGTACAATCGGGAAACCTATTATGGTCAACCGATAGAGATAGCGATACAGCCCCTGGACGAGGATAACAAATTATTGCTGCTTTCCGGCTTTGCCGATATGTCTTCTGCTATAGAGTATGTTGAAAAGGCTAAAAAAGTGGCCGGAAGCCAGGTGGTGCCCTGGCTGGCGGCAAATAAATATTCTTTTACTATTATTTCTGAGCCTAACCTACAGGTGTTAAAAGACAAAAAAGACCTGGAGCAGTACAAGAATTTCGTAGAAACCAATTACCCGGTGCAATTTTAACATGCAATACAACATTAAAACTGTATTTTAAGCAGCCTGTATGTGAAGTATTTGTAATTGGTATGTTTTATGCGATGGTCCGGTATATTATTAAGAAATAAAAATAGCTATCATCTATATGAGCAAGGCCAAAAAATATCTCTGGAGAACTTTTTTTATTGGACTGGGAGCAACCATACTTTTTGTGTTGCTGGTAAGCTGGGGTGTGTTTGGCGCGCTGCCGTCGCTGGCGGAGCTTGAAAATCCGTCTATTATGTCGGCGTCCGAGGTGTATGCTTCAGATGGACGGTTGATGGGTAAATACTATGTTACAGACAGAACCAATGTGCCTTACAGCGAAATTTCTCCCAATGTGTTAAACGCGCTGGTGGCAACAGAAGACGAACGGTTTTACAAGCATTCGGGTATTGATGGTCGTAGCATGGCCCGCGCTGTTTTCTTTTTTGGGCGGGAAGGCGGAGCCAGTACCATTACCCAGCAGTTGGCCAAAAATATGCTGGGGCAGGGAAGTAAAAATAAAATTGAACGTATTATTGAAAAGGTGAAAGAAATGATCGTTGCCATCAAGCTCGAAAGAAATTTCACCAAACAGGAGATCCTGGGCTTGTATCTCAATACGGTTGAATACAGCGACCATGTATATGGAATAGGCAACGCATCGCGTACTTTTTTTCAGAAAGAAGCCAGCCGGCTGAATATAGCTGAAGCGGCGGTGCTGGTAGGTATGCTGAAAGCAACAGGTACCTATAATCCCAGGGTATACCCACGGCAGTCCCGCGACAGAAGAAATACGGTAATAGAGCAGATGGTACGCAACAATTACATTTCTGCCGCCGATGCGGCTAAAATAAAAATAACACCTATTGAGCTTAAGTATAAGAAAGTTGACCAGAATACCAACCTGGCTCCTTATTTTATTGATGTGCTGAAGAACGATCTGCGCAAATGGTGCAAAGAGCATAAAAATCCTAAAACGAATGAAAACTACAACCTGGTAAAAGACGGGTTGAAAATTTACACCACTATAGACCCGCGTATGCAGTTATACGCGGAGATGGCCGTAGCCAGGCACATGCCCAATCTGCAAAAGGTGTTTAACGCCCAGCAAAACATTAAAACCGGCAGTGTGTGGAAGACCAAGGACGGGAAAGCGGTTTTGGAACGTGCTATGAAAACAAGCGATCGCTGGCGCAGCCTGAAAGATGAGGGTGTAAGTGAAGCGGAAATAAGAAAATCATTTGAAGAGCCGGCTGCGATGAAAGTTTTTGCCTGGAACGACAAGCGTGAAAAAGATACGGTCATGGCTCCGCTTGATTCTATCAAATACAACAAGCAGATGCTGCAGGCTTCGTTTATGGTAACCGATCCGCTTACAGGCGAAGTAAGAGCATGGGTGGGCGGCATAGACTTTAAGACTTATAAATACGATCACGCCAATATCAATACCAAGCGCCAGGTAGGGTCAACCTTCAAGCCAATTTTATATACATTGGCTATCATGAACGGCTATACGCCGGAAACGCAGATATCTATGGACCCGGTAGACCTGGGCGGTAAAATGATCAGCGATAAAAAATATACTGGTACAAGGCCCATGAGTTACTGTCTGGCAGCTTCTATTAACCCGGCAGCGGCAAGGTTAATGAATGAAATAGGAGTGAACAGAACGGTAGAATTTGCCCACCAGGCAGGTATCGAAAGTAAAATTCCTCCCTATCCTTCCATAGCGCTGGGATCGGCTGATCTTTCACTTGTGGAAATGATGAGTGTATACAGTATGTATCCCGGCGGAGGGATGAATACAAAACCTTATTACATTACCCGCATAGAGGACAGGAACGGAAATGTGCTGGAATCGTTTCATACCACTCACAAAGAAGTGATAAACGAAGTGGATGCATATATTATGACGCGCATGATGCAGGGGGTAGTGGATATCGGAACCGGGCGTTCATTAAGAGGTACTTACGGCATTACTGCCGAAGTAGCGGGTAAAACAGGTACTACCAACAATAACGCCGATGGCTGGTTCATGGGATTTTCTCCCCAACTGCTGGGGGGAGCATGGGTAGGCGCGGATGACCCGATTTTGCGAATAGCCAATAACTCGGTGGGGCAGGGTGCGCAAATGGCAATGCCTATATGGGCGTATTTTTTCCAGGAGGTGTATAAAGACAAAACCCTGGGTATAGATCCGCATGCACGTTTTGTACAGCCTGCCGGCTATAAGGAACAAATGCAGAACTGGGAGGATACGCTGCCCGATACGCCTATTATTGAGGAAGGCGATAATAATTCGGGTGAAAGCAACCAGTATATAGATGTGCCGGTGAGTGATGGAAGAGAGAAAGTAACCACGGAGTCCAGGCTTTCTGACGAAGAAGAAAAGGTACTGAAAGAAGCACGCGGTAAAAAAGAAGAAAAGATGAATGCGGATTCTTCCGGCGAAAAAAAGAAAGGCTTTTTTAAGCGGCTTTTCGGAGGTAAGAAAAACAAGGATAAAGATTAAGCTCAAACATACATCTTACAACAATTTATACCGCTTGCCTTACTTTTGATGAACCATGCTGCATCACAAAGCCTTTTCCTTATGTCTTTTATTTGTTACCTGGTTATTGCAATCCTGCTCGTTTTCCGGTAAGGCGGGTAAAAAGCTTTTGCATAAAGCGGAAGAAAATGCACCTTATGATATTATTATAGTGCCCGGCATTCAATTTGAGAACGGGCAGTGGGACAGGACCATGAAAGGGCGTATCTATTGGTCAAAATATCTGTTTGATAAAGGTATAGCCCGGAACGTTATGTATTCCGGCGCTGCGGTATACACACCGTATTACGAGGCGAAAGTAATGGCATTGTATGCAGGGCAAATGGGCATTCCGGCAGAGAATATTTATACCGAGTTATTAGCTGAACACAGCACCGAAAATATTTATTACGGGTACAAAAAAGCACAGAAGCTGGGATTTAAAAAAGTAGCCCTGGCTTCCGATCCTTTTCAAACCAAAATGTTGCGCAGGTATATACGCAAAAAGGTAAGTCCCGATATAGCCCTGATACCAATGGTGATTGATACGATGAAGATGATAGAACCTGTTATGACAGACCCGGTAATTGAATACAATAAAGCGTATAAGGAAGATTTTATTTCTATCAGGGAAAGACAAAGCTTTTGGAAACGTTTGCGGGGTACTATCCGGGGCAATATTGATACTGCAGCGGCCGGGGCGGAATAATAGCCGGTATTCTTCTTCCTTTGTATAATAAATACCTTTTACTTTTACTTCATGATCAGCATAGGACTTATCAGGGAAGGGAAAATACCTGCCGATAACAGGGTTGCCTTAACCCCCGCGCAGTGTAAATGGCTGCAGAAGCAAAACCAGGGCATACGCGTTATTGCGCAGTCTTCGCCTCATCGTTGTTTTACTGATAAGGAATACCTTTCGGCAGGAATCGAGGTAAAGGACGATGTATCCGGCTGCGACATTTTGCTGGGCATAAAAGAAGTGCCTGTTGATATGCTGATACCCGGTAAAACTTATTTGTTTTTTTCGCATACCCAAAAAAAACAGCAGCACAACCGGGAAATGTTCCGAGCTATCATCAGGAACAAGATCACGCTTATTGATTACGAATGCCTTGAGCATGACGACGGGCAACGCATTATCGGCTTCGGTTTTTTTGCCGGTGTGGTTGGCGCTCACAATGGGTTGATGGCCTATGGAAACCGTACGGGCTTGTACCAGCTTGAACGGGTATATAAACAACGAAGCTTCCGGGAACTGATACATACGTATTTCGGCTTGCGCCTTCCTAATGTAAAAATAGCCGTTACAGGTTCCGGTCGTGTGGCGCATGGCATACTGGAGATTATGAACCTGATTGGCATACACGAAGTAGAGCCCGATGAATACCAGCATCGCCGGTTCGCTTACCCGGTATATACCCAATTAAAGGGCGCCGATCTTTACAGGCATAAACTAACGGGAAAGTATAGCCGCATAGATTTTCATGCAAATGCTAACCAGTATGAATGCACCTTTCTGCCTTATGCTGAGCAAACAGATATACTGCTGAACGGGATTTACTGGGATCAGTCGGTACCCCGGCTGTTTGAAAATGAACATATTTCTTCCGATACTTTTATTATACAAACCATTGCCGACATTACGGATGATAAAAACGGTTCAGTACCCGTTAACCTGGGAGATCAAACGATGGAAGATCCTGTATACGGAGTAAACAGGAAAACATTTGAAAAAACGGCTCCCTATGTTGAAGGTTCGATAGATGTAATGGCTGTAGGCAATCTTCCTAATGAATTACCGCGCGATGCATCGCGCTATTTTGGCGAGCAACTGATCAAGTACATATTGGAAGACCTGCTTGCAAATGGCTCCCCGATCATAGAAAGAGCTACTATGGTAAAAGCAGGCAAGCTTATGCCCCTGTATGATTACATGAAGGAATACGCGGAAGGTGATTGAGTTGGCAGGTATTAAATATTTGAAATTTGAGATTTGAGATGAGGGTGCTCATGTCTTACATCCTTCATTAAATTTAAAATTCTCCATCTAACCTGAAACATGGAATTTACAGCAGCCATTAAATCTCAAATATCAAATCTCAAATTTCCGCTCTGTCACAATGCCAGGTAATAGTCTTTTAAAAGAGAAATGAATTCAGGCGTATAGGTGTTGGAGCTGTTCCTGATCGTTAGGGTTCTAACCGGATTTACGGGTTGCCGGCTTTTTGAAAAATGCAGGATACTCCGGAAATAAGGATGTTGAGGCGTTTGCCTGACGTGGCATTCTTCAAGGGTATAAAATTTTTTTTCTCCCGCCAGTTGCATAAAATGATCTTTCCTGTAATAAGGCAGTAAAATGCCAAAGCTTCCATCCTGGGTGAGATTGCGATCAATGATCTGTATGAGCATATCAAGGGTGAGTGAGCTGTCGTGCATTGCCATATTTTTCCTGTTATCGGGCGATCTTAATTCGTTTTCGTAAAAAGGAGGATTGGAAATGATAAAATCATATTTGCCGGGAAACTCAAACCTAACAGCATCGGAATGAAAAGTAGTGATCCTGTTGTTCCAGGGGCTGTTATGGATATTTTGTTCCAGTTGTTCAAAAGAGCCTGCATCTTTTTCTATGGCGTGAAATGTTGCGGGCATCTTTTGAGCCAGCATGAGCGTGAGTAGTCCTGATCCGGCGCCAATATCCAGTATGTTGGTGGATGGCAGTGCTTTAGCCGCGAACCAGGCCCCGAATATGCACGAATCGGTGCTTACCTTCATGGCACAGCGATCGTGGTAGATCGTGAACTGCTTAAAGCGGAAGTATGGATTAGGCATACTTGTAAAGGTATGGGGTGTAAGGTATAAGGAGTAGGTAGAGAGGTTTAAATTTTTCAGATCTTAATGATCTGTTCTGTTCCCGAGCTGTATCCTGCGCCTATAGGCAGATTGATATTATTGATCCACACAAAGTTTTTGTCAATTTTTGTTACCTTATCATTCGCAACAATATACGACCTGTGTATACGGGTAAATTTTATTGCGGGAAGTATTTCTTCCGCTTCGCTCATGGTTAACCGTGACAGTATCTTTTGATGGTGAAGTACGAAGTGAAGATAATTGCCCGCGCTTTGTACGTAGGTAATATCTCCGAGATCAATCTTTACCTGCTCATACCCGCTTTTGATAAAAATAGATTGTGGAATGATATTATTATCATGCGGCTGGTTTTTAAGCCGGTGCAATTCATGAGCCTTGTTAGCCGCTTTTAAAAAACGCGCCAGCGAAAATGGCTTTAAAAGATAATCCACCGCATCCAGCTCAAAGCTTTCTACCGCATGCTCACTGTAGGCGGTGGTGAATATTACCATTGGCGGATGCGTTACCGATTTAAGCCAGTCAATGCCTGTAATATCCGGCATTTTTATATCCAGGAAAATCAGGTCCGGTTTTTCGTTCTTCAGGAACGACAGGGCTTCAAACGCATTGGTAAAAGTGGCGATCAGATCAATGAACGGAACCTTTGCCGAAAGCGATTTTACTACTTCCAGCGCAATAGGCTCATCGTCTATGGCAATGGCGCGAAGCATCTTTATTTAAAATTTCATATTAACAGGATGGCAAGATAAACTATTCTTTCAATGAACGTGCTTTTGAAGGTTTCCAGCCTTCTGATGGCTGGAACTCCTACAATGCTTCATCCAGTTGCCTGTGCAGCTTTTCCCTGCTACTGGGCCGTTCTGCATTCGGCCGTATCATGTTCCCGCGGGTATCAAATAATACATAAGTGGGATACCGGTTGGTTGCTCCTCCCGCCTGCTCAATTTCTTTCCACAAATTTTGTATCTGCTCAAAATTCAGCCGGTAGTGTTCTCCCTCCAGTTGTGCCAGGTAAACATATTTCTTCCATGATTCTTCATCTGTATCCTTGTCTGTAGATAGATAAACAAAAACAATATTTTTACCGGTGTATTTCTTCTTTAGTTCCGGGGCGTATTCCATTTCCATTTTACAGGGGCCGCACCAGGTGCCCCACATATCCAGGTATACCACCTTTCCTGCATAGGGCGCTACCAGCTCTTTCAGCGATTTTACTTTTGTGGCAGCATGCAGCACAATAGCCGGGTTCTTTGAATGTTGCCTTAGCTGCGTTTGAAGTTTTACTACCTCCTGCGTTGCAGCTAACAGGTATTGACTGTGAGAATAATAATGTTGCAGCGTGTCCAGCAACTTACCGGCTACATCCGGCGCGCGATCATCGGAAGCTTCCATTATTTTGTTGAATAATATTTTGTCGTGTATGCCCGGGGGTAGGTTGTGTTTAGCGTACAACCAGGGTATGATGTATTTTTCCCCGTATGCTTCTGCCTGTTCATTCAGCTTATCGAATGGCATGCCAAGCGCCTGTTCTATTTTCCTTATAGTGCCTGCTGAGTCATTCCTGAAGTTTTTACCAAGCGCATTGATCCGGATACGTGAATAATTATCCAGCATCATATTGGCAAATAGTGAACTGATCAACGTAGCGCTTCCCGGCAGCGGTGCAAAATCAAGCACCTTTTCCTGGAATGTATCACAGGCAGGATTATTGTTCCAGCGCATAGTATTTAAAAAATCATACAGGTAACATTGGTATCCGTAACGTAATTCCTGTAGTAATATGAATTGTTGTCTTTCCGGCAGGCCGGAAAATGCTATTCTTTGTTCTGCGGACTTTATGTTACCCTCTGCAATATCCAGCACTTGTTGCTCAAGCGAGTCTAACGGAAGCCTGGCATACTTGTTTTCTTTCCAGTCGCCCTGTGCAAAGAAAGGGGCATCGCCGATCTTTAATGTATGCAGCAGGTTATTTTCGCCTGCTCCTTCTCCTGTTATATTCATCCGGTTAATGGTATCTGAAGCGTCAAACGTGATCCGGAGGTCCCTGCCCGGGCTTAGCAGTAGTCTTCTTTCCGCCGAACCAAATTTCACCAGCGCAAATAAAGGGTAGGGGAGACTGAGTGATTGTTTAAAGCTACCGCTGTGATTCACGGCAATAGTTACTGGCTGGTTACGGAAATGAGCGCTGCCATATAAAAGGTATATGGTGAAGCTGGAACCTTGCAGGTTCGTTACCTGTCCTGAAAGTACCACGGGCTGCGCTGATGTGCTGTTAAGGCACACAAGGAACAATAATACAACAGCAATTTGTTTCATGGCGATTACATTTAATCAAATGAGATGAATATTCCGGGATAGGCATGTTCAGCACATACTCTTCCCGTTGGAGTAATAGCCTGCTATTACCCAGGGTGATAGTTTCCTTTTGTTTGATTTTTTGGGTGAAGATCAGGTGGTATTTACCGCTAATTCCTGCTGAAATACAACAGCCTTGTTTTTAGCTGTTCCCAAAACTGGCGGATCTTACCAGGGTTCTGTTTCCATTGGTTAAAAGCGTGCTCCGCTTCCTTTCGGCGCCAGGCGTCCATTTCGCTCATCATATCTTCCTGCAAACGCCTGTCGGTAGCGGCCGCTCTTTCATAAAACTCCTTTTCCACCTCTTTCATGGCCGTTTTTTCGTTAAGCCATAGCAATTTCTTTTCCTGTATGGCGTGCTGCACTTTTTCTTCGTACAGGCCCGAAGGCATCATGAGTTTGGTAAGTAAAGGCATCAGTTCTATCATCATAATAAGCAGGATCACCAGGCGATACCGGTACTTTACAGGAGGATGGGTCAGCATAAGGTCATCCAGTGTTTCAATACGGGTTAAAAACCCGTCTGATAATCCTTTTTCAAATCCCGTAATGTTGTTTTGTATACCGGCTTCCGTTCTCTTTTCGCGTGCCAGGGCGGAGTCGAGCGCCGGCTGCACGCTTCGTTTCCATGCTATAATATCTTCTTCCGCCTTCAGATAGGCCATCTTTTTAACCCGTGCTATACTGTATTCGCCTATCTTTCCCGATCCGCCGGTGCCATCGGTTTCCCTGATATAAGCGTTTTTTAGATCCAGTATTTCCTGTTCTTTTATTTTTTGTTCGTTGCGCAGGCGTTCAATTTCAGTTCGGGCGTTTTGTAATTCCACCTGGTTTTCATCCCGCACCTGCCGGGTATAAGCAATTATCTTTTTTTCTTTCACTACCGGTAAATGCGCGTTAATGTCTTTTTCAAACAACATGAGCACAACCGGCTGCGAAATAAAGAAGCCGATGGTAAGCGCGAGTACCAGCCTTAGCGAAAGCGATAACCATTTGTTCCTGCCGCCCCCGTTGTTCAAACCTGCTATCAACCCCCTGTCAATGGTGAGTATTACAAACCCAAAAAATAAGGCGGCGGGCAAAACAATAAGTATATCGTCAAAAAGTGTAGAAAAAAAGTAGCCCCATGCCAGGGTAGCAAAGATCCAGGTAGCCATTACCGTATAGCCAATTACCGAGTAGCGGAACCTGTCGGGACCGCAATCCTTCATCAGTTGCGGGTCGGCTGCTGCCATCCACCATAAAAACCTGTCCCATGCCGAAGCCTGCTCATCAGGGTTTGATGGTGAGGTGTACGAAGAATTCGCTGTTGGTTGATCGGATATGTAATTCATGTTGATGAGGATAAATTAATGTTAAACGTTGTTTTACATTTTCCAGTCCTATGCCGGACCGGTCTCTCTCGGGGTCGCCGTCTTTTTTGGGGTGAACGCTGTTATAAACATCAAAATGCAGGTTTTCAGTATCACACGAAATGTTAATTTTGATCCATGACTTTTCCTTTAGGCTAATGCCGTGCTTAAAAGCATTTTCCACAAACGGAATTAAGAGCATGGGCGCTATTTGATGTGTACAGCCACTTGTTCTTTCCATAAAAGAAATGTCAATATCGTTTGATACCTGTGTGCGTAGTTTTTGCAGCGCTATGTAATTTGTTAAGTATTCAATCTCCTTGCTGATGGGTATACGATCCTGCTGGTTGTCTTCCAGCATAAACCGCATCATGTCTCCCAGCTTTTGCACACCTTCTGCAGTGCGTTCCGCGTTCTCCTGCAAAGCAGTGCCGTAAATAGTGTTTAGCGCGTTGAATAAAAAATGAGGGTTGATCTGCGAGCGGAGAAACTGCAGGTCGGCAGAGGTTTTACCCAGGCTTTTTTGCAGGTTTAAAACAGATTGCAGCTTTTGCCGCTGTTGCACAAAGATGAGCCACGATATGGGAGTAACTGCAAAAACAAGCGTAAACCAGATGGCCATTGCAAATTCCGCTCCTGCGTGCCCGCCTCCGATTACAAAAGCCAGCCAAAAGAAAATGGCAAGAAAAGCAGGGGCGACCAGCAGCCACCAGATGAATTTCTTAAAAGGAGTTTTATAGCGCTGCTGCCGCGGAAACAACCAGTAAATATTAATGAAACAAAGCACAATTGACGGCAGTAAAAAGAAAAAATAAAAGATGCCGAGTCCATCGCTGCGGGTCAACCGGAAAATATAAAAGAAAAAAAATATCGTTAAATAAGTGAACAGTACTCCCGTAATGTGGTTGGTCAGCATAATTCGGAAAGGTTGATTACCGCCTTCTTTGCTAATTGCTTTAATAGTAAATTCCCGCAGGTAAACATAAACGCCATAAAATATAAAAGTGGCCAGAGACAGGGATGTGCCATACTGCATAGACCTGATATGAAGCGATTGGGCGGAGCTGCCCATAATGGAGTAAAAATCTTCCTGGTAATAGGCTGCCGCGAAAATAAGCAGCAACAGCAGCCATATGCCAATGCTGAAGAGTATGGTAAGTATAATGAACCGTTTCCGTAAAATCAATACAGGTACAATGTAAAGGTTAACGGCTAGGAATAAAAGATAAATAACGATCAGTGGGCCGAGCTGGGGGATAAAATAATGTTTGATGAAATAAGTAAACACAAGCCCCCAGCCTGCATCGTCAATGCCCCGCATATGGAGCTGGTGGTGCGAGTCGCCCATCCTGCCAAAGAAAAACTGGATGGCAAAGAAAATACCGCTTAAGGTTACGAAAATGATCTCGTGCTGCCGCCACCTGATCTTCATGCATTGAATAATTTATGCAAGGATATTGCATGACAGGCATTGTTTATAACAAATGTGATAAAACTATATAACTGCGTGATGAAATGAAGTTAATGGTGAATGAACTGCTCAATGGGTAAAAATGTCCCCGGTTACCTGCTTGATCCAGGTTATATTATTAATAAAAAATGCTGAAAGCTGAAGTTCTGGTATAGTACTTGCGGCATATATTATACTTCTCCTTTTTCCCTGGTTTTTTATTCAATTCTTTTTAAACTTATATTATATGAAAACCTTAAGGGTTGCATTAGCAACAACCTGTACTATTGCAGCAGCCTTGTTTGCATTTAATGTAATGATCGGAGGGTCGGTTAAAGGAACAATTGTGCCGGCTGAAGGAGGGGTTAAGGCCTGGGCCATTTCGGATACTGATACTTTTAATACCAGCATCAGTAATGGTACTTTTGAAATAGGAAATGTAAACCCGGGCACATACAATGTAGTGATAGAAGCGAAGGCTCCCTATAAAAATGCTTTAATGCAGGTGGTGGAAGTAAAGGAGAGCGAAGCTATTAATATAGGGGAAATAAAGCTGGAGCAATAACGGTATCATCATATGAAATACCAGGAAAAGAGGGTGTCTCAAGGTAAGAGGCTCCCTCTTTTTGTGTGTAACAGAAGGAACAGGCAGCCATATATATTTATTCTTTCCTGCGGATATGCAGTTGTTTTACAGGGAATGGTTAAATTGAACAAAATTCCCGCTCCCCAGCCCTTATAAATACCAGGGGTGCTGGTGAGTAGGTAATCAAAAAGAAAGTCTCTGCTGAAAATGTAGAGGATCCATCCCATTTTCGATTGCTTAAAACATTATTATCTATGTCAGAAAAGAAAAACAAATCCCGGAGAAATTTTATTAAGAATGCGGCTATAGGCGCCGCGGGTGTAATGATCGTGCCCCGCCATGTACTGGGAGGTACCGGGTATCTTGCCCCCAGCGACAAACTTATTGTTGCGGGAGTAGGAGTAGGAGGAAAAGGCCGTTCTGATCTATCGAATTTTTATAAAAGCGGCAAAGCCGAAATAGGCTTTTTATGCGATGTTGACGACCGCATGACCGGCGAATCGCGCAAAAACTTTCCCAAAGCCAAATTTTATAAGGACTGGCGTGAAATGTTTGATAAAGAAGCCAAATCATTCGATGCGGTTTCTGTTTCTACGCCCGATCATACCCATGCAGTAGTAGCCATGGCGGCAATGCGTCGTAAAAAACATGTATATGTGCAAAAGCCGCTTACGCACGATATATGGGAAGCGCGTATGCTTACCGAAGCAGCCGAAAAATATAAAGTGGTTACCCAAATGGGCAACCAGGGTGCATCGGGCGATGGGGTACGCCAGTTGCAGGAATGGTTTGACGCCGGTATTATAGGCGATGTGCACAGCATTTATATTTTTACGAACCGCCCTATATGGCCGCAGGGCATTCCCTGGCCTACTGATAAGCCGGCAGTTCCCCAGGGACTTGACTGGGATCTTTGGCTGGGCACCGCTCCCTATAAAGATTATGTTGACAATCTTATTCCCGGAAGCTGGCGCGGCTGGTGGGATTATGGCACCGGCGCCCTGGGCGACCTGGGCTGTCACCTGATGGAAGCGCCCTTCCGCGTTTTGAACCTGCAATACGCGCTTGATGTGCAGGCATCGGTAACCAGTGTATTTACGGCTTTTGGTAAACGCGGGCATTTCCCCGATAGCTTTCCTCCTTCCAGCCATGCTACCCTTACCTTCCCCAAAACCAATAAAACCAAAGGCGAAGTAATTATGCACTGGATGGATGGCGGCATTAAGCCTGAGCGTCCGGAAGAGCTGGGCGCCGATGAAGTATTTGGCGATGGTAACAGCGGTATTTTGTTTGTAGGTACCAAAGGCAAAATGATGGCAAGCGAATACGCGGCGAATCCCCGGTTGCTACCGCTGTCAAGAAACAGCGAAGTAAAAGTTCCACAAACAATAAAAAGGGTACCCGGTAGCGCCGACGGGCATTATGCTCAATGGGTGGAAGGCTGTATAGCCGGTTATGGAAATATGGAAGTAAGCTCGCCTTTTTCGAAAGCGGGACCGCTTACAGAAGCTATTTTAATGGCCAACCTGGCAATTAAGGCAGCAGATACTCCCAAACCCAGGGAAAACGGAAAAGGTTTTGATTATCCGGGAGCTAATATGAAGCTGCTGTGGGATTACAAAAACATGCGTGTTACCAACCTCGAAGAAGTGAACCGGTTTGTAAAACGCGAATACCGTAAAGGCTGGACGCTGGATTTTTAAAGTTATTTTTTATTGTAAAAGCCATTGCTATAAAAGCAGTGGCTTTTTTATGATATCCTGGTTAACAGGGAGCTTGCTTGAGATACCAATAAATGACCGGCTCCCGGCACTGGCATTTAATAAACCAAAATACCCCCTGTAGAAACAAGGGGTATTACCAAAACTAACTGCTTATAAAAAGTATTTGTATTTATCAATGCTCACTATAATAGACAGCAGAACCTGGCAAAATCCCCTAAGCCGGCGATAAAATATTTTCAGGGTAACAAATAGTACTGCCCCCGGATATAATAGCACAAAGGTTTTTCTAAGGATATTGGATTAAAAAGAGCGGGGTGTATTTCTATACGCCCTTTTTTTATTATCCTGCAACCGGTCAGGACAGTTAATCCCGGTAATTATCTGATTTTTGAAAGCTCAGCCAGGCTCTATGATTAGTCCGTGGTTTGACGCGCCGGTCATAAGTCTATCTCTATCTAAAAACGTAAGCATGGGTAGGAAATACGCTCTTTTTTATTTGTTTATCGCTTTGTTAATATTATCAGCCTGTTCTCAAAAAGCAAAACCGGTATACCGCCTAAACCCGGCTCCGGGCAGCCATATCGTTTTCATTGGAAATACATTTGCCGAGCGGCTGCAGTATTATAATTATTTCGAGCCCTTGTTATACAGCAGTTTCCCCGAAAAGCAACTGGTAGTGCGCAACCTGGGCTGGAGCGCAGACGAGATCAACCGGCAATCGCGGCCATTGAATTTTGGAACGCTGGATGAACATCTTACCAAACAAAAAGCACAGATAATTTTTGCCTGCTATGGATTGAACGAGGCGTTTAAAGGAAAAGACAGTGTTGATGCTTTTAAGCAACAGCTTGCCGCCTACCTGCAGCATTTACGCGATCAGAAATACGATGGCATAAGCCATCCTGAAGTGATCCTGGTTTCTCCCATCGCCCACGAAAAGCTGGGCGGCTTTTTGCCCGATCCGGCAGCGCATAATAAAAACCTGGAACTGTATACCCGGGCTATGAATGAAGTTTGCGTTCAGTTGGGTGTACCCTTTATTGATTTGCTGGATGCTACACGCAAGCTGGAAGAAGGGAAAGATTCCGTTACGATCAATGGCATACATCTTAATGAGAAAGGCTATAAGGCGGTAAGTGAAATGATCGCTTCCGCTTTGGCATTGCCGGTAGCCACCTGGGACGCTGCGCCCAACGCCGCTGGTCTTAAAAGGCTGGCAGATCAAAAAAATCAACAGTTTTTTTACCTGTACCGCGCGGTAAACAGTGAATATATTGTAGGCAGGCGCAAAGAACCCTGGGTACAGCCTCCCGGAGGTCCCATTTCCTATCCCGGCGAGCTGGCTAAGCTCCATACAATGGTAAGCAGGCTGGATAGTGTGCTGTGGGCCGAAGCGCAGCAAAGCAATGAAAAAAATGCTGCGAGGGCTAACAGCATTATAAAGGATACCGTACAGTTTGTTCCGCTGGACAGGTTGAAGCTGCAAAAGCCCGATCCTGCATCGCTAGCCCTGCCACCGGGTTACCAGGCAAACCTGTTTGCTTCGGAAGTAAATTTTGATTTAGCCAATCCTGTTAAAATGGTGTTTGATACCAAAGGACGGTTATGGGTTGCAGATATGGCTTCGTATCCGCAGTATTTACCGGGTGCGCCCCCCAACGATAAAATACTCATCCTGGAAGATACCGATGGCGATGGGGAAGCCGATAAGCAAACCATTTTTGCCGATAGCCTGTATATGCCTAATAGCTTTGAATTTGGTAACGGAGGCGTATATGTAAGCCAGCCGCCTAATTTGTGGTTTATGAAAGATACGGATGGCGATGGCAAAGCAGACCAGAAGGAAATGGTGCTCCATGGTTTTGGAACAGAAGATATTCATCATACATTGAATACATTTACCTGGGGACCCGATGGCGCTTTATACTGGCATATGGGCACTTTTTTGCATACCCAGGTAGAAACGCCTTATGGTCCTGTAAGAAATGATTACGGCACCACTTTCCGCTACGAGCCGCTTACGGGCAGGCTTGAGCCTTATGTGTCTTACGGTTATGCTAACCCATGGGGGCATGTATTTACCCGGAACGGTACGGAGATCATCAGCGATGTATCTACCGGCATGAACTATTTTGCGCCGCCGCTCACCGTAGCTATTGACTACCCCGCCAAGCATGCCAATATGAAAGATTTCCTCAGCAGCAGCATAAAACCAAAAACCTGCGGCACAGAAATCATTTCCAGCAGGCATTTTCCCGACGAAGCACAGGGAAATGTGCTGTTCAATACATTTATTGGTTTCCTGGGTATTAAACAGCACCATGTAAGCGAAGATGGCAGTGGCATTACCGGGAATGAAACCGAGCCTCTCCTGCAATCAAAAGATCCTAACTTCCGGCCTGTAGATTTGCGGTTTGGACCCGACGGAGCATTGTATGTAGTAGATTGGTATAATCCCATTATCAGTCATGGCGAACGTGCCTTACGCGATACTTTACGCGATCATACACACGGCAGGATATGGCGTATCAGTTACAAAGGCAGGGACTTGCTGAAGCCCGTGGATTTTACCGCTCTTTCCATAGAACAATTGCTGGATCAGTTAAAAGTGTATGAAGACAGGCACCGGTATACAACCTATACCCAACTGCGCCAGTTGCCGGCAGAAAAAGTATTGCCCGCGCTGGATAAATGGGTGAGTTCTTTAGATACCGGAGATAAAGATTTTGAGCAAAACAGGCTGGAAGCTTTATGGGTATCGCAGCAATTCAATCAAACCAATAAAAAGCTGCTGCAGGAGCTGCTTACAAGCAATAACGAACACATTCGCACGGCCGCAACCAGGGTATTATTTTATTCGCGCGACCGGGTACCGGATGTAGAAAAACAATTGATCCAACTCTCGGCAGATGCATCGCCTAATGTGCGTTTGCAGGCGATCATTGCTTTAAGCCATTTTAATACGGAAACGTCTGTAAAAGCGTTGCTGGCAGCGGTTTCAAAACCTGTTGATTATTATATAGACTATGCGTTGAAAGAATCATTCCGGCAGTTGCGGCCCGTTTGGATAAATATGTTTAAAAAGGACAAGCATTTTCTTGCCGGAGACTCTGTTACTGCTTCTTATTTATTAGGCTCTGTAGCCGATCCTGCGCCAATGGAAGCGCCCGGGTTTATTCGCGAAGACGCGAATTGGCAGCAATACGGCAGGCCGGCAGAGGATTATGGGGAATTGAAGGAAGCTATTGCGGTTGCGCGGTTCCTTAATGCGGCGGTTGCCGCACCGGTAGCGGCGCAACCTGGAAAAGAACCCCTGGTAGTACCCGGCAGAACGGTGATAGAGCTGGCTACGGTACCGGCTAAAATGGTTTTTAATAAAACCACTATCACTATGAAGCCCGGAGAAAATATTACCCTGGTATTTGAGAACCCCGATGGTATGCCGCATAATATGGTAATTGTAAAGCCGGGTACGTTAGAAAAAGTAGGTAAAGCTGCGGATGCGATGGCCGCCCAAAAGGACGGTTATGAAAAAAGCTTTGTGCCCGCTATGCCCGAAGTATTATATTATACCCCGCTGGTTCAAACCGGCAAAAGTTTCAGGCTCGATTTTAAAGCGCCTGAAAAGCGGGGCGAATATCCTTTTGTATGTACTTTTCCCGGGCACTGGCAAACCATGCAGGGGGTGATTAAGGTGGAGTGACAAATGGGTAATTTTGGATTTATGGTTTGCACATAACTATAAACTTCAAACCCGAAACCTGCAACTTGCATCCTGTTACCTGCTTCCTGTCAGGTCGCCTCTTCTTCCAAAACCAATGGAAACATGGGCGCCTATATTCAGGCGTTGCATATGGCCGCGATATGTATAATAAGTATCCGACACTTCATTGGTTATAAGGTTGGTTATTTTTTCGTTATACGTCATCTTCACATTGTGCCATAAAAAAGAGGTATTCAATCCGGCTCCTATGATACTGTTAAAGCGGTATGTTATTGAAAAAGCCGGCCCTGCTACCAGTTGTCCGCGGGATATTTTATCCCCCTGGTAATTCAGCATCAGGGCAGTATTGGTATTTCTTTCTTTGAGGTAGTGGTTGATATTGAGCGGGGTATAAACTGAAACAGATCCTATAAAAAATTTAGGGATATATGTGATCCTGCTTTTTTCAATTTTATAATTGATACCCAGAACGCCCATAAAACGGCTTAAGCCGCCCCCGGAATAATAGTGGCGCGGATTGTAGAAATACCCGCCTGTCCATTTTTCTTCCAGTAACCGGTTAAACTGCTTATCCCTGTCTTTCTCTTTACTTGTTACGCCCTGCATCAAAAATTCCAGTCCCCAGTTTTTTTTAATGAACCAGGTTGCGGAAAATGCCAGCAACGAAATGCCTTTGTCATTTACATCCGATAGCTGATCGGTAATGGGATTTACCCTGATCGTTTGGAAGGGAATATCATATCCCACGCCATGAGTAAGGATGAACCTTTGTTTACGGAGCGGCTTTCTTTGCGCTACCGAAGCAGTGCCACATAACAGCCACACCATTGCTATCAAAATGTTTTTCATTTACTGCAGTTCAATGGTTGAGGTTTCTTTTATAAGGGAACGGCCATCCGACAGATCCATTTCCACCCGGAACCGGTAAGACCCTGCAGCAGCCGGAGCCGTTATCAATAAGGCATTCATCACAATATTTTGGGGTTCATCGTATGTAAAAACTTTGGCGTCCTTATGTAAATAGTCGGTAATAGTGGTAAAGCTATTCCAGGTGTATAACCTGAAATAGTCGCTTATATCGGTTTCTGCAGCATGTGAGGCATCAAAATTTTCCAGGGTTATAATACGGATAGCAACTACGCTGTCTTTCGCATGATGCTGTACAGCAGCATCGCACCCGCACGAAAATGCATACGATTGATTGAGAAAAAAAGAGAATGGAGCCGGTTTAAAGGCCGTTGGTTCACATCGCAGGGTCATAGCAATACCATATGCTTCTTTCAGGGCAATGCCATCTTCATCAATTACCGGCGATTGTGCCCTGTTGTCAAGATGCTGCAATTCAAGGCCGGCATTGGTATATTTAAATAGCTGCGGATCATCACAATCGCAGCAGGCTACCAGCATATCGCTGAAAAGCGGGATAAGCAGGAGTATCAGTACTTTTTTTATTTTCATCGGCTGAGTTTTGACTGGCTGAAACTAATGCTTATACGTGATAAATGGCGGGCAGGTTGGAATATTTTCAAATTCAACAGTTTACCAGGCTTGCCGTATTTTCTCCCGGTTTTTGTACTACTCAAAAAGGATCAATAATTTTACCTTTCAACTTGTAATATTTGAAAATCATAGTCATCTCTGATACTCACGGAAAACACAATCAGCTCCGCCTGCCGCCGGGCGATATGTTAATTCATGCCGGGGATATATGCATGAAAGGAGCGGGATACGAAGTGGATGAATTTCTGCATTGGTTTGAACAGCAAAGTTTCAGGTATAAAATTTTCATTGCAGGAAATCATGATTTTTACCTGGAAGAAGCGCCTGAAGATTATATACGGCAAAAAATACCTAAAGACATTATTTATTTAAACGATAGTGGAATAACAACAGGCAGCCTTAATATCTGGGGATCGCCTGTTACTCCATGGTTTTTCGATTGGGCGTTTAACAGGCATAGGGGAGAAGCTATAAAAAAGCACTGGGACATGATCCCCGGTAATACGGACATACTTATCACGCATGGCCCGGTTTTCAGAATATTAGATGAAACCTACGACAAGCGAAATGTAGGTTGTGAAGACCTGCTAAACCGCGTACATGAAGTAAAGCCGGGCGTTCACATCTGCGGGCATATTCACGAAGCCTATGGAACTGTTATTAAATCCGGTACCCGGTTTGTCAACGCAAGTGTACTCAACAGCCGATACGAGCTGGCAAATCAGCCGGTTGTTATCGAACTATGACTGTATACAAACTTTCCCCGGAATATTGTTCCTGGTAAAGGGCTTAAGAAAAATCGTTCCGGACCTTTCAAAGGTCCGGAACGATTCATTCCTAATTCAATCCCCTGAAATCTACCGGCACCAGCTTGCTTACACCAGGCTCCTGCATGGTAACCCCGTAAATAATATCTACGGTAGACATGGTCATTTTGTTGTGCGTTACTATAATGAACTGCGAGTTCTCGCTGAACTGGCGGATCATATTGGTAAACTTGCCTACGTTTGCGTCATCCAGCGGCGCGTCTACCTCATCCAGGATGCAGAACGGAGCCGGTTTAATGAGATAGATAGCAAACAGCAGTGCCGTAGCCGTTAGTGTTTTTTCACCACCACTCAACTGCGTAATGGAAGAAGGACGTTTGCCCTTTGGCTTTGCTACGATATCCACGCCTGTTTCAGCCAGGTTTTCGGGGTTTTCTAATAGTATATCCGCCGTATCTTCTTCTGTAAACAGGGCTTTAAATACCCGCTGGAAATTTTCCCGAACCGTATTAAAGGTTTCCAGGAATTTCTGGTTGGCGGTAGCTTCTACCTCCTGTATGGTTTGCAACAGGCTATCCTTTGCCGTTACAAGGTCATTTTTTTGTTCCAGGATGAATTCATATCTTTTTTTCATTTCCTGGAAAGCCTCGATCGCTGTTGGGTTCACCTCTCCCATATTTTCCAGGCGTTTCTTCATTCTTTCGCAAGAGGACTGCAATTCTTCCAACGGTGTATCGCCTGTGCGTGGCTCATCCAGTATGGCATCCAGATCCACCCTGAATTCTACACTAAGGCGTTCTTTCATGCCTGCCAGTTGCAGCTTCAGCTCGCTGAGCTTGTCTTTTATTTCATTCAACAGGTGGTCTAACTGCTCTTTCGCTTTTTGCCTGTGTCTTAATTCACTTTCCTTTTCCTGCAGCACATTCCTCCTGTTATAATAGGCCTGGTCGGCTTCATTCAGCTTTCTTTCTTCTTCGTCTTTACCACGCAGCATTTCCAGTAAATTATCCGAAACGGCTTGCAGGGTTTCAACCGTTTCAGTAATGCTGCCCGAAGCCTCCTGTAATTGAGCATTGCTGTTCTCTATCTGCACTTTCAGGTCAACCAGTTGCCCGCTTTTGAAATCATGCTCCTGCTTTAATGCGGTTACTTTGCTCTGCAGCTTGGTATACTGCAGGTTACTATCGTTATAAGCCGCATTGGCAAAATTGTATTCCTGTTCCGCAATGCTGTACTCCTGTTCCGAAGCCTGCAAACGATCCATCAATTCCTGCAACTGTGTATTTAACTTTTCCAGCTCATCGCGTACGTCAGCAATGCTATCCTGGTTATCCTGTAACTGGGTACGAAGATCTTCCAGCCTTTTACTACCGGTTTCCTCCTGGTGCAAAAAGTTCTCAATTTTATTTTGCAGGGCAAATACCTGGTTGGTAAGCTGGTTAATAGTGTCCTGTGTTTGGCGGATCGCCTGTTCTTTTAATTGCTGGTTATACCCGATCACCTCGTTATGCCTGGCCTGTATAGCGGCTTTCAGCTCATTTACTACCTGTTCCTGCGCATTAATTTCTTCCTGTAGCTTTTCCAGGTTTTTTGCACGGCCTATTTTCTTGCCTTCAAACAAACCTATACTGCCGCCTGTAAGCGCGTATTTTCCCTTTACATACTTACCATGTTTTTCAAGCACTACGGCTCCGTTACTGTTTGTAAGCGCGTTTTCGTTTTCGGCAATAAATACATTGCTCAGTAAATATTCCGCCAGCTTGCGGAACTTATCATCCACTTCAATAACGCTCATGGCAGGTATGGTATCCTGTGGCTGATGATGGGCGGCATCGTTGAAATTATTCACTTTGTCCAGCAAAAAGAAATTTGCTTTTCCTTTCTGGTTTGCATTCAGTAAATGTACGGCCTGCAGGCCTTCTGCCAGGTCGTTTACCACGTAATAGTTCAGGAAAGGCTCCAGTACATTTTCAACAGCAGCCCGGTATTCCTCCTTTACATAAATAATATCCGATAAAATGGGCGCTGTATGATTCCAGCCCGGATTGTTGTGAAGGAATTTAACACTCTCCGGGTATCCTTCCATGGAGTCTATCAAACTCTTTAACAACGCGTGCTCATTTTTCTTCGCATCCAGCTTCCGGCTCTCTTCCGCCAATTGATTGCGCAGCTTCTCTACTATTGCCTGCGTTTGCAGTATCTGCTCCTTGGTAAACTCATGCTGCTCCTGCAATTGCTGCAGGTCGGTGCGCTTGTCTTCCAGCTCCGCCTCCTTGTCTTCCTTCTCCCGCTCCAACTGCTGTATTTGCATGCGGCGCTGCGCCTGCTCTTCTTCACCCTGGTGAAGGGCGCGTTGTATATTCTGAATGGAGGTATCGGCTACGGCTACCTGCTTTTCAGCATCGAACTGCCTGCGTTGCAAAGCCTGGTTATCGCGGCGAAGCAGGTCTATAGCCGACCGCTTTTCATCAAATATCCTGCGCTTGTCTTCCACCCCCTCTTTCAGGGCGTCCAGCTTTTCCGTAAATTCCAACAGCTTGTTTTCTTCATCGCCAATCTGCTCGCTGGTAAAATGTATGCTTTCTTCCAGTCCTTTCAATTGTCCTTCCGATTTCTGCAGAAAATCGCTCAGGCTTTTCTCTCTTTCCTTTAAATATTGCAGGCGTTGTTCTGCCAGGCTCTTTTCTTTCTCTTTGTCTCTTACCGCTCCCTGCAACGCGTTAAAGGCGTGCTGCATTTCCTGCAATTGTTTTTCCTGCTCTATGAATCCAACCTTGTCCTGCTCAATAGCGGCTTCTTCCTGTGCAATGGCGGCTTCCAGCTCAAACCTGCGGTCAATTTCCTGTTGTTGCTGCTCGTTGAGCTCCTTATAGGTAATATTAAAACCTTCCAATGCGGCCTTTGCGAGTTCTACGCTCAGCTCTTTATAGTCTTTTTTTATTTCGTAGTATTTCTCGGCTTTTTTTGCCTGGCTTTCCAGGCTCTTCAACTGGTTATTGATCTCAAATAACAGGTCCTCTATACGGGCCAGGTCCTGTTCGGTAGCATCCAGCTTTAGCTTGGCTTCTCTCTTTCTTGTTTTGTAAATGGTGATGCCCGCGGCCTGCTCCAGCATACGGCGACGGCTGTTTTCTTTGTCCTTGATGATATCATCCACCATGCCCAGCTCAATAATTGCATAGCTGTCGGTACTTACGCCGGTATCCAAAAACAGGTTATGTATATCTTTTAAACGGCAGTTCACATCATTCAGGCGGTATTCACTTTCGCCGCTTTTATAAAATTTGCGGGTAATGGTTACCGTGTTAAATTCCGTTGGTAAAAGATTGCGGGTATTCTCAAACGTCAGGCTCACCTCGGCTAACCCGCTGGCGCTTCTTGTTTTTGAACCGTTAAAAACAAGACTTTCCAGGTTTTCACTTCTCAGGTTACTGATCTTGTGCTCCCCTATCACCCAACGAATAGAGTCAATGATGTTGCTTTTACCACAACCGTTGGGGCCAATAATACCAGTGATCCCTTCATCGAAGTTGATGGTGGTTTTATCGGCAAAACTTTTGAATCCTTTGATTTCTAAACTCTTTAAACGCACAGCTTACATTTTTTTGAAGAGGGCAAAAATAACAGAATCGGTATGAAAAATAGTACAGGTAAAATTGCCAAGCCCTGTTATTGTTAACGAGTTATGCACAAGAATGGCACCTTAAAGAATGTTATGAACATTGTGTGGAAAAGAAGCGGTACGTTCGGTTTAACCCGGGGAAAATTACGATGGGATTATCCGATAAATAGACAAAGTGGTTTTAGAAAATCATTACATTAATATTTTATGCTATAAATAATAGGGGAAGATAAAATAACAGCCTGTTGCATTCAAAAGCCCTCGTTTTCTTTTCCTTTTCCCGGGGTAATAAACAGGTTATATTTGTTTGCTATGAGTATTTCATCTTTACGCTACATACCGATCCTCTCACTGGTTTTCGCATTTTCAACATTTTGCAGCTTACACTTAGCTGCCCAAACATCTGCAGACGATGCAAAACCCAGGATCGTCAACATTATTAATTTCATCCGCCTGCTTGAACCACGTGACGCAGCCATCACCGAAGAAGTGCTTTACCAGACTGTTATAAAGCAGGTAGAGATAATGAAGCAATATAAATTGCCAGGCACATTTTTGCTGCAATACGACGCCTTGATGGATAATCGTTACCAGCAGCTTTTGAAAAATTTGCCGGCAGATTCCTTTGAAATAGGAGGGTGGTGGGAGATCCCGCAGCCCCTGGTAGAAAAAGCCGGGATGAAATGGCGCGGGCGCTATCCCTGGGACTGGCATGCCGATGTGGGATTTTCTACGGGGTATACTCCTGCCGAGCGGGAGCAGCTTGTAGATATATACATGAATGATTTTAAAAAAATATTCGGCTATTATCCTAAATCAGTGGCTTCGTGGTTTATTGATGCACATACGCTGAACTATATGTACGAGAAATATAAAATTGTTGCTTCCGCTAACTGCAAAGACCAGTTGGGTACGGATGGTTATACTTTGTGGGGCGGTTATTGGAACCAGGCATATTATCCCAGCAAAATAAACAGCTATATGCCTGCACAAACGGAAGCCAATCAAACGCCGGTTCCTGTTTTCAGGATGCTGGGGAGCGATCCCGTGCGTCAATACGATGACAGGGGGAATGGCTCTAATGGACAGGGTGTGGTTACGCTGGAGCCCGTATACAAATATGGCGGCGGCGATTCCGCCTGGGTGCACTGGTATTTCAGGGAATTTATTAAAGGTGAAAGCATGGAGTTCGCTTATGTGCAGGCAGGGCAGGAAAATTCATTTACCTGGAACGCGATGAAGAAAGGATTTGAAATACAAATGCCTTTGATCGCGAAACTGAGAGACGAAAACAAACTGAAAGTAGAAACACTGGCGGCATCGGGCGAGTGGTTTCGCCGAAAATATAAGCTTACCCCTGCAACTTCTGTAACCGTAAATAACGATATCAACGGAAGCAATAAAAAAACGGTATGGTTCAACAGCCGTTTTTACCGGTTCAATTTGCTGTGGGAAAATAATACCCTTCGTTTCAGGGATATTCATTTGTTCAATGAAGGCTTTCCTTCCTATTACACTGAGCATGTGGCGTCTTCCAATGAATGCTCCTTCTTTACGCTGCCTTTTGTAGATGGCTACAGGTGGAGCTCACCCGAAAAAACCGCGGCGCTGCGCTTTAAGGCTATGATCAATGGAAAAGAAGTTGTACTGGAAGGAGGTGATCCTGTAGTAAAGGATGGTGCAGCAGGTAAATTATCTATTGTATGGCCGTTGAAAACATTCAACGCAAAATTGCTGATGGATGTAAACGAAAAGCAAATTACCATGAAGGTAGAAGGCGCTACCGGTATAGATTGGCTGCTTGACCTGTCTGCAGGCAATAATGCTCAATTGCCTTTTACCAAAGTTAGTCCGCATACCATATACTGCAGGTTTGATAAAATGGAATACCAGGTAAATGCTAAAAAGGGATCCTTTTCAAAATCTGCCAAGGATGAAACCATACGGATCGCCCCGGAAAGGAATATGATAACGCTGAGTTTTTCAAAATAAACCGGCAGCCGTTCAAATAAAAAACCCGGGAACCGTAAACCCGGGCATACCAACCTATGAGAAGTAAAAAAATCAATTTGTATGGCATATATAACGGGGCACGATTTCTTTAATTGCAGCCGGTACGATGATTTACCCCTTGATAAATGAACGGTAACGGATAAACGAAAATAGCCTGCATTTACTCAACGATCATGCTGTAGCTGTATCAATCAAAAACCCAGGCATAGCCTGGGCTTTTGAATAACACCTTGACTTAAAATGCAAATCATTTGCATTCCTTTACCGAAACGTAGTACCGGCAATAGTAGTATTGACAATGCTCAATAACAACTTTTTTGCCGGATAAAAAAATGGCTTTTATTTTTTACATGATATAGATCAACATGCTTTGTATCGCAACAACTTACGTTACAATAGCGCTTCGTTATAAATAACCATCAGAATAAACAAAACTCAATACATCAGCATAAAGCAATAACATATTGAGTTTTGCAAAGGTTATAAATTGGGATTGATATTAGCGTCGGTTAATGGAACGGGGAACCAATAGTCAGCTTTAGTAATGGTGCCTATCGGCTTTAGATCAGCGGCATTCTTGTTGGCATTGGCTTCCTCTACCTTTTCCAGTCTTTGCAGGTCGAACCAGCGGGTGGTTCCTTCTGCCGCGAATTCCCAGGCTCTTTCATTCACTACCGAATCTGCAAACGCGGGGCCGGTAAGGCTTGTCAGCTCTTCCAACCCTGCTCTTTCACGAACAGCATTCAGTGCGGAATAGGCTTCCGCGTTAGGTGTTCCTGCAGAGCGTGCCTGCGCTTCCGCATATATCAGCAGCACATGCGCGTACCTGATAATGTGTATGGGCATAGATGAATACCAGCGTTCATTGTGCTCAATACGGAATTTAGCATAATAGGGATGGCCGGATATACTGTTCTGCCAGGGTACCTGGGTGCCATCAGCTTTGGTAAACAGGGTATGAAAGGTGATGTCTTTTCTTTTTCCTGCAGGAAACTGGTTGAAGAAATTAATTTCTGCCTGGTAATCTTCCCACCCTCCTTCTTCGGCCGGTATGGTAGGCGCTCCCGCCATCGAATTGGTGGAACCTCCATAATTTTCCGAAGTATGGAATGCCATTACTTCTTCCCTGGTTCCGATAGCAGTTGCATTGCCGGCCCACAATACGTTCAGGTCTACGAGTCCGAAATTGTATAACGCTTTATTATCAATCACTTCCTTTGCTTTGGCGGCAGCCAACGCGTATTTGCTCTCATCTTTAATAGGCCAACCGGCTTCCGTTAGGTACACATCTGCCAGTAACGCCTTTGCTGTACCTTTGTTGGGCCGGCCGGGATCGCGCTTACTATCCGGCAAGGTAGTTTCCGCAATCAGCAGATCCTGCTCAATTACCTTGTAAATTTCAGCAGGTTGTGTTTTTTGAATGGCAAGCAATTCAGGCGTAACTGCATCCGTGATTTCAGTGATTAATGGCACGGCGCCGAAACCCCTCACCAGCCAGTAGTAACCCAGCGCCCTTAGGAAATGTGCTTCCGCTTTTATTTCACTGATCTTTGCGGGATCTCCTTTTATATGTGGCGCGTTGCCTATTACGTTGTTTGCTCCCTGTATCATTTTATAACAGCCGTTCCATATCATGGCAATATGGCTGTTAGATGCTGTTACCTCAAACTGGTCAAGTTCTCTGAAAGCAGCCTTATTACCACCCGCAAGCGTGGTAAGGTCATCGCCGCCCATTGAGAACGCCTGGGTGCTGGAATTGAGAAAACCCCTGGACCAAGTGCGGGTAACACCTTTATACGCGCCTGTTAATGCAGCATCCAGGCTGGTTACATCGGTAATGGCATTCCCTCCAACAATCTGCCCCCTGGGATCTTCTTCCAGGAATTTTTTACACCCGCTTAATATTACCGGGGTTAAAAAAAGAAGGAAAATATATTGTTTCATATCTTTTTGTTTTATAGCCGCCGGGGCGGTCGTTATAAAAATTTATTTTAAAAACTTAATCTTACTCCCAGCGTAAATACTTTTGCGTTGGGATAAGCGCCGTGGTCTATTCCCTGCTGTGTATCGGAAATGAAACCGCTCCAGTTCAATCCTTCTGTCTGATTGGAATTGGATTCAGGATCAATCCCTTTATAGGATGTAAATGTGAGCAGGTTGGTAGCATTGGCAAAAATGGATACCCCCGCAATGTTCCTGATAGCCGAACGACTGAGATCATACGAAAGACTGAGATTTCTTAGCCGTACGAAATCAGCCTTTTCAATAAACCTTGACGACTGTGAAAACGAGTTACTCGGCGCAGAGCTAAAGGCAGGGATATCGGATGTTTCGTTTACTCCCGGTATATAGCGATCCCTGATATCTTCGAACAGCACTTCTTTTGCATCGGTACCACCCAGCATACCATAGGCATAAGAATAGTTCAGCTTGTCCATGCCGAACATACCGGAAAAAAAGAAATTGAGTGTAAAGGAACGATAGGTAAATGTATTGTTCCAGCCAACTGTTACCCTGGGCATTGCGTTGCCTATTATCTGGTAATCGTTGGTATTGAACACTTTATCGCCACTGATATCGTCATACCGGGCATCGCCGGGCTTGAGCCCGAAAGCTGCAGCCTCTGTTGCGTCCTTGGGCTTAAATGTTCCCAGGTATTTGTAGCCAAAGAAGGAGCCGATAGGTTCTCCGGGCTTCAGTATAAATTCACCGAATCTTATATCTGTTCTGCCTTCGCCCAGGCTTACCAGCTTATTTTTGAGGAAAGACAGTACCATTGCGCTGTTCCATGAAAAATTTTTGCTCTTAAAAGCATCTACGCCCAGGTTAAATTCCCAGCCTGTATTCTGCATACTGCCTATGTTCGATACAATGGAGTACCCGCCGAGGTATCCCGGTACCGGCTGGCTCAATAACAGGTTGCGTGTTTTCTTAATAAAGTAATCAGCAGAGAAGCTGATCAGCCCATTCACCAATTCAAGGTCGGCGCCTGCGTTGATCTGTCCGGTAGTTTCCCATTTAAGATTGGGGTTGCCGGGATTGCCCAGGATAATGCCCGAAACGATTGAACCTGTACCATTGAATATCGCGCCTGCATCATCAAGATTGGTAACATACGCAGACAGTGTTCCGTATGGATTGATACCCTGGTTGCCGGTAAGTCCCCAACTGGCCCTCAGCTTCGCGTTATTCACTACAGAAACCGATCTCATGAAATCTTCTTCAGACAGCTTCCAGCCTATTGCAGCCGAAGGAAAAACGCTGTACTTGTTTTTGCCCTGGAATTTAGAAGATCCGTCGCGGCGCAGGGAAGCAGATAAAAGATATTTGTCCGCATAAGCATAGTTCACCCTTCCCAATAACGATAGCAAGCTCCACTCACCATAACCCGATCCTACCTGCGATGAAGTAGACAGGGCAAGATTATCATAAGACTGATCAGGATAAATAAGCCCGTTCACTCTTACATTAAAGCCGGTACCTGTGAATTTTTGAGTTTCCAGCACTCCGGTCACTTCCAGGTTGTGCACATTATTGAATAACTTTTTGTATGTAAGATTATTGGTGTTCTGCAGCAATATGTTTTCTGATGAGCTGCGCGAAGCGCCCGGATAATTATTGGTGATGGCAGGACCGGAAAATGCTTTACTCTGCGAATTGGTATAATCAATACCAACCTGCACATCAAACGTGAGGTCTTTCAGTATCCTGTATCGCGCACCTAACAACGCGTTGATATTGGTTCTGTCGTCCCTGTTGTCGGTTTCGTATGCCAGTGCAAGCGGATTCTGAAAGATGGAGGAGGTAGGATCCTGCATGATGTAATTGCCGGCATTATCGTATATCGGTGTTGTAGGCGCCCATGCAAGTGCCTGTCCAAAAGCCCCGCCCCTGGCATTGGTACCGCTTGTATTGTGATTTTCCCTGCGGGTTCCGCCAAAATTGAACCGCAACGAAAACCTTTCAGATACCTGCGAAGTAATATTGGTACGCACCGCATACCGTTTAAAATCGGAATTACGGATAATGCCATCCTGGTCGAGATAGTTGCCGTTGATGCGATAGCTTGTCTTTTCGTTTCCACCCGAAAAGCTCAACTGGTATTCCTGCCCCAGTGCGTTCCTGAATATTTCATCCTGCCAGTCGGTACCGCCTGTTCTCCTGAACTCCGCTATTTCAGTATCTGTGAACCTGGGTGTATACTGCGTTCCATCGGGTGTAAGCGCCTGTTTTCTTTCATTTACCACTGTTGCAAAATCAGCGGCGTTCATTATTTTAAATTTTTCGATCAGCGAAGAAGAAGATATACGGGTCATAAAATCAACCTGCATACCGCCCTTGCGGCCGGTTTTGGTGGTAATAAGAATAACCCCGTTTGCTCCCCGGCTTCCGTATATGGCTGTTGAAGACGCGTCTTTCAATACCACGATGCTTGCTATATCCTCCGCATTAATGTTATTGAAATCGGCGCCCACAAACCCGTCAATTACGTATAAAGGACTATTGTCGCCGGTAAGTGAATTAGCGCCCCGTATCCTGATGCGTACATCTCCCCCGGGAGATCCGGACGCATTGGTTACCTGCACGCCTGCAGCTCTTCCCTGTAAGGCCTGGTCGAGCCGCGTTACAGGCTGGTTTTCAAAATCCTTGCTGGAAACGTTTGAAAGCGCGCCGGTCAAATCGCTCTTCTTCTGGCTGCCATAGCCAATTACTATAGCGGCATCCGTACGTATATCATCCATTTTCAGCACCACATTTAAGACGCCGCCATCCCTTACTGCCACTTCCCTGGTTTCATACCCTATAAATGAAATAATAAGTATACTACCGGCATCGGGTACCTGCAGTCTGAAATTTCCGTTTGCATCGGCAGTTGTGCCCCTGTTGCTTCCTTTTAATTTAACGGAAGCATTCGCCAGGGGGTTGCCCTGTTCATTTTTTACGCTCCCGGTTACCTCTATGGGTGGCGGGGGAAGATTGGCGGGAGTGGCGGACTGCGCTTCGTTTTTAGCGTTTACTATTATGATCTTATTGGTAATGGTATACTGCAATGGTTGATCCCTGAAGCAAATATTCAGTACTTCATCCAGGTCGGCATCTTTTACCCGGATGCTGACCGGGTGAGCCTTTTTAAGCAGGTCAAGCTCGTAAAAAAACAGGTACCCGCTTTGCGTATGTATTTTACGCAGCACCTTTTCGAGCGACGCATTTTTTTCAGACAGCGTAAGCTTTTGGGCAAAGCCGTTGGCCGATACCTGCATACAGGCCGCAAACAGTAAAATGAAGGCTATCTTCATGATCCTCGTTAGTTTTGTTACCAGGTAACTATTGTGATAACCTGTAGTGATAAGAGGGGGTTTACAAAGAACTTTAAAAAGCATAACTTTGATTGTTTTGGGTGAATGAATAAACAGTCTTGCGTGATTGTTATATGTAACATGTAACCTGAACTTTCCGCCGGGAAGTGGCTCCAACACTTTCCGGTTTTTTTCAGATTAAACGGGTAAAACAAATTATCGGGTTAACAACCGGCTTACGGAATTACCGTCAGCTTATTTCCTTCTATCCGGAAATGGACATTGCTCAATTCAAAAACCTTGAGTGTTTCAGACAGGTTCATATTGCGGAATACCTTTCCCGCAAAAAGCCTTTTAGGAATGGCGCCTTCGTAGTGCACTTCCAGGTTATACCAGCGGGCAAGCTGGCGCATGATAGAAGGAAGGTCATCACCATTAAAAGAAAACAACCCGTTTTTCCAGGCAACAGTTTCTTCTATATCTGCGGCTTTCACTTCACTCAACCCTTTATCATTGGTCTCTACCTGGTTGCCGGGCAGCAGCTTTACGATCGTGGCTCCTTTTTTAACAGTAACCGCCCCTTCAAGCAAAGTGGTTTTAATGGCTGATTCATCGGCATAGGCATTTATATTAAAGTGAGTTCCGGTTACATGCACTTCTGTTCCGTTGGCGCTTACTATAAAAGGCTGTTCTTTATTATGCGCTACTTCAAAATAGGCTTCGCCTTCCATCATTACTTTTCGTTCCTGTTCATTGAATACAGTGGGGTACCTGATGGATGAGGACGCATTTAACCATACCTGTGTGCCATCGGGCAATACCAGCTTATACTGCCCGCCCCGTGGAGTGGTAACCGTATTGTAGTACAGGGCGGGAGGTTGCCTGTCATTTAACCTGTATACTAATTCACCGTCGGTATTTTTTATCACCGATGCGTTTCCCTGCTTTGCCAGCGTGCCTTTTGCAGCATCATTCAGGTCAATGGTAGTTCCATCCGAAAGGGTAAGTATAGCTTTATTGCCACCCGGAGCCACATCGTTGTTGATAACGGGCTCCGCTTTTGCAAGTGGTGGAGATTTTGCAGGGCGGGTTGCCCAAAAGTAAGCACCTGCGCTTAACAATACCACTATGGAGGCTGCCGCTACTTTTATGGTTAAACGCCGCCAGCGGGAAGTATGCAGCGGCACAACCTGTAGCGCTTCGGGCATTTTTGGCGGAGATGCCGACTTCTGCAACATCTGCTCAAACATGAGCTCAATTTGTTCTGCATCGGAAAACAGGCCTAACGGCTTGTTCCGTAATTTTTGCATTACAGCGTCACGCAATGCTTCAATATTTTCGTGTTGGCGCGCTGCTTCCAGGAAAGCCTGGAGTTCGTCCCCTTCCAGTTCATTGCGCAGGTATTTATCAAGCAGTTGATTGAATTCCGGCATTATAGCAATTGTTAGTTAAAACAGGTAAGTCTCTACTATAAAGACGGCAGAAAAAATAAACAGGGAGCAGCGAAAAAAAGATTTTTTACAGGAAAAACCAGCAGACGAACAGGGGAAGCGCACCCGAATGGTCGGCAAGATATTTACGGAGGTTACCAACAGCCCTTACAATATGGCTTTTAACGCTTTCCTGCGATATACCCATTTTGGCAGCTATCTCTTTATGCTTCAATCCTTTAAAACGGCTTAGATAAAATGCAACCCGTTGCCTTTCAGGAAGCACATTGATGCCCTGGTGAATAATTGCTTCCATTTCCTTACACTCCACCTGGAAATGTGGCGCAAGCCGGTCTTCTTCTTCAAAATGCTTGTGGAGGTAAGCCTCATTTTCCACGGTAAAAACCTTTTTACGCAGTTTATCTACAATGAGGTTGCGGGAAGTAATAAATAAAAAAGCTTCAAAATTTTCTACTTCGTTAAGCTTTTCCTTTTTTATCCAGATGCGGGCGAAAATATCCTGTGTAAGATCCTGGGCTATTTCCCTGGACTTGGTGAACAGTAAAGCCGTAGAGAATATCTGATCCCAGTAAGCAGTAAACAATTTCTTATAGGCTTCCTGATCACCATTTGCTACACGCAAAAGCAATTCTTTCTCATTAAGCAATACAGTCGTTGGCATCTCTAAAACCTATATTAAAGAGAAGTAAATTTAATGCTAAAATAATTATTTTTTTAACCAACTATTTATTTTCCCGCAATCCCTGTAATGGCCGGTAACGTTTACATAGTAACCCGGCAGATGATGGCTGAACCATTTACGGAGTGTTTCTTCCTTCTTTTTCGCTACCAGCCGCCGCGCAATCTTTTCGTAATCATCCTTCAAATTTTCAATGTGCGGCTCCGCTTTGCGTCTTACATATAAAATCCTTGCCCCCTGCCTGCCTTGTTCATCCGTAAACAAAACAGGGGTTGAATATTCACCCACTTTGAGCTTATCCAATACAGCCACAATGCTTTTATCAAGGTCTGCAATGGTAACCAGCGATTCGCCCTGTATATTGGTAATTGCGCCGGCGGTAAATTTACCGGAGGGATCCTCGCTATAGCGATCCACAGCCTCGGCAAACGACAACGATTGCCCTACCAACCTGAACCGGATCGTATCTAACAAAACAACGGTTTTATGGAGTGCTTCGGGGGTTACAGGAACTTTTTTAAATATATGCCGCACTGTTGCATCATCTCCGTTCCTGCTCACTGATTCTAAAAGATGATAGCCTGACTGAGATTTGATTACCCTGGACAACTGTCCTTCTTTTAATGAAAAGATGTACTGCCGTAGCTCTTTCTCTATTAGTTTGTCGTTACGGTTGTATTCCATCAGTCCTCCATTCGCCTTCGTATCAGTATCGTCGCTGTAAAGCCTTGCAACCGTTTTAAAAGCTATTTCCCTTTTTTCTATACGTTTTCTTAAAGCTTCCAGGTCATCCTTCACATGTTTTTCCATTGCTTCATCGGGATGAGCATATAAAACGATCTGCCCTAATTCATACCCTGCCTCATAAAACTGCAGGCTATCTTTCGGAATGTCATAATAATATTTTTTCACTTCGTCAGGCGTAACGGTAACGCGTTCGGTGATCATCCTTTGCAAAGCTTCCACCTGTTTCTGCTCTTTGATCAGTTCCCGGCTGTCTTCTTTTACCTGGTATGTTGTTTTCCCTGCTATTTGCTCCAGCGCTTCTTTACTTCCATATAAGTTAATAAAATAGCGGATCCGCTGCTCCAGTTCAGCTTCTACTTCATCATCACTTATAAAAATCGAATCTTTTTGCGCTTGTATCACTAACGCTTTTCTCATTATAATTTCCCCGAGAAAAGCACAATCTTGTTCATCAGGCATAGCTCCCTGGTGACGTTTAACATCCGCCGCCATATTTTCTACATCCGATCTCAGTACTATCTTATCTCCAACCACAGCAACGATGTTATCAACCAGCAACCTGGAGGAATTTTCCTGGCCATGCACTGTTACAAAAAAAGCCGGCAATCCAACCAGCATCAGTAGTAGCAATTGTTTCATACAGAGTATTTAAGGAACTCAAAAATAAATTCTTCATCAACCCTGGTGTAGCAATGCAGATCCATTTAACAAAGGTTTCACGCATCAACAAAAATTGCAGGCATCTGCCGGGTAATAATTGTACGGAATAGTTATATATTTAGCCATTGAACAATTACCAGTTACGGTAGCTTCAATATTTTTAATGACATACAACAGTCGTGTTAATATTGCCCTTATCGGGTTGGGAAGGATGGGGAAAATCCATCTTTCACATTTGCTTAATGGTATACCGGGAGCAGCAATAGCCGCGGTATCCGACACGGTTTATCCCGAAGATAATTTCAGGAGTGAATTTGGCGGTTTTTTATTTTCAAATAACCCGGAGGCTGTTATAAATAATCCCGGCGTGGCCGCGGTTGTTATCTGCACGCCAACCAGCTCGCACGCGGAGCTGGTTGAAAAATCCATAGAAGCAGGCAAACATATTTTTTGTGAAAAACCGCTCGACCTGTCGCTGGAGGTAACCAGGGAACTACTACGGAAAGCGGAGGTTGCTGATGTAAAACTGATGCTGGGTTTTAACAGGAGGTTCGATCCTGATTTCCTGCAGGCCAGGCAATCAGCGGCTGCGGGCAGGATAGGGAATTTGCAGATCATAAAAATCACCAACCGGGATCCCGCTATTCCTCCTGTGGAATTTATAAAAAATTCGGGCGGTATGTTCATGGATTTTTCTATCCACGATTTTGATATGGCCCGGTATATAATGAACAAAAAAGTAGTGGAAGTGTTTGCCAAAGGATTGGTGTTCATGGACAAAGCTGTTGGAGAAGCCGGTGATATAGATACAGCCCTGATTACGCTTACTTTTGAAGATGGTACATACGCTGTAATAGACAATAGCCGCAAAGCAGTTTACGGCTACGATCAACGGCTTGAAATATTCGGTGATGGAGGTATGATACAGGTAGATAATACGCTGTATAACCGTAATTCGGTATTTGACGCCGAAGGAATTCATCAGGCACTTCCGCTCAACTCTTTTACCGAGCGGTATACCAGCTCTTATCGTAAAGAGATGGAGCTGTTCGTGGAAGCTGTGAGGAATAATACCAGCCTGCCGGTAAGCAGCGAAGATATTATAATGGCTACTACCATTGCGTATGCAGCGCAAAAATCAATGAAAGAGAAAAGACCGGTAAGTATTTGACGGTAATAAAACCTGCTTTTTAAGCGTTATATAACCCGGACTATGTAAGCTTAACAAATAAAAGCATTTGCATAACTATGAAACGGGTTATATTATTCACGCTGCTGTTATTCTTCAGTACTTTTTCCCGGTCGCAAACTCAAAATGAAAATACTTCGGATGTATTGGTTATTGATACCGTGTATGCCGGTACCGGCAGCAAGGGCGATATGATCACCCTGGTAGTCAGTAATATTTCGGAAGACGACAGGGGATTTACCGTAGAAATTGTTGCCAGTGAAGAAAATAATTACTGGAGCACAATCTATTCAGCCTCCATCAACAACGATTCCTTTTTCTTTAAGCAGTGGCGGGATGCAAAAAAGCTGTCGAAAAAAATGAACATACAGTATGTACTGCCTAAATACAACCGCATATTTTATCACATTGAAGCCGGCGAGACCCAGGAGCTTCAATTAAGGATAACCGGAAAGTCATTCCAAAAGGGAATGGAGTTGCGCGTACTGATCACTACCGATATTGCAGAAGATGACCCTGACACAATTTATTCGTCCGCCTTTAAAGTATATACCCAGCCCGACTAAGCATGCGTGCAGGCATGCCCGGAAGTATGCATGGCGTATGCTTCATCATTCGGCGTATGATCCCCGATAAAATACCCGCTTTATAAAATACCCTTTGTGCTGGGCAGGTAATTGCTTAAAGGATCGCGCTTTACCGCCATACGTATGGCTTTGGCAAAGGCTTTAAATATCGCTTCTATTTTATGATGCTCATTGTCGCCCCTGCATTCAATATGGAGATTACATTTTGCCGCATCGGAAAACGATTTAAAGAAATGAAAGAACATTTCCGTAGGCACTTCTCCTATTTTTTCCCTTTTGAATTCAGCATTCCAAACAATCCAGTTCCTGCCTCCAAAATCAATCAGTACCTTTGCGTCGGCTTCGTCCATCGGCAATGCAAAGCCGTACCGCTCCATTCCCGTTTTATCCGCCAGCGCCTTTGCAAACGCTTCTCCCAATGCAATGCCTGTATCTTCAATGGTATGATGTTCGTCTATGTGCAGGTCGCCTTTGGCAGTAATGGATATATCCATTTTTCCATGGCGGGCTATCTGCTCCAGCATATGGTCAAAAAAGCCCAACCCGGTTGAAATAGCAGCCTTTCCTTCGCCATCCACATTCAGCCCTATGCTTATTTTGGTTTCATTTGTATTGCGTTCATGTTTTACCACCCGTAAACCCAGCTTCAAAAACTCGTATATTTTACGCCATTCGGTGGTGGCCAGCGCTATTGTTCCGTCTGCCTGGAGCGCCGCTGCTTTACCGGCAATTTCGTCTGCCCCGAGGGCGGCATCGTTGTTGAGCCATATACCACGGCAGCCCAGGTTTTTTGCCAGTTGAATATCGGTTATACGATCGCCTATTACAAAAGAATCAGGAATATCATAATCGGGGTTATTGAGATAACCTGTTAACATACCGATACCGGGCTTACGGGTAGGCGCGTTTTCGTGCGGGTAGGTTTTATCAATGAATACAGCGCTGAAACAGATGTCTTCTCCTTCCAGGCTTTTCATTACCAGGTTATGCAGGGGCCAAAAGCTGTCTTCAGGAAACGTTTCCGTACCCAGGCCATCCTGGTTGGTTACCATTACCAGCTCATAATCTAATTCCCTGGCAATCTTGGTCATGTATTCAAACATGTGGGGATAGAAGGTGAGCTTGTCGTAAGAATCGAGCTGGTAGGTAGGAGGAGCTTCATTGATCAATGTGCCATCGCGGTCAATAAATAAAACACGTTTTGCCATAAGTTATAATTAAGTAACAGGAACTTTTAAAAAAGGATTGCAAGATAACAAAAACGAAGTCTTTATGGCAAAACTCCTGCTAAGCGCTAAAGCCGGGAACCGCAATAAATGGTTTTATTTCTTTTTAGCTTTTTTGGCAAGGGCAGAACGCACTTTCTTTACCTCTGCCGGCGTAACCGCAATGGCCTTATTTTCGAAGCTGTTCCTTACATAAGTTAGTACATCAGCCACCTGCTGATCGCTTAAATACCGGTTGGGCAGCATGGGATCGTGGTAAGTATCACCATCAACCTCTATGGGGCCGGCCGCCCCGTTCAATATAATTTGTATGAGCTTATGCTTAGGACCTAATACCCATTTTGTTTTAACAAGTGGCGGATTCAACTGTGGCGTTCCCAGCCCATCCTGCCGGTGGCAGCCTGAACATTCTGCATCGTAAACAGCTCTCCCACGCTCCATTACGTCCCTGGGCGGCTTGCTCTGGTCGGGCCCCAGACTTAGCAGCACCAGCAACCCCGCTACAATAATTACATTTATAGGTATTAATCGTCTTCGCATACCATTTACTGTTACAGTAAATTTTTGGACTTACCGGTCATTAAAATTACATTATGGTTTGAATTCTTTCAAACCGTTTATCAAACTATTGTTTTCTGCGGGCGTGCCCACCGTTATGCGCAGGCAACCTTCGCATAGCTGAACATTGCTCCGGTCTCTTACCACTATTCCTTTCGTAAGCAGGAAGTTATATGCCGCCCTGGCGCTGGTTACCTTTACCAATAAAAAATTAGCGTCAGAAGGATATACATGCTCTACCTGGTCCAGGGCAACCAGCTTTTCTCTCAACAGTTCCCTTTCCTGCACAATGATCCGGATCATTTCATTTACATTCTCTACATTATCCAATGCCTGCAGAACAATATCCTGCGTAGCCTGCCCTACATTATACGGCGGCTTGATTTTATTATATACCTCAATAATATCCGTTGATGCAAAAGCCATACCCAAACGCAGCGCTGCCAGTCCCCAGGCCTTGGAAAGCGTTTGCAGCACCACCAGGTTCGGGTATTCGCCCAACTCCTGTATAAATGAACGGTGGCGCGAAAAATTGATATAGGCTTCATCAATGATCACCAGTCCGGGAAAATTATTCAGCACTATTTCTATATCCTCCCTGTTCAGCGAATTGGCAGTAGGATTATTAGGTGAACACAACCAGATGATCTTTGTAAAGTCGTCTACTTTGTTTTCCAGGTGTACCAGGTCAAGCTGAAAATCGTCCAGCAACGGTACCTTCTTTATTTCCACATCATTTATTTCAGCGCTTACCTGGTACATACCATACGTGGGCGGGCAAATGATCACATTATCCTTACCGGGATTGCAAAAGCCCCTGAACAACAAATCAATACATTCATCGCTGCCATTACCGATAAAAATATTTTCAACCGGCACGCCTTTTATGGCAGAGAGCTTCTTTTTTATTTTTGTTTGATGCGGATCGGGATAGCGGTTGTACCATTGTATACCGGGAGAGCCCAGGCAATTTTCATTGGCGTCCAAAAATATGGATGCTTCCCCGCTAAATTCATCCCTTGCAGATGAATACGGTGTAAGCTTCTTTACATTTTCCCTTACCAGGTCGTTGATATTAAATGATGTCATACATTTAAGATATTAGTGTTTGTGCGGGCTATCAGCTGTCAGCTTTTAGCTATCAGCATCTCAAATCCCCTGAAACCCGGAACTTGCCACCTGTAACCATAAACTATCTCCCCAACCCGTTCTCATATCCTCACCCTCACCGCATTGGCATGGGCATCCAGTCCTTCCGCTACCGCCATATTCATTACAGTATCCGCCAGGTGCTGCAGCCCCTGCCTGGTTAATTTTTGATAGGTGATTTTCTTTACAAAGCTATCAACGCTTACGCCGCTGTATGCGCGTGCATACCCGTTAGTAGGCAATGTATGGTTCGTGCCACTGGCATAGTCGCCAACGCTTTCAGGTGAATAATTACCTAAAAATACAGAGCCTGCATTTGTTATGCGGCCGCCAATTGTTTCGTCATTTTCGCAACTGATGATCAAATGTTCCGGTGCATAGGCATTAATAAAGTCAATTATTTCTTCGGGGTTCTCTATTACAACCGCCCTGCTGTTGGCCAGGGCTTTCCTGGCAATCTCTTTTCTTGGCAGCAGTTCCAGTTGCGCTTCTACTTCCTCTGTTATTTTACCGGCAACAGTTTTGTTACTTGTTACAAGCATTACCTGGCTATCGGCTCCATGTTCTGCCTGCGACAGTAAATCAGCCGCTACATATGCCGGTACGGCTGTCTCATCTGCCAATACGCACACTTCGCTCGGGCCGGCGGGCATGTCAATAGCAATCCCGTAGCGTTGTACCAATTGCTTGGCACAGGTTACATACTGGTTGCCTGGTCCAAAAATTTTGTATACCGCGGGAATGGTGGCAGTACCAAAAGCCATTGCCGCAATAGCCTGTGCGCCTCCCGCTTTAAATACCTGCGTAATGCCTGCCACTTTAGCCGCGTATAAAATAGCAGGATGAATATTACCTTCTTTACCGGGGGGAGAACACAAAACAATCTCCCTGCAGCCTGCAATAACCGCCGGTATACCCAGCATTAAAACAGTAGAAAACAGGGGCGCCGATCCACCGGGAATATATAATCCAACTTTATCAATGCCCACCATTCTGCGCCAGCAGAGCACCCCGGGCATTGTTTCCACCTTATTTTCTGCTACATGCTGGGCAATATGAAAATTATAAATATTGCTTTTTGCCTGCTGTATGGCTTTTTTCAACGCTGTTGACAGCAATTTTTCTGCGGCTTCCATTTCCGTGTCCGGCACGCTGATGTTGTGTAATTCCGCTCCGTCAAACCGCTTTGCGTATGCACGTAAGGCCGTATCGCCATTTTGTTTTACATCCAGCAATATGTTCTCCACTGCCTTTTCAAGCGTTGAATAATCCAGCAGGGGGCGTTTTATAAGATCGGGCCAGTGCTGCTTCGATGGATTCAGGATAATATTCATAGAAGGATTTGAAATTTTAAATTTAAGATTTAAACCCTCTGCCGTTAAACGATCATTTTTTCAATGGGTACTACCAGTATTCCCTGCGCTCCGGCAGCCTTTAACCGCTCTATTTTTTCCCAGAACTCATCTTCGCTTAATACGCTGTGCACAGAGCTCCATCCTTTATCTGCCAGCGGCAACACGGTGGGGCTCTTCATACCCGGTAACAAACTTATAATTTCATCCAGCTTATCAGTAGGCGCGTTCAGCAATACATATTTATTGTTACTCGCTTTTTTTACTGCATGTATCCTAAATAGTAATTTATTCAATAACCCAACCTGTATATCATCAAAGCTTTTATGCCTGATGAGCACCGCTTCTGAATGGAGGATGGTTTCCACCTCTTTTAAGCCATTGGTAAGTAAAGTTGAGCCGCTGCTCACCAGGTCGCATATCGCGTCTGCCAGGCCAATGCCCGGAGCTATTTCAACCGACCCGCTTATTTCATGTATTTCTGCCTGTACATGGTTTTTGGAAAGAAACTGCCTTGTAAGGAAAGGATAGCTGGTAGCGATTTTGCGGCCCTGTAAAGACTGTACACCCGTATACTGCTCTCCCCGCACAACCGCTATGCTTAACCTGCACTTTCCAAAGCCAAGCCTTTCTACAATTTCAACCGATTTGTTTTTTTCATACACTACATTTTCTCCTACTACCCCTATATCGGCCACCGCGTCTTCCACATACTGCGGAATATCATCGTCGCGTAAAAAAAATACCTGCAGGGGAAAATTGCTTGCCTCGGTTTTTAGTTTATTGGCGCCGTTGGAAATATTAATTCCGCATTCCTTCAGTAATCGCATTGAATCATCGTGTAAACGCCCGGATTTTTGAATTGCCAGTTTCAGCATTTGTATGAATTTGTATTAAAATAAAAAAGACTTACCAACCGGTAAGCCTTTTATATGATTGTATTTTATAAGCACAAACAACACCGGCTCACCTGTTAGGTAAGTAATGATGGTGATGATGTGTATTAGTGATCATATTTGTTTTTTAACGGCGCAAAAATAAGGCAGGTATTTTACCTGGCAAAATATTTAAATAGTACCCCGGCAATGTATTTTAAGCCTGTAAAAAAGGCAAATCCGCTGGCATTCATTATTTTTTATAAATTGTACCCCTTTTAAAACGCAAATAATGATACAAATTATGAACTATCGTTTGCCAAAGATTGCACTGGGTACTTTTTTAAGCATGATTTCAATAAGCTCGTTCGCTCAAACGGCTCCCAGGAACGGGGACCCTAAGCTTACAGAATACTGGGATCCCCAGGTAAAAATTATTACACCCGGTAAAACCAATGCGGATGCTCCGTCGGACGCTATAGTATTGTTTGACGGCAAAGACGCCTCTAAATGGAAATCGCAAAAGGATGACGGCCCTGTAAAATGGAAAATTGAAGATGGCGCCCTGGTGGTGGTTGGCGGCACAGGAGGTATAGAAACCAAAGAAGGTTTTGGTGATTGCCAGTTGCATATCGAATGGCGTAGTCCCGCGAAAGTAGAAGGAGAAAGCCAGGGTAGGGGTAACAGCGGTATTTTCTTAATGGGCAAATATGAACTTCAGGTGCTGGATAACTATAATAACCGTACTTATTCCAACGGGCAGGCCGCCAGTATCTATAAGCAAACCCCTCCATTGGTAAACGCCTCGCGCAGGCCGGGCGAGTGGCAGACTTATGACATACTGTTTACGGCGCCCCAGTTTTATGCTGACGGAAGTGTAAAATCGCCGGCACGCATTACCGTATTTCACAACGGCGTGATCGTTCAAAACAATACCACCATCTGGGGATCAACACAATACGTTGGCACCCCCAATTATGAAACTCATGGAGCAAAAGAACCTCTTTCGCTGCAGGACCATGGTAACCCTGTAGCTTACAGGAATATTTGGATCAGGCCTATCTGATTTTTAGGAAGAATGTTCACAAAATACCCGGGTCTGTATAAAAGGATCTGGGTATTTTTTTGAGAAGTTACATCTTAATAAGTGTTTCTATGTAATTTAAAGCCTTTAGTTTTTATTTTTGCCGTATGGCCGAGGACTTACATATTACGATAGGAACAAAGTCGGAGCAATATGAAGCGTTGATACCCCAGATCAAAGGGCTTATTGAGGGAGAACCCGACCTTATAGCCAACCTGGCTAATATTACGGGCGCCTTAAAAACGCAGTTCAACTGGTTATGGGCAGGATTTTATATTGTTAAAGGTAATGAGCTGGTACTTGGACCTTTTCAGGGACCGGTTGCATGTACCCGTATTCGTAAGGGGCAGGGCGTTTGCGGAACAAGCTGGGCGCAGTCCGCAACTTTGATCGTACCCGATGTTGAAAATTTTCCAGGTCATATTGCGTGCAGCAGCCTGTCGAGATCAGAAATTGTTGTACCTGCATTTAAGAATAACGAAGTAATAGCTGTGCTGGATGCCGACAGCAAACAGCCTGCAACATTTGATACTACCGACCAGTTTTACCTGGAGCAAATTACCAGGTTAATTGTTTGGTAGAAAAAACTGTATTTTTTTCCGGCAAACAAATGAAACAACACACAATGTTTGATAACCTTATTAAAAACATGCAGCGTTTCCTGCAAATGAGCGAAGAAGAATTGAATTATTTTTTACCTACGCTCGAATACAGGGTGCTGAAAAAAAATGAATTTTTTATCCGTGCCGGAGAGAGCGCCGATTATGTGGGTTATATTGATAGTGGCTTGATGCGTTACTACTATGTTACCCGCGAAAAGGAGCATACTACAAAAATATTTTTTCCTAATGAATGGGCAGGTGACTATACTTCTTTTTTACAGCGAAAACCTGCTATGCTGAATATCACAGCGCTGGAAGATACAGTAGTATACCTTTTTTACTACGAAGCAATGCAAAAAGCATATGACAGGTTTAAAACATTTGAACGTTTAGGAAGGTTGATCGCCGAATCATTGTTTATTGAGCTTGAAAATAAAAGTGCTTCTTTTATTATCAAAACACCCGAAGAACGGTATATTGATATGATCAGCCGGCGCCCGGAAATTATTGCCAAAATTCCCCTGAAATATATTTCATCCATGCTTGGCATTCAGCCCGAAAGCCTTAGCAGGATCAGAAGAAGGATGCAGAAAAACAAATAAAGGAAACTAATGTTTAAACGTTGTTTTTGGGGTGATTTCTTAACCTGAGTTAAGCGGATGATTATAGCTAAATATTATTTTTGCGGCTACCAATTTTTCCTCAAAAGTAAATCTGCTTTTAAGGATTCAGCCGTTGCTAATGATCTCAATTAATCGTACCTCTATGTTCTGTAACACCCCAAAATCCACCGCTATTACTGATCACTATTGGGTTGTTTACTTTTGATTTTTAAAAGTAAAGGAGGCATTTCATATACCGCCGGGTTGTATTATGGTCTAACTGGTACAATCTCCCTCGCCGGAACATGAAGCACTTGTTAACAGGTTTTTGTTTGTGCTTACAATTGTTGCCATTCTTCAAATGATTACAGGAGCGTCTCCCGGAAAATACCCGGGGGTTGCGCTCCTGATACGATCAACCTGTAGTTGTTCAGCATCCTCAACATGCTGCAAGGCCCGTTTAAAATTAAGTTTGCCAGGGGTGATCAGGCAGGGAGAAAATTCTTTTTATCGCGCAGGAATACCCCTGCCCATGCTAAAGCGATCAATACAAGCGCTACCGGGGGCTTGCCGGTAGAAATTTCGATAGCTGCCGCCCCGCCGAGATAGGAAAGAATAAGAAAAAAGCCTGCTTTATAGGTTGCCGGCACCAGGAACAGCACTGTGAATATGATCTCGGCTATTCCAAACAGCTTAATGTAAGGACCAAATCCCATTTTGGTAAGTCCGTCTACTACCGCTTCACTTCCTGAAAGCTTGGCTATGCCGCTTACTGTCAGCATCAGCGCCGGTAATGCCATTAAAATAATGGCAATAATGCTTCTTGTTTTATTAGACATGTTCTTTGTTTTAGATTTGCAAATTTCAGGATGATGGTTTACTTTTGAAAGTGGTTTCCTAAAATAAAGTGATTTCCAAAAGGAAACTTAAAGTCAAAATCTTTAAAATGGTCAATAAAAATTGCGATCACAACGGGTGCAAAGCAAAAATCAGGTCGGTGCAGGATACGCTTGATATTTTAGGGGGCAAGTGGAAAATATCTATCATAGGTTCCCTGAGTTTCGGGAAAAAGAGGTTTATGGAGCTGCAACGCGAAGTAGAAGGCGTTGGCGCTAAAATGCTTTCGAAAGAATTGCGCGACCTTGAAATAAATGAGCTGGTAACACGCACGGTATACAATACAAAACCTGTAACAGTTGAGTATGAGCTGACAGATTATGGCAAAACGCTGCAACCTGTTATATCTGCAATGATGGAATGGGGTGAAAATCACCGCAGGCGTATCATCCGTAAAACAACAGAGCTATCGCTTATGGAATAAAATGTTTTTACCGGCATGCAATTCCGGGTGTTATAAATGAACGATCTTAGCATTATAAATACTACTGTATGCAGGAAAGTGTAAACTGGAAGGAGGTTGCGGCGCAACTCAGTCATCCGCAGGGCGAAGCCGGGATTGAAACCGGTAAGCAGATGGAAAAGACCAATGTCAATATGATCCGGCAAACGATTGACGCCCTGGAGATTTCTGAAAACGAAAAGGTGCTGGAAATAGGATTTGGCAACGGCGCGCATGTTTCATACCTGTTTGGCAAAGCTCCGGGCATTCATTATACCGGTATTGATATTTCGGAAACTATGCTGCAGGAAGCTTTGGCCGCAAATGCAGACGCTATTTCGCAGCGCAAGGCGTTCTTTATTTTATCCAACGGCAGCACCATTCCTTTTGCGGATAACACATTCAACAGGATATTTACGGTCAATACAATCTATTTCTGGAAATCCCCGGCGCAGTACGCTGCCGAAATACACAGGGTATTAAAGCCCGGCGGCCGGTGCTGCATTACATTTGGCGATAAGAATTTTATGGAAAAGCTACCTTTTGTTCAGCACGGATTTACGCTTTACGATACAGCTATTGCGGAAGTTTTGTTAAAAAAAGCCGGCTTTACGGTGGAACAAACCACCGTGCAGGACGAAATGGTAAAAAGCAATGCGGGCGAAACACTCACCCGTAAGTTTATAATAGCAAGCGTCACTAAATCACACACATATTCCGGTGCACAATCATTATACTAAGCAACCGGTTCCATTAGGATAATACACCGGAGAACTCCGGCTTTTTTATTTGCTGTCTTCGATCAGTTCTTCCAGCACATTCATCATTATATCTCCCGCCTCCATTCCCGGCGACATGCTTGTTAAATATGCCGCGGCATGAAGCCGGGTGCCGGGAGCAAAAAAATCCGGTTTTATTATATAGCCTAATTCATCCATGCCTAATCCTAATATAAACCTGGGACCGCTTGTATTCATCATTTGCTTGGTATGCAGCGAATACAATGGAGATGTTTCGCCGGGATGGGTGGCAAACATTGCATCTCCTACTGAAAACCACGCTATTTCAGTAGGCGTTCCCTCGCTGATATCTCTTTTTATCACCCGGGCGGTAGCCAGGTCTCTTAACAGCTTATTCGCTACCGGCAATTCAAACTGCCTTGATGCGTAATAAATACCGCTGCCCTTTAAAGGCTTGGCCTGCTTTAAGGCCAATACAACCATATCCGCCAGCTCCCTGCCTTTTTTTTCTGCATCTTCAAAGCTGCGCGATACATGTTCAGGTTGTACCCATCCGCCAATAGCACCCTGTAAAAAAAGGTTAACCCCTCCCAGTTTTGTTTTTAGCTGCTTATACAGGCCCGAAGGAAAGTCGGCGCTCACCAGGGTGTTTTCCTTGTCTAAAAAAGTGGGATGACATGCAAAATTGGTAAGGGATGCTATATTTTTCCCTTTACTGTTCACAAACTGTAATACCGTTAGGTCCCTGTCCACCTCTGCGCTGTCGGAAATATTTTCTACCCAACCCTGCCCAAACGATGTAACGGCATACCTGGCAATAACGCGTTGCTTACCTTTCCAGGCTTTCACTATCGCCTCCGCCGCGCTACTTACCAATTGGTTAATATACGCACTGTCAGTTCCCGACTGTGTCATATCCTCTCCCCAAATGCCAATTACATCAGGGCCTGAATGAGTATGCGTGGAAGAAACAACCACATGATCCGCATTAAAATCGGCACGGGGGATCCTTTCCTCTACTTCATCTCTTATTTTCTGTACCAGCGGGTATGGCAGGCCAATACAATCTATTGTAACGATTGCTATTGAGTTTTGCGCGTTGGCTATTACCACGGCTTTAGCAAAAAGATCATCATGCACACCTGTGCTTTTCCGGTTTTGCTGGTAGCCGGCCAAATAGGAACCCTCCGGTGGGTTGATCTTCATTTCGGCTGCACCCGCCTCCAGCACCTGCGCTTTTGCCAAACCTGCCAGCAATAAAAAACAGCCGGTAAAAAGCAATACAAACAGCCGTTCAAACTTTTTCATATTCACATTCTTTATCTAAAAATAAGTAATTTGCTCTCGTATCAAAAAATAAGTAATCACATGACGTTTACGCGCAGAAATTTTATAAAGCAAATGAGCACCCTTGCGGTAGCAACAGGAACGCTTTCTTCTTTACCTTTCCGGTCCGGTGCTTTTTCCGCAAAAAAAAGATTTTTTGAAATTTCATTGGCAGAATGGTCGCTGCATAAAACATTGTTCAGCAAAAAAATAACCAACCTCGACTTTCCCGGCATAGCCAAAAAAGAATTTGGTATCAGCGTGGTTGAATATGTAAACCAGTTTTTTAAAGATAAAGCGAACGATACCGGCTACCTGAATGAATTGCTGAAACGCTGTAAGGATAATGGGGTGAAAAATCACCTGATAATGATTGACGGCGAAGGCGGATTGGCCGATCTGGATGACGCGAAAAGAATGAAAACGGTGGAAAACCACTACAAATGGGTGGACGCCGCGAAATACCTCGGTTGCTCTACCATACGGGTGAACAGTTACGGAGAAGGCAGCGCTGAAGATGTGCAGAAAGCCGCTATAGACGGGTTGGGAAAGCTGGGCGAATACGGGGCAAAAGCGGGTATTAATATCATTGTTGAAAATCATGGCGGCTACTCCTCTAACGGAATGTGGCTTGCAGGAGTGATGAAAGGAGTTAATATGAAAAATGTAGGCACATTACCTGATTTTGGTAATTTTTGTATTAAGCGGGCTAACGGGAAATGCGAAGAAGAATATGACCGTTATAAGGGAGTAGCCGAACTGATGCCCTTTGCAAAAGGCGCCAGCGCCAAAACATATGATTTTGATGCACAGGGTAATTGTATAGAAACGGATTATCTGAAAATGATGAAAATTGTAAAAGATTCAGGCTTTAAGGGGTATGTAGGCATTGAATACGAGGGCAGCAACCTCGATGAAACGGAAGGCATTAAAAAAACAAAAACGCTTCTTGAAAAAATACTCAAAACCATTTAAAAGCTCGAAGTCCGGCAATAACCAGCCGGACTTTTTATGTGAGCCCGGTTTTCCGGTAACAACTTTTTACAGCGTCGGTTTGTTTCAGTAACTTTCTATGGTAAAAATTACTGGTATAGTTTTTACTTTACTTATATTGAAGCTCTCATATGAATCAAATACATTTAACCGTAAGACGCTCCATTGAATTACTGGGACTTTGCTTGTTAATAGGCGTATTTACTATAGCCAGCGAAGTAATTATGCCTTTACTGATGGCTTTTTTTGTAAGCCTGGTGCTATTGCCCATGTACCGCTTTTTCAGGAGAATTAAAATACCGGAAATAGTTGCTATTGTGCTGGCCATACTGGCTGCTTCGCTGGTAATACTGGGCATACTCACATTTTTTTCATTCCAGGTGGCGCGACTTGTACAGGATTTTCCTGAATTAGAGAAAAATATTAACCAACATTGGAAAACATTGAGTAGTTGGATTAACAGGAATCTTAACATGTCGGCAGACCAGCAAATACAAATGCTGCAGGAGCAGGGCAATAAATTATTGAACAACGCGGGCAGTTATTTGAGTGGCGCCGCGGTATCACTTACAGGCGTTTTTATTTTTGTAGGACTGGTGCCTATTTACGTATTCCTTATTCTTTTTTATAAAAATCTTTTACTGCGGTTTGTTTTCTTATGGTTCAAAAAGGAAGATCATCCCCAGGTTGAATCGGCCTTGCGTGGTACAGAAGTAATAATTAAAAGCTACCTGATAGGTTTGATGATACAGGTTACCTATATGACCGTATTACTGGGTGGGTTGCTGATGATACTTGGCATTAAGCACGCCCTCCTTATTGCCATTATCTTTGCAGTGCTGAACCTTATTCCCTATGTAGGAGCGCTTATAGGCAATGTTATTGGCGTATTACTCACGCTCACTTCCTCCAACGAATTGTCGCCGGTGTTTACCGTATTGATCTCTATAGCTGTGGTACAGTTCCTCGATAACAATATACTTATGCCACGCATTGTTGGCTCAAAAGTAAAAATCAACGCGCTGGTAAGCATTATAGGCGTAATAGTAGGCGGTTCCATAGCCGGTATTTCGGGCATGTTCCTTTCATTGCCTTTAATTGCCATTTTTAAGATCATTTTTGATCATACCACCGAATTCCGGCACTGGGGATTTTTATTGGGGGATGAAAGACCGGGTTTAAGCCCCATGACCAACCCGGCAGTACGGCTGAGAAATAAGCATGTGCGCAGGACAGAAGAGGCTGATGCTGAACCGGTGCCTCCCGAACAGGGGGAAGATGGACAAACAGGATAATTCCCGATCGCTCAATATTTAATGAACCTCATTACATCGTTCCGGTTGGCAGCCGTAATACGTATAAAATAAGTTCCCGCAGGAAATCCGGCTATATTCAACTTCCTGGTAAGCAAAACCGCTTTTGTTTTTTCGCTGTACAGCAGCTTCATATCGCTGCTGAAAAGCTCAATTGCCGCATTCAGCACAGGCTGCCCAAAATGTATGGTAATATTATCTTGCGAAGGCACAGGGTATAAGTAGGGCGTTTTTACATCGTTGCCGGTTACTATGCTTATGGTTTTACTGTAGGAGAATACGGCATCATTGTCTACCTGCTTCAACCTGTAAAATAGTTTTTTGTACGGCGGCTGCTTATGCAGGTATGCATATTCAGCAGGCATATTGCTGTTGCCTTTGGAGGGCACCGTTGCCAGCCATGCAAAGTCAATTCCATCTGTGCTTACCTCTACCTCAAAATGACTGTTATTCATTTCCATGGCTGTAGTCCAGCTTAACTGTATGTCTTCATTTTTTAATGCTGCTTTAAAATCAATCCACGTAACAGGCAAAGCCGTGTTAATAATACCTGCCGAAAAACCCGACATCCCTGTAGAGAACCTGGATTTCAGCGTGTACCCGGCGCCGTAAGTAGTATGCTCTACTTCCGGATTTATTTCCACCTGGTCACTTTGAGGGTTCTGCGGGGTTATATCGCTTACAGGCACTTTTGTTTTTATTATTTTAATATGATTCCAGTTGTTCCCGGTAGCCGCTTCATATCCGTTTTTTTCCGTGCTTGTATAATAAAGCGTTATTTCAAAGCTACCTTCCGGGTTATTAAATTCCGGCTTCACAAAAAACGTTTTCCGGGTCAGGTATTGAGAAGGGATTTTATTCCAGAATGCCGTGGCAGAATTACCGCTCCTGTCTATTTTAATAGCTGTGCAGCCATAGTTCCAGTCGCTCAGGTTTTTTATTTTGCCCAGTATCCTGGCCGGCGAAGCATTATCATAAAAATAGATCTCACTGTAAGGTCCCAGGTACTCACTCCTGGAATCAACATTTGAGCTTCTTACCGCGTTGCCGGTTAGCGCATAATTGAGCCGGGTAGCCGGTTTAATTCCCTCCTGGTAAAAAGTTATATTGGTATAGCCGGCCGCGCAATCCACATTTTCCTCAACGATCATATTAGCATCCGTATCCGCACTTCCGTCGCTATACGCTCCTATAATATCAACATCATCGTCCTGGTAGGTTTCATTGTCAAAGCAAAGCTCTATCGCCACATTGTCAATGCCATTCCAGCTAAAAGCTGTTTGAAGCGGAAAATCGTTCCAGCCATCCACCGTTTCATAAGCCGGTAAGCTTAACACCTCCGTTAAATTCCCCGCCGCGTTTATATTTCCATCCTGAACAAGTGCAGCAATGGTAACCTGCTTCATTTTAATATGCAGGTTCTTATATGGCCGCGTTGAATGTTTTTCCAGGAAAAAGCCAATGCTTTTAATAAGCCCGGCCTGCACTCCCGCGGCTTTTAATTCATCTGCCCTGTATAGTATCTGCGTTTTTTGCCGTGCGATAGAAGCGTCGAAAGTTTTAGCGTCATTTATCACAAAGCTATTTTCACCCACCATGGCAATACCCTCGCTGCCGGGTGCTACGGGGCTATGGTTGATCGTTTTGAGCAGGATGTTCATTTGAGGAATGGCAGAGCCTCTTACCGCGTTTCCTCCGTTATTGTTTATAGAAAGATCAAGCGTCATTTTCTTCTCCGGTTCGGAACTACCGTTATCGTATATCCTGATCACAAATGTTTTATTACCTGTAGTTCCCGAAGGAAATACGATTTCTTTCCCCGAAGGAAAATCAAAATCCACCCCTTCGAGCGCTGTTGTAGCCGGACTGATATTTATAGTTGCCGTGGTGTTTGTGCCGGGAGCGCTACCAATGGTTAGCTTAAAAAGGTAGTCTTTAAACGCCCTGCAACCGGCTTTTCTTTCGCGCACGGCATTTATAACGGCAGTATGTTGCTCAAAATTGATCTTGGGAATACAGGCCGGGGCTTGATCTGTTCGCAATAAAGCTGTGGAAACAGTTAAAGATTTTCTTTCATCCAGTTCCAGGCTTGCCTGCATACGTTCTTTTTGACCCGGCGTAAAAAGCGTATAGCAGTTAGTATAGTTCATAAAATTACTTTCGGTGCGTATATTGAACAACGCTCCGCCATTGCAGGTGTTTTTGCCGGTACGGCAGGCAAAATTTACCACTCCCGCAGGAGTGGCATTGTACGAAATAGGATCAGTATCATCTACTCTGTCGCCCGGTCCCATAGGGCAACGCGTTCTGCTGGTAGATCCCTCAAAGGGATGATAGAGGTTGAAAGCATGGCCAATTTCATGCGGTAGTGTTTTAGAGCCGGCTTTCATTTGTGTGGCAAGCATTACGGTTCCGTCTACAATATCGTCGGTAGGAAAATATGCGTACCCGGCAATGAATTGGCCGGAAGTGCCATCCTGCCCGTTAATTTTATTTACAACATAAATATTGTAATACCTTTTCTGATCCCACGCAATAGGTGTTTTAAAAGCAACATCCGCGGTATAATCGTTGCTGCTTACCCCGTCAGATACATAGGATTCATTGTCCGACATGTCTATCCGGTTAATTCCATTGGTAGGGTTACAATCCGGATCACGCTGTGCCATTATAAAACGGATGCCAATATCGCCTGCGGCATTCGTTCCGGCGGGAGTAAGCGAAGGGTGCGTACCGCTGTAAATTTCATTCAGGTAGCTGATGGCATCTGATATTTGTTCGTCGGATGGATTGTACCTCGACCCTATGGTTCCCCCGGTGTGCAATACATGAACTACTACCGGGATATAAGCAATGTTGTTTTTCTTTCGCTGATCCTTTCGTAAGGCCTTTCTGCTTTGTATGAACGAAGATATTTTTTGTTCGTTGGACAATAGCTTTTGCCTGCTGTCCCGAGATGATTCCTGCATTGATTTATGCAAGGCATCAAACCCACAAACAGGCTGGGAATATGCTGTGGCGGCACCAGCAAAAAAAGATGCTATTAAAATAACATAGTAAATAGTTTTCATAGCAGCATTAAAACCATTAATTATATAATTATGCTCTAGACATAAATTCTATAGGAGATTGTAAATTCCTGGTTTTTCAGAAGAAAGAGTTTGCGGATTATACGGGATATTCAATATGGCTGCCCGCTAGAAGGATTCTGAGGCTGCAATGTAGTCTGTAAATGCCTTTATTCCAAGATTCCTGTCGAATTTTCTGCCAATTCTTTTAAAGTGGAGTAGGGCCCCGGGGCCGGTTCCAGGCCGCAAGTCGCAGGTTTCGGGTTTATAGTTTGAAGTTTCGGGTTTTAACCTGTAACTTATAACCTGCAACCATAAACCTCAAATTTCAAATCCCGCATTTTCTATATCGCGCCTCCCATCAGGGGATCGGTAATTCCTGCCTTGCCTGTTTCTACCCTGCCGGCGTACCTGTGCTCAAAATGATTGTTTCCCTTGATCTTTACACTGAAATCGTACCATTGCCTGCTTTTGCTAAGGGACAGCACTATGGTTGCCTGCGCGCCGGCGTTGATCTGTTTGGTTACGGGGGCAGACTTGTAAGCGTTGTCTGTAATCTCTACCGTTAGCTTTTGATTGCCATTGTTCCTTAATGCAAGCGCTGCATTGCCGGTAAGAGCTTTCGTTCCGGCCTTTTCATAACCCAATAATATACCAACAGGCGTTTGTGCTGCGTTACCGGCAAACTCCCGGTAAAAGCCGTTCGGGCCGTACAGCTTTAAATGGTAGCTGCCATCCGCGCTTGTTGGCCATTCGTCCAGCAACTGGTCTCCGGGCATTACGGCGTATTGGCGTGGAGGCTCATTATTAAGCGTGTTGTATACATAAAACGGTGAGCCGGCTGCTTTATCGCCAAAAATATCCTTCCTGGCTTCAAACCTGATGCTGAAAGTTTTCCTGTCTTCGCTCAGCCTGCCATCGGCATATAGCTCATAGGGCAATGCGCAGGACGGGCGTGTGCCTTTCTCCTGCCGGGGAAAATAGGGTGAAGCGCCGGGGTTACTATTCAGTTGTTTGATCTCTTCTGCCGAAAGCTTATGATAGCCGGAAGGCAGTTGCTTAAACTGTGCTTTATGAATGCTTTCCATGAAGGTGTCTTTTTCAACCGGCTTTGGGGCGGGAATCTTTTCACCATTGTAAGGACGGAATACGGATGTTATATCGCCGCTTACGGTACGCCGCCAGGCGGTAACTTGTTCCGACCGGATTTGCTTTCCTGTTTTGCGCGACAGAAAATGTTCCATGAACTGTATAGGCGAAGTAAGATCAAATACTTCAGAGCATACATAACCGCCCCGGCTCCAGGGTGAAGCTACGATCATGGGTACACGATATCCCAGCCCTATAGGGCCTTCACGGTCTCCTCCCGAAGGCGCTTTGTCTTTCATCCATTGCTGAGTTTTGGCCACATAGTCAAAAGCAGGGTCTATTCCTTTAGATACTTTCCCGCTGTTGGGTTTGTAAGGGTTGGGTGCTACAAAAGGCGGAACGTGATCAAAATACCCGTCATTCTCGTCGTAATTCAATATGAAAATGGTTTTCTTCCATATTTCAGGGTTTTGGGTAAGAATATCTATCACCTCGCTCAAATACCATGCTCCATACCAGGGCGACCCGGGGTGGTCTGAAAAGTTAGAGGGCGCTATTACCCACGAAACAGTAGGCAGCTTTCCGTTTTTAACATCTTCCCTGAACTGGTGCAGTAAATCTCCCTTAGGAACCTTCATTGTACGTTCTGTAGTGCCATCTGTATAAGTATAGTTGGTCAGCTTCCTGTAGTCGGGGTCATTCCTGTTGTCGCTGAATGCTTTTTGGTGAAGATTTTTATGTGTTTGTGATAGCTGGTTGTATTTTTCGAGCGAATATTGCTCCAGCGATCTTTCAACTGATTTCAACGCATTTCGTTTCTGGTTTAATTCCCGCTCCGTGCTCACCCGCTCCACACTCAATTCCGGCAGGTCTTTTATTTTCGCTTCCAGTTCGGCTATAATGCCCGGCAGTTCCTTTTTCATTTTTGCGGCGTACTCCCGGTGCTTTTCAGAAAAGCGTACGTTGTATTGCACAAGCCATTCCAGCGGGTTGTTGGTAAAATTGGCAAGCCAGTCGTCTTCCTCCCCGGTAAAACCTGTGGAAAGACTTATTTCATTCTGGTATATCTGCCAGGAAATATTGTTTTCTTCAAGGTATTCGGGAAATGATTTCCAGGATGCTTCGCTGTTGTAGCTCACATCAGAATTATATACGTTGGCTTTCAGGTTTCCGTCCTGTTTTTCGCGGATGGTTCCAGTCCAGAAATACAACCTGTTGGGAGTTGTGCCGGTAAGCGAAGAGCAAAAATGCTGATCGCAAATGGTAAAAGCATCCGCCAGAGCGTAATAAAAAGGAATATCCTGCCTGTTAAAATATCCCATTGTTAAAGGCATATTATTACATTCTTTCCTGCCCGATTTTTTAGCATCCAGCCACTTGTCATGCCTTCCTTCGTTTCTTGCATCTGTCATATCGCTCCAGCCATGTGGCAGCGATCCCAGCCAGGTGATTTTACTTTCTTTAAGATCTAAACGGAACGGCGCGTATGTTTCGCCGGCCGCATTGGTTTGCGCCCATACTTTATTTTTGTCGGGCAGGGTAATAGCGCAGGGATCGTTAAAGCCACGAACGCCCTGCAGGCTTCCAAAGCAATGATCGAATGAGCGGTTTTCCTGCATCAGGAAAACGATATGTTCGGCATCGAGATAAGTAGTTCCGGGAGCAGGGTTAATGGCAAACGCTTTTTGAATAGACGGAGGAAGTCCGCTTAACAACCCGGTACCGCCTGACAACAGGGCTGCTTTTTTTATAAATTCTCTTCTGTTATCCATAACTTAACTAAATAAAAAGAATGCGATAATAAGTGTGATGATGATATTAAATAATTGCGCTAAAAGAAACGCGTATAAGGGTTTAAGACTGTTTAGTTGGAAGAGTTCCTTGAAATTGGTTTCGAGCCCGATGCTGGTAAAGGCCAGAACAAACCACAGCGACTGAATATTTTTAAGCGGTTTTTTAACTGTTGCTACTGTTTCCGGCGACAGCAGGAATGAAAAGACAAGAGAAGCGATAATAAATCCTACTACAAATTTCGGGAAGCGCTCCCATATCATTTTTAAGGTAGGTTTTTCATATCCTGCCTCTGCGCTGTCTCTTTTAGTATAGGTCCAGTATACCGATATGGCAAAAGCCGCCAAACCCAATAAAACGTTTTGAGAGAATTTTACAATGGTGCTTATTTTCAGTGCTTCTTCACCCACCACCGATCCGGATGCTACTACTGCCCCTGTAGTATCAATGGTGCCGCCCAGCCATGCGCCCGTTACGGCTTCGGAAAATCCAAAATATTTTGCAATGTAAGGCATAAAGATCATCATAGGCACTGCGGTAATTAATACCACCGATACTACATAAGATAACTTTTTTGAATCGCCTTTAATGGCGCCGGCGGTGGCAATAGCTGCGGAAACGCCGCAAATAGCTACTGCGCTGGATAGCATCATGCTCAGTTCCTGGTCTACCTTCATCTTTTTGCAAACCCAGTAGGCGAAATACCATACGGAAATAACTACCAGCGTTGCCTGTATCATGCCTTTAGTACCGGCCTTCAGCACATCGGAAAAGATGATGGAAGTACCGAGTAAGATCAATCCTATTTTTACGAACATTTCGGTAGAAAGTGTTTTCCTGAACCATTCCGGCAGCGTAAATACATTGCTCACCAGCAATCCTATCGCCAGGCTGAAGATCACCGCTTCGAAATTAGTTTCCTCAATAGTTTTATTTCCCGCTATTATTAATGCCAGGATGGTTAATATAAAAACTACGGGAAAAACAATGATCATATTGCGTATAGGCTTTCCTGTTAGCATAGTGCCTGCTACGGCAACAATAAAAGTGACCAGGAAGACGCCGCCTATCTGCAACAGGTTGGAGCCGGAAAGTATTTTGGTACCGAGCTGCTCAAATCCGTCCCAGCTATACGAAGGCAGCGGGAAGGATAGCCCGGCTATGGCGAGTACGATCAGTGCAAATCCCAATAATACAACTGTCCAGTCTTCGGTAATGACAAAAGTCTTTTTTATGTCCTGCATCGTTAAATAATCTTTACCGGCTAAAGTAAAATAATATTTTCACTATCTTCGCGTTATCACATAATAATGAGTATTTAATTTCCCCTGATACTCATAACCTCTTGCCTTTTCTTACAGCTTGTTTGTCATCGTCTGTTTTGCAACTGTTTGCTGCCATCATTTTTTTACACTTAAAATCTGATATATGCAAAAAACAGGATTTCTGATAGACATGGACGGTGTGATTTATAAAGGCACCGAGCCTGTACCCGGCGCAGTAGAATTTATCAACGGGTTAAAACAAAAGAGGATTCCTTTTTTATTTCTTACCAATAACAGTCAGCGAACCAGCCGGGATGTGTGTTACAAATTGCTCAAGATGGGCTTTAATGTTACCGACGAAGATATTTTTACCTGTGCCATGGCAACCGCCAGGTATCTGGCTTCTAAAACTCCATACGGCACGGCTTATGTAATAGGCGAGGGCGGCTTGTTAACGGAATTGCATAAGGCGGGTTATTCAATAGTAGACGATCAACCCGATTACGTGGTAATAGGCGAGGGAAGGACCATTATGCTGGAATCGGTAGATAAGGCTATCAATATGATCATGAAAGGCTCCAAACTGATTGCCACCAATCTTGATCCCAACTGCCCGGTTGCGAATGGTAAATACAGGGCGGGCTGCGGCGCTTTTGTGGCGATGATTGAAGTAGCCACCGGCAAAAAAGCATTTAGTGTTGGTAAGCCCAGCCCGGTAATGATGCGCATGGCAAGGAAAACGCTGGAGCTGGCAACGGATGATACCGTGATGATCGGGGATACGATGGGCACGGATATACTGGGTGCGGGCTCTATGGGCTTTACTACCGTACTTACACTTTCGGGTGTTACTAAAGAAGCCGATCTCGACCAGTTTGGCTATGCCCCCGACTTTATCATACCTTCTATTAAGGATTTGCTTGATGAAGATCTGTTTACACATGTAATTGAAAAACATAAGCAAGGACAATTGGTGCTAAGCTGATTGTTTCATAATCGGATTTTCGGAATTTACGCAAACGGTTGTTATGGCGCTGTATGCGTATGCCGTAAAACTGTTTGGGTAAGAACTCTGAATATTTTTTGCGTTGTGTATGTTGAATTCTCTAAACTTTCTTAATTTTCAAAGGATTTTTAAGAGGTTGCAGGTATTGTAATAGGCAGCCTAATAACTTTTCAGCCTTTGATCGAGCCATTCAACAACAATCAAACTATCCTGCGCCAGGTAAGCATGGGCAATACTGATGCATTCCATCAGTTGTTCAACTTCTATTGGGATAAAGTGTATTCTACTGCTTTTATGCTGATTAAAATGCGTGAGCAGGCAGAAGACATTACGCAGGAGGTATTTTTGAAACTCTGGCAAAAAAGAGATAGTCTGGCCGATATTGAAAACCCGGATAGTTTTCTTTTTGTAACCACCCGCAATCTTGTTTTTAATCGCATGAGGCGCATGAAGTCGGAAGATGCGTATATCAATTACGTGCTTCACATTACGCCCGATATTTTATCTGATACAGATCACCTGGCTGTATATCACGAGCTATCCAACTGTATAAATGAAGGTATACATCAATTGCCTCCCCAGCAGCAAAAAGCTTTCAAACTCAGTCGCGAACAGGGGTTTACCCATGAGCAGATAGCCCGCGAAATGAACATTACCCGCGAAACGGTAAAAGGTTATATCGTCCGTTCCATCGCTTTTTTAAGGCAATATCTCAAAGAGCATGCAATGTCGCTTATTTTGTTTTTGATTTCCAGGGATCTATAAAGATTTACCTGCACCATTCTATTTTCTCAAACAGCTTTGGAAAAAAAATATTGAAAGACACCCCCTTTCCTGTGTCATCATTGTCTTTATATCACACTGCTGTTTTAATACAAACGATATGACAGAACAAAGCCTTCGTATTCTTTTTGAAAAATACCTGTCGGGCTCGCTAACAGAAGCTGAGTTCACCACCTTATGGAAAACATTACAGGAACCTGAACACCAGGAAAAATGGGGAGAGCTGGCAGAAACGATCTGGCGAAACAAACAATACCACTATGCAGCCGATGAAGAAACCAGGACAAAAATTCTGTCCAGGTTGCAGCCTCACATCTCCGGTAGTAAGGAAACTGTAGTGCCAATAAACAAAAAAAGAACCTGGTGGGCCGTGGCAGCGGCAGCAGTTTTGTTGTTAGGCATCAGCAGCTATTGGATTATGCAATACACCCGGCAGGAAACAGAAAACACCGTAAGCCGCAATGCCTCCGGCAATAAAATCGTCCCGGGTACCAATAAAGCTATTTTAACGCTTAACAGTGGTGTTACGGTAGAGCTTGATAGTGCAGCCGAAGGCGTATTGGCAAAACAAGCCGGGCTGGACATCATTAAAAACAAAAAAGGGGAATTGTTATACCATGGAGTGGTACAGAGCGAAAAGGAAGTTGCTTACAATACGGTAACCACACCAAGAGGAGGACAGTACAAAGTGATTTTACCTGATGGAACGACCGTATGGCTCAATGCGGCTTCGTCCATTACTTATCCTGTGGGATTTACTGGCGATGAACGTAAGGTAGCCATCACAGGTGAAGCCTATTTTGAAGTAGCGAAAGACGCTGTACGGCCATTCAGGGTTGGATTGAAAGATATGACAATAGAAGTGTTGGGTACGCATTTCAATATAATGGGCTATGAAGATGAGATCAATAAAACCACCCTGCTGGAAGGAGCAGTGAGTATTATACTTGAAAATAAGAAAACATTATTGAAGCCTGGTCAGCAGGCAAGCATAGATGATGCCAGGAACGTGAAGGTTTTAGACAATGCTGATGTTGACGAAGCTGTTGCCTGGAAAAACGGGTTGTTCTCCTTTAACAGTGTGAACATTGAAACCATCATGCGGCAGGCGGCACGCTGGTACAATGTGGAAGTGGAGTTCTCAAAAAAATGTACTGTATCATTTTCGGGTGGCATTACACGCAGCGCAGCTATCGAAGATTTCCTGGCCATTATGTCAGAAACGGAAAAAGTAAAATTTGATATCAGAGACCATAAGATTATCGTCATTCCGCTCTAACGATCTTAATCATCACTTAACCAAACTATTATACAATGAAAACATAATCATCCCCCGAACGGGTTATCCATAAAAAAGCCTGAAGTGCTGGTAACACTCCAGGCAATATGTTGGGTTAACCCATTTTACAATCCTGGTAGACTGTTTATTGTTTAACCCAATAAAACCAAAATTATGAAATTATTGGTTCCTGCAAAAGGGGCTTCCCGTGTACGTCATGGGAACATTTCACTGCTTTACAAAACGCTGCTTTATATGAAACTGACGGCAATTTTACTGATTTCCGCATGTTTACAGGTGCACGCTAACAGCTATGCGCAGAAAATTACCATCAACGTCAAGCAAGCTTCGTTACAAAAAGTTTTTAAAGAGATCAAAAAACAAACTGAGTATCTTTTCTTCTATTCAGACGATGTAATGAAGGAGTCAATCCCGGTTACATTGGCACTGCGAGATGCTACTGTGGAAGAAGTGTTAGATGAGTGTTTTAAAATGCAGCCGCTTACATATGCTATCGTAAAAAATTCGGTGGTCATTAAATTCAAACGTTTTGCTTTACCCGAAGAAAATATTGTTGCAGAAACAGCAGCTCCTCCGCCCATTGATGTAAAAGGGAAAATTACAGATGAAAACGGTAATGCGCTGGATGGTGCTACCATCAGGATAAAAGGAAAAAACAAAGCAGTACAAACCAGTATCAATGGTGAATATATAATTTCCGATATTGAAGAAAACGATGTGTTGATTATTTCGTTTATAGGTTTTCAAACACAGGAAATTGCTGTAAAAGGCAGAAATGATGTAAGCATCGTATTAAAAATTGCAAGTACCGTTCTTGATTCAACGGTTGTGGTGGGTTATGGTAATAAAAAGAAGCGCTTATTCAATGGTGCTGTAACGTCTGTAAAGTCGTCGGAAATTGACAATATTCCGGCATCCAACCTTACTAACTTACTGGCGGGTAGAATGAGTGGGGTGTATGTAAGCCAGTCAACAGGTACCCCGGGCGTTGCATCGGGCATAAGAGTAAGATCAACTGCCTCCTGGAACGCCAATGAACCTTTATACGTGATAGATGGAGTGGTACGTAACAAAGCAGCTTTTGATGCTTTGGATCCAAATGAAGTAGAGGAGGTAAGCGTATTGAAAGATGCCGGATCCGCCGCCATTTACGGTGTACGTTCCACCAATGGTGTGATCATGGCCACCACAAAAAGAGGAAGCGCACAAAAGGCGGTGATCACTTACAACGGCTCTGTCAGCTACGAAAAACCCACCAGGATCAATAAGCTGATGGATGTAAACAAGGCTATCCAGGTTTTTAATGAAGCATACCCGGAAGATATTCCTTCACTGCGATTTGGTCCGGATGAAGTGGCCTATTTCAAAGAAAATGGTGGTTACAACTGGCTGGACTACGTGTATCGTGATCCTTTAACACATCGGCATGCCCTGAGTATTTCCGGTGGCACCGACAGGATCAAATACTATATTGGTGGCAGCTATTACAACGAGATCGGGTTCCTCGATCAATTGAAGTATAACAAGTACAATCTGCGTGGTAATATTGAAGCCAGGCTGCACCGGGATATTACTGTTTCGTTAGGGCTGGGCAATATGTACGATAACAGGGAACGCTATAATTTCTCCTACGACGGCGGATCCGCGGATTTAAACAACCTGTGGTATAAGCTATTGTATTTTCACTGGAACACACCGCCCTATATCGATGGTAAACCGGTGAATCCGGGTTGGCTGGGAAACTCCATTGAAATGATCAAAAACGGGGGGTACACCAGGCAATCTACACAGCGAATGGATGCGCTGATGACACTGAACTATAATGTACATGCGGTGCCTGGATTGTCTGCAAGAGTTTCGTTCAGCAAAAACCTAACGAATGATTATACTAAAGAGTTCGGCAAGCGTACAAACCTGTACAATTTCAAGCCCACAGGCTCATCAGGCAAAATAATGAGCGATACCCTGATTGGCACCAGTGTCAGTGGAGATCCGGGGCGAGAATATTTGTCTAATTACTGGCAAAAGATCAACGAGTCGCAGTTCAATGCGCAGGCTTCGTATGTGAAGTCCATTGGAGATCACAACATCAATGCAACTGTGGTATACGAACAATATACACAACAATACAACAACCTGTACGGTGCACGATACAATTTTCCGATCATACTTACCGACCAGTTTTTTGCCACCAGCGATAACCCCTCAGATGCCAGCATAGGTGGCGATGAACTCGAAACAGCGCGGCTTTCTTATATCGGTCGCCTGGATTATGACTATAAACAAAAGTATATCCTTACGGCTTCGGTGCGGCGCGATGGGTCCACTTTGTTTGCACCCAACAAACGCTGGGGCTGGTTTCCATCTGTTTTGGCTGGCTGGGTTATATCTGAAGAATCTTTCTTCAAAAGCAAAGCCATTGATTTCCTGAAAGTAAGAGCATCGTTCGGTATGACCGGAAGCGATGCCGTAGGTGGCTGGCAATGGCAGGAAAGATATGTGGCATCGGGTGGATTTTACTTTGGCGACCGCCAGGTAAAGGGTATACAACATGGAGGCATTGTTAATCCCAATCTCACATGGGAAAAATCCAAATCGTATAATTTCGGCGCCAATATCAGTTTCCTCAACAATTTTACTTTTTCTGCTGATTACTGGTTCCGCAACACATACAATATTTTAGGGGCGCGTATCCAATCGGTACCCGTAAGTTTTGGCGGCAGCATGCCTTCCGAAAACTATGGCAAAGTAGATTCAAAAGGATATGAACTGGAATTGGGATACAATGCTGCCATCACACGTTCATTAAACTTTTTTGTAAAAGGCAATTTCTCATGGGCCGCCAACAAAATAAAATTGCAGGATGTCGGGCAGAATGTTCGTCCTGAAAACAATCCCATAGGAAGACCGCTGGGTACCATTTCGGGATACCTGGCAGATGATATTTTGCGTACGCAGGCAGATGTAGACAAACTGCCCGACAACTACAGGATCATTGGTTTTGTTCCCGAAATTGGTATGCTCAACTATGTAGACGTAAGCGGACCCAACCAGGTGCCGGACGGTACGATCGACGGGTACGATCAGCGCATCATTTATAACTACAGTACACCGCCGATCTCCTATGGATTATTGTTGCGTGGTGAGTGGAAGGGCTTAAGCCTGGAAGTATTTTTCCAGGGACTGGCAGGGCATAAGAAATATTATAATGATGGATATGGAAGAAAGGCGTTAATCGGCACATTGTTACCTCATAGTATCTGGAATGATCACTGGACACCTGAAAACCCGGATGCAAAAATGCCAAAGCCGCGGCCAGATTGGATGAATTTCGATAACGTGGCATCAAGTTTCTGGCTATATGATGCAAGTTTTATACGGCTGAAAAATATGCAGCTCGGATACAATTTCCCGGTTAAGTTCATCAAACGGGCAGGGCTACGCGATCTGAAACTTATCGCGTCCGCTACCAACCTGTTCTTTATATCCAAATTCAAATTTTACGATCCGGAAGTATCGTCTGCCATGAGTTACCCGAATATGAAAGTTTTCACTTTTGGAGTAAACGTTTCCTTGTAAAAATTCTGAAACTTTCAAATTATGAACATGAACATCCATAAAAAAATATACATATTGCCGCTCACAGTATTGCTGTTGTGTACTGCAGGCTGCGAAAAAATACTCGATAAAAAAGATCTTCGTTCCATCAACCCCGGCGATGTGTGGAATGATGTAGGACTGGCAACAGCATTTGTAAACAATATTTACGGAGACCTGATGACGGGTTTCCCTACCAATGAAGGAGGAGGCTCTGACGAATGTACAGATAACGGTGAGATGCGTACTTTCCTGGCTGGCGTAGCCACCATTGATTCCTATAGTTATCTTCCTTACGGTACCGTTTTAAAAATCAATATGGCGCTCCAGAACCTGGAGACCGGCACCATACCAGAAGCAGATAAAAGCAAACTGAGGGGACAGGTGCTGTTTTGGAGAGCCTGGGCCTATTTTTATATGGTAAGGGCGCATGCCGGGGTACCGCTTGTATTAAACGTACAGGACGTGTCTGATAAAGAGGAGTTGTTTGTGCCAAGAAGTAAGACGTCTGAGTGTATTGCCCAGGTAGTAAAAGACCTTAATGATGCGATTGCTTTATTGCCTGATGCCTGGCCTGGAGAAGAGGGCCGGATAGATAAAGGAGCAGCGATGGCATTTAAAGGAAGGGTATTATTGTACTATGCCAGCCCTCAGTTCACCCCCACCAGCAATGCCAGCCGCTGGCAGGCGGCATACGATGCCAACAAAGAAGCGCTTGATTATTTAACGGGTAAGGGTAAAGGATTGATGGATAACTTTAGCGATATATGGTACCAGGAATTGAACAAGGAAGTCATCATGGTGCGCAGGTATGCGGCGGTACCGGCCCCTACTCATTCGCAGGCAGGCATGCGCCCGATATTGTATTCGAAAGATGCTGCCAACCAGGACATTCCTTCATTGAAACTGGTGAATGCTTTCCCGATGAAAGACGGGTCTGTTTTTAATCCCGCCACCACCTCTTATGATACTTTGTTTAAAAACAGGGATGAACGATTCTATGCATCCATTGCCTACAACGGGTCTGATATGGGACTAAAGGACATGGTAGATATCGGAACTTATATCTGGACCTATTGGGGACCTAATGGCAACGTTATAGGTCCACTGGGAACACCTACCAGTTTTTATCGCCAGAAAGGATTGGATAAAACCATTACGCAACAAACAGCAAATGCCGCAACTGTTGATTGGATTGAAATTCGTTTTGCAGAAGTGCTGATGAATTTTGGTGAAGCTGCCAATGAGCTCGATAAAACTTCAGAGGCGCTGAACGTATTGTATCAAATAAGAGAAAGAGCCGGTATTTTACCTGGCAACGATGGACATTATGGTATTACAGCTGCCAGTAAAGATGCGATACGGGAAGCCTATATGAATGAATGGTTTGTTGAGTTTGCTTTTGAGAACAAACGTTGGTGGGATCTTCGTCGCTGGCGCCGGTTTGATGTACTCAATACGGTAAACAGGAGAACAGGGCTTCGGTATACATTAAAAGCCGGGCAAACAGGTCCATCACATTATGACGATATCAATACTGTATGGAACAGGTTTACCTGGGAAGTAGTGACGGTGGATACCCGTGATATTGATGTAAAAGATAACTATTATTTCTATGGAATGCCCAGGGGGGTGTTGGAACGCAGTACCAATATAGAACAAACCCAGGGATGGGATGGTGGAACATTTGATCCGCTCCAATAAATAGCAGTTGGTTTCTTATTATACAGTTCAAGGTTGATTATTGAAAAACAGGAATAGTATGGGGCTGGCCAAAAAAATCGTTAAGCATCAATGGCAGTAAACAATTAGGAGCTCCAATCGTAGGGCGTGGCATGTATAAGCATCGTCACCTTGAGCGTAGCGTAGCGAAGTCGAAAGGTCTCCTGAACAGGGATACGCTATTGAGATTTTTATCCTTTTTGGTCAGCCTCTACACCTGTGAAAATAGTCTTATAGTATCCTCTGGTTTAGATCAAATTTGAACTTACAGTAATGGATAAACGAATTTTTGTATTTGCCTGCTTCCTGGCATATGTATCGATTGGTATTGCACAGAACAAAGAGATACAATATCCCCGCGCAGGTAAGAAAAAGAACTTTCACATTTTCCTCCTGATGGGTCAGTCGAATATGGCGGGTTATGGTTGTGTTGTGCCTTCTGACCCCTGGCAACCGGGCGACAAAGAACCTGTACCAGGTGTATGGGCGCTTACCGGTCAACATCAACTGGATGCAGATACCAGCATAAGCGAAGTGAAATGGATCCCGGCAAAACATCCGCTGCATGTATTGCAAAGTTCCGCGCAGTTTGGCATGGGTATGGACTTCGCGAAAGAATATATGAAGTTGCACCCTGGAGTAACGGTTGGACTCATTCCCTGTGCCTGGGGTGGCGCTCCAATCAATTGGCTAAACAAAGGAACCAGTCATTATGCCAATGCTATCATGCGGGCAAAGTTGGCTGCCAAAGATGGCGTGATCAAAGGTGTGTTATGGCACCAGGGCGAAAGTGATTCCGTTACGCCTGAGTTGGCTGCTTTATATCAAAATAAACTGGATAGCCTTGTTATAGATTTGAGAAGAGATGTAAACAACAACCGGCTTGCTTTTGTATGTGGCGACTTGGCGGAATTTTATGGGCAGGGACGATCAGCAACACACAAAGCAGGCATTCCAATTATAAGAAGAACGCTGCATGAACTCCCTTTACGTTTACCCTATACCTATTGCGTTGCAACCGATGGGCTTAAAAGCCCCGATGAACATTATGTACATTTCGACCGCTGGTCAAATATTCAATTAGGCAAACGCTACGCACAAGCGTTCAAAATATTACAACGTTAGTATTCTTCTTTCAATTAATTCATTTTAATTCAAACAGTATGGCTTATATATCAGCAGGCTTTCGCTTTATTTTTATTCTAATCTTATTGGGTATATGGTGCGCAGGATTTGCGCAGAATACAGATGCATATGCGCATCAGAAAAACGATTGGCTGGTACATAAAAAACAAATGCCTGCACAATTAAAAGAAAACAAAAATGAGAAAATCATCACCATTACCAATGGAATGACGCAGCGAAGTTTTTATCTGGGAGAAAACCTGGTATGCTTCGATTATACCAATCTGGTTTCCGGTCAACAACTTATCCGGTCTGTACGTCCTGAAGCGCGGATCACCATCAATGGAACCGAGTACAATGTGGGTGGATTATACGGGCAGAAAGAACATGCATATTTTGTAACCAGTTGGTTAAAAGAATTGAAAGCTGATAAGCGAGATTTCGTTTATACATCACATGAATGGACTTCGCTTACACAACCTGTTAACTGGAAAGCGACTGATTGGGCAGGCAACAGGAATTTGCCTACCGGTAAATCGCTCGTGCTGAGCTTTAAAAATAATAGCGATGCTTTAAAAGACATTCTTGTTAAAGTACATTACGATGTATTTGATAACATACCGGTATTATGTAAACGCGTTACCATCGAAAATAAAAGCAATGCCACTATCACCATTAACCAGGTAGTAAATGAAATACTGGCCATGCCCGAAGAAGAATCCGCAGTAGCAGGCGATAGCGCCAGGATGGCCGTACCCCATGGGATATTCGTGGAAAGCAATTATGCTTTTAACGATGCGATGCGGTATCATATGAGTGATCAAACTACTAACTGGAAATCAGACCCGCTTTATCGTTCGCAGGTGCATGTTCCTTTTAAAACGCCCTGTCTGCTGGAAATTTATCCAAAAGAAGGGATAGGTTTTTCATTAAAGGCCGGCAACAATTTTAACTCCATCCGTACATATGAATTGTTACTCGATAGTCATGACAGGGAAAGAAGGGGACTCGCCCGGAAAAAATTTTATAGAACGGTGGCACCCTGGGTAACCCGCAACCCCATTTTTATGCACCTGATTGCTGAGGACACCGCGCAGATCAGGCGCGCCATTGATCAATGTGTTGCCACTGGCTATGAAGCGGTGATCTTAAGTTTTGGAAGTGCATTGAATATGGAAGATACATCGGCAGCCAATTTAAAAATGTACAAAGAAATAGCCGACTACGCCCATTCGAAAAATATCCTGATAGGTGGGTATGCCTTGTTTATTTCAAGGAGCATCAGTCCCGATGTAGATGTTATTAACCCGCATACAGGCAAGCCGGGGCAGGTAGAAGGCGGATCATCGCCCTGCATGGCAAGCGCGTGGGGCATTGAATGGCTGGCAAAAGTTAAAAACTTTTTCGCTAAAACCGGGTTCGATATGTTTGAAAATGATGGACCGTATGGTGGCGATGTGTGCGCTTCCACCAAACATACCGGGCATAAAGGACTGGAAGATTCGCAATGGGCGCAAATAGAATTACAAAAAGAATTGTATCGCCATCTGAACGAACGGGGTGTATACATCAACGCACCGGATTGGTATTTTTTAGATGGTTCTAATAAAGCAGGGATCGGTTACAGGGAACCCAATTTTACACTCCCCCGGGAGCGTCAGAAAATATTAAACCGGCAAAACATTTACGATGCCATGTGGGAGGAAATTCCATCGATGGCATGGGGCTTTGTGCCATTAACGGAATACGGTGGTGGTGGCGCTGCGGCAACCATTGAACCGCTCAAAGATCACCTGGACATGTACGAACAACTCATGATGCAGTATTATGGTTCTGGTGTACAGGCTTGCTACCGTGGTCCTCGTTTATACGATACCGATACTACCAAAAAACTGGTGCAATCTGTAATTACCTGGTATAAAAAATATCGCGACATCCTGAACTCAGACCTCATTCATCTCCGCAGAGCCGACGCGAGAGATTGGGATGGCATGATGCATGTGAACGCGGGTTTACAACAAAAAGCATTGGCTATGCTATATAACCCGCTTACAACACCTGTACAACGCACCATTAAATTGCCTTTGTATTATACCGGGTTGAACAAAACAGCAAAGATCAGGGTGAAAGAAGGCAGTCCTAAAACATATGCTTTAAATGGCGCCTGTGAAGCGACTGTAACGGTAACCATATCCGCAGAAAGTTATACCTGGTTGGTAGTAGAATAATGATCCGTAAAAATTTTGATTTTCTCCATAAAGTATTTTACAAATGAGTATGATAAGAAAGAAGTTCACACTTTTAGCAGCACTGCTTTGCATACCCTTCAGTGCATTTCTGCAAACGGGTATTAATATCATTCCTACGCCTGCTAAAGTTGTTGTAGGCAGCAGTCAAATGTTCAGTACCGGCAATATCAACTATTGGGCAAGCGAAGATTCATTATTACCGTTGATACAGGTATTGAAACAAGACGCACGTTTATTTTCAGCAATCAGTTTCAACAACACAACAGCTAAGCAAGCCGCTAACCTGCAGGTGAATAAAGTAAACACACTAAAACCTGGTGAATATACGGTTGATATTAAAAATGAAATTGTAATCAATGCGGGCAGTTGCCAGTCAGCAGCATGGGCGCTCACTTCTGTTTTGCAATTGATGGAGTGGAGTAAAAACAAGATCCGGTTGCCACAGGTAAGTATCCATGATCAACCTGTCAATGTGTACAGGGGCGTGTTACTGGATGTAGCAAGAAGATGGCATGAAGCTGCCACCATCCGTTCATTGATTGATATCTGCCGGTATTATAAGATTCCCTATATACAGTTACATCTTACCGACGACCAGTTGTTTACTTTTCCGTCGGTAGCATTCCCGGCATTGCCAACTCCCGGTAAACACTATACGCGGGAAGAACTTTTTGAATTGGTAAAATATGCACAGGAGCGGGGAGTGACTTTAATACCGGAAATGGACCTGCCGGGGCATAGCACCGCCATGCGGCGGGCAATGCCTGAACTGTTTGGTAGAGAAGACTTACGGGTGATTGATATTAATAAACCGGAAGTGTTTGCAGCCGTTAAAACGCTCATTAAAGAAATGGCGGCTGTATTTTATACTTCGCCTTATATTCACATTGGCGCAGATGAATGCAATTTTGAGTTGTTTGAAAAACTGCCAGAAACACAAAACAACCTCCGTAAAAAAGGATATGCTGAAACACATGATCTGTTGTTGGAATACATTGTTGAAATAAACAAGTATATCAGGAGCCTTGGCAAAACAACTTTGATGTGGGAAAGTTTTAAAGGTAAGGGTAAGCCGTATCTAACCGTTCCTGATGACATACTCATTTTTGCCTGGGAAACATTGTATCAAAGACCAGACAGCCTGTTAGATAATGGATATACCATCATGAACGCGGCGTGGAAGCCATTGTATATTACACCCGGCTACCGCTGGAGCGCCAAATATATTTATGAAGACTGGAACCTTTCGAAATGGCAGAACTGGTGGGATGCGGCGCCATCTTATCATACCATTCAATTGCCTTCTAATCCTAGAATTATCGGCGCGCAATACTGCTCATGGGAAATGGAAGATCATATGGAAATTCCGGAATTGATAGCAAGGATCCCCACTTTTTCAGAGAAAACATGGAACAGCGAAACAAAGAAAAGTTATAAAGATTTCGAACAGCATACTGTGTCACTGGAAAAAAAACTGCGGCGTATCATGTATGGTGCAGATATTTCCATCTCGGGTTTAAATCCCACTGTTGAACACGAGATAGAATCGCTTGAAACGGATTTTACAGAAAACGTGCAAGTAAAGTATAGCTCTGTATTGAAGGGTTCATTCGCCACCTATACGGTTGATGGAACCATGCCAACGTTCAAGGCTGCAAGGTTGAAGAACACTTTGACAATAGACAGCTCCACACATTTTCAAATGGCTGTATTTAATGCAGCTAATCAGCGTACCGGGTATTACAACAATAAGTTCAGGAAAGTACCCATTGCTTTGAAAGTAACGGGTGATTATAGTTTACCTGCTAATGTAAATGTGATGAACCATCCCTCCATTATTATTAAACAGCCGGTAAAAGTAGCAGCGTTTTTTAATCAAAAAAACAAAGGGATGCTGCGGTATAAGATCAGTGAAAAAGACAAGCCCGGCGAATTAATGTTGTATAAAGAAGAGACTCCAATTGTAGTTGACAAAACATGTACAGTGGAAGTTTTTATAGCAGATAAGGATGAGAAATTAGTAGAGCGTTCTTTATTGTATGTAAAGAGAATGGAATAAACTTGTTGACTTAAATGATTAAAAGAAGATGAAAGGGATTGTATCGTTTTTTCTGATAGGCTGTATTACTGTGGTCAATGCCCAAACCATTACCCTGGCTTCCCTGCTCGAAGAAATGAGCAGCAGGGAGACACTTGCGAAGTTCCCTTACCCGGCATACGAATCGTTACAGGCAAGCAGTTACAACAGGGAGTCTACCCAACGTGATGCGCCGGGCTGGTTTGCAGATTCTGACGGTATTGGCTTTATACGGGAGGAAACAAAAAACGGCGCCACGGAATGGGTGGTAATGGAACATGACGGACCGGGTGCAATCACCAAAATGTGGGCGCCCTATTTTCATTGGGGCGGGTTAGATGACCTTGAAGGACCGGACATTAATATTTATCTTGATGGCGCAGACAAGCCCGCAATCAGCGAAAACTTTTTCAGGTTCATTATGGGGCGTGGTTCAGTTCCGCCACCTTTTGCAGAAAAAACCGCCCGTGCTGGTAATTCCTATCTCCCTATTCCATTTGCCAAAAGCTGTAAGGTTACTTTTAACAGGAAATCATTTTATCACATCATCAATTACCGTGGCTACCCGAAGGGAACAAAGATTGTTTCTTTTGCTCAGCAGCAATTACTTGATGCCATGCCGCTGCTGGAGCAAACAACGACCCTGCTGAAAAAGGTTTATCCCACCGGTTATACGAATCAACAAGAAACAAACGGTGAATTATTGCCCGGCAAAGCATTGGCGTTATCCACCAATAAAGATGGCGCCATCAATAGCATCGAAATATTATTAGATCCTCAACAATTGAAACAGCACCCGGAACTGTTAAGATCTGTTGTGCTGGAGGCCAGCTTTGATGGTAATCAAACCATCTGGACACCACTGGGCGATTTCTTTGGCAGTGCCAATGCGTTGAATCCATTTCAAACAGTTACACGGACCGTCCGCTCAAACGGGCAGATGATCTGCACCTGGCTGATGCCTTTTCGATCGAACGCAACCATTCAAATCAAAAACCTAAGTAAAACGCAGGTTACGATAAAACGTCTTGCTATTACTACTACGCCGCATCAATGGGACGATCGCTCCATGTATTTTCATGCCAGTTGGCGAAGTGATGAAGTACTGCCGGGTCATATTTTTAAAGACTGGAACTTTATAGACATCAAAGGCAAAGGCGTATTTGTGGGCGATACCTGGACGGTAGTAAGTACCGATAATGGTTGGTGGGGCGAAGGCGATGAAAAGATATATGTAGATGATGCCTGGGACAAAAAATTTCCTACTCATTTTGGAACCGGCAGCGAGGATTATTATGGCTGGGCAGGTGGAGAAGGACCTTCAAAAGACGACCGTTTTTCTACACCCTTTCTTGCCAATATAGAAATCGGAGCATCCGTTAGATCAAGGCAAGGCGTACGTGGTATCAATGTATTGACCCGGATTCGTTTCCTGGATGCGATCCCATTTCATAAACGACTGGTATTTGATATGGAAGCCTCTCCCGGTACAGGTGCAAGAAACCCATGGGACTTAATAGGCTATTCGGCAGTAAGTTGCTGGTATGCGTTGCCGGGAGCTGAAGATAACAGGCCACCGTTACCTGAACAAGCCGCTAAACCAATCATGGTATTGCATGAGCTTGACAGTGTAGCAGCTTTAATCAAACACAAAGAAACAGCTATTCAAGGCGCTATTGATGTGCAGCAATTGAAACAATCATTTTCATCAACCACTATCAGCACCTATGTTGAAACGGTCAGCACCTACAAACCTGCCGGCTGGAATCATGCCGATCACCACATTGTGATTGGTAACAAAGCCGGCGACTGGATCAGTTATACACTAACTGAACAATTTAAAAAATCAGCGCTGGCGTTGCAGTTTACTAAAGAAGCATCTTATGGAACAGTACAGGTATTTGTGAATGGAAAACAGCAGGGAAGTTTGGTTAACCTGGCGGATACAAAGTCTACACAACCTTATATTGTTGCATTGGGCACACATACCCCGGTGAACAATCAATTTGTAATTAAGATTCAGTTTAGCGATTCTGGTAAAAAGAATAAAAACACGTTTAAAGCAGGCGTAGACTATGTGAAGGTAATTACGGTAGAATAGATTGCATTTCCGGTTGGTGCGGACACCAGACCGGTAGGTGTATTACAAGCCAACGTCTGTTTTCATCGGTGAAAACTGAAATATGTATATGAAAATCTTTTTGACATACATGGGGATAGTACTCGCAACAGCAGGAGTTTTTGCGCAAGATCTCAAAACAAAAAGAGAAAAAAAGAAAATCCCCATCGACGTTTATATACTCGCAGGACAATCTAATGCAGTGGGCTTCAATAACGCTATGCTGTATGAGGGTGGAATAGGAAAATTCAATAAAAAGTTTACCCGGCATTCAAAAGTGCTGCTATGGGCCGGCAGTAATGCAAGGGAAGGATACGCAAACAAATGGAGTAATTTACAGATCGGGATTTCGGATATTTCTGTTGAAATCGCCTATAAGCATGCATTTGGGCCGGAGATCGGTTTTGCACAAACCATGAGTGTAAAAATGCCAGGAAAGAAAATCGCCATCATCAAATACGCGGTAGGCGGCACCGGTATAGCAAGAAGCAGTGATTACAACGACTATATACCATCGTTAAAAGATTATGACGACAAAGACATTAACTGGCATTATCCCGGACTAAACAGCGAAGCAGGAGTGCTGTATAAAAACCTTTTTAAAAACATACAGGCTGCTATTGATTCTTTAAAAAAAATAAACTATTCCTGCAACATCGCCGGCTTTATCTGGATGCAGGGCGAACACGAAGCAGGCATCAGTCCAACCATGGCAAATGATTATAAAGACCTGTTGTTTTATTTTTTTAATTCGGTACGCAGAGATTTAAATCTGCCTAAATTGCCCGTTGTGATTGGAGGAGTGAATATGAATACCTGGGCATTTGGTGACCTTGCACGACAGCGCCAGGCGGAATACTGCTCAATGGACCCGTATAGTAAACTGGTAACCACCACCGGCCTGAGCAGGAATGGCAATGGCGATACCGCGCATTTTGATGCTGAAGGAATGCTTTTATTAGGGCAACGTTTTGCTCAGCAAATGTTGGTATTACTTAAAAAAAGGTAAAAAAATGGACAAATTCCTTTTCGAATAAATTAAAGAAATCGGATACGAGGAATCAGGTTCGTATATTTCAATTTCTAAACCTGAGTTTTTTTATGAATGTACTTAAAAACTGTCTGTTATTGTATGTTTTAATGTTGGTTGGTTTTTCAGCGTGCGATCAACCCAAAAAACAATATAGCGACTGGCGTGTATATGGCGGCAGCCATGAAAATTTAAAATACTCTGATCTTGACCAGATAGATACAACGAATGTAACAGCGCTACAACCGGCATGGATATATCATTCAGAAAATAACGACAAAACCAGGTTTGGCCCCATTGAATCCAATTCCATTATCATTGATGGTACTTTGTATGGGGTGTCTCCCAAAATGAAATTGTTTGCAGTAGATGCGGCAACCGGAAAAGAAAAATGGGTATTCAATCCTGCAGATTCAGTTACAAATAAAACATGGCACCGGAGCAGCGTAAATATGAATCGTGGGGTAAGTTATTGGGAGGAAGGAGAGGATAAGCGAATTATTTACACGGTAGGTCCTATCGTGTTTGAAGTGAATGCTGTTACAGGTAAACTCGTTCCTTCTTTTGGTAAGGACGGAGGTATTGATTTGAGCATTGGTCTCGGCAGAGATGAGAAAACTGTTTCCATTGCGCCTACCTCGCCGGTAGCTGTGTATAAAAATATTTTTATTGTAAGCGGTTTGGTGGGCGATGAAACGCCGGGACATATCCGTGGGTTTGATGTAAAAACCGGTGAACAAAAATGGATCTTTCATACCATACCCTGGCCCGGAGAACCCGGCTATGAAACCTGGGAGGATACTGCTGCCTACAAGCATATGGGGTCTACGAATGCCTGGTCGGGTTTCAGCCTGGATGAAAAAAGAGGGATTGTGTTTGCAGGTACAGGTAACCCCACAAACGACATGTACGGTGGTGAACGACTGGGCGACGGCTTGTACGCCAATTGCGTATTGGCAATTGATGCGATGACGGGAAAACTCCGCTGGCATTTTCAAACGGTTCATCACGATGTATGGGATATGGATATCTCAAGTCCGCCTGTATGCGTAACCGTAGAACGTGAGGGTAAAAAAATTGACGCGGTAGCGCAAACCACTAAAACAGGTTTTGTATTTGTGTTTGAAAGAGAAACCGGCAAACCCTTGTTCCCCATAGAGGAGCGACCGGTACTAACGAATACGCCTATCCGCGGAGAGAAACTCTCTCCCACGCAACCTTTTCCCGTAATACCCGAACCATTCGCAAGGCAAAAATTGACAGTGAATGATCTGAATACATTGGTAGACGATTCTGCTGAGATCAGGCAACGCTTTTTATCTTTTCGATCAGAAGGCATATTTACACCGCCAACTAAAGAAGGAACTATTATACTGCCTGGCTACGACGGCGGCGGCGAGTGGGGCGGCCCGGCGGTTGATCCCCACACCAACATATTATATGTAAACGCGAATGAAATGGCATGGGTGCTCAATATTGTAGAAAACAAATCGGACGAACTGCCTTTTAACACCAACCTGGAGGCAGGCAAAAGTTTATACAGCCTTCATTGTATGAGTTGCCATGGACCGGAGCGGTTAGGTGCCGGCAACTACCCCTCAATAATAGGTGTTGAAAAAAAATATACTGCCGCAAAGTTTAATGAATTGTTATCTACCGGGCGAAGAATGATGCCGGGTTTTAATCACCTGACCAGTCAGGAAAAAAATGCCATTACCTCCTTCATTCTTGACCTGAAAACGGAGCAATCTAAAAAGTATACCGGAAAAACTCCTGAGCAAACTACCAACGCGAACCCAGGTTTTGGCTTCACAGGATATAATAAGTTTCTCACGAAACAGGGGTATCCTGCTATCAGCCCACCCTGGGGAACTTTAAATGCTATTGATTTGAATACCGGGAAATATGTCTGGCAAATTCCTTTGGGTGAATATGAGGAATTGAAGCAAAAAGGCATTCCAACTACCGGGCGTGAAAATTACGGAGGACCTGTAGTTACAGCCGGCGGTTTGATATTTATTGCTGCCACTGCTGATGGAAAATTCAGGGCAATCAACAAAAGCAACGGGAAAATTTTATTTGAAACAGAATTGCCTGCGCCCGGAGTAGCCACTCCTTCGGTATATATGGTAAATGGCAAGCAGTATGTAGTAATAGCATGCGGTGGCTCTAAATGGGGTGGAACGCAGAGTGATGCTTATGTGGCATTTGCACTTCCTGATAAAAAATGAAACAATCAATATTTCACTGTGTAAAATATTTCGCGTTTGGCAAAACATCTTTATAAGGAAAATGATACAGTTGTTTAATAAAAGCATTAAAATGATATTATCAATCAGAACAGGGCGGGCTCTCTTCATCATCTTTTTTTTGTTTTCGTTTTATACACAACCGGTAAACTGCCAGGTATTAAATCCTTTACAGTACAAACACTATATTGACAGCTTTAATGCCAACGACCATGAACTCTATCCACAGTATATACCCAATGCACTGAGCTGGAATTTTCTGGAAGAAAACATGCCATTGTTTGATTGCCCTGACCGGATGATGGAGCAGACCTGGTATTTCCGCTGGTGGACCTATCGCAAGCATATAAAACAAACGCCTGATGGTTTTATCATCACTGAGTTCCTGCCCAAAGTACCCTGGTCGGGTAAATACAATAGCATCAGTTGCCCCGCAGGGCATCATTTTTATGAAGGGCGCTGGCTGAACGATCCTCAATACCTGCGTGACTATGCGAAGTTCTGGTTCAGGGGAGGAGGTAGTCCGCGGGTATACAGCTTTTGGGCGGCCGATGCTGTTTTTAAATACTATGAAGTAACCGGCGATAAGCAATTGCTTGCAGAACTGCTGCCCGGCCTGATCCAAAACTACAAAGCCTGGGAAAAAGATAATCTGGATGACAATGGATTATTCTGGCAGGCGGATGGTAACGATGGAATGGAAGTATCTATATGCGGCGCGTTATCTGAGGGAGCGCGTGGTTACCGTGCAACGATCAACACCTATATGTATGCAGACGCGATGGCTATATCCCGGATGGCATCCTTGCTCCATAAAGAAAATGAAGCGGCTGAATTTGCAGTAAAGGCGAATAATATCAAACAAAAAGTGCAGCTTATCTTGTGGGATGATACCGCGTCGTTTTTTAAAGTATTACCCAAAGGACAATCAACATTGTGCAGCGCCAGGGAACTACATGGGTATACACCCTGGTACGCAAACCTGCCAGACGCTGAATATTCCAAAGCCTGGCAATACCTGATGGATTCAAGCTATTTCCTGGCGCCATTCGGCCCCACTACAGCCGAAAGAAATCATCCCGGTTTTAAAATTTCGTACGAGGGACATGAATGCCAGTGGAACGGCCCGGGCTGGCCTTATGCTACCTCTGTTACACTCACCGCTGCCGCGAACCTGCTTAACAATTATAACCAGGATTATTTTACCAGGCATGACTATTTTAAATTGTTGCGGATATATACGAACAGTCATCAACGTACAACCGAAGAAGGTAAGGTTGTACCGTGGATAGACGAAAACCTGGATCCTTTTACGGGCGACTGGATATCGAGAACAAGGTTAAAAACCTGGAACAATGGTACATGGTCTGATGAAAAAGGCGGGGTGGAAAGAGGGAAGGACTATAATCATTCAACCTATAACGATCTTATCATTACGGGTTTAATGGGTATCCGTTCCCAGGCGAATGATACATTGGTGATCAATCCCCTTGTGCCTCCCGGTACCTGGGATTATTTCTGCCTGGACAACATAACCTATCGCGGTAAAAAGCTGGCGGTACTGTACGATAAAACAGGGAAAAAGTACCATAGGGGAAAAGGGTTCATGATCTTTTTGAACGGGAAGAAAATATCTTCCGCTCCAACCGTGAGTAAAGTTAAAATAAAGGTATAAGTTCGTGGTATAACACCACGGCAACGTATTTCCAATCCGGAGTTTTCCACTTCCAATCCATAAATGTTATTGTATGAAAGTGTTTGTTTTCTCTATCGCCTTTCTGTCCGTTTTTTTTTCGGCTGTTTATGTTTATGCACCGCACATCCCGGGTGTAGCTTCACTGCCCGATGAAAAAAGAACACCTGAAGAGGAGCTCGCGGGATTTAAAGTGCCCGATGGGTTTGTGATTGAACTGGTGGCCAGCGAGCGGGACGGTATTATAAACCCGATTGATCTTACTTTTGATGACGCGGGAAGGCTGTGGACGCAAACGGCTTCCATGTACCCGCTCGACCCGGTTGCCGATATAAAATGGAATGATCTGCTGGAGCTGATGGATCATCCCGAGCGGCAAAAAGATCACCCTGCATTTAAAAAAATGCTCGACCTCTACGAGGGCAGAACAAAAGGCGATGATAAAATACTGATCCTTTCCGATCTGTACACCCCAGGCAAGACCGCTGCCACTACCGTATGGGCCGATGGGCTTACCATTCCCATGAGTATTCTTCCATATAAGGATGGCGCCTATGTAGCACAGGGCTCCGAGCTTTTTTTCCTGAAAGATTCGAACGGCGATGGCAAGGCTGATCAAAGGATCCGGTTATTTACCGGATTTGGTTTTACAGATACGCATACTATGGCGCATGTGCTGCTGCGTGGTCCGGGAGGATGGATACATTTTAGTCATGGTGCGTTGAACAAAGGAAATGTATCATCGCTGGTAAGCGATGCAAAAATAAAAATAGACTACAGCAAGATCGCCCGCTTTTCAATGGATGGAAAAAAGATAGAGCTTGTAAATGCAGGTTTAAATAATATCTGGGGGTTTCAGCTTCGTCATAACGGGCAATGGTATGGTACGGAAGCAAATGATCTTGGCTATTCTATTGTTCCTATGGAGCCGGGCACAGCATTTCCGGGAATTGGCAACGAACGTATCCGCAGTTACCAGCCTGTAATGCCCGAGCTGCACAAATTCAGGGTAGGCGGCACCGGTATATCGGGGCTGGCGTTTGCAGACGATATATCCGGCTCTTTCCCTAACGAATGGAAAGATGTGGCCTTCCTCGCTAACCCTATTACCAGCACTATTAATGCCGTAAAAATTATACGTAACGCGGATGGCACCGTATCCGCTACTCACCTGCCCGATCTGCTTTCTTCAGAAGATAAATATTTCCGCCCCGTGAATATTGAGTTTGGACCCGACGGATGTTTGTATATAGCAGACTGGTATGATAAGATCATTTCTCACAACGAAATACCTACCACGCATCCCGACAGGGATAAATCACTGGGACGTATCTGGCGCATCCGGCATAAGAGCCAGCAGCCTTTTGCAATCCCTGATTTTACCATGCTAAAAGCCGGAGAGCTGGTTGACCATCTCAAATCGCCTTCGTTGTGGATGAAACGCGCTGCCTGGCACCAGTTAACAGATCGCCCGGCCGCTGAAACGGAAGCGTTCATTCCGGCTATTGTAACATTGGCAGGCGATCCATCGCAGCATGAGCTTACCCGCATCCACGCGTTGTGGAGCCTGGAAGGAATGGGGCATTACGATGCGGCTTTGATGAATAAGCTGCTGGGCGCAAAAGAGGATGATCTTCGCCGTGAGGCAGCCCGTTCCCTGGCGTCTTTTCCACTCACAGCTACGCAGGTAGCGGGAGCCTTACTGCCTTTGCTGGAAGACGGGAACCCGATGATAAGATCGGAAGTGCTGCGTACGCTTACGGCTATCCATAAGGCGGATAACAACACGATCAGTATGCTGATAAAAGCCAGCAAGCCGGCGTTGCCGGGTAATGAAATGGGAGGATCGTACGAGCGTAACTTTGAAAGATATCTTGCCTTAAAAGCATTGGAGCAATATCCCGGCGAATTGTATGCGTATTTACAATCGCCCGAAGCGGCTGTTCAGCCGGCACAGAGCCTGTTGTGGGCTGTACAGGCATTACCCCCGCAGCAGAAAGAGGAACAAGTAGCAGAGCTGTGGCCGAAAGCAGGACTGAGCGAATTGGATGAGCCGACATTTATCTGGATGAGCAGGATGCTTTCCAATCAAAAAATATACGATATGCTGAAGCCGGTATATGAAAATTCAGCCAATGCCGGGAAATATCTTACACTGGCTTTGCGTCATCAGCAACAGGTGCAGTCGCAGGAGCTGTCTTCCGTGTTATCGGCGCCTGCCCAATCGTTGTTAAAAAGAGGCGATACGAAAGAAAAGCAACTGGCGCTTGATGCCATTGCAAAGCTTGCAATAAAAGTGCCCCGTGAGCCAATAACCGCAATGATCAATAACAAGGCTGATGACAAAACAGTGGAGTTGGCCTTGCGTGCGCTGGAAGCAGATCCCGCTTCCGCTAAAACAACATTTATGCAGATAGCACAGAATACCACCCTTCCGTTCAATCTCCGCCTGGCATCGTTGCATAGCCTGGCTAAAGCCGATACAGTACTGGCAAAGCAAACGCTGGCAAAATGGATTGGAGGATTTAACGACGGGCAGAAGAAAGAGCTTGCAAATGTTTTATCGGGCTCGGCTCCGGGCGCGGCATTGCTTATAGACCTGTATAATAAAAAACGCATCAATGCAAAAGCCTTTACACTCTCTTCGGCCGAACGTGTGCACAACTCGGTTGCGGGTAACGCAACAGGCACTGCCATACTTGAGCAAACGAAAAAAATAGCGGAGGATGAAAGGAAGGCGTTTGAAGCCACGCTTAACAGGTATATGACAATAGCAGCCAAAAAAGAAGGTAACCCGCAAAGAGGCAAAACGCTTTTTCAAAGCTGTTTAATGTGCCATAAAGTGGGCGATAAAGGACCCGGTATAGCGCCCGCGTTAGATGGCTCGGCAGCGCGTGAAGACAAGGCGCTGTTAACCGCTATTATTGACCCTGATGCCGCGGTAGAAAGCGGTTATATGCTGTACAGGGTAACCAAAACCGACAACACTTCGCTGGAAGGTTACCTGTTTGAAAAAAATGACCGAGGCACTACGCTCGCCTTTATGGGAGGTTCCAAAATATTTGTTGAAAAAAAGGCTATCAGGAACGAGGGTTTTTTAACCGGCAGGTCGTTTATGCCTAAAGGTTTGATCAGCGGTTATACCGACGTGCAGGTAGCCGACCTGCTGGCGTATATACGCACGCTGAAATAGTGTTTGTGATGCAGGATATAAAGTGAATTATGATTTGAGCCTGTATGCAAACAGTCCTATATCCTGCATTACGTTTTTTTTGCTGCCTGAATAAGTAGCCTGGATCTGGTATGTAAAATGGTGTTCTTCAAGCTTTGAAAGAAAGCTGCCCAGTTCTGCTTTAGAGGCATCCATTAAATGGTGGTATTCAATAAGCATATTGTCAATATTGCCGAGCTTATTGTGATCAATTAAATCTTTCAGCGCAAGATGCTCTGCGCCTTCTATATCCATTTTCAGAATATCTACTTTTTGCTGAAGAATTATGTCCGAGAGCTTGCGGCAGTTAACCTCTTCCCAGGTTTGTTTCATTCTTTCAGAAAAAGCGCTCATCATCAGCGAGCCGCTTTGTTCCGTACTATAATAGAATTTAATTGTTCCGTCATAATCCATCAATGCGCAGTTAACCAGCGTAACATTTTCAATATTATTATTCTGTATGTTTTCCGAAAGCAGCTTAAAGGTATGAGAGCTGGGCTCTATGCAAATAAAGCTTGCTTTGGGATAAAGCAATTTAAAGAACAGGGTAGCCATGCCGATATTGGAACCGCAATCAACTATCAAAGGATTTTCAGCATCTATCTTCATGAAATACTGCTTCTTTATATACAGTTCATAAAAAAGGAACTTGAGGGTTTTATAGCTGAAAGAGCGGACCTGGAAGCCAAAAATGTTTACAGTAACATCCCTTTTTTTGGGAAAAAACTTATGCCTGAGCGTTAGTTTAAGGTAAAGTAAAAAGATGGAGAGCTTACTTACAGGTAGTTTTCTATTATCCTTAAATATTCCTATCCCGGCCATTATAAGACCATACAAACTTTTCATATATAATCCGGTTTAATGCTATGTTTGGCGATAATAAGTCGTACCGGATGTTCAGAAACTTCAGCAAGCCGCCTGCCCTTGACAGGGGGTTGGCGTTGAAAAAATCCGGCAAGTATTAAACAGCTGTTAGGAGGTATCTCAAAAAAAGATGGATTAAGGAGTTTTAAATATATGTATAATTTAAAGGATATAAAAAAAAATTTTAAACATTACGGTTTTCCATCTGAATGTTTGGGGCTTGCAGTATCCGGGAAATAATTATCTTCGGCGCTTTCAGTTAAAGAAGAAGTAAATTTTATGAAGCCTGTAGTTTTTGTTGTTGTGGCATGCTCCCTGCTTGCTGCATGCAATACCCAACCGCCCTGCATACCGGCAGAACGAAATAAAGCGCTGGAATCCATTGATTCGCTTTCTATAAGCCTGAACTGGCCCAAAGATCTGTCTATTACCGGCTATACCGGTCCGGACCTTACGCCGAGCCCGGCTTGTATTGCCGCGGCTCCCATGGGCGAAGTATATGTTGGAGTAGATATGATGGGGTCGCTGGGTAAACACCCGGGGAAAGGCCTGATCGTAAAACTGGTTGATTGTAATAATGATGGCATTGTAGATAGTCATACCGAGTATGCCAGGGTGGATAATCCCCGCGGAATTATTCCCCTGGGCGATAAATTGTATGTGCTTCATACCACGTTTAAAGATACCTTGGCTGAAGGCATGGACCTGGTAGTGTTTGAAGACAAAGATCATGATGGAAAAGCGGATGGTCCGCCGCAGCCGCTTGTTGAGCATATCAGCAATCCTACTTATCTTAAAAGCCGTGGTACCGATCATGCTACCAATGGCATACGGCTGGGGATTGACGGATGGATATATATTGCCGTTGGGGACTTTGGCTTTTATAACGCCACAGATCGCAGCGGGAGAAAACTGACCATGTTAGGCGGCGGTATAGTAAGGGTTCGCCCAGATGGTACAGAAATGGAAGTATATACGCATGGATTGCGTAATATTTATGATGTGGCCATAGACCCCTATATGAATGTTTTTACCCGCGACAATACCAATGATGGCGGGGGATGGAATATCCGGTTCAGCCACCAGTTGCAAACCGGCGAATATGGCTATCCGTTGTTATTTAAATATTTTACCGAGGAGATCATTCCCGCCCTGGAAGATCTTGGCGGAGGTTCGGGTACCGGTTCTTTGTTTATGAGCGAGCCCTCCTGGCCGCAGCAGTATAACAACGTGCCAATGATGGCAGACTGGGGCAGGAACCTGCTATATATTCACAGGCTTACCCCCGATGGTAGCAGTTATAAGCAACAGCAGGAAGAATTTATTAAGCTGCCTCAAATTACCGATCTCGATGTGGATGGTTCAGGACGTTTGTATATGGCCGCATGGGATGGGGCGGGTTATTCCGGCGATTCAGGCAAAGGATTTGTTGTGCGCGCTGTTCCGGAAGGCTGGAACTATAAACCGTTCCCCGATGTTAAAAAAGCTTCTGTAAAAGAATTAGGATCCTTGCTGCAATCCGGCAGCGCGGTAGCCCGCCTGGCCGCCCAGCAGGAATTACTCACCCGCCCGGCAAAAGAAGCTACAGACCTTGCCTGGAAGATCACATCGGATGTTTCGCAACCATTGGATGTGCGGATCGCCGCCATGTATACCTACAGCCAGGTTGCAAAGGAAGGAGGAATACAAAACCTGGTAAAGTTAAGCGCTGAGCCTGCTATAAAGGAATTTGCGCTGCGTGCGCTTACCGACCGGGAATCTTTTTTAAAGGATGTGCCGGCAGAGCCATTTGTTGAAGGATTGAAGGACGCGTCCGAACGGGTGCAGGTGGCTGCTATTATTGGGCTGAACCGTCTGAATAAAACAGAAACCGCACAGGCTTTGCTACAGGTGCCTGTACCTGCTTCTTTTACAGCTCCGGCAAAAGGGCAGGAAGGGCCTCATGCAACTCCGAATGCGGACATTATTCCGGCGCACCTGGCCGTACGCGCGTTGGTGCACATGAATGCTGTAGAACCTTGCCTGGCAGCTATTACTACCAAAGATTCAACCATCGCGTTATGGGCGCTGCGTTATATGCACAACCCCAAAGCGGCAGATGGGTTGATAGCTGCTTATAATGCTGCCGAAAGCAATTCGCTTAAGGAAAAGATACTGGTAACTTTATCAAGGTTGTACCAAAAAGAATCACCTTTTGATGCTACTACATGGTGGAGCACGCGCCCCGATACGCATGGGCCTTATTATAAGCCTGAATCCTGGGAGGCTTCAGACAGGATCCGGGCATTTTTAACAGAGCAGTGGAATAAAACAAACAGCGCCGGTAAAGACTTTTATGCCAACCTGAATGGAAAGTTCAGGCTGGGTATAGCGCAGTTTGGAGGAGATGAGGAAAGACCGGAAACGGATGAAGCGAAGGTTGATTTGAATAAGATCAGGAATATGAAAGGGCAGATAGGAAAGTCTTCCATAGAAGATATTATGCTGGCGATGGATAAGATAAAAGGAGATCCTGCCCTGGGTAAAAAGCTTTTTGTTCAGCAGGGCTGCATGGCCTGCCACAGTATTGAAAAGGGACAACCTCTCAAGGGTCCTTTCATGGGGCAGATCGGTTCCATTATGAACAGGAAGCAGATCGCTGAATCTATCCTTAAGCCCAATGCATCCATTTCCCAGGGTTTTGCAACAGTACAGATCACTACCAACGATAGCAAAACCGTTGTAGGATTTGTTACAGGCGAGTCGGGAGGGAAAGTTACGCTGCGCGATATTACAGGTGCGGTTCATACGGTAGCTGCAAAAGACATTAGGGAGCGCAAAGAGCTTGAAACTTCTGTAATGCCCCCGGGACTGGCCAATGCTTTGTCGTACGAGGAGTTTGCTTCGCTGATCACCTATCTTTCGCAACAAAAAGGCGATAAATAGGCAGGGTGCAGGATGGTGGATTTGAAATTTGATAGCTGTTGCAGGTTACAGGTGTGGGGTTTATAGTTTTGGGTTTGTAGTTTGTGGTTTACTATGCTGAAAGCTGATAGCCAACTATAAACAAAAAACTAAAAACCAAAAATTTGCTGATGCTGACGGCTCATAGCTCATTGCTGATAGCTGACTGCTGATAGCCGAAATCAGGCTTCTTCACAATTGCTGACAGATTTACGCCGGGCTTTGTTATACAGATAATAGCCGGCGAAAGCTGCACCCAATGCCACAACACCCAATGCGGTGTATTTGGCTGATTTACGTGTGAACAGCGACCTTTTTTCTCCGTCCATTCCGCTTACTATGGGTAGCAGGGGTCTCAACGATCCCGTAGGCAACACCTTGTCGGCCCATACACTTGCTTCGGCATCCGCATGGGTAGTTACCAATCCCATGCCGGCATCTTTCAGCATAGGTATATCCTGCGCACTGTTACCGATATATACCGTGTTCTTTTGAGGGATGCTGAACTTTTCCGTAGCGTAAAGCAATACGTTTGATTTGTCGTATCCATCCGGATCATCGCTTCTTTTAAAATATTCAGGGATCACCAGCTCGCCGGAGGTAATGCTTTTTTCGAGCGGCAGGTGATTGGCCAGGCAATAATCAAAGCCCAGCCTGTTTTTAATATGATTGGCTACCACGTCGAACCCTTCCGATACCAGTACACAGAGATAGCCATCTTTTTTCAACTTGCTGATTATTTCCGCAGCGTCTTCCACCAACGGTATGCTGTCTGCAATAGACTGGAGCTCCGGTAATGATTTACCTTTTAATAATGAAGCTGTTTTCTGCAGCCGGGCTGCCGGGTCCTTGTATTTATTTTTAATCCATTCGTAATGCTCTTCCTGGTTGTAATAAGCGGCGGCGGTTTCATTAAAGTCGTATTCCATTACTACACTTATATCTATCAGCATCATCTTTTTCAGATTAAGGATCGATTCCTTAACAGCAATATCCATTTCGTCGCTAATGGTATGGATATCAGAAAGCGTTTCCAGGTTGTTTCTTGATAATGATGCCGCCCGTTGCAGGATGGTTCTTGATATCTGCCGCGACATCTTACCCAATGATTCCAGGCTTTGCATATCGTTTTTAATGTATCCTATATTTACTTCCTGTATGCGCATTTCTTGGCTGTACGCGTCTATCAGCAGGGCGATATCCACCCCATAATCATTTTCAAATTCAACCCGGGTTAAAAAATCTTTTCTCGCGGCTATCATACCGCTTAACGGTTGTGTGAATTTTTCCAGTTCGGGAAAAAAAATACTCAGCATCGGTTTGGCTACCAGTTGAGTAACCCTGCCAGCCTGCCTGTCGAAAAAGGATTTTACAAAATCCGCTTCCCCTTTCAATATAGGGTCGGCAAGCATGGATACGATGTTTTTAGGATAGGTTACAATATCGGCGTCAAGGTATACGATCGTGTCGTAAGTAGCCGCTATCATTCCTTCTCTCATTGAAATACCTTTTCCTTTCCTGGAGCTGGTTATTACCCGGGCATTTTCTTTCAATGCTTCAGATACAGTATTATCTGAAGAATTATCATCCACTACAATGATCTCCATAACAGGCTCGGGCTGCCGGATGCGCTGAATGACTTTCCGGATGGTGGCGCCTTCGTTTAACGCGGGGAGGATAACACTGACCATATTGTTCTGTTTCTAACATTCAAATATACCAAAAATCGAGCCGTTGGCCGCATGGTTCCCGGCAGGCAGTACCGTATTTCTACGGGGCAAATCGTCTTTTTCGTGTATCGTTGACTGTTATACTTTACCGGAAGATCAATTTTTTGTAAACTCTTTTTACCTGCTGTTACGGGGTTTTACGGACTTTACGTTCTTCTGTCATTTTCTATGCCGTTCATCCCTCATGATAGGATTTTAAAACTTTGTTGGGCATGTTCGTCACACATTTTGCGCCGCCCCGGTAGTTAATGCTATCTTCAGTACTGTTCAATCACAATTCAATATTTTACAATGAAGCACGCGCTTTTCTTAATGGCTGCAACAGGGTTTTGCATATTGGTGGCAGCATGCAGGCATGGCAATACCATGGTTGTAGATGATGGAAAAAACCGTTTGGAAATAAATTATTCCGGTGAAATAAGCTTTGCTGAAGATGAAACAACTATTGAGAGCATGTCTCCTGGCGCTTACCTGGAGTTCAGGAGTAACAATAAAAAAATGTTCGCAAAGAATAATTACCATGATGAAGTTGAGTATGAATTATACGAGGGCAGAAAAAGAATTGACCCGTTGCAGCCACGGGGTAAGGAATTAATAGCTGAAGCCATCAAAAAAATGATGGATGCGGGGTTTAACGCAGAAGAGCGTATCCGGCATATTTATGAAAAGGGAGGCGCAATTGCATTGCTCAGGGCAACGCTCAAAATGGAAGGTGATTTTCTGAAAAGCAAATACCTTTCGTACCTGATTTCAGAAACCGATCCGGGCGTTGACGAACTGGTTGCGGCAGCACAAATAACCGCGCTGACCATGCATTCGGGGTTTGAAAAAGCGCAGGTGCTGAAAAAGTTTTCCGGGCAAAATTTGAGCGATCAACAGATTGCTGCAGAGTGGCTTAAAGCCGCCGGCACTATTGATTCCGATTTTGAGATGACGCAGGCATTAAAAGCATTTCCGCTGGGAGAGGCTCACGATCCGGAAATATATGTACAATGGATAGGAGTTGCTAAAACAGTACAATCTGATTTTGAAAAAGCACAGGTATTAAAAGAATTTCCCGTAGACCGGTTGAATGACACGCTGGTATCCAACGCGTGGTTTGAAGCCACCGGCACAATAGACGCTGATTTTGAAAAAGCAAAAACATTGAAGATCCTCACAAATCAATCTTTAAATGGTATGCAGTTCAGCCAGGTATTAACTACTGCGGAAGGCATCAGTGCGGAATTTGAACAGGTGAATCTTATTAAAGAGCTGATCCGGCAAAAGGTTCCGTCCTCCCGGGGGGGCTTTGACCAACTGATGTTATCGGTACGTAATATCAGCGGAGATTTTGAAAAGTCGAACCTGTTAAAGGCCATTATTGAAAAAGATATTGAAACGGAGGAGCAATGGTCGGGTATTTTGCAGGAAACAAAAACGGTGGGCGCCGATTTTGAAAAAGCGGGCATATTGCTATTGATCGCTCAAAAAATGCCCAATACCGATCAACTGAACAATGCTTATATGGATGCCGCTAAAACCATACAATCTGAAATGGATTATGGGAAGGTGGTAAAAGCGATTCAGTAAAGCGACGGTTTGCTGCAAAAAAAATTGAGGCTCATAGAAATGAGCCCCCTTTAGTTCTAAACCCTAAACCCTTAGAGAGACGGGCAAGATAATGTATGTTAGGTATACCTTCAAAGTGTTTTCGACCAAATAAACAAATGATAAGTGTTTATACGGGATTACATTGGAGATTCCCTGTATTGCGCAGGCACCTTCACAGGCGAGGCCGCATTTTTAGCCGCGAATTTATTAACTCACAAACTATTTAAACGCTTCACTAACCGGTTTGCCTCTCCAGCTTTGCGGCATGGTAAGTCCAAGAAGCTGTGCAATGGTAGCGCCGGTATCGTAAGTAATAATAGTGCTGTTTAGCTGGTAGCCTTTACGGATGCCTGTTCCGTATATAACCCAGGGTATCTGCACCTCATCCAGCGATTTTCCGCCATGTCCTTTATCTTTTCCTCCGTGATCAGATGTTACGAGTATAACAGTATTATCCGCTATACCGGCTTCCTGAACCGCGTGTAAGATCTTGCCGATCCGCTCATCTACTTTTTTCAGCTCATCAAAGTACTCGGGTGTATGGTGGCCAATGTTATGACCTACATTATCCGGCTGGTCAAGATGAATAAATGTTAATACCGGTTTTTGCTCCTTTATAATAGTAACTGCCGTGTCAGTGCAAAAATCATCGTTATCGTTAGCGGGTACACGGATAGTAGTTGTCTCTTTTTCCACCAACGGGTTAATGCCCGGCCAACTGTAAACAAGCGCAGATACAGCAGAGGGGCGTTGCTCTTTTAATAAGCTGAAAACGGTAGGGAACAAGCCGTATTGGTTGGTGGTAACAGATGGTATTTCAGGAACAGCGCTGCCCCATTCCGTGTATCCGTGCATGGTAGGACCGGCTCCCATGATCATAGATGCCCAGTTAACAGCGCTGGAAGAAGGCAGCACCGACCTGGCTTTTAACGACCAGGCGCCTTCGTTCATCATTTTTTTTAAATGGGGCATATCTGCCCGGGGCAAAGCGTAGGCGCCCAACCCGTCACAACCAATTAATATAACATGTTTTACCTTTTTGGATTGCGCCTGCGAAAAAGCGGCAAAGATCAACAGGGCTAACAGCGTGAGGGCTGTTTTTTGAAATTGTATCATCATCTCTCTCAATGTTTAATTATGCCAGTGTTGTACAAACCTTCATCTCCGGGTGAAGGTTTGTACGGTATGCGATGTGCAAATATATGGAAAGGGCCGTTGTATGTTATGCCATGCAATTGCCGTAACAATAGCCCGCATCCTGCCGCCGGTAAAGTAAAATTTGTTTGATCACAGTATAATTCACCCTAATTATACTCTGACTGGTATAATCTCTTTTGTATGAAAAGTATTTTACTGTTTGCCTGCAGCTTTGCTGGTATTATTGTTGCCACGGCTCAACGCCCCCCGCAGGGTCCTGTTTCAGATACAATACATACAGCCCTGTCGTTGGGTTACGAGTTGTACTGGCAGGATGACTTCAACGGTAATACACTTGATAGTACCAGGTGGCGTGTAAGGGGTGTGGGTTCCCGGGCAACAGGATATGTATCTGAAGAAGCGGTTACCGTGGGCAACGGATATCTTACATTACATGCCATCAAACGTAACGACAGTATGCTCATCAGCGCTGTGGGAACGGAGGGGCTTTTTATGACCACGTATGGTTATTTTGAATGCAGGGCGCAACTGCAGCGGTCACCGGGCGTATGGGGAGCGTTCTGGCTGCAATCTCCCAATCTTTCCCGCGGCGATGATCCGGCACTGTACGGCGCGGAGATTGATATCATGGAATGTTTCAGGAAGCTGGGGCCTGACATTGTTTCCCACAATGTACATTGGGGTCCTTATGGACCCGGGCAACGTACTACCCGTGGCATGCAGAGTTACCTGAAAGGTGTTGGAGAGGGGTTTCATACATTTGCCCTGGAATGGACACCCGATAAATATATTTTTTATGTAGACGGGTATAAATTTTATGAAGTTACACAGGGCATATCAAAGGTTGATGAATACATTATCCTGAGCATGGAGCTGCCTAATGAAATGAAAGATCTTGCCAATACAAAGTTCCCTGATGCGTTTATAGTGGATTATGTAAAAGTGTATAAAAAGGCAAAGCAGGATTAGCTTTTGTTAAATCGGTTAATGATATAATATCGCGTAAAGCAATAACGCAGATACGGCTCCTGCGCCGGTATTAATGAAATTTACCGCATTGTTGCTTAAAAGCTTCCTGTTTTCCAGTGTTGTGCCGAGTACGGAATCTGTAATATTGCCGATCGTTCCCGCGATCGTTATAATGATGATATGAACGGGTATCCATTGGGTTGTTGACAGGTAGGCGACCGCGATCACCAATGCTGCTGCAATTCCCGCTAAGGTACCTTCCCGGCTGATCGCTCCGTTTGCGCCGCGCGAAGTTTGTTTAAAAGAAAGAATATCATAAAATTTACGTCCGTAAATATTGCCCATTTCCGATGATACCGTATCCGCTGCCGCGGCGGCAAAGCTTCCCGCGATCATTAAAATCCCCTTGTTTAATTCAACCTGTTTGAAAAGTATCAGCAGAGATATGATTACAGCTACACCACTGTTGGCTATAACCTGCCCCGCTGTTCTTTCGCCTTTGCTGTTATCTGTAAATCCCTGTGCCTGCTTGGCGTTCCAGCGGTGGGCGGTGGCGGCTACACCCATTAAAAAGAAAACGGTGAGTAATATAATACCCGTAATACCGGTGGCAACAAATAAAATCCATGCCCCCACACCACCTGTTATAGCGGCGCCAAATGTAAGCTTGTGCTTTTGTACACTCAGCGTTATGCCTAATACAATTATAAAGAAGATAATATAGTAGGACAAGATCATTGCCGGGATTTATAATCTTCAAATATATTCCATATAAAATGCTTTTTTGTTTAGCGGATGTTTCCGATCTTCATATGTTTTTAAAAATATATATTTTAAATCCTTTTCATCATACCAGGCTAACCGGCATTGCTAAGGCTATGTGTAGGGAGTAAACAAACGCAACTATTGGTAAATAGCTTTCAAGGCTTGCTTATAATGATCAACGCCTTTGATGAAAGGCGATCCTGAGTGTTCTGTCTATGATATCATCCGCAAATATAACATTGCAGAAAAAGCTGCATACATGGTCTTTTTGGCTGATCGCTGTAATATGTATCATTTCAGTGCTCGGGTTCACCGCATGGCTAACCGGTAAAATGCCTCAGAGAGGGGATGATGCTTCTGCGTTTACAATTTACCCGCTCGTTTCTTTTTATCTTCTGCTCATATCTTCCGCATTATATCTTCTTTCATTACCCCAAAAGCAATACACGGTTACAGGATATATTATTGCAGGCTTTGTTTTAATAGCCGTTTGCTATAAGCTGGGGGCAGTATTTTTTAAATGGAACGATTTTACGGATAAGTTTTTACTGAAAAAGGTAAACATTACTTTTCCCGAATCGTTTACTCATATTTCGCCGGCTGTTCTGGTTGCATTTCTACTGGCAGCCCTCGGTTTATTGTTACAGCCTGTTTTGCAAAATCGTTCAATGATTTTTGTACGCACGGCAGCCGTTGCGCTGCTTGTTTGGTGCCTGCTTATATTACCGGGTAATGTATACGGAATTGAAAGCAGCTACATGCTTGCATTTTTAATGCCGGAAACAGCATTAACGATATTGTTGTTTATGTTACTGGCGGTGTCGTTATTTTTTTTTAATACAGGAGCGTTGTTGGATGGAGCTGTTGAAGGAAGGGTGTCTGCCGGTACATTCATCCGTGTGCTGGTTATAGTACTGTCGTTGCTGGCATTTGCTGTTTTAACAGGGTATGCCAATCCGGGATATGGATTTATTTATTTTTTTATATCCGTTATATCAATGCTGGCAGCGGTGCTGGTATATCATTCATCTTTTACCAACAGGCAGGGCGGGCAAATCCCCGGCGGTGAAGTCCCGGTATCCCACACGTTGCAATTACAAACATTTAATGCATCCCTGGAAAATGAGGTAAGAGAAAAAACAAGGGAATTGACCGATATATTTGAACGGGTTACCGATGGTTTTGCTGCCCTGGATAAGAACTGTTTGTTCACCTATGTAAACCGGAGAGCCTGCCAGATGTTTCAGCGTGAGCAGGAGGATCTGTTAGGAAAATGCGTGTGGGATATTTTTCCCGAAGCGGTGGGTTCGGCTACCTATTGTGCGCTGCATAATGCAATGCATACACAAAAACATATGCAAAGCGTGGATATGTATGGCGTTCTGGGCTTATGGCTGGAATATAATATCTATCCTTCTGTAAACGGGGTTTCTGTTTTTTTTAAGGATATTACCATTCAAAAGAAAAAGGATAAAGAGGTGGCCGAAGCCCGGGCCCTGGCGGATAAGCTTATTGATAGTTTACCTGGTGTATTTTATTTCTATGATATCAATGGAAAATTTATACGCTGGAACAGGCAGTTGGAAGAGGTAACAGGCTATAGCGCCGATGAAATAGCGCATATGCATCCCACCCGGTTTTTCCCGGCTGATGAAAAGGAAGATATCTCGGATATGATCACTGCTGTATTTGAAAAGGGCTGGGGCGATGCTGAAGCTGATTTTTTGAGTAAAACCGGGTTACGTTCTTCCTACTATTTTAAAGCTGTGCTCATAGAGTACAATGGTAATCCATGCATGCTGGGGAGCGGAATTGATATTACCGAAAGAAAAAAAGCCGAAGAGAGAGTAAGGCAATCGGAACAGAAGTATAAGCTGTTGTTTGAAAAGAATCCGCAACCGATGTGGATATTTGATATGCTTAAAAGTAAAGTGATAGATGTGAACAACGCCTGCCTGCAGCAGTATGGATATACCCGCGGAGAGTTTTTATCGCTGGATATAAACGACCTTCTTTTTCCCCAGGAACTCTCCAGGATGCAAGCCGAAGTGGATGCTAATTTCAGGGAACTGTACCATACCGGTGTGTGGCGCCACCAGAATAAGGAAGGCAACCTGATTTATGCCGACATTATTGTACATGATATTTATTACCAGGGTATGCCGGCAAGGCTGGTGCTGGCAACGAATGTAACAGAGCAATACCTGGCTGAGGAGAAGCTGAAGCGGTCTTACGATGAAATCAGGGAATTGACTGAATACCTGCAGAAGGTGAGAGAAGAAGAGCGGATGCGAATATCGCGGGAAATTCATGATGAGCTTGGGCAACTGCTCACGGTATTAAAAATTGACATTTCATGGATCAGTAAACGTGTACCGGGTAATGATATCCAGGTAAAGAAAAAGATATCTGAGGCGCTGGATATGGTGGATATTACGGTTAAAACAGTGCGTCGTATTGCGTCTGAGCTGCGTCCGGCGCTGCTTGATGATCTTGGTTTGCGGGCCGCTATGTTATGGCATATCCGCGAATTTGAAAATCGTTCGGGTGTGCGTACCGAGGCGGAACTGACCAGCGAAGAGCTGTTTTTATCTGATGAACGTAAAACAGGGTTATACCGTATTCTCCAGGAATCTCTTACCAATGTAGCAAGGCACGCGGAGTCCAAAAAAGTATGTATTGCCATGGATGTGAAAGATGCCGGGTTAACGCTTACTATTTCTGATGATGGTAAGGGATTTGATCCTGCAAAACGCGAACAGAAAACCCTGGGTTTGCTGGGCATGAAGGAGCGGGCCCAGGGGATGGGGGGAGCATACAGCATATACAGCAAACCTGGTGAAGGCACCACCGTAACTGTTGTATTGCCCATAACCGGCGAAGACATGCACGGCATACTACGATAACGTTTTTTTCGTTTTAAGGTATCCAGCAAAAATCCAGGTATGAAAAATCTTATCTTTTTTATAGCAGTAGTTATTGGTTTTTCCTCGTGCGCCTCTACAGGACTGGTTCATATCAGTGTAATTGAGCCGGCGCCGGTAACATTATCCTCGCATATTAAGCAGGTAGGTGTGATCAACCGCAGCGAAACCGACCCCAGGTACAAGGCAGTGGATGTGGTAGATAAAGTTTTTTCGCTGGAAGGAGCGGTGCTTGATAAAGAAGGGGCTGCCGCGAGTGCTGAAGGGCTTACCGCTACCTTGTTGAAAAACGACCGGTTTACTGCCGTAAGATCAATTGACGCAAGGGGAATATATTCAACGGCGCCCGGCGTATTGCCCTCTCCTATGAGCTGGAATGAAGTGGAACGGCTTTGTAAAGCCAATCGTATAGACGCGTTATTCGCACTTGAGTTATTTGATACGGATTCAAAGATAGCATACAGCGTTGACACGGTAAAGGTGAATACCCCGCTGGGCAAAGTGCCGGCAATAGAGCATACTGCCGCTATGAATACGCTTGTAAAAACCGGCTGGCGCATATATGATCCTGTTAATAAAATTATCCTGGACGAAATTTCGCTTTCCAATCATTTGAATTTTTATGGAAAAGGAATAAACCCTGCCGCCGCGGTTGCCGCGTTATTGTTGCGTAAGGATGCCGTAAAAGAAACGGGAACAAAAGCGGGAGAAGAGTATGCTATGCGAATCCTGCCTTATCGTACAAGGGTAACACGCAATTATTATGTAAAGGGAACCGACCAGTTCAAAGTAGCCAAACGAAAAGCCCAAACCGGTAACTGGGACGGAGCGGCTGAGCTTTGGCAAAAAGAAACACAAAACCACGATGCTAAAGTAGCAGGCAGGGCATGTTATAATATGGCGATCATCAGCGAAATAAACGGAGAGCTGAACCAGGCGGTAACCTGGGCGCAAAAGGCGTATGAAAACTATAATAACAAGCTGGCATTGCAGTATGTTAAAATACTTGAAAATAGAAAAGTAAAGAACGAAATACTCAACGACCAGGTAAAGCGGTAACGCTATTCAGGTTCGTGGTTTATAGTTTCGGGTTTGAGGTTTCTAGTTACAGGTTACAAGTTCCAGGTTACAAGTCTTCATCTGACAGCTCAAAGCTGATAGCTACTTTATTAAACAACCACAAACAATAAACTGCAAACCCAAAACACAATTCCATTAGTTTTGCCGGGTATAGAGCAAACAATCTTTACATGCCCAGGTATTTTATTGAAGTAGCTTATAAAGGAACAGCATATGCCGGTTTCCAGGTGCAGGAAAATGCAGTTACTATACAGTCGGAATTACAAAAGGCGCTTGCCATTTTTTTCAGGCAGCCTGTTCCTTTAACCGGGTCATCGCGCACCGATGCCGGTGTGCACGCGTTACAGAATTTTTTTCATTTTGATTTAGAAGGCGATATTCCCGCGAAAGTGATCTATAACATCAATGCGATCTTACCCCCGGATATTGCCGTAAAAAATATTGTTCCCGTAAGCAACGATGCTCATTGCCGCTTTGATGCCGTTAGCAGGGAATACAGATATTTTGTTTATCATACAAAAAATCCTTTTTTACCCGACCGGTCTTATTTCTTTCCCTACCCGCTCAATAAAGAAAAATTGCAGGAGGCAGCGGCAGTGATAAAGGAATATACCGACTTTACCAGTTTTTCAAAACGAAATACCCAGGTAAAAACATTTAACTGCTCAATTATGGAAAGCGAATGGCAGCAGGACGAAAACGGGCTGGTATATAATGTAAAGTCTAACAGGTTTTTGCGTGGAATGGTGAGGGGGCTAACGGGTACCATGCTGCAGGTAGGCCGCGGTAAAATAGACATTCCCGCTTTTAGAACGATCATTGAAAAGCGCGATTGCACGCTTGCTGATTTTGCCGTGCCCGCGCATGGCTTGTTTTTATGCAGGGTGAATTATTGAATATGCATCGTTTCCCGGAACCTGAAGTGTGCCGGTATAACGGCAAAAAAAATAGTAGACAATTAAGACATACATAAGGACTACTCACACAAAATATTTTTTTAGAGCGATTAATAAAAAGTTATTTCCCTAATTTTAAGCCTGTTGTTCGCTTTTCATAACCCTTTCATCCATCGTTCACCTGTATCAATATTATGCCGTTAAAGGATACCATATTGCTTAATGAGAAAGCATATTTTGTCCGTATCTCCCGGGGAGACGAGGCTGCATTTTCTGAAATGTTTTATTGTTATTTACCACGGCTTTATTCTTTTATAAAAAAAATGACCAGATCGGCCGAAATAGCGGAAGAGCTGGTGCAGGAGGTATTTTTATCGCTCTGGATGAATCGGGAAAAGCTGGCCGAGATTGAAAGTTGTTCTTCTTATATTTTTACCATTGCAGCGAATAAAACTTTTAACTATCTGAAATCGAAAGCAATTCATGAAAAATACCTGGATACTATGGCCGGGAACAATGGCGGCAGTGATAACAATACTATGGAGACGATTGATTTTCATGAAAGCCAGTATCTCGTTAATAAACTGGTAAACCAATTGCCTTTTCAGAAGAAAGTGATCTATAAGCTGACAAGAGATAAGGGAATGAGTCATGATGAAGTGGCTGTACAATTAGGTATTTCAAAGAATACCGTGAAGAATCACCTGGTAGAAACGCTGAGATTTTTAAAAAAAACGCTGCAACTAAATGATTAATGGGTGGAGAACGAAAGAACTAACGGTATCCCTGCTTGCTGTATGCCTGTATTCGTGTGCCGCTTTGGCACAGCAACCCGGCAACACCCGGTTAAAAGTTGCGGCAACACCCGACTATTTCAAAAGCTGGACGATTACGGAAATCGCAAAAGGCGGCAGGATTGATGCCATCCGGCAGATTGGACCCAATACTGTACTATGCGCGGCAAGAGGGCAGAATAAAGGACGTTTATTCATTAGTCATGATAACGGCATACACTGGGGCTTTTTGGCACAGCCTGTAACGGCAGATATTACCTGCATTGGTGAAACCGGCAGACCGGATGAATTTTATATCCTTACAGGAACAGCAGAAGTGTGGGGCACCCGGGATGGCGGTAAAACATGGCAACACCTGAAGACTTTACTGGAGAAAAATAAAAACCGGGAAGTGTACGCGGCGGCCTACGCGATTATGTATACATCAAAAGGCAGCTTACTGGTTACCGATACCGATTCCGACGGCGGACATATTTACCGTTCTGTTGATAAAGGCATTACCTGGCAGGATCTCGGCGCTATTTCCGAAAACGCATTGTACCGGCTTGAAAAAACCGGCAATGGCATTATTGTGAACGGGTGGCAGGGTGCAGTATACAAAAGTACGGATGATGGTATTACCTGGCACAAAATGCAGCAGCTTTCTAACGCTGCTTTATTTGCAACGGAATATATGGGGAGGTCCGTATTGCTCCAGGCCGACCAGCCGGGCACGATTTTCCGAAGTACAAACAACGGCCGCACCTGGCTCCCGGTGGCACGCTTCCACGAATCGGCTGACGATTTTATTAATATTGATTATGGCGCCGCTTATTATGGTACCTATACCAAAAGCAAAACAGTTTACCTTACCACCAACTACGGCAAAACATGGCTACCGGTAGATAGTGTCTTAACAGTAGCCGGCGACTGGCTGGATCATGGTATCCGTATAAGCACGCGCGATTCCGTCATTGCTATTGCCGGAACCAATAAAGGATTTATTATCAGGAAAGCTTTTCAGAAAAAGCAATTGAAAAAGGTAGTGCGCCAGGTCAATCGCACTCTAAAATAAAACCGGTGCGATAATTGAATTTTCCCTCACCAAAAGGCAGTGCAGTTACTGCAAAATATTTTTTCCATAGTCATTGTATCAGGCCGCATCAGCCATTTTTTAGTAAAGCATTTTTATTTTTTTACCGGCATAGTCCTTTATCTAATTGAGGTTGTCAACTTATATAGAGGCCAAACGTTTCATGCAAAAATTAAATGATGGGCGAATTAAAAGAGAGGCTAAAGTACCTTTTAGATCAATATGGCAACAACATTCTTACTGCAGGCGAAGCTGCGGAGCTTACGGCAATGCTTTCGGATGGTGATTGCGATCTTTTAGTGCGGCAGGTGCTGAAAGATATGCTGAAAGAGCACCGGGATACAGAGGAGCTTTCAGTGAAAGACCCGGAGCTGATGTTGCAGGGGATACTGAACAACAGGAATACTTTGCAGGAGAAGTACAATATAGAAGAGCATGAACGTAAAACCCGGACGCCTGTTTATTCAATGCGCTCTTATAAAAGAACCAGCGGTATAAAGTGGATAGCTGCTGCGGCAGGTATGGTACTGGTTGTAACTACCCTGTATTTGTTTTTGGGTAATGAAAAAGATAGCCTGCACCAGGTATCCGCAACAAATCAATCTTCCGTAGATCAGTTGCCGGTAAAACCCGGTGGAAATAAGGCGTACCTTACCCTTTCTGATGGAACGGTAGTTAATCTTGACAGTATGGCAACCGGCTCTTTTACTACCCAGGGAAGCGCCAGGATCGTTAAAAGCGATAACGGTCAGTTAGAGTATGTTTTCAGCAAGGAAAAAAATCCCGTTCCGGTATATAATACGATCACTACTCCTAAAGGCGGCAAGTATAAAATTATTTTGCCGGATGGAACCAGCGTGTGGCTGAATGCAGGATCTTCCCTGAAATTCCCCGTTGCTTTTGCCGGGAAGTCACGAAATGTATACCTGCAGGGAGAGGGATACTTTGAAGTTTCAAAAGATCCGCTGATGCCTTTTTATGTGAATGCAGGCAATTCGCGGGTGGAGGTATTGGGCACTCATTTTAATGTGAATGCCTATGAAGACGAAAATGCTGTAACAACAACATTGCTGGAAGGAAAAGTAAAAGTTGATCAGACCGGAACAGCCGGTAATACACCCGCTTCTGTTGTTTTAAGGCCTGGCGAGCAGGCAGATCTTTCTAAAAGCGGGAAGATAACAACCAGGCGCGATGTGAATACAGGCGAAGTAGTAGCATGGAAAGAAGGTTTTTTTGATTTTAAGAACATACCCGTTCCCGATCTGATGAGGCAGATTGTACGGTGGTATGATGTGGATGTTGAATACAGGGGAGAAGTGCCCGATACTAAACTGACCGGTAAGATAAGCCGGGATGTTAACCTGGATAAGCTGATAGATATGCTGCAATATGCAGGATTGAACATGAAGGTGGAACAGAGGAAGATAATGATAGGAAATGAATAAGCAGCGGTGTGGTATCAGGATACGCTACAGTTAGCGCAGCCGTTCCTGTATTGCGGGCAGTAAGTAACAACTAAAAAAGTTGCAGCCGTAACAAGTAGGTAAATGCTATAAACAAAAAAACGGGTCACGATGGCAGTCGCGGCCCGCAAAGTGTTTAGGCAACCCAATAAACAAACCTGTAAGTAATATTATTGTTAAACCAAAACAGTCCGAAGTTATGCAAATGACCTCTTATTTCAAAACCTTCCTGCCCGGGAAGATTTTGACGACCAAAACGCTCCTAAAAATGAAGCTCACAACGTTCATTTTATTTTCTGCATTGTTGCAGGTTTCTGCGAACGGGATAGCCCAAAAGGTAACGCTGCATGAAAGCAATACCAGGCTGGAGGATGTGCTTAAAAAGATTGAAAGACAATCGGGGTACACATTCCTGTTTGAAGAAAAGATCATGAAGCGGGCAGCTCCTGTTACGATTAATGTAGAACGGTTACCCGTTACAGATGTTCTTTCAATTTGCTTTCAAAACCAGCCTTTTGTATATAAGATCTTCGATAAAACAGTGGTCATAAAGGAGCCGCAGGTTACCGGCGTCAAAAGTGCCGGCAACGAAATCCCGGCGCTGGAACCTCCTGTTACTGTCACCGGCAGGGTAATTAACCAGGCCGGGGAACCTTTGGCAGGAGTGAGCATCAGCTTAAAAGGAACCCAAACGGGTACCATTACGGATGCCAATGGAAATTATTCTCTTACATTGCCGGACGGAAGAGGAGTATTGATCTTTTCTTATGTGGGATTTGTGCAGCAGGAAACGGCGGTAAACGGGAGAAATGCCATCAATATTACCTTGTCCGCCTCTTCAGGCGATATGGAGCAGGTAGTTGTTACCGCATTGGGTATCAGGCAATCAAGGCGGTCTTTAACATATATTACCCAAAGTGTGAACGCGGAATCCTTAACCCAGGCAAGGGATCTTAACATGATGAACGCTTTGCAGGGAAAGGTAGCGGGGCTGAATATCAGCCCAAGCGGCAGTGGCGTAGGCGCACCTGCCAGGGTAACGCTGAGGGGTAATCGTTCTATTTCGGGAGACAGCCAGCCCTTGTATATTATTGACGGGGTGCCCGTGCTTGGATATCCCCAGTACCTGACCTCGGACAATATTGCTTCTATGGACGTTTTGAAAGGCGCCAACGCCGCGGCGTTATACGGCAGTGATGCACAAAACGGGGCAATCATCATCACTACCAAAAAAGGACAGGCGAGCGGTGTGCATGTTTCACTTAACAGCACTTTCATGGCTGAGCAGGCCGACCTGGCAATCCCTTTTCAAAATGAGTATGGACAGGGAAATAATGGAGTATATCAGAAAGGATCCATATATTCCTGGGGCCCGAAAATGGAAGGACAAACAGTGGACAACTGGACGCTCAACCCTGCCAGGGCGGGTGAAACATATTCTTTGAGTCCTCAGCCCGGTAATGTGAAGGATCTGTTCCGCACAGGGATTACTTACTCCAATAACCTCCAGGCAAGCATCGGCGGAAAAAGCACGCAGGCTTTTATTTCTGCCACTTCTACCGAAGGGAAAGGTATTTTGCCTAACAATAAATTACTGCGGAATAATGCATTGGTAAGGATTTCCAGTGAGCTTTCAAGCAAATTCACCCTGGATGCCAAGTTAAGCTATACCATGCAGAACACGGATAACCCAACGCGCCAGAGTGATAACAACTTCAACCCGATGCAGCAGATCTATAATATGGCGCGCAACATCCGTACTGAGGATGCCCGTCAATATGAATACCCTAACGCGCAGGGATTGATGCAACAGGATTTTTGGTCGCCAGGAACAGCATCTACAGCAGAAAATCCATATTGGGTGTTGAACCGCAACCTCATCTACAGCAAAATGGGGCAAATAAACGGTCTTGTTTCGCTTACCTACAAATTAACGGATAACTTAAGCCTGATGGCAAGAACGGCTTATGACAGGATAGGGGAGACCATTGAGCAAAAGGATTATAACAGTACGTTCGTAAGGGCTGTTTACGGCAGGTATACCGTTACCAAATCTGACCAGTATGCATTCAACAGCGACTTCCTGCTCTCCTATAAAAATAAGCTTGGCAAAGACTGGGATCTGAATGCCAATGCAGGCGGTAATATTAAAAAGATTGGTAACAGCTCCCTGTCTTCCAATACGGGAGACGCGTTATCTGTTCCTAACTTTTTCAGCATTTCCAATACTACGCTGCCTATTACCAGCTTTGATCCCGGGGCGTCAGTTAATATACAGTCTTTATATGCGTTTGCAAAACTGGGCTGGAAAAAAGCGGTGTTCCTGGATGTTACCGGTCGTAACGACTGGAGCTCCACGCTGCCAGCCGCCAGCCGTTCCTATTTTTACCCGTCTGTCGGCTTATCTGCGGTTATATCAGACCTGATCCCTTCCTTCCCGAAAGTGATCAGTTATGCACAGCTCAGGGCTTCCTGGGCGCAGGTGGGCAGCAGTGCGGCTGCTTTTATGCTGCAGCGCAATGCTACTTTTTCAGCAGGTGGAACCAACGGCTTTTTATTGCTAAGCAGTATTTTGCCTAACCAGAACCTGAAGCCCGAACAAACCAAGTCGCTTGAAACCGGTTTTGATGTACGGTTTTTGGATGGCAGACTGGGAATTGACTTTACTTATTTCAAGACCAATACTTTTAACCAGTTATTTACTATTGCCCTGCCTGTAGGTTCCGGCGCTTCCTCTTTTTACACGAATGGAGGCAATATCCAGAACAAGGGAATAGAGGTTGTTTTAAATACCACTCCTGTTCAAACAGACAGGTTCAAATGGACATTCGATGTGAACTTCTCTCATTTGAACAACAAGGTGATCAGCATTTCGGATGAGCGTCCTAAGGTGGTTGTTTCCGGGCCGGCAAGCCAATACTTTGCTGACTATGTAGTTAAGCAGGGCGAAAAATTTGGCGAAATGTATACGGCCAGCTTCTTAAGAGACAACCAGGGAAACATAGTTATAGGCAGCAACGGTGTGCCTAAAATTGATACAAGAAGAGAATTTAATATTGGCAGCTATACACCGGACTGGACAGGCGCCATTTCCACGTCTGTTTCTTTCAAAAGCCTGAGCCTGTCGGCAGTTGTTGACCACAGGCAGGGCGGCGTGGTAGGTTCGTTTACACAAGCCAACCTGGTGTTTATGGGGCTTACCAACGAAACATTGCAGGGCAGAGAAGGCGGGCTCATTTTCGGACAAAATATCTTTCCTCAATACACTGCTGTTACAGAAGATGGCAAGGCCAATGATATACCTGTAAACGCGGAAGCTTTGTGGAGAGTTATCGGAAATCCAAGTGTGCCGGTAGGCGAAGCATTTGTGAACAGTGCTACCAACACCCGTCTCAGGGAGGTGATCATTGCTTATTCCCTTCCTGCCGCATTTGTAAAAGGATTGCGGCTGTCAAATGTAAAAGTCTCCCTGGTGGGCAGAAACCTGTTTTTTATATCAAGAGCAACTCCTGGTCTTGACCCGGATATCCTGGCGGGAACCCAAACCTCGGCGGAAGGGTTTTCCTCTTATCCTCCACCAACAGTACGATCATTCGGGGTCAATTTGAAAATTGGTTTTTAGTGAATTCATTCAAAAAAAATTATCATGGACAAGATGAAAAAATATTTTAAAGCAGTGAATGCTGCTATGCTGTCAATGTTAGTTCTCTTCCTGGCGGGGTGCACCAAAAATTTTGACGAGCTTAATACGCCTAAGAATTTAATTACTGTAAGCAATATCAATCTTTCTACGCTGGGCCAGGCTTTTGCCGATGCTCAATATTATGGTCATGTAGGAGATCAGGGTGGATGGGAGCTGATGCATGAGCTGCATGCCAGCATATATGCACAGGTATATAGCACCACGTCCAGCGGTTTTAATACAGACCAGTACCAGGCGGTAGCCTCCTGGGTGCAGTCGGGGTTTAATGCTTTCTACTCCAACCCGGCTGTTATGATCAACTTCGTTAAAAATTATACAGCAGAAAACAATATGCCTGCCGAAAATGCAATTGCCCAGATATGGGAAGTGCCTATATGGCAACGCATGACAGATTTTTTTGGACCGGTTATGTTTTCCCAGTTTGGCAATGGTAAAACCAGCGTGGAGTACGATTCACAGGAAGACCTGTACCGCTCCTTTTTTAAGATACTGGATGATGCCACCGCTGTTTTAAAGCAACATACCGGCGAAACGCCTTTTGGGAATAATGACCTGATGTTTAGTGGAGATGTAAACAAATGGATCACTTTCGCCAATTCATTGCGGTTGAGGCTGGCAATGAGAATTGTGTATGCCGATCCTACCCTGGCCAGGCAGGAGGCAGAAAAAGCGGTTGCTGCCGGGGTAATGACAGACAATACACAAACGGCTAATGTAAGCACTACCCCCAGCAGCTTAAATTATTTAACGCGCTGGACGTATATCAACCCGTTTTCCATGAGCGCAACCAGTGAAAGTATATTGGTTGGTTTTGAAGATCCGCGGTTGCCTGTGTTCTGGAACGAAGGCGGAGGCCGTTTGGGCGGCAATAAAGGCTATCATGGCCTGAGGAACGGATTACCGGTAGTGCTTAAAACTTCGGATGTAAGAAGCGGTGTGGCAGGATGCTCATTTCCATCAAAGAAATTCCTGCCTATTGCCGACGGAGGCGCTAATCCGCCTATTCCTATTGTAACTGCGGCAGAAGTATTTTTCATTAGAGCGGAAGGCGCCCTGAGAGGATGGAACATGGGAGGGACGGCCGAAGAGCTTTACAACGAAGGTATCAGGCAGTCCCTGAAATATTGGGCTAACAGTCCGGATACTGACATTGATGATTATATAGCAAGTACCAATACTCCTTCGGCAGTACCGGACGGAATAGTAGCGCAGGATTTTCATACCCCGCCTCAGTCCGATATAACAGTGAAGTATGAAGCGGGGGCTTCCTTTGAGAGAAATCTCGAACAAATTATCACACAAAAATGGATTGACCTGTTCATGAGCCCGTGGGAATGCTGGGCCGAAAGACGGAGAACCGGCTATCCCCGCGGCTATGCCATTATTGCCTCCCTTGACCCGGATATTCCTGTAACAGCTATTATCAGGAGAATGGTTTTCCCTCCCAGCGAATACAGCAACAACAAAGTGGCGGTGGAAAAAGCGGTAACCCTGCTGGGCGGACCGGATAATACCATGACCCGGGTATGGTGGGATAAGAAGCCGTTAAGCGATTATCCCGATCTGTCTGCTACCATTGTACCCTAAAGGAGATATAAGGCGTTAACACAAAACAGGCGTAATGCGATTGAGAAGTAACAATAAGATGCAGTATTTAACAGGGATCGTTCTGGCAACCTTATTGACGGGCGCTTTGCATGCCCAAAGTACGGGAGCAGGCAATGATCCGGCACACTGGTCAGCTATGTACCCGCTTTCCATCCCGCTGGATGTAAGGCAGGCGGAATTCAATAAAGGTAACATCGTTCCCAACGCCTCATTTGAGGAAGGTACGGCTACAGGTAATAATATGCCGCGCCGGAGTTTTAAAATAACCCACTGGAATAAAGTAGGTGAAAACGTGGAGTGGGTAGATACACGGGATCCTTACTATAGCGCTACGGAAGCGCATGCAGGTGATCATGCCATCAGGATTGTGAGAGCGGCAAAAGACGTTCGCGAAGTAGATAACCGGTCTGAGGGTATAGAAAGCGATTTTATTAAAGTGATACCGGGTAACTATACTTTCTTTTTTGATGTAAAGCTGGAAAATGTATTTCCCGCTGTGGAAAGATATGAAGTGAAGATATCAAAGAATATAGATGTTCATCTTACTTTCTATGATAAAGATAAAAAGGAGATCAGTCCTGCCGTTTATTATCACCGTTTCGGAAAAGAGGTGGATAACAGTTTTAAAGGGTATGCATTTTCCAATTTCTTTTATATAGATAAGTTTGAATGGGGCAAAGTGCTCGGGCGCACCTATAACAATAATTTTTCTGAAGGGGATATGCCCGATGGATGCGCTTACATCAAAATATTTTTTGGATTAAAGGGCCGTGGCACTATGTATGTTGATAATGTGGACCTCCGTTTTTCAAGATGGAATTTTACCTCGCTGGAGCGCATGATGCCTTTTTTCAGGCAGGAATATCATCCTTCGCAACTGGTCGTTCCCACGCCAAAGATGGTAGCAGACGCTGCGGAGATCAGCTTTGCCGGAAGGGATGTTGTGCTGGTATCACCCAACGATCCGGAGGCTCCGGACCGTGCTGCGGTTGATCTGCTGAAAGAAAAGCTTTTGAAGACTGCCGGAGTGAATAAAAAAAGAGTGCTGGTATCTGGCGGCGATTATAAGGAGGGCGGAAAAGGGAAGCTCATTTTCAGTATCGGCAAAACGGACTTGTATCGCCGGTACGAAAGCCGGCTTGGGCTTGACAGGCTTGCAGGAGAAGACCAGGGATATGTGATAAGAAAAATAGATACGGATCAGGGAAATACGATCGTCTTTTTAAGCGGCAATACGCCTGTAGGAGATTATTATGCCGCTACTACCGCAGTACAGTTGCTTGATCAGAAGAAGCCGGTATACTATCATGCAGATATAGCAGACTATCCCGATTTTAAAGGACGTTCCTACAGGCTGAAGACGTATGATAATGTGTGGACGATAGAAAAAGATGCGACGCTTTCCCGGGCGCAGAAGGATGCAAGGATAGAACAGTTGAAAAAGGATGCAGCCTTTACCATTTCATCCGTAAGCCGTTTTTCGTTTTATAAGCTGAACAAGATCTACAATGATTACTGGAGCCACAGTAAAAAGTGGTGGGATCCCGGGGAGCTCTTCTTTGATATGTTTGAAGGACTGGGCAGGGAATGTAAGCAGTCAGGGGTGATCTCTACAGCGCTCCAGATCAATCCCTATTTCCATTTCGATTTCGAAAGCGAGGAAGATACCTTGAGTGATTCGCTCAGGAACATATTTGTTCACAGCGATCCGAACAGTATACAGAAAATAAAAAATATTATACAAAGATGCGCGGAATCAGGCACTAAAACAGTAATGCTGTGTGCGGATGACTTTGTTCCGCATTCCGGTAAGGCAAGGGGAGAATACGCCCTGTTTAATGATCGGGATAAAAAAGCTTTTTTCAATATGGCTCATGCGCAGGTAACTATGTTGAATGAGCTGAAAGCGTGGATGGATAAAAATTATCCGGGCATGCGATTTGAATTTGTACCGGCACCCTATCTGAATGAATTTGTGGATTACGGAAGAGGTACTGCCGAAGCATTCTTCAGGGACCTTACCAGCCATGTGTCGAAAGATATTGCCATTATATGGACAGGAAATACGGTGCGGTCGCTGGTATACGACCAGGCAGACCTGAAAAGGTATACCGACCTGATCAAGAAGAAGCCTATGCTATGGGATAATACGCCTTATGCAAGAGATATCGCATTCCCGAATTACTATCCGGGTAAAACAGTAATGTGTAATTTGTTTGAAGCCTATGATATCATAGTGCCCAAAGATTTTTATAAAGTAATGGACACCGATATCTATCTCAATGGTAATGACTTTGAAGAGCGGTACAATATCAAGTTTGCCACTTTTGCCGATTTTACCTGGAATAATAACGATTACCGGCCCGATTTCTCTTTATACAAGGTGCTGGTAGGGAATTTTGGAAAAGAGGGCGCATTGAAGCTGCTGAAGTTTAACGATTACCTGTACAGGTTCGTTTCCAAATACGTGGAAATCAAGGTAGGTATGGAACGCGCTTCAAAAGAAAAGCCCTATGCAATAAAGGAATCTGACAAAAATGAAGCGGCGATGTTCCGGAAATTAACAGATGAATCTTTTAAAGACCTGGAACGGTCCATTACCAATACAAGGCTGCTGAGCCAGACAAAAAGCCAGGTTAAAGGCTATATGGCTGCTTATGATAAGATACTGCAGAACAAGGACGGTTACCTGGTAGGGGAATATTTCCTACAGCGGTAATTTCAACGGGTAATAATTGTTTTTATTAATTATACAACTATGCCTATGCATTTGCTGAAACGGGTATTTCTTTTTTTACTGTCATTGATCTTTTTGTCTGCATTGCCCGGTAAAGGACTGGGGCAGCACATCTTTTATGGCAAGGCTCATTTTTTGCTGGAAGGTACCGCCGTTCCCGAACAGGAAAAAGAAGGTTTTTACGACCGGTTACCGGTTGCTTTAAAAGGAGAGGTGCGAACACCTGTATGGGAGCTTTCTAAAAATTCTGCGGGACTTTCCATACGGTTCCTTACCAATTCATCTTCCATAAAAGTAAAATGGAAGCTGCTGCTCAACAAAACCATGAACCATATGGCAGAAACGGGTATAAAGGGGTTGGATTTGTATGTAAAGCTTCCGTCAGACCAATGGCAATATATCAATACAGCCCGGCCGGAAGGAATAGAAAATGAATTTGTTTTTGTAGAGCACGCAACTAAGGAGCTGAGAGAGTACCGGATCTACCTGCCGTTGTATGACGGGTTGGAAAGTATAGAGGTGGGGGTGGATTCCGGTGCGGTTATGAAAAAAGGAGCTCCGTTGCAAAGTAAGCCTGTTGTTTTCTATGGAACCAGCATTACACAGGGCGGCTGTGCATCCCGGCCGGGTATGGCTTACCCGGGCATCATAGGAAGAAAGACAGGATATGAATGCATCAACCTGGGATTTAGCGGAAATGGAAGGATGGAAAAGCCCATCGCTGAATTAATATCCGGCACAGATGCCTTGTTGTATGTAATTGATTGCACGCCCAACATGAGTGTGAGCGACATCAGGAATAATATGATCCCCCTGGTGGAAACGATCAGGAAAAAGAATAAGACTACACCGGTATTGTTTGTGGAAAACCAGTTGTACGACAAATCTTTTTTGGATACCTCCTTACAAAGGGAGCTGGAAGAAAAAAACCGGGTGCTGAAGCAGGTGTTTAATACGCTGGTTAAGCAAAAAGCAGGGGCTGTGTATTACCTGGAAGCGGAAGCTGCGATCGGCACCGACCATGAAGCCACTGTGGATGGGGTTCATTTTACGGACCTGGGTTTTATGAGGTTTGCGGATTTTATGATCGGAAATTGTCGCAGGCTGGGGCTATTAAAATAAAACTGGTATACGCTGAATTTGTTAATCGGAATGTAATAAAACAAGCAAGTGCTATGACGAATAAGCTGAAAATTTTTAACGGGCGCATCATTACGCCATTCAGGGTCATACCCCGCGGATCTATTTTGGTAGCTGATGGTAAAATAGCCAAAATAGCAGAAGGGGATATAGAGGAGCCGGGGGCGGACGAAATAGACGCGGGCGGAAAATTTATTTCACCTGGTTTTATAGATATCCATGTACATGGGGGAGGAGGGCACGATTTTATGGATGGCAGTGTGGAGGCTTTTTTAAAAATTGCGGAAACACATGCGCGGTATGGCACCACTTCCATGCTGCCTACTACCCTCACCGCCGAAAAAGAAGAGCTGTTCCGTACACTGGATATTTACGAAGAAGCGGTAAAGCGCAATGTAAAAGGAGCCCAATTTTTAGGTATCCACCTGGAAGGCCCCTATTTTGCCATGAACCAGAGAGGCGCGCAGGATCCGCGATATATAAGAAATCCTGATCCTGCGGAATACAAAGATATCCTGTCCCGCAGCCCGCATATCAAAAGATGGAGCGCTGCTCCCGAGCTGCCCGGAGCGCTTGAATTTGCCCGGTTCTTAAAGTCGAAAGGAATACTGGTGGCCCTCGCCCATACAGATTGCATTTATGAAGAAGCAGTGATAGGGTTTGAAAACGGGTATACGTTGGCCACGCATTTTTATTCACTAATGAATGGTGTTATCCGTAAGAACGCGTTCCGCTATGCAGGCGCCATTGAATGCGCGTACCAGTTGGATGAAATGGATGTGGAGATCATTGCAGACGGCATTCATCTGCCGCCTTCGCTTTTAAAGCTGATCTATAAGCAGAAGGGTACCGACCGTATAGCGCTGATCACCGACTCCATGCGGGCTGCCGGAATGCCTGAAGGTGAAAGTATCTTAGGCAGCCTCCATGATGGGTTGAAAGTGATCGTGGAAGACGGGGTAGCCAAACTGCCCGACAGAACCTCTTTTGCCGGCAGCGTGGCTACAACCGACAGGCTGGTAAGGAATATGATACAATTGGCTGAAGTGCCCTTAACGGATGCGGTAAGGATGATGACCAGGACTCCCGCGGGCATTCTTGGCATCGAACACAGGAAAGGCTCGCTGGTAGAAGGCAAAGATGCCGATATACTCATCTTTGATGAAGCGATACGCATTGAAAAGACAATCGTAAACGGCAATATTATTTATAGCAGGAATTAATGAACGATAAAAGACAAGCCATGAGAAAAATGAAAAAAGACCTGTTGGAAGTGGAGATTCATAAGGACAGGCCCGGGCTTGGCCGGGCGGCGGCAAACGCGGTGAGCAAAAAAATAAATGAACTGCTGCAAAGCAGGGAGTACATCAATATCGTATTTGCGGCGGCGCCCTCGCAAAACGAATTTCTGGCCGAACTGGCGCAGAAAAACATTAGCTGGGACCGCATCAATGCTTTTCATATGGATGAATATGTAGGAGTAGATAAAGATGCTACCCAGTTATTTGGCAATTTTCTTAAAGAACGATTGTTTGGAAAAGTAGCCTTACGGAATGTATTTTACATGAACGGGAATGCAGCCGGTTTAGAGGAAGAATGCAACAGGTATGCTTCCCTGTTAAAGCAATATCCTACCGATATTGTATTCCTGGGGATTGGCGAGAATACACATGTGGCTTTTAATGACCCCCATGTTGCCTTTTTTGACGATAAGAAAGATGTTAAGATTGTAGACCTGGATGTGAGAAACCGGCTTCAGCAGGTAGATCCGGACGATACTTCCTGTTTTAAAACCCTTGAAGAAGTGCCCACCCATGCCATCACGCTCACGGTGCCGGCATTGTTCAGCGCAACCTATGCGTATGCTATCGTTCCGGGGGAAAAGAAAGCCGAAGCCATTTATTATACACTGAACAGCGAAATAAGCGAGCGTTATCCCTCTACTATTTTCAGGAGGCATAGCCATTCTATTTTGTATATAGATGAAAATAGTGCATCCCGGTTATGAGCCGCCCGGGATATAGTATGGAGGTGGAATGGGTAACTGATCGGTGTATTTGCGGCCGCCGGGGTGCTTTGTGTGCACACAGGGAGAATACATATCACAACTGCAAAAAAAATACGGACGTGAACAAGCAAACAAAAGTAGTACAGGCGGGCGCTGTAAATAAGAAGGATACCGTTATCCCGATCCTTATTATAGGCTCTCTCTTCTTTTTCTTTGGTTTTATATCCTGGTTAAATTCCATCCTCATCCCTTTCTTCAAGATCGCGTGTGAGCTGACCAACCTGGAATCCTACCTGGTTACCTTTGCGTTTTATATCAGTTACCTGGTTTTTTCCGTACCGGCATCTTACCTGCTGAAGCGTGTGGGTTTTCGTAAGGGCATGATGGTGGGGTTCTGGATCATGTCGGTAGGCGCTTTTATTTTTATTCCGGCAGCGCTTACCAGGGAGTATATTGTTTTTTTGATCGGTTTATTTTCCATAGGGGCAGGTACCGCTTTATTACAGACCGCTGCCAATCCTTACATTACTATTCTTGGACCCAGGGAAAGAGCGGCTCAGCGGCTCAGCATTATGGGTATATTCAATAAAGTAGCCGGCATTATATCCCCGTTATTATTTGCAGCAGTAGTGCTGAAAGCTACTGATACGGAGCTTTTCAGGCAAATACCTTTGATGAGCGAAGCCGACAGGGGAGCAGCGCTGGATGAACTGGTGAGACGTGTGATTGTACCTTATGCATGTGTGGGTGTGATACTGATCGGGCTTGGATTTATGATCCGGTATTCTTCCCTGCCTGAAATTGATACGGAGCATGAGAGCAGGGAGGTGGCAGATGCCAATGCCGGCAAAACCGCCGTGTTCCAATTCCCTCAACTGGTGTTGGGAGCGGTTGCCATTTTCCTGCACATCGGCACCCAGATCATTTCCATTGATACTATTATCAGTTACGCCAACTCCATGAATATAGGATTGCTGGAAGCGAAGGTATTTCCAGCCTATACGCTCGGGGCAACGATCACCGGTTATTTGCTCGGCATTATCCTGATCCCGCGTTTTATAAGCCAGTTGAATGTGTTAAGGATCTGCACGTTGTTGGGATCAACGCTCACCTTGCTGATCGTTTTTGCCGATACTGAAGTCCGGTTCCTGGGGCATACGGCAAATATCTCCATCTGGTTTCTTGCCATGCTGGGTATTGCCAATTCTCTTGTGTGGCCGGGAATATGGCCGCTGGCCCTCGATGGATTGGGAAAATATACTAAGGTGGGTGCATCCATACTGATCATGGGACTTATTGCGAATGCCATTATGCCGTTGGTATACGGGCATTTTGCGGATATATATGGTAACAGGCAGGCTTACTGGGTACTGTTTCCCTGCTATCTTTTTCTTGTTTTTTATGCGTTCTATGGCTACCGGTTGAGGAAGTGGAAAAAATAGGTCGTTCATTTTTTAAATAAAAAACGGGTTGATGAAAAAAAGTATTTTTTTCATGACTGTCCTTCTTTTGGGTTATTACAAGGGTGGTTATGCGCAGTTGCAGGCGCTGGAAAGCAAGCAATACAGCTCACTTGAACGATATGTGTATTCGGAGCGTTTTGAGGAAGGACTGTTAGGCGCCTGGGCGTCCTACCCGCACTGGCAGGACCTGGCTTATGACCAGAACTTCCGGATCGGGCAAATACAACAGGGCGACACCAATACCTCCATTGTACAAAAGGTAACGCCCTATAGTAATGTGGATAATTATGGAGGCGCACAGAAACTCCTGGATATGTATCTCGTACCAGGCTCTAAGATCGCATTCCGGTACTTTGTTAAATCACATCTTGCACCCTCCTTTATAAAGGTAAGATTAGCGGCGGGAGCTTTAGGAACATTGGATGTTACGATCAATCATCCCACGATCAATCAATGGGTATGGGCATCTGTTGGCTTTGACGATTTTGTACGGGAGAACACAACGATCAATGCTGCCGACCCGGTGCATGTATACGCGCTTCTTTTTCTTATTAAAATACCGGGTTGCGATCCTGAGATGCCTTTTTATATAGGGCTTGACGATATTTCATTTGAAGGAGCGAGGGAAAAGCAATTCCAATTTGCATTGCCGGCGGTGACAAAGCTCCCGGAGTTCGCCCCGTTCATTCCTTTAAAGCATTATGTGCAGGGCGAAAAGTTTTCCCTGAAGGGAAGCTGGGATATTGATGCAAGCAGGGTTAATATTCAAATCGTGTCTTTTACAGATCCTCAAAAAATATTTTTTACAGGCAAGCTGCTAAAAAGGAGCAACGGGTGGGAATTAGGTCAGCTCAGTCTTAACTTCCCCGCGGGGTTGTATAGGGCAACTTTATCAGCCTATAATAATAAAGATAAAATCGCGGCAACGGAATTTACCCTGCATATTGCGGCAGAGTGCCCGCAGGGACAGCATCCGCGTTTACTGTTTGATGTAGAAAAGCAGGCATGGCTCGAAAAAAGATTCCGCCTGGAAAAATATAAGCCGGTTTTAGAAGAAATGGAAGCCAATGCCAGGCTGCAGCGCGAAAAAATTCCTGTGAGCAGTCTTATATATGACCTGGATCAGTTCCCGGATGAAAACTGGCTTCCCTCCTGGGATGCATGGGGGGAGCACAGTGTGGTTACCGGTGAGGCGCTGAAATGGAATGCATTGTCGTATGTATTTAATAAAAACGAAGAAGCGGGGAGATATGCAAAAGATGTGTTGGTTACACTGGCAGGCTGGAAAGACTGGGCAAGTCCCTGGCAGACGAAAAGGGGAAGGTTGGGCGATCACAGAACAGGCACCTGGTCACACAGTCTTGCATTGGCATACGACCTCACCTATCCGTTGATGACGGAGGCGGAAAGACAGGCGGTCAGAAATGCATTTGTAAAAAATATAGTAGAAGGCGTTCATCAGACTTTCGTATATGATGATAATATTACGGGAAAAACATCCAACTGGATAGCCATGACCGTTGGCGGTTCGCTGATGACGATGGCAGCCATGTTTAATGATGGAAAAGAAACCGAAAATATAGAACCCTATTTTACGGGCGCGTTATTGAAATACTATTCATTTATTAACAAAGTCAGCGACAGCCTGGACGGAGGCTGGGGAGAAGGGCTGGGGTATAATGAATACTCCTTTACCAACATGTCAATGAGCCTTCCTTCGTTACAGCATGTGTTTAATATTGACCTCTCTGCGCCGCTGGTAAATTCTTATAATGAATATATCTGGTCGGGGGTGTTGGAAGCAGGCAACTATTTCCATTTTGGCGATGCTGCACGATCGCTGACCAGTTTTCCAAGCTGGGCGTTTCTGCTCAATATGCGGAAAGAGCCCCGCTTAAGCTGGCTGTATCATTACTTTAAAAAGAAAGAAACATGGTATGATGTACTTTTTGATATAGACGGCATCCATCAGGATACTCCTTTGGATGAGAACCCGGATAAAGTTTTCAGAAAAATAGGGACGACTGTTTTTAAAGGCGGCTGGGGGAAAAATGATTTTTCTTTTTCCATGCGTACCGGCGTTTTTTTTAATCACCAGCATATGGACCAGGGAAGTTTTATGCTGTCGGACAGGGGCGTTAATTTTATTGTTGAACGGGAAGGAAGTACTTATTATGATGATCCTATTTACCAGTCTTCCTTTATACAGCCTGTAGCTCATTCTACTATTCTTATAAACGGGAATCACCAAAGCCAGCGGGTTGGAGACGGTTTTGATTTTGCACCCGGGTTAAATGATCATGCATTTATTGAGCAATATTTTGATGGGAAGATCGCAGGATTTTCTTCCGGCAATATCGGGAAGCTGTATTGGGGTAAGGTGAACGCCATGCGAAGGAACAATATTTTTATTAAGCCCGGGATATTATTGATGCTGGATGAAATTGTACCCGGCAGTGAAGATGCGGACGTTTCTTTACTATACCAAACGCCGGAGCTGAACAGCATCAGGACAGGCAATGAAATGTCAATCATTACAAGACAGGGCGTGTCATTAAATATTTTTCATCTCGCCCCGCAGGAAAAGGAGGTGCGTGCTGTGGAAACGCCCCATTATCTCATCACTTTACAAAAAGAAAAGCCGCTGGTTAAAGAAGGCATGATCAAACTGACGGCGCGTACCGGAAAAGAGCCGCTTATAGTAGGTAACCTGTTTGTTTCTTCCGATTCAGGGCAGGCTCCGGCCATTAGGTTCCAGCGTAAGGGAAATTTTGTGTACGGTGAAGGAGCAGGGCGCAATATCGTTTTTCGTACAAAAGATAAGACGGATTATACTGTCAATGATTTTACCACGGATGCCCTTGCCATGGTGTGGAACAAGGATACCCTTTTTGTAGTCAATGCCACCCGTCTCCGGTATCAAAATGAGCTTATAGTGAGTGCCGATGCTCCTGTTTGTGCTGAAATATATACGGGGGAAATTCATTATGCCGTTACCGGTCCCACCAGGCTGAAGATACCCGTGAATGCACAAACAAGGGATATCGTGTTAAATGGTAAGCAGAAAAAAATTTCTGCTGCGGATAAAAAAAACCGGGTCGTGGAGATCAGTGTTCCTGAAGGGAGTGGCTTTATTAAAATAAATCAGCCTTAAGTAAATAGAAAATGACATGGAAAATGTATTGAAAAAAAACGACCGGTTGAAAGACAAGGTAATTGTTGTTACCGGTGGAACCGGCATATTGGGCAGATCGTTTGTAAATGCTATAGCAGTATCAGGCGGAGCAGTGTGCATACTGGGAAGAAACGACACAGTGGCCCGGGAGCGTGCAACTGCCATCATAAATGGTGGAGGCAGGGCCATGGCATTGAAGGCGGATGTGCTGAATGTGGAAGAACTGGCGGAAGCCTGTAACAAAGTATTACGTGAATTTGGCAGGATAGATGGTTTGGTAAATGCGGCCGGTGGCATACAGCCGGAAGGAGTATTAGGCTCCGGGGATGATATTTTTACAATGAACATGGAGGGCATGCGCAGCGTAATGGAACTTAACTGCTGGGGCACTATTGTACCTGCACAGGTATTTGGAAAAGCGATAGCGGAAACATCAGGAAAAGGAAGTATTGTAAACATATCCTCTATGAATTCCAAGAGGGCTATTACCCGGGTGCTGGGATATAATATGGGCAAAGCCGCTGTGGATTGTTATACACAGTGGTACGCAGTAGAACTGGCAAATCGTTATGGAGACAGGATAAGGATGAATGCGCTGGCGCCCGGTTTTTTTCTTACTGAACAAAACAGGAAGCTGCTGATGGATGAAGATAACCGTTATACGGAACGGGGGCAGCGTATCATTAATCAAACTCCCTTCAGGCGGTTAGGGCATCCTGACGAGCTGCAGGGGGCATTGGTATGGCTGCTCAGCGAAGAGTCGGGCTTTGTTACGGGGGCGATGATTTGCGTGGATGGCGGGTTTTCTGTTTATGGCGGCGTTTAAATAGTATGAAGCGCATGCTGCACAAAAAAAATTTCAATCCAAATCCTTGCTGGTAGCGATTCTACGTATTTAGATACGTATTTTTTCTAAAAAATATTTGGCAGCAATCAAAACCTGCCTATCTTTGCGACCCGCTTTCAAAAAAAGCATTAGTTCTTAAAAAAATAATAAACGATTGCAGACTAAAAAAGGGAAAAAGATTTGGTGGTTAAATAATTCCACTTA
>JAHBTJ010000010.1:257500-262179 GCA_019638595.1 Chitinophagaceae bacterium
CATATTGGGAAAATAATAATTGAAATCAATCAAAAGTTATCTTCTATAAGAAGTAACGAGTAACGGCAAACTTTTTTAAAGCTAATAAGGGTACGTGGTGGATGCCTTGGCTCTGAGAGGCGATGAAGGACGTGGTAAGCTGCGATAAGCCGGGGGGAACTGCACACAAGTATTACATCCCCGGATCTCCGAATGGGACAACCCAGCACATTGAAGATGTGTTATCCGCCGCAAGGCGGAAGCCAACCTCCTGAACTGAAACATCTAAGTAGGGAGAGGAAAAGAAAATAAACTAATGATTCCCTGAGTAGTGGCGAGCGAAAAGGGAAAAGCCCAAACCTGCTCCGCGTGCGGAGCGGGGGTTGTAGGACTGCATTTAGAAATTGTCATCAAGCTGAATTTTCTGGAAAGTTAAGCCATAGTGGGTGATAGCCCCGTAGGCGTAAATTGACAAGGACGAGCAGTATCCTGAGTAAGGCGGGACCGGAGGAATCCTGCCTGAATCTGCCAGCACCATCTGGTAAGGCTAAATACTCCTCAGAGACCGATAGTGAACCAGTACCGTAAGGGAAAGGTGAAAAGCACCCCGAACAGGGGAGTGAAATAGTACCTGAAACCGCGTACCTACAAGCGGTCGGAGTCTCACAGCAATGTGGGATGACGGCGTGCCTTTTGCATAATGAGCCTACGAGTTGCTCCTCACTGGCGAGGTTAAGTTCTTTAGTAACGGAGCCGCAGCGAAAGCGAGTCCAAACAGGGCGCTTAGTCAGTGGGGGCAGACGCGAAACTTTGTGATCTATCCATGGGCAGGTTGAAGTTCTGGTAACACAGAATGGAGGACCGAACCCGTTGACGTTGAAAAGTCTTGGGATGACCTGTGGATAGGGGTGAAAGGCCAATCAAACTGAGAGATAGCTCGTTCTCCCCGAAATGTTTTTAGGAACAGCCTCGGATTTTAGACGTTTACTAGAGGTAGAGCTACTGATTGGGCTAGGGGGCTTCACCGCCTGCCAAACCCTGACAAACTCCGAATGCTAGTAAATATCTCCGGGAGTGAGGCTGTGGGCGCTAAGGTCCATGGCCGAGAGGGAAATAACCCAGATTAGCAACTAAGGTCCCTAATACATAGTTAAGTTGATCAAACGATGTGAGACTTCTATAACAGCCAGGATGTTGGCTTGGAAGCAGCCATTCATTTAAAGAGTGCGTAACAGCTCACTGGTCGAGAGGTCTTGCGCGGAAAATAATCGGGCATCAAACTGTGAACCGAAGTTCTAAGATTGTCCGCCTCGGCGGATATATCGGTAGGGGAGCATTCTGATCTGCTGTGAAGGTGTGTGGCGATGCATGCTGGAGCGTTCAGAAAAGAAAATGTAGGCATAAGTAGCGATAAAACAGGTGAAAAACCTGTTCGCCGTAAGTCTAAGGTTTCCTGATCAACGTTAATCGGATCAGGGTTAGTCGGGTCCTTAGGAAAACCCGAAAGGGGCATCTGATGGAAAGCTGGTTAATATTCCAGCACCCGCTTTAATTTCGATGGGGTAACGGGGTAGTGAAAGGACTGCCACATCACGGTATATGTGGTTAAAGGGTGTAGTTATATCTTTTATAGGTAAACCCGTAAAGGATGGCGAACCTGATAGTACAGCAATGCTTCGGCGGCGCTGATAATGTCCCTAATCAAACCTCCAAGAAAAACCTCTAAGGTGTGGTTAAAGCGGCCCGTACCGGAATCCGACACAGGTAGACGAGATGAATATTCTAAGGCGCTCGGGTGAGCCGTGGAGAAGGAACTAGGCAAATTGACGCTGTAACTTCGGGATAAAGCGTACCGCAGCGATGCGGTCCCAGTAAAATGGTTCAACCAACTGTTTAACAAAAACATAGGGCCCTGCAAAAACGTAAGTTGACGTATAGAGCCTGATACCTGCCCGGTGCTGGAAGGTTAAGGAAGGGTGTTCGACGCAAGTCAAAGCTCCTGACTGAAGCCCCAGTAAACGGCGGCCGTAACTATAACGGTCCTAAGGTAGCGAAATTCCTTGTCGGGTAAGTTCCGACCTGCACGAATGGTCTAATGAGTTGAACGCTGTCTCCTCCACGAGCCCGGTGAAATTGTAGTATCGGTGAAGATGCCGGTTACCCGCCACGGGACGGAAAGACCCCGTGAACCTTCACTACAACTTTGCATTGATTTTGAGTGACAGATGTGTAGGATAGTTGGGACGCTTTGAAGCAGCCTCGCCAGGGGTTGTGGAGCGGTCGTTGAAATACCAACCTTCTGTTACTTAGAGTCTAATCCGCCTACGGCGGAGACATTGCATGGTGGGTAGTTTGACTGGGGTGGTCGCCTCCTAAAGAGTAACGGAGGCTCGCAAAGGTACCCTCAGTACGGTTGGTAATCGTACGCAGAGCGCATTAGTATAAGGGTGCTTGACTGTGAGGCATACAAGCCGAGCAGGTGCGAAAGCAGGCTAAAGTGATCCGGCGGTTCTGTATGGAAGGGCCGTCGCTCAAAGGATAAAAGGTACTCCGGGGATAACAGGCTGATCTCCCCCAAGAGCTCATATCGACGGGGAGGTTTGGCACCTCGATGTCGGCTCGTCACATCCTGGGGCTGGAGAAGGTCCCAAGGGTTGGGCTGTTCGCCCATTAAAGTGGCACGCGAGCTGGGTTCAGAACGTCGCAAGACAGTTCGGTCCCTATCTGTTGTGGGCGCAGGAATATTGAAGGGAGCTGATTCTAGTACGAGAGGACCGAATTGGACGTACCGCTAGTGTACCGGTTGTGGCGCCAGCTGCACCGCCGGGTAGCTATGTACGGCACGGATAAGCGCTGAAAGCATCTAAGCGCGAAGCCAGCCCTAAGATGAGTATTCCAGCACGTAAGTGTAAAGGACCCTGGGAGACGACCAGGTTGATAGGTTACAGGTGGAAGTGCAGTAATGTGCGTAGCCGAGTAATACTAATTGTCCGACAGCTTCCTTTTTTTTAAGAAATAAAATACTCTGCAATCATTAGTATAGTGTTGTTCTATGAGGAGCTTGATTTGAAGACACTTTCATTACTTACCATCTATGTCATAAGAAGAAAGAGAAAGAGGATCGGAAGCGATCTGAAAGAATTTCCGGTGATTATAGCGTGAGGGAACCACCTTTTACCATTCCGAACAGAGAAGTTAAGCCTCACTGCGCCGATGGTACTGCCCCAAGCGGGTGGGAGAGTAGGACGTTGCCGGATCAATACACGAGCCTTGAGTACATCACTCAGGGCTTTTTTTATGGAGTAAATGAAAGTAAATTATTATCGAGGAGAAATACTTCCCCAAGCGGGTGTGAGTCATGGAAATCGCTACGCTACCATGATTTCAACCATGGACATCGCTACGCTACTATGATTATAACCCGGACGTTGCCGGATCAATACACGAGCCTTGAGTACATCACTCAGGGCTTTTTGTTATATATTCCTGTCAAATGGTCCACTTAGGAGTGATGTTTTATACGAAAATGAATATTTAAATAGACCAAAATGAATCTAAAGAAATATATTTGTAATTGCATATAGATTTAATATTATCTGAGCTTAGATAATGAATAGTTTGAGAGAAGAACTCACTGATTTCATCCAGTGTTTTATAATGTTTGTTGGTAAATTTTCTTTTAAAGTGCTGCCAAATCTTTTCTGCAGGGTTTAATTCGGGGCTGTAAGCAGGAAGAAATAATAGTGTTATGTTGTGTGGAATGACCAAACTTTTTGCTTTGTGAAATGCTCCATTATCTAAAACGATGATTTTGTACTCATCCGGATCTTGTTTGGAACATTCATTTAGGAATAGTTGAAAATTATCTGCATTGCAACTGGGTAATTCTAATAGAAATTGACTTCCTGTAATTGGAGAAAATGCACCAAAAAGGTAAGTATATTGGAACACTTGTTGGAAAGAACAAACAGGCTGAACACCTTTGGCAGTTAAACCTCTGCCATACTTGGTATGTAATCCAAATCTGCTTTCATCTTGGAAATAAAGATTGATACGTTCGTAGCAAAGTGGAGCAGCAAGTGCTTTTTGAGCTATTGTTTGCGTGAAGTTTTTTTAAAAGTGATTACGGCTTCGCTGTCTTTTTTGACATGACTTTTACGAGCCACTTTTACTCTTGACCCAAAATGTCTCATGGCATATTTTAGAATAGTATTGTACCTTACCTCTTTTTTAAATTCTTGTTCAATCCATTGTTGCAGTTCAACATATCCGGCTAATCCATTTTTGGGATCATTGAGCTTTTGCTCAATTTTCTTATGTTCCTCTAAGGTAAATATAGATGGTTTTCCCACTTTCCCTTTCCTGCCGTTATGAAGAAGCGCCTCCATTCCTCCGTTTTTATAAGCCGTACGCCAGTTGTGGATACTTTGACTACTGGCACCCACACAAGACATCAACTCCCTTTTTGAAATTCCTTGATCTCCTGCTTTTTTCATTTCAATAAGCATTTTAATGCGAGGTGCCATCATGGGTGAAGAAGCCTTTAATCTTGTCCTTAGTTCTTTCAGTGATTCTGTAACCGGAATGTTTAATGCAAATGACATATTTATGATATATTTTATAGACCAAAGTTAATACAAATAATCCAATACACCAAATTTTGGTCTATTTATTTTTTAACTTTCGTATAATAACCGTAG
>JAHBTJ010000011.1 GCA_019638595.1 Chitinophagaceae bacterium
TCCATGGCTGGTAGTGCTGATCGCCCTGCCCGATCCCGGTGCTGTTGTAAAGCAGGTAGGTCTGCAGCAACTGGCGTTATCTAACACCCTGTCTGTTTGCTGGGGCATTGCCAATGTGTTATACCTTGTGTGTGTTGTAAAAATTGGCGCAGCGTTGACCGGCGCGGTGCTTTCTGCTGCCGGTCTGTGTGTCGGCGTTACCATCCCTATGATCTTAAAAGGCAGTGGCTTATTCAATCATGCGGCTGATATTTTTTCACCCGCAGGTATAGTCATTATAATAGGTTTGATCGCAATTATTATCGGCATTGTGTTTGTAAGCAAGGCGGGATTTGGCAGAGAAAAAGTATTGAAACAAAACAGCGACCGCCCTGGTTCCGGTTCGGGAAATTTTTTGCAGGGTCTGCTGCTGGTTATTCTTGCTGGATTTCTTTCCAGCGGATTATCGCTCGCATTTGTTTACGGACAAGGTCCGGTTATTGAAGCCGCAAAAGCACAGGGAGCATCGGACTTAACAGCCAACATTACCGTATGGGCATTTTGCGCTTTGGGCGGCGGTTTGGTAAATGTAGGATATGCGCTTTACCTGATGGCAAAACATCGCTCCTGGAAAAAGTTGTTTGAACGCAAAGACGAGTTATTGTATGGCTCGATCATAGGATTGCAATTTATCATAGCCGTCATTTTGTTAGGCAGGGGCATGTTACTATTGGGAGCATTGGGCGCTTCCATTGGATTTGCCATCCAGCAATCGTTGCAGGTAATTGGCAATCAACTGGTGGGTTTCTGGGGTGGTGAGTGGAAAGGCGTGCATGGGTTACCAAGAAAAAATATGTACATAGCGATTACAGTAATACTGCTGGCAGTCGTGATCCTGGCTTACAGCAATACCCTGTAATATTTTAGAATATGATAGTGCACAACAATTTTTTTTAAATCGCTTCTCAAAAGCTTTTACTCTTTAAATTGAAGTGTAAAACAGCGTCCCAATGCAACCGCGGCTTATCAAGATCAACGTTCGTGAAAAATCTTCTTTCAGCATTACAAGATATGTATGTGAAGAGGGGTTTCCCAGCATCTGGCATTTTCACGACGAGTATGAGTTAACACAGGTGGTGCAAAGCTGTGGAACGAGGATGGTGGGCGACAGCATTGACCGTTACCTGGACGGAGACTTGGTACTGATTGGAAGAAACCTGCCACATGTGTGGCGCAGCGACGAAACAAAAGCCGTAAAGCGTGCGGAAAGCCTGGTGGTTCATTTTATGCGTGATTTCCTTGGTCCGTTGTTTTTTAAAATTCCCGAAATGACAAAAGTGAACGTGTTACTGGAAAGGTCGCATCGTGGTATTTGTATTTCGGGCGAAACAAAGAAAATGGTGGCTCCGCTGATGTTAAAAATGGAAAGACAGGAGCCGGCAGACCAGATAGTGACACTATTATCCATACTTAACCAATTGGCAAGATCGGAAGAACTTTCTGATTTATCCAGCGAGGGTTTTGCTAATTCAATTGATGAATTTGACTCTAATAGGCTCAACAAGGTGTATGAGTATGTTATGAATAACTTCCAGAAAAACATATGTTTTTCTACAGTTGCAGAGATCGCAAACCTCAGTCCTACATCATTTAGTAGATACTTTAAGAACAGAACCAGAAAATCCTTTACGCAATTTATAATAGAAGTGAAAATTGGGTATGCCTGTAAGCTATTGATGAATGGAGACATGACTGTTACCCAGGTTTGTTATGAAAGTGGGTTCCAGAATCTTTCCAATTTTAATGAGCAATTTAAAAGCATCACGAAGCTTACACCCAAAAAATACCAGTCGTTACATGCAAGGAGTTGAAATAAAGATTGTTACATGGAAATAATAAATGCCTGTTTGTAGATATTTAGCGTAGAACAATTTTGAAAGCGATTGTATTTTCAATAAATTCGTTGTGTACTAACTGTTTTACTTGCCATTGTACAATGAATATAATGATGCTGATCTGGCTGCTCTGATTGCTTCCGGAGACCAGTTGGCGTTTACCGTTTTGGTGGAACGCTATACCTCTGTTATATACGGGCATTTGGTCTCCTATCTTAAAAATGGGCAGGAAGCAGAGGATATAACACAGGATATATTTATTACACTCTGGAAAAACCGGCAACAACTCCCCGGCATACTCAATCTTTCAGCGTATTTATCTGCTACAACAAGAAATCGCGCAAATAACGCCTTTCGTAATAAATTAAATACATTGGCGGAACCCCCGGCAGACACAATTGAAAGTGTTCTGGTTACGCCGTCCGATCATCTTGAATACCGGGAACTTTATAATGTCCTGATGTCTGGTATAGCCGAACTTCCTCCCAGGCGTAAGCAGGTTTTCACCATGAGCCGTATAACCGGGTTGAGTTATGATGAGATCGCTGTTTCGCTTGGAATTTCCAGGAGCGCTGTTAAACAACATATCATCGAAGCAATGCTTTTTCTCAGGAAGCATCTTAAAAGCCGTATGGAAATGGCCGTGCCCATATTCATTATCTTTTTTTCTGCTAAATAATTTTTTGTTGAGACCTGGCCTGTTCTTGTCAGCGTGTGTCTTATTCAGGTGATATGGATAAAACACTTGAATTTTATATTGACCGTTATCTTTCCGGGACTATTTCAGCAACTGAATGGCGGGAGTTACAGGAATTGATGAAAGATCCGGCTACGCAACGGCAACTCAACCAGTTGATGGATCGTCAATTGGCCGAAAGGGCTGCTGCTAACCCTTCCTACCCGGAAGTAGTGAACCGGGTTAAGGCTGCTGTTGCAAATGAGATAAGTAGTACAGGTGATCCGGGAATGTTGGCTTCGATGACTAATGACAAAAAAAGACGTAGTTTTTTGAATAGCCACTGGTTCCGCTATGCCGCAGCTATCCTGGTTGTAATGATCTTATCTGTTACCTATTATTTATTGTTTGATAATGGAAAGCAAAATGCCATACAGCAAACAGCAATAGTACAACAAGAGGAAATTACAGATATAGCTCCCGGAGGTGAAAAGGCGCTGCTTACATTATCGGACGGAACTACCATTGTGTTAGACAGCGCTTCCAATGGAATGCTGGCAAGCCAGGGCAGTACACAGGTTGTTAAGCTTGCCAACGGCAGTATCGTATATCACGCCCAGGGAACAACAAAGTCGTCCGAAATTCTAACCAACACCATGAGTACTCCGAGGGGAGGTAAATATCACCTTATTTTGCCGGATGGAACAGGTGTATGGCTGAATGCAGCTTCTTCTATTACCTACCCAACGGTTTTCACCGGAGATACGCGGCAGGTAAGCATAAAGGGAGAAGTTTATTTTGAAGTAGTAAAAAACCCCCGGATCCCGTTTGTTGTAACACTTGATCATTCAAGACGGATAGAAGTAACCGGAACTTCATTCAATATAAACGCCTATCCCGACGAGCCACAATGTAAAACCACTTTGCTGGAAGGGGTAGTGAAGGTACATGCCGGAGGAAGCGTTAAGCAATTAATACCAGGGCAGCAGGCGCAAACTGTAATGAGCGACATGCAGAGTGTTGTAACTGTTACGGATCATGTTAACCTTGAGCAGGTAATGGCATGGAAAAACGGTGCGTTCAGCTTTAAAAATGCCGGTATTTATGAGGTGATGCGGCAAGTGTCGAGATGGTATGACCTGGATATTGAATATCGTGGCTTTACATCTAAAACCGCTGAGGGACCGCACTTTAGCGGTGATATAGGTATGGATCTGAACTTGTCTGCCATACTGCGTGTGCTTGAAAAAAGCCAGGTGCGCTTCAGGCTCGAAGAAAAAAAGTTAATTGTTATGCCTTAAACTTTTAATAATTGTTATGCCATGAAAATTTTACAATTACTTCATCATCCCCCTTAAACAACCATCAGTTCGCACTGTTATCAACAAAAAACCGTTCCGGGTTGCGACCGGAACGGCAGGTATGTTGAGTTAACAGCATTACGATCAGCAAACAACTGCTTCCGAATAGTATTCGGGGTAAATCATTAACCCAAACAAGTTAAAGATATGAAATTATGCGCATGCCCCAAAGCAGCTACAAGGCGGGTATTGACTAAACAACTGCTTGTCATGAAACTGACGCTTGTATTGTTATTAGGATTTTTATTAAACGCCAGAGGCAATGGCTTTTCTCAAACCATTACCTGGTCGGCAAAGAATGTACCGCTTGAAAAAGTGTTTCCTGTTATTAAAAAGCAAACAGGATACCTGGTATTTTATAACGAAGATCTGCTGGATGATGCCAGGAGGGTCACGATCAATGTAAAAAATGAGGACCTGGAAACCGTGCTGCGGCTGATTTTCAGGGATCAGCCACTGGATTATTTCATTGAAAACAAAACCATTGTAATTACAAGAAAGACCCATTCACCGGAAGCCAAAGTGCCCAAACTAACACAGGCGGATACCACAAGAGAAGTAAGAGGAACGGTACACAACGAAAAGGGGGAACCGCTATCAGGAGCTTCGATAGTGGTAACAGGTACTTCAACCGGCTCTTCTGCCGACGCCGCCGGAAATTTTGTTTTGCGTGTGCCTGATAGCCGGAATGAACTTACCATTTCTTTTATCGGGTACGGCAGCCTGCAGGTAACCATTGGTGCATCCAACCGTGTAGCGGCTGTGCTACAGGAGGCTGCTTCCAGTGTAGATGATATTGTAGTGGTGGGTTACGGGTCGGTTAAGAAAAGTGATCTTACCGGGGCCGTTTCTTCTATCAGTAAAAAGGATATCGGCGACCGGCAGGTGTCTGATCTTGCCTCTTTGATACAGGGAAGAGCTGCAGGGGTAGATGTTTCGCAGGGAACCATCCGTATACGGGGTATAACAACCTTTAATAATTCTGATCCACTGGTGGTGATAGACGGTTTTATCGGGGGGAATCTCTCTACGGTAAATCCCAATGACATTGAGAATATCGAGATCCTGAAAGATGCTTCTTCAACCGCTATTTACGGTTCGCGTGGTGCTAACGGTGTTATTCTGGTAACTACCCGTTCAGGAAAAAAGGGTCCCATGAAACTCAACCTGAGTTATTACGAAGGTATTTCAACGGTGCCTAAAAAACTGGAACTGATGAATGCAGACCAGTATACAGATTATGTCCTGGACATTTTAGCGAACTCCAGTATTGCTCCTACTGAAAAATTGTTGTCGGGCGAAACCCGTACAGACAGGACCAACTGGCAGGACGAGGTTTTCAGGACCAGTCGCAACAGGGAGTTAAATGCAGATTTTTCCGGGGGGTCAGAAAACGCCAGCTATTTTGTAGGTATGGGCTACCGGCACAACGAAAACCCCACCTATCGGGGTATGCAGGAAGATAATTTTTACTTCCGCAATAAAAACACTTTCACCATTAAAAAATGGTTCAGGCTCGGAAATAATTTTGCTTTTTCATATAATAATTTCAGGGGTGGCGGAGAATATGGTAACCCCGGGAACCTGGATCATACCTTGAACGCGCCACAATATTTCCCTATCAGGGATGAGAATGGAAACTACTCCAAATCCAGCCGTACCATAGACATTGTTGAAATGTCGAATCCCTTCACCACTGCCGATAATAATCATGTGCAGGGAAACAGGATCAATTACCAGGCCGCTTTATGGGCAGAAGTAGAGCCTGTAAAAGGATTGACCTATAAAATACAGGCAGGTGTGAGCGGTGATTTTGGCAGAACCCAGCTTTGGAATGATTCTTATACCGGTGGCATAGCAGGGGAGGCAACATTACCAACGCGGCTTCGCAAATACACCAGCTATGGTTTTGCTCCTTTAATAGAACAATACATTACGTACAAAAATACAATTGGCAAGCACGATTTTTCTGCCATGGTGGGTAATACCTGGCAGAACGGAGCGCGGAGTGGCAGCATAGGCGTATTTGGAGAAGGGCTTGACCTGGCTATACAAAACGTATTGACGGCACCCACCAATGTTGTTACAGAAGACAGGATCGGCAAATATGCGTATCTCTCTTATTTCGGTCGTATCAATTACCAGTTTGCAGATAAATACCTTGCCACCATTAATGTTCGTACCGATGGCTCACCCCGTTTTGCACCCGGTAACCGCTGGGGTACTTTTCCTTCGGTAGCGCTGGCGTGGAAAATGCATGAGGAAGGATTTATCCGTTCACTGAATGTTTTTGACCAGTTAAAGTTCAGGATAGGCTGGGGAAAATCGGGCAACGATGCGATCGGGGATTTCAGGTACCTGTCGCAGGTGTATACGTTGAACGTATATTATCCCTTTGGTGATGATGGGAGGCGCGTGAACGGCGCTACAGTGATCAACAATGCCTCGTCCGGTATACGGTGGGAATCTACCGAAACAAGATCTGTTGGATTGGATATGGCTTTTTTGAGCAACAGGCTCAGTATTACAGCCGATTATTACAGCAAGCTTACCAGTGATATTTTATATGAAGTGCCACAACCTGTTTCACTGGGGTATGGCGATAGTGGTGGTAGTGGCAGCGCCGTTGTAAATGCTGCCAGTATGGAAAACAAAGGAGTAGAGCTGCAGGCTGGCTGGCGTTCCGGTATAGGAGAGGTTACCTATTCGGTGAATGCTAATTATACCTATAATCATAATAAGGTAACATCACTGGGCGATGGGTCGTACCTGGATGGAGTGAACAGAACAGATATAGGCAACCCGGTTGGATATTTCTACGGGTTTATAGCCGATGGCATATTTATGACGCAAAAAGAACTGGACGATGCGAATGCCGCTGCACAGGCAAAAGGATTTTCTGAATATCAACTGGGCACTACACGTCCCGGGGATGTGAGGTTTGTAGATGTAAATGGTGACGGGCGTGTGAACAACGACGATCGCACGCGCCTGGGCAGCCCCCATCCAACGCATATGTATGGTGTAAACCTGGGTCTTGGCTGGAAAGGGTTTGATTTCAATGTATTTCTGCAGGGAATAGCCGGTTCGAGCATTTACGATGGTAATTATCATCGTATAAGAGGAGGGATCCTCGTGTTAAATCAAAGCACATATGTATTAGACCGCTGGAGAAGCGAAGCTGAACCTGGTAATGGCATTGTTCCGCGCGCCGTAATAGGCGATCCCGCGCAAAATACCAGGGCATCAACACTGAGGCTGGTAAGTGGCAATTACGCCAAGATCAGGCAAATGTCGTTGGGTTATTCACTCCCTGCTGCCACCTGCCGCAAAATAGGCATTGATAAAATAAGAGTATATGTAAGCGCCTATAACTATTTCACCTTTAGCAGTTATCGCAATTACGATCCCGAAGTAGGTGGAGGTAACCTGTCACGCGGCATAGATAATGGCAATACCTGGCCAAGGCCCAGGATGCTCATGTTTGGTTTCCAGGTGAATTTATAATTATCAAAACCCGAATCATGAAAAAATTAATGGATTATAATTACATAAAACTCATCCTGCTGTTAGCAGGATATGTGGCGATGGGCGCATGTAATAAAGATATTCTGAATTATGCCGATCCCAACAGTAAGAATACGGATACCTATTTCAATACGCCCGATGAAATAGAAGCCGGTGCTATCGGTGTGTACTCCTCTTTTTTTCATAACAGCGCTTTTGCCTGGCAGTTGCCCGAAGTATTCGATGGGTTGGCCAATGAATACGATGGCAGGCCCCCTTCAGCCAACGAGCCCGAGATAGTTGCTATTTGGCGGTACGAACATAATAATGCTACCACTCCTATCAGGTCGTACTGGCGCCTGCTGTACAGGATGGTGCTCAGGGCCAATCTTGTTTTATACAAGGCTGGTCAATACCAGGATGCCAATGCTGCAAATGAAAAAGTGAGTCATGCCATGGGCGATGCTTATTTTTTGCGCGGTTGGGCATATAGTCAATTGGCTTTTCATTGGGGAAGTGTGCCATTGCGTACAGATTATGTAGTAGAAGGCAATGGAGATCTGCCGAGGTCTCCGGCAACGGAAATATGGGCGCAGGCGGAATCTGATCTCAAAAATGCCCAGTCGTTACTCCCCGACAGTTGGAGCGATGACTTCCTGGGACGCGCTACCAAAGGAGCCGCTTCAGGCTTTTTGGGAAAGCTGTACCTCTACAATCAAAAATACAGTGAGGCAGATGCAGAGTTTGAAAAAATGAAAGGGAAATACAGCCTGCTTCCCGGCAACAGGTGGGACGACAACTTTGGAGAAACCAATGAAAACAATGAGGAAAGCGTATTTGAGATACAGTTTTTCCATTATCCCGGCACCAATGTGTTTTATATGTTCGGCGATCCTGAAACGAGCGATAATCCCGGCAGGCAGAACGCGCATGCGCAATTGTATAGCTGGACAGACTGGGCAAACTGGGCGTTCCAGCCCAGGCGGGTGGCAGACTTTCAATACAATGATGAAGATGGGCATGCTTTTACAGACCCGAGAGCGGCGCTTACTTTTTATGGCGGTACTATAGGCGATCAAACCTGGTGCGATCATTGTCCTGAAGGTATAAAAGCATATGATTTTGCTACTAACGGCTACTGGTACCGCAAATTCACCAATAAGGAATACAAGCCCTCTGAAAATGGTGTACAAACCGGCAATAACATACGCCTGATGCGATACGCGGATGTATTGCTGATGCGCGCTGAATGCCGGATCAAAATGGGAAATGTGGGTGCGGGCATTGATTATGTAAATGAAGTGCGGGAACGTATAGGAGCGTTCCCATACGAAGATACCTATACTCCCGACCAGGCATTTGAATTATTAAAACGCGAGCGGCAACTGGAATTTATGGGAGAACAGATCCGGTACAATGACCTGAAGCGCTGGGGTATTTTAAAGGAAACCATGAATGTTGAACTGCAGGCATTGTTTGGAACTTCCAATGTACAGGATAAGCATTATTTTTTCCCCATTCCGCAGATAGAGCTCGATACCAACAGGGATTTTGGACCGGTAGATAACAACTGGAACTGAACAGCCGGCAATTATAATTTTATGAACAAATTATTGATTACTGCAGGTGTATGCCTGCTCTCATTGATTTCCGCAGCGCAATATTCGTTCCCGCTAAAAGTAGGCGATAATCCCCGTTATCTTGTAGATCAAAAAGGCGAACCTTTTTTTTATAACGGAGATACCGGCTGGATGCTTTTTTTAAGATTAACCAAAGATGAAACAAAGTACTACCTGGCTGACAGAAAGCGAAAGCATTTTACGGCTATTCAAACCATGCTTACCGGTTTTGCCACTTTCAAAGACGCGATCCGGGAAAAACCTTTTCGCGATTCTACCGATCTTGCCAGTATCAATGAATCTTATTTTGACCACGTGGAATGGGTGGTGCAGCAGGCGGATTCCATGGGGCTGCTGATGTCGATTGCACCTTTATGGGCAGGTTGTTGCGGCGAAGGATTTGGCGGTAAGGGGGCGGTTGGTCCCCGGAGCATACTTTCAGACAACGGACCCCAAAAATGCAGGGCATTTGGTGAGTATATAGGAAAGCGGTTTGCTAAATACAATAATATAGTTTGGATCATGGGTGGAGATATTGACCCTTTCGAAGACCGGGAGGTAATGAATGAACTGGCGCTGGGCATTAAATCGCAGGCTCCTCACCACCTGCTTACTTATCATGCTTCATCCTCTCATTCCAGTACCGATGTATGGCCCGATACTTCATGGCTGGATGTGGTAATGACCTATACTTATTTCAGGGGGTTCAACAAGGCCTGGAATAAAAATCAACCCGATGTATACGAAGTGAATTATAAAGAATACGCGAAGCAACCCGTAAAACCCTTTTTTCTCGGAGAATCAACTTACGAAGGTGAGCACGATGCCTGGGGTTCTCCGGTCCAGGTGCGGAAACAGGCATATTGGTCTGTATTAACAGGTGGTATAGGGAACGCCTATGGCAGTCCGTTGTGGCGTATGGACGGTGACTGGAAACGGCAGCTTGAGTTGCCCGGAGGTAATTCGCTTCAGTATTTTTATGAATTTTTCCGGTCAAGAAAATGGTTTGAGTTGCTGCCCGATTCCACATCCTCAATTATTACTTCGGGCGCCGGTAAATTTGCCGGCAATGATTATGCGGTCGCGGCAAAACATCGCGAAGGAAAATATATCATAGCCTATATTCCTTCGGGCAGGACTTTTACTATCAATACTTCGGGTATTCGTGGCAGTAAGCTGAAAGCGTCCTGGTATGATCCGGCGAATGGCAAAACTACTTTTGCGGGAAAATATCGTAATAAAGGCGAACTTAGCTTTACAACCCCCGATGCAAATGACTGGGTACTGATCATTGAAAGCCACTAAACAAATGCCGTCATGAAAAAAAATGTACTGTTTATACTATGCCAGTTGTTACTGCTGGCGGGCTACTCACAATTCACTGTAAGCGACAACAGGCATTTCATCATGCGCGACGGGAAACCGTTTTTCTGGCTGGGCGATACCGGCTGGGAACTGTTTCACCGCCTTAACCGTGAGCAGGCAGACCAATACCTGGCACGCAGGAGCGAACAGGGATTTACCGTGATACAGGCGGTAGCGTTGGCGGAATTTGATGGTCTGCATACTCCTAATCCATATGGCGATTTGCCATTACTGAACGATAACCCGGCAACGCCCAATGAAAAATATTTTCAGCATGTAGACTATATTATTGATAAAGCCGCGGCATTGAACCTGGTAATAGGATTGTTGCCCACCTGGGGCGACAAAATATGGAAAAGCGGGTGGGGCAAAGGCCCGGAGGTATTTACCATACAAAATGCAAAACAGTATGGGAAATGGCTGGCAGAAAGGTATAAGGATAAAAAGAACATCATCTGGATACTTGGCGGCGACCGTAACCCCCGGAATGAAGCGCATATTAACATATGGCGGAGTATGGCCGCCGGGATCATCGAAGGCTGTACGGTACAACCAATGATCACATTTCACCCGCAGCCTAATGAAACCGGCAGCGCTGAATGGTTTCATACAGATGACTGGTTAAGCTTTAATATGTTCCAGAACGGGCATTGCCGGAATATGCCTGTATACGACAAAATACAAGCCGTGTACAACATGCATCCCATAAAACCTGTGATGGACGGAGAACCGCTGTACGAAGATCATCCTGTTTGCTTCAATGCAAAAGACCTCGGTACATCGAACGCGTACGATGTAAGGATCTATGCTTATCTTGACCTGTTTGCGGGAGCTCATGGCCACACCTACGGCTGTCATGATATATGGCAAATGTATTCGCCATACCGGGAGGCGGTAAATGGTCCGCATGTATACTGGCAGGAAGCCATGGACTTACCCGGCGCCAGCCAAATGAAATATGTAAAGCGATTGATGCTTTCCAGGCCTTTCCTGGAACGGGTGCCCGATCAATCGCTGATCGTTGAAAATAACTATGCACCGTCGGAACGCATCCAGGCAACACGCGGAATGGATTATGCTTTTATTTATTCTGCAATGGGTAAGCCATTTACCGTGAATCTGAACAAAATAAGCGGCGCTGTTTTAAATGCCGGTTGGTTTGACCCGCGTAATGGAGAAATAAAAAAAATTGGATCCATACACAAAAAACCGCAGCAAAAATTCATACCGCCATCGTCAGGATATGGACAGGACTGGGTGTTGATATTAGATGACGCATCTAAAAATTATGGACCGCCAGGCGATAATTGATATCATGAGCTACCGGCTTCCTCCAAAAACAATAATGTGCAAACGATTGTGCCGCTATTTTAAAGGATTTGTGCGTACTTTGGAAGCGAAAATTTGGAATACACCCTCTTTCGGGCTAAAACTCCTTTTTACATTATTATGAAACAAAAGCAGAATAATTCCAGGCGCTTGTTTTTGAAAAATTCAATGGGCGCGCTGGCGGCATTTACTATTGTGCCGAGGCATGTTTTGGGTGGGCCGGGGTACCTGGCGCCCAGCGATACGCTTACCAAAGCTGTTGTAGGTGTGGGATCTATGGGACGTGGACATTTTGAATATGCGGGAACGCGCACTGTGGCTGTTTGCGATGTGGATACCCGCCATATACAACTGGCCCTGGACGCGCTGGGCGGTGGCAAGGGTGTAAAAACGTTCAGGGATTACCGTGAGCTGATAGCTCTTCCCGAAGTGGATATTGTGCATGTGGCTACGCCGCCGCACTGGCACGGTATTATTGCCGCCGATGCCGCCCGTGCCGGAAAAGACATCTGGTGCGAAAAGCCCATGACTCGTACCATAGGTGAAGGAAAGCGCCTGGTGGAAGCGGTGCAGCAGCATGGCAGGATATTCAGACTGAATACCTGGTTCCGCTTTTCTGATAATTTTTATGGTATGAACACCACTGTAAAACCTATTAAGAAACTGGTGGAAAGCGGGATGCTGGGTTGGCCTTTAAAGGTTACGGTGAGCAGGCATACCGGTTTCGACTGGAAATTTTACTGGGTAGGAAAAACCGATCTGAAGCCCGGGCCCGTTCCTAAAGAGCTGGATTATGAAATGTGGCTGGGTCCTGCTCCTTATAAACCATACAGCGAGCATCGTGTACATACTACTTTCCGCGGCTACTGGGATTATGATGGCGGCGGATTGGGCGATATGGGACAGCATTATATAGATCCCATACAGTATTTCCTGGGTAAAGATGATACCAGTCCCGTATCTGTTGAAATAGATGCGCCTCAACAGCACGATGATGCGGTGGGAACCTGGAGAAAAATTACTTATACCTACGAAGATGGCTGCCAGATCATACTCGACGGCGCCGGCACTGCCGAAGGAGCTGCTTATATTGAAGGGCCTAAAGGAAAATTGTTTGCCGGCTTCCGGTCCGATATTCCCGATTTTGAAAGAAAGCTGGCAGCGTTTCCTGATCCTGCACCACAGGTAACAGATTTTGCAGACGCGGTAAAGAACCGGAAAAAATTCGCCCTCAATGAAGAGAATGGCCACCGCTCGTGTACCATTATCAATATTGGTAAGATAGCGCTGCAACTGGGCCGCAATCTTAAGTTCGACCCGGTAAAGCAGGAATTTATCAACGACGAAGGCGCTAATCGCTTATTGAATCCGCCTTTGCGTGGACCGTGGTTTATATAATGGTCATAACAACGGGCAAAATGCGTTTGCCCGGGTACAGATGAAAAAAGCGGCCACCGGGCCGCACCACAAACCGAACCATAACAACACAACAACTTTCATTTACATGCGACAAATATTACTGATAGTTTTTTTGATGAACAGCCTGTTGTTCACGGCAACTGCTCAAACAGATGATAACAGGACGGTGACCACCAAGATAGCCGACCTGTTGGCCAAATCGCCTGCCGATGATGCAAAGCAACTGGAAGCCAATGCCGCTGCGGTAGCGGGACTGGGCGAAGCCGGTATTACCGAGCTGGTAAAAAAGCTGGATGCCGGTGGCGATGTGAGCCGCCTGCATTTCGCCATCAGTGGTTTTTCTTTTGCGGCAACACAGCCCGGTAAAGAAAGCTGGAGGAGTGTGGCGGTAAAAGCGTATGGAGCCGCTCTGCCGCAATTAAAAGACAACGAAGCAAAATTATTTATACTCGCGCAACTGGAGCAGGTGGGTAAGGACGATGCGATCCCTTACCTGGAAGGGTATTTGAAAGATGAACGTTTTGCAGACCCGGCCGCCCGTGCACTGGCAACCATTAACAGCGACGCGTCTAACAAAACATTACTGGCCGCGCTGGCAAATGCAACCGGCAATGCACGTTTGTCCATAGTGCAGGCATTGGGCGATACCCGTTACCGTGAGGCTGCGCAGCCCGTAGCGACTTTAGCGGCTTCTGACGATGCCAAAACGGCCAAGGTGGCTTTGTATACGCTGGCGCGTATAGGAGATCCTGCTTCCCAAAAAATACTGGCAGACGCCGCGGCTAAAAGCGGCTATACTTACAGTGTAACCGATGCGGCTTCATCTTACCTGTTATATCTTTCAAATCTTGCTACCGGCGGAAACACGAAAGTGGCAGAAAAAGCGGCAACGGCGTTGCTGAAAAAAGCGACTGCCGGTAACCAGGTGCACACCCGCAGCGCTGCTTTAAAATTGCTTACTGATATACAGGGCGGATCAGGCACTGCTTTGCTTACCGGCGCTATGAAAGATAAGAATGCTGAATACAGGGAAGCGGCCTTGAAATATGCCCAGCCGTATATCAATGAAACAACTACTCCCGCGTGGCTCAAAGCGCTCAGCAAAGCCGGCGCGCCCGCACAGTCGGAGATCATACGAATGTTAGGTAATAAAGGCGTTGCGGCAGCGCTGCCGGTGGTATTAAAATCCATTCAAAGTAAAGATGCCGGCGTGCGTCTTTCGGCTATTACCGCTGCCGCTCAGATAGGCGGACAGGAAGCGTTACCTGCGTTGCTTGGTATATTAAAAACAGGAAGTACCGGTGAGATAGCCGCAGCCAGGTCGGCCATATTATCCATGGAGGGTAATGATGTGGTAAATGAATTGGGTGATGCATTAAATGATGCTTCTCCGGCGGGTAAAGCTGCCATTATAGATGTGTTGGGCGCAAGAGCGGTAAGCTCAAAAGCTGCCGACATATTACCGTTAGCAGCAAATACCGATCCGCAGATCAGCAATTCGGCAAAGATTGCATTAAAACAAATGGTTACTCCGGCTAACCTGAAGCAGGTGTACCCGCTTTTATTATCGGCTGGCAATGCGCAGGATATCAGCGACTGGCAGCAGATCATCGTGGCAGGTGTCAGCAGGATCCCCAGCGCAAGAGGCCGTAACGCCGCCATCCTTGCAGAGATCAGTAAAGCGCCTGCCGATAAAAAATCGCTTTTTTACAATGTACTTTCCGGTATAGGTGATAAAGAAGGATTGGCAACCGTAGCCGGAGCTTTTGCTTCGGGCAGCGATCCGGCCAAAAAAGATGTGATCAGCGCCCTTTCCAACTGGAAAGGCGGGCTGGCAACCACGCAGTTGTACCAGGTGCTGCAGCAGGCTGGCAAAGGAGCTTTGGCGGCAGACGCTTTCACAGGCTTTGTAAAGCAGATCAGCATTTCAAAAAATACCGATGAGCTTAAGCTGATCATGCTGCGCAATGCGATGGAGTATGCGCAGACAGATGGCCAGAAAAAAGCGGTATTGAACCAGGTAGGAAAATGTAAAACATTCCTTGCATTTTTATATGCAGGCAGCTTTTTAGATAATCCTTCTTTAAAAAGAGAGGCAGCGAATGCCGCGATGAATATCGCTATGGCCGATAAATCCATTTATGGAACCAACGTGCGCCAGGTGCTTGAGAAATCAATCAGCAGTTTGGGAGGCGCCGAAAGCGAATACCAGAAAGAAGCGTTGCGCAAGCACCTGGCGGAAATGCCGAAAGGAGAGGGCTTTACATCAATCTTTAATGGCAACGATCTTACAGGCTGGAAAGGACTGGTAGCCGACCCTGTTAAACGGGCAAAAATGGATGCCAAAACCTTAACCAAAGAACAGGCCAAAGCCGATGAGGAAATGCGTAACGGGTGGAGCGTAAGAGATGGCTTATTGGTTTTTAACGGTCATGGTAACAATCTTTGCACGGAGAAAAAATATGCCGACTTTGAAATGTATGTTGACTGGAAGATCACCAAAGACGGCGACGCCGGTATTTACCTGCGTGGTACGCCGCAGGTGCAGATATGGGATACCTCACGTGTAGACGTTGGCGCCCAGGTGGGCTCCGGCGGGTTGTACAACAATCAGAAAAATGAAAGCAAGCCGCTGGTGCTGGCCGATAATGCCATTGGCGACTGGAACACTTTCCGCATACAAATGGTGGGTGACCTGGTAACAGTGTACCTGAACGGGGTGCTGGTGGTGAACGGAGTGCCGCTCGAAAATTACTGGGATCGCAACCTTCCTATCTTCCCCGAAGAGCAGATAGAGCTGCAGGCACACGGAACGTATGTAGCGTACCGGGATATTTATATCAGGGAAATTCCCCGTCCCAAACCGTATGAGCTCACGGATGATGAGAAGAAAGAAGGGTACAGGATCCTGTTCGACGGCACGAGCCTGCACGAGTGGGTAGGCAATAAAACCGCTTATGTTATTGAAGATGGCAATATTGCCGTATATCCAAAGCGCGGTGGTAACGGTAACCTGTATACGAAAGATGAATACAGCGATTTTGCTTTCAGGTTTGAATTTAAATTAACGCCCGGCGCTAACAACGGTGTAGGTATACGCACTCCGTTAACAGGAGATGCCGCCTATGAAGGAATGGAAATACAGGTGCTGGACGACGATGCTGATATTTATAAGGAGCTGAAGCCTTACCAGTATCATGGGTCGGTGTATGGAATTATTGCAGCTAAAAGAGGACACCTGAAGCCGGTTGGTGAATGGAATGAAGAAGAGATCCGTATCGAAGGAACCAGGATCAAAGTTACCCTGAACGGTACTGTTATTGTGGATGGCGATATAGCGGAGGCATCTAAAGATGGTACTGCCGATCACCGCGACCATCCGGGATTAAAGAGAACCAGCGGGCATATAGGATTCTTAGGGCATGGCGATACTTTGTTCTTCAGGAACATTCGTGTAAAAGATCTGGCAAAGCCTGCAGCCGCACCTGTTAAAGGCAAAGCGAAGAAAAAGTAAATGAAGTTACAGGTTTCAGGTTACAAGGAAGAAGTTCGTTGCGTCCTGGAACCTGTTACAGGTTGCATGTTTCAGGTATGATGGATGTTGAAGGTTTGTTGTTTATAGTTTGTAGTTTATGGTTTTCTCCAACTATAAGTGTTCTATGCGTTATTTTGAAGGCTGCCATATCAACAATTTTATAGCGTCATGGACGCGAAAGTTTGGTGGCAGTTATGAAGTAACGTATTGACAAAGCTCCGTAGGAGCGGCATTTTCGCAGGTTTCAAACGTTTATGGTTCCCAGCTATAAACAAAAAACCATAAACTATAAATTGCTGCTTACACTCACAGCCCGCAGCTCATAGCTCATAGCCGATAGCCCATAGCTGACAGCCCACACCCCATATCATATTCATAAAAATCGCATGTGTTTTTTACAAAAGATCATTGTAATTTCAGGTTTACTAAATATTGAGTATGCAGGCCAAAACAAATACGGAACCGAAGATCGTATATCGCTTTTTCAATGCTGAAAATGGCAATTGCATAACCGGATCTGAAGCCAGGAAGCTACCTCCTGATGCTGTTATTGTAGAAGCCCTTCGCGTACCCTCTAAAAAGTCATCCGTACCCAAAGCTCAAAAGCATTTTCCGCAAAACTATCCTTCACCGGCATTGAACGAAGTCAGCCAGCCTGTATCAATAAATGCCCGCATGGAAAATATGTTTACGCGTTTTATAAGCCGTCTCAAGCGTGCGTTTATCATTTCGCCGGGTAATAAAAAGGAGCAACCCCTGTTTGAAGTAAATGAATCTTTCAGGTAAAGAATTACAATAGACCTTTGATTAATATCAATCAATATGAGATCAGTCTTTGCCGCTTTTTTCACGCTGCTCTTTTTACAATCCTATAGTCAGTACGCGTTTGAGCTGAATGGTAGGGTGCCGCCTTCGCTCAATCATCAAAAGTTGGTTTTTTGTATATGGGATGTGTATTCGAACCATGCATTTAAAAAAACAGATACCATTTTAATAAAGAATAACGCATTTTCGGTAAAAGGCTTTTTAAATAAGCCTTCCGAAAACGCTTACTTATTATTGATGGATAAGCGCAGCCAGGTATATTTTGTTATAGATTCCGGGAAGAATACAATGATCGTTCATGAAATACCGGCTAATTCCATAACAAAGAAAAATAAGCTTTCTGCGTCAGAGATGATCAATTCGAAGTCAAATATATTGAAGAAAAAGCTTGATCGTTTCTTATATGAGGACTACCTGGAGGAGCAGAGGAATAAGAATAATAAATCAGACAGCCTGGCCGTGGCGCGTTTGAAGCAACTGAGATTAAAAGAGTTTAACCTGTTGCAACAGTTTCCCGACACCTATTATAGCCTTATTAAGCTATATAGTTTATCAGGTGCACGTTCGCTAAAGCTCGATAAAATATTAGCCTTTTATAATACGTTGGATGCCAGGATCAGGGAAACCACATTAGGTAAGGAACTAAAGGAGAAGCTGCTTAATTATTATAAGCTGGAAGCGGGGAGCGCTGTTAAATCTTTTTCGGCCTTCACTCCAACAGGCGCAAACTTTACCAACCAGTCTTTGAATGATACGGTTTACCTCCTGGCATTTGGGGCTACCTGGTGCGGCCCCTGCAAGCAAAATATTCCTATGCTGAAAGGGGTATATAATAAATTCCGTGATAAAAAATTTGCCATAGTGTATGTTAACCTCGACGGGAATGAGGATGTATGGAAAAGCCAGATAAAAAGTTATGGGATGGACTGGATCAATGTGTCGGATAACGTAAAATGGAAAGAAAGTGAGCTGGTAAAAGCTTTTAATATTACAGTTATTCCCCTGTATTTTGTAATTGACCAGGATCAAAAAATTGTTTATAACTCCAGGAGCAGGCTGTCAGAAAATGCAGGGTACGAAGAAATGGAGCAAGTCATTACAGGGCTTTTAAAATGAAATTTTTATCCGGATCTGTAATGTGTGAATAGGCTGCATTTCAAATTGTCCGGCTCTTGTACAAATGCCCGGCGGGTTTCTCACCCTCCGTGAAACGCTTTTAGTTCAAACGTCAGGAAGGCGGGTTCGAAATGACGTTCGAGGTCTTCGTCCTTTCGACTGAGCCAACAGGGGCATTATAATTAAATCACTTTTACGCGAAGGAGAACTGCTCTCACCGAAGGTAAATGTGCCGGGCGTTTGTACAAATGCTCAACATTTGCACTTTGCTTAACAGATTTCTCACCCGCCGCAATACACCTTTAATTCAATACAACCTGGGGGCAGGTTCGAAATGACGACTACGGATTCTGTCCTTTCTATAGGCTGACACCCCCTCCAGCCTGCTAAAACCTGAACTTTATTGCGGTATGTGCTTATTCCTGATTTTGCCGCAATGAAAATAGCGCCCACCGAAGGTAAATGCAGCATCTGCAATGTGTGAATATTGTTGATGAATGATAAAAATTATCCCGCGGCAAATAAAACGAATTCCACCCGCCGGTTTTCCGCGCGGCCGCTTTCTCCGGCGTTGTCCGAAACAGGGTCTGCCATCCCGTTAAATGACAGGTGTATCTGGCTTTCGTTTACGCCCAGTTCTACCAGGTAATCTTTTATGTTCTCCGCCCGCCTGGAGGACAGTGAATCGTTGTAATAATTGCTTCCGATATTGTCTGTATAACCGGCAATGCTAACCCGTTGGGTAGAATCAAACAGCAGTTGGTCTGCTATATGCATTACCTGGTTGAATGCTTCAATATCCCTGAGTTCATGTTGGTCAAAGTCAAATTGTACCGCTCCTTTTGCTGTAAATATGCCGGGTTGCGATACCCTTTTATGTAGTTGAAGATTGCTCTGATTCGCAGAACTTAATTTGTTCTGCCACTTACCACGTTTGTTCTTTTTTAATTTTTCCTTTTTGACAGTATTGGCAGGCGCTTTTTTGAGCTCTTTGTGACCGGTAGCTATGCTGTCGTTTTTTTCAGGCGCCCGGGGTGTGCTGCCCAATAGCTCATTAACAGTAATGTAAGCCGCGAATGAGCGGTCTGTATTTACACCATTGTTAAGCCTGAGCTGAACGGATAATAATAGTATGACAGTGATGAGGAAAGTACTTTTCATGGTAACATATTATAACCTGGAAAAATTACTGTAAAAATAAACTCCGGCTTTTGTATGCAGTACTTTTTTAGATCAACGGCGGTTGTTTTACCGATTATTTACCATATAGTAGTTATATTGTGGTACGCTGGAAATCACGTCCATTTTATACCAATGAACGGAATATACATTACATTCATTGCGCTATGTTGCTGCTGTTGTCTACCATCAGGAGCGAGGTGCAGGCATGGCAGTATAAGTATGAATTAAAAGCTTCCGTTTCGGGCGTGGTTTCGTTCACAGGCTTCTTACAGGAAAACCAGGAAATAAAAGCAGGGCAATCCCTGTTCTATATTCAACCCGTTAATACTTTCTATTTTGTAGAAATAGTAATACCACAATATAATTTTGGAAAGGTAGAAAAAGGGCAAAAAGTATTACTCCGGTTTCAGGCATATCCTTTTGAGCAATATGGATCAGTTTCAGGAAAAATTGACTTTATTAAACCTACACCAACTGACAGCGGTTACCTTGCCAGAGTTGAGCTACCCAATGGGTTAATCACCAATTACGGGAAGCACCTTCAATATAAAAACGGATTGGTTGCTGAGGCAAATATTATTACGGAAGATATGAGATTATTGGAGCGCTTCTATTACGGGATAGTTCGAAATTTGGAAATAAACGGGTGCATTTAAAATTGTCGCACTCCTTTGCTTCATGTGGGCGGTGGAGACACCGCCCACGGCTGGCTGCCCCGGTTGGTGGGGGCACCAACCGGCGACAATTTTAAATGCACCCAAATAAACAGATAAGACCTTTATTAACTCTTAAATTGTTAAGTTCAAAAATTGCTACCAAAAGAAAAAGAGAGACCGAACCGCCTCTCTTTTTCTTTTGTTGTGGTTAACTGCAATCTTTAATAACCCGGATTTTGTTGTAATGCATTATTGCTTCTTCTTATCTCATCGTTTGGAATAGGGAAAAGATAATAATGATCTCCCGGCCAGGGCACTCTTTTTTCAGCTTCTTCTATTACTCCGTATGTATACGATAGCTTTCCAATCAAATCGCCTGCCTGTGCACCCGTCCAGTCCATCTTTACGCTGGTTAATCCGCGTATGGGAATATCCACCATTCCGGGAGCTGCCTTCCAGCGCATGATATCAAAGAAACGATGATCTTCCAGGTGCAGCTCAATCGCTCTTTCATTCCGGTAGTCGCGTACCAGGTTGGCGCCGCTGCTGGTAATAGGAGGCATATTGGTAGAAGGTCTGCTCCTGACCATATTAATGTACTGGCGCGCCTTGTCTTCATCGCCCAGGGCTATTTGTATTTCAGCATAGTTCAGGATAAATTCAGTTAACCTCATGAATACAGTTACCTGGTTGTAATTAAAGTCATAACTGGCGCGCGGCCCGTCAAAATCCATGAGCTTTCTGAAGGTATACCCTGTTTGCACCCTCCAGTGGAAAGGGGTAAGCCCTTTTACCCAGTAAGTCTTAGAATCCCGGCCGAAATCAAACAACGTTTGTCCATTTTCGGGATCTACTTTGTTGGGATTTGCATAAGGAGCGACGTTGTCCGGGTTGGGGTTTGCATCTTCCCAGTATTCGTATAACCGGTGCGTGGTTTTTGATCCGTCCTGTATATATACAGGACCGCCACCGGGATAAAGAACGCTTGTATAATACCTCGGGTCCCTGTTTTCATTGGGTTTTTGAGGATCATAACCGGAAGCAGCGTTCACGGTAACGCCATCTGCCTGGTAAGTATATTGGCCGTTTGCCATCTGGAACATGTTCACAAAAGTTTGTGTCGGCATCAACCGTTGCCTGGCGTCAAAGCCACTGGGCCAATAATCGTAGTTGTAGCCCCAGTCAGGTATTCTTGTTGACGGGGTATACGATTTACCGAAAATGGTTTCGTCGTTTTTAAGGGGTTTGGTGAATAAATCGTCGGTACTTTCATGAAGCGTGTAGCCGGCATCCAGCACCGCTTTGGTAGCTGTTTCCGCGGCTTCCCATTTAGCGCGGTCGTTTGCCGGGTTGTTCAGCGGGCTTGCCGCATACAGCAGCACTCTTGCCTTTAAGGCCAGCGCGGCATTTTTGCTGATCTTTCCTTCGTTAACCGGTACGCCATCCAAAAAGCCGATGGCATTATCACACTCCTGCAGGATGAAAGTCACACAGTCGGCAAAAGAATTCCTGGGCACATCAAAGCTTTCATCGTTAAGCTTAAAGCTTTGGGTGATGAGGGGAACACCGCCATAGGTGCGTATCAGCTCAAAATACATCCAGGCTCTTAAAAAATGAACCTCTCCCTTCATGGGATTTAGCTTGTCTTCAGGAATGGTGGAAGTTTCTGTTTTTTCAAAAAAGATATTGGCTTTCCGGATATAGCCGTATTCATCATTCCATACATTGGTAAGGCTCGTAATATTATCGGGTGTAATAATACCGTCGGTATAATTGCGGATACCTCCGGCCCGATCGTGGGTTTCCGGCTGCGATACGGCGATATCTGTCAGCGTTTCATAGCCGCCGCTACCGGGGCTCCATGGCGGCTTAATGCCGTTATACACGTTGTAAACATAGTTTTGAAGAAAAGTAGCATCATTAAACACCGCGTCTTCAGATATGGCATCTAAAGGCGTCTTGTTTAACAGGTCACGGTTACAGGAAACAGATGTAATGACACCTGCCAGTATTATCACCGTTACCTTTTTAATTGTTTTATCAAGCAAAATATTTTTCATACAAAAAGTATTAGAAAGTAATGTTAAGACCAGCGCTGATCGTTCTCATCATCGGATATACACCTCCGTTACCGGTTTGAGGCGCGGTTTCAGGATCCCCGGCCCCGTACTTGCTGAGGTTATTGAAGATCATGAGCAGGTTATCGCCTGATACATACAGGCGCAGCGCAGAAATCCTGAATTTGGTAAGCAGGTTCCCGGGCAGCGTGTATCCCAGTTGTGCTGATTTCAGCCTCAGCCAGGTGGCTTTATGATAATAAAAATCGCTGTTCTCCGATGCAAAGCCCGTAGGCGAAATCATCGGTAACTCGGCATTCGTATTGTCGAGATTGAAGCTGTTCAGTGCAATATATCGTAAATTGTTACCTCCTGCACCCGAATTAAAGCCGTTTGAAATTCTCCATTTGGCGCCGCTTTGCCCTGCGAATAATATAGACAGATCAAAATCCTTATAGTCCAGTCCAATATTCAATCCAAACATCATTGGTACTAACAGGGCGCCGTTGTTCAAAGTGGTATTGAACATGTACCTGTCCCTGCTGTTTATTTCTCCATCGTTGTTCAGATCCGCGAAGATCAGCCCTCCGATCCTGGCACCCGGGTAATTTACATTTTTATCCAGGTCGTCCTGGCTCCTGTAAATGCCGATTGCTTTGTATAACAATCCGGAACCCAGCGGCTGACCTTCCAGTTTCTGGTAAGGTTCAGATTGGGGTGTTTCATCAAAGTACACGATCTTATTTTGTGTGTAGGCAAAGTTGGCATTCAGACGCATACTCACATTACCGATGTTTTGCCTGTAACCTGCCTGTATCTCAAATCCATTATTTTCCATCTTTCCTATGTTCTCGTCTGGCAGCACCAGACCGGTATAGCCGGGAATGGAGGCCTGTCTTCTTCCAAGGATATTGGATGTTTTATTCTTATACAGGTCAAGTTCAAAAGTGAGGCGGTTTTGTAAAAAACCGAGCTCTATCCCCAGGTCTGTAGATTCCATTACTTCCCAGGTAATATTAGGGTTCCCGTCCACAATCTGTGTAAGTCCCCTTGCATCTGCACCGTTCACTACCCATCCTGCTCCATAACCAAATACGGAAAGGTACTGGAAGGGATTTACGCGGTCGTTACCCAGTTGTCCCCAGGAAGCCCTGATCTTAAAATTGCTGAATATATTCTGGGGCATGAAGGATTCGTTGCTCACCACCCATGCTGCAGATGCCTGGGGAAAGAAACCATATCGTCTTTCTTTGGGAAAGATCGTGGAACCATCGTACCTCGCACTAAAGCCCAGCATGTACTTGCTCTTATAATCATAGCTTAACCTGCCAAAATAATTGCGTCTCGCATTTTCTGCCGGCCAGCCACTTCCGAGCCAGTTGTTGCGGTCCGTGCTGCCTGCAAAAAGCTCATCCAGCAATGGAGAATCGTATCCCAGGCGCTGGTACCACATGGTATCAGCCCTGTAGTCCATTTGTTCGTACGCTACGAATACGCCAATTTTATGATCATTGTTTATCGTTGTGTTATAAGAGAGCTTAATGTTATTAGTAATGCGCTGGCTTTGGTAAAAGTCTTGCCTTAAGCCGATATCTTCTACTGTTCTTGATTGTTTTTCTACTATTTCGCCGGTATTGGGATCTTTTTCATAGTATGGCCAAACATAGTTGAACACTTTACGGAATTCATACGTTTTGACTATGGAAGAAAAGCCATCAAGTGTTAACCCTTTTACATATGGGATATTCCATTTAAAGCGAACTGTACCGCTTAAAATATCAGCTTTATACCTGCGATAGCCCGGACTGAGCAACCTGGCCACAGGATTTAAGTGAGACCAGCCTTCGCCGGGATAGCGATAATCGCCACCAATATAGGCTTCCTGTAAGGGGCTTGTAGAAGCAAAAGCGCCCACATCACCACCTGGACCACTTTGCGGCAGTTCTGTTGCTTTTTCACGCCCGGAAAGGTCCAACCCAACTTCGAAGTTGCTGGTTATAGAAACATCAATATTGCTTCTTACATTGTATTGCTTCACTTTGGTTTTATCATCACCCCGCATAATACCGCCCTGGTAAGCGGTTCCCACTGATACAAAGTATCTTACCTTGTCTGTACCGCCACGCATGGTTAAAGACTGGCGGTTCTGACCAACCGGCGGATCCACCAATGCATCGTACCAGTTCTCGGCGCGTCTTGTTCCATTCCTGAAGGCGTCAATCACTTCCTGCGGAAAATCCGGAGGAGTACCTTCCAGTTCCCTGCGTTTGTTCAGTACATCTATATATTCATAAACGTCTGCCGGCTTTACCTTCATGGTAGGCGATTGCCATGAAAAAGTGCTGGAAAAATCAAAAGCAGCTTTTCCTGATTTACCGCGCTTGGTAGTAACGAGTATTACACCACCGGCAGACTGGGCGCCGTATATGGCTGCAGACGCATCTTTCAGCACCGAAATGGATTCAATATCATTGGGATCCAACCTGTTCAAACCATCCGGGTCTGCATTGGCTACCCCGTCTATTACGATCAGGGCGGAAGTATTCCTGTACGTTTTGGCGCCTCTCACCAGTATCTGTGCGTCGTCAAAACCCGGTGAAGCACTTTGTTGCGCCACAAACAAACCGGGCAATCTTCCGGCCAGGGAGTTGGAAACAGACAGGTTGGTTGATTTTTTTATTTCAGCGCCCGTGGTTTGTACCACCGCGTTGGTAAGCTCAGAACGTTTTTGCGTACCATAGCCTACCACCACCACGTCTTCCAGGCTTTGGGCAAGAGATTCCAGTTGTACATTGGCCGAAGAAGCCGATGCTGCCGTGATCTCCCTGTTGGTATATCCTACAAAGGATATTACCAGTACGCTGCTCCTGCTTTTTACTGTTAGTGAATAATTGCCGTTTGCATCAGACAGTGTTCCATTGGTAGTGCCTTTTTCCAGTACATTGGCGCCTTCAATGCCATTACCGCTTTCATCGGTAATCCTGCCTTTCACTGTAGTGTCCTGGAAAGGCCGGTTGTTGAATTTGGGGAAAGTATTCTTTTCAGGATGCTTTAGTAAGGGCGTGTTATTTGCCCATACCGCGGAAAAGAAAACGAAGGGAAGTATGAATCCCAAAAGTACGGATGAGACCTTATATATATATATATATATATGCTTGTTTAGCAGCAGTTTAGATTTCATGTCAAGCCGTTAATAATGAATAATGTTGATTCGAAGTCTTAAGTATAAATACAAATAAGTAGAAGAGATTACCTTATACAAAGGAAGCTCACACTTAGGAGGTATTTGCATGCATGTAAGTGCTGTTTTATTGGTTAATGAAGTATACAGAATTATAAGCTATTCCCTTCTGGCGAAAGCCCTCACAGTGTGATAAGCACTTTACTTCCGTTGCTGTTTAAAGGTTAGATGAGGTGTTTCTTTTCGATCACTGTCCTGTGCTATCCCGTGTGTAAGTGTGTATGTATTTACATACGTACATGACCCAAATATAATTAAAAAATACAATTGACATATTTTTTCTTTATTTTTATTGCAACATGTTTTTTCGATGCAAAACTTTCAGCTTCTTTTTTTAATGCCATAATACAATGCCCGCTGAGCAACGGAAATATTTTTCGTATTCTTACAACTGTTAGTTCGCAAAACAACATTTATATGAGGTTTTTCTTTCCAGGTCTGATTTTCCTGTTTGTTTTTTATTCTTTCTTCTCCTGCAAACAAAACACCGCTTTGTTCCAGCCGGTAAACCCCGGCCATTCGGGCATTCATTTTAACAATACCATCCGCGAAACAGACTCATTAAATCCTATTGATAATACCAACCTCTATAATGGCGGCGGCGTAGGCATCGGCGATTTTAACGGCGACGGGCTGAAGGATATATATTTTACCGGCAATATGGTTTCGAACAAACTGTATGTAAACAAAGGGTCGTTTAAGTTTGAGGACGTTACCGCTGAAGCGGGCGTGAGCGGTGAAGGAAAATGGTGCAGGGGAGTGGCAGTAGTTGATATTAACAACGACGGGAAACAGGACCTGTATGTTTGCGCCTCGATGGATAAGGACCCGGAGAGAAGAAGGAACCTGCTGTATATTAACCAGGGAAATAATGAAAAGGGCATCCCGGTTTTTAAAGAAATGGCAGGGGAATATGGATTGGACGATACGACTCATTCTACCATGGCCGCTTTTTTTGATTATGACAATGACGGAGACCTGGACATGTATTTGCTGGTGAATGAAATAGTACCCGGGGTAAACCCTTCTGTATTCAAACCCAAGGTGGTTGACGGCTCTTTTCCCAGTACAGGGCGTTTATACAGGAACGACCGCGACAGCGTTACCGGCAACATATTGTTTACAGATGTAAGCAAACAGGCAGGGGTTACCATAGAAGGATACGGTCATGGTGTATCTGTAGCGGATATTAACAAAGACGGGTGGAAAGACATAATAGTAGCCAACGACTTTATTGCCAACGATCTTGTATACATCAATAACCACAATGGTACGTTTACGGATAAGGCTTCTTCTTATTTGAAGCATACTTCTGCCAATGGCATGGGGTTGGATGTGATTGATATTAACAACGACGGGCTGGCGGATATCATTGAGCTGGATATGAACCCTGAAGATAATTACAGGAAAAAGATGATGCTGAACCCCGGTAATTACAGGATATCCCAACTGAATGAATTTTTTAAATACCAGTACCAGTATGTAAGAAATACCCTGCAACTGAATCTTGGACCCCGCGTACATGCAGGCGATTCTGTGGGAGATCCTGTTTTTGCCGATATCGGCCTTTTTTCGGGTATCACAGAAACGGACTGGAGCTGGGCGCCACTGGTGGCCGACTTTGATAATGACGGTTACAGGGACCTGGTAGTGACGAACGGCTTCCCCAGGGATATAACCGATCATGATTTCATCATGTTGCGGGAGCAATCCATACATGTGCCTGATAAATCTTATTTCCTTTCTAAGATACCTGAGGTTAAGCTGCACAATTATGCTTTTCGTAACAATGGCGACTGCACTTTTACAGATGTATCTGATAGCTGGGGTCTTATGACGCCTTCTTATGCGAATGGCGCGGTGTACGCCGATCTTGATAATGATGGCGACCTGGATATAGTGATCAGCAATATCAATGATATAGCATCCGTATATAAAAATACTGTAGCAGATGCTGAAGACCCCGCAAAGAATTACCTGTCTGTACACTTAACGGGCGACTCCCTTAACATTCACGGAATAGGCGCATGGGTTGAATTGTATTATGGAAACAGCTTACAGGTATATGAACAAACACCTTATCGCGGCTACCTGTCCACCGTACAGCTCGAGCCTTATTTTGGGTTGAAAAACGTGCAGGCAGTTGATTCCGTAATTGTCAAATGGCCCGGGGGCGTGAAGGAAGTGATCAGAAATGTGGCGGCGAACCAAACTTTACAAGCGAATAAAAAGAACGCACGTGAAACTTATTCCTGGCAAACACCGGCGCTTGCTCAAAATAACCTGTTTACGGAAATAAGCGATGAGCTGGGCATCGGGTATGTTCACAGGCAAACAGACGTCAACGATTTTAATATTCAAAAGTTACTGCATCATAAGTTTTCGGAGTATGGTCCTTCGCTTGCGGTGGGAGATATTAATGGCGACGGATTGGACGATATGATCGCCGGCGGGAACGATGTTGTTGAAGCAACTGCCTTCCTGCAACAGGCAAATGGAACTTTTGTTCAAAGAGCCATTCTTTCTTCGATGTCAATACAAACCGGCAGCTTCCAGGATATGGGAATGGTATTGCTGGATGCCGATGGCGATGGCGACCTGGATCTGTACATTGCCAGGGGCGGTTATGAAAGCAAAAGCAATGCCGCTGTGTACCAGGACCTGTTTTTGGTAAACGATGGTAAAGGAAATTTTAAACCCGATACAACCGCCATACCGCAAAATTTTACCAGCAAATCATGTGTGCGTGCGGCAGATTACGATGGCGATGGCGACCTGGACCTGTTTGTGGCAGGCAGGGTTGATCCCTGGCATTTTCCCAAACCGGTTTCCAGCTTTGTCTATCGCAACGACTCGCAAAATGGCCGGGTAAAATTTACCGATGTAACTCATACGGTGGCAGAAGAGCTGAACGGGGTAGGGCTTGTTAGTGATATGCTGTTTACTGATTTTGACAATGATGGTTGGGTAGATATTATATTGGCAGGAGAGTGGATGCCGTTGACATTTTTTAAAAATGAAAAAGGCGTTTTTAAAAATGTTACTTCCGCTACAGGCATCGGCAACCAGGTAGGATGGTGGACAAGCATTGTGCCTGGCGATTTTGATAACGACGGAGATATAGACTATGTAATGGGTAATTTGGGCAAAAACACTTTTTATAAGGCTACAGACCAATACCCGGTCCGGGTATATGCCAAAGATTTTGATAACAATAATGCATACGACATGTTTCTTTCCTTATACCTGCCGGCCAACCTGCAGGATACGGTAAAGAAAGAATTTCCCGCGCATTTGCGCGATGATATGATCAGGCAAATGGAGTCGGTGCGCTCAAAGTTTAAAGACTATCAATCATACGCTACTGCTACTATGGGCCAGGTGCTTTCGCCGGAGCAAATAAAGGAAGCGCTTATCCTGAAGGCGAATAATTTCAATTCAAGCTATTGCCGCAACGATGGAGGGGGGAAATTTACCCTGGTGCCGTTGCCCAAAGAAGCGCAATGGTCGGCTTTGAATGGTATGGTAGCGGATGATTTTGATGGGGATGGAAATCCTGACATAGTGATCAATACCAATGATTATGGCAACGAAATAACGATAGGAAGGTATGATGCCATGAATGGATTGCTGATGAAAGGGGACGGAAAGGGGAACTTTCAGCCATTGCCTGTATCGGAGAGTGGTATTTTTATTCCTGCCAATGGTAAGGCGTTGGTTAAATTAACAGATAAGCAGGGAAGGTATTTACTGGCTGCCGCGCAAAATAAGGGGCCGCTCAAGGTATTCACACTAAAAAAAGAAACAGTTCATATTCCTTTGCTGCCGGGCGAGGTAAACGCCGAATTGCTGTTTGCGGATGGCAGAAAACAAAAGCAGGAATTCTATTATGGCAGCTCATTCCTGTCGCAACCTGCACGGTTTATAAGCGTGCATAAGAATGTAAAAGCTGTTACAATTACCGGCGCCAACGGCAAAACAAGAACGCTGGAATTTTAGCGGGCTGTTATTGGATCACTTTTTCAAACATCCTGATGGCGGTAAACAATACGCCTGCCTCGCCCCGGAAAGTGCCTGAACCTCTTGGCTTATTGTCTATTGAATACCATTCGTAAAACCCGTTATTGTCCTTTACCCTTTTTACCATCGGTTGAATCTGCCCGTATGCTTCCTTTATAAAACCATGTTTTATCAATTGCTGTATCATTCTTCCGCCAAACCAGGTCCAGTCGCCGCCATTTTGATAGCTGTATTCGGGGTTCATGATCTGGTTGGCAAAATACCCTTTTGGATACGGAGGATACAGGGTTAACCCTATAGAGGGGGCGCCTGCCTGCTTTACTCTTTTTATCATTTCGTCCAGCGCGGCCTTGATTTCTTTTTTATCCAGCAATCCCGCTTCAATGGCAATAGCGGTTCCCCCAAAATAATAAATGGCATTTTCATCAAAGTCTGCCGGGAATGGAGAACCGTTCAGGTAAATATGAGGAATGAATTTCCGGGCTTTTTTATCCCATAAATATTTCATGCAGTGATCAGCGATCTGCTTTCTTACAGGTTGCCATTTGGCTTTTGTACCAGGCAATAATTCCATCATATTGTCAAGCGCTATGATAAACATGGCATTATCGTAAATGTCAATAGCCGGATGGGTATTGGCATCGAGGTCAACGCCCCAGCCATGCTCGGGCTGTACATCACCCCAGTCGGCGGTGGTAGCCCCAATGAGTAGTCCGTATTTTTCATTGTACCGGTGTTGCATTAAAAAATCCATGCTCCATTCCATCCGGTCGCTTACGCGCCTGTTGCCAATGGTTTCATCCAGGATGGTTTTATCGCCGGTTAATTGTATGTATTTGTATACGGCCTGTATCAGCGACGATTCCTGGTCGGTTTCCACGGTATTTTTATGACCGGCATAGCGGGGCTCCAGCTTTGAATAAGAAAAATCCGTTTCGCCTTTGCCTATTTTTTCAGCCGGGGTAAACCCGTCAATAATATTTCCGTCGTCGCCCTGCATCCTGAAGAATACCAACAGATTTTCTTTTAATACCTCCCCGGGGTTCACCTCCGCAGCAAGCTCTACAAATGTATTGTAATCCCTTATCCATACTTCGCGATAGCCATCGCCGGCATTAAACCCCGTTTTCATTACCTGCAGCGCCTTTTCTTTTACAAGGGCAAAATAAGGGTCGTTCAGTATCTGTGTTTTAAGAGCGGCGGGAACAAATGCTTTTTGTTGTGCAAAGCATACACAGCACAGGTGCAGCAGCAGCAGGGTGTAAATTGATCTGGGCATATTTAATATGTTTAAAGAAGGAATTCTTACCTGTCATATAAATGTACAAACATATTTACATTTTATCCAAAATATAACCGCTCAAATGCGGCGGTAGCTTTAAGGGTAGCCCTGGCGGGGCACAATAAAACGTTTGGCATGTGCCAAGAGCACAACGCGTTTGTATGCAAAGAGGATAGTTGTTAATGATGCGCCATCGGCGCTACCCTTTATTGAAAGGCTTCTAAAAATTGCTCTTTATAAGCAGGAGACAATTCCACTTCCGCACCGTCATTCATTACTACATATCCTCCTGCGCTTTTATGATATGACTTAACAAAATGAATATTAATTATGTGCGATTTATGTATGCGTATAAAAGGGAAAGGCAGCATATCCGTAAAATGTTTCAGAAACCGGCAAACCATTCTTTTGCTGCCATCTCTTAAATGTACATCGGTAAAATTTCCATTCCCTTTTAAGCGAACTATGTTTTCTATTTTTACCACCTCAAAACCATCATTGGTCGGCAAAATGATCTGTTGCCTCTCAGACCTGGGTTCTTTAAAATTTTCAAGAATAACCTGGTTACGGTTAATAAGCTGCTGATTTTGCAATTGCTGCTGCACTTTATTTACTGCTATAATAAGCTCTTCTATGCTGACGGGTTTTAACAAATAATAAGCCGCGCTTTGATTAAGCGCTTTTAGTGAATATTCAGAGAACGCCGTAACAAAAATGGTTTCAAATAGCAGATCCCGGCAGCCATCCAGTACATCAAAAGCATTGCCAAAAGGCATTTCAACATCCAGGAAAACTAACTGCGGTCGCAGCTTATGTAGTATTTCAATGGCATCTTTACAATTTTTAGCAGTGCCGCTAACCTCTACCTGGGGGCAGAATTTTTTTATATAACCTTCCAGCGCCGCTCTTGCCGCATCCTCATCTTCTACTATCACTGCTTTAATTTTAGATATCTGCATTGGGCTTTGTAATTATGGGTATGCTGATTATAACGCGGGTGCCTGTATCCTGATTGTTGTTTATCTCTTCTGCTTTTACGGAGATATCCATTTTATAAATATCATTTAACAGGCTGATCCTTTCCATTGTATTATTAATTCCCCTCGATTGATGCAATTTTTGATTTTCTGTTTTTAATAACCTGCTTTTGGTAATGCCGATACCATCATCTGTAACAATCACGTCAATGCGCTTCCCTTTCTTTTGAAACTCCAGCAATAATTTACCTTTCCCGTCTTTATATCGTAATCCGTGCCATACGGCATTTTCGAGATGCGGTTGTATCAGCATATTTGGGATTAAAGTTGCTTCTGCATCAATATCTTTTGATTCGGTAATAATGTAATCAAACTTTTCCCTGAATCGCTGATGCTCCAATTCAAGGTATTTTTTAAGATGATCTGTCTCTACATTCAAGGGTACCAGGTCTTTGCCCGAATTTTCCATTACATTGCGCATCAGGCTGCTGTAGGAAGTAAGGTATTTATTCGCTTCCAGCTCATTGTTTTCAGCGATATATTGATTTACGCTGTTGAGGCTGTTGAATATAAAATGCGGATTCATTTCCCTGCGCAAAGACTGTAACGCGATCTTTTTATTTTTTATACGAATGGAACGCAAAGCCCTTATGATAAAAAATAAAAGCAAACTCATTATGGCAACAGACCCTATCAAAAAATAATTGAACCGGGTTTTCCTGTTCATCAATTCTGTTTGCAATACCTTTTCTTTTTCCAGCTCTTTGATCCGGTCTTCAGTTACTTCAAAAAGTTTGGCATCTATTAATGAGCTATCCTTTTTTATAATGGAATCAAGATCGTTCAGAAAAGCCCGGTATATACTGTTTGCTTCGTCCTTCCTGTTTTGTTCTTCATACAATTTGGCTAACAGCAAGGCGCTGCTTTTAGCTTTGCCGGTATTGCCGGAAGTAACAGATAAGCTATATGCTTCCTTCAGTAATACGCCAGCCTGTTGATACTTGTGCTGCTGCCCGTAGAGCTTTGAGAGTATATGAAGCTGATCAATTTGCTGTTCTGCATCGTGTGCGTTTCTTGATTCCGCCAGTATGTTTTCGGCAAGCGTAATTGCTTTGTCAAGTTGATTGTCGGAAGCATACACATTTGCCATTTTATTAGTGATGGCTGCTACCTCTTTACGGTCGGGACTGATTTCAATGGCTTTCTTAAAATTGGTAATGGCTTCGGTTGTATTGTTCTGAACTACCTGCGATTCGGCTACCTGCTTATAAGCATTGGACGCTTCTTCTTTTTTACCTTCTTTTTCAAAAATCATGGCATTGTCCTGTGCCAGGGCCTCTTGCTTTTGAGGGTTGGCGGTACGCAGGCGACCGGCATCGTTTAAGTTAACCCGTTCAAGGTTACTGTCCCTGGCTTTTTGGGCCGCCGACTCGTAGTTTTCAATAGCCAGTTTTGTTTTTTCCTGCAGCTCCTGTACTTTGGCCAGATCACGCGTAACGACCCCCACTTTATCTTCCTGCTTTAAGCGTTGGTAGATACCCTTTGCTTTGGTCAGGTAATCTTCCGCCTTTCCATAATCGCCTTTGTTGATCAGCTCATTTGCCAGTATTTCATATTCTTTGGCTGTTTTTTCTTCATCGCCGGCTGCCAATGCCTTTTTCACATTATCGGCTGCCTTTTTTACTTTGGAGGATTTTTTTTCACGGGGGCCGTATAATGAGTCCTGCTTCTGAGCAAGCAAGTCCGTGCTTAATAAGCAGGCAAACAAACAATATATGATAACAGTATAGCGCATTGTTATTATCAGGCTGTAAAAATAGCATATTTAAAATGTATGCACCCTGGTTTCACCCAGTCGCCGGGTCGTTTCACCAAGTGATACAAAAACAAAAAAATCGTCATTCTATTTTTGACTCATCATCATAAAATATTTGTTATGAAAGTCAGATTAATAACAGCAGTCATTTTATTATCTTCTATCATGGCGTTTGGCAATTGCCGGTTGCCATCTACCAGGGCCCAGGATAACACAGGAATGAGTATGAACGGGCAACCGGAAAGGAATAAGGCAGATAATACCAAAATACAGGTTGCATTGCTGCTTGATACCTCCAGTAGTATGGATGGATTAATTGAACAGGCAAAATCGCGGTTATGGAATATTATTAATACCATTACCACGCTTAAATATCAGGGCAAAGAACCGGTAGTGGAAATAGCTTTATATGAATATGGTAATGATGGTTTGTCGAAACAATCGAATTACATACGCCAGGTAACACCATTGATAACCGATCTTGACCTGCTCTCAGAAAAACTGTTCGCTTTACGTACCAATGGCGGTAGTGAATATTGCGGAGCTGTTATTAATGAGGCGCTTAAAAAGCTATCCTGGGGAAAAGAGAAAGCTGATATGAAATTAATGTATATAGCGGGTAATGAACCGTTTAACCAGGGCGGCATCAGTTATAAGGAAAGTGTGGCTGAAGCATTGAATAATGAGGTGTATGTTAACACTATTTTTTGCGGAAACAGACTGGAAGGCATCCAGACATTTTGGAAAGATGGTGCAGATAAAGGCGGTGGAAAATATTTTAATATTGATTCCGACCAAAGGATCAGATTTATCGAAACACCTTACGATGCGCAGATTGAAGCCTGCGATATCCGTATCAACAATACGTATATTGGCTATGGAAAGCAGGGACGGCTGAAAAAAGAGAACCAGGTTTTACAGGACAATAATGCAAAGTCTATTCATAAAGGTAATTACACGGAAAGGGCGGTCAGCAAATCTAAGTCAGCCTATAAAAATCAAAGCTGGGATTTGGTTGATCTTGCTAAAGAAGATAAGGCGGCGCTTGACCAGATAAAAGAGGAAGAATTGCCGGCAGAGCTTAAAGGAAAAACAAAAGCAGAGGTAAAAGCTATTGTGGCTGAAAAAGCTAAAGAAAGAGAGACGATACAAAAGGAGATTACCGAACTGTCTGTTAAGCGCCAGCAGTATATTGATACGCAGGCAAAAGCTACTCCCGGCGCAGATGACCTGGGAGAGGCTATCAATAAATCTATCCGGGAGGTAGCGGTTAAAAAGGGTTATGCTATACAATAATGCCGGTATCGAAACGTCATTTCGATGGCACTGTGGACTACTTGAATTAACGAGCTTTTGCGTGCCTGAGAAATCTGTTAGGCAGTAGTACAAATGGTGAGCTGAACTACAAATGCCCGGTAGTTTTACCTTCGGTGAGAACTATTTTCATTGCGGCAAAATCAGAGATAAGCAAATACCGCAATAAAAGTTCTCCCCCGAAAAAGAGTGATTTAATTATAGTGTTCGTGTTGGCCCGGTCGAAAGGACGGAACCTGAAAAAGTCAACATCTGTTGGCTGCAACTCTAAAATATCAACGTATGAAACAAATAGTAATGACATTTCTTTTTTCTGCAACAGTATCAGCTTTGACATTTGGGCAAAAGCCGGGCAAAGACGAAGTAAATTTTTCAGACCCGTTTCAAATTGACAGCTCTGAATATTTCTTAATTCCTGCACTTATTGATAATGACGATCAACAAACATATGGTAAGGGAAAAGGTTATTTGCCGTGGGGAAATTATAGCGACATGATTTTTTACAATGCTCAAACAAATCAAAGTAAAAAGTTATTCAATGGCCAATTAGCATTGATTGCTCCGTTTTATTCAGGAAGATACTATTACGGCCATGACAGGGAAAAAGATGTTCCTGCAAACATTTTGCCCAGGCATATTGTTTATTTAGCCAGGACAGACAACTTTAATGGTGATAAAGCCCTGGACACAGACGACCCGGTATATTTATACATCTCTACCAGGACGGGTGATAACTTACAACAAATTACACCGAAGGGATTTAACGTAGTTTCCTGGACAGTTTCCAAAGACAGGAAAATGATTTTAGTAAAAGGACAGAACGATAAAAACGGGAATAAAAAATTCGGGAATGGTGATGATGAATTGTATTACAGAATTGATTTGGATGACGACATCTCGAAAATACAGTGCTACCAAATAAACTTGTGAATGAGGTGGGGGTGACCAAAAGGTCGTCATTGCGAGTTATTAATTAGGCGGGGCTCAATCATAGTGGTAATGACGTTGAGTTAACAGCAGCCGTAAATGTCCTGACAGCATTGGTAAAAAAGCTGGAAACACAAATGCTAAACCGTTCGCTGCCGATAGCCGATCGCTCACAGCCTTCGGCTATTTCGTTTTTAATTCAATATTCAACAATTGCTGATTACGAATAACTGTGATGGGTATGCGCCCGGTCCAGTTCAGAGATTGATATACATCCATCAATTGCTTTACGTCCCTCACAGGTTTTCCGCCGGCAGTGCGGATAACATCTTTATCCTGCAACGCCGATTGAGCGAGTAAGCTATTATTTCCTGCAGATAAAATAATAACGCCTGTTTCATCAGGTAACCCATAGGCAGAACGATCTCCCAGGCCATCTACTGACTTAATAGAACCTCCTAAAAAAACGACTGGCACAGATTTATCTGCCAGTCCTGCATCGGTGATCAATACAGGTATCTGAGGCTGTTGGGCAATTTTTTTAAGGGAAGGCTTCTGTACTCCAAATTCATTCATCGGGAAGTTTTTAAAACCTAACTTAAGCGCAGGCGAGTTGGGTGCTACAGTATAGTCTCCATTCGTTGGGTTTACAAACAGGGGATCGCCGGCAATGCTGTTTTTATCCGTTCCTCTTGATTGCGCATCATGCAAAGCAGCAGTATCCGGAAATAAATTGTTGTTGATCCTGCCGCCCCAGTCGTTTACCTGTATCGGCGCGTATTTTTTCATCACTATATTTCTTTCAAATACATCGCCGCTGTTGGCAAACCATACATGCGGGTGAAAGGAATTGTTGATCATGATATTGTTTTCCACGATACGGTAGAAACCTTCTCTCAATTTTAAACCACCATTTAAACAAAGATTATTATAGATATGGTAATTGGAGGAGCCATCGTCCAGGTCTATATCCCAGCCGTGATCGCAACGGAACCGGTTATTGCGGATGATGGTTTGTTTTTGCGCATCCAGCAAAATCAGCTCAGGATGTGCTGCCGCAAGACTGTCCATGTATTTTCTGCCGGGCGCCCAAAACCGGTCGCGTCCCCAGGAATTAAATGAGCCATGATCTCCTGTTTCTCTCACTGTATTAAACACATCATTGAACTCGATAATATGCCCGCCGAAAGCACCATCGCCAATGTTGATGCCGGCCCGTGATGTTTGATATATACTGTTATGGCTAACCGTAATTTCAGACGCTACCTGTATCTGCACGCCTGTTGCCTGTTTTTCAATATCGCCCAGGTCGTGGAAGAGATTATCGGTTACAATACAGTTTTGAGGAAAGTTATTGGTGAGTGGTCCCGGCGTTTTATCCAGTTGTTCATAAGGAACAAAATTTTCATAGCCGAACGATGGGGACCGTACCGCCTTTGTATCGCCTATAAAGCACACCGCGTTTGCTCCTGTATTGTAAATATGGCAGCCGGTAATGGTATCGTACTTATTATAGTTGCTCACCATGATCGCATTACCGCCAATACCTTCAAATACGCAATCGGCTATTTTACAATTTTCCGTACCATCCAGTAAAATGGCACCGCCACGATATATGGTCCAGTCGCTGCGCAACAACGGCTCTTTGGTGTCCATAAAACTTCTTTCATTGTGGGCGAAACGTATGCCTGATATACCGATATGCCTGAGAGGGTTGGTTTCAGTGCCTTTCAGCTCTATGCTGTTTTTGAGCTGGGATACTGTTACTATCGCTTTTGTGATATCAATGCCTTGTGACGGATAATAATAAAGAATATTTTTATTCCTGTCAAGCCACCATTCACCGGGAGCATCCAGCTCTTCAAAAATGTTTTCAACAAAGCGATATTTTTCGTGCATTTTGTTGGGGCGGTTATTCTGCCATCCGCCTTCCATTTGCACATTACCTTCACTATCGACGCCGGTTATACGATAATGAAATCCGCCCCATTCATAGGCATGTAACGCATGAATATAGCCGCCCATCGGGTCTTTCCACTTTTTCACCCGTTCAGGTGCAATAGCGTCTGCGGCGGTACCATGAAATATCCTGGCGGTTGAATCGTAGTTGGGATACCGTGCCAGTGGTTGCAGCGTATTGTTGATGTACATTCTTTCAAAAGAAATGCCGGCAGGAACATTTGCCATGTATATACCATTTTTCCAGGGCTTCCATTGCAGCGACAGTTGTTTACTTGCGCTGATGGTTACGTTTTCGTTGTTGTAAGCGGTAATCTGCAACGAGGCAGGTTGAAACTTTGCCGCGTGTATCGTGATCGTTTTATCAATATAGTATATTCCCTCGCGTAAGCTTATTGTTACATCTTTATTCTTGTGGGAAGCAGCGAACTCTACTGCGCGGGTGACGGTTTTAAAGGGTTTATGGAGCGACCCCGGACTTTTATCGTTCCCGTTTTTAGCCACATATAACTGCACCTGCGCCGTCGCCGGCATTAACGCAAGGAGAAAAATAAAACTCAACAGGTTTTTTTTACGATACGTTTGCATGAATGATTATTGTTTATTGGATCGTCGTGTGAATTTTTATCAAATTACTGTTTCCTGGCCAATACTGCTTCTTTTAGTTGTTTCAGGAGCACATAGGTCTCCGGGGAAATACTTCCATAAAGCAATATTGGCATTAGTAATAATCGTTCACCTGCTAATTGTTTACAGGTGAACGATTTTATTTATGGACGAGAAAATTATTCGTATGCAGGGTTCTGGAGGATATTGTTATTCGTTATCTCATTATCTGGAATATACCACGTGTTGTTATAAGCTCCAATGGGATGTACAAGCTCTGATCCTCGGATTGTTTGAATCCTGCTTAACGTATTGGTTCTTTTCAGATCATACCAGGCATTTCCTTCTAAATGCAGCTCCCATTTTCTTTCCATCAAAACTGCTTCTCTGAAGGTTTCTTTGGTGAGTCCTGTAAGGTCGGGCACATGTGTGGGATCTGATTTATTGACCCGGGCTCTCCATCTTATTGTATTGATGTATTGGTAGGCATTACCGGGACCATTGATTTCATTCTCTGCTTCTGCAGCAACCAGGTACATTTCTGCCAGCCTTAACAGAGGTACTGTGTATTCAAGTCTTCCTGCGTTGGCAGTAATCACACCTTCATCAATCCAGTCGAGGTTTACAAATTTGTGAAAGAAGGGAGCCAATGTTCCGCTGGGAGCCACATAATTTTCTTTAACACCCCAGGCTTTTCTTTGATCACCATTAGGGAAACTATTGATAAACCAGGTAGCAGGCGTGAGTATATATACATACCCGGGGGCGGTAGCGCTGTTTTGCATCAACGGATTACCTCCAACTCCCGGCTGGTAAGTCTGCTCCCAAATACTTTCCGACGTATAGGTTGTGTTGTGGAAAGTTTCTGCATAGTCGTCATTCAGCGTAAACTTACCTGAATTAATAACAGCCAGCGCTTTATCCCTGGCGTTGGCATAATATTGGGTTTGGTTGAGTGGGTTTCCGGCCATGGTTAAATATACTTTTGCCAGTAAGGCCGTTGCTGCCAGTTTGTATACCCTGCCAACAGCGGGTGCATTATCCGGGAGATTACTTTCTGCGAAGTTCATATCTTCGATGATCAGGTTGTACACATCCTGCTGTGAACTTCTTTCAAATTGTACGTTTGCCAGGTCTTCCAATGGCTCTGTCCGTAAAGGCACATCGCCAAATAACTGCACCAGTTGAAAGTAAGCATAGGCTCTCAGGAAGCGTGCTTCAGCCGAAAATGAATTTTTTTGGGTGTCGGATAAAATAGTGGATTCGCCGATCTTTTTCAGGATGAAGTTGGCGTCTTTGATCATGGCATAGTAATTCGCCCATAATCCTCTCACGTTATAAAAAAATGGCTGATGATTGTTTTGGTAAACAGGCAATCCCTGCTCGTATGCGCCAGACACAGTTCCTATAATATCGCTGAAGCTTTCCCTGGATAACCAGTTGTTGCCGCCAAGTGTGGAAGGAATTGTTCTGTATATGCCCAGTACCGTAAGTTCATAGCTGGAAGGACTGGTGTAAAATGCATCCGGGCTTACAAATGTTTTAGGTTTTTCCTGCAGTATTTTTTTACAACCGGGCAATACCCAGGTTGCCAGTATGAGATATGTAATTATATTGAAAGTAACTTTCATGACAATGAGTTTAGCAATTAAAAATTAATTCTTACACCACCGGTTACAGCTTTGGTTGCCGGGTAGTTGCCGCGATCCCATCCGTTAATGGTTGCCGCCTGCCACGATGCTTCAGGATCATAGCCTGAATATTTTGTTATGGTCAGCAGGTTCTGCCCGCTTATATACAATTGCAGTGAGGAAATTTTTAAAGCGTTCGTCACGTTGAGCGGAAAATCGTAGGAGAGTGTAATATCACGCAAACGTATATACGAACCATCTTCCACCCACAAGCTGTTAGCATAATCTCTTATATCATTTCCGCTGTTGGCGCTTGGTTTGTCGAACATATTTGCTCCTTTACCAGCTTGCCAGCGGTTGTCAAACGCTTCTCTGCTGGGTGCCCATTTGCCATTGAGTGTTATATTGTATTTCCTGAACTCATTGGCTATGTCATTTCCATAGGAGCCTACAATAAGAAAAGATAAGCTGAAGTTCTTATAGGAAAGATTGTTGCCAAAGCCAAATGTGAATTTAGGTTCAAAGCGGGTGAGGATGATACGGTCATCTCCATCAACAACACCGTTGCCATCCGTATCCTGGAATTTATAGTTGCCTGCTTTTTTGGTAGGTTCACCATTTGCCACAGCTTCTTCATCGGTTTGATATACACCCAGCACCTTATAGCCATATAACTGCTGCATGGAATTACCAATTAACATGGGAAACCAGTTGCCTCCTGTACCTACTTCTTTGTACGTGATAGGGTTCCCGAGCGCATCTTTTCCAAGGTCTATTAATTTTGTTCTGTTGGTGGTTAGGTTAAATGTTGATGTCCAGTTCACACCTTCTCCTCTTAATATATTCCCGCTTACCTGGAACTCGAAACCTTTGTTGCCCGTGGCGCCTGCGTTTTGCAAAACACTTACAAAACCTGTATTGGGCGGAAGCGTAACATTCAGCAAAAGGTCTGTTGTTTTTTTGCTGTAATAATCTGCGGTAATCTGCAACCTGTCGTTAAATAATCCGAGGTCTACTCCTATATCAAACTGGCTGGTAGTTTCCCATTTTAACGACCTGTTTTCCAGGCGGCTCGAATAATAGGTTGTAGTAGCTGTGTTGTCGAATGTAATATTGCCTGTGGATAACTGACCGAGTGTTTGGTAAGGAGATATGGCCTGGTTACCTGATATACCATAGCTTGCTCTGAGTTTGAGATTGGATACAGCTCTTACATTTTCCATGAAAGACTCTTCTGAAATTCTCCATGCTACAGCTCCCGAAGGAAAGAATGCATATTTGCTGTTTTCGCTGAATTTAGAGGATCCGTCGTACCTGCCGGTTACAGTAAACAGGTATTTACCATCGAAAGAATAATTAATACGGCCCAGGTAAGACAGCAACCTGAAGTCTGTCAGCCCTGAGTTGGTATTGGTGGGTCGTACGCTCGCTGCCGCTAAATTATTATTCAGGTAAATGTCTGTTAAAAAACCTGTGAAGGTCCCGCTATTCAGGTTTTCAGATTTGTTTTCCTGGAATGTAATTCCACCCAGTGCATCCAGGTTATGCCTGCCGGATTTCTTTGTATAGGTTAATAGATTTTCGTTAACGAAAGCAGATGAATTTCCGTAATTTTTAGAAGCGCCTCCATTCACATACAGACTAAGTGTGCTTGGCGCGTAATAATCAGATTTTGACCAGTTATTGTCAATGCCTGCGCTTAGCCTTAGCTTCAGGTCTTTGGTAATGGCGTAGGAAAGAACAACGTTACCGATAACCCGTAGTGATTTGTTGGGTCTGTATTCTTCTTTAGCCATACCATACGGATTGGTTTGCCCCCAGGGTACGCCTGTAAAAATGGTATATTTACCGTTTGCGTCGTATATGCCTTGCGTGGGAGGCATTACCATGGTAGTAAAGGGTACGCCGCCACTGCCGTCGGCATTGAAATAGTTATTTTGAAAATAATTGGATTGCTGTAACGACAGGCTTATATTGGCTGTGATCTTTTCACTGATCTTTTGATCCAGATTACCCCTGAATGAGAATCGTTTAAAATTGGAGTTTTCTATGATGCCATCCTGGTCGAAGTAGCCGAATGAAGTGTAATATTTTGTTCCTGCAGTTCCACCGGATATGGAAAGGTCATGGTTCTGTACCGGCGCGGTATTGTATACAAGATCCTGCCAATCTGTTCCTTTTCCGGCGAGTGAATCAATCTGTGTCTGTGTCCAAACCTGTGGTGCTCCGTCGTTAGCTGCTACTTCATTTTGTAGTATGGCAAACTCCTGCGCATTAATGATATCCATTTTTTTGCGCAATGATTGTATTCCGTAATATCCGTTGTAGGATACCCGCGCTTTTCCTTCCTTCCCCTTTTTGGTGGTGATCATAATAACTCCGTTGGCTCCCCTTGAACCATAGATGGCGGTTGATGAAGCGTCTTTTAATATTTCAATTGTTTCAATATCCGCCGGGTTAAGCTGGGCGGTCAGCCCGTCAAGCGGAAGCCCATCCACTACATATAAAGGATCATTGCCCGCCTGTATGGAATTAGTTCCCCGTATCTTGATTGAAACGCCTTCTCCCGGCTGACCGGAGCGCTGAATAACCTGTACGCCGGGCGCGCGTCCCTGCAATGCGCCCGCGATGTTAGATACTCCTTTTACCTCCATTATCTTGTCGGCAGAAACAGAAGATACAGCGCCTGTAAGATCAGATTTTTTTACAGATCCGTATGCGATCACTACCACTTCATCTGCCTGTTTATTATCGGGTTCAAGCGTTATTTTCAAATCTGACCTGCCGGCTGTATTGATTTCCCGGCTAACAAAGCCAACAAAAGATATAACAAGCGTGCCTGAGTTGCCCGGGATATTTAAATTAAACCTGCCATTCTCGTCGGTTGTAGTGCCTGTATTACTTCCTTTTAACTTTATGGATGCTCCCGGCAATGGTTTCCCTTCGTTATCAGTGACTAAACCTGTTATATTAATAGCTGCAGGAGGTAATGTTTCCGCTTGTTGTAAAACCCGGTCTTTTTGCTTAACTATCACCATTTTATTAAGAATGGTATAGGTGAGCGGCTGATCACGAAAACATGCTTCAAGGGCTACTTCGAGTGGAGCGTTGCTCAATGCTATGGTAACCTTTTTTGATTTTTGAAGTAAAGCGTCTGTGTAAATAAAAGTGTAGCCGGTTTGCTTTTTTATCTCTTTAAATATTTTTTCTAATCCTGCATTTTTTTGAAATAGATCCACCTGTTGAGCGAACCCGTTACCGTGAGCGCTGAGGCAAAAACTCCATAATAGAAAGGTAAAGAATTTCATAAACAGAAGTTTTCTTAAGAAAACTGTTTGGTGTGACCTCCACGCTTGGAGGCAAGCAATTAATTGCATAGATTTGTATGGTTTGGTTAAACAATGAAAGCTGTTACGAGGTTTGATTTGTATGAACTAAATATTGGCCGGTAGTGTTAGCGCACTCCCGGTTTTTAATTGATACAGTTACAGTATTGCTGGTTTAAGTAGGCTTGAGGTTTATCATAAAGAGCAGTTTTAGTTCACAATTATTTTTCCGTTTTCTATGGTAAAATGGACAGCGCCTGTAAGCTCCAGCGCTTTTAATGCGTCCGACAGCATTGTATTCATGGGTATGTCGGCATAAAACCTGTCATTTATTTTTCTTTTAAAAACCACGTCTGCATCATACCATCTGCTCAATTGTCTTAGCACAATCTCCAGTTCACATTCTTCAAAATGAAAAAAGCCATTCTTCCAGGCTATTACATCATTTATTTTTACATCCTCCAGCACTTTCATGCCTTCCTGTGGAGAAAATACAGCCTGTTGTCCCGGCGCCAGTTTTTTTGAGTTGCCGTTATTGTTGTAAATAACAGTTCCTTCCAGTAAGGTTGTTCGTACCTCATTCTCTTCAGGATAAGCCATAATGTTAAAGTGGGTTCCGAGTACATTTACTTCGCCACCATTTCCCGATGTTGGGTTGATCTTTACAATGAAAGGGACTTTATCCTTTGACCCCGTTTTAACTAATGAGGCAACTTCAAAATATACTTCTCCCGTAATTTCAACCACTCTTTCCCTTGCTCCGAAAAAAGCGGGAAAGCGTATAGATGAAGCAGCATTTAACCATACTTTTGTGCCGTCTGATAATTCAATAGCATATTGTCCTCCCCGTGGTGTAATAATGGTATTATATGCCGTATTACCAGTTTGAGCATTTACGGATTGGTAGTTAAGTTTTTCTCCCGATTTTACGATGTTGACATTTCCTTCCCGGGCAAGTATTCCGTTTTCAGCATCATCGAGTATTACATTTGATCCATCAGCTAACAACAATGTGGCCTTATTGGTACCGGGTGGGATGTCCTCATCCGGTTTCTTATTTTCTGCATTATCTATCCCGGCAATTTGCTGCCCGGGATCTTCAGAGGATAAGAAATATCCCAGTAGCAGGAAAAATAATATAACAGAAGCTGCTGCCAGTCCCTGCTTCCAGAACCGTATGACCAAAGCTTTTTTTCCTGGCTGGGTAATGCCGGCTTTTTCATGGATCAGTTGCAATATTTCCTCCGGATCATACAATGCTCCGCTTTCCTCATTTTGTATGCCTGATTCAAATTGCTGCTGCAGTATAGCCTGCAGCTCTTCACTTTCCGTCTTTTCCAGGTAATCTAAAAGCCATTTCTTTTCTTCTTCGGTGCAGGTTCGCTTAGCCAATAACTCTGCCAACTTGTTATTAGGGGCACTGCTGTTATTTTTTCCCACTGTTTTAATATTAGTTTTTGAGCTGATGAACAAATTCTCTGGTTTCAGCTGCTTCACTAAGTAATACGGGAATATTTAAAAACGGGGGGGATAAAAAACAAATAATATAAGAAAAATTGAAATTAGCGACTGTGGCTGATGATGGATATAATCTTTTATATGGATAGTTGCCGCTGTGAGGTATTCTTTAACCGTATGCTTTGAAATGTTTAATTCCCGGGCTGTTTCTTCATAAGTCTTCCCGTTAAGCTTGCATAATTCAAAAACTTTTCTCTTTTTGGGAGACAGATCACTTATTGCCTGCTGTAATAATTGCAGTCGCTTCTCCTGCTCCATCTTTATGAGGCCTGCCGGCTCATCTGCGATGATCATTTCTTCCACCAAAAGAGGTTTAGCAGTATTACACCTTAAATAATCAATGCATTTGCGATGAGCTGTAGTAAACAACCATCCTGCGATACTCTTGTCAGGATTTAAAGCTGTTCTTTTAATCCATAAGGTAATGAATACTTCCTGCAGGATGTCTTTTGAAGCCTCCTGATCTTTTATGAGTCTCAGGATATTTGTATAGACGGACTTGTGATATTTCCAATATAATACATCAAACGCTGAAGCATCACCGTTTCCAATATCTCTCACAAGCTGTTGTTCATCGCTGTTTGCGGGTTTCATAAAACGACAAGCAGTAAGTCTGACAAAGATAGATCAGGCTCAATTTATATAAAAAATACACTATTGCCCGACTAAGGTATAAAAAAATCGGTTTGTAGTGTTAACAGTTAAATCAATTATTCTGTCTCTTATTCTTATAGAGCTGTCCCAATTACATTCAGACATATCTTACAATAAATTGTAAGTGAGAAAAACGGTTGTCTTTTTACTGTCATGCCATACTGCGGAAAATCAACAAACTGGTAAAATGACGAATAAAATTACGAGCTTCCTTCGGTAATGGTTTTTGGAAGTATTTAAGAGCATCCTGTTGTTATTTCAAAAAGAGCCGTATGCAAGCTATTTCTTACTATATTCGGGATAGATACGTTCTGTCAACAGAACAAGTATCCGTTTCTCTTGAACCGTAAAACATATCTACTGTGAGTAAAAAATTATTTCGTCGCGATTTTATCGGTAACCTGGCTTTGACGGGAACAGGCATAGCAATAGGCGTACCGCAGATACTCAAAGCTGGTACTACGGATTACAAACCTGCTATATTGGGTGGCCCTAAAGCGCATGCAGCGCCTTTTACAACCTGGCCGGTTTTTAATGCTACAGAAGAAAAAGGATTGACAGATGTTTTAAAAAGCAGGAATTGGGGAAGGCTGAATGGGAATGTAATGGCTGCCTTTGAATCGGAATACAGTAAGCTAACAGGCTGTAAACACAGCCTGGGTGTTTCCAGCGGTACCAGCGCATTGACTACAATACTGGGTGCCTTGGAAATAGGGCCGGGAGATGAAGTAATTATTCCCGTATATACTTTTGTTGCCACTTACAATGTAGTGGTATTGAATTATGCCCTGCCTATCCTGGTGGACACAGACATTGAAACATTCCAGATGGACGCCACGAAAGTACAGGCAGCCATTACCCCGCAAACTAAAGTAATCATGCCGGTACATATAGGCGGTTCACCGGTAGATATAGATGTGTTTATGGAATTAGGTAAAAAAAATAATATCTCGCTTGTAGAAGATGCCTGCCAGGCTCATTTGGCTGAATGGAAAGGAAAGAAGGTTGGTAATTTTGGTATAGCAGGAGCATTCAGCTTTCAGTCTTCTAAAAATTTAAACTGTGCGGAAGGTGGGGCGATCACTACCAACGAGGAAGCTTTTATTCGTACCTGTTATAACTTTCATAACCAGGGGCAGGGTGGAAGATCTGCCGCTTATACCCCGGGAGTAGGAACACGTGGTACCAATCTTCGTTTAACTGAATTTCAGGGAAGTTTGTTGTTGGCGCAAATGACAAGACTGTTGGAACAAAGCAATCGTCGCTGGGAAAATGCGCAGTACCTTACCCGGTTGCTGAAGGAAATACCTGGTATTACCCCGGCTAAGCTTTATCCCGGTACTACCCGGAGTGCTTATCATTTATATATGTTCCGCTATGATAAAAATCATTTTGCGGGTTTAAGCAGGTCAAAGTTCTTAGAAGCGCTTTCTGCCGAAGGCGTTCCTAATTCGGTAGGTTATGGGCAAATGAATAAAGACAGCTATGTAACCGGCCTGGCGAAGAACAAACACTATCTTAAAATTTACGGCGAAAAAACAATGCAGGAATGGCTGGAGCGTAATCAATGCCCGCAAAATGATGTACTGACATCGGAGCAATCGGTTTGGTTGTTTCAGAACATGTTGCTGGGAACCAAAAAGGACATGGAACAAATAGCGGAAGGTATCAGGAAAATACAAAAATATGCTGCCGATATCGCGAAGCTATAAATTTTTGAACACCTGCCAGGTAACTTATCATTTAATTTAAAAATCTACACAATTCTGCTTTTTCTAAATTAACCATTTCGAGTTATGAAAGCATATACCTCTTGTTTTTTGTTTTTCTTTTTAGTGATGACATATATGGATGGGGGAGCCCAATCTCTGAAAGCCGGTATTGGAAGGAAAGTCATTACCCCCAAAGATCCTGCGTGGCTGAACGGTTATGCGTCGCCGCAAAGGTTCAGCCCCGCGGCAGGCAAAGATCATGATCTGTGGGCCAAAGCGATCGTATTGGAGGATGCGTCGCAAAAACGTGTTATCATTGTTACAACTGATGTGCTGGGATTGTCGCACGAAATATCGGAAGATGTTGGACGGAAAGTAAAAGAGAAATACAATGTGCCCAGGTCGCAGCTATTGCTGAACTCTTCGCATACACATTCGGGGCCGATGATATGGCCGTCAGCGGGGATGTTTGATTACGATACCCAAAACATGATTGTAGTGGCAGAATATGCGCAAAAGCTAACCAATGATATCATGGAAGCTATTGACGGTGCGGTGGCAGCGCTGCATCCTGTAAAAGTAGCGAGTGGTAACGGCAACGCAACCTTTGGTATTAACAGGCGGAGTCCTGAAATTAAAATACGTCCTGTTGATCATGATGTGCCGGTGCTTACTATCAGCGATCTGCAGGGTAAGCTGGAAGCTGTTTTGTTTGGGTATGCGTGTCACAATACTACGCTTGGCGGTAATTATATGAAAATAAACGGAGATTACGCCGGTTATGCCCAATTGGAGATGGAAGCAAGCTATCCGGGAATTACAGCTTTGTTTTTCCAGGGTTGTGCAGGCGATATCAACCCTCACCCACGGGGTACTGTGGAACTTGCCATGCAGCATGGCAAAACGCTTTGTAGCGCGGTGCAGGACGTTATAAAACACAACATGAGCCCGGTAGAGGGGTTGATCAAAACGGCTTTAATTGAAGTGCCACTGGAGTTTCCCGCATTAGATATACCGCAATACCAGCGCGAAATTGTAAGTGAAGACCAGTACCTGCAGCGCAGGGCCAAGCTGATGCTGAGCGCGTACAATAAGGGCTGGAATGTTACAACCTATAAATATCCCATACAGGCAATCAGGTTCGGGAAAAGCCTTTCTATACTGGCGATGGCGGGAGAGACCGTGGTGGATTATTCGTTGTGGGCCAAAAAACAGTACGGTAAGGAACGGCTTTTTGTTGCAGGCTACAGTAACGAGGTAATGTGTTACATACCTACCAAACGTATTATACAGGAAGGAGGATATGAGCCCAATTCCAGTATGATATATTATGTAATGCCCGGGCCCTTTATGGAAAATGTAGAAGAAAAAATATTAAAGGGCATACAGGCTGTTATGAAAGATATAGGGGTAAAGCCACAGTGAAACAGGTGATTGGGACTGCTGGATCTGAGCGGGATCCCTGTCTATCCTGCAAAGTGCTGCTTATTCCTGCGGCTTATCCTGTATTTCGGTAGCATTTTTTTTATAAATATCTTCTACTCCTTTCATGAACTTATCTACTTTGGTATCGGCGTAAGGTCCAAAGGCATCTGCTAAAGTTCCTTTAATGCCATCCCGGGTTTCTATGGCGTACAATATGGAATTGTCTGCAGGATCGCTGGCGCCTTCAAAGCGATAGAAGTCTACCACTTTTATTTCTTCCGGTGTGTATGTCTTTTTATTGTGTAAAGAAACAAGCCCATTGGCGGTCGCTTTAAAATCTTCGGTATATCCTTCCTTTACGAGCTTATTCAGGCAAAACGTCATTGTTTTCATGTCTTCTGTGCTGGCATTTCGTATCATACATTTATTGTTTAGAGGTAAAAGAAAAAAGAGGAGATGGTACTTTTATATCATCTCCCCATATCGCCTGCTTTAAGCAGGTTGAGCATCTCTCAGGGCTTTTATCCGGTCGTGAGATTTACGCAGCTTATTTTTTTGTTCTGTTATCACATGCCGTACGTCGGCAGACAGGCGATTGTCTGAATCTGACTCCAACGCCGATTTGTATGCTTTCTGCGCGGCGTCTTCTCCATATTCACATGCTTCCAGCACTGATTTTCTGTCGTTTCCGCTAAAAGTGGCTTTTACATCCATCCACGCACGGTATATTTTGCCGCTTACCGTAGTACTGTCTGTAGCAGTCTCACCCTCCTGGTTTATATACCGGCTCAGTTCATTGGCATAAGTACGGCTTTCGGAAGCCATGCTGTTGAAAATACTGCGTAAGTCAGCGTCAATCGCCTCTATCTGGTTGATCGCTTTTTCGTAGCCTGCAACCCTGTCGTTGTTAATTTTGATCAGATCGTTCAGCACTTCTACATTTTTTTCATTTGTTTTCATAATTGTAAATTGTAAGTTTTCGATAAAAAATTGTTTGCTAACAATAGCTTTTAGTTTAGTGTTAGAGATTTTAAAAAAACGTACCAAAGCCAAAATAGCTTTGAAAATTCAACAAAGCCTGTAAGAAGAGGGCATGGAAATGCAGGTTACGAGTAATATATTCTACAAACTTTATGGCAACAGCTTTGATAGTATATCCAAATTGCTTGTACTCCTTTGCCGGGCTTGCCAAAAGTCCGTCATTGTGAGTAAATCATTAGGGCAACTAAGGCGTTTTGAAAATGGCAGGAATGGTTGTGATGTCAGGCGATTGATGTAATCCGATTCCAGATTTTTCACAGTTGTTGGTATGCAGTGTAGCTAATGTGGGCGGCGTACCAACAACAGGATGTTAGGCAGGAGTTGAATTAATATAACGTTTGGAGTAATCGTTGTTGGTGAAGCTCTGGCACAAATCTGCGCTTAACACCAACAACGGCAGCAAAATTTAAATATTTCTTTAGGAGTTGGTATCTTTCCCTCGGCTACAGGAGTAATTATAGGTGGAGGATCTGGTCAGATACTTAATATAATGCAATATGATCAGCTGTCATATAAAAAACACACAGCTTACCAGTTAGTCCATTAAGGCTTCTTGTTCCGACCTTTTAACTGTAGGATATGAAAACTAGGGTATTTTTTTTACTTATTGCTTTATCCATGGCCTTTAGTTTCTTCTATTTTATGTGGTGGAACTTAATAAATACGGATAAAACTGTATGGTTTATATTGGCCGGAATTGTAAAGTATTTTCCTTCAAGTATCGTATTTGTTTCAGCTTTTGTAATGCCAGTTGCGATTCTTTATGTTCTGGCTGGCATAGTACTTTTAAATAGAGAAAAACTTGGGATTGCTTTAACAATAATTTTATTGGGTCTAATTTTTTTCATAGATATCATTTTTATGAAATTTTTAAATAATGCCAATAAAGATTTTGATGTAATAGTTAGCAAATTAATAACTGATAGTGTATTCGTATTATTTTTTATTTTATTTCTTCCCCGGAATGGTGCGATCCAAAAGTAAGAATATCTTTTTTCCTTCACCACTATGTCTCCCTCATAGATAAAAGTTAAGGGGTAGTATAAAACTTTCTTCTCACTACCATTACGGTGCAGGAATACGAGATAGGCAGTGGAAGCGGGCGCATTGGCATTTATTACCGACGGGGCGATATCCAGTCAGGCCCTATCTCCAATAGTCGTTCCTGTTTCTTTTACTTGCCATTATAAGTTAGCAATTGGGGGACAATCATTGAGCCGTGATATGTTGTATTTGTTTGTCGCAGCGTTCTGATTTGTAAGTATCCTAATTAATAAACATCAAACTGAATAATCTGCCATTGGCATCCCGCAGGTATAAACGTTTGATATAAAACAAAAAAAATTGAAGCGACAAAAAAAAGTTTGGAGAGATCAGTTTTCTGAAGTTACTTTGTAACTCAAAGTGCTTTTATGTTCCTATAAGGGACTAATTTTTTAAATAAATACTTTGTAATTCAAAGTACTTTTAAATAATGTGATGATGGAAGAAGTTATCAGGCTCAAAAAAAGCAAAAAGGACCGGTCTTATTTATTACACCTGCTAATATTTTGTTTCACCCTTAAAAATGAATCATGCAAACTGACATTCAAAAACAAACCGATGGTCTTTATATCGGAGGACTGGTGTTGCTTGCCATTTCCTTTGTATTGTTTTGTGTTCCTTTTTTTCATCAGCCTGTGGGCAACGGCTTTTTTGTTGTTCATTTTTCAATAACAGGTCTCTACTTTTTTATACTATTGTTCTCGGGCAGGTTACGGAAAGGAAGGGAAGGGCTGCAGCCTGTGTTTGTATTCCTGCTGCTGTTCCTGGTGAGCGCGTATGCGCTTAACCGGGAGATCTCCATTTTTGAACCTTCCGCTGACTGGTTCACGGTATTGCTGCTGATAGTGGGTGTGAATTACCTGCTATTGTATCTTTTTGACCTCCTGCCGGGATGGTTTCAATACCTGTGCTGTTTTATCGGGGGAGTAGCATTGGTTACTTTCATTTATCTCTCCTTGTATCTTTTTCCCACTTATTTGATCGGAGTTATTGCATCCTTGTTTCTGGGAATATCGCTGCATGTGTTTGTTCCGTTGTTGCTGTGTATTTATACGCTTGTTTTTTTCAGGAAGATAAAAGCACTTTCAAAGCAATACCTGGTCTGGTTTCGTGCCGGTATTGTGGTAAGCGTATTATGTGTTGCCCTGTTTGTAACTGCATGGGGCATCCGGGTACACAGGATCAATAAAGCGATGGCTGTAGGTAGTGGTGATCTGCCTGCATGGGTGAGCGCCGCGCAAAAAATGAAGCCCGGGTTTATAGAAAACCGGATATGCAAGGCCGGACTGGTGTATGATGTGCCTGATAACGCGGATGACCTGTTGGGAGATATATTCTGGAGGATGCCCTCCCGCAGTTTTGATGAGCAGGTAAAGCACGATCCGCTGGTATTGATCGCTTCTTTGATCGCCGGAAAAACAGATCTCTCTGCAAGCGACAGGATCAATATCCTGAAATCATTGTACGATTCGCGGCACCAGGCCGAAGAAAGGCTTTGGACCGGGGAAAACCTGGTTACCCGCTTTATAAATAATAACGTTGAGGTATGGCCGCAGTTCAGGATAGCGTATTCCGAACTAAAAATTAAAGTAGAAAATAATAACGAAGCAAACAACTGGCGGAACAACGTGCAGGAGGCGATCTATACTTTTCATATGCCCGAAGGCAGCGTGGTAACTTCATTATCGTTATGGATCAATGGCGTTGAAGAAAAAGGAATACTTACCACTCGTTCAAAGGCAGACAATGCATATAAGACCATTGTAGGCAGGGAGGTAAGAGATCCTTCGGTGGTGCACTGGCAGGAGGGAAACCGTGTTATCGTGCGGGTATTCCCGGTTGATAAGGGAAAATACCGGGAGTTCAAAATAGGAATAACGAGCCCGCTCCGGTTATTGAACAACCGGTTGCTGTACCAACCCGTATATTTCGATGGGCCTTCGGCGGCAACCGCTAAAGAAGAGACGAAGATCAGGTTTATGCAAAAGCCGGTAAATATGCAAACTTCCGCTGCTTTTGATCCCGAAAGTGAAACTGTTTTTACAAGGAAGGGAAGGTTTAATGCCGGCTGGTATATTGCTATAGACAAAGCGCCCGTTAACACCGCTGTATTTTCTTTTAACGGTAATCATTACAGGGCTTTTACCAACGGTCATGAAAAAGAACCGGTGGATATAAAGAACGTTTACCTGGATATAAACGCCTCCTGGTTGCCAAAAGAGTGCAGCAAAGTATACAGCGCGGTAAAACGGAAAAATATATTTGTTGTGGATGAGAAGGGTGAACTGCAGGCGCTGACCGAACAGAATGCCGACCGGCTCTTCGACGCGTTGCGTAGTAATAGCTTTAGCCTGTTCCCATTTTCAAAGATCCATGATCCCGCATCGGCGCTGGTTATTACCAAAAGCGATATCTCATCTCCTTTACTGGAAGACATAAAGAATACGGAATTCGGGCAACTCACTAAAGCGTATATCTCCGGGCGGCAAAAGGTTCATCTGTTCAATATAGGAACCTCGCTTTCCCCCTACCTGCAGTCATTAAAAGAAGTGCAGTCGTTCAACTACGCGCAGGGAGATGTTGTTCTTTTGGAAGAATTGCTGCATACGCATCGCTATCCTGTTGGCTACGGAAGGGATAACGAGGTAGTACTGGATACGGCGGATATGATCATCCGGCAGGTGGAAGGCAAACAGGAGTCCGTTGCTCCCGATCATTTGATGCGATTGTTCGTATACAACAGCATTCTTAAAAAGCATGGCGCTGCAATCTTGTCCGGGGCTGATGTGGAACAGGATGCCATAGCCGAAGCGGAGCAGGCATATGTCGTATCGCCGGTGTCAAGCCTGGTAGTGCTGGAGTCGCAACGGGATTATGACCGTTTTGATATTAAAGCCAGTAAAGACAGTCTTAAAAATGCTTCCCTGGCATCTAAAGGCGCCGTTCCCGAACCCCATGAATGGGCAATGATCATTATAGCAGTATTGTTGCTGTTATATGTCCGCTACCGCTCTTTCGATCCCTCAACCGATAATGTATGATGTCTGCAGCCTTAAAGCCTGTAAGGGTACAATGGAGCGCCGTATTTTTTTTGCTGGGTTATATGGCGATATGCTGCTGGCAACTGGGCGACTACATAAACAGGACTTCCACGGATTTCCAGTTAGGTATGCTGACGTTATTAATCGTTGCTTCTTCTGCGCGCGGTAATAAAAAGGGTGGATGGCGGTTTGCGGCGGCAGCAGCAGGAATGGCGGTTGGAACTGTTTTTTTGCCTGTAAAAACCATGTTGTATGCTACGGTTTTGCTGGCAGTATTTTTTGTGGCGGAAACATATGTAGGAAAAATGAGCGTGCTCAGCCTGCTGGTCATAATCCTGGTTTCACCGCTGTGCAGGTATCTGATGAGCGTTTTCAGCTTTCCCATCAGGCTCTCACTAACCAACCAGGTAAGCGCGCTGCTTTCTTTTACCGGTGCCAACGCTGTGGCGGAAGGAAATATTATCATATATAATGGCAATGAGTTTTCTGTTGATCCTGCGTGTATGGGCTTGTATATGCTTATTACATCATTGCTTTCGGGAGTGATGATAGTAGCGTTGCAACAAAAGAAATATGCACGTACCCTCCGGGCAGGCTGGCTGGTTGCTTATCTTATATGCATCGTAGTCTGTAATATAGTGTGCAACCTGTGCAGGATATTTATTCTCGTTTACTATAAAATATTACCGGGTACCATTATGCACGATGTGGCCGGATTGCTGTGCTTTATGTTGTATGTTATCGTGCCGGTGCTGGTACTTTCGGGCTGGATGATAAAACGCTTTGGAGAGGAGGCCAACACGAAGCAGGAAAAATGTGGAGAAAATAAATATAGCGCCGGCTTATGGATGCACGCGGTTGTGGCAGCTTTCTGCTTAGTGGCAGCCATTGCGGTATCTGATCGTTCACAAAATAAAGCTGCCGGCCTGGTATTTAAAAATACAGCGGGGTATACCCTATCCACCCTGCGCAATAACATCACTAAAATGGAAAACAGCCATTCATTGATCTATATAAAGCCGATAGCCGGGTTTTATTCGAGCGATCATCATCCTATGATTTGCTGGTCGGGGAGCGGGTATGCGTTTACGAAAGTTCATACCGCTTATATAGCCGGCAGGAAAGTGTATGCAGGTGTATTAACCAAAGGCGATGAAAAGCTGTATACCGCATGGTGGTACGATAATGGAGATAAATATACCATTGAGCAATGGAACTGGCGATGGGAAATGCTGAAAGGAAGTAAGCCTTACGCGTTGGTAAATATTACGGCTGCGAATGATGGTGAGCTTACACAACAGGTGCAGTATTTTATTGAAACAGGCAGTATAAAAAATTTATAATAAAATGTAGTATATGGAATTTTTTGTTGCGAAAGATTCGGTCGTAAGGACCATATGGGGAAAACCGGATACGGTGCTTTTTATTTTTGCTGGCGCGGCAGCGGAATTCGCGTTAAATAAGTCGGTAGACTGGCTGTATTTTACCGGGAAACTTCCCGCCGATCCAATAGGGCGTTTATTCACTACCGTAAGTTATGCAAAGCAGATTGTTTTTTCCGGCACCCCCGAAGCCGTGGGCGCTATTGACAGGATCAACCAAATACACGCGGCTGTAGAATCAAAACGCGGGCAGTTAATACCGCAGGACGCTTACCGGGATGTGCTTTTTATGCTGGTACATTATTCTATATCGGCGTTTGAATTGCTGGAAAGGAAACTGACAGACATTGAAAAGGAAGAGGTGGTAAATGTATTTACGAGAGTGGGAAGAAGGATGGGCATTACTTTATTGCCGATAGGGTATAATGCCTGGAAACAAATGCGGGGCGCCCAACTGGAGAATAGCCTGGTTGCCAGCGGTTATACTGCCGACCTGTATGCGCAATACCGGAAACATCTTGGTTTTTTGCGTTATTATGTGCTGATACATGTGCAGTACCTGGTAACGCCACCTCGTGTAAAACATCTGCTGAACCTGGAGCCCTCATTGATCTTAAACGCGCTGCTGCAATGCTATAAATGGAGCCGGAAAATAAAGATGGATGAAATGATAAGATCGCTATTGCTGCCGGTTAAATACAGGCAGCAGGCAAGGTTATTGGATCAACAACTGTATTGTTGATCAGGGTAGTGCGGTAATAGTATATCTTTACCATTTATGGTACAGGCTGGATTATATCACACATTGAAAGTATTGCGATTGGTGGAGCCCGGGGCATACCTGGACGATGGGGATGAGGGAATTTTATTGCCCAACAGGTTTGTGCCGAAGGGGTTGAAGCGGGGAGATGAAATAAGGGTTTTTGTGCACCACGACTCCGAAGGAAGGCAGATCGCTACTACGCAGCAGCCTAAGGCTGTTTTGGGTGATATAGTGATGCTGGAAGCGGTATCCGTTACGCCGCAGGGGGCTTTCCTTGATTGGGGATTGATGAAAGATATTTTTGTGCCAAAATCGAAACAGCGATCAGGCATGTATGCGGGGGAAAAATATCTTGTAAAAATATACCTCGATGAACAAACAGGCAGGGTGGCGGCAACGGAAAAGATTGATGCTTTTTTAAGCAATGAGATACTTACTGTTAAGGAAATGGAGCTGGTTGACCTGGTAGTATACCGGCGCAGCGATATTGGTTATGTGGTCATTATCAATAACAGGCATACCGGTGTTATTCATTTTAATGAAGTATTCCGCAACCTGGAGACAGGAGACCGGCTACAAGGCTTTGTAAAAACCATTGCCGAAGATCATAAAATAGATGTAGTTGCAGGCAAACCTGGTTACGAAAAGGTAAGCGATGAAGCAGAAAAGGTATTGAAGCTGCTGGAAGAAAACAATGGTTATTTACCTTATAACGATAAGTCGGCGCCCGAAGACATTTATGATTTTTTCGGGATGAGTAAAAAAGTGTTTAAAATGACCACAGGTGGCCTGTATAAGCAAAAGAAAATTGTTTTTACCCAAACCGGGATCCGGTTAGTAAAAGATCAATAAGACGGATCGGTTAATTTTTCAGGATTCAATATTAAATGCCCTGTTTAACGACCATATTACATCTTCGGGCCTCCTTGAGGAGGGGATAAACTTTTTCAGCGGCTCAACTATTTGAGGGTATTCATCAATGAAAGCGAGTGCCGGTATTTCGCGCAATGAAAAATTTTTCATGATAGCTGAAAACGGATTCGTATCGTTGCCCGAAAAGCGAATGTATTTTGAAGAAGTAATAATGATCTCTGTTAAGCCCTGCGCGGTATGAGATGCCAGGGTAAATGCCAGGGTGCAATCCTGGGTGAGTTCCCTTTCAAACCTGCTGAGTGTTTGCAATACTCCTGTTCTTGAAACCTGTTCTGTGGCATAGGTCGCTTCATTATCCAGTGAATATTCCAGTACAATTTCCGGGGGCAACAGGGTAGCCAGTTCCGTTATAAGATCCCACAGCCTTGAATTATTAATATTGATCTCTGCCTGGAAGCGGTATGGGATCTTTGGATTATTATATGGCGTTAGCTTATATCCTTCCACGATCAAAGCCCTTTTTCTTTTCAGCAATAGCTCTTCTATGTCTGGCCTGTGATCCATTTCCCGGGCTTCGGGTACTCTCGCTGTAACAGGTATTTCTAGCATCAGGTAAAGATAGGTAACCGCGGTTGTACGGGGTATTTAAAAATTACCGGGCTTTCGATATATGATTGATAAAAGACTAAGTAATATTGCAGCTTATAATTTTTTCAATTGAATAAAACTACGCGGGGGTATTTGCTGGCTGTTATACCTGCTGTTTTCTGGGGGATATCGGGCGCCTTTTGCCAGTACCTGTTTGAGCGGAAATCCTTTAACCCGGAATGGCTGGTTACAATAAGGTTGTTTATGGCAGGGCTTATCTTACTGGTAATAGCGGCATTTAAAAAGCAGGATATATGGCAGGTATGGAAAAGCAGGAGGGAGGTTCTGCAACTGGTAATATTCAGTACTGCCGGTATGGCGGCTGTTCAGTATACTTATTTCGCAGCCATTTATGCTTCCAATGCGGCAACCGCCACCGTATTGCAATACATTGGGCCGGCAATGATAGCCGCTTACCTGGCAGCTCGGTATAAAAAAATGCCTGCCGCGCTTGAAGCACTGGCTATCATACTTGCCATAGCCGGTACTTTTTTGCTGGTAACACATGGCAGCCTGAATAGTCTTTCCGTATCGGGCACAGCTTTTTTTTGGGGAATGGCTTCAGCGTGTACGCTTGCCTTTTATACTTTGTATCCTTTACAATTATTAGAGCGTTTTCAGTCGGCGGTGATTGTCGGATGGGGAATGTTTTTAGGAGGTATTGTATTCTGTTTTATTCACAGTCCGCTGGATGTGCCGGGTATATGGGATGCTGAGAGTATAGCCATGATTGCTTTTATTGTTTTACCGGCTACCCTGTTTGCATTTTACGCTTACCTGGTGAGCGTGCAATATATAGGCGCCACCAAAGCCAGTTTGCTCACTTCTGTAGAACCATTGTCTGCCACTCTTTTTGCGGTACTATGGTTAAAAGTTCCTTTTGACGGCTACGACTGGGCGGGAACTTTATTGATATTGAGCGCTGTAGTATTACTGGCACTTGAAAAAAGAGAAGGCGCTGTTGCGGAAAGTAGATAAGCGTCTCCTCTGCCTGGTTTTATCCTGGATGATAGGGGTGAATAGGAGCACTTAGGAACTATATGATGTAGGCGGGCATACAAAAGCTATCTTTTCTTAACAGGAAACTATGCGCCTTTATCATTTCTATGCATCTGTGTGGTAAAATGTTTTACGGTATTATTTTTTCGTTGGTATAGTGCTGGTATCCTTAGGCGGATTACGGCCAATAAAAGGATATTGTTCAAGTGTCATTATCTGCCCGCTGATAGGCCCCGATTCGTCGGATAACCAATAAATAGCCGCCGCTGCAATTTCTGCAGGCCAAATGATCCTGCCGGCAGGTGCATACACATTGGGCAGGTCTTTGTACCAATCGTCGGCAAGGCCATGCTGCCGTTTGCGGATGGCTTCGTTTTCCGTTAATACCCAGCCGGGATTGATCTGGTTTACTCTTACTCCTTCTTCACGGAAAAGAGTGTCTCCGAGATTTTGAGTCATGGTCATGAGCGCGCCTTTCGATACACTGTATGCAAACAGGTTGGGTTCGCCGCTGAATGCATTGACTGAACCTATATTCAGGACAGATCCTTTTTGCTGGTGCAGATGGGGGAGCGCAGCTTTGATCAAAGCAAAGGGAGCTACCGTATTTACCTCTATTACTTTCCGTAATAAAGCAGTATCTGTCGTGTGTATGTTAGAGGAAGTGACAACCGCTGCATTGTTCACCACGGCATCCAGCTTCCCGAAAGTGCTGATCGCCAGATCAACCAGCCGTTGTACAGTTCCTTCATGGGTGATATCTTCTATGTGAAGCACTGCGTTCTGTTGCCCCAGCGAAGCCACTACTTCTTCTCCCCATTCTTTTTCAAGTCCATGTACTATTACCCTTGCTCCTTCTGCCACGCAGCGGATCGCAATGGCTTTCCCAATGCCCGTACAACTGCCGGTTATGATGATGACTTTGTTCGCTAATCGCATTGAGTTGATTTGAGATTTGAAATTTGAGATTTATTCCTGATTTGATATTGATTGCAAAATATCAAATATCAAATTTCAAATATTTTATACTGGTTTCAACACACTTTTCACTACTTCGCCTTTATGCATTTTTTCAAACGCTTCGTGCCATTCTGTTACGGGCCACACACCGCCGATGATCGGTTTTACATCCAGTTGTCCACTCGCCAGTAAGGCGATCACGCGTTCCCAGATAGGCCAGTTATGACTGAAGCTTCCCTGCAGGGTCACGTTTTTCTGCACCAGCGGATCAAGCGAGAAATTCAGCGGCTGAGGACCCCAGCCCACTTTCGAAATTGTTCCCTTGGGGCGAACCAGTTGCAGCGCCATTTTTAAAGTGATGCTTGCACCGGCGGCATCAATTACACAATCAGCCCCCATACCGTCTCTGTTAGTAGCCCATGGCATTGCGTCACCAATAATAGTTTCGCAGCCATATTGCTTTGCTATATCAAGGCGGTGGCGATCTGCTTCCAGGCCCACTATAGCCACCTCTGCGCCGCACAGCCTTGCCATTGCCGCGCAAAGTATACCTATTGTTCCGGGACCTAATACTATTACTCTGTCGCCTGGTTTCAGACGGGTATTTTCAATCACTGCATTATAGGCTACACAACAGGGTTCTGTTAGGCAAGCCTGCTCAAATGCCAACTGGTCCGGTACCCTGTGCAGGCATCTTGCAGGCACGCGCACATATTTTGTCATAGCACCGTTCACGCCATAGCCAAATCCTTTCCGGTTAGGATCTAAGTTGTACAAGCCGCTTCTTGTCATCGGGCTGTTAGGGTCTATAACCGCTGCCGTTTCACTCACCACTCTGTCTCCTTCTTTCCAGCCGGTAACGCGGCTGCCCAGCACAGCTATATGTCCGCCAAATTCATGACCTAGTACAACAGGATAGTTAACCGGCCAGCTATGGTCGGCAGTCCACTGATGCAGGTCGCTGCCACATACGCCAACATTGGCAACTTCCAGCAATACATCTTCATCGCCTATCTGAGGTTTTTCTATTTCCCTTATTTCTACCGATCCTTTTTCAGGAGCATAATTTACAACCGCTGCTGATTTCATTTGATTTGAAATTTGGTATTTGAAATGGTGTATTTGAAATTTGATATTTAAGATTTGATATGCTATAATTTGACCGCTTAATCAACCAAAGCATCTCAAATCTCAAATTTCAAATAATTAAATGTCGTACGCATGTATCTTCTCACAAATAAGCCTCAGGGAGCTTTCCAGGTCGCCATCGGCGGTTTTAAATGCATCGGCATCTATGGTAAGAGGGGCGCCCAAAACTACCAAAGGAGCTCCATACTCCGGGCAGCGGATGGCTTGCTCCAGCGTTAATCCCCCTACCGCCTGCACAGGTATCTTTACTGCATTTACAACTTCCTTTAACTGGTCGAGCGGACTGGGCATGCGTTTGCCCTGTGCTGCTATGCCCCGTCTTTCGTCGTAACCAATATGGTGAATCACGTAATCGCAACCCAGGTCTTCCAGCCATTTGGCGGCTGCTACCATATCCGGGCAGCCCAGGTTATCGCCCATTACTTTGGCGCCGAAATCGCGTCCGGCATTCACTACACATTTGATGGTTTCTTCGTGCGCCCGGGCCATTACTACTACATGAGTGGCGCCCGCTTTCGCCATCATTTCTGCTTCCAGGTAACCGCCGTCCATGGTTTTAAGGTCTGCTACAATAGGTACCCCGGGAAATGCTTCGCGTAATTTTTTTACACCGTGTAATCCTTCTGCAAGTATAAGGGGAGTGCCGGCTTCCAGCCAGTCTACACCCGCGCGCATGGCAAGGGCAGCCGTTTCAAGAGCTTCGTCAATATTGGTAAGATCGAGCGATATCTGAACGATGGGTTTCATAATCAGTAAATTTATCTGTCGGTTTAATCCTTTTTATTGATAAAAAATGTTGTACTAAAGAGCTGTTTCAAACACGTATATACTCATTGCCGTGCAGCGTGGTTTCAGGAATTGGCTATTGATTTTTCTGTTTTGAACATCCTGTAAGCCAGTATAGTACTTACCAGCATCAGCAATGCGCCCAGCAAAAACGGAGCTCCCGGAAAATATACCGGAGCATTTTTCTTTGTAAAGTAAGCAAAAAGATTTGTCATTAACAGCGGCCCTACTATTGTAGTTGCGCTCATCATACTGGTTAAAGCTCCCTTGTTTGGAAGATGCCATTTAAATAATTTTGCTATCAGCTATCAGCCACGAGCTATCAGCCGTGGCAACCAGTTAAAATTTTTTAATTTTCTTTCTATTGTTATTAAAAGCGTACATGACACCGAAAGCTGACTGCTGATAGCTGACAGCCGAAAGCCGACAGCTCCCTCACCATCCCCCCAGTGTTTGAACGCCGCTGCCGAATTTTGCTTCATGGTCGAGCAGCCATTTTTTGCGCCAGAGGTCGCCGCCATAACCTACAAGGCTTCCATTGGCGCCGATAACACGGTGGCAGGGCACTACAATGCTGATCTGGTTTTTGCCATTGGTGGTTCCCACGGCCCTGATGGCTTTGACGTCTCCAATGCGCTTTGATAATTCCATATATGAAATTGTTTTGCCGTAAGGAATATCCAGCAATGCGCCCCACACTTTTTGCTGGAAAGCAGTTCCCTGCTGGCTGAAAGGAAAATCAAAATCTTTTCGTATACCTTCAAAATATTCTTTCAATTGTAGTATACATGCATTGATATGAACATTGCCCGAAACAGCTCCCGGAAGCTGCTCCGTATCCAGTTTAGGCCCCTTCCAGGCATTTACAAAAAGAATGGCATGAATCCCCTCATCGTCCGCTTTTATTTCCAGCCATCCTACAGGCGAATCGTAGTAAGTGGTTTGCAATTCCGTTGCTATCATAACAGGATCTTTTAAAAAGCCGGTAAATTTACTGTTATTATCAGCCTGTTTTACTACCGTTGATAACTTTTTGAGCAGGTGCAGGCTCTCATTAAATTTTGATAAATTACATGCTCTAATTTTTACAATATGTTAGATTGGTTAAAACAACCCTGGCCCTGGTATGTGGCGGGGCCGCTGATAGGGTTAACCGTACCGCTTCTTCTGTTATTAGGAAACAAATCGTTTGGTATATCGTCCTCACTGCGGCACATATGCGCTGCGTGTATGCCTTCAAAGATCCCTTTTTTTCAGTACGACTGGAAAAAGGAAGTGTGGAACCTGTTTTTTGTGAGTGGCATATTGCTGGGAGGTATTATAGCCGGGCAGTTGCTGGCAGATCCGCAGCCCGTGAAAGTAAGCGCTGAGCTTTCTACTGAACTGGCGGGTTATGGCATTACCGATTACAGCAGTATGGTTCCTAAAGATATTTTTTCGTGGGAAACTCTTTTTACGGCAAGGGGAATTATCATGATGATTGTTGGTGGTTTCCTGGTTGGGTTTGGCACCCGGTATGCCGGTGGATGTACCAGCGGTCATGCTATCATGGGGCTGAGTAATTTACAATTGCCCTCGTTGATAGCAACCTGTTGTTTTATGGCGGGCGGTTTTATTACCACCTGGCTCATTCTTCCCTGGATATTACAACTATAATCTTATATAATCTTATGTCGTCTTCTATAAATACCGCTAATACCTCATTTGTTAAACAAATACCTGATACAGATTCAGAAATACGATCTGCGAATGCGGTCATTACTTCAAAAAGCAGTTTCGATAAACCGCTGGCGTCTAATATAAAATACCTGCCGGCGGGAATATTCTTCGGGATCCTGCTGGTAAAAGCCGAGATCATTTCCTGGTTCAGGATACGGGAAATGTTCAAACTGGAGAGTTTCCACATGTATGGAGTGATAGGTTCGGCGGTAGCGGTGGGCATGCTGAGCGTATGGCTGATCAAAAAATTCAAAGCCAGGTCGGTTGAAGGGGAGGCCATTCAACCGGAACCTAAACCAATGAACAAAGGCGTTATATATGGCGGGTTGATTTTTGGAGTGGGTTGGGCCATAACCGGTGCCTGTCCCGGCCCGTTGTTTGCACAAATTGGTACAGGGGCAACCGTTACTATAGTAACACTTTTGAGCGCTGTTGCCGGTACCTGGGTATATGGGCTGATAAGGAACAGGTTACCGCATTGATATAATGTAATATCCCTGACCGGTTGCTTCCGGTCAGGGATGATCAATTTGCCGCTATATTATATTTTACTTTTATAGGTTTGAAGAAAGTTAAAAGATCGTGGTACTCTTGGGTTTGAAATGTAAACCCCCGGCTCGAAAAATATTTTCTGTGTGCTTTGAAATGTAATTGATTTGAATTTACTTTGTAATTCAAAGTGCTTTTATTTTATGAATATAGCAAGCTGGTTCAGCCATGTATATGATGAAGCAAAAGGAAACAAATGGTATCATTACTTTGCCGTTTTCTGTCGTATCACATTATCCATCGCTTTTATTATATCCGGGATTGTAAAAATAAGGGGAGAGCGGTTCGCCAGCGGCTTATCCGTTAATCATCCGCTGGGGCGTTATTTTGAAGCGCTGTACTATACGGAATACTACTACACATTTATCGGCATTTCGCAGTTGATAATTGCGCTTTTGTTACTCATTCCGAGAACGGCACTTCTTGGTGCACTGATGTATTTTCCTGTTATCCTGAATATTTGTATCCTGACTTATGCTGTCCGGTTCGAAGGTACTCGTGCCACAACATTTATGTTGCTGGCCAATTTGTATTTATTGTGCTGGGACTACGATCGTATAAAATATTGTATAAAATATATTGTATCCTCCAAACAAGTGAAAGAGAATGGCTGCTCAGCAAGGGAAAAAACGTTGAGTAACAAATTCCCGTTCCTGTTTTTCGGGTTTGTTGTTGCTACGATAGCAGCAGTAATAGTTATAAACCTGCATTTGTATAACATTCGTCCTGGTAATTCTCCGGAGGAATGCGCAAATGGATGTTCCGGCAACAGTAACCCCCGAGCCTGCGAAGAGTTTTGCGATTGTATTTATAACAAAGGTAAACCACTTCGCGAGTGCCTGGATGAATACAACAAAGCAAAAGGAACAAATCAATAGAATGATATGTAACGCCCTGCTTTGAGGTACCGGTTTGGAACCTCAAAGCTGAAATACTATTCTATTTAATTGCAAAGCGTTATCAATTGGTAATTTCCGGTGCAAAAGGGATGCATACCTGCTAAAAAATGATGGTAAGCTTCTTTTTTATTGCAGGAACTTTTTACTTTTATCGTCTCCAATCTGAATATTCTTCTGAGTACCCGAACCCATTACCTACAAAAAACTATTGGAACTAAATAATTACTTAACTGCCGGAAAAGGTATGGAGCCCGGTAAAAATTGCATTCCAAATGTTATCTAAAAAAATTTCACAAGCAATAAATATAGTTTCTATGGACACAAATAAAGCCACCCAGGCGCTCGAATTGGAGATCGAGAAAGAGTTAAAAAAACGCGTAAAGAACATTGCCAGGGATTCCGGTCTGGCTCATATTATATTATGGGTTTCCATTATCGCGAGCTTTGCTTCGGCCATTATGGTAGCTTCAGGGCAGCAAATTTTTGTAAATAATATCTGGTTGGCGATCATAGCAGGTATTCCGGGGTTAGTAGTGCTGTTAGACAAAACCTTTGACTTCGCCAGGAGGTCGTCATCCGGTATTATGTACAAAATAGAATTGCAGGAATTGAAAAACGATTATGAGTTTGGAAAAATAAATGCATACAGGGCCGCCCAACGGCTCCAGGAAATAACGAGGAGGCATGAATCTTCGTTTTTGAGAGTAGGGTTCTTAACCGGTGAGAGACAAAGTATAATACCAGAGCAGCATTATACTGATGCTCCGGTATACAAAGAAAACAAAAATGATCCGGCAGATACAAGCCACCTGGTACAAAAAAGTCTTGGTACTAATGGAGTATCCGGCAACGGTGTAAAATAATGCTATAATAATTTACTGATGTAATTACCATAAGTAACGGCCTGGCTATGCCAGGCTGTTTTTTTATTAAGTTGGTTATTAACCAAAATTAAGCAATGCTGTTATTATGTATGGAGAAAGAGAAAGTAGGAGTAATGGTTCGGAGCTTTTAAATTATATTGAGAAAAATAAGAACCTTAGCTGACAGCTCATGGCTGATGGCTGACTGCTGATAGCTAGCTGCTGACCGCTGATAGCCATAGCTCTTAGCTATTTCTTAAACCCGATTCTTTCCCGCTTACTGAAATCTTCCTCTTTTTGCTTTTTGTCGAGCAGGTAATTGAGCGCCTGGTAAATATCTTTAAAATGCTTTTGAGTGGTCTGCTCTATTTCGGCCAGTTTCCTGTTCAATTCTTTATACTGAATCGCGGCTTCCCTGAGCGCAATAAATGCCCGCACTACCGCAATATTCATTTGTACTGCCTTCTCACTTTTTAATATACTGGCAAGCATGGTAACGCCATGTTCTGTAAAAGCGTAAGGCAGGTATCTTCTGCCTCCCCAACTTGAGGTCACAATTTGTGACCTCAAGTTATCCCATTCTGTTTCAGTTAATTGAAACATGAAGTCTTCCGGAAAACGGCCAATATTTCTTTTAATAGCGCAACAAGCCTTTTCAAAACATCTTATCTTCATTTTTATAATTCACACACTTTTGTTGTAAACCATCCGGTCATGAAGAAATTAGTTGACAGGTTCCTGGTGATTTTATTGGTAATGATAGCGCCAACTGCTGTAAAGGCGCAGGCGCTAAATCTTGCCGGTGAATGGCGTTTCCGGCTTGATACTGCCAATAAGGGTTTGGAAGAAAGATGGTTTGATACGGCGCTCCCGTACAGGATTGTACTACCCGCTTCCTGCGAGGAAAAAGGATTTGGAATACAAGCCGCGGTGAAAGATCCACATCGGCTAACCAGGGCTGTTATATATGAAGGCAAAGCCTGGTACCAGCGGAGCATAACCATACCTCCGTCGTGGAAAGAAAAAAGGATCGTGCTTTTTTTGGAAAGATGCCATTGGGTCTCTTCGGTATGGATAGATAATTTACCGTTGGGTACGCAGAATAGTTTGTCAACACCGCACATATACCAGGCCGGTTTGCTGCAGCCGGGTGAACATACAATAACAATATGCATTGATAATACCTATGGCGCCATTCCAATCGGCACCTGGGGATTTGCTATTACAGACGATACGCAGGGAAACTGGAACGGTATCATCGGGCGCATGGAACTGCAGGCCACCGACCCGGTATGGATCCGCGATGTGCAGGTATATCCTGATCATTTGCAGGTAAGTGTTGGTAATGTTACAGGTGAGCCGCAGCAGGTGATCCTGCAGGGTAAAAGGTTGGTTATTCCAATTGCAGGAACAACAAAGGATATCCCGTTTAAACCTGCAACCGGGGCGTGGGATGAATTTTCTGCAACTATGCATACGGCAACGGTTACCCTGCAATCAAAAAAATATCAACATGCACAAACGGTGGCTTATGGCATTCGCAAATTGACCACCGGCAATGGGCAGTTTATTGTAAATGGCCAGGCTGTATTGATGCGCGGTCCTGTGAACGAATGTGTGTATCCTGCAACGGGATATCCTCCCATGGATAAAGAGGCATGGTTGCGTGTGATGCACATCTGTAAATCGTACGGGTTCAACTTTATGCGCTTCAACTCGTGGTGCCCGCCGGAAGCGGCATTCCGGGCGGCGGATGAAACAGGCATATACCTGCAGGTAGAGCTCCCTTTCTGGTCTATTGATGCGCCGGTGTTTGGCGAGCATCCCCAACGCGATCAATTTTTGTTTGATGAATTGCAGCGCATTCTTACCGCGTATGGCAATCACCCTTCTTTCGCTTTTATGGCAATGGGCAACGAAAGCCCTGGGCCTTTTGAAGCACTGGTACATGCAGGAAAAAGAATAGACAACAGGATGTTGTATCGTTGCCAGAATGGGGACACTATTACGAATGGTGATTACGCGGAACGGGGTACGGAAATCGGGCAGCGTGGAGTGAAAGGGCCACGTACAGATTGGGACCGATGGAGCTTATTTAAAAGCAAAACAACAGATCACTATAAAGAATCGCCGTTGCCAGTCTTTGCGCATGAAGTGGGGCAGTGGTCCAGCTATCCCGACTTTGATCAGTTAAAAAAATTTACGGGCAATCTTAAACCTTATAATTACGAGCGCTTTCAGCAATCATTGGCTGCGCATCATATGGCTTCGCAGGCAAAGGATTTCGCGATGGCGAGCGGCAGGTTTGCCGTATCGCTGTATAAAGATGAGATAGAAGGTTGCCTGCGAACATTTCCTTACGGTGGTTTTCAAGTAGTAGAGGCGCGTGATTTCCCGGGCGAGGGAGCGGCTATCATTGGCTGGTTGGATGCTTTCTGGGATTCGAAAGGACTGATTGCCCCGGAGGAATTCCGGCGCTTTTGCGGACCTGTGGTTTGTTTGTTACGCATGCCGAAAAGGATATATACCAATGATGAAGATTTTATTGCACATGCTGAGGTGTCCAATTACACACACCATAATATCGTGCTGCCTGCGGAATGGAGTATAACGGATGAGCATGATCAGGTAACAGGCAAGGGTAATTTCAGCAGCAAACCAATAATGAAGGGACAGCTAACTGCGCTGGGAGAGATACATGCTTCTTTAAAAGATGTTCACACTCCGTCTCGCCTAACGGTTACTGTCAGGGCCGCAGGCACTTTTAACAGTTGGAATATATGGGTATATCCTGCAAAACAACCGGAAGCCCCTGCCAATGTAAAAGTGGTATATGCATTTGATGAAGCTGCCAAAGCCGCATTAAAAAATGGAGAAAATGTATTGTTATTCTCTGATCCTTCCAAAGGATTGTATGCTATTGAGCCTGCTTTTTTACCGCCGGATAGCCTGCGGTTGTTCCCGCCTGTAATAAAAGGCAGGAGTGCTATACCCGGTTCATTTATGCCTGCTTTCTGGAGCATGCGCCTGTTTAATCAACCCGGAACGCTGAGTATTTTGTGTGATCTGTATCATCCTGCATTACAATCTTTTCCAACCGAGCAGCACAGCGACTGGCAATGGGCTGACCTGCTGGGACAATACACTGCACAGGCCTCATATGCTATTGCGGGCGACCATGAAGCGCATGAATGGAACGACAGGGTCAACAGGTCTAAATCCATTATTTTAAATGAAACGCCTGTTGATTTTAAACCGATTGTTCAGGTGATTGACAACTACGAACGCAATTACAGGCTGGGAGTTATTTTTGAAACCAGGGTTGGAAAAGGAAAGTTGCTGATCTGCGCACTTGACCTGGATACGGATGCAAATGCACGACCAGCTGCAAAACAATTAAAGGGCAGCCTGCTGCAATATGCATCGGGTAAAAATTTTAATCCTTCTTTTGAGTTGCCTGTGGACTGGTTGGAAAAGGTATTGGGGGAATAATCTGGAAATTGGATGACTGGGCGATAAACAATATGAATACATAAAAAGATCACCCGTTCTTTTCGAAGTGCATATTTTTGCCGGATAATAGTGAATTGTATAACGGGTGTTTCAGATGGGGCTTAATGCTAAACACATTCAAATTAAATTAAATATTTAAAATTTTTAAGCTAAGGATGTAATGTCATTTAATGCGGATAGCCGAAAGCTGATAGCCCAAGCTCAAAGCTGACCGCTATAAAAATTTTAAATTTTCTTCTTAACTATTTGGCAATAAATTATCATACACCTACCTTTGCACTCCCAAAATCAAATGGGTACTTTACGGTATGTCTCAAAGAATCAGAATTAAATTACAGAGCTACGATCATAACCTGGTAGATAAATCTGCTGAAAAGATCGTAAAAACTGTACGCAGTACCGGCGCTGTGGTAACAGGACCAATTCCTTTACCTACACAAAAAAAGATATTTACGGTGTTGCGTTCACCCCACGTTAACAAAAAGAGTCGTGAGCAGTTCCAGTTGTCTACGCACAAGCGTTTACTGGATATTTATACATCCTCCTCACGTACGGTTGACGCGCTGAGCAAATTAGACCTGCCCAGCGGTGTGGATGTGGAGATCAAAGCGTAAGTAATTTCCCTGGTAAAGGGAAACGGAGCAAACTTAGTTCTTATATATATTCCATCTGCCAATTTCCTGCCAGGGCAGGAGAAAAAGCAGCGCTGGATAAGCGGATCCGGATACAGCACTTGTTGCCCGGGGTCGTGTTTTGAGAATTAAATATGAACTAGCCCTTCGAGGTTAGTTTACCACTGGTACTTCCTCTTTCGCAAGGAGAAATACGGGAAAAGGTCGGTGGCAAACGGGGATTGAAGAATTGGATAATAATATTATCCAGTCTGTCTCTTTAACCAAAATGGGTATAAATACATAACAATGAAAGGTATTATTGGAAAAAAAATCGGGATGACCAGCGTCTTCAATCCTGCCGACGGCAAGCAAACCGCCGTTACAATTATTGAAGCTGGTCCTTGTGTTGTTACACAGGTAAAAACAAAAGAAACAGACGGTTATAACGCTGTTCAACTTGGTTTTGGCGATAAGAATGAAAAACATACTACTAAAGCCGAAGCCGGGCACTATGCTAAAGCAACTACTCCCGCCAAGAAATTTGTAAAAGAATTCCGCGATTATTCCCTCGAAAAAAATATTGGAGAAACTGTAACACTCGACATATTCGCTGAAGGCGACAAAGTTGAAGTTGTAGGCACTACAAAAGGCAAAGGCTTCCAGGGCGTGGTTAAACGTCATGGCTTTCATGGAGTGGGTGAGCAATCGCACGGTCAGCACGACCGCCAGAGAGCTCCGGGTTCAATAGGTAACTCTTCCGATGCCTCACGTGTATTTAAAGGTATGCGTATGGCGGGCCGTATGGGTGCAGACCGCGTAAAGGTGAAAGGACTGAAGGTGGTAAAACTTTTCCCTGAAAAGAATTACATCCTGGTAAGCGGAGCGGTTCCCGGGTATAATGGTTCGATTGTATTAATTCAAAAATAAAGTCACTGCCGGTACATGGTCAACTGTGTACCGGCAAAATATTTTATACAATGCAAGTAGATATTTTAAATAAGGAAGGAAATAAAACAGGTCGCACTATTGAGCTTCCTGAAGATATTTTTGGTATTGAGCCGAATGATCATGTGATCTACCTTTCTGTAAAGCAGTTTTTAGCAGCGCAGCGCCAGGGAACACATAAAGTAAAAACCCGTGCCGAAGTACATGGAGCCAGCCGCAAGCTTCATCGCCAGAAAGGTACAGGTGGCGCCCGTAAGGGTAACATCCGTAACCCGTTGTACAAAGGTGGTGGTACCGTATTTGGACCTAAGCCGCACAGCTACGATATAAAGCTGAACCGTAAGGTGAAGGATCTGGCTAAAATATCTGCTTTTTCCTATAAGGCAAAGGAAAACGCGATCGTGGTGGTGGAAGACTTTACGCTCGATCAGCCAAAATCAAAAGAAGCTGCAGGTGTATTGAAAAACCTGAAGCTGAATAACAAAAGAACCTTGTTTGTATTGCCTGAATACAATGAGAATGTACAGTTGAGCCTTCGTAATATTCCAACGGTGTTGGGAGTATTGCTGGCTGATGTGAATACATACGATATTGTAAACAGCGATGTGCTGGTATTAACCGAAAACGCAGCTAAGATTTTTTCAGAAGAAGAAGCAACGGCTGAAGCATAATTAAAATAAATTAGGTTGAATTTTCCCTGTTTGCCGACAGGCAGGAAATTTTCAAATTCCAAAATTTTCAAATTAGTACAGATGAAATCTGCAGAAATACTTGTAAAACCGATCATCAGCGAAAAAAGCAACGGGCTTTCTGAAAAAAGACGCACTTATGCTTTTCGTGTTGGTCGTAAAGCCAACAAGCTTGAGATAAAGAAAGCGGTGGAAGACTTTTATGGTGTTAGCGTAATAAACGTAAACACTGTAGTGGTTCCCAGCAAAAGCAAGTCTCGTTTTACAAAAGCCGGTGTTATTTCCGGACGTAAACCAGCCTATAAAAAGGCGTATGTAACAGTAGCCGAAGGCGAAAATATTGACCTGTACGGAGCACTGTAATACTTAAACAAAATATTAAAGCCGGCGAAGCTGAAAAGTTCGCACAAATAACAAAACAATGGCAGTAAAAAAATATAAACCGGTAACAGCAGGAACACGTTGGAAGATTGGAAACGCTTATGCTGAAATTACTACCAACGAACCTGAAAAAAGCCTTCTTGAAAAGAAAACAGGAACAGGTGGCCGTAACGCGCAGGGCCGCAGGGCTATGCGCTATATAGGCGGTGGTCATAAAAAGAGATATCGTATAATTGATTTTAAGAGAGATAAAAAAGATATCAAAGCTACGGTTCTATCTATTGAATACGATCCTAACCGTTCCGCTTTCATTGCATTGCTGAGCTATGTAGATGGAGAAAAAAGATACATTATCGCTCCCCAGGGATTGCAGGTGGGTTCGGTAGTAATAAGTGGCGACAGCGTTGCTCCCGAAGTTGGAAATGCATTGCAGTTAAAGAATATGCCTTTGGGTACCAATGTGCACAATGTAGAATTACAGCCGGGGCAGGGCGGCAAACTGGTACGCAGCGCAGGAGCTTCTGCCCAGTTGAGCAATAAGGAAGAAAAATATGGCGTATTGAAAATGCCAAGTGGTGAATTGAGAAAAATATTGATCGGTTGTTATGCTACCGTTGGTGTGGTAAGTAACAGCGATCATAGCCTGGAAAGAGCTGGTAAAGCCGGTGCAAACCGCTGGAAAGGTATTCGTCCACGTACCCGTGGCGTTGCCATGAACCCGGTTGATCACCCGATGGGTGGTGGTGAAGGAAGGGCTTCCGGTGGTCACCCGAGATCAAGAACCGGTAAATATGCGAAAGGTTTAAAAACACGTAAGCATAAAGGTTCTGATAAGCTGATCATCCAGCGTAAAAACGGAAAGAAACTGACTAAATAAATTTGAAAATGTGGCAATTTGAAAATTTGAAAATGGTTTTCGATTGTCCACTAAGAGCAGGTAACAGACATTTTCAAATTTTCAAATTTTCAAATTAACCATTAACATGGCTCGTTCAATTAAAAAAGGTCCTTACGTAGCAGACTATCTTGAAAAGAAAGTGCTGGCTATGAACGAAGGTAAAACCAAAAAAGGGGTGATCAAAACATGGAGCCGCCGCTCTACCATTACACCCGATTTTGTGGGTAATACTTTCGCTGTACACAATGGTAACAAGTTTATACCCGTGTATGTTACAGAATTTATGGTAGGACATAAATTAGGTGAATTTGCTCCTACCAGAAACTTTAAAGGACACTCAAGTAAGAAAATTGCATAACTAATAGTACACTTTCCATGTAACCTGTTACCTGGAACCTGTAACAAGAAACTATAAATAATGGAAGCAGTAGCTAAACTCAGAAACTATCCTACATCGCCCCGCAAAATGCGTTTGCTGGCAGACGTGATCCGTGGTATGGATGTGGAGAAAGCTTTGGCAATATTGGAGCATCATCCCCAGCATTCCTCTACGCCTCTTTATAAACTGTTAAGGAGCGCGGTAAGCAACTGGGAACAAAAGAATGAAGGACAGAGCGCTGCCGACAGCAGCCTTTTGGTAAAAACTATATTTGTAGATGGCGGCAGGGTGTTAAAGAGAATGTTGCCTGCACCACAGGGTAGGGCGTACAGGGTGCGCAAACGCAGCAATCACGTAACCCTGATTGTAGACCAGAAATAAAAATGAAAATTTTCAAATATTAAACATGGGTCAGAAAGCAAATCCAATTGGTAACAGGTTAGGGATCATCCGCGGTTGGGAAAGCAACTGGTACGGTGGAAAAAGGGATTTTTCCGGCAAATTGATCGAAGACAATAAGATCAGGACTTACCTCAATGCCCGTATCAACAAAGGTGGTATATCCAAAATTGTGATTGAACGTACGTTGAATAAGCTTATCGTTACCATACATACTTCCAAGCCTGGTATCATCATTGGTAAAGGTGGCGGCGAAGTTGACCATATCAAAGAAGAATTAAAAAAGCTTACCGGTAAGGAAGATGTGCAGATCAACATTCTGCAGGTTCGTCGCCCTGAACTGGATGCCAATATCGTGGGTGATACTATTGCCCGCCAGATAGAAAATCGTATCAATTACAAACGTGCCATTAAGCAGTCCATTGCTTCCGCGTTGCGCATGGGTGCGGAGGGGATCAAAGTAAAAGTAAGCGGCCGGTTAGGCGGCGCCGAAATTGCGCGTACCGAAGAAATTAAGCAAGGGCGTGTTCCTTTACATACTTTCCGTATGGAAATAGATTACGCCAATGTATTTGCGTTAACCGTTTACGGAAAGATCGGTATTAAAGTGTGGATTTGTAAAGGAGAAGTGTTGAGTAAAAGAGACCTGAACCCCAACATTATTGATGGAAAACTGGAAGGTGGACCGGCAAGCGGAGGAGACAGGAGGGATGAAAGAAGAGATGACAGGAGAGGCGGTGGTGAAAGAAGAGGCGGCGGCGGACGTGGCGGTGAAAGAAGAGGCGGCGGACGCGGCGGCGACAGGAGGTAGATAGAAGGGGTAGGGTATAAGGCGTAAGGTGAAAGATATGAGGTGCAGGGAGTAAGGTTTAATAATATTTAAAATTTTCAAATTGTAATATAATGTTACAGCCGAAGAGAACTAAACACAGAAAAGCGCAGAAAGGACGTATCAGGGAAGTGGCCAAACGTGGTGCATCCATATCATTTGGTTCATTTGCACTGAAAGCGCTGGAGCCTATCTGGTTAACCAATCGTCAGATTGAATCTGCCCGCCAGGCAATGACACGTGCTATGAAACGTGAAGGTAATGTGTGGATACGGGTATTCCCTGACAAGCCTGTTACACGCAAACCGGCTGAAGTGAGGATGGGTAAAGGTAAGGGTAACCCCGAATTTTGGGCGGCAGTGGTAGAACCAGGGCGTATTTTGTTTGAAGCAGATGGTGTGCCGGTACAGGTTGCGAAAGAAGCAATGGAACTTGCAGCAGCAAAACTGCCGGTTAAAACAAAGTTTATTGTTCGTCGCGATTATGCCGGGGCATAAGCAGAGCAGGAAAAAGTTATTCATTTTCAAACTGAATATAATGTCAAAGAAAGTTGAATTTTTAAATAGCCTTAATGGCTTGAATGAAGCAGACCTGCAGGCGCGCATCAGCGAAGATGAAGTACGCCTGAAGAAGCTGAAGTTCGCCCATGCTACATCTCCGCTGGAAAATCCGATGAGCATTCAAACGCTCCGCAGGGATATTGCAAGGTTAAAAACAGAATTAAAGAAAAAAGCTAAAAGCTAAATACAATGGCTGAAAGAAATTTGCGTAAAACGAAGATAGGCGTGGTTACCAGTAACAGGATGGATAAAACTGCTACTGTTGCTATTGAAATTAAGGTGAAACACCCTATCTATGGTAAGTTCGTAAAAAAAACTACCAAGTTCCATGCTCATGACGAAAAGAACGAGTGTGGAATAGGAGATGTTGTGAAAATCATGGAATCACGCCCGTTGAGCAAAACAAAACGCTGGCGCCTGGTGGAAGTAGTGGAAAAAGCGAAATAAATTATTTCTGATTTGAGATTTAAGATTTGAGATTTGATATGTTCTCCGGTTCTTGAACAGCTTATATCGATCCAAATTTCAAATTTCAAATATCAAATTTCAAATAACATAAAAGATGATTCAGCAAGAAAGCAGGTTAAATGTAGCAGATAACAGCGGCGCAAAAGAGGTACTTTGTATTCGCGTACTGGGCAACAGCGGCCAGGATTATGCGAAGATCGGCGACAAGATTGTTGTAACAGTAAAAGACGCCATTCCTGCAGGCGGTATCAAAAAAGGAACAGTTACCAAAGCTGTGATTGTTCGTACCAAAAATAAATTACGCCGTAAAGACGGTTCTTATATCCGTTTCGATGATAACGCTGTGGTTTTGTTGAACCAGGCAGATGAGCCCCGCGGCACGCGTATTTTTGGGCCGGTAGCAAGGGAGCTGCGTGATAAAGGTTATATGAAGATTATTTCTTTGGCACCTGAAGTGTTATAAGAGAATTCAGCTATTAGCTATCAGCTATTAGCGAATATATAGAACATAAACTTAATCGGCTGATAGCTGGTAGCTGACAGCCCAAAGCGAAATAAAAATGAGCAACAGATTTAAACCCAAGTTTAACATTAAAAAAGGCGATTCAGTGGTGATTATTGCCGGTGATGATAAAGATGTAAAGAAACCCCGCAAGGTGCTGGAAGTATTTCCCGAAGACGGGCGTGTGGTGGTAGAGGGCGCTAATATCATAACCAAACATACCAAGCCTTCTGCGCAAAATACAAAAGGTGGTATTGTAAAAAAGGAAGCGCCTATTCACATCAGCAATGTTAAGCTGTGGGATGCCAGGAAAGGAGAAGCTACTAAAGTGAAACGTACAAGGGAAGGCAGTAAGCTGGTACGCGTATCCAAAAAATCAGGAGCGACTATTTAAATATAACTGCTGATCCGCCGCAGGCGGATAAACAGTAATAAAACTTATACGATGAGCACAACAAAATACAGTCCGAGATTAGCCGATAAGTACAAAAAAGAAGTAGTACCGGCTTTAATGAAGCGTTTCGCTTATAAAAGCGTAATGCAGGTTCCGCAACTGAAAAAAATATGCGTGAACCGCGGTGTGAACGGGGCAGTAAACGACAAGAAGCTGGTTGATATAGCTGTTGAAGAGCTGGGAACGATCACCGGGCAAAAGGCAGTGCCAACCACTTCTAAAAAAGATATTTCAAACTTCAAGCTGCGTAAAGGAGTGCCTATTGGTGCAAGGGTAACATTGCGCGGAGTGAATATGTATGAATTCCTGGATCGTTTGATAGCGGCTGCGTTGCCACGTGTGCGCGACTTTAAAGGGATTAACGAAAAAGCTTTTGATGGTCGTGGTAACTACACCCTGGGGGTAACAGAGCAGATCATTTTCCCTGAAATTGATATTGACAAGGTGAATAAGATCACCGGGCTGGATATCACTTTCGTAACTTCTGCCAATACCAACGAAGAAGCGTATGAGCTGCTGAAAGAGCTGGGAATGCCTTTCAGGAACGCTAAGAAAGACTAACAAGTAAAAATGAGAAGCGGTATGTAAAACCGCCTTACCATATACAAAAAACAGAAAGTAACAACATGGCAAAAGAATCAGTAAAAGCCAGACAAAGAAAAAGAGAACGCCTGGTAGAGCAATACGCGGAAAAACGCGCTGCATTAAAAGCTGCAGGCGATTGGAAAGCGCTGGATGCGTTGCCTAAAAATTCATCTAAAGTGCGTTTGAAAAACCGTTGCCAGGTTTCAGGTCGTCCGCGCGGGTATATCCGCTACTTCGGCCTGTCAAGGGTAGCTTTTCGCGATATGGCGCTCAACGGCATCATACCAGGTGTGAAGAAGGCAAGCTGGTAGAATTTGAAGTTTGAAATTTCAAATTAGAAAAAAAATTTTCAACTGATTAATTTATAAAAATGGTAACAGATCCAATTGCAGATTTCCTTACAAGGGTGCGTAATGCCCAGATGGCGGGACACCGTATTGTGGAAATCCCGGCTTCTAACCTTAAAAAACGTATCACTGAAATATTATATGATCAGGGCTACATTCTTAAATATAAGTTCGAAGACGATAACAAACAGGGTGTGATCAAGATCGCGTTGAAGTACGATGCCCAAACCAAGCAACCTGCTATCAGGTCGCTGGAAAGGATCAGTCGTCCGGGTTTGCGCCAGTATTCGAAACCTGCCGATTTTAAAAGAGTGATGAGCGGATTGGGTATTGCTATCATCAGCACTTCAAAAGGTGTGATGACCGACAAGCAAGCCAAATCCCAGAATGTTGGCGGCGAAGTATTGTGCTATATTTCTTAAACAAAACCTGCCCCGGGCAGGTGTTAATAAAAGATTGAATGATAATCTAAGCTCTCTATACGGGGCTGAACACTTTCAATCGTGGATTTCAAATTTTAAATCTCAAATTTCAAATTATTATGTCTCGTATAGGTAAACAACCGGTTACACTCCCTTCAGGCGTTACAGTTACTGTAGGCAGCGATAATGTACTTACAGTAAAAGGCCCTAAAGGTGAATTGAAACAGCAGATTGACCGTGATATTAAGGTAGAAATAGGTGAAGGGATTGTGAGCTTCAGCCGTCCAACCGATCAGATCCGCCACCGTGCATTGCACGGCTTATACCGCGCTCTGGCTGCTAATCTGGTAAAAGGTGTAACGGAAGGTTACAAGAAAAATCTTGAACTGGTGGGTGTGGGTTTTAAAGCTTCCAACCAGGGCAACCTGCTCGATCTTTCATTGGGATATTCGCACAATATTGTTTTTGAAGTTCCCAAAGAGTTAAAAGTAAGCACCGCGCAGGAAAAAGGTCAGAACCCTACCATTACACTTGAAGGAACAGACAAGCAGTTGATTGGACAGGTAGCTGCAAAGCTGCGCAGCCTTCGTAAGCCTGAACCGTATAAAGGAAAAGGTGTTAAATATGCCGGTGAGGTATTACGTCGTAAAGCTGGTAAAGCTGCTGGTAAATAATTATAAAATTTAGCCCGGCAGCATCGGGCTTAAAAAATACATACAATGGACGCAAAAGTTATCAGAAGACAAAAGATCAGGTATAACATCCGTAAAACCGTATCGGGTACCGCGCAAAAACCGAGGTTGGCTGTCTTCAGGAGCAATACGGAAACATATGCCCAGTTGATTGACGATGTAACGGGCACTACCCTGGCAGCGGCTTCAACCAAAGACAAGGACATCAAGGCGCAAAAAGCTCCCAAAGTTGAATTGAGCGCGCTGGTAGGTAAGGCTATAGCAGCTAAAGCGGTGGCGGTAGGTATTACTACCGCTGTGTTTGACCGCGGCGGTTACCTGTATCATGGCCGTGTAAAGGCTGTAGCAGAAGGCGCGCGCGAAGGAGGGTTGAAATTCTAATTTTTGTGATAACCGAATCATATACCAATAACAAGTTCTGAATAATGTCAAAAGTTAATTTAAACAAGGTAAAAGCAGGCGACCTGGAATTAAAAGAAAAAGTTGTTGCCATTAATCGTGTGGTTAAAACAACTAAAGGTGGCCGTGCATTCAGTTTTTCTGCACTGGTAGTGGTAGGAAATGAAAACGGTGTGGTAGGACATGGTTTGGGTAAAGCCAAAGAAGTGCAGGAAGCCATTACCAAGGGCATTGAAGATGCGAAAAAGAACCTTATAAAAGTTCCTGTTATGAAGGGAACCATCCCTCACGACCAGTGGTCGAAAGAAGGAGCTGCCAAAGTATTGATCAAACCTGCTGCGCATGGTACCGGTGTAATTGCCGGAGGCAGCATGCGTGCTGTATTGGAAAGCGCAGGCATTACAGACGTATTGGCAAAGTCGTTGGGTTCCGCTAATCCTCATAACGTGGTGAAGGCAACTTTTAAGGCGTTAGCCGAATTGCGTGAGCCGGTGAGCGTTGCAAAAGACAGGAGGATCACCTTAAAAAAAGTTTTTAACGGATAAATTTATTGCTTTTGTCTTTCCCGGTTATTAACCAGGAAATGGATAGAGCCGGTAAATAAAAATGCAGCTATCATGGCAAAGATTAAAATAACACAGGTTAAAAGTATTATTGACAGATCTGAACGTCAGAAAAAAACCATTGAAGCATTAGGATTAAAAAAGCTGAATGCTACAGTTGAGGTGGAAGCAACTCCGCAGATACTGGGAATGGTAAACAAAGTAAATCACCTGGTGAAGGTGGAGGAAGTAAAGTAATTTGAAATTTTAAATTTCAAATTTCAAATTTTTAAAGCGAGCCCGAAGTTTTCCGGGCGTTGAGTAAAAAAAGATAAACATGAAACTGAATCAATTACGTCCTGCTAAAGGCGCTACACACAAAGAAAAAAGATTAGGACGCGGAGAAGCTTCCGGCCATGGCGGAACATCTACAAAAGGTAATAAAGGTCAGCAGAGCAGAACCGGTTATAAAAGAAAGATCTCCCACGAAGGCGGGCAGATGCCTATTCAGCGCCGTTTGCCTAAACGCGGCTTTAAAAACCCGCACAGGGTTGAGTACGCGGTATTTAACCTGGGGCAGATTGAACAACTGGCGGACAAATATGATATTAAGGAGTTTTCTGCCGAGCAATTATATGTAAATGGCCTTATTAAAAAGACCGACCTGGTGAAAATATTGGGTAATGGTGAACTGAAAGCCAGGCTCAGCTTCAAAGTAAATGCCGTAAGCGAAAAGGCAAAAGCTGCTATTGAAGCCGCCGGCGGAACACTCGAAATTGTAAAGTAATTTTCCTTACCTTGCACAACGCACTTAACGGATGCGTTGTTTTCTTTTAGCGCTCAACATTAAACGTAACTATTCGTGAAGAAATTCATTCAGACACTGAAGAATATCTGGACAATTGAGGAACTCAGGGGTAAAATACTTGTTACATTGCTGCTTGTATTTATATACCGCCTGGGCGCACACATTGTATTGCCTGGCATAGATCCCAATAAACTCACTGATTTTTCGCGTAAAGCACAAAGCGGACTGCTTGGTCTTTTTGATACTTTTGCCGGTGGGGCGTTCTCCAATGCTTCCATTCTCGCATTGGGCATCATGCCTTATATCTCTGCCTCTATCTTTATGCAGTTGATGACCATCCTGGTTCCGCAAATGCAAAAAATCCAGAAAGAGGGGGACAGCGGCAGAAAAAAGATCAATCAGTGGACACGCTACCTTACAGCACTCGTAACATTATTGCAGGCAGGTACCTATGTGGCATATTTAACCAACCAGAACCGTGATGCTTTAATTCCGGCATACCAACCTTATTTCTGGATTTCAACGGTAATGCTTCTTACTGCGGGTACATTGTTTGTAATGTGGCTGGGTGAAAAGATACAGGATAAAGGATTGGGTAATGGTACTTCTATCATCATCATGATAGGCATCCTGGCCCGGCTGCCTGAATCGTTCATGCAGGAGTTTGCAGCAAAGAACGTAAGAGCAGGTGGCGGGTTGATATTCTTCCTGATAGAGATAGCGGTACTGATCGCTATCATCCTGGGATTGATCGTTTTAGTACAGGGGGTAAGAAAAATTCCTATCAACTATGCAAAGCAGATAGTAGGCAACAGGCAATTTACAGGTGCAAGGCAGTTTTTACCATTAAAGGTAAACGCCGCTGGTGTAATGCCTATCATCTTTGCCCAGGCAATTATGTTCCTGCCAACGTTGTTCTCCTTTACATCGCTTGAATCCGGGCAGGGTATAGCGCGAATATTTTCCGACCACAGTAATGTGTGGTACATGATAGTATATGGTGTAATGGTAATCGCCTTTACATTCCTCTATACAGCCCTTATATTTAATCCAAAGCAGGTTTCTGATAATTTAAAGCAGAGCAACGGATTTATTCCCGGGGTTAAACCAGGACAGCCTACAACCGATTACATCGGCCAGATCATGGATAGAATTACTTTGCCCGGCGCTATTTTCCTGGCAATAGTAGGTATATTACCAGGGCTTGCTCAAAGAGCAGGTGTTACGCCACAGTTCTCAACCTTCTTTGGTGGAACATCTCTTTTGATCATGGTGGGCGTTATACTGGATACCCTGCAGCAAATTGAAACACATTTGCTCATGCGCCAGTATGATGGGTTAATGAAAAGCGGAAGGATCCAGGGGCGTCAGACTTCATCACCTGTTTCTATATAATTCATGGTTTATTATAAGACCACAGCCGAGATTGAACTGATCCGGAAAAGTTGTTTATTGGTAAGTGCCACCTTAGCAGAGGTGGCAAACTTCTTAAAGCCCGGGATTACCACCCGGCAGGTAGATATACTGGCGGAAAAATTTATCCGTGACCATGGCGCTGTTCCTTCTTTTAAGAATTATAAAGGGTTTCCTTTCACCTGTTGTATTTCAGTGAACGATGCGGTTGTGCATGGCTTTCCTGATAACAATGAATTAAAAGAGGGAGACATTGTGTCTGTTGATGTGGGCGCGTTTATGAACGGTTATCACGGAGACAGCGCTTATACGTTTGCGATAGGCACTATACCTGATGATGTAAAAAAGCTGTTGCGGGTTACAAAAGAGTCGTTGTATAAAGGTGTTGAAAAAGCTACGGTAGGAAACAGGGTAGGAGATATAGCTTTTGCCGTGCAGGAGCATACAGAACGCCGGCACGGGTATGGTGTTGTACGTGAACTGGTGGGGCATGGTTTGGGTAAACATCTGCACGAAGATCCGCAGGTGCCCAATTTTGGTAAAAGGGGAACCGGCTTAAAGATGAAAGAAGGATTGGTTATTGCTATTGAGCCGATGATCAATCTTGGTAAGAAGGATGTATATTATGATACGGATGGCTGGACGGTAAGAACAAAAGACGGGAAGCCGGCTGCGCATTATGAGCATACAGTTTGTGTGCAAAAGAACAAGCCGGATATTCTTTCTTCATTTGATGATATTGAAGCCAGCGAAAAGGCAAATTCTAATCTCGATGCTTCTTATTTAAGCATGGTTTAATCTTTTTGTTTTTTGCTTGTAGTGATCAATCGTTGACCTTTTACGAGTATTTTTAACACCCTCCGCTTTACCGATATAACCGGTTTTCGTTGCTGCGATTGCGCTACATCCATTTTATAGGCATCCACAATATGCTGATGGGATAATATGCCTGCAATATCGCCATCGGTTGAAATTACCGGAAGCACATCTACATTTTCTTTTATCATCAGCTCAAGAGCAGTTCTTAAGGTGCCAGACGTATTTACGGCAACGGGCGTTCTGCGAATAAGGTTACCGATAGGCATCTCCGTATCATGATGCATTCCAAAAAGATTTGAAGCGCTGATAATGCCAACAAAAGCATTGTCGCTGTTGGCGATGATAAAATGATTGCTTTTGTCTTCAGGATGCTGTTTTACCCACTCCCTTGCTTCTGCTACCGAAACATCCTGGTTGATCACAAAACCCTGCTCTCCTGCCACGTCGTTCACCGTAAGCTCTCCAAGCAGGTCGGGTTCAAACGAATCAGGCGTTTTAATGCCGCGGCGCGCTATTTTTTCTGTCATAATGGTATTTTCCATCAGGAAAAAAGAGACCATATAGGCGGCAGTACAGGCTGCCAGCAGAGCCGGCAGTGCAGAAGATGTTCCCGTTGTTTCAAGGGCGAAGATAATTGAGGTGAGGAGTGCCCTTGACGCTCCGGCAAACATGGCAGACATGCCTACCAAAGCAGCGAGCGGTGCGGATATTGCGGCAGAAGGAAAAACAGATGTTACCCAGTTGCCTAACAGGAACCCTGCTGCTCCTCCAATGGTAAGCAATGGCGCTAAAGTGCCGCCGGATGTGCCGCTGCCCAATGCTATTGACCAGGAAACGAATTTAAAGATGAATAATAAAACTACTGCCTTTATTGTAAGCGTACTGTTCAGTACATTGATGATATTATCGTATCCCACGCCGAGCGTTTCCGGGAAAAAATAGCCTGTAATGCCAACTGCCAAGCCGCCAATGGCAGGCCACCACATCCAGTGTACAGGCAGCTTGCTGAATGCATCTTCAATATAATATACGGCTTTGGTAACTCCGGCAGAGAGCGCGCCGATAGCAAGCCCGAACAAGCTGTAGCATAGCAATGCTGTATTGCCGGGAGAGCCGATAGCAGCATGTATTGCAAAAACCGGCGAAGACCCGAAAAGCAAATGATGCCCGGCTGCACCGGTAATGCAGGATAGCGCAACCGGTATAATAGAGCGTGGAGAAAATTCGAACAGCAATAATTCGATGGCCAGAAAAATAGCAGCTACAGGACTGCCAAAGATGGCCGACATGCCTGCTGTTGCACCACAGCTCAGCAGTATCTTACGCTCATTGTGGGTGATATGCAGGATTTGCCCTAAGGTAGATCCCAACGCCCCTCCCGTGGCTATAATAGGGCCTTCTGCTCCAAACGGACCACCCGTTCCTATGGTAATAGCTGATGATAATGGCTTTAAGTAGGTGATAGCCGGCTTTATTTTACTTTGATTGGTTAGTATTTGTTCCATTGCTTCGGGAATGCCATGTCCGCGTATGGCCCCGGAACCGTAATAAGCCATTAACCCTACCAGTATGCCGCCGATGGCCGGGATAAATATTACCCATAACCCAAGCATATTATCTGCAGGACTTGCAGCGGCTGTAGAAAAATTCCCGAAAAAGGAAACTTGTGTAACAAAGTCAATGAGTATGATCAAAAATTTCGCGATAGCACTTACACACACTGCTATTGCAACCGCATAACATGATATCCGGAAAACCCTTTTTTTGCCGGGTGGGATTATCGGCCCGATAGTTTCTGATCGTAAATTTTCGGTTAGCGAAACAGATACAGGGATGCCCCCTTTTAAGCTGGATTTCAGCATAGATAAATAAATTATTCTGCTATAAATCGGACAAAAATATGATTTATATCATGTTTTTTAACGTATAGTTTAATATAATTTAATAATTTCGTTGCATAAATAATGAATTAAACCAATCCCTGATAAAAAATCATTTGTGCCTGTGGCAAAAAATACTTGCGATCTCAGCCGTTGCTTCCTTTGCAGACATAGTCCGCCTGCCTGGCATGCGCTCATAGGCGCTAATCGTAAAAACCTCCTTTTTAAAAAAGGGGCTGCTATTTTTCATGAGGGAGATGTGGCGAATGGAATGTATTTCGTATACAGCGGAACAGTAAAAGTGCACAGGAAATGGGGAAGCCAGAAGGAGCTGATACTTCGTTTTGGAAAGGCTGGAGATATGCTTGGTTACAGGGGGCTGGGGGATGAAAAAAAATATACGGTGAGCGCTACGGTTATCGAGCCTGCTGTTATATGTTATGTTGATCTCGCTTTTTTTGAATCTCTGCTGCAAACCAATCATCAGATTACCTATCAGCTCATGCAATGCTATGCCAACGAGCTGCAGAACGCGGAAAAGAAAATGAGCAAGCTTGCTCATATGAATGTTAAAGCAAGAATAGCAGATACCCTGCTTACGCTGCAAAACCAGTTTGGAAAAACCAAAGAAGGACATATTAATATACAACTGAGTCGGCTGGACATCGCTGCTTTTACAGGAACAACCTACGAAACGCTTTTCAGGACCATGCAGGAATTCATACAGGAGAAGCTAATAAAAGTTTCAGGAAAGAAAATAGTTGTATTGAAAGAGAAAAAGCTGGCAGCGCTCACATGGACGCAATAAGCCGATATACCAAAGCTGCTTCAAACCGATTTTTTAATTTAAATATGATAATCATGGAAGACGAAAACATGCAAACGCCGTTTACCAGGGCTTTTATGACAGCCCTATTTGTTGGTATTATTACTTCTGTAATATGCCTTATTTACAATAGTATTTACCGCGATGAAACCGGGTTGGAGCCAACGGATATTATAAATGTAGGCTCTATAATTTTTGGCGTTCATATCATTTTTCTTATGCTGGGTATACTCTTCTACCTTATGCGTTTATTAAAGGGCGCGGGAGAGATCATTTATATTGCCGCGCTTGCTTTGCTTACCGCATTCCTTGCCTGGAAGGCGGAAGGAGTGGTACGCAGCTCCAATGCTGAAGTAACTGTAGCATTTCGCGGGCTGTTGCTTGGTATTGTATTGATCATTGGAGTAGGTGCATCTTTAGCAGTGCCTTTTTTGTTTCACAATAAAAGTTTTGAACGGAATATATTATAGCTGCTGGTTTTTCATTTCCCGTAAAAGGGTATAAGCAAACATGGCGCACCAGCCTGAAAAAGGTAATACAGGTATCCATAACAAAAAATGAAGATAACCGGCTGTGTGAAGGAGAGCAGCAGCCAATAGTATGTATAACGGGTAAGTAACGGTTATTAACCCGCACAACAGCGCATCATAAAAGATTGTGTTTTTGGTTTTGTAAAAAGCCCACCTGCTGATGGGAAAATAATATAACCCGTTTAAAAGGATGCCTGCTAAACCAGGTATAACAAGCAACAGGAAATATATAAGTGTTTTATAAAAATCCTTCCTGCTTTTAACGCTGTATTGCCGGGTTATGCTAAGCAGGTTTGCTGCTGAACCTGAATCTTCCATTAAATTGCCGATCTTATGCAGCGCATACAGGTTGTTGCAGGTATATGGTTGATTAAAAGAGTGGATCACTGTTTGCCAGGCATGGATATTTTCCCTTTTTTGAGACCGCATGCAGGGAATAAGCGGTTCCAGTTTTTGAAATAGCATTGAATTAAAAGTCTGCTTCCATATACCATCACTCAACTGTGCATTAATTGCACCAGGGTAAATGCTTTCGCCGGGTTGTATAATAATTGTTTTGCCGGGATGCTCATAATTGCTGTAGGTTAATCCTACCGGCAAAACAACAAGCCTGTTTTTTAGAGAAGCATCTGAAATAGCATGATGCACAATTTTTGAGACCCCGCTTTTTATGGGTTTTAAATTCCAGTCGTGCAGGGTTTGTCCTTCGGCAAATATGATAATGATGCCATTGTTCTGTAATATTTTTTTGCAAAGCTCAATCGTTCTGAAATTTTCCCGGAGCTTTTCTTTCTCCTCCGAAGAGCGGTATACGGGAATGCCGTTCAACCTGTTCAGTAAAAACCCGAATAACTTGTTATTGAACATATCGCTCCTAATTGTAAAATGCACCTGTTGTGTGCAGGTGCAGCCTATTACCACCGCATCCATTAAAGAATCAGGATGATTGGCGGCGATAATAGCCGGGCCTTTTAATTGCTGCAGCGACCTTCCGCATACTATTTTTCTTCTGAAGAAGAACAAGAGACTGAAACGTGCGAGGATTTTTATAAGGCTGTAAAGCAAAAAAGATATTTTTATTATTCAAACGTACATGAAATTTTTCGTTCATAAAATACACCAAGGATGAATGAATCCCGAAATTTTCGGGACATGGCAGTTCCTCTTGGCCAAAAAACAATAATAAATTTTCAAGAGAAATTTAACAGACTTAAATTACGCATATTAATGAAGCAAAAACATCTTGTAGTGGTTGGCGGAGGCGCTGCCGGTTTTTTTACTGCTGTAAATGCAGCGGCAATGAGCCCTGGCCTTAAAGTAACGATACTTGAAAAAACCGGCAGGGTGCTTTCTAAAGTGCGCGTGAGCGGTGGCGGAAGGTGTAATGTTACCCATGCCTGTTTTGATATAACGGAAATGATCAGGCGGTATCCCCGTGGGAGCAACTTCCTTAAAAAAGCCTTTCATCATTTTTTTACAAAAGATACCATTGCCTGGTTTGAGCAAAGAGGCGTTCCGTTAAAAACCGAGCCCGACGGGAGAATGTTTCCTCAAAGCAACAGCTCGGAAACGATCGTGGAATGCCTGCTGCGGGAATCCAGTTGTTTTGGAGTTGAGATAAGCATGAATACCGAAGTAAAAGATATTTCAAAAAACAGTGAAGATGGTCTGTTTCATATTTCCCTTGCGAACGGCTCAGCGCAGGTTGCTGATTTTGTTTGTATTGCCTGTGGAGGTTTCCCGAAGCTGTCGCAGTTTCAATGGTTGCAGCGGTTAGGGCATACCATAGCGGAGCCTGTGCCTTCGCTTTTTACTTTTAATATGCCCGGCAATTCCATAACAGCGCTGATGGGAGTGAGCGTGGAGGAGGCGCGGGTAAAAGTTACTGGTACAAAGTTAGAGGAAAAAGGGCCTTTACTGATCACTCACTGGGGATTGAGCGGTCCCGTTGTTTTGCGGTTAAGCGCCTGGGGAGCGAGGGTTTTGGCAGAGCGGAATTATTCGTTTGATATAACCGTTAATTGGCTTCCCGGTTATAATGAGCAAAGCCTGCGAGATGCATGGAACACTATACGGCTGCAGCATGCAGGCAGTATCGTGGGAGGACGTAATTCGTTCGGACTGCCATCGCGCTTGTGGGAGTACCTGTTACAGCAAAGCAATATTCCTCTGCAGCAGCGATGGGATGAGCTACAGGTAAAACAACAAAACGGCCTGATACAACAATTAACTGCCCGGCAATTTTCAATAAAGGGTAAAACAACTTTTAAGGAAGAATTTGTAACGGCTGGTGGAATACAACCGGTAGAAATAGATGTAAATACCATGCAAAGTAAAAAACACAAAGGATTGTTTTTTGCAGGAGAAATAATGGACGTTGATGGTATTACCGGCGGTTTCAATTTTCAGCATGCCTGGACCAGCGGCTGGATCGCTGCTTCGGGGATTGCCCAATACCTGCAACCCCGTGAGGAGCATTGATAGCGGGTGTTTTTTCTGCATGCGGCAGGTTTTTTAAAAATAATATTCTTTTGCATAGTATCATTTTGCCGGTATGGTATCTATCATAGTAGCTCCCTGGATTAAATAAATAAGCCGGTATGAATCAACGAAACTATGCAGCGGTATTTTTAGTGCTTCTTACATTTTTTGTGATTTCTTTTATGACAAATATTATCGGGCCGCTTACGCCTGATATTATTAAAAGCTTCAACCTGAGCCTGCTTTTGGTAGCCCTATTGCCATTTGCGTTTTTTATTGCTTACGGACTGGTTTCTTTGCCTACCGGTATTCTTATTGAAAAATACAATCCCAAAATAATAATGGCAGCGGCATTTGTACTGGCGTTGTGCGGATCCTTGTTGCTCGCGCTGTTCCCTAATTATTTGTCTGCCATCATATCCTTATTCCTTATCGGGGCAGGCATGGCAATGCTACAGGTAATTATCAACCCGTTGCTGCGTATAGCCGGCGGCGAAGAAAACTATGCCTTTACTTCCGTTCTCGGGCAATTGGTATTTGGGCTGGCTTCTTTTGTAAGCCCGTTGGTATATTCTTACCTTGTGCTGAACGTTAATAATAGCGGGTCGGCGGCGTCAAAAATATTTTCTTTAACACCGGAAGCGCTTCCCTGGATATCTATCTATTTCCTGTTTTCGGTTATCAGCGTATTGATGATAATCGTAACGCTGATCTTCCGCTTTCCTAAAATGGAGCTGACAAACGATGAAAAAGCAGGTAACCTGAAAGCATACCTGCAGTTGTTGAAACAGCCGCTTGTGATCGCTTTTTTCTTTGGCATTTTCTGTTATGTGGGAACGGAACAGGTTATCGCCAATTGGATGTCGCAATACCTAAGCGTATATTTTGGGTATGATCCTCAAACAACAGGAGCAAGGGCTGTTGCCTATTTTTGGGGATTGATGACGGCAGGCGGCGTGCTGGGCCTGCTGATGGTAAAAATAATGGACAGCCGCAAAGTGCTGATCCTGTTTACATTCCTGGCAATACTTTCTCTTACCGCGGCTTTATTGTTTTCCGGTGAAGTAGCCCTTATAGCATTGCCGCTTACCGGCTTTTTTGCTTCGGTCATGTATCCTGTAATTTTTTCCCTGGCGTTAAATTCCGTAACACAAAATCATGGTGTGTTCGCGGGAATATTGCTAACGGGTATTACCGGCGGCGCAATAGTGCCGTTAATAACAGGATGGATAGGCGATACCTGGGGACTAAAAGCCGGCTATTGTTTTCTCTACCTTACTATGGGGTATATACTAAGTGTTGGAGTATGGGCAAAGCCAATTATCACCAATAAAACCATCCAATTGTTTAAAAAGAGATCCGATAAATGACCAGGGCAAACGCATCTAAACTGATATATGCTCATTCATCCCTCGGGACATAGGCGTCAACTTAAGGAACAGGAGCCGTAAAATGCCGCGAAAAGGTAATATCATTTAGTTAAGGAATATACATGTTAAGCAGGGTTTAGAGCCCGGATTGCTGATTTAAAGACCCTAAATGGATGCTCCGGGTGCGGTCTTTTTTATACAATCAGGGGTAACGCCTATGGCGCATCATTGAAAAATACCCTCTTTGTTTACAAACGGGTTGTGCCGATGCTTTGAAAAGCATTTCATTCGCCTGGGACACACACCTGGGAAACATGCCGCATAGCGGCTACCTGCTGTAGAAAATGCGGACGTTTTATTTTGCTTGTAAAAGCATACCATAATATAAAGTGATCTGTGAAATACAGAAAAATATTCCATCCTGATGGGACTATCTCCTTGCTAACCCGAAAATGGATATTCAGACAGCCTGTCGTGGGCTGGTTCAGGCTGATATAAACGTTCGAAACCTGCTGAAAATGCCGCTCCTACGGAGCTTTGTCAATGCGTTACTGTATAATTGCCATTTCGCGTCTGACTATAAAATTGTGGATATGGCAGCCTTCAAAATAGCGTTTCGAACACTTATGTTTGGCAAATTGCCCGATGGAACAAATGAACCATCTGCTATAGAGAAACGGGAAACAATAATCAGATAACCAATAGTTACTGTACTTTTTTAGATGCGTTTGCCCTGGTTAAATGACCGGGCTGTTGACCTTTTGAACCTGGTTAGGTTATGCGCCTTGTATTGGGTGATCTTATTTTCCTGCGCGTTTCGAGCGCATGCCGTATACTATTTTCAGCTTTTTATCTTTCATGAAGTTTTTATATTCCACTGTTTCCATGCCATAGATGGCTATTTTCCCTTTATGGTTGCTGTGCACGCCCCAGCCATACCGTTTGGTTAACGGGGAGGAACGGAGGCAGGCCTGTCCTTTTGAAAAGAATGTATTCCTGCCGGCTTCAAGTTCCGATTGTGCCAGGTTGTTTTTAGCAGCAAAACAGGCAAATATTACATCGTCTGACGTATACCTGTACGGGTTTTTGCTGACCATTTCATACTGCATGGCCGCTATACTTTTTGCATCCTCTTTTACAGGCGGGATCTCTCCCTGTAAAGCAGGGCAATCTTCCGCTACCGCAATAAAAGTGTCGGTATAATTGGTTGTGTGCGTTTTCATTTTCAGATTTTAGTGTTCCATCAATCGTTTTTATTAATACAGCTTTCTGCCAAGTTGGCATTTTTTAACCCCTTTTGGTTATCTTTGCCCACTCAAAAGTAGAGGAAACATGCTGGATTTGATAACCAATAAAGTACATGACGAAGCGCGGCAGGGAGAAGCCTATGCTCCTTTTGCAAACGACCCTGTTCAATATCAAAAAAAGTTTTATATAGAAAGCTATGGGTGCCAGATGAATTTTTCGGATAGTGAAATTGTGGCGTCTATATTGAACGAAGCCGGGTTTGGCGCTACCCGTAATTACGAGGAAGCCGACCTGGTGTTGTTGAATACCTGCTCCATCCGCGAAAAAGCGGAACAAACCGTACGCAAACGGCTGACAGATTTCCGCAAAACCAAATCTGCCAACCCCGGTTTACTGGTAGGAGTATTAGGCTGTATGGCCGAACGTTTGAAATCGAAGTTCCTGGAAGAGGAAAAGCTGGTGGATATTGTGGTAGGGCCCGACGCGTATAGAAGCTTGCCGGGGTTGATAGAAGAAGCGGAAACAGGGCAAAAAGCCGTGAATGTTTTATTGAGCCGTGAAGAGACTTATGCTGATATTTCGCCGGTACGCCTTAATTCAAACGGAGTTTCCGCTTTTGTAAGCATTATGCGCGGTTGCAACAACATGTGCTCTTTTTGCGTAGTGCCTTTTACGCGTGGCCGCGAAAGGAGCCGGGATGCTTTATCCATAGTGAATGAATGCATAGATCTTTTTAACAGGGGATATAAGGAAGTAACATTGCTTGGGCAAAATGTAGACAGCTATTATTTTACTGCCGAAGGAAATACAAAATACAATAAGCCTGTAACCTTTGCCATGCTGCTTGAAATGGTAGCGCAGGTATCGCCGCAGCTCCGTGTACGGTTTTCCACCTCTCATCCTAAGGATATTACCGACGATGTTTTGCATACGATGGCCAAATACGATAATATCTGTAAATACATACACCTGCCCGTACAAAGCGGTTCAACCCGCATATTGCAAATGATGAACCGCACCTATACGCGCGAATGGTATATTGCCAAAATAGACCGTATCCGCGAAATTTTACCGGGCTGCGGCATCAGCAGCGATATTATAGCGGGCTTTTGTACCGAAACCGAAGAAGACCACCAGGATACTTTATCGCTGATGGAATACAGCGGCTACGATTTAAGCTACATGTTCTTTTACAGTGAACGCCCGGGTACCCTGGCGCAGCGCCGGTATAAAGACGATATTCCCGAAGATGTAAAGAAGATAAGGTTGCAGGAGATCGTTGAACTGCAAAACAGGTTATCGCGCCAAAGCAATCAGCGGGATCTTGGAAAAACATTCCAGGTGCTGATTGAAGGAGACAGCAAAAAAAGTGAAGCAGACTGGATGGGCAGAACATCGCATAATAAGGTAATTGTTTTTACAAAACAGGGAAATGAATTTAAAAAAGGCGACTATGCCCGGGTAAGAGTGAATGATTGCACCAAGGCTACACTGTTGGGGGAAGTGGTTGAATAATATATTATTTATGTGGAATGGTTGAACTGGTTAAAAAAATATAAGCTCAATTGCTGAAGCCTGTAAAAATATGCAGGTGAAATCTCTTTACTTTTCAATATCCGACAAGAAGAAAATCATAGGGCTAAGACATATTTTGGTGCACGATTATGATTTGATTGATGATTCAACTATCTGGTTGATTGTTCAAAGAAATCTGCCGGTACTGAAATCAGAATTAATACAAATAATGGATAGCATATAATGGAGATACAATCAATAAAAAACAGGTTTGGCATTATCGGTAATTCACCCGCGCTTAATTACGCGTTGCAGGTAGCGGCGCAGGTGGCAAATACAGACCTTACAGTGTTGATCTATGGAGAAAGCGGGGTAGGTAAGGAAGTTTTTTCGCAGGTAATACATGCGCTTTCGGCCCGTAAGCATAACCCGTTCATAGCGGTGAACTGCGGCGCTATTCCGGAAGGCACTATAGATTCAGAATTGTTTGGCCACGAAAAAGGATCATTTACCGGCGCGGTAGACAGTCGTAAAGGATATTTTGAAACGGTGAACGGCGGAACCATTTTTTTAGATGAAATAGGAGAGATGCCCCTGGGTACGCAGGCGCGCCTGTTGCGTGTGCTGGAAACCGGGGAATATATCAGGGTAGGCTCGTCTAAAGTGCAGAAAACAGATGTAAGGGTGATTGCGGCCACCAATAAGGATCTGCTGGAGTATACGCACAAAGGAAGATTTCGCCAGGATCTGTATTATCGTTTAAATACGGTTCCGATAAGAGTGCCGGCGCTGAAGGACCGGCAGGAAGACATTATCCTTTTGTTCAGGAAATTTGCGGCCGATTTCGCGGAACGTTATAAAACATCGTCTGTACAGCTCGATGAGGAGGCAAAAGAACTGTTAATTCATTATCCCTGGCCGGGTAATGTAAGGGAATTGAAGAATATTGCAGAGCAGATATCGGTATTATCGCAGGATAAAATAATTACGGCCCGCCAGTTATCGCAGTTTTTACCTGAATACAATAATAACCGGATGCCGGTACTGGCGGGTGGAAGCACCAACGTATCGCAGGCCGAATTTGCTAACGAGCGTGAAATATTGTACAAGCTTTTTTTTGATATGAAAAAAGATGTGACCGAGCTGAAAAAAATGTTTGTAGAGATTTTGCAAAACCCGCAGCGGGCTGCCGCTGCCGCGGCCTATACCAAAGAGTCGCTGCTTAACGACTATCATCCGCAGCCGGCAGAAAGAGAAATGCCTGCGGTAGTAACGCCGCCGGTATTAGCATCTGCCACGCAACCAATGCTCATTAATAATCACAACGATATATACGATCACGAAGAGGTAGAGGAGTCGCTGAACATTATGGATAAGGAAAAAGAGCTGATCGTGAAAGCGCTCAAAAAACATAAAGGAAAGCGAAAAGACGCGGCATCCGACCTGGGCATCAGCGAACGCACATTGTACCGCAAATTGAAGGAATACGATATTAATGAATAAAATATGTGGAAGAAACTTGTTGTCATATTGATAGCTGTGGTGTCGGTGCAGGCTACCTGCAATTATACGTTCAGGGATATCAGTGTTCCACCCGAGGTGAAAACGATCCGGGTGAATTATATTGAGAACAAGGCGAGGTATGTAAATCCGCAGCTAAGTCCGCAGCTTACCGATAAGCTTAAGCAAAAAGTGATCAGCCAAACAAGGCTTACAGTGATCAACGGCGAAGATGCGCATTATGACGTAGGCGGCGCCGTAACTGATTTCTCGGTAAACACTTCCGGTATATCGGGCAGCCAGGTATCCAGCAATAATCTTAATATCACCGTTCATTTGATCTTTAAAAACAGGCTGAATCCCAAAAAGGATTTTGAAACGGATATAACCCGTAACTTTCCTTTTTCAGCCAGTATGAGCTTTACCGACGCGCAAAACAGCTTAATGGATGAGATACTTAAAAATGTGACGGAAGATATCTTTAATAAAGTGTTCTCAGACTGGTAAAGATTGTATCTTCATCCGATGATTTCTGCAATGGAAAATATACTGCAGTTTTATTTTCATAGAAGCACCCTCGAAGAAGTAGATATGAGAGAGGTGGAACAGTTAGCGGTTCAATATCCCTACCTGAGAACGGCGCAATACTTCCTTGCAAAAAAATACCTTCAAACAAACCACCCGGAGTGCAAAAAGCAACTGGCAAAAACCGCCTTGTTTTTTAATAATCCGCACTGGCTTTCTCTTCTTTTACACGATCAGTTGTTTGTTAAAGAAGCTTTTGAAGAAAATGTTGTTTCGAAGGTAATAGCCGAACAGGATATAGTAGCCGACGAAGCCCCGTTGATAAATGAAGGAAATGAACCTCCGGTTGTAGCTGAATCCATTCAGGAAGAACAAAAAGAAACACTTCCGGCAACGGATGATGAGCCCGCAGAAACAGCGCTTGAAACACCTGGTGAAGCAGCGCCGGAAACGCTTCCTGTTATTGAAAGCGGGCAGGAAAATGAAGTGATGGAAGATGCAGCATCCGCACAGGCAGATGAAGAATACCGGGAAGCGCAGCAACCAGGCGAAGAAGAAAAGTTTGCCGTTATTGAACAGGTATCGTTCAGGCTGCCTTTCGAAAAAAAAGGCGGACAAACGAATGACCTTCCTGCTGAAGGAACGATTCCCATAGAGCCTTTATATACGATTGATTACTTTGCGTCGCAGGGTATTAAGCTGCGCGAAATTGAAGGAAAGGATAAGCTGAGTGTAAAACTCAGAAGCTTTACGGAATGGCTGAAAACGATGAAGCGCATCCATCCTGAAAAGCTCGAAAATGAGTCGGAAGAGCAGGTGCAAACAAAAATTCAGCATATTGCCGAACATTCAAATGAAGCAAATGAAGTACTTACGGAGGCGATGGCTGAAGTATTTGCCCGCCAGGGGTTATTTCAAAAAGCGGCAGAAGTGTATCAAAAATTAAGTTTGCAGAATCCCGATAAAAGGGCTTACTTTGCAGCCAAAATTTCCAAATTAAACGACCATTGAGATGCCGATCCTGTTTTTGATATTGATTGTTCTATTTTGTGCGCTGTTAGGACTAGTAGTATTGATCCAAAACCCGAAAGGTGGCGGACTTGCCGGGAATATAGCCGGTTTCAGTAACCAGTTCATGGGAGTTAAGCAAACTACCGACGTATTGGAAAAAGGCACCTGGGCATTTTCCCTTGTTATTGCTTTGCTTTGCCTGTTTTCATCTTTATTTATGAAATCGGGGAATGATGATAAGTTCATAAAAGATATTAATACCGGGCAGCAACAACAAACAACTTTACCGGTGGCGCCTCAGCCTGGCGCTGAGCAGCCTGCTTCAACAACTCCTGATCCCGCTCAGCCGTAATGCTGAAGCTTTATTAATATTATTCGCCCCTGTTGGATACAACAGGGTTTTTTGTTTATTTTATGCCTGCCTTTTATCCCATTGAATAACACACCTGTATGATCAAAAAAATTATTCTGTTCATTGTATTGCTGCTGGTAATTGTTACCACCTTTTTTGCGTGGAAGCTTACGGGGCCGGCTACTGCCTTTTCCGATAAACGGTATTTGTTATATGTAAAAACGGGCTCCGGCTTTGACGATGTGATGAACACCTTAAAAAAAGACGATGTGCTGATCAATCCAGGTTTGTTTTTACTGCTTGCCCAAAAATTAAAAGTGCCGGCAAATTTAAAAGCGGGCAAATATGAAATTAAAAAAGATGCGACTCTTTTAAGTATAGCGCGTATGCTCCGGAATGGTAAGCAATTGCCGGTAAACCTGGTAATTACAAAGCTGAGAACCAAAGAAGATTTTGCCCGTTTTGCAGGGCGGCAACTGGAGTGCGATTCCCTGGCAATTATTTCATGGCTGAATAATGCCGACTCGCTTCAAACCATAGGTGTGGATACGAATACGGCAGTTACCATGGTAATACCTAATACTTATACGTTTTACTGGAATATTACGGCATCTAAATTGATGCACCGGCTGCATGATGAACAAAAAAAGTTCTGGACAGAAGAGCGTTTGCAAAAAGCAAGCGGTATAGAACTTACCCCGCGGGAGGTATATACGCTCGCTTCTATTGTAGATGAGGAAACCAATAAGTATGATGAAATGCCTTTGATTGCCAGCGTTTACCTCAACCGGATTAACAAACGAATGCTGCTGGGCGCCGATCCTACGGTGAAATATGCGGCAAGGAATTTTGCGGCTAAACGGGTAACTAAAAAAATGATAGACGAAAGTGCCGGCTCTCCTTATAATACCTATCGCAATGCCGGGCTGCCGCCGGGTCCTATATGTACGCCCTCTATTAAAACGATAGATGCGGTGCTCAACGCGGCTAATACCGACTATCTCTACTTCTGCGCTAAAGCCGATTTTTCGGGCTATCATGCTTTTGCGGCCACCAATGCCGAACATCTTAAAAACGCAAGAGCATACTGGAAAGCGCTGGATAGCTTAAAAATAAAATAATAACTACTTTAGCTGCCATGACAAAACTGGAACGTATTATCCTGAACCTTCCGCCTGTTGCTTTTGTGATCAACCGGTCGAAGCAACTGGTGCTGCCGGGTTTCCAGGGGCTTCCTTTATACGATGTGGTTCTTTTCCTGCTGAAGCAAATTAACAGGGAGGGGTTGAATATGCGGGCGGCCGCTATTTCGTTTAACCTGTTGATGGCGATCCCCCCATTTATGATCTTTTTGTTTACGCTGGTTCCTTATTTGCCGGGACAGGAAAACTTTAGCCGGGAACTGTTACGCGTGGTAAGGGATTTAACTCCTAACCGCGATACTTATGTTTGGGTAAGAGATTTTATTACAGATTTTACAAAACCCAGGAGCGGGTTGCTTTCTTTGGGTTTTCTTACCGCCGGGTTTTTCGCTTCCAATGCTATGATGGGGATCATGAACTCGTTCGACAGGTCTTTGCACACCAAGTATAAAATGAAACGGAATTTTTTCCAGATGCGGGGCGCGGCGTTAAAGCTTACGTTTTTTATAGCGCTGATATTTATGGCATCTATATTACTGCTTATTACACAGGGCAGCCTTTTGCGTACAGTGCTCAAATGGATGGATATTGAAAGTGAAACGGCCCGCTGGTGGATCGGTTCGTTAAGATGGGTAGTAATACTCGCGTTGATCTATTACGCTATCGGCATAATTTACCGCTTTGCCCCTTCTGTGCAGAGAAAATGGAATGTAAATTCACCCGGAACCATCCTGGCAACAACCCTTATTATTATACTAACCGTTTTGTTCGGATACTGGGTAAATAATTTCGGTACTTATAATAAAGTATATGGCTCTATTGGCACCGTTATTATTATCATGTCTTCCTTTTTCTTCAACTCCCTCATATTGCTGATGGGCTTTGAATTAAATGTTAGCATCAACCATCTTAAAATGGAAGCCGAGGTACGGCAGGTAATGGAAGAAAAGCAGGGGTGAAACAGAATTTATAGTTTTGGGTTTATAGTTATAGCTGTCAGTCTATCAGCCGTCAGTATTCAGTAACAAACCATAAACCATAAACAACAAACCTCAAATCAGGAATCCCCCCAATCAAGAATCAAAAATTCTTTTCTATCTCATCTTCTTATACGTGTTGATCAGCCCGTTGGTGGAGCTGTCGTGTCCCGTAACGGCTTCATTGCCCTGCAGTTCGGGAAGTATCTTGTTTGCCAGTTGTTTGCCGAGCTCAACGCCCCATTGGTCAAAGCTGAAAATATTCCATATCACGCCCTGTACAAATATCTTGTGCTCGTATAAGGCTGTAAGTTGTCCCAGCGTAAAAGGCGTTATTTTTTTAATGAGGAATGAATTGGTAGGCCGGTTCCCTTCAAATACTTTAAAAGGGATCAGTTTTTCTTTTTCTTCTTCGCTCAGGTTGCCCAGTTCGGCGGCTACTTCTTCTTTTGTTTTTCCATTCATCAACGCTTCCGTTTGAGCAAAAAAGTTAGAAAGCAATTTCGGGTGATGGTCGCCGATAGGATTGTGGCTGATTGCCGGCGCTATGAAATCGCAGGGTATAATGATCGTTCCCTGGTGAATGAGCTGGTAAAACGCGTGCTGTCCGTTGGTGCCCGGTTCGCCCCATATTACCGGGCCCGTAGCGTGATCCGCCTTTTTCCCGTTCCTGTCAACATACTTCCCGTTGCTTTCCATATTTCCCTGTTGAAAATAAGCCGCAAAGCGATGCATATATTGATCGTAAGGAAGAATAGCTTCGGTTTGTGTTCCCAAAAAATTAGTATACCATAAACCGATCAGCGCCATAATAACAGGTATATTCTTTTCAAAAGGCGTTGTTTGAAAATGAACATCCGTTGCGTATGCGCCTTTCAGCAGTTCTTCAAAATGATCGTACCCGATGGTGAGCACAATAGATAACCCTATGGCGCTCCAAAGGCTGTAGCGACCTCCCACCCAATCCCAGAACTCAAACATGTTAGCTTTATCAATGCCAAACTTTACCACTTCTTTTTCGTTGGTAGAAAGCGCCACAAAATGTTTGGCAATCTGCTTTTCATCTTTTGCTGCTTCCAGGAACCAGCTTCTTGCGGTATGCGCATTGGTCATGGTTTCCTGCGTGGTAAATGTTTTGGAAGCGATCAGGAAAAGTGTTTCTTCCGGTGTAACTTTTTTCAATGTTTCAGCTATGTGCGTGCCATCTACATTCGATACAAACCAGGGCTGAATGCCATCTACCCAATATGGTTTTAAAGCTTCGGTGATCATAACCGGTCCAAGGTCGCTGCCCCCGATACCGATATTTACAATGTATTTGATTTTTTTACCGCTGTATCCCCTCCATTCGCCACTGTGTATTTTGCCGGCAAATGTTTTCATTTGTGCCTGTACCCTGTGCACCTCGGGCATTACATCTTTGCCATCGGCCAATACGGGTTTGCCGGAAAAATTGCGCAGCGCAGTGTGTAAAACAGAACGGTTTTCCGTTTGGTTGATCCTTTCGCCGCTGAACATTGCCTCAATGCCTTCCTTTAAACCGGTTTCGGCAGCCAGTTGAAACAGCAAAGCGAGCGTTTCGCCGGTTATCCTGTTCTTTGAATAATCGAATAATATATCATCATACTGAATAGAATACTTGCTGAATCTTTCAGGATCTTTTTTAAAAAGATCGCGCAGGTGTATGTTTTTGGTATTGTTGTAATGCTGTTGCAGTTGCTGCCATGCGTTAGTATTGGTTGGATCTTTTTTTGGAAGCATGTTATGTGTTTTATTGAATGAGAAGAGTAGTTGCTTAAAGTGTTTGAATGATATCAATCGTTTGTTGCACCATAGAAGCGGTGATATCCAGGTGAAGTACAATTCTTATTTTATGTACATCAATGGCATACCACAACACTCCTTTTTCCTTCAGTCGTGCTACCAGGGTAGCCGCGGTAATGCTGTCGTTCAGTTCAAAAATAATGATATTGGTTTCTACCGGGAGTATGTTTTTAACAAATTTCTTTTGGGCAACAGCTCTGGCTATCTGTTGTGCATGCACGTGATCTTCTTTTAGCCGTTGTATATGGTTTTGCAAAGCATACAACCCAGCCGCGGCAATATAACCCGCCTGGCGCATTCCTCCGCCAAAGCGTTTACGCACTCTTCTTGCCTGTGTTATAAAAGATTTATTTCCCAGCAAAATGCTGCCTACCGGCGCCCCAAGGCTTTTACTCAGGCATATGGAAATGCTATCGAAAACGGCGCCGTATTGCCGTGTTGTTTGATTTTTAGCCACCAGGGCGTTAAACAACCTGGCCCCATCGAGGTGAAGCTTCAGGTGGTGCTGGTTGCATACCTGCCTGATGGCCTCCATTTCCTCCCATTCGTAGCAGCTTCCCCCGCCCCGGTTCGAAGTATTTTCAAGGCTTACCAGCGAGGAAGGGGCTTTATGGATATCGTTGGGATTAATGGCTGCCAGCACCTGGGCGGCAGTGATGCGTCCTCTGTCTCCCTCAACCAGCTTTACCTGGCATCCCGCGTTGGAGGCTATGCCGCCCCCTTCATACTGGTAAATATGCGATTGCTTTTCGCAGATCACCTCATCTGAAGGTTGCGTGTGACATTTAATAGCGATCTGGTTGGTCATGGTTCCGCTGGGGCAAAAAATACCGGCTTCCATGCCAAACATGTCAGCCGCATACTGCTCCAGGGCGTTCACGGTGGGGTCTTCTCCAAAAACATCATCTCCTACCTTTGCCGAGTGCATAGCTTCCAGCATAGCCGGGGTTGGGCGTGTAACCGTGTCCGATCGGAAATCTATTGTCATACGGCGAATATAGATAATCGGGGTGCAAGTTTCAGATTCAGGATTTGAAATTTCTGATTTCAGGTTTCTGATTTGGGAAGTAAGACAGGACAACCTGGGCTGTTAACCCTCATTACTCATAGCCGACAGCCGACAGTCATCTACCGCAAACGTTTGCAGCAATCAAAAATGTTAACTATCTACTTATTTTGAGTATTCTTACATACTTTTTTGCTCAAAAGTTATGAGAAGCAAAAATTGTGTATTAATTTTGCCAATCGTCTCAGACACAGTTTCGGGAAAAAATAACATATCGTTTGCACTCTGTTTGCAACACTTTCGCCCTCAGTTACTGTCTTTATAGGCGTTACACAACTCAACAGCTTTTTTCTTTCTAAAAGTGACTTAAATCGCCTTAAATCAATTATTTAAGATATGAGACAATTAAAAATAGCAACACAAATTACCAACCGCGACTCTCAGGCCGTAGAAAAATACCTGCAGGAGATCTCTAAAATTTCCATGATCACTCCTGAAGAAGAGACCGTATTGGCCCAGAGGATAAAAATGGCAGACCAGAGAGCGTTGGACAAATTGGTACAGGCTAACCTCAGGTTCGTTGTTTCCGTTGCAAAACAATACCAGCACCAGGGGTTGTCGCTGAGTGATCTGATCAATGAAGGGAACCTGGGTTTGATAAAAGCTGCACAGCGTTTTGATGAAACCAAGGGCTTTAAATTCATTTCGTACGCAGTATGGTGGATCCGCCAGTCTATTTTACAGGCTTTGGCGGAGCAGGGGCGTTTGGTTCGTTTACCACAAAACAAAATTGGTACATATAATAAAGCCAACAAGGCCTATATGGCTTTTGAGCAGGAGCATGAGCGGGAACCAAGTACCGAAGAGCTGGCAGAATTGCTGGAAATGAGCGAAACCGAGATCAATAATATCTTCCAGAGCAATACACGTCACACATCGCTGGATGCACCCGTGCACGAAGCGGAAGATGTGGCAATGGGTGACCTGCTGGAAGGTGGTGATGAAACAGACGACGACGTAATGAAGGATTCCCTTCGCAACGAGATCCGCAGGGTATTGAAATCGTTAAGTCCCCGTGAAGCTGAAATCGTAAATGCTTATTTCGGTTTGGATGGTGAAAACGGAGTAACCATTGAGCAGATCGGCCAAAAATACGATCTTACCAAAGAACGTATCCGCCAGATCAAAGAAAGAGCCATCAAACGCTTACAGAAAGCCCGTTACAGCAGCTCTCTGAAAGCGTATTTAGGATAAATGACTCCGGGTACAGCCCTAATAAGCTGCTACTCAATTTCTTATCCCGGTAAAGCCATTCGTTCTTTACCGGGATTTTTATTAAGCATTATTCAGGATGCCGCACTTTATTGACCGTGGGGCTGCCTGTATTTATATTGCCGGGGTTATGCACAGGTTATTCAACGGGGGAAATGAGCGGTTTTATCAATTGATTGATTACAGTTAATTTTACAGCCTTTTATATATAGCCAGGTGTAGCTGCAATGCGAAACATGCGTATGTAAGGAAAAGGACTAAAAGAATGAATTATGGAAAATAGTGCAACAGAACGCGTTCAATGTTTAATTATAGGATCCGGCCCTGCAGGTTATACTGCTGCTATTTACGCGGCAAGAGCTAATCTTAAACCGGTATTGTACCAGGGCATTCAGCCGGGGGGGCAATTAACCATTACTACGGAGGTAGAAAACTACCCGGGTTATCCCGATGGTGTGCAGGGGCCGGAGATGATGGTGCATTTTGAAAAACAAGCCGCCCGTATGGGCGCCGACATACGCTTTGGGCTGGCTACCAAAGTTGATTTTTCGCAACAGCCGTACAAGGTTTGGATAGAAGATGAAAAGCTGGTTGAAGCCGACGCGGTGATAATAGCTACCGGTGCTTCCGCAAAGTGGCTGGGACTGCCCAGCGAACAACGCCTGAACGGGTTTGGAGTAAGCGCCTGTGCCGTATGTGACGGGTTCTTCTTCAAAGGAAAAGAAGTTGCCATTGTGGGCGCCGGCGATACAGCGGCGGAAGAAGCGCTGTATCTTTCAAAGCTTTGCAGTACGGTACATATGTTTGTTCGCCGCAGTGAAATGCGCGCTTCCAAAATAATGCAGGAACGGGTACAACGTACGTCTAATATCAAAGTATACTGGAATACGGAAACCCTGGAAATTTTAGGTGAAAACAAAACCGAAGCGGTAAAAATTAAAAACAATAAAACCGGTGAAGAGCAAACCATTCCCATAAGCGGCTTTTTTGTGGCGATAGGGCACGAGCCAAATTCCGGGGTCTTTAAGGGGTGGCTTGATATGGATGAGGCAGGCTATATTAAAACCAGGCCGGGTACTTCAAAAACCAATATTGAAGGCGTGTTTGCAGCAGGCGATGTGCAGGATAAGATATATCGCCAGGCTGTAACGGCAGCCGGCAGCGGTTGTATGGCCGCCCTGGATGCAGAAAGATACCTGGGAGAGAAGGGGATACATTAGAAGAAAGTTTATAGTTTGTTGTTTATAGTTTGGGCTTAAACTAAAAACCACAAACCACAAATCATAAACCTGTCATGCTCAAAATATCACTGCACAAGCTTAAATTTCACGCTTACCACGGGTTGTATCCCGAGGAGAAATATACGGGCAATGACTTTGAAGTAAGTGTAGATGTTTTTTTTGAAGAGCCTGTGCAAAAGATCACGCATTTAAGCCAGACCATTAATTACGCCACGCTTTACCAATTGGTAAAAGAGCGCATGCATATAGCGGAGCCCTTGCTGGAAACACTGGCGATGGACATTGCAGAGCAATCCAAAGCGCACTTTCCCTTTATAACAGAAATTAACGTTTCTGTAAGCAAATTAAATCTGCCCCTTCTTAATTTTCAGGGTCATACAAGTGTTACGTTTCATAAAAAATATACGTGAGCCGGTTAGCGGCATCACGGCTATAAATTACAAATATGAAGTATGGAATACTCTCGGTCGTTGCTTTGATTTTCGGCTATTTTGTATGCGCACAGGATGTGGACGCGTTCATTAAGGAAGCGGAAAAATCGGAAAGAGACCTTAATGAAGCCGATGCATTGAATAAATACAAAGAGGTATTAAAGGCTCATCCTGCCAATTCCATTGCGTTGTGGAAAGCCAGTGAGCTGACGGGACGCATAGGCAACCGCCAAAAGGACGAAAAACAGAGAGAAGCTGCCTTTACCGAAGCGCGTCAGTTCGCGGAAGCGGCTTTAAATGAAAATCGCAACAGTGCCGATGCCAGCTACGCGATGGCGGCAACGGCAGCCCGTATGAGCACCGTTACATCGGGAAAGAATAAAGCCCGTAGTTTAAGGGATATGAAAAACTATGCCGATACTGCGTTGCAGATCAACCCCCGGCACGCGAGGGCTTTGTATATACTGGGCAAATGGAATTTTGATATCGTTAACCTGAATGCAGGCGAAAAGGCGGCGGTGAAGGTTTTGTTCGGAGGCATGCCCAAAGCTACGCTGGATGGCGCTATCGAAAATTTTGAAAAAGCCAGGGTCGCCGATCCCTTACTGGTCATTAGTTATCTTGACCTGGCAAAAGCGTATGTAAAAAATCATCAAACCGATAAGGCTATAGAAGTGCTTAACAGGATGATTAAATTGCCTCCTAAAACCGGCGACGACCAGGAATATAAAGCCGAAGGCAAAGCGCTGCTGGCTTCTTTGCAATAACCAACCGTTTATAAAATAATACCTGACTGTATTGTACCTTTTCTTATTTTCATCTTTTAACTAACACATATACCGGCGCCATATATAGTAAGCGGTGCCTGTGTAAAATGAAGGCGATCATGAAAAGACTTTTTATCCTTTTTTTCTTATCATTTGTAATAGTTGCCGCGTTTGCCCAAACAAGACCGGCAGGATCAAATTATGATTATCATACTTTGTTTTCACCGCTGTTTTATACTCATAACGGTAACGAATACCGGGCGGCAAATGGCGAACCCGGACCGGCTTACTGGCAAAACCAGGCGGATTATAATATTGATGTAAAACTTGATGACAGTAAAAGTGAAGTATCAGCATCGCTTTTGCTTACTTATAAAAATAACAGTCCGCAGCAATTGCCTTATATATGGTTTCAGTTGGATCAGAATCTTTTTAACGACAGTTCCCGCGGGCAGGCAAAATTACCGGCTATGGGAAGCAGCCGCTATGGCGACGCCGGCAGTGCCTTTAAAGGCGGCTTTTCTATTAAAGCCGTTAAGCTGGTAAATGGCCAGGCTGAATCCGATGCCGAATACCTCGTGTCGGATACACGTATGCAGGTTCGGCTTGCCCGGCCGGTAGCGGCAAAAGGAGGAGAACTAAAACTGAAAATAGATTTTTCTTTCATCATCCCACAATATGGCGCAGACAGGACGGGTATACTGCGCACCAAAAACGGTAATATATTTTCAGTAGCGCAATGGTACCCACGTGTATGCGTATACGATGATATACGCGGCTGGAATACGGATCCGTATTTGGGGGCTTCCGAGTTCTATTTAGAGTATGGCGACTTTGATGTGAGCATTACCGCTCCTGCCGGTTTAATAGTGGTAGGCTCGGGCGAATTGCAGAATCCCGCTGACGTATTAACTCCGCAGCAACTGCAACGGTATAACCAGGCGAAAGAAAGCGATAAAACCGTAATGATCCGCAGTAAAAGTGAGGTGACAGATGCAAAATCACGCCCGCAAAAACCGTCTCTTACCTGGAAGTTCAGGATCAGTAATGCACGTGATTTTGCATGGGCGGCCTCCAAAGCGTTTATATGGGATGCTGCGCGCATTAATTTGCCAGGTGGGAAAAAAGGATTGGCTATGTCTGTATACCCGGTTGAGTCCGACGGTAAAGAAGCATGGGGAAGATCTACAGAGTATACCAAGGCCTCCATGGAAAACTATTCCAAACGCTGGTTTGAATATCCTTATTACAGCGCTGTAAATGTTGCAAGCAATGTGGGTGGCATGGAATACCCGGGTATTGTTTTTTGTGGGGCCGGCGCTAAAAATTCAGGATTATGGGGAGTGACCGATCATGAGTTCGGGCATACCTGGTTCCCGATGATCGTAGGTAGTAATGAAAAAAGATATGGCTGGATGGATGAAGGCTTTAATACTTTTATTAACAACATATCGTCGGGCGACTTTAATAACGGGGAATACAAAGCCGCTAAAAGAGACGCTCACCAGATCGCGTATATGTTTGGTCCTTTATCGGAATCGGTATACAATACCCCGGACGGGATGAAAGAAAGGAGCATCGGCAATCTTCTATATTTTAAGCCAGGGTACGCGTTGGGGTTATTGAGAGATCACATACTGGGCCCCGATCGTTTTGATTATGCCTTCAGGAAATACATCAGCGATTGGGCTTATAAGCATCCTACACCCTGGGATTTTTTCCGCAGTATGGAAAACGGGGCAGGGGAGGATCTTGCATGGTTTTGGAGGGGAGTATTCCTAAACAGCTACGCGTTGGACCAGGTAGTACGGAAAGTTGAATATATTAATGGCGATCCTAAGAACGGAGCGCTTATCACTATTGAAAATACGGAACCGCTGGCCATGCCTGTTATTGTTGAATACACAACTACCTCCGGCAAAACCGCCCGCAAAACCCTGCCTGTTGAAATATGGCAGAACAACAATACCTGGACATTTAAGGTTGATACCAATGAGGAATTGACCAAAGTTGTGCTCGATCCGGATCATGTATTTCCCGATGCTAACAGCGCTAATAATACCTGGCAGAAATGATAAGATTTGAAATTTGATGGCTGTTGCAGGTTGGGGGGCAGGTTACAAGTTACAGGTTGCAAGTTACAGGTTTGGGGTTTATAGTTTTGGGTTTGTAGTTTGTTCTCATAGCCCATAGCTGATAGCTATTTGTGGTAAACAACAAACCATAAACAACAAACACCTGATAGCTGACGGCTCACAGCTCATAGCCCACAGCCCACAGCAGCTTACGGCTTAACGGGGCAATCATTCCTGTCTTTATAACCAAGCGATAATACTATGCCTACAGAATGGCTGTAGTAATTGTCTTTTTTGCCGGGGTTAACCGACTGGCTGAAGCCGTCCAGGTAGTCGGAAGACATTAAGCGGTAATTGGTTTCAGCTTTAATGGCAAGCCTGCCGGATATAAAATATTTTATGCCTGCGCCTACAGGCACAACCGGCAACATTTTAGGAACAGGGTGTGCCATATCCGCCACCAATCCCTCCGAAACAGATTCAGCGTTAAAGTAAGCGGCATTGTAATTACTCCAATCCCGTTGAATATTCAACAGGCTTACACCAACGCCCGTAAAAAGGTAAGGAGCGAAACCCCGTCTCCCTTCAATGCCGTTTTTACCTAAAATATCCCACACAAGCATACCCGAAAATTCAGATACGGGTGTAGTGAACCTGAAGGCACGTTGTTTACGGTATTCAGGTATGTTATACTTAGCGTCGTCCGCTTTTAATCCGCCAAAGCTGAAATTACCTCTTACCGAAAAGGACCGGTTCAGCAGGTAAGCGGCAAAAATCCCGAATTGAGGCTTTAGCGTTGCATAGGCGCCTAAGGGTTCCGGGGTGAGATCGCCCTGGTAAATGAATACCCCGCCGTTTATCCCCGCTTCAAATCTTGAAGTATATATCTGTGCTTCCGCAAAAAAATAGAGTGTAGCAAAAGGAATGACAAGTCCTGTTTTTTTTACAATAGAATTCATCGGTGGGTAATTGTTTAATGTGGAATAGGTACCGCGTAGAATTCTATTTATAAAATTGGTTTTATAAGTTATGTACGTGCTATTGAACGGGGCAGTTGGTAAAGGCCGGATCCTTTTTATACGAGCAGGCGCGCTGTAACTGAAATCAGGAGTAATAGCAGGGAAAAGCATGCCGTTCTGCCACAGGCATTGTTAAAATATTCCAGTATTTACCAAACTTTCGCGTTTATGACGCTATAAAATTATTGATATGGCAACCCTCAAAAATAACGTTTCGAACATTTTATTTTGCCCCGTCAGGGGCTACCCGTAAAGTGATCAGCGAAATATAAAAAAATATTCCATCCCAATGTCAGGATTACCCCTACTTCCAGCGCGAAAACCTGAACTTTATTGCGGTATGTGCTTATTTCTGGTTTTGCCGCAATAAAAATAGTTCTTACGAAGGTAAATGCGCCGTGCCGGGCTCATAAAAATTGACTAATTTTAAGGCATGCCATGTGGTTGCCTGCAGGCAAAAGATGAATACTGCAGGAGCATATCCCAACAATCATGCTGCCTTAAACATCCGCATCTGATTGTTACCCTTTTGAATATTTTTAAATGCGCGTTAAAAAATGATTAACCGGCGGACAAAACTTTTATTGCTTAGCCTGCTTTTGTTACTGGGTGTTTTGCTTGTTGGTATATATGGTTTCTCCGGTAAACTGGCGCTGCCTGCAGAGGTAACACAGGCAATGAGCAACCTTCCCGATAAGCTGGATTATAATATTCATGTAAAAAAGATACTCTCCGATAAATGCTTCAGTTGCCACGGGCCGGATAGTAAAAAACAAAAAGCGGATCTGCGGTTGGATATAGCTGAAGCTGCCTATACCAAACAAACAGAAAGTGGTCTCAGGGCCATCCGGCCCGGCAGTATTTCCAAAAGTGAAGTAACCCACCGCATTCTAAGTACAGACGCGGAATACAGGATGCCTACTCCTGCTTCGCATTTAACACTTACGGCTCACGAAAAAGCGGTGATACTGAAATGGATTGAGCAGGGAGCTGAATACAAGCCGCACTGGGCTTTTGTAGCGCCCGAAAAAACAACGCTGCCAAAAGTGCGTAACACAAAATGGATCAAAAACGATATAGACCGGTTTGTATTGAACAGGCTTGAGCAGGAAGGATTACAGCCATCGCCTGAAGCAGACAAAGAAACGTTGATCCGCAGGGTGAGCTTTGATCTTACCGGGCTTCCTCCTTCTATTGCTGAAACAGATGCTTTTTTGGAAGATAGCGCCCCCGATGCGTATGAAAGGATGGTAGACCGTTTACTGGGCTCTCCGCGATATGGTGAGCATATGGCTGCGTACTGGCTGGATGTGGCAAGGTTTGCCGACAGCCATGGCTACCTGGATGATAAACACCGCGATGCCTCTCCCTGGCGCGATTGGGTGATACAGGCATACAATAAAAACCTGCCCTACGATCAATTCATTACCTGGCAACTGGCGGGCGATCTTTTACCCAATGCAACCAAAGAGCAGATACTGGCAACAGGATTTAACCGCAACCAGAAGCAAAATACCGAAGCAGGCATAATACCTGAAGAGTTCAGGGTAGAGTACAATGTAGACAGAACCAATACGCTCGGCACAGGTATTTTGGGACTTACACTGGGTTGTGCCAAATGCCACGATCATAAATACGATCCTGTCAGCCAGAAAGATTACTACTCCCTGTACGCTTTCTTTAACAGCACTTTTGAGCTGGGAAGTTCAAACTATGGGAACTACACTAATATGGTGCCGGGGCCTACACTTTTGCTTACCGATAAAAAAGATGACCAGAAAATAGACAGTCTGAAAGATGTGATACAATACCTGGAACAAAAACTTCAACCGGTAAAGTCGCAGCATCCCGAAAAAACACTTTCACAAAAAATAATAGCGCACCTGCCGTTTGATAAAACAGAAAGATTGAATACCGGTAAAGGAAAAACGGGTAACGCATTTCGCAACAGTATACAGCCTTCTTTTTCAGCAGTCGCCAGCCGCGAAAGATCGGGCGAAGGTATTTCAGGTAAATCTTTGTTGCTTGATGAAGAAACATCCGTGAACTTCCAGCCCTATGGATTGGGTTATTTTGAAAGATATGAGCCTTTTGCCATCAGCATATGGTTAAAACCCTCCACGAAATATGAAGAATCTGCCATACTGCATCACAGTGATCCGCGGCGGTATGGCTTCCAGGGATATGACCTGATGCTGTTTAACAATAAAGTAGGCTTTCGCCTGATGCACGCTTACCCGCACGATGCCATCAGCATTATCACCAACCAGGAGATCGAACCCGGCCAGTGGTATCATATTGCTGCAAGCTACGATGGCAGCAGCCGTGCTTCAGGTATGCGCTTATATATAAATGGTAAAGTGGTACCCGTAACCGTAGAATATGATAACCTGAAAAAAAATATTCGTTCTTTCCCGGATATACATAAAACGTCTGCCCTTGCCGGCCTGGCATTTGGTGCAAGGGTACTTGAAAAAACAATGAAGGATGCGGAACTGGATGAGTTTTGTTTGTTCAACAATACATTAGACGAAGCGGAGGCGGAATGGCTGTACAAAACAAAAGCGATTCATTTATTGGGCGATCACAGCACGGCGTTGCAGCAAAAGCCAGACAGCCTGATGAAGGCACGTATGGAATTGGCTGCCGTATACGATTCTGCCAAAGAAGCAATGGTAATGGGCGATTTGCCTAAACCCGTTGCTACACATGTATTGCTTCGTGGCGTATATGATAATTACGGCGAAGAAGTGCAGCCCGGAACCCCTGCTGCGGTTCTTCCTTTCCCCGATAGTTTACCGGAGAACAGGTTGGGACTGGCGAAGTGGTTGTTCCTTCCCGGTCATCCGCTAACGGCCAGGGTTGCGGTTAACCATGTTTGGGAAATGTATTTTGGAAGAGGGCTGGTAAAAACTTCAGACGATTTTGGTAACCAGGGTGAAATGCCTTCGCATCCCGGTCTGCTTGATTACCTGGCTGTTCAATTCCGGGAGAACGGCTGGGATCTTAAAGCATTGCAGAAGCTCATTGTAATGAGCGCCACCTACCGGCAGCAGTCTGTTATTAACACCGGTTTGTATGAAAAAGATCCTGATAACATATTACTTGCCAGGAGCTCACGGTACAGGATGTCCGCCGAAATGATCCGCGACAACGCACTTGCTATCAGCGGCTTGCTATCTTCCAAAATTGGCGGGCCAAGCGTATATCCTTACCAGCCGCCGGGCTTGTGGGAGGCACTGAGCGATAAGTCGTGGCGCTATATATATAAGCTGTCTGAAGAGGAAGACCTGTTCAGGCGAAGTATGTATACTATTATAAAAAGATCGAGCCCGCCACCCTATATGCTGATATTTGACGCGCCCGACCGGAATTTTTGTACGGTGAAAAGACCGGTTTCAAGTTCGCCTTTACAGGCGTTGGCTTTAATGAACGATCCTACTTTTATAGAAGCTTCCAAATTTGTAGCGATGCGCATTATACATGAAGGAGGCAACAGTATTGATGGTAAGCTGGCATTAGGGTTCCGGCTGGTAACAGGACGAAGACCCGGCAAAGATGAAACAATGTTGTTAAACGAGATGTACCGGGCGGAAAACGATATTTTAAGAAAGCAACCCGGCAAAGCAAAAAAAATACTGGCGGTGGGCAATGCGAAGATGGATCAGCCGGCTTCACCGGAAGGGTTAATAGAAGCGGCAACCTATACCAATGTAATAATGGCGTTGCTGAATACGGATGAATTTATAACCAGGAAATAGCGGTACGCGTTACCGTTAGTTGCGGGAGCCGTTGAGGAAAGGATAAAAAAAATATTAATCCACTCATTATGGAGGATGTTCAAAAAATAATAAGCAGCCAGGCCAGGCGCGATTTTTTACGGGGCTCTGTGTTAGGGTTGGGCGGTATTGCCCTGGGGTCTTTACTGGGATGCAACCACCGTTCAGCAACTCCACCCGGTACGGGGGGCTCCATTGAGCCTGAAGCAGAAAACCAGCCGCTGGTAAATCCACATTTTGTACCGCGTGCAAAAAGAGTGATTTATCTTTTCCAGAGCGGAGGTCCTTCGCAAATGGAGCTGTTTGACTATAAGCCTAAGCTGTATGAAATGCACGGGCAGGAAATTCCCCCGAGCATTATTGGCGCCGGCAGGGTGTCGGGCATGGTGTCGAACCAGAACAGCTTCCCGTTGGCAGCTCCCATGACGCAGTTTAAGCAGTATGGAAAGAATGGCGCGTATTTTAGTGATCTTATTCCGCACATTGCCGGTATTTCCAACGACATCTGCGTGGTGCGCAGTATGTTTTCCGAGCAGATCAACCACGAACCCGCGGTAATTTTTACACAAACCGGCAACCAGTTGAGTGGCAGACCCAGCATCGGCTCGTGGATCAGTTATGGACTGGGTAGCCTCAACAATAACCTGCCCTCTTTCGTGGTGTTACTTTCGAAAGGCGGTGGCGATCAGCCTATCAGTAATCTTGCGTGGAGTAATGGTTTCCTGCCATCGCATCACCAGGGTGTTCAGTTCATGTCGGGTAAAGATCCTGTGCTTTACCTTTCTTCGCCCGATGGAGTAGACAGGATGGACCGTCGCAGGGCGCTGAACTTCATTCAAAAATTTAACCTGCTGCAAAAAGACAAATGGCAGGATCCTGAAATTGACAGCCGGCTGAACCAGTATGAAATGGCGTACCGCATGCAGATGGCGGTACCTGAAATTACCGATCTTACAAAGGAACCACAGCATATACTGGATATGTATGGCCCGGATGTTACTACGCCGGGCAGCTATTCCTACAACTGCTTGCTGGCAAGAAAGCTCGCAGAAAAAGATGTCCGGTTCATACAGTTATATCACCTGGGGTGGGATCATCATGGCAAATTAACCAGCGGTATTACCCGTGCTACGCAACAAACAGACCAGGCTTCCGCTGCATTGGTCAAAGACCTTAAACAACGGGGATTGCTGGATGATACGCTGGTGATATGGGGGGGTGAATTTGGCAGGACCAGCTTTAGCCAGGGCAGGCTGACGAGAGAAGATTTTGGCAGGGATCATCTTCCCAACGCCTATAGTATATGGATGGCAGGTGGTGGAATTAAGCCTGGCATCCAATATGGAGAAACAGACGATTTTGCTCATAATGTGGTACGCGATAAAGTGCATGTGCATGATTTCCAGGCAACGTTATTGTACCTGCTGGGCATTGACCATGAAAAATTTACTTATAAAAGCCAGGGGCGGCGTTACCGGCTTACAGATGTTTCGGGCGATGTTGTAAAAAGTATTATTGCCTGATAAAAGGAGGATCATTATGTTGCCTGACACCCTGGATCAATGGTTTGTATATTTCGGACATCTTCACCCTGTAATGGTTCACCTCCCGGTAGGGATACTGGTGCTTGTGCTTATTATAGAACTGGCTTTCTATAAAAAAAACAACGGCTCCTCTCCATTGCAGGCTGTACCATTTATGCTTGCAGCAGGCTGTTTAACTGCTGCCTTTTCCTGTATAGTAGGATGGTTGCTGAGTAAAGAAGGAAGTTATGATGAAAGCACGCTCCTGCTGCACCAGTGGACGGGTATTGCCGTCGCGCTGCTGTCGGGGCTTGGCTGGTGGATCAGTAAAAATAAAAATACCTATACTAAAGCAAAGCGGTTATACAGGATAGTTTTGATGATGCTATTCGTGGTACTTATGACTGCCGGGCACAACGGAGGTAGCCTTACTCACGGCAATGATTACCTCACAGCAGAGCTGCCACCACCGTTGAATAGCTGGTTAGGTTCCGGAGAAAGCAAGGATACTTCCCGCTTTTTGAGAAAACCGGTTACGGATATCAATGAAGCATATGTGTATGCGGACCTGGTACAAAATGTGCTGGGCGACAAATGTTACAGTTGTCACAGCTCAAAAAAGGTAAAAGGCGGACTGCGTGTGGATGATGAAAAGCTTTTATTTAAAGGTGGAAAGCATGGCGTGGTGATTGAACCGGGTAATATTGAAGGAAGTGAGCTGATAAAAAGAATACTGCTGCCGCAGGATGATGATAAGCGGATGCCTCCTCAAAAGCAGCCCCCGTTAACACAGGAGGAAATTGCCCTGCTGAAATGGTGGATACAAAACGGGGCCGATACCCGCAAAAAAGTAAGCGAATTTTCCTCTTCTTCCGCTGTAATGCCCATGCTGGCTTTTTTTGCTTCTTCTCCGGCAGAAGATAGTGCCGCCGGCATTTCACCCTTGTCCGGTATTTTTGATACGGAGCTGCCGCCGGCAGACCGGGCAGCAATTGATACGCTCAGCAGCCTGGGTATAATAGTATCTCCTGTAGCGCAAAACAAAAATTTACTGGAAATAAGCTGTGTGAATTTCCCGGCTTTTGACGATGATAAAATGCAGTTACTTGTAAATGTTTCTGATCATATTGTTTCGCTAAAGTTAGATGGTACTCAAATTACCGACGCCGCGTTTAACAATATATCCCGGTTCCGTAATCTTGTTCGCCTGAACATTGCATATACTGCGGTAAGTAGTGCGGCTATATCCAAACTGCTATCGCTCAAAGGGCTTGAGTATATCAATATAGTGGGCACAAAGGTTGGCAACAAAGGTTTGCTGGAACTGCATGCGTTACCCAACCTGAAAAAAATATATTGCTGGAATTCGATGGTGACCAATGAGGGGCTTGCAGCATTTAACCGGGAGCAAATAATTGCGGTGGGAGAGGAATAGAATACCAGGCTGCCGGTAATTACTTTTTGAAACGACCGGTGCGTGTATTTGGGATCGCTGTAGAATAAATTATTTGTTCAGGGGCGTATAATCTATTTCAAGAAAATCTTCAACGCCCGGTATCCAGTATTGCCGGATAAACGCGGTATGATCCGGATGGTTATTGTATATATCATATTCATCCTGGTTAGCAAATTCCATTGAAAGCCCGTAATCGAACGTATTCTTTTTACTCACCTGTTCCAGTTGTTCAAAAGCTTTTACACCCGGTATATCGGCCAGCTTTTCAGTGGCCTGCAAAAAATCCTTTTCCTCTGCCGAACCTTTTGCATATTTCAATGTAAATATTACAGAATGCCTGATCATATATTTTGTATTGTAGTGAATATGCAAAATAGTATTAATTAGCCGCAGATGCACAGATTATATATACCCATTGTCAGGCCAGGGCAAACGCATCTAAACTGATATATGCTCATTCATCCCTCGGGACATAGGCGTCAACGTAAGGAACAGGAGCCGTAAAATGCCGCGAAAAGGTAATATCATTTAGTTAAGGAATATACATGTTAAGCAGGGTTTAGAGCCCGGATTGCTGATTTAAAGACCCTAAATGGATGCTCCGGGTGCGGTCTTTTTTATACAACCAGGGGTAACGCCTATGGCGCATCATTGAAAAATACCCTCTTTGTCTACAAACGGGTTGTGCCGATGGCACAGAAAAGTATTTCATTCGCCTGGGACACACCTGAAACATGCCGCATAGCGGCTACCTGCTTGTAGAAGAAATGCCGGACGTTTTATTTTGCCCCGTCAGGGCTACCCTTAATGTAAAGTGATCTGTGAAATACAGAAAAATATTCCATCCTGATGGAAGGACTATCGCCCCTTTGCTAACCCGAAAATGGATATTCAAACCTGCCTGTTGTGGGCACGGTTCAGGCCCACGGCTTAAGTTACCCGATGGGGCAAATGAACCATCTGCTACAGAGAAACGGGAAACAATATCAGATGACCAATAGTTACTGTACTTCTATAGATGCGTTTGCCCTGATTGTCAGGAACTATCTTAGTAATGGCTGCATTATCTTTGCCAAAATACAATGAATATGCTTAAAGAAGAGGAATGGGATGCTGAACTGGAAAATGGTGAAGGAAGCGAAGAGCGGTACGAACGTATGTCGTTTGTTGTGGATAAGGGGCAGGAGCCTGTGCGAATTGATAAATTTTTATTGACGCGCATGGAAGGAGGTACACGTAATAAACTGCAGCAGGGTATTGAAAAAGGATTTGTGCTGGTAAATGATAAGCCGGTAAAATCAAATTATAAAATAAAACCCGGCGACCGGATATTAATGTATTCGGATACCTCGCCTGAGTCTACGGAAATTGTTCCGGAGCCCATGGAGCTGAATATTGTTTTTGAGGACGGGGATATCATCGTTATCAATAAACCCGCCGGGTTGGTGGTGCACCCGGGTTGCGGGAACTATACCGGCACAGTGGTGAACGGCGTTTCGTGGCATCTTCAGCAACAAAATCCTTCCTTAACAGAATCTGACCTGCCGCGTTTTGGGTTGGTGCATCGTATAGACAAAAACACGAGCGGGTTGCTGGTACTGGCAAAAAACGCTACAGCATCACTGCATCTTGCCAAACAATTTTCGGAGCATACTGTTCAAAGAAAGTACGTAGCGTTGGTTTGGGGCGACCTGCAGGAAGAGTCCGGAACAATTGTGGCGCATATCGGCAGGCACCAGCGTTTCAGGAAAATAATGGATGCTTATCCCGAAGGAGACCACGGCAAGGATGCGGTTACGCATTACCGTGTTACGGAACGTTTCGGCTATGTAAGCCTGGTTGAATGCAGGCTGGAAACCGGGCGGACACACCAGATACGCGTGCATATGAAATACATTGGTCATCCTTTGTTCAACGACGAAACGTATGGCGGCGACCGTATAGTGAAGGGTACTGTTTTTACCAAATACCGGCAGTTTATTGATAACTGCTTTGCCATTTGCCCCCGGCACGCGCTGCATGCGCAAACTTTGGGGTTCATTCATCCAACTTCAAAAAAAGAGATGCTGTTCAACAGCGAGCTGCCGGACGATATGCGGCAGGTGATTGAAAAATGGAGAAGGTATGTGGGCGCCAGGGGAACAAATGCAGAATAAACAGGGGGGCACTATTCCTGGGGTACCTAAAACAATGCACGCAGCGATGCCCTGCCTATATGTACCGTATTGGAGCTGGCGGCTTTCCTTCCTTCGTATTGAAAATTCAGTTCCAGGTAAGAAGTAAGGCGTTTGGTGAAATCAATTGTCCATAAAAAGTTTTTACCCGGTAATAGCGCGTCCAGCATAATATACGAAACACTTGTATTGGGGGTATTGTTATTTCCGTCGTCTGTATATTTTATCTGGCTGTACGTAAATTTTCCCGTAATGGAGCTATTGGAAAGCACGTTATACTTTATCTCAGAGTTCAGCGAGTGAATGGTTGCTTTTTGGGTAGAGTCCGTATTGTCTTTGTTGTCGTATTTATATCCCAGCATGATCCTGAAATTGGTTCCTTTAATAAAAGAAATACGGGGCTCAATACCCGCAGATTCAATATAATAATTCCGGTTGTCGAAATTTGGCGTGAGTAAACGATTGGTTCCCTTTTTGCCCAACAGCTCCAGCAAAAAAGACCTGGTGATGTTCCACCGGCTTTTTACATTCCAGTCGTTTACCGTACGGCTCTCGTATCCAAAGCTCAGGAAGGCTTTGTTGCTTGTGCGTATATTATTAAAATCAAATCCCCATACGCTGCTGAAGCGGTTGAACGAAAACGAATTGCTGAATACCTGGTTTAATAGAATAAGCGAGGTGTCAGACAGCGGAACCGCGAACGGGTTAAAGCTGAGCTTCCCTGACATTTCTTTTTTATACACCTGCATGGAGCTCTGAAGGTACAATCGTGTTAACCATTTTTGAAAGACATTGGCTTTGGACGCATCAATAACGGCACGGGGATTAATGGCAGCACTGTAGTTAAATTGCAGGTAATTGGCCTTAACAAATTCATTGGTAGGCGTGAAAATGCGTATATACTTCGCCTGGTCCTGGAACTGCGCCAGTTCAAATTCATTCAGCTCCGGTATACCATTGCTGTTATAATCAATCCAGGTATATTCACCCTGTCCGGCGGGTACTTCCACATAGGTGAAATTCCTTTTTTGTTCCTGTCCTGTTCCTACTTCATATAAAACATTCCCGTTCAATAATCCTTTCCATTCGTTAATAAAATATTCCGCCCTGCCCAGCACCGTTTCTTCGGGCTTTTGAGTGGTTACTTTTATGTCGGATACATCCAGTTTTCTATAGGTTACATTTACCCGCACCTGGTGTTTGGGGTTTTTCATCAGCTCGGTGTACGCATTCACGTTATGGCTCCGGTCTGCCTGTAAAAGATCACCCTGGTAGGGATATTTATCGCTCCGGGTATAATAGGTAAGTCCCCATTTGTTAGGTTTGCCGGCCGGCGATTTAATATAAGCCTGCCATATTTCAAATGAGTAACTGCCGGCGTTCAGCGAATCAGACTGTTTGTATTTCGTGTAGTTATGGTCAAGCGTATAGCCGGCGCCGATACGGTGGTTGCCCAGCTTCGGGAAATCGCGCGATACATCTAAAATGGGGCGGAGGTAATAACCTTGTTGAAGCAACTGGTTGAAATAGGTGATATTGATTTGGTTGTTGAAATGCCAGTTCCCATAATCTGCTTTATGAACAATACTGTTGCGTACACCACTGTAATCATCACTGCGGTTGTACGTTTCAAAGCGATACTGAAGTGTGTTACCCGGCCGGCTGTTTAATTGTACGCCTGCTTTTAAAAGATTTTCAGTGGCTGCAGTAACGCTGATCGGCAACCCCCAGTCGCGGTAAAACTCTACTGTTCGGAGCCTTTCTACCGGGCGGAACCTGTCCTGCACCCATTCATAGCTCAACTGGCTTTGTAATTCCATTCCGGCTTTACTGTTTTTAAAGGGTCTCCTGTCGTCAATGATCATCCGTGCCGCATAGCCTTTATCGTCGGACTTATTTTTTGACGAAAAGCTGTTTACATTGTAATTGCTGAGAGCCATTTCTGTGCTTACCCGGGTATGTTCCGAAAGGGCATATTCGGCGCCAATGCTTACCAGTTGCTGTTTTCGTGGAGCTACCAGTAAAATTACAGGTTCAAAATTTCCCTGTAAGCGGTTTTCGGCATCCGGCGATACCCATTTGAATACTTTACCATTGGCAGCGTTGGTTTGATCTGCTACATAATTACCCTGTCCGGGACCTACTTCTGTAAAGGCAAGACTGTACAATGCTTCGTTGGGGGATACGGAATAAACATATACAGAATCGTGCATGCCGCTGTTGTATACGGTGTCAATCTTTTTATACAGTATTTTGTTCACTGAAAAAGTATCAGGAATCTGCGAAGGGTAAAAGGCCTTTTTAATACTGTCGCCAACATCAGCCAGGAACTGCTTTTGCCGCGGATCAAGTGTTTGATTGATAGGGGAGTTTTTAGCATCGTTGTTGGAATAGGCGGCTACTTTTACTTTTAATTTTTTCCCGATGGCGGCTTCGTCGGCCAGGTATAGTTGGGAGTTGAGATAATTCCTGTCGGCATAACCAAATTCAACCTGTATACGGCTGTCTTTCGTGATCATTCGCCTGGGCGTAAACGTTACTTCCGCGGTATTGTAATTGATCACGTAATCCTGGTCTTCACCCCGTTGCATCAGCTCCCCATCAAGGTATACTCTTTCTGTTCCTGCAAGCACAATGAAAAAAAGCTCGTTATTAGGTCCCTGCAGGCGGTAAGGTCCCTGGTTTCCTTCCGCGCCCTGGAATATGTTACGGGAATATTTTCCTTTGGCAATGGCGCCGCTTAGCATCAGGCGATTGCTGATATTGCCGGTTACCTGGGTTTGCTGTTCAAACGCCGCACCCTGCAGGCGGGAATAATAATTGAGGAAATAAAACTGTTGCTGGCGTATGTCAATATCGCCGATATCAAAATGCCAGTTCTTTTTTTTGAACTGTATGAACACCCGGTCGAATTCGTTCAGGTTTTGCGTGTTGCCGTCCGGCTGAATAGGGATATTACTGTCTGTAATGGCCGCCGCTACCTGTATGCTGTCGGCAAGATAGCCGGTAAGCTGGAGATTAAGTGTTGAATTAAGTACTACATCCTGCTGGTTGCCGAACGACAATCCCCTGCCAAAGCTGCCGTTATAGTTGATATTACCGAAATCGAAGATAGAGCCGGCGCTATTGTTACCGCTTACCGTAACCGGCCCGGCCAGGAAATGATTGCTGATGCTGTCGAAACGCATCCGCTGGTATACCGTGTGGAACCTGCCGGGGAAAACCCTGTAAAAAAGCAGCACCGAGTCCTGCTGAGGTTTGTTTTTCCAGGTAAGCCAGGCATTAACAGCATCCAGGGTATAATCCTCTTCGCTGATCCCGGGCATAGAGAACGTGCCGGGTATAATGCTAAGGCTGTCAATGTGCAGTGTATCGGAACGGATGGACACGATTTTTTTCCGCAGGTTGGAGAGGGTAGGATTTTGCTGGGCAAGCCCTCCTGTAACCCCCAACAAACACATCCATAACAATAGCAGCCGGTTTTTCAATCCATCCTTTTTTGTAACAATGCTTAAAATTAGAAAATATTGTATATCAATGTAAAAAAGAGGACCTGAGCAAAGTTATACTGTTATTTTTGAATATGTTTTGCTGTCTTTCATGAATGCATATACCAGCAGCGATATAAGTATACAACCTGTTACATACCAGTAGAACCAGGTTTCGTGCCCCTGTTGCTTAAAATAGAGCGCTATAACCTCGGCTGTACCGCCAAAAATAGCTGTAGTCAGCGCATAAGGAAGCCCCACGCCCAACGCTCTTATTTCGGCGGGAAATAATTCTGCTTTTACCACTGCATTAATGGAAGTATAGCCGCTTACGATCAGCAGCCCGCACATGATCAGGAAAAAAGCTCCGCCCATGCTGGTTTCTGTGCTGATGGCGGTAAGCAAAGGCACCGTGCACAGGGAGCCCAGTATACCAAATCCTATTAAGAGCGGTTTGCGGCCTATTTTGTCTGATAAAAAGCCAAACGCAGGTTGCAGCAGCGCGAAAAACAGCAAGCTGAAAAATGAAATAAGAGTGCTTTGGTCAATGGAAAGCTTTACCGTGTTTACGAGGAATTTTTGCATGTATACGGAATACGTATAAAAAGCGATGGTGCCTCCCAGCGTAAGCCCCACTACGGTTGCAATAGCGCGCGGATGCTTTAACAACTCCCGCAGGGTGCCTTTGTTTTCTTTTGCCCGGTTGCTATATTCGAAAGAAGCCGTTTCTTCTAAATTACTGCGTATGTAAAATGCCACAACAGCCAGTAACGCGCCTATTATAAAGGGAATGCGCCATCCCCAGGCATGGAGCTGTTCAGGAGTAAGCAAAAACTTTTGCAGCAGCAACTGGATGCCCAGCGCTATCAATTGTCCGCCTATAAGTGTTACATATTGAAAGCTGGAGTAAAATCCTCGCCTGTCGGCCGAAGCCATCTCACTGAGATAGGTAGCCGAAGTTCCGTATTCTCCGCCAACGCTCAGTCCTTGCAGCAGCCGGGCAACGAACAATAAAACGGGCGCTGCCACACCTATGCTGGCATACCCGGGCGTACAGGCAATAAGCAACGAGCCGAACGACATCAGCAATATTGATAAAGTCATTGCTTTTTTTCTCCCGGCTTTGTCTGCTATGCTTCCGAACAGCCAGCCTCCTATAGGGCGCATCAGGAAACCAACGGCAAATATCCCCGCGGCATTCAGCAACTGCGCCGTACGATCGGTGCTGGGAAAAAATACAGGAGAAAAATACAACGCGAATGCGGAGTAGGAATACCAGTCGTACCACTCCACCAGGTTACCTATAGATCCTCCGGTAATGGCTTTAATGCGCCTTTTGGTATCTGATGTTGCAGTAGTTTGGATAGAAGGTTGAAGCATTGTTTGAAGCCGGTTAATGTTTTTACAAACAAAAAGCGGAAGTGTTCGTTTCCGCTTTTTGTTATAGTATAAGATGTTCCGGGAGTGGTTTATTTCAGCTTTGCTACTTCAGCTTCGTAATACTCCTTTGTAAAAATTACATCGGGGAGGTTATTATACCAGTTCGATTCATGCTCGATAGACAGCATACCATTGAAGTTCTGCCGTTTCAATTCGGCAAATACGGCAGGGAAATCAATTACGCCTTTGCTTACCACGGTATCTGCTGCTTTAGGATCATCAAATTTTACAATATCTTTTAAATGCCCGCCATACACATGTCCTTCCAGTTGTTTCAGGCATTCGGCGGGGTTCAACCCGTTGCGGGCCCAGTGGCCAATATCTGCACAGGCGCCAATATTTTTATGTCCTTTAATGGCAGCCAGCACGGAGTCGGGTGTGGCGTACGCGTTGGGTTTGGGGTGATCGTGAATGGCGAGCTTAATATTATAAACGCCACCCAGGCTGTCTATAAGATCCCAGTGCTCTTTTGCAGGCTCGGTAGTAATATAGCTGAGCCCGAATTCTTTGGCAAGATCAAAAGCTTTCACCCATTCTTCTTTGTCTTTTGGAGAAATTACGCCCATCGCTACAATATTGATCCCTTTGGATTGAAGCAGTTCTTTGAGTTTAGCGCGTGTATCGGCAGACATAGCTATGCCAAACTCACCTGGTAATCCCCCGCCCAGCTTCTGACCCCAAAATGCTTCTATATGCTTGATCCCGGCACTGTCAACTTTGTTTAAGGCATCCGCCAGGGAAAACATCCTGAAAGTCCACATTTGTACGCCCAGTTTAAAGCCTTCCGTACTACCTGTGTTTACCACAGCGTCTTTCGATTGGGTGCCGGCATCTGCACCTTCGGCAGCATCGGAGTTGCCGCTGTTACAGGAGAAAATGGCAAGCGAGCATAGCGCCGCAAAAAGCCCGGTTCTTAATTTCATGCGTAAGTTTTAAATGAGAGAAATAAAAATAAATACAAAGGGTAAAAATATTAATTATTTGAAAAATAAAGAATGAATTTACTTCGGGTGAAAAAAGTTCCGGTTCTTACAGCCGCCTGCCAGAGGTTATTTATGCCAGGTAAAAGAGGGCTGCACCATAAGCGCAGGAGGGGGTAAAGGTCTGTTGGTAGAAATAATAACAATAAGGCTTCATGTGCCACAGGTGCTACATCGCACAGGGGGCTTCATTTTAAAGCTATTGTGGGCAGCCATGAGCCCTCCGGGGGTACAGGGATGTTGCTTTTAGCAAAAAGATGAGTGGCGATAGTATCACCTTTGAGTGCTGTACTAGTAATAAAACACGATTACCGTCATTCCGATCCCGCCTGAATGTGTGTTGAACCAAAGCTGTATTACGGCGGGAGAGGAATCCGCCAGGCTTTTGTACTAATGCTCAACATCTGCACTACTGCCTGGCAGATTCCTCCTTCGCGAAAGAGCGATTTAAATACAATGTTCGTGTTGGCTCAATCGGAATGACGGAAAAGCAACCATTTATTCCGAACCCGAACGAAGGACATTACCTTTGGAGTATAACATTACTTTAAAAGCGAAATCCCTGCCGGGGTTATTATTTTCAACCATCATAGCAGCCTTTGTGCTAATTTTGCCGGCGATTTTTAATAAACGATTTGATGTTCTCATTTCAGCCAATACGCTTATCCTATTACGGGGCTTTCATATACCGTATTTTTATTGTACTGGTTTTGTACATGCTGTGCCGGTTCCTTTTCTATTTTTTAAATACGGATCTGTTTCACAATATTTCCGGTAAAGAATGGATGGGTATTTTGAAAGGCGGGCTGGTGTTCGACATTGCAGCCATGTTTTACTTTAACGGACTGTTCATTTTGCTCATGTTATTGCCCTTTCGCTTTACCCGCAGCCAGGGGTACCAGAACGTGGTAAAGTATGTTTTTTTGATCATGAACGGTATAGCGTTATTGCTGAATTGTATTGATTTTATTTATTACAGGTTTACGCTGCGCCGTACCACGCTGAGCGTAATAAATGAATTTTCGAACGAAACCAACAAAACAAAGCTTGCCGGGCTGTTTTTCCTGGATTACTGGTATGTAGTGCTCATTTTCTCAATATTGCTGCTGTTAATGACCTGGATGTACAAAAGGGTGAACATTCAGCCGGTAACTGTTGTAAAAAGAGGAGCCTGGTTTTATATAAAAGCGGTGCTGGTGCTGGCAGTTACTGTTTTTCTTGCCATAGGCGGCATACGCGGCGATTATAAGCATAGTACCCGCCCTATTACCATCAGCAACGCGGGTGAATATGTAAGCCGCCCCGATCAGATGTACCTGGTGCTGAACACGCCTTTTTGCGTGGTTCGGGCGTGGCGCATTAATAAATTACAGGAGCTGCATTATTTCCCCGGGGAGGAAGTAGAAAATATTTATACGCCCGTGCACAGGCCCGCGCCCGACAGTCTCCCTTTCAAAAAAGATAATGTTGTTATTATTTTGCTGGAAAGCTTTAGCAAAGAGGCTGTGGGAGCGTATAATAAAGACCTGGAAGGAGGGAGCTATACGGGATATACCCCTTTTCTTGATTCGTTAATGGGTGTAAGTAAAATATACTGGAACTCTTTTGCCAACGGGCGCAAATCTATTGACGCCCTCCCTTCCGTGCTGGCAGGCATCCCCAGCGGGCAGGATCCTTTTGTGCTTACACCCTACGCTTCAGATAGTGTGCGCAGCCTTCCGCATATATTGAGGGAAGAAGGGTATCATACTTCTTTCTTTCATGGCGCACCCAATGGGTCTATGGGATTTAAAGCGCTTGTTAACATGCTGGGCGTTGAACATTATTATGGAAAAAACGAATACAATAACGACCGGGATTTTGACGGGGTTTGGGGCATTTGGGATGAGCCGTTCCTGCAGTATTTTTCCAGTACGCTCAGTTCTATTAAGCAACCTTTTTTCAGTACTTTTTTTTCTGTTTCATCACATCATCCTTTTAAGATCCCCGAACAGTATACCGGGCAGTTCAAAAAGGGGCCTATTCCTGTGCTGGAATGCATTGGCTATACCGATATGGCATTGCGCAGGTTTTTTGAATCGGCCGCTAAAACCGATTGGTTCAGGAATACCCTTTTTGTAATATCCGCCGATCATTCCACGCAGGCATTCAGCCGTGAATACCAGACCGCCTGGGGCGATGTGGCTATCCCGATCATACTGTATCACCCGGGCGATACCACGCTCAGGGGGGTGGATTCTTCGGGTGTTATACAGCAGATAGATATCATGCCGGGCGTACTTTCCTATCTTCACTACCAAAAGCCTTACCTTGCCTTTGGAGAGCCGTTTACAGGAAGCGGTCGTCTCAATTTTGCGGTTTCCCCGGGAAATGATTACAGGTGGATAGAGAATGATTACCTGCTTTTTTTTGATGGCAGGCAAAGCAAAGCGCTGTTCAATTACAGAACAGATCGTTTTTTTGAGCATAACCTGCTGGAAGAAAAAAAAGATACTGTTGCGCGCATGGAGAAACACCTGAAAGCCTTTTTGCAGCAATACAATAACCGGCTGGTAAAAAACAGGCTCGTGGTAAAATAATACGAGGTTTTCCTGCATCCGGGGCAAATGCAATTTAAATTGCAGCCACTACAAAGTTATTTTATGCGATATTGCAACCCTGTTAAGCAATGATAAATGATCTGCTATGAAGTATTTACCGTTGGATCCCGAAATTTTTGTCCAGAACAGGAAGCGATTTGCCGCCCGTATGGAAAAGAATTCTATAGCTATATTTAACAGCAACGATGAATTGCCTTCCAATGGCGACGCACTGTATAAATTCAAACAAAATTCCGACCTGTACTGGTTAACAGGCATTGAGCAGGAAGATACGATGCTCATTCTTTATCCCGATAATCCCGATAAAAATTTCAGGGAAGTGCTGGTGCTGGTTCGCCCGAATGAGCTAAAGGAAAAATGGGACGGCAGGCGGCTCAGGGCCAAAGAAGCTACCGCTATTTCGGGCATTACCACTATCGTGTGGCTTGATACGCTGGATGGGTTGCTGCAGCCGTGGATCCATAGCGCATCCAACATCTACCTCAATACAAACGAAAACGATCGCAAGGCAAATGTGGTTCCGGTACGCGACTATCGCTACGCGCGTGAAATGCGGCGGAGGTATCCCTTGCACAATTACAAAAGAAGCGCGGTAATTTTAAAAGAATTACGGGCTGTTAAAACATCCCGGGAAATAGCGGTAATACAAAAGGCGATTGATATTACCGAAAAAGCCTTTCGCAGGTTGTTGTCGTTCATCCGGCCAGGTGTAATGGAATATGAAATTGAAGCGGAGATCTGTCACGAGTTTTTGCGGAACCGCGCTACCGGCCCTGCCTATGGCTCCATAATTGCCGGGGGCGACAGGGCGAGAATATTGCATTATGTATCTAACAGCGACGAATGTAAAGATGGCGAACTGGTATTGATGGATTTTGGTGCCGAATATGGCGGGTATTGCGCCGACCTTACCCGCACCGTTCCCGTAAACGGTAAGTTCACAAAAAGGCAGAAACAGGTATATGATGCCTGTTTGCATTTACACCGGTTTGCGGCCGCTGCTTTAAAGCCGGGTATTTTACTGGCCGATTATACCGATAAAGTAGGAGAGGAAGCTACCAGGCAATTTATAAAGATCGGCTTATTGTCGAAGCAGGATGTTAAAAACGAGGATAAGAGCAATCGTGCTTATAGAAAATATTTGTATCATGGCATATCCCATCACCTGGGAATAGACGTGCACGACCTGGGGCCGCGTGTTACGCCGGTTGCCGTAGGAATGGTTTTTACCGTAGAGCCCGGTATTTACATTGAAGAAGAACAAATGGGTATACGTATTGAAAATAATTTTTGGATCGGTAAGAACGGCAACAAGGACCTTATGAAAAAAATACCCATTACCACTGAAGAAATTGAAGCGTTCATGAAAAAATAAGATAGATATTATACGTATAACATGAAACACATTCCTAATATTTTTACCCTGCTGAACCTGTTTTTTGGTTGCCTCGCTGTTATTGTGATATTACAAACAGGTATTGTGCTGGTAACTACTGAAGAAGGCGGGCAGATGATGAGCATGCCCGAAAAGATATTTATGGCGGCGTTGTTTATAGGGCTGGCAGGAGTTGTTGATTTTTTAGACGGATTTGTAGCCCGGTTATTTAACGCGCAATCTGCTATGGGGAAGGAGCTGGATTCGCTGGCCGATGTGGTAAGCTTTGGTGTGGCGCCGGGAATGATCATCTACCAGTTTCTCCGGTTGTCTGTAGCGCGCGGGCAGGATGGGCTGGATGCCTCCACCGGATGGTTATTGCCTGCATTGCTGCTGCCCTGCGCCGCTGCCTGGCGGTTGGCTAAATTTAATATAGATGATAAGCAAAGCTTTTCTTTCCGGGGAGTTCCTACTCCTGCTGTAGGCATACTGGTGGCTTCGTTTCCCCTGGTTCTTTGGCATGCCGTTTCCCCGGCTGTAATAGAGCTTTTTTTAAACAAATGGATCTGGTATGCTGTAATAGCTGTATTAAGCTATCTTATGATAAGCAACATTCCCATTATGGGCATGAAGTTTAAAGATTATACGGTAAAGAACAACCTGCCGAAGCTCCTGCTGGCAGGCCTGTCGGTGCTGTTGATAATACTGTTCAAATGGGCGGCGGTTCCGCTTATTTTTATCACCTACATTCTGTTATCTTTGCTGCTCAAAAATAAAATAGCATCATGACCTACGCTGTTCATATCAATGTAATGCCTTTAAAAGAATTGCTCGATCCACAGGGAAAAGCCGTAATGACCGGCCTTAGCAACCTGGGTTTAAAAGGCGTGGAGGATGTGCGTATCGGAAAGCATATTACATTACAAATAGCAGCGGCATCCGAAGCGGAAGCAAAAAAGATCGCCGAAGAAGCCTCGCAGAAATTATTGGCCAACCAGGTAATGGAATACTTTGAAATTTCCGTGGTGCCTGCGTAATATAACAAGCCTGTATTCATATATTTTCGTTCATCATTAAACTGCCTTTCACATTTTGAGCGATCCGGTAAATGCTGAGGTAAATAATAATTCCACCGCTGCCGGTGGAGCGGTTCCGCTTTTATATATAGTGCCTACGCCTATAGGTAATCTGGCCGACTTTACTTTCAGGGCGGTTGAAGTGTTGAGATCGGTAGATTTGGTGCTGGCGGAAGATACGCGTACTTCTTCTGTACTGCTCAGGCACTATGGTATACAAAAGCCTGTTACGCCTTATCATCAGCACAACGAACACAAAGTGGTAACCCACTTGGCCGGGCAATTGCTGGGCGGCAAAACCATGGCCCTGCTTACCGACGCGGGCACGCCGGGTATTTCCGATCCGGCTTTTTTACTGGTGCGTGAATGTGTAAAGTTGAATGTAAAAGTAGAATGCCTGCCGGGTGCAACAGCGTTCGTACCAGCATTGGTAAACAGTGGCTTGCCCATCAACAGGTTTTGTTTTGAAGGTTTTTTACCGCTTAAAAAAGGACGGCAAACCCTGTTTAAAAAGCTGGCGGAAGAAGAGCGCACCATTGTTTTTTATGAATCGCCCATGCGGCTGGTGAAAACACTGCAGGAATGCATTCAGTACTTTGGCGAAGAACGGAAATGTTGCGTTAGCAGGGAGCTTACCAAAATGTTTGAGGAAAATAAACGTGGAACGCTGAAGGAGGTATGTGACTATTTTTCCACAAAAGCAGTTAAGGGCGAAATTGTGGTAGTAGTGGAAGGAGTTTCCTGAGTATTAAGAAATTTTTATAAACTTTTTTGACAGACAACCCGTCTATGGCACGAAATTGCATCAATTTATAATAAATGTAATGTATGAAAAAAGTATTGTTTTTACTACTCGTTATGGTTACCGGAGTAGTATATGCGGCTAATGCCCAGATCCGTAAAATTCCCGCTGAAGTTACAAGCACTTTTTCTGAAAAGTATGCCGATGCAAAGAGCGTAGAATGGAAAGATAAGCTGAGTAATTTTGCAGCAACTTTTGAGCTGGATGGCGATAAATATGAAGCGCGGTTCAATAAAAAAGGAGAGTGGCTTAATACAGAAAAGGAGATGGATGTGAATGACCTGCCCGATAATGTAAAAGACGGGCTTGCCAAAAGCAAATATGCAGACTGGGAAATAAAATCGCTGTATAAGATCGAACTGCCGGAAGATAAAATACAGTACCGGATACATGTTACTAAAACAAGCGTTCAGCAAAAGAACCTGTTGTTCAATGAGTCGGGCAAGCTATTGAAAGACAATCTTACCCTGTAATATCAGCAAATAATAAAAAAGGGTGAATGGTATATAGGTCGTATACTGTTCACCCTTTCACTTTTTTATTAAGCGTTCATTCCCCTACCTTTGGCAATATTGTTTATTAAATGAATATCCGGATGATGAGGTTACTTGTTCTTTTCCTGTTATGCCTGTCCCTGGCGCAAGCCGCAATGAGTCAGCCCGACCGTTGGCAGCAAAAGGTAAAATATGTAATGGACATAGATCTGAATGTGCAAACCAACCAGTTCAAAGGAAAGCAAAAGCTGGAGTACTGGAATAATTCGCCTGATACATTGTATAAAGTGTTTTACCATTTGTACTGGAATGCTTTTCAACCTAACAGCATGATGGATGCCAGAAGCCGGGAGCTGGGAAATACGGTATTCCAGGGCAGGGGTAACCAGGTGATCCGCGATTGGGACAGCCGTGTGCAGGACAGGATACAGAACCTGAAACCGGATGAAACCGGGTATCAAAAAGTGTTGTCATTAAAAATGAACGGTATAGCCCAGGAATACAGGGTGTATGAAACGATCCTTGAGGTGAAGCTCAACAAACCTGTTCTTCCCGGGTCGAAAGTGGTATTTGATATGGAATTTGAAGCGCAGGTACCGTTGCAGGTACGGCGTTCAGGAAGAGATAACCCTAATACCGGCGTGCGTTATTCCATGAGCCAGTGGTATCCTAAATTATGCGAATACGATTACGAAGGCTGGCATCCTACCCCGTATGTGGCGCGCGAATTTTACGGCGTATGGGGCGACTACGAAGTAAAAATTACTTTAGACAAAACCTACATCATTGGCGGAACAGGATATCTCCAGAATGCAGGCCAGATAGGTTACGGTTATGAAGCGGCGGGTACTAAGGTAACCCGGCCATCCGGTAATACATTGACCTGGCATTTTGTGGCGCCCAATGTACACGATTTTGTTTGGGCGGCTGATCCGCAATTTAAACATATAACAAAAAGTGTTTCTAACGGGCGAACGATTCATGTGCTGTATAAAAATAAGCCCAACGACAGCGCTAATGATAAAGCCTGGCAGGAAGTGGCGGATGCCGCGGTAACAGTATTACCTTTTATAGAGAAAAAGTTTGGCGAATATCCTTACAAGCAATATTCGTTTATTCAGGGAGGCGACGGAGGCATGGAGTACCCGATGGCTACTTTGCTGAACGGACCTGGACTGGGAACCGTTTTTCATGAATGGATGCATAGCTGGTACCAGATGATGCTTGCTACCAATGAATCGCTGTATGCATGGATGGACGAGGGTTTTACGAGCTATGGGGAAGCGCTGGTGTCTGACTACTACCGGCAGCAAAAGAACAAACAGGCTGCGGGCGCCGGAAGCAATAATTTACCGGAGGATGAATTACCCCTGCATCATGCGGACGCGTATGCTTCTTATTTCAGCCTGGCTAAGAGTGGCCTGGAAGAGCCTTTAACAACGCATGCCGATCATTTCAATACCAATTTTGCTTATAGCAGGGCGGCCTACTCGAAAGGAGAAGTATTCCTGGAACAACTGGGATATATTATAGGAGCAGAGCAAAGAGATAAAGTGTTGCTTGAATACTATAAGCAATGGCGGTTTAAGCACCCCAATGTAAATGACTTTATGCGCATTGCCGAAAAAGTAAGCGATATGCAGCTTGACTGGTACAGGGAATATTGGATCAACAGCACCAAAACAATTGATTACAGTATTGACAGCTTATGGGAAGAGGGTGGAAAGACCAGGATCCGTTTACGGATGATTGGAAAGGTGCCTATGCCGATCGACGTTGTATTACAATACAAAGACGGCAGCAGGGAAACTGCATATATTCCGCAATTGATCATGTTTGGAGAAAAGCCGCCCGAAAACACCATGCCCCGTACAGTGCATGAACCCTGGAAATGGACCCTTCCCACATATGTGTTCGAAATAAACCAGCGGTTGTTTAACCTGCGTTCTGTTGAAATTGATCCCAGCCGGCGCATGGCAGATACAGACCGAAAAAACAATAAACTGGAGCTGACCTGGTAAATTATAACGGGCTGCTGCTTCAGGGGTGCATTTAAAATTGTCGTGGTCGTCATGCCGACTGTAAGGAGGCATCTCCTGAATATGGTAGGAGATACCTCGCTTTGCCCGGGATGACGTTCAACAAGTGTATTTATTTCGTGTGGCAATTTTAAATGCACCCGCCGCTTTCATCTTGCAATAAACTTTTTATCTTCATTGTACCTTAAAAAATATATTGAAATGAAAAAGGTATTATTATTGGCATTTTGCATTTCTTCTGTTGTATACCAATCTGCTGCGCAAAATAACACGGCGCTCACTATTGCTACTTATAATATCCGGTACGATAATGCGGGCGATAGCTTAAATGCATGGCCCAACCGGAAAGAAGATGTGAAGGCTTTAATACGATTTCATGATTTTGATATATTCGGCACGCAGGAAGGGTTGATCCACCAGATCAAGGGACTGGAAGAAATGAGCGAGTTCGGGCGTATTGGAGTTGGTCGCGATGATGGCCGGGATGCCGGTGAGCATTCCGCGATCTTTTATAAAAAAGACAGGTTCCGGTTATTGCAGTCCGGCAATTTTTGGTTGAGCGAAACGCCGGATACGCCGGGCAAGGGGTGGGATGCGAAGTGCTGTAACCGTATTTGTTCGTGGGCGAAATTTAAAGACCAGGTTACCCAAAAGGAGTTCTACTTTTTCTGTGTTCATTTTGATCACCAGGGGGTGGAAGCAAGACGCCAGTCGGGAAAGCTGATGGTTAAAAAGATAAAAGAAATAGCCGGTAATACGCCTGTTGTTTGTGTGGGCGACTTTAATTCTACCCCCGATACTGAACAAATAAAGGAAATGCAGACGATCCTGGGCGATTCGTACAATGTAACCCAGGCGCCGCCTTACGGCCCGGCAGGAACATTTAATGCATTTAGATTTGGCGCGCCAATGAAACACCGGATAGATTATATATTTGTTAGCCCGGGCATTACGGTGCAAAAATATGGCGTATTAACCGATGCCAAAGACCAGCGTTATCCTTCAGACCACCAGCCTGTGATGATAAAAGCCAATATTAATTAATTCGCGGCAAATATTCTCCAGCTATGAAGATCCTGTTGTCCTTCATCGGTTTCCTGCAGATGCTGCTTTGCTTTTTAGCGCCTGCGTTTGCCGGAACAGGGAACCTGTTGCCGGGCGATACCGCAAAGCTGCGTACGCTCATCATCATGTTCGACGGCTTGCGCCCCGATTATATTACCCCTTCATTAATGCCAAGGCTGTATGCTTTTAAAAGCAAAGCGGCATATGGCAACGATCATCATAGTGTATTCCCAACCGTTACCAGGGTAAATGCTGCGTCTTATGCAACTGGTTCGTATCCCATGCGGCATGGATTAATGGACAATTCCCTGTTCATTCCCCAGTTAGATTCACTGAAGCCGCAAAATACCGGCAGCGCCGAACAGCTTTTGAAAGTAGAAGCCGTGTCGGGAGGAAAGCTGCTTACCGCCATTTCTTTGGGGGAAATATTACAAAAATCGGGCGAACAATTATTTGTATACAGTTCAGGCAGCACGGGGCAGGCCTTTTTGCAAAATCATAAAGTAAATGGTGCGGTCATTAACCCTGCCATGATACTGCCGTCTTCTCTCACACAGGAAGTGGTGGCTAAGCTGGGAGATCCGCCCGCCGATGCAACTCCTAATTCTGGGCGGCATACATGGATCACCGACGCTTTGTGTTTGTACACATTGCAGAATAATGGTCCGCTGGTAAGCGCTATCTGGTTCTCAGACCCCGATGGAACCGCGCATGAATATGGCATTGGAGTACCAATAACAAACGAATCGTTAAAAGCGGTGGATGAACAGTTTGGCCGGATAATAGATTCTGTTAAAGCACGTGGATTTGAACGATCATTCAATATCCTGGTATCTACCGATCATGGATTTATAACGTATGGCGGTGGTGGGAATGTGGTTGATCTGCTGGTGAAAGAAGGGATAAAGCAAAGCCATAGTTCCGCGGATATTGTTGTGGCAGGCAGCGGTATCTATGTAAAAAAACACGATGCTGCGCTCATTGGGAAAATAGTAGCTGTGCTGCAACAGCAGGAATGGATCGGCGGGCTGTTTACGAAAGCGGTAAAGCCGGGTTCTTACAAAGGTTTTGTGAAAGGAACCTTGTCAACAGAGCGTATTTACGCCGGTCATGCGGATCGGATGCCGGATATTATTGTTGCAGAAAACTGGAACGATCATACTAACGGTAATGGATATCCCGGAACAGCAATGGAGAATGGATCGGCGGGGCATGGTGGTGCAAGCCGGTATGAAATTCATATTCCTTTCATCGCTTCCGGACCTTCGTTCAAATCTTCCTTTGTGAGCAATATACCATCTTCTAATATAGATATGGCGCCTACTATCTTAAAGCTGTACGGTATAAGTATTCCTGCTTCAATGCAGGGCAGGGTGCTGGAAGAGCTGATGGAAGGTGGCAGGGAAGGAACGGGGAGTGCTCCTCAAAAAAGCACCAGGAGCGAAAGCGCTTTATACAAGGGCGGGCGCTATACGGTTACCATGGAAACGGTGGAATGGAAAGGCCACCGGTATATTAACTATATTCAGGCATTGCGTGTAATTCAATAATTCTAAAAGGTGATACAATGAAAGCGTTTTATTCAAGAACAGCAGCCGTATTGCTTTGGTGCATGGTGGGGGTACTATCGGCCCATGCACAGCAGTCAAAGTATACTGCCCCGGCATTAAGTAATCCTGCCTCCTGGTCGGTCATTATGTTGCCCGACCCGCAAACCTATCAAAAGTTCGAACGCAACCAGCCGTTATTTGAGCTGATGACGGCATGGATAAGTGACAATATTAAAAGGCTGAATATACAACTGGTTATTTGTACGGGTGATCTTGTTGAGCAGAACGAAATGATCAACCCAAATGGCGTTGCGGCAGATCAGCCCAGCCGAAAACAATGGGCATCCGTTGCAAGGGCGTTTAACAGGCTGGATGGGAAGGTTCCTTACATACTGGCTGCAGGCAATCATGATTACGGCTATTCCAACATCAGCGTGCGCAGGTCTAACTACAATCATTATTTCCCGGTAGATAAAAACTTTCTCACGCAAAATATAGTAAGAGAAGTAGCCCTGAATGCGGAAGGCATTCCTACACTGGAGAATGCGGCCTATGAATTTGTTTCTCCAACAGGCAGGAATTTTTTATTCTTTACACTGGAGTTCGCTCCCCGCGATACTGTGCTGGCATGGGCTACAAAAGTAGCGTCTATGGAAAAGTATAAAAATCATACAGCGGCTGTTCTTACGCATTCCTATCTGAATTCGGAAAACGCCCGCATTCAAAAAGAAAATTATCCTGTTACTGATGGTAATTATGGCGAAGCGATCTGGAAAAAGCTGGTAGCGCCCTCCGCTAACTTTCAATTGGTTTTTTCAGGGCATATTGGTGCAGAAAACGATGCAAGAGCGCATGTTGGATTCAGGGTAGACAAAAACGCAGGAGGTAAAAAAGTAAGCCAGATGGTTTTTAACGCGCAGGCAATGGGCGGTGGCTGGCATGGAAATGGGGGAGACGGATGGCTGCGTATACTGGAATTTTTGCCCGATGGAAAAACAGTAAAGGTGAAAACGTTCTCACCTCTTTTTGCTATATCGCCTGCCACGCAGCAGTATGCATGGCGTACAGCGCCATACGATGAGTTTGAATTTTCCATTGACTGACCGGCGCCTGTTATTATACGCCCATTGGTTGCAGATGTGTAGATTTACAGACGTGGCGCGTTTGCCGTAAATAAAAAACACCCGGTTCAGCGGGTGTTTTTTATAATGATATGTTGCCGGTCAGGCATTTGCAATAAGCGTGTAAATTACAATAAAGGCAATTACCGTTATTCTTATCAATACAATCTTGGACGAGAGATTTTTTTTCATGGCTTTAAGTTTTATAGGATGATTGATTACAGGAGTTTACGCCAATGTTAATCTCGTATTTTTCAGGTTGCTAAAATCTTACCGGGCAGGGAAGGGAGCCATTAGAATAACCGCCTCCGAATCTTATACCCAATTTAAAGGAAACAGAATAGTACGAATCCATCCTGGTGCCGGTTCCTCTTTTGTCTCCCGCGTTGTAAGGCGATATTCTGACACCGGGGCTTACCTGGGGAGCTTTATTGGCCATTTGTTTGGCAATTTCCGCTGTTGTGGATCCTGCTCCAAAATAGTTGTCGAAATCGCTGTCGGATATATAGTTGGTGCCGATATCGTCGAGGTAGTCGGTAAATGTTTTCCTGTTCACTAATTCAAGCGCTCCGCTGATCCTGTCGGAAAAATAGTAACGGATGCCCACACCATAAGGAATATTTATTTGTGTAAGGCTGTATTCCTTCCTGTCGGGATATTGAGGCATTCCCTGTCCCTCGGTGCGGAGTGGTTGTAAGGCAACCAGTTGCTTTGAGCCGTCGGGGGCAGTGTATACGCCTTTAGGATTAAATTTAAAAACACCCACGCCTATAATGCCATATGGACGGAATTTATGATACAGGTCTTTATCGTCGCTTTCCAACAGAACAAGAGGATATATTTCGGCCGTTAAGGTAGCTTCAGAAACAGGAGTTTGAACAGAGAGGTTCCTGTTTTTACGGGCAACTTCAGCCCCTCCTTTATCTACAATAATACTATCCGCACCTTCCAGTGTGGTAAAGTTTACAGCAAGCGACAGTCCAAAGAACTCACTGGGGCGAACTGAAAAATAAGCGCCTTTCATGAGTTTGGTCATCTGGATATTATTATCCTTGATGAAGGTTGTTCCAATGCCCGGGCGTCCGCCAAGGTCGCCCAACAGGTTAGATGGGCCAACGTTGATCCCTATTTCATACACGGGCTTGCTGAAAAACTGGTATTGGCTGTATGATTTTACAGACAGCAGACTGGTTGCCATTAATATACAGGCACGAAAAGTGAGGTTAGGTATATTTTTTATCATGAGAGCGGATTTATTGCTTTCAAAAAAGTATTGGACTGACCTATTAAACGGAAGATGGGATAAAATATTATAGAGCTCCACATGTGGCGGGAGGTGCGGAGCCGGGGCAAATAAGGATTAAAAGGAGAGAAATTTTATGCCAGTATCATTTTTATGTGCTCAATATTATCCTCCAGGTAAATATCGCTGTCCTGTACAAAGCCGAAACTTTCGTAAAAATTTTTCAGGTAAAATTGTGCTCCTATTCTTATGGAAACCTGTCCAAAAAGCTGGTATACAGCGTTTATAGAACGTTGCATCAACTCCCTGCCAATGCCGGAACCCCTTACGGAAGCAGAGTTCACAACCCTTCCTATAGAAGCTTCTGTATAAGAAATTCCCGGAGGTAAAATGCGTGTATATGCTATCAGCTTGTCAGCCTCCCATGCGCATACATGACTGGCTTTTTGATCTTTGTCATCTATATCCTGGAATGCACATTGTTGCTCAACAATAAAAACCGCTGCCCTTAGTTGCAGTATCTTGTACAGCTCGTTATTGGAGAGTGCTTCAAAAGGCTTAAGTGTCCAGTGTATTGCCATGAAAATTTGATGTATGATAACAAAATAAAGGGACAGACCGGGCGGCTTATAAGTGTTCAGTAGCGGTATTTATCCTTCCATAAGCTTTTCAGCCATTTTCTTAACTCTTCCTCTCTCGCATTTTTGCCGGGATTATAAAAAGCGGTACCGCTTATTTCGTCAGGCAGATACTCCTGTGCTGAAAAGTTCTGTTCATAGTCGTGAGCGTATTGATAACCTTTACCGTAGTCCAGGTTTTTCATCAGTTTGGTAGGCGCGTTCCTGATGTGCAGCGGAACAGGAAGGTCGCCATATTGCTTTACCGCTGCCATAGCGTTGTTAATGGCCATATAAGACGCGTTGCTTTTAGGAGAAGCCGCCAGATAAGTGGCGCATTGAGACAGGATGATCCTTGCTTCGGGATTGCCGATCTTATTGACAGCTTCAAACGTTGCATTTGCCAGCAGCAGTGCGTTGGCATTCGCGTTCCCAATATCTTCACTTGCTAATATTACCAGCCTCCTCGCAATGAATTTTATATCCTCTCCGCCTTCAATCATTCTTGCCAGCCAGTATACTGCCGCGTTAGGATCACTGCCCCTGATGGATTTTATGAATGCAGAAATGATATCATAATGCTGTTCCCCGCTTTTATCGTACAACGCTATCTTCTTTTGAGCTATCTCCATTACAATATCGTTCGTAATGACAGCCGGCTTGTTTTCCGGTAATGCGTCTGCTACTATTTCCAGCAGGTTCAGCAGCTTCCTGGCATCGCCTCCCGATATATTTAATAAAGCGTTTGTTTCTGCCAGTTCCACTTTTCTTTTTTTCAGCCACTCATCTTTATCAATGGCTTGTTGCAATAGTCTTTTCAGCGCATTTTCATCCAGGGGCTTCAATACGTATACGAGGCAGCGGCTCAGCAACGCGGCGTTCACTTCAAATGACGGGTTTTCGGTGGTAGCGCCTATTAGTGTGATAGTGCCTTTTTCCACGGCGCCTAATAACGCGTCCTGCTGTCCTTTATTAAAACGATGTATTTCATCAATAAATAAAATACTTTCAGGGAGCAGCTTTGCTTTTTCAATTACTTCTCTTACTTCCTTTACGCCCGCACTGATAGCGCTTAAAGTATAAAACGGAACATTCAGCGTATGCGCAATAATGTTAGCAATGGTGGTTTTACCTACGCCGGGTGGTCCCCATAATATCATAGACGGGATCTTCCCCGCGTCTATTGCTTTACGCAATACGCTTCCTTTACCTGTAAGATGTTCCTGTCCTGTCAGGTCGTCCAGCGAGCGTGGACGTAATCGTTCCGCCAATGGAGTAGCCATAAGGGCAAATGTAAGCGGATATGTTCAATTGCAGAACAATGATAGCTGTATTTGCCTGCTATTGAATTTTTGTGCTGAATGTTACGTCTGCATCGGTTGACGATTTGCTGCTGCTTACCAGGTCGTTTGCCGCCTTTCCTCCATCAGGGTAATGGCGCAATACAATATTCACCGAACCATTTGCTGCAGCCGCGGTTGTCCAGCGGCTGGTTATACCCAAAGGAATACCGTCGCTGTCGTTGTTGAGATCGTCAATGGTAATATTGGATTCGCCCGACGGAATAAAATAAAAGCGATGGTCTGCCGCTTCTTCTTCTACTTCTTCTGTAATATCTTCTACGGGTGTTTTGGTTTTATCTAAAAGCACAATTTGCACGTCATATACCTTTTCAGGCGCTAATACAATTTCACTAATTACCGGCGCATTACCACCGTCGCCATCAAGATCTTCCCATTTATAAGTCAGGCTGCTGCCTGTTCCCTGTTCTGTAAAATGCAGCTCAACAGTAGTAATAATTTCATTGTCGTTATCTTCAGGCTTCGCCGATTCTTTTTTACAGGAAACTGCAAAAAGTGCAACACATCCGGCCGCAATGACCGTTTTCGAAAAAAAGTTCATTTTCATGATTTTGTTTTTTATAATGAGCAGATTATTTACAAAGTTTTTTCCAGGGGTATTTTTAATCTTACCCCTATATTCCTTCCCCTTTCATCGGTGAAGTAGCGAAAGCTGTTCATGTATTCGCGGTAGGACCTGTTGAGCAGGTTGGTGCCGGAAAGCCCGACCGTTACAGGAAGATTTTTTCCCACGAGGATGGTAGTAGATACATTCAGGTTCATCAATACATACCCTGCCGGCGGCTCCTTATAGTCCTGTAAGCCATGCTTGCTTTCGTCAGGAACCCTGGTTTGTTTGAATACAAAAGGCGTTTCAACGGAGATGTATGTACCAGAGAACTTCCCTCGATCGTTGAAGCTGTATGCTGCCTCCAGTGTCGTCCTGTCGGAAGGCATGCCTATCTGCCAGTCGTTCAGCGTACGATTGTATGCCCTGAGAACGGAAGTGCGGGATGTAAGTAGTATTTGTTTGGAAAGATGATAATTCAAAGCCAGGTCTATGCCTGTAAGCCTGGCATTGGTTTGTTTCCATTTAGCCTGTAAAAAGGTACCCGCCACCGTTACCATGGTATCGCCGGGTGATGGCTGGAGGTAAATAAAGTTATTAATGATATTATTGTAAAAAATCAGTTCCGCAGAAAAAGTATTTTTACTGTTGTTAAAGCTCAAACCCGCTATCATATTGAACGATTGTTCCGGTTTTACATCCGGTACCAAAGCCGTATTCCTGTCTATAAATCCTGTTTCATAAAATCCTGTTCCCTGGTGAATGCCATCGCTTAATAATTCATTTACATAAGGCGCCCTTGTTGCCAGCGTTACACCCGTATTTACTTTAAGCTGGTCATTTATTTTGTAAATGGCATTAAAGGATGCACCAACGGTGGAGTAATTAAAGTTGTAAGAGAGTGGTTCGCTGTTGTAGGGATACCTTGTTGTATTGATATTCTTATAATCGTACCGTACTCCACCCTGCACTTCCCACTGGTGCTTGCTCCATTTTTCGATCCAGTAACCCCCAAGCGTAGACGAAGTATAAGCCGGGATAAAATAACGCCCCCCGTACGAATTGTCCTGTTGCATGGCGGATATGCCTACTGTTCCGTTGAAGTTGCCGTTAGCAGGATGATCCCAGGAAATATCTTCCGACAGGGTGAGAACGGCCAGTCGCATCTGCGCTCCTTTCCTGGACGCATCTCTTACTATATCATATTCCTGCCTGCGGTTATGCTGAGCCGCCAGTTGTACGTGGAATTTTCCAATTCCCGATTTGAAATTGCTTTTAATTTTAAACAACCGGTGCGTTACATCCTGGTAAGGGCGGCCGATCTCATAAGAATCTTTTCCCAGGTAGATGTCATCCGGCCTGGATGCGGCAATTGCGTTTTTGAGATCGGTAAGGTTACCCATATGCGAGCCCGAGAAGATGCCGATCTGTGTATTGAACTGGCTGTAAAAAGATTCTATATCATACTGCTCTTTTTTCCATCCGGCTGTTAAAGAAAAGTTGGCCTCCTGCAAAGCAGTATTGTTCAGCCGGTAATGAGGTGTGCTTATATTGGCTGCTTTTTTAAAAGTGCCCTGTACCCGGTAGCTGAATGCCGGCAGCTTTTTCAATTGTTGCTCAAACATGGCAGACGCATAATATTGCCGGTCGTTGCTGAAATAACCGGTATTCAGTTCCCCGTAATAACCTGGCAGGTAGCGTAATGGTTTCGGGTTTACCAGTATTACACCGGCAATAGCGTCGGAACCGTATTTTAGCTCATCCACTCCTTTTATTACCGTGAGCTTATCAGCTATAAAGGGATCAATTTCAGGAGCATGTTCATTGCCCCATTGCTGCCCTTCCTGGCGTACGCCATTGTTAATAGTAAGAATGCGATTGCTGTGCAAGCCATGAATAACAGGTTTTGAAACCGTTGATCCTGTTTGTAACATGCTTACTCCATTCAGCTTGCTGAGTGCCTGGGCAAGAGACAGCCCTTTGGTTTCCTCAAGTGTTTGCCCGCTCAGCTCCTGCTTAAATCCTGTGTTGGGAATTCCTTTCCGGGCTTCCACCACTACGGCGCCCAATGTTTTACGCGCATGATCTAAAAAGATGTCCTGGTGCCTGTTACGATCCAGCCTGATCTTTTGTTCTACAGGGTCGCAGCTTACATGACTGATGTATAACGTGTATTCACCGGCGCAAAGCTGCCCGAAAACGAAGTCCCCGTTTTCATCTGTAGTAATTTCCCTGTTGAGCTCTTTGAGCAATACAGTGGCGGCATATAATTTTTCTTTTGTATCTGCATCTTCTACATGACCCGAGAGGCGCAGGGTACAATCCTGGCAAAACGAATGGGATGTGATCGCCATACACAGCAGCAAAACCGGATAATATTTCAACGGAATAAAATTTGGATAACAAAAAATACACAGGGCAAAAGCAGGAATATAGTTTCCTGTTCGGGGTAGGGAATGCTGTTATCCTAATGCGGGCGGGCCGCGTAAAGAAAAAAAGTTGTGCGCAGGGTTTTTGACTGCAGATGAAAAAGCGGATGCATATTCAATGCCGGTAGCAGGTGTGCGAAATTGAATAATATCATTATTTTCCGTAAACGGCGAGGTTGCCACCAGGTTGTCGCAATTGCAATTAAAGCCGTGGTGATCAATATGGTCTTGTCCATCGTTTGCAGCTACGGTAGTAATGTCATCCTTATGATCGGCTACCAGGTCGTGCAGGAATTTTTTAGGCGTAATGCTAAATACCAGCACCAGTGCCAGTATCCATGCGTAAAAAGATCGTATGGTTTGCCTTCGGATCAAATTTTTTGCTACAGTGTTGCAAATTTATGGGTTTCTGTTGAAATGATACGGAATATTTTTATGTGCTTGTTATTACAAACCGGTATGCATGTTTTTAATGAATGAGGGAATAATGGGGCAAACTCAATATGAGGCGAAAATTTGGAATACTCCCGTATGAGCCTGATCATATGTTTTTTGTATTTTTGCAGCCATGGAAAATATAAGTGTTCTTACGGATTTTGATCAGGTGGCGAGTACAGGAAATTTCAGGCAGATTGATGCGCCGGCTGACTTAGAGGGTTACTCTGTTTATATTGGTGGCAATTTTATTTTTATATCCAATGCTGCCCAACGTACAGTTCGGTTCAGCCTCGCTAATTTCAATACCAGTGTTTCCTCCGATTCCATTCATGAATGGATCAACCGGATAAAAAAGTTGTACCCCGGCTTCTAGCTTTTTCATTCCAATTTTTTGTAGCAGTGTTTCCAATTTTTCAAAAGTTGGAAACACTGGCATATCCAGGTCTTTTATGCCGGGTTGTTCCGGCTTTTCGCCAGGATATTACCCCGCCAGGGCATAACTTCTGATCCGGGATGTTATTATAATAAGATGGCCGTGCCGGCTGTTATTGAAAAAAATCCTCTTTCACTAGGGGCTCTCTCCAAATAACGTGTCTTTAATTATTATAATAAAATGATCATCGAAATGAGATTTGCTTGCAAGTCGCCTGGTTTTCGTCACCTGTATCTTTTTAAAAATACAAAAATGAGTATAAACGGGATGCAGGGTTATATAATAGCGTTCGTGATATTACCATTATTTGTAGTGTCGTGTGGCGTAAATGCTGAGAATACTTCTCCCAAAGCCGCCACTCAAACTGTTCCTTCCAGGGCATTCATGTTCAGCAGCGGTGAGGTCAGGCTACTTGATGGGATCTTTAAGCAATCGCAGCAATCCGAAGGAAAATATTTGCTGAGCCTGGAAGCGGACAGGCTGCTTGCCCCTTTTTTAATTGAAGCTGGACTGCCTTCAAAAGATTCGATCTATGGAGGGTGGGAAACAAGTGTTCTTCCGGGGGTAGCCCTGTCGTTTTATTTATCGGGACTATCACGTATGTATATGGGCACAGGCGATAAGGAATACCTGGACAAAATCAATTATGCGCTGCATGAACTTGAGCGGTGCCAGGAAAAATCCGGAGGTTATCTTTTAGGTGTACGTGACGGAGCGAAGGTTTTTGATCGTTTGGCAAAAGAGGGGTATTACGCAGGTTTTGGAGATTGGGGTGGCGGAAATGCTACCCCCTTTTATTCGCTGGAGAAGCTGATGTCCGGGTTACGTGATGTATACAGGATATGCCACATCCAAAAGGCGCTGACAATTTGGAGAGGAATTGGCGAATGGCTGAGCGGTCTGATGATCAAAATTCCGGATGCTGAGTTGCAGAAATTGATGACGGTTGAGTACGGAGGTATGAACTGGCTCCTGAGTGATCTTTATGCCGATACCGATGACAAAAAGTTTCTTGAAATGTCGAAGCGATGGCAGGACAGCCTGACGGTAATTCCCAGTGTCAATGGTTTTGACCGGCTTACTAACGTTCACGCCAACAGGCAGTTTCCGAAGTTTTCGGGATTGGCAGCGCGCTATCCCTATTCGGCAAATCCGGGCGATTTGGCAGGCGCACGCTATTTCTGGGAACGGGTAGTTTATCATCGCAGTTATGCAACCGGGGGAAACAGCGAAAGTGAATATTTCAGTCCGGCAGACACGCTCTCGAACCGTTTGACGCCTTTTACTGCAGAAAACTGCAATGAGTATAATATGCTTCGACTCACTTCGCTGCTTTACCAGATAGAACCGAAAGCAGAATATGCCGATTATCAGGAGCGTGTTTTATTCAATCATTCCCTGGCAGCGCAAAATCCTGATGACGGTAAAATCTGTTATTTCCTTCCACTGATGTCCGGTACACAAAAAAAATATTCGCCTTTGTATACAGATTTTTCCTGTTGTGTGTGCAGTTCGATGGACCACTACACGCGCCATGGTGAATTTATTTATGCTTATGATGATTCGTCGCTGTATGTAAATTTATTTATAGCCTCTGAGGCAAAATGGAAACAAAAAGCTGTAAATATTATACAAGACACTAAGTTCCCATTTTCCGAAGAAACAACGCTGCAAATCAAATGCGACAAAGAATCAGAGTTCACAATGAAGATTCGGAGTCCACGCTGGTTGGCATCTCCCATGGTCGTAGCGATCAATGGTAAAGCCCATAACTTTATGCAGAAGGATGGTTATTTCAGCATAACCCGGAAGTGGCATACCGGAGACATCGTTTCACTTAAACTGCCCATGCAGATCAGGTATGAGTCCATGCCTGATGATAAAAATAAGATTGCATTGTTCTACGGACCGGTTCTTTTGGCAGGAGAGTTGGATGAGGCTGACGCCGGTGCTTTGGCGGCCAATATGTTAAACCCTACCTTGCTAACCCCTAATAAACCGGTTCAGGATTGGCTGAAGCCGGCTGGAGATTCACTCCGGTTTATCTGTAATGTTTCAAAACCCGGACCAATAAAAGTGAAACCGTTATTCCTGCTTAAACATGGTTTTTATAATGTCTATTGGCAGCAAATGGCGGAAAAGGAATACGAAGAACGGCAGTATCTTCTAAAAAAGAAAGAGGATGAAAACCTGAAAACAGATATGATAACAGTTGATAAGGTAGTTGTTGGTGATAGCATATCAGAGAAAAACCATCTGCTATCGGGGCATTCCAGAACAGAAAACTGGCCATACAATCTGCCGGGTATGGGTTATTCCATATGGCGTGAACTATCCGATTCGGCTGGTTTCAGTTATACTATGAAGTTACCGAAAACAGGTAGTGCTGTTCTTCAATGCAGGTTTATGGGGCGCGAAGCTTATGAATCCTGGAATTTTGCAATTCTTGCAAACAACGATACCGTACTGGCAAAACAAAGGGGTAAGGAAGATCGTTCGCCTGTTGTTCCTTATACTATGAATATTCCACTACCCATTTCGGCAGTAAAGGATAAAAATGTAGTTACTATACGTTTTGCAAAATTTCAAAAAAAATCACAGGAAGCCATGCCGAGGTTGCTTGAGCTGAGGATTTTGCACACCGATGAACCAATGCCTTAAACGAACACTGAACTATTGTATAAAAACAGGTGGATGACAGAGTTACTCTTTACGGGAAAGAGTTCTGGCGTTTTTATCCCGGATTTATCCGGGCAATAATGATTTATTTTGTGTGAGTTTTATTTCGTTTGAAAAAATAACAATAACTTCATGAAGCATACAACCAAAATTGCGTGTAATGACTGCAGAACAAATCTTCTTGCTTCAACAAAAAGTATCACTATGTGATGATGAAGTTGCATTTCAGCAGTTATTCAGGTTGTTCTATACCGGGTTGTTCCGGTTTTCTGTTTCTATGGTAAAGTTGAAAGAAGTAGCGGAAGAGGTAGTGGAAGATGTATTTGTAAAATTGTGGAATAACAGGGAACAGATGGGCGGGATCAATAATCTCCGGGTATACCTGTACGTCGCTGTCAAAAATCATTCGTTAAACTATATTAACCGGCAGGGCGACAAAAAAGTATTAGCGGGATCAGATGACTTTGATGTTATTTGCAATGAGTTTGCTCCCAGTCCCGAGGAACTGATGATGGTGTCTGAAATGCTGCAGGCTGTAAATAAAGTTATATATGAACTTCCTCCCAAATGCAGGATAGTATACAAACTGGTAAAAGAAGACGGGCTGAGGTATAAAGAAGTTGCCGAAGTGCTGAATATTTCGCCCAGAACAGTAGAGCACCATATAGCAACTGCCATCCGGAAGATTGCCACCGCACTTAATATTGATTTGGTAGCCTACCAAAAATCTGTTTCCTGTTCGCCGGGATCTTAAGCCCGGTTATCCTTTCGGGAAGAACAGGTTTCACTTCGCTGCCCGCGGGTAGCAAAAAGTACATATCAAAAATCATTTTATTCAGTCCATTACGGGTTTCAGTTGTTAGGTTTGACAAAGGTTTATGGAACTGTCAGCGTATATTATCTTCTTTCAACAAAATGTATTCGTTCATGAAACCTCAACTCCAGCCGGAACAAATCCCCATTTGTAAAAGCAACCGCGTTGTATTTTATTTAAAAGTCATCGTTTGTGCAATAATGAGCATGTTGCTTATATCAACTATAACGGCACAACCCGGAGGTAATAATGCCGTACCTGCTTTGGAAAAAGGATTTATATCCCCGCCTGATTCGATACAAACCAGCATTTACTGGTACTGGATATCGGATAATATTTCTAAAGAAGGAGTGGAAAAAGACCTGGAAGCCATGAAGCGCGTGGGAATCAATCGCGCTTTTATCGGGAATATAGGATTGGACGACGCTCCCTATGGAAAAGTAAAGTTGTTTTCAGATGAATGGTGGAATATTACGCATGCCGCGCTTAAAAAAGCCGCTGAACTGAATATTGAAATCGGACTGTTCAACAGCCCGGGATGGAGCCAGTCAGGAGGTCCCTGGGTAAAGCCGTCGCAAGCCATGCGTTACCTGGCTGCTGGTAAAACTATCATACAGGGTGGAAAGATGATCCGCCGGGAGCTTCCCAAGGCAGGAGAGGATTTCCAGGACGTAAAGGTGCTTGCTTTTCCTGCGCCCCAACATTATGGAACATCCATAGCCGATGTGCAGCCCCGGGTTGCTGTAACTCCGCAAACAGAAAACGCATCCATTCTTTTTGATGGTAATACATCGAACAGTATTCCTATACCCTCCGGCACAAACATGATAGTGGATATCTCCTGCACGCATCCTTATACCGCCCGGAACCTGGTTATTTATCCTGCACATCAGAACCTGAAAATGGAAGTTGAGCTTCAGGCGCAGCAAGATGGCTCTTTTCAAACCATAAAAAAAATGATGGTAGACAGGAGTAACAATGAATTGCATGTAGGATTTGAAAGATACGCACCGGTGAGTGAATCGTTTGCCGCCGTTTCCGCAAATGCGTTTCGCATCATTGTATCCTCTCTGAGTGGTAAAGCGGGTATTGCCGAAATAGAGTTGTCCTCTGTTCCCAAAGTGGAGCGTTATGTTGAAAAAACGCTGGCGAAGATGTACCCAACGCCCCTGCCTTACTGGAAGGAGTACCAGTGGCCGCAACAGGCGCCGGTAAATGAAAGTAATCTTCTTGTTGACCCGTCTTCCGTATTAGATATTTCTGCGTTTATGAACAGCGACGGTGTATTGAACTGGAATGCTCCTGCGGGTAACTGGGTGATATTGCGGACCGGGATGCTTCCCACAGGAGTAAAAAACAGCCCCGCTTCAAAAGAAGGAACCGGCCTGGAGATAGATAAAATGAACAGCAGGCACGCAGCCACTCATTTTGATGCTTATATGGGAGAGATCATCAGGCGTATTCCTGCCGAAGACAGAAAAACCTGGAAATTAGTGGTGCAGGACAGCTATGAAATGGGTGGACAAAACTGGACGGACGATTTTATACAGCGGTTCACAAAGAGGTATGGCTATGATCCCCTGCCGTATATCCCCGCTATGTATGGGCATGTTATAGGCAGCCAGGACCGGAGCGATCGCTTTTTGTGGGACTTACGCCGTTTTGTGGCCGATAATGTGGCGTATGAATATGTTGGCGGGTTACGAGATGTCAGTCACCGGCATGGCTTGAAAACATGGCTCGAAAACTATGGGCACTGGGGTTTTCCCGGGGAGTTTTTACAATATGGAGGACAGTCTGATGAAATAGGAGGAGAGTTCTGGAGTGAAGGCGACCTGGGTAATATAGAGAACAGGGCGGCTTCATCCGCGGCGCATATATATGGAAAAAGAAAAGTATCTGCCGAGTCGTTTACAGCGGGCGGTAAGGTATTTGCCCGTTACCCGGCAATGCTGAAGCAGCGGGGCGACCGGTTCTTTACGGAAGGAATAAACAATACGCTTTTGCATGTGTATATTCATCAGCCTTATGAAGATAAAAAGCCCGGTATGAATGCCTGGTTTGGAAATGAGTTCAACCGTTTCAATACCTGGTATAACGATATGGATATGTTTACTGCCTATTTAAAGCGTTGTAACTTTATGCTGCAACAGGGTACCTATGTAGCCGATGTTGCTTATTTTATAGGCGAAGATGCTCCTAAAATGACAGGGGTTACTGATCCCGGGTTGCCCAAAGGGTATGCGTTCGATTACATGAATGCAGAAGTTATAGAAACAAGGCTTTCTGTACAAAACGGAAGGTTTGTGCTGCCCGATGGAATGTCGTATAAAATACTGGTACTGCCGCAATTGAAAACCATACGGCCGGAACTGTTAAAGAAAATTGCAACACTGGTAGAGCAGGGCGGCGTAATACTTGGTCCCAGGCCGGAGCGTTCTCCCAGCCTTGAAAATTATGGAAAAGCGGATATGGAAGTAAAACAGGTTGCCGGTTTGTTATGGGGGAATATTGATGGTAAATCTGTAAAAATAAACCGCGTGGGAAAAGGGATGGTGATGAGTGGTATGGATATGCAGCAGGCGTTAGATCTTGTAAAGGTGATCCCTGATGTAAAAACGGCTGATGCCGACCCGGTATTATATATTCACCGCACTCTTGAAGAGAGTGAAATTTACTTTATCTCCAACCAGGGTGATAAAAAGGTTGATATAGCGCCTGCGTTCCGTGTTACCGATAAAAAACCCGAGTACTGGAATGCGGTGCATGGTACTATGCGCGATCTTCCCTCTTATAAGATTCAGGCACAAACTACCGTTGTTCCGCTATCGCTGGAGGGATATGAAAGCATGTTCATCCTTTTCAGGAAAAAAGATGCCGCGGGGAAAAATACCCGGCAGGTTGAAAACTTTCCGGCGGCTTCAAAAACGCTCCCTGTTACTGCACCGTGGGTAGTTAAATTCGATCCCGGCTTGCGGGGGCCTGTTCACCCGGTTGTATTGAATATCCTGAGCGATTGGTCAACTCATAGCAATGACAGCATTAAATATTATTCGGGCGGGGCATGGTATACCAATACTTTCAGTATAGATAAGATCGGTCAGGCTGAACGTATTGTACTGGATCTCGGCAGTGTGACGGCATTGGCAAAAGTAAGGATTAACGGGAAGGACGCAGGTGCTGTATGGACGCCCCCCTATTCACTGGATATTACGGATGCAGTAAAGCCGGGCGAAAATAAGGTTGAAATAAAAGTGGTGAACACCTGGGTAAACAGGCTCATCGGCGATCAGCGTCTACCCGAAAAAGACCGTAAAACCTGGACTGTAGTCAACCCTTATAAAGCAGATAGTCCCCTGGAGCCATCCGGGTTACTTGGCCCGGTTAGTCTGCGGTTTTTTAAATATAACTAACTATATCCGGGGTTTTCATTGTACCGGAGCACATTTGCCTTCGGTAAGAAAGCTCAAATAAGTCCGGCGCCGGGATCTTCATTCAAAGCTATTGCGGGTTTCCTGCGCTGTGCTTTCATTACAAAAAAAATACTTCCTCCACTAGGGGCTGATCCAAAATAATGTGTCTGTATAATTATAATACAACGCATGAAAGAATCCAGGGTTTTTATTTTGTTGGGGAAAAAACTAAGCAATGAAGCTACGTCTGAGGAATTAGCTGAATTAAACTGGTTGCTGAAGGATAAGGATGTGAAGTCTTTTGATCTGGAATTATTGCAGGATATATGGCAGAAAAATCCGGGGTTAGATGAAACCTTTTTAGACGAGCAATGGGAAAAAGTGTCCGGGCGACTGTATGGCTATGCGGTGCAACCATCTGATCCCATGCCAGGGGGTGGGGACAAAAGAAAGGTATTTAGCATAAGACGTTTATTGGCCGCGGCTTCGGTGGTGTTATTATTGATAGTTACCGCATGGATGATATGGCTGAAGCCGGCAGAAAAAATCCCCCGGATCGTGCAGGAGCAGATTAAGGATTCGGTGATTGTAGCTCAAAATGGAGAAAGAAAAAAAGTATTACTTCCGGATAGTACTACGGTACATTTGAACAGCGGCAGCCGGCTGGCATACAATAAAAATTTTGGAAAAGGTAACAGGGAAGTATGGTTAAGGGGGGAAGCCTTTTTTGAAGTGACCAAAGACGCGGCTCATCCTTTTTTAGTGAATACGGATCGGATGCTGGTGAAAGTGCTGGGTACTGTTTTTAATGTAAAGTCGTATGATACGAAGGAAGATATTGAAACAACCGTGGTGGAAGGGAAAGTAGAAGTGAGCCTGAAGGAAGGTGCGGAAAAAAAGGTGATCCTGCTGCCTAACGAGAAAATTTCACTGAAGAATAGCAATCAGCTTAAAGAACCCTCTTTTACCCAGGCTGCTGTATCCGGGATAAGTTACGAAGTAAAAACAGTTCCGGTAGATATTGAAAAAACCGGTATGCCGGAGGAAGCGGTATGGATTAAAGAGAAAGTGATTTTTACCGATGAGCCTTTTGAAATGGTTGCCCTTAAAATGGAAAGATGGTATAATGTGCGCATTCATTTTAAAAATGAAAAGATGAAAAGCATCCTGATGAATGGAGACTTTGATAATGTGGACATTCAGCACGCCCTGCAGATATTACAGATAATGGTAAATTTCAAATACGAGATAATAGATGAGGAAATTTATATCCGGTAAGGAAGCGGCAGGGTATTACTCAAATTGTAAACCAAAACAATGCATATGACATCTCATGGTCCTCCGGGATAGCTGCCTTAAAAAAAGAGGAAGAATGGCTCTCTTCCTCTTCAAAGCTAAATTCAGGTAATAGAATAAGCACAACTGTCTGGCGGGCTTATTCATCTTTTTAACTTTTCAAATCAAAAGTATGAAAAAATGCAGGAATCTGCTGCAGGATATTCCTTTGCGCCCCCTCTTTAAGTTTTTACTGCTTATGAAACTAACGATCTTGCTTCTTCTCCTTCCTTTTCTGCATGTGTCTGCCAATGGCTACGGGCAGGAAAGGTTTTCTATAAAGCTGGAGCAGGTCAATGTATCACAGGTATTCAGGAAAATACAGGAAACAAGCGATTACCGGTTCTTTTTCTTAAAAGAAGATATCAAAAAGCTGGGTAAGGTAAATGTGGATGTAAAAAATGCAACCGTACCGGAAATTATGCAACAGGTGCTGGGTAATTTCCTGGTGTATAAAATTGTCAACAATTACCTGGTGGTTATTTCGCCTAACCGGTCCGAGCTGGAAAGCCAGGTCGATATCGGGGGGAAAATAACAGATGAAGGGGGAAACCCGCTGGAAGGGGTGAGTGTAAAAGTAAAAGGGCAGAATAAAGGGGTGACAACAATTTCTGACGGTTCTTTTTCCATAGCCGCAGACAATAAGGATGTGCTTGAAATAAGTATGGTAGGCTATGAATCAAGGGAAATTCCGGTTGCCGACGTAGCTCAGTTGGGAACAATCGTGCTGAAAGTGGCTGCTGCGGGACTTGACGAGGTAGTTGTTACCGGATATGGAACACAAAAAAAGCAAACCGTTACAGGGTCCATTGCATCCGTTAAGGGTGAACAATTAACAGCAGTTCCTGTGGCGAGCACCGCTAATAGTTTAGCCGGGCGCCTGCCGGGTTTAATTTCTTTGCAATCCAGCGGACAGCCGGGGGCTGATGCAGCAAGTTTAAGTATCCGGGGTTTTGGTGGAGCGCTTGTTATTGTAGATGGAGTAGAATCAAGTTTCAATAACATAGATGCCAATCAAATTGAATCTGTTACTATTTTGAAAGATGGCTCTGCTTCCATTTACGGAGCGCGTGCAGGGAATGGTGTTATACTGGTTACTACCAAACGGGGAAATACAGGAAAACCGGTTATTACGTTGAATTCCTCTGCAACAATGCAGGGCATTACAATAATGCCAAAACCCGCAAATGCAGGTCAGTATGCTGAGATGAAATCTGAAGAGTGGCTCCAATCGGGCCGTCCGGCTGACCAGGTACCTTTTACAGAAGAGCAGATTCAAAAATATTATGATGGTACAGATCCATTGTATCCCAATACAAATTGGTATCGTGAGCTAATCAGGGATTGGGCGCCTCAGCAGCAACATAATTTATCTGTAAGAGGCGGCACTAACAGGATTAAATACTATGGCTTAATAGGATTCCTGGATCAGCAAACAATCTGGAAAAAGAATGGCGGAGATTATAAAAGGTATAACATTCAATCCAATATTGATGCGGCAATTTCGGATAACCTGTCTTTTCAATTGGATATTTCTTCCATTTTTGAAAGTCGTAAATTCCCCTGGCGGCCGCAAAGCGCCGGGGCAAACACTGTATGGCAGGATTACTGGAACACATTACCCATATACCCGGCAACGTTGCCGGATCCTACTAAAATTTCTTTTGCCAACGGTGGAGGTACGGGGGGCGCTCACGTAATTACTAACAGTGAGATAGCCGGATATGATAATACTGAATCTCAAAATTTAAGAGGATCCATTGCCTTAAATTATACCTTTAATGCTATTGAGGGGTTATCAGCCAGGGCATTCGTAAATATTGTACAGGATTATGCTAATAATAAGCATTTTACGAGACCCATACAATTCTATACCTATGATCCTGTAGGCGATACCTATACATTAGCAGGTGCATTAGGCTCAACCGCTTCACTTTCACAGGTTAATAGTAAGAACAGGGCGATAACCGGTCAGCTTTCACTGAATTACAACCGAACCTTTGGCCGGCACCATCGTGTAAATGCCTTAGCCCTTTATGAGGCGATTGATTATAATAGTGATTATATAAGTGTGGGTAGAATTAATTTTCTTACCCCTGCTATAGACCAGTTATTTGCCGGAAGCACTTCTGGTATGGTAAATAATGGTTCAGCGTCTGAAATGGGAAGAAAAAGTTATGTAGGCAGGATTAATTATTCGTATAAGGAAAAGTATTTGGTGGAAACCATTCTAAGAGCTGATGCTTCTGCTAAGTTCCCTTCAGATAAGAGATGGGGCTATTTTCCCAGTGTTTCTTTTGGCTGGAGGCTGTCTCAGGAAAATTTCATGAAGGGGATAAGTGATTTAGGTGACTTAAAACTTAGAGCAAGTTATGGGGAATCAGGTAATGACGGGGTAGGTAATTTTCAGTACCTCACGGGATATCAATATGGGCTTATATACATACTGGATAATAAGGTTCAACAGGGAATTGTTTCGAGCGGTTTGGCTAATCCAAATTTAACCTGGGAAAAAATTCGTATTTATAACGCAGGGCTGGATTTTTCTTTGTGGAATAGAAAATTATATGGAGAGGGGGATATTTTCTACCGGGAGCGTACAGGGATACCTGCCACAAGGATTACTACTTTGCCCACCACATTTGGAGCGAACCTTCCTCCTGAAAATATAAATAGCTTAAATGACAGAGGGTTTGAATTAAGACTGGGCACATCGGGAATGAGTAAACACTTTATATGGGATGTAAGCGGGAATATCTCCTGGTCAAGGGCAAAGTGGAACCATTATGAAGAGCCTGAGTATGCCGATCCGGATCAGGAAAGGATCTATAAAAAATCAGGAAGGTGGACTGATCGTAGTTACGGTTATTTATCCAATGGATTATTTACCAGCCAGGGACAGATCGACGGATTAAAATTCGACCAGGACAACCAGGGAAATGTATCACTTCGCCCCGGTGATATAGGGTATACAGATACGAATGGTGATGGTGTATTAGACTGGAAAGATCAGGTTGAGATCGGAAAAGGTACGGTTCCTCATTGGATGATCGGTTTCAATGGCAATATAAAATATAAAGATTTTGATTTTTCTGCATTGTTCCAGGGGGCATTCGGATACTATAACTACGTTGTATTAACACATGGAAACTTACCGCCCGCAATCGTGTATGATTTGAGGTGGACACAAGAAAATAATAACCCTAATGCTTTGGTTCCCCGATTAGGGGGAGCAGCTACTAACGGGCTGTCATCAGATTATTACTACAAAAAAGCCGGTTATATAAGGTTAAAAGCAATCGCTCTCGGCTATAATTTACCCAAACAATGGTTAGAAACCATTAAGTTAAAGCAGGCAAGGATCTATGTTGCCGGAAATAATTTGTTAACTTTTGACGGGTTGAAGAAATTCGGCACTGATCCGGAAGCGCCATCAGGTAATTCGGGATACTATTACCCCCAGCAAAAGACAATAACCTTTGGTGTGAACATCTCTCTTTAGTAATGATCCTAAAAAATAAGTCATGAAAATAATAATCCGAATACTTTTAATATGCTTTATAGTAAACGCATCCTGTAAAAAGGGCGTACTGGATAAAGTGCCTTTAGATATGATTTCTGATGATGTGGTGTGGAAAGATCCGGCGTTAATCAATGCCTACCTTACTCAATGCTATGCAGAAACCTACGTTTTTTGTAATGTTTCAACTGATAATTCCTGGGATAATCTTTGGAAGGGCGATGCGGGACCTGCTCCCATGTGGATTAATGAGGTAAGTGACGAATCCAGAACCGCGTGGCTCAGTGATGCATATCCGTATAAATCGGGTAATTTAAAAATTAACGGTGGTTTACTGGAGTGGTGGGAAAGCGCATATAAAGTTATCCGTAAGCTGAACCAGTTTATACAAACAGTGCCTTCATCACCGCTGGAAGATGATTTGAAAGAAAAAAGATTAGCGGAGGCAAGGTTCTTAAGAGCTTATAATTACTTCGAAATGGTAAAACGTTACGGAGGTGTTCCTTTAATTACTGAAGCCCAGGATTTGGATGCTCCTAAAGATGTATTGTATCCAAAACGGGATAAAGAGCAGGTGATATATGATTTTGTGTTGTCGGAAATTGATGCATTTTTGAATGATCTTCCTGAAACATCCAACGACCTTGGCAGACCTACCAAATATGCGGCACTGGCTTTAAAATCCAGGGCTGCTTTATATGCAGGAAGTATAGCGCAGTTTGGAACGGTGCAATTAGATGGGGTAACAGGCATTGACGCATCTGCGGCTAATGCCTATTACCAGCAGGCGTATAATGCTGCAGACCTGGTTATACATAGCGGTAATTACTCGTTGTATAAAAAATACCCCGACGATAAAATCGAGAATTTTAAAAACCTTTTTCTTGATAAGAATAACGCGGAGCAGATTTTTGTAAAGAAACATGATGAGAATAATGGAATGGGAAATGGCGGAAATGGATGGGGGTATGATTTCTTTCAATGTCCATTACCCAATGGCTGGGGGTCGGGTAATCAGAATGCGGTTTACCTGGAAATGGTTGAAGCGTTTGAATATATTGATGGACGTACAGGTGATCTGGACCGGAATGCCATTCAGCAGGGATTGTGGACTACTGATCAATTGTGGAAGGATAAAGATCCGAGATTCTTCGCAACGGTGTATACTCAGAATACATTATGGAAGGGAGAACTGTTGGATTATCATAAAGGTATACTGAAGGCTGATGGCGCCATCCAAACAGATGGGTCATACAATGGTATACTTGCTAACGGTATTCAAAACAAAACCACAGGTTTTGGTGTAATGAAATACCTGGATGAGAGCCATGGTAACCTGATAGGATCTAACGGGGATTGGGCCACCTCTTCTACGGATTTTATTGTATTTCGTTTAGGAGAAGTATTATTGAATTATGCGGAAGCTGCTTTATATCTTGGGAAACCTGGTGATGCATTAGAGGCAGTTAATCAAATCAGGGAGCGGGCAGGGGTTGCACCGCTTGCTTCTGTTGACCAGGATAAAATAAGACAGGAAAGAAAAGTAGAACTTGCCTTTGAGGGGCATCGTTATTGGGACCTGCGTAGATGGAGGGTAGCCGTTACCGCACTTTCCCGGAATTTTTCCGGATTACAGTATATCCTGGATTATACCACCGGCAAATATAAATTATTGATTATTGAAAATGTTGATGGAACTGTGGCGCCACCTGCATTTTATCCGCAAAACTATTATTTGCCAATTACACTTACCCGTACAGGTAATAATCCCAATCTGGTTGAAAATCCGGGCTATCAATAATTTACTCAAAGCGCTGTTATGATGTCTTCCATAGGTAAGGTATTATTATTTATAATGCCTACCATCTTTAGTTTTCTTGTATCGTGCAAATTATCTTCTTCCTCCTCTTACAAGCAGGAGCCTCTTGTAGGGGCTATTCGATGGGATGCCTGGGTTGGAGACTTAAACCGTGCAGGGCTGGAGGTAGAGCGTGCGCTTGGTCCGCACCAATATCATTATCGGGCTCCATTTTATAGCAAGGAAATTTCTTATGACTCCATTCAATGCCGGGGTGCTACCCAGGACATTATGGATCAGGAAATTGCCTACGCAAAGCATGCAGGGCTCGACTACTGGGCATTCTGCTGGTATCCTCCACACAGTGGGCTGGATACTGCCAGGCAGCTTTATCTTGCCAGTAAACACCGGGATGATATTAAATGGTGTGTAATACTGGGCACAAATCCGTTTGATTATGACATGGATGCAGTGTGGCTGGTTGATAGGTTTAAGGAAAAAAACTATCAGAAGGTGCTAAATGGAAGACCATTAGTGTATGTTTTTCCCTCTACTATCACTAAGCCACATGAACTTGCCAAACTGAGAGAGCTGGGTAAGGTAGCAGGTGTTGGGGAGCCTTATGTAGTGGTGATGGAATTTTCTGTCAGGACCGCGGTTGCAATGGCAGATAGCTTGCATGCGGATGCAATGAGTGCCTACATCAGTTGGACGGGCAGGAATGGAGAGCCTTATTACCCGGTTATTCCTTATACTGATTCTATTGGGTGGGAAGAGTATAAGGCTACAGGACGAAAAGTGGTACCCTGGGTAACTACCGGGCACAACACAAAACCACGCATTGATAACCCGGTATCGTGGACAAAAGTTTCTTCTGATGAATGGGTAAGTGATGGAACACCAGAGCAAATTGCAAATAACCTGGATAATGCTTTAAAGTGGATAAAGAGGAACACGTCAACTGTGGAGTCCAATGCAGTGCTGATGTATGCCTGGAATGAGTTTGATGAAGGAGGATGGATATGCCCCACTTTGGGAAATAATACAAGTCGCTTAGATGCCATTAAAAAAATCTTAAAATAGAATACAATTAAAACATTCGCTTTTCCATATGGAATTTTAATTGCTTTGGTGTTTTTAACACAGCATGTAACGAGTGCTGCAAGTCCGTTTAAGGAAAGAGAGAAGCCGCTTGTGGGAGCCATTCGCTGGGACGGGTGGGTAGGTGATTTAAACAGGGCCGGTTTGGAAGTAGAGCGTATATTAAGCCCGAATCAATATCATTACAGGGCCCCGTTCTTTAGTACAATAGTTAATGATGATTCCATTCAGTGCCGCGGTACTACACAGGCTATCATGGATCAGGAAATTGCCTACGCAAAGTATGCAGGGCTCGACTACTGGGCATTCTGCTGGTACCCTCCACATAGTGGATTGGATACTGCCAGGCAGCTTTACCTTACCAGTAAACATAGAGATGATATTAATTGGTGTGTAATACTGGGTACAAATCCGTTTGATTACAATAAGGACGGGAAATGGCTGGTAGAAAGGTTTAAAGAAAGTAATTATCAAAAAGTATTGAACGGAAGACCATTGGTATACATTTTTTCGGCTACTGCTACACTGCTTTCCCAGCTTATTGAGTTGAGGAATTTAAGCAGGCTTGCGGGTGTTCCTGATCCTTATATAGTAGTGATGGAGTTTTCGATACGAAATGCTGTTGCTGCTGCAGATAGTTTACATGCAGATGCAATCAGTTGCTACGCCAGTGTATCTGATTTTGAAACGGGTGCTCCCTATAAAGGAGCGGCTTATTCGCCCGCTGTTTCTAAAAGCGATCAGGCGGGATGGGAAAAGTATGTGGCTTCAGGGAAGAAGTTAGTTCCCTGGGTTACAACGGGCTGGAATCCTAAGCCAAGAATTGAAAGATCTGTTTTGTGGAATTCTTATTATACTTCCGATGGCTATGCAAAAGATGGTACCCCGGATCAGATTGCACAAGGTCTACAAAATGCAATCAACTGGAGTAGGAGCAATGCAAATGCTGCTGAAGCCAATGTAATACTGATGTATGCCTGGAATGAATTTGATGAAGGGGGATGGATATGCCCGACATTGGGAAACAATACCAGCCGGTTAGATGCAATTCGTAAAATATTAAAATAATAGTATGAGACAATGGATAATAATTTCTTTTGTAACAATAGCACTTATTGCAAAAAGTGACTTTGCCGACAGCCAGACATTCAATAACAAAAAGAAAGATAACTACGAAGTAGGGGTATATTATTTCCCTAACTATCACGTGGACAAACGCAATGAAGCGCATTTTGGAAAGGGATGGACGGAATGGGAGTTGGTGAAAGCGGCAAAGCCCAGGTTTGCAAACCATGATCAGCCGAAAGTTCCTGTTTGGGGATATACAGATGAGGCAGATCCTAAGCAAATGGCAAAAAAAATTGCCGCTGCGGCATCTCATGGGATAGATGCTTTTATATTTGACTGGTATTATTATGATGATGGGCCGTTTTTAGAAAGGGGATTAGAAGAAGGCTTTATGAAGGCAAAGAACAATCATTTACTAAAGTTCAGCCTGATGTGGGCTAACCATGATTGGGAAGATATTCATCCGTATACGCAGGGTAAGCCGCATAAAATTTTATATCCGGGAACAATTACGCCAGCCACCTGGGATAAAATGACCGATATGATTATCGAACGTTATTTTAAACACCCGTCTTATTGGCTCATTGACGGTGCACCCTATTTTTCCATTTATGAATTAAGTAAACTACAGGAGTCGTTTGGCAGTGTGGAAGCAACAGCAGCAGCGCTTGCCGCATTCAGAAAAAAAACAATTGCAGCCGGATTTAAAGACCTGAATCTTAATGCTGTTGTTTGGGGAAACCCGATACTTCCGGGAGAGAGATCCGTTACAGATCCTGCTGCTTTGGTAAAAAAGTTAGGATTTAATTCTTTCACGTCTTATGTATGGATCCATCATGTGCCTTTAAATGACCAGGTTGTTCTCTACGATATTGTGAAAAAAGCATACCTGCAATATGCAGAAAAAGCAATAGCCACATTTCCCATGCCCTATTATCCAAATGCATCGGTGGGCTGGGATCCGTCACCGCGTACGGATCAGAATACCCCGTTTAATAATTCTGGTTATCCTTATACCAACATTATTGGAGGTAATACTCCTGAGGCTTTTAAACAGGCACTCATAGACGTAAAAAAAATGATGGATAAGCATAATCAAAAAGTCATTACTGTCAACTCATGGAATGAATGGACGGAAGGGAGCTATCTGGAACCCGATATTGTGCATAAAATGAAATATCTCCAGGCGATTAAAACTGTATTTGGTCAGGAAAATAAATAAAACGATCCGTCATGAAATATGTATGCTTATCAATTATCTTTTCGGTTTTATCCTGCTTTGAATTGGCTGCACAGGAAAAAATCAACATCAAACGTAATAGTTTTCAATCAGATCAACCCATTATCAGGGCAAACCGGCCATTTCATTTCAACGTGGTAATTGAAAATCCTGAAAAACTAAAATATGAATGCCGCCTGGTTCTTCCGGATGACGTTGCCCGCCGGGGAAAGGAAACGGTTACACCTGTGCGTGATGCTGCTCAAAATCACCGGTGGGAAGTAGCATGTTTGAACCCCGGACAAAAAGATTTTGCATTGGAAGTACTTGTTGGTGGAAAGGTATTTGCACGCTCAACGATCAACCAGGTGGTGATGCCTGCCCGCAAGGTAGAAAAACCGGCTTATATTCCTGCGCCCAGACCTGCCAAAACCGATATACTGGTGGGGGTACATAACTGCCCGTTGTGGGAAACCGGGCGCCACGAACTTTGGAACCAGGTGGTACATAAACACCAGGAGCGTACACCGGCTTTGGGGATATACTCGCAGGATAACCCTGAGATATCCGATTGGGAAACCAAATGGGCATTGGAGCATGGTATTTCCTTTTTTATTTATTGCTGGTATCGTACCAGCCAGAATGGTCCCATTACTACCCAATTTGAAAAAAGTGTTTTTGATGAGGCGCTCTTTAAATCGAAGTACGGCGATCAGATGAAGTTCACGATCATGTGGGAAAACCAATCTAAAGGAACATCCGGTATTACCGACGAGAAAGACCTGATGGAAAACCTGATGCCTTATTGGATTGAGAAGTTTTTTAAGCGGGATAATTATTTGAAAATCGACAATAAGCCGGTGCTCTATGTCTATCGCCCGCTCTTTATTTCAGATGATCTCGGGGGAGACGAAAAAGCAAAAGCAGCGCTCAATCTCATGCGGGAAGCCTGCAAAAAAGCAGGGTTCGACGGTTTGATCATCATGGGAGAGGAGCGTGGTTTTAATCCAACCTCACTTGAGCGATTCAAAGCCATGGGGCTGGATTATACGTTCCAGTACTGCTGGCATGTAACCAATAGTCCTTCGCCCGAAGTTGCCATTGAGAGCCAGATGGAACAGATTCGAAAGATGCAAAGCCTACACGACGTAATGCCGCAGGTGGTCACCTTTACACAGGCGTGGAGCGGATGGCAGGATGAGGGCAGCGTGTGGAAGCTCGCTCCCAAAGATTTTGAGATACTGCTCCGGAAAGGGAAAGCATTTATTGAGAAGAATTTTTCGAAAGATGAACTGGGCAGCAGGATGATCATACTGGACAACTGGAATGAATGGAGCGAAGGGCATTACCTGGCGCCCTATCGCGAACATGGATTCGGCTACCTGGATGCTGTTCGAAGGGTATTTTCCCAAGATCCGGAAAAGCATGATGACCTGATCCCGGAAGATATAGGAAAAGGCCCTTATAATATGCCGATGGAACTTTTTGAAAAAAAAGAAAAAAATAAAGAATGAAAAAGATATTGTTGATTGCCTGTTTAGTTGTGCTTATTATAACAACCGCCAACGCTCAAAAGAAATATGATATTGCTGCATTTGTATGGCCTTCCTATCACCCCGATGACCGTGCAAAAATATTCTGGCCGGAAGGTATGGGAGAGTGGCAAACGGTAAAGTCGAACAAAGCCAAATTCCCGGGTCACCAGCAGCCCCGTTATCCCCTTTGGGGATATGTGAATGAGGCCGATCCGTATGTAATGGAGATGCAGATATCGGCAGCTACGCGTCACGGAGTGAACGTATTTATTTATGACTGGTACTGGTACGACGGTATGCCTTTTCTTGAAAGCTGCCTGAACGATGGATTTCTGAAAGCGGCTAATAACAGGGACATGAAGTTTTACCTGATGTGGGCCAATCATGACGTGAATATGACGTGGGATAAACGTTTGGCCGGGCAACCCAATAACAGCCTTATATGGAAAGGCGGTGTGAACCGTAAGGAGTTTGAAAACATTTGTAAGCGGGTGATTGAAAAATATTTCAGCCAGCCGAATTATTATACAGTGGATGGCAAGCCAAGCTTTATGATCTATGAGCTGCAAACTTTTATAGACGGTATGGGCGGGTTGAAAGAAGCCAAAGCGGCATTAGACTGGTTCCGTGCCGAAGTAAAAAAAGCAGGTTTTAAAGGATTAGACTTACAGCTCACTTTACGCAATAATATGCAGGGCAATATTACCGGCATAGCAGGAGATAATATCGGCACTCAGCTCAATATTATTAATACCTTACAGTTTGACGGTGCTACCCATTACCAGTATGTCCATTTCCTGAACATTGACCGCGACTACCCCGAAATACAGTCTGATGCCGTAAAAGAGTGGGAAAAGATTGACAAAGATCTATCTATTCCATATTACCCCCATGTATCTGTAGGCTGGGACAATAACCCCAGGTTTGAAATGCAGGTGGGTGGTATTGTTAAAAACAATACTCCTGGCAATTTTGAGAAAGCGCTCCGCAATGCAAAAGCTTACGTAGACGCTCACCCGAAACAGGCTCCGCTGATCACTATCAACAGTTGGAACGAATGGACGGAAACGAGCTACCTGCAGCCGTGTACGATGTTCGGGTATGGGTACCTGGAAGCGGTAAAGAAAGTATTCAAGCCCTGATTAATCACTGTTTACTAAAACAGTAGAAGATGAATCTGATCTTTTTAAAACTGAACAATGGTCCAATCAGGAACCCGCTTGTTTGGACTGGAACGAAATGTATTATTTTCCTTTGTACCGTTTGGGTATTGATCTTAACAAGCTGCAGATCATCTGTGGAATCCATTGATCCGGAGCCCGAATTACCGATAGACATTCCTGAAGGGGATGTATCGGTGGCTGCGTATTATTTTCCCAACTGGGGACCTGTAGCCGAATCCGAATGGCAGCTCATTAAGTTTGCTAAACCCCGTTTTAATGGTCATCAGCAACCTAAGGTTCCGCTGTGGGGATATGAAAACGAAAATGAACCTGCCGTGATGTCCAAAAAAATAGAGGCGGCAGCCAGTCATGGGATTGATGCCTTTATTTTCGACTGGTATTATTTTGACCAGCCCCATGGAAAATATCTTTATAAAGCGCTGGAAGAAGGTTTCCTGGGGGCAGACAATAATACAGATATTAAGTTTGCGCTCATGTGGTGCAATCATGATGTAGGTAATATGAAAGGTGCTGTAACCCCGGGCACCTTCACAGATATCATGGATTATATAATAGAGAAATATTTTAAACATCCGTCTTATTGGTTAATTGATGGCTGTCCTTATTTTTCTATCTATCAGATTCATACATTTATTGAAACCTTTGGCGGAGATGTTCAGAAAGCCGCCGAAGCTATCGGGCTGTTCCGGTCAAAAGTTAAAGCAGCCGGGTTTAAAGATCTCCATCTGAATGGTGTGTTATTTGGATTGAATAACTACATGGATGTGGCCGTTAATAGCCTGAAGGTGAACAGTACAACGTCTTATGTGTGGATCCATCATAATGCATTACCTTCTTTTCCTGCTACAAAGTACGAGGTAGCAGTTGACCAGTATTTTCGCAGCGTAAAAAATGGCGGTGGCGCAAACGGTCTGGAAAAACCAGCTACCTCTATCCCTGTTCCCTATCACCTCAATGTAAGTATGGGCTGGGATTCTTCGCCCAGGTGCGGGAATGCCAGCGACTGGATGCAGCGGCGTGATTATCCCTATGGTGCTGTGATAACGGATAACACACCTTACCTGTTTAAAAAAGCTTTGGCAGAAGCCAAAAAAATAACAATGGAAAAACCTCCCGGCGAGCGGATCATCACGATCAATTCATGGAACGAATGGGGGGAGGGGTCCTACCTGGAACCAGATACGCAGAATGAGATGAAATATCTCAAAGCAGTGAGGGATGTATTTAAATAAAATGCTGTCATTATAATCAAAAATTCATGAAACTTCTATTGACAGGCTTTTGCCTGGGCATTGTTGTTTTTGCCGGCCGCACTCAAACAATCGATGAAAGCATAGCCTTCAAATTCAGGAATCCACCTTTACCATATCACATGAACCTGAATGTTCATCACGCTCCTTACGAACCTGCGAAGCAGGATATGCTGCTGGATTCTTTATTGCGTTGCGGATATGGAGGTGTGGCCACCAATGTTAACTGGACGGAGGATTATTTGAAGAATAGTGAAGCGTTTTCGTCTTTCTTTCGTTTTGCACGTTCAGCCCGGAACAAAGGCATGGAAGTATGGCTGTACGACGAAAAAGGATATCCTTCCGGAATGGCAGGCGGTCATATCCTTTCGGAACATCCGGAATGGGAATCTGAAGGGATGTTTTTTAAAGATACAGTGATAACCGGTCCTACAAAAACAGGTATACCGGTGCTTCCCGGGAAACTCATTATAGCCACTGCATTTCCCTTAAAAAACGGAGAGGTACAGTTTGAAAAAGGGGAAGACCTCCGCCATCGGCTAACCGGTGGCAGGCTTCAGTGGAATGCACCCGGTGGTACCTGGAAAATAGTGCAAATATCGTCAGGTGCGTTGTATCATGGTTTTCAGGCGGGCACTAACAGGGCAGGAGAGGTACTTCGTTATCCCAGTTTGCTGCTACCGGAAGTTACAGATCGCTTTATTGAATTAACCCATAAAAAGTACGAGGAGGTTTCGGGCAGTTTGCTTGGTGATTTATTTTTTTCAACTTTTACAGACGAACCCTCCTCCATGGCTATGCCTTATCATAACCTGGGTTACGGAGTGTATCCATGGAAAAGTAATGTTTCTGATGCATTTAAAAAGCGGTATGGATACAACCTGCAGGACCGGCTCATTTCGCTGATGCTGGACAGCGGAAGGGAAGGAAAGAAGTTGAGGGTACAATATTTCAGTATTATCGCGGATTTAATGAGTTCGAATTACTTTAAAAAGATCAAAGATCACTGCCGCACTCAAACTCTGAAAACAGGAGGGCACCTGTTGCTCGAAGAGTCTATGATGGCATGTGTACCGCTGTACGGAAATATTATGTCGTGTTTCAGGCAAATGGATATTCCCGGTATTGATGTGCTGACCGTTATGCCGGATTTTACACGACGGTACATGATCTCCGGACGGATAGCCGCTTCAGCAGCAGAGCTTGAGGGCAATTCAATGGTGATGTCTGAAATATGCCCGGTGCCTGACTACGCGATTCATTCAGGTAAGGAAGCTCCGACCCTGCATGCAAAAGGAGTTGTTAACCGCCAGTTAGTAGCAGGGGTAACCAAATTCAATAACTATATGCAGCTTCAGCACGAAAATGATGCAGGTAAGAAGGCTTTCAATACCTATGTTGCACGCGTGAGTATGCTAATGTCAGCCGGGGTTCGTGCATCCCGGATTGCAGTGTATTACCCGGTGGAAACCATGTGGTCGAAATACAGACCTTTCCCATCTTCATTGCGTGGCTGGGATGATGTTCAGGGCGGTGATAGTGATGCGCAGCAATTGGATCAACTGTTCATTGGTGTGAGTAACCTGTTGTACGAAAACCAATGGGAATATTCCTATATTGACAACCAGGGAATATGTGAATCGGTAGTGGAAGATGGCAAACTTCGTCATGGTCAGTCAAGCTGGGATGTATTAATTTTGCCCGGGGTAGAAACCATTTCTGAAGAAGCTATGCAAACGATTTCAACATTTTGTAAAAAGGGAGGAAAAGTTATTGCCATTCACGCTGTTCCTGAAAATTCACTTTCTGCATTTCCTTCTTCCATTGTTAAAAAATATACCGCCGATCTGCTATCTGCAAAGACCAAGAGCCATCAAAATTTCTTTTTTAAAAAGCGTTTTGAACCTTATGGTTTGAACGATCTTTTAAGCCGTTTGCTAGAGAAAGAGATCGTGATTTTTCCAAAAGAAAATGTTTTCTGTAGTCAGAAAATAGCGGCAGGGAAAAATGCCTACCTGATCACAAATGATAATTCACATCCAAAAGAATTAGACGTAACGATAAAAAAAGGAAAATCTTTCATGTGCTGGAATCCCCAGACAGGGGAAACGTACCCTTTTATTAAGGATAAGAAACTACGCCTCGGAGCTTTTGAAAGTATAATAATCAAAGAGGACTAAAGGGCGTGTATTTTTATATTAATACTCAAATGTTGAGCATCAGTACAAAAGCCAGGCAGATTTACCTTTGGTGAGAAGAGTTCTCCCTCGCGAAAGAGTGATAAAACTACAGTGTTCGTGTTGGCTCGGTTATAATGGCATCATTAGGGATTGCTTCGACGCAAAGCAGCATAATACTTCAGTCCCTTAAGGATACTGTTTTTACAGCAAACTAAACTACTTAAGTGTCATCTCTATATTTTACGCGCTACGAGTTGGGAACTCGAAAGGACGGGAACCCCGAACGTCATTTCGAACCCGCCTTCCTGATGTTTGAATTAAATCCGCCACTATCTGCCCAAATCAATGAGTGCGCCGGGCATCAACACCAATTTTTCATCGTATCCGGGCTTGGAGGTATTTAAAAAAGAAATACCTGTGCCTTGCTAATGTAAAAAATTACAATTGAAATGTATTGTTTATTAATATTGCTGAACAAATACAGCAATTTTTGTTTCCTGTTTAAACTTTAAAATGCTTTATGAGTTGCTGACTGCTTACTTACATAACGAAGATAAACTATTGGAACGTATAGCCAATAGTGATGCTGAGGCATTCACCATATTTTTTCATCAGTACAGGAATAAGGTATATTCAGTAGCGCTGAAGGTTTCCGGGGCAGGCCCGGTAGCGGAAGATGCGGTGCAGGATATTTTTATGAAAGTATGGATGAAGCGCGCTGATCTTGCGCAGGTAAATAATATCGGAGCATGGCTTAATACCATTACCTGTAATCATGTATTTACTTTATTAAAGCGAAGAACGAACAAAGAGCGTAAAGAAATAACGCTGGAGTATCTTGAAATAGCCGATCCGGGAATGGCTGATACAGATAAAATGGTGCTAAGCAGGGAAACTGAAGCTATTCTTAAAAGTGCTATTAAAACGCTTCCTCCACAACAAGGTAAAGTATACAGATTGGTAAAGGAATATGGTTGGAAGAGAGAAGAAGTTGCCATGCGCCTGAATCTTTCGGCTGAAACAGTAAAGGTGCATCTGGCGAGAGCCATAAAGAGCATCCGCGAGTATTGCCTGATGCATATGGATGTTGTACTCCTGTTTGTGATACTGACTTTTTAATTTTTTATTCTCCGGGTAACCCTTTTTACTTTTAAAATAGTCTTACCAGATATAAAGGACTGCTTTTTAACAATAAAGGATGCAGATATGTCCGCTTCCAGGATCAGGTATTTATTTGATAAATATATAAAAAATGAATGTTCACCTTCTGAACATTACGAATTTTCGGAATTGGTACGTGAAAACAGGCATGACGGAGAGCTGAAGGATTTATTAAGAGAACTGGTGGTTAATACAGGGGCAGAGCATACATTTTCTGAAGGTTCGGCAAATGCCATACTGAGCTCCATATTGAGCAGCGGGGAACAGCAGCCTGTAAAAATAAGATCATTACGTAACCGTAATATGGCAAAATGGTTATCGGTTGCGGCTGCTGCTGTTATTTTGCTTATAGTGATAGGCTATGCAGTAAAACCTGCTGGCAAAAAAGATATTATTTCCGTTACGGGAGTAGCAACAGCGCCCAACCTGGTTACTGTTCATACTTCAACGGGTGAAAGTAAAGTTGTTAAACTGCCTGACGGTACAAAAATATGGATGAATCCCTCGAGCTCACTCGAATATCCCATGGTTTTTTCCAACCAAGAAAGGGAGGTGCGTTTGTCGGGAGAAGCATTTTTTGAAGTAGCGCATAACCCGCATAAACCGTTCATTATTCACAGTGGTGCGCTGCAAACAAAAGTTCTGGGCACTTCTTTTAATATACAGGCCTATGATAGCCAGGAAAATATTGCAGTAACGGTAGTAACCGGGAGGGTTAAGGTAAGCAACGATAAGAGAGTAGATAGCATAGAACTGTTACCAAACCAGCGGGTTGTGTTTGACAAAAAAACAGACAAGCTCATAAAAGAAAATACATCTGACGGTGCAGCACCGGATATTTTAAAAAGGAAAGTGGGCACTTTTGTATATCGTGACGAGCCGCTGCAAAAACTGGCAAAAGATATAGAAGCCTATTTTGGAGTAAAAATACGCCTGTCAGAAGCGATCAGGCATTGCGGTGTGGTAGCAAGCTTTGAAATCACGGATAAGCCGGAGGCCATTCTCGAACTTATTGCCATCTCAATAAACGGGACTTTAGAGGTTGAAGATAACGGCTTTACCATTTATGGAGATGCATGTCCAAAATAGCGAAAATTTCTATCCACTAAAATCAGCATCAATGTATACAACCAAAACACAGCTCCATCCTACTTAAGTGTGCATAAAAAACCGGATACTGCTGGTATCCGGGATATTATATGCACCGGTAAAGTAGCGCCGTAAGTTTTCGACCGCAAACGGCAGCTACCTTGATAATCATATAACATTTCAAAACTATGCAAAATTTTTGTAAGGGCAGGATTGTTCTAATACTAAAACTTATGCGCTTATCCCTGCTAGCTTTATTTGTGATATGCAGCTCCGTAATGTCCCTTTTTGCCAAGCATGTAAAAGGGCAGGAAATACTTGATAAAAAAGTCACCATCACTTTTAAAAACGAGTCGCTGTTTGATGCGCTGGAAAGGATCAGGCGCGTAGCAGGTGTACAATTCTTTTATGCAACCAATATTATCAATCCCCAGGATAAAGTAACGGTTCCGGCAAAAACCTCAACATTGGGTGAGTTATTATCGGAAATTCTTGATCCCCACCGGTTAAATTATGTTGTTGCCGATAGCAATAAAGTGGTCATACGAAAAGATAAATCGCATATCTCTGTTGCCTCTGGCAGCAATATAGCACTATCTGCGCCCCAGGAAGAACTAACAGAAAAAAATATTGAAATAAACGGCAGGGTGATCGGGGCATCCGGTGAATTTCTTACAGGAGTTACAGTACAGGTTAAAGGAGGTGGAGCTGCTACCAAAACGGATGAAAACGGTTTTTTCAGATTATCGGTTCCGGAGAACGCAACGCTGGTTTTTTCGTATGTGGGCTATAAAACCCTGGAAGTTCCGGTAAACCGCCGTACCGCCATAGAAGTAACGCTTCAGCCGGTTGATGCTAAACTGGATGAAGTAGTGGTAGTAGGTTATGCTACACAAAAGAAAGCCAGCCTGGTGGGAGCTGTGGCAACTGTAAACTCGGAAGAGATTGCTGTAATGCCCGACGCGAATGTGGCTTCCCGGTTGCAGGGGCGCGTATCTGGGGTAAGCGTAACGAATAACAATTCTCCCGGGGGAACACCTTTGGTACGTATACGTGGGTTTGGCTCTATCAACAATAATGATCCCCTGTACGTGATTGACGGGGTACCTACTACCGAAGGTTTGGCCAGCATCAATCCCAATGATGTGGAATCCATGACAGTGTTAAAAGATGCATCTTCTTCTGCCATATACGGATCGCGCGCCTCTAACGGTGTGATATTAATCACTACCAAAAGGGGAAAGAGCGGCACTCCGAAACTAACTTTCTCCTCCCGTGTAGGAACGCAATGGAATAAAAACAAAATGGATGTTTTAAGTCCCGCAGAGATAGGCGAAATTTCATGGCTGCAGTACAGGAACGATGGCTTGCAGGTAGGAGATGTGAATTGGGGAAATCCTATGTTTGGCTATGGTGCAAACCCCGTGATACCGGACTATATCCTTCCGGTTGGAAAAATGGAGGGCGACCCGGCCGTGGACGAAAGCCTTTACAGGTGGCCAAGACCCTATTATGGCATCATCAAAGCGAATAAAACCGGGACTGACTGGTATGATGCAATTACAAATTCCAGCCCTTTGATCCAGGATTATAACCTGGGTGTAACCGGTGGTACGGAAAAAACGAATTACTCCTTCTCGTTCGGATACACCAACCAGAATGGTATTTTAAAATATACCGGTTTTCAACGATACTCATTGCGTTCTAACGTAGATGCGCAGGTAACCAACTGGTTAAAAATAGGGGAGGCGCTGGGAGTAGCCTATACCGACCAAACGGGGATAACAAATAATAACGACCTGAATCCTGTTGCACTGGCTGCCCGTACCAGCACCATGATGCCGGTTACTGATATAAGGGGCAACTGGGCCGGAGGATGGAACCCTGCGGCTCTCCTGTACCGCAATAAGGATGACTATTCCAAAAGACTGCGTGTACTGGGAAATGCGTATGCACAGGCTACGTTTGCCAAACATTTTACTTTAAAATCGCTTGTGGGTATAGACTACAATTCAATCCGCAACCTCGACAGGAACCTGATCATGTATGAGTCAAGCGATGCCGCTGCATCTGATGTGCTTAGCCAGAGTTATAATGGCGGGTTGCAGTATAACTGGGATAATACTTTAAATTATAACCGGTCTTTCGGCAACCATAATTTGAATGTACTCGGGGGCACGTCTGTAGTAAGCAGCTTCGGTGAATCGCTGACAGGCAGCCGCTCCACTTTTGCATTAACGGATATGGATTATATGGTGCTGGATGCAGGTGAAAAAGACCAGGCTAGTTCCGGCTCCTTTGATGAATGGTATACTTTTTCCTATTTCGGCAGGTTAAACTACGACTACCAGGGAAAATATTTGCTGGAAGCGGTAATCCGCAGGGATGCTTCCTCGCGCTTTTCCAAAGAAAACAGGTGGGGAACGTTTCCTGCGCTGGCTGTTGGATGGCGTTTGTCGAAAGAGGCCTTTATGCAAAACATTCATTGGATTACGGATCTGAAAATAAGGGCGGGCTATGGGCAAAACGGTAATGACAACGTGGGTAATTATAATATATACAGCACATACAGATCCAATATGTTCGAGGCGTACTATAATATCTCCGGATCCGGTACCACCACTTCCCAGGCAGGTTTCAGGAAGTACAAACTTGGCAACCCCAATGCGCGCTGGGAGGCTACCCGGACAACAGATATCGGGTTAGACGCCGTATTGTTTGATAACAAGATAGAATTTACATTCGATGCCTATACCCGGAAAACTACAGATATGCTGTACCCCGATTCAAAGCCCGCAACTTTTGGAATGGTGGAACTGCCTTCTGTAAATATCGGTGAAATGCAGAACAAAGGCTTCGACGCATCGCTGTTGTACAGGGGTAAAATGGGAAAAGATTTTTCTTTTGTTATACAGGGAAATGTATCACACTATAAGAACAAGGTGATCAGCCTGAATGGCAAGCCCAATGAAATACGCTATGGAAGCACGTTGCGTAATTCTTTTTACAATGCTTCTACAGCGGGTCAGCCTATCTCCTCTTTCTATGGATATGTGGTGGAGGGAATATTCAATACCTGGGATGAGATCAGTAAACACCCGAAATATAATCCTGATGTGAATGGTAATGATACCTATAGTAAACCCGGCATGTTCAAGTATAAAGATGCAAACGGGGATGGTGTAATTACGGCAGCAGACAGGACATTTATGGGCAGCCCGCACCCCGATTTTACATACGGACTGAATATTGATCTGAAATATAAAAGCTGGGATCTGTCTGCATTCTTCCAGGGAGTACAGGGCAATCAATTGCTAAACTATCTTCAGTGGGACAACTTTGCATATATAAATACCAAAAGAAGCCTGTATGAGTCATGGACGGAAGAACGGTATGCAAGTGGCGACAAGATCACTTTTCCTATTATTACAAGAGATGTTACCCAGTTACACCTGCCAAACTCCGCCTTTCTTGAAAATGGTTCTTATTTCAGGATGAAGAGCCTGTCGCTCGGTTATAACCTGTCTTCAGACATTGCTGCCAGGATGAAGCTGCGGGGCGCCAGGATTTATGTGCAGACAACAAACCTGTTCACCATTACTTCCTATACCGGGCTCGACCCCGAAGTGACCCAGGTAAATAATCTTACACATGGTGTTGATAATGGAGTATATCCAACTTCTCAAACTTTTATGATTGGCCTCGATTTGAATTTATAGTTCAGGATAGCCGGCCGGAAAAATAAATTGTAGTTCATATAAAAAGTAACTGATGAAAAAGATTATAATAACAATGCTTTTGGGAGGAGTTTTACTATCCTGCTCAAAATTTGAAATAAAGCCCAAAGGGCAGGCTAATATAGATCAGCTTACCACCAAGGCGGGGGTTAACGGGCTGCTGGTTGGCGCGTACGCCTGCGTGGATGGCACAATGGTAAATGATGCCGTGTCTGCCTGGGCTGGTTCCGTATCCAACTGGGTTTGGGGCAGCGTGGCAAGTGATGATGCGCGTAAAGGTTCGTCAATGGGCGACCAGTCGCCTATTAACCCTATTGAATATTTTTATGTGGATGCTTCCAATTCTTATGTAAATAACCGCTGGAGGTCTTACTATGAAGCCGTGTCAAGGGCGAATGAAGTATTAAGGGCTTTGCAGAGTGTAACAGATATGACAGATACTGAAAAGGTACAGGTAGAAGCCCAGGCAAAATTCCTGAGAGCTCATTTTTATTTCTACCTTACAATTGTGTATGGAAAAGTACCGTATATAGATGAAAATACGGAAGCGCCGGGAGCTGTTCCCAACGATCATGCGGTTTGGGCGGAAATGGAGAATGATCTGAAATTTGCTGCGGCAAACCTTCCGTCAAGCTGGTCCGATAAGGGTCGCGCTACTTCATGGGCGGCAAAAACCTACCTTGCCAAGGTGTATATGTTCCAGCAAAAATTTACGGATGCCCTTCCGCTGTTGCAGGATGTGTATGACAACGGCCCTTTTACGTTAATGGACAGCTATGAAAAAAACTATCGCATTGCATATAACAACAATGCGGAATCAATATGGGAAGTTCAGTATGCAGTAAATGACGGCGCATCCGGGTCGCCGAATGCCAATTGGGGAGATGGTCTTGTATTTCCACATGGTACCGCCGGGTTGGGCATACAGGGCGCTTTTTTCCAGGCCACGCATAACTTTGTGAGTGCATTCAGGGTAGATAACAACGGGATCCCCTTGCTGGATGATACTTATTCTGTAGATGATATACTTCCTTATTCGCATACCGGGGCCGGAGTACTGTATACGCAGCCTGTTGATCCCCGTTTGGATCATACCGTTGGTCGCCCCGGTGTTCCTTTCCTTGATTTTGGAGTGGTGCATGGTGGCGATAGCTGGGTGGTTGATGCGGTGAATATGGGGCCCTATAACTATAAAAAGAATATGTTCCTGGCATCTGAAAGAAGCTCCACTACTACTACAGGATGGATGACAGGCTTAAATCCCAATAATTTCAGGGTGTTTAAGCTGGGGAATGTAATATTATGGCTTGCCGAATGCGAAGCGGAGGCAGGATCGCTTCATAATGCTACCACGCTTGTAAATCTTATCCGCAACAGGGCCAGGCAGTCAGATATAGTAACGTTTGACGATGGTACACCGGCGGCCAATTATAAAGTAGAGCCGTATGCTTCTGATTTTCCTTCGAAAGAATATGCACGCAAAGCCGTACGCATGGAAATGCGTTTGGAATTTGGTATGGAAGGCATGCGCTTCTTCGACCTGGTGCGTTGGGGTATTGCTGCAGAAACCATTAACAGGTACCTGGAAGTAGAAGGCACTATCATGCCGCCATTGACCGGGATGCGCTTTATAGCAGGGCAGCATGAAATATGGCCTATTCCTCAAACCCAGATTGATCTGTCGGATAAAGTGAATGGTGAATCTGTTCTGAAGCAAAACCCCGGCTACTAGTTGTCCAAATTAAAACACCCGGATATGCCTCCAGGTATATCCGGGTATTACAGATTGTTTCATCCTTCGGACAAAGCAAGCCGTCAAAATATTGTCCGATATTCAATTATCAATTACGATTATGTCTACCACCAGAAAAGATTTTATCAGGCTGGCAGGGATGGGCTTTGCCGGGATTGTTTTGCCCAAAAAAGATTTATCAGTATCAGTAACTGCCGGGCAGGGTATAGAAGGAGCAGGAAAAAAGCTTAGCACTTACAGGATCATCTTAAATGGCAATGCTTCTGAATCGGAAAAATGGGCCGCTGCCGAATTGCAGCACTGGTTGTTTGAAATAAGCAGGGAATACATCCCGGTGTATAACCAGGATGCATCCTATCAGGGATCTAAAATTGTACTTGGATATAATGAAGATATAAAGAATAGAACGGGATTGCCGGAACCTGCCTTTGATGATGAATCGTATCATTATTTTACGGCAGATGGAAATGTTTACATTTACGGTGGAAGGCAACGTGGTACCATGTACGGAGTATTTTCTTTTCTTGAAAATGAATTTGGCTGCCGGTGGTACACTCCGCAGGTAAGCCTCATTCCTGAAAAGCCTGTGCTGCTGTTTAATCAATGCGATCATAAGGAAAAGCCTGGTGTGCAGGTAAGGAATAATTTTTATTTCGAAGCGTTTGACGCTACCTGGGCAGCGAGGAACAAAATGAATGGAAGGATGTTTTTGTGGAATCCCAAATACAAGCCCAATGATGGCATCTTTTATAAGGAGCAGCCGGGCGGGGAGGAAACATACTGGTCGGTACATACCTTTTTTCCATTGATGCCCCCGGAAGAGTTTTACGACAGGCATCCCGAATATTACAGTCTTATTAACGGGAAGCGCATATATGAAAGGGCGCAGCTATGCCTGAGCAACAAAGATGTTTTGAAGATCATTACGCAGCGGATAAAAGAGAATATCCGGAAGTATCCGAAATTTTTGATTTACGATGTGTCGCAGAATGACTGGCGTAATCCCTGCCAGTGCGATAAATGCCAGGCAATAGTAAAAAGGGAAGGAGGACAGGAATCGGGCATCATGATCTGGTTTGTGAACCAGGTAGCCGAAGCCATTGAAAAAGAGTTCCCCGATAAGTATATAGGTACATTGGCCTATCAATACACCCGCACTCCGCCAAAGAATATCCGCCCGCGGCATAACGTGGTGGTGCGTTTGTGCCCCATAGAGGCATGCGTGGCACATCCGCTGAATAAATGTCCCGAAAATAAATCCTTTATGGATGACCTGGAAACATGGGCGTCTATTTCCCCGCATTTATATATATGGGATTACGTGGTAAACTTTGCCCGATACATCATGCCTTATCCGAATTTTTATGTGCTGCAGTCAAATATTAAAACCTTCAGGGATAATAAAGCCATCGGCATAATGGAGCAGGCCAATCATCAAAGCCGTGGCGGAGAATTTGAAGAGCTGAAGTGTTATGTATTAGCTAAGCTTCTGTGGAATCCTGAATGCGATATGGAAGAAGCGGTGAACGATTTCATATACAGTTATTACGGACGTGCCGGAAGGTATATCCGCGAATACTTCGACCTGGTGCACAGCCTGGTAAAGCCTGACACACATATGCACATACGTTTTGATGCAACCGATAAAATGTTTACCGATGATTTTGTTAACAGGTCGCTTGCCGTTTTTGAGAATGCCCGGAGAGTGGCTGATAATAAGGAGGTCCTTGCCAGGGTGGAACTGACCTGGGCATCCATCCTTTATCTTAAATGCAGGCGGCAGCCTGTATTATCGCGCAACGATGGTACATACCGGAAGCTGATAAGCATTGTAGAAAAAGAAGGCGTTACTCATTTTGCCGAATACAGGGAAACAAAAGAGTCTTTTATGCAATTTATAGAAAGCGCCAACTGATCAGTAAATTGCTTTACATACAAAACAAATTTATCATGAAAAGAATGATACTGTTCTGGATGCTTGGTATTGCGGTTTGTGCGAATGGTTATGCCGTTAACAATCCTTCCTCCGGAGCTACCTACAGGATCGTATTGAACGCGGATGCTTCCGAATCGGAGCAATGGGCTGCGGGAGAGCTGCAGCAGTGGCTGTATAAAGTAAGCGGCGAATACCTTGCTATTGAAAAATACGATACCGTATATAAAGGAAACAGGATTGTGCTGGGATATAATGAAGAAGTGAAAGCAAAGACCGGGTTGCCGGAGCCGGCGTATCATGATGAATCCTTTCACTATTTCAGCGATAACGGGAATGTATTTATTTACGGGGGAAAGCAAAGGGGTACCATGTATGGCGTGTTCTCCTTCCTGGAGAATGAGTTTGGTTGTCGCTGGTATACTCCTCGCGTAACTGTAATTCCCCAAAAAGCGAACCTGGCTTTTGGTGAATACAATTACAAAAGCGCGCCTGGTATACAGGTAAGAAATGATTTTTATTTTGAAGCCTTTGACCCGGTATGGGCGGCACGTAATAAAATGAATGGCCGCCTGGAGTTTTCAGACCAGCCGGCAAAGCAGCCGGGGGGTGTGGAATCTTACTGGGCAGTGCATACTTTTTATCCGCTTATGCCGCCTTCGGAGTTTTTTGAAAAACACCCGGAATATTACAGTCTTATTAATGGCAAACGCATTTTTGAACTTGAAAAAAACGGGCACCATCAACTGGCGCAATTGTGTTTGAGCAACAAAAATGTGCTGCGCATCATAACAGAGCGCATTAAAAAGCGAATGAGGGAAAGTCCTCAATACATGATCTACGATGTTTCCCAGAACGATTACTATAATGCCTGCGAATGCGATAAATGCCAGGCGATTGTTAAAAAGGAGGGCGGAGCCGAATCCGGGCTGATGATCTGGTTCGTAAACCAGGTGGCAGCATCGGTTGAAAAAGAATTCCCGGATAAATATATAGGAACGCTGGCATACCAGTATACCCGGATGCCACCCCAAAATATTAAGCCGGGAAAAAACGTGGTAGTACGCCTGTGCCCTATAGAAGCATGTGTAGCGCATGATCTCAAGTCTTGTGAAAGAAATAAATCCTTCCTGGATGATATGCAAAAGTGGGCAGCTATTTCACCGCAATTGTACATATGGGATTACGTGGTAAATTTTGCCCACTATGTAATGCCCTACCCGAATTTCGCGGTGTTACAACCGAATATCAAAACCTTTAAGGAAAATAAGAGTATCGGCATTATGGAGCAGGCCGCGTACCAAAGCCGTGGCGGGGAGTTTTCGGAGCTGAAAGCATATCTTATATCAAAGCTTCTGTGGAACCCGGATATCAATACAGCGGAAGTAACAGACGATTTTATATATGGCTATTATGGCCGCTCGGGCAGGTATATAAAGCAGTATTTCGACCTGGCGCAAAGTTTAATCACTCCTGAGCAGCATATAAAGATCGGTTTGCAACCCAATGACAAAATGTTTACCGATGATTTCATCAACCAGTCTCTGGCATTGTTCGATGCGGCGGAAAAAGTAGCCGATAACGAGGATATCCGTTCCCGGGTAGCGCTATCCGCCCTGCCGGTTTTTTACCTGGAATGTATGCGTAATCCTGTAGCGGCGCGTAATAATGGCACGTACAACCGTGTGCTTGATATTATTGCCAAAGAAGGAATAACACACCTGGCAGAGTATAACCAAAGCATGGAGAGGTTTAAAAAAATTGTTGAAGAAGCACGGTAAATAATAGTAGCTTTCTGAATTGTAACAAATATTATTTGTCTGGGGTGCATTCCAAATTGTAGCAGGCGGGTGGCGACACCCGGCTGTAGAACGCCCTACCGGTCGGTACCCGCCTGAATGGTGCAGTCGGGCAGGTCTCACCGACTCAAAGCTGTATATGGAACGATAATTTGGAATGTCCCAATCTATCTATCTAAACCAATGAGTACATTATACAGGTATTTTGTAGCTGTGGCATTTGCTGTAATATGCAGTTTCAATGTGTTATCGCAGGAAAAGCTGAAGGCGGATGGTGAAATACCCATTCTGGCATGGATTGGCGTTCCTGAAAATGAAACAACTATTGAGCGGTTCATGGAGCTGAAAGCATCGGGGATCAATATTAATTTCTCCGGGTATTCCAGTATAGAAGCGGTTGAAAAAGCATTGGATATTGCACAGCAGGCAGGAATTAAATTGCTTCCGTCGTGCCCCGAATTAAAATCAGATCCCGAAAAAACAGTAAAACGGTTGATGAAGCACCCGGCGCTTTCCGGCTATCATTTAAGGGACGAGCCGAATGCTGCTGATTTTCCTGAGCTTGGAACCTGGGTAAAAAGAATACAGTCTGTTGATAAGCAGCATTACTGCTATATTAACCTGTTTCCCAATTACGCATCGCCGGAGCAATTGTTCAGCAAGGGTTTTCAGGTACCACCGGGAAAGGATGTGTATGCTGCTCATCTTGACGCATTTTTAAAAGAAGTGCCGGTTCCGTTCATCTCCTTCGACCACTACCCGGTTGTAGAAAAAGACGGCATAAAAACACTTCGCCCGCAATGGTATAAAAATCTTGAAATAGTAGCTGCCGCTTCTCAAAAGCACCGGCTTCCTTTTTGGGCCTTTGCGCTTTCCGTAGCGCATACGCCTTACCCTGTTCCTACAGCCGCCGAAATAAGATTGCAGATGTACAGTAATCTTGCTTATGGCGCGCAAACCCTGCAATATTTTACCTACTGGACGCCGGGTAAAAATCCCAACTGGAATTTTCATGACGCTCCTATAGGACTTGATGGAAAGAGAACCGGCGTATATGATCGTATTAAGCTGATTAACCAGGAAATACAAAACCTTTCGGGTGTTTTTTTGGGAGCGAGGGTAGTGTCTCTATCCCACACCGGCAGGCAGATCCCCGAAGGTACGCGGAGAACGGATAAGCTTCCCGCTCCTGTCAAAACACTGGAAACAAGTGATGGCGGAGCGATTGTGTCTGTGCTTGAAAAAGCGGATCGTCAGTTTTTGGTGATCGTTAACCGCGATTTTCAAAATGCCATGAAGCTTACCATTACCACTGACGAACCGGTGCAACGGGTACTGAAGGACGGAACGTTGGTAAAGGCAGGCGCTTATACAAACACAATAGAGGTTGATCCCGGAGATGTGATAATATATACCTGGGAAAAGAACAGGTGAAAGCAATTCTTATAATAAATAATCCAACGATCATGCGAAAGTATTTTTCATTTTCAATCCTGCTTTTTTGTTTCATCACCTCCTGCTCTACCAAATCCTCCCTCAATGATTTTTTGTATAAAGAAGGAGCAGGAGCGGTGGGGGTAGTCAGCCATTATTTTCGCTTTAACGGTTTTACGGAATACTGGCAGGATGTAAATGAGCAACGCATCCGTTATGGAAATCTTTTCAGGATGAACATCCCCGACCAGCAGGCGGCTGTTTTACAGGCAAAAGTAAACCTGGCCGAAGCGCTGGACATGCCGGGCTTCCGGATGCAGGAAGGGTTTTTAAACGAATTGCTGGCACAGCCCTATACAATGCTTGAGAATGCCCCGGCGCAGGAAATAGAAGCAGCATTGCAAACAGGAAAAAACGTATTGTTGCTTACTACCGGTGATAACGAAGTTGCCAAAAAGCTGGAATCAAAATATAAGGACCCGGCTATCGCCGGCGATCTGAACAGTCACCAGGCTAATGCACAGGGCTTTTCGGTCACCAATGCTTTTATGCTTTCCAATAAGCGGAATACATTGTTTGTGGTAAGCGCGTCTGACCCAAAATATCTTGGCCGTTTTAAAACGATCTGGACAGGACTGGAAAAAATACTGGGAGAATACGATTTGAAACGCGGCTGGTTTGGCGCACAAACGCTTATTAAGAGTGTAACCTGCACGCCCGGCACTCCAATAGAAGTGATAGGCAGGGGAATGAATGAAGGCAATTCGTGGTTCGTATTTGATGGCTACATGGAATTTTTGGCTAAGAATGAAATAGAAGGCTGGGTGAAAGAGGTAAACCTGCCTGTTGTAGCCGATGTGGGCTTTTCGCCCATGTACGGTTTGGAAGATTATGATGGATTGCAGGTACAAAGTATGTTCACCCCGGAGTCGTGGATAGCTTACGCTAAATCGAAAAAGGGATATGTTTTTCACCCGGTATTTGATACCGCGGCCGAAAGGCTAAAGCTGGATTACGACGGGTATTTTGCTGCAGAAGGAAATATGGAGCAGATCAATGAAGACGGGAAGCCTTTTGTAGCGGCTACGGGTGCGTTAAGGAATGGCGCTACCACCAGCATGGTTGTATTTACAAAAAAGAACGAACCGTTTACCAACGCGAAACTCTGGGAAGCGATCATGGATCAAAGGGAAGTGGCTATACTGGCAGAAGGCAAAATGATGGGGCCGGCCCTGTACAGGAACGCTTTGCAATTATTATTGCTCGACCGGGTTTTCCTGGAAGAATATTTTGGCGACCGTATCAACCTGGAAACGGTAACCGAAAGCAATAAGGTACACCTTACCGTTAGTAACCTGTACCCGTATGCCGTGGAAGGCAATATCCATATAAAGCTGCCTCCGCAGTTATCATTGCCCGGCGATAGCGTGATCGCATTGAACCTGCCTGCGAACAGTTCAAAAGATATCGTACTGGATATACAACCTTCGCCCGGAGCAATGGGCAAACCCAATGCCGTTGCCATACAATATAATTGGGGCGACCGGTCCAAGTCAACGGTTGCCGCGGTGGAGCTGCCACCCGCTATATCTGTGCATGAATTATTGTATGGTCATTCATCAGGAATTAAATATCCTTTGTCTGTATATAATTATACAAAGCAGGCTTCCTTTCCTGTAAAGATCAGGGTTACAGATAAAGCCGACAGCAATAAGATAGTTTTTGAAAAAGAAGAAATTTTTAATGTTGACCAGGGAACGTTCGCTACCAAAGAGCTGGATATAAAAATACCAGCCGGAAGCTATACAGTATATGCAGATGCGCCGGGTGTGCGGCAAACTACACAACTGGGTGTGGAAGGGGCTGCAGGAACTGCATCGCTGAAAGAAGTGGATTTGAACAATGATGGTATCAGTGAGTATAATATGGAAAACGATGCGGTGAAAGTGACTTTGCTTACAACAGGCGCCAGGGTAATTGAATATATTGTTAAATCAAAGAACGATAATATATTATTTAAGCTGTGGCCCGAAAAACCCATTGATGACAGGAGACCTTTCAGAACGAGAGAGTTTTATCCTTACGGTGGTTTTGAAGATTTCCTGGGACAGCCAAGCATTGAAACGCATAAAGTATATGATGCCGAAGTGGTAAAAAAAGAAGGGGAATACGTGCAGGTGAAAATGAAGGCGGAGTATTATGGCAATATCATTGAAAAAATATTTACGTTATACGGTAATTCGCCTTTGCTGGAGATACGCTTTGCATTAACGATGCGTAATCCCGAAATGAATATGCTGGGACCACAGCCCATTCTTGAAATAGGCAAAATGCATGGGCCGGAAGATAAATTTATGATCCCGGAAATGGATGGAGTACATGAATACAGGATGAGAATGGACAGGTATTTCGGACGGGCGTTTTTTGTAAAGGAAGGCTGGAACGCCGGGCAGGATACCAAAGAAGACATCGGTTTTGTTGGTGCGTTCCCTGTTAAGCAACCCATCTTTTTGCACATGTGGATGAACCATCCGTCTAATCCCGGTTCACATTATTATTATGCCGAGTTTCAGCCATGGACGCCCCTGTTCCAAAACACCACTACTTATTTTTCGTATTACATGTGGGTCAACGGAGGCTCATGGGAAAAAAGCCTGCAGGCGCTGCGCGACAGGAACCTGATAACAGAGAAGTAAAATTAATAAAGCAAAAGAACACGTATGAGCATTGAATAAGGATTTTATTTACTCAGCTTGTTACCAGTATCCGCATAAGCCACCTTTTTTTCCGTGAGATATGCACTGTAGTTGATGATTGCGAATGCCTGGTTTTGTTCAAAAGCATAAGCGGCTCCTCGAAGGAAAAATCAGTGGTGGTGCGGATACGAAGCCTGCCGGCTTGAGGCAAAAAGACAGTAATTAAAATGATGAAGGTATTGAGGAACTTTAGCTCATCTTAACCGAAACAAAAAAGTATACATTTGACTATGATACATACAAAACATATTACGCTCACAACAATCTTTCTTATTGCCTTTACATGTCATTCGCTTCTGTCAGCCGGACAAAGCCTCAAAGTATCAAAGCTGGAAATGAATTATCCCAGCCCGGGCATTCCTTACTATCATATAAAGGCGGATATTGATCTGCCCTCCGCTTCCATGATCGAAGTGGAAATGGCGGTAAACGGTAAAACGTTGCGGTATACCGATCTGCATGCGGAGCAGGAACTGGGGGATCTTTCTTATCCTCATCTTACCAATCGTCCGCCGTCAGGTGCGGGATTATCGCAGGATAATAAATTGTATCATCATCCCGGCGTGGTAGGCTGGGTAAAATGGAACCCCGGGGAGACTTATGAAGTTAAGCTAAGCGTGAGGATGAAGAAAAGCCTGCAGCACAGCAAGGCAGATGTGATATTGACCAATACACAAAAAATTACATCGCCTGCAGGATCGCCGGTATTTGATACCGCCTGGAAAAACTATAAGTCGGTAGTGCTGAGTGAAACGGCAGGTATGGAACGAAAAGCCGAACCGGTGGAAGTATTGCTGGCATTTTATCCCGACGAAGTCAATGATCTGAAAAGGGAGATAAGAGTGCTGGCTTTTGATCCTGTTGCCAAAACGGTAAAGGAAGTGCCGTCACAGGTATATGATATACAGGAATACCTGGTGGAAGATGATATGGCGCCCGATAAGAACGGGAAGCCAACCCGCGATATCCCGGTATGGATGCCAACGGTAACCGCAAGGGTAGCTTTTTTAGCAGATGTGCCGGCGAGAAGCAGCCGCGTGTTCATGATCTACTATCGTAATAAGGATGCGATGATCAAAACGTATACCACCGATCTGCTGGTACAGGGCGAAGCGCCGGGCTTACGCGTTCAAAATGAATTTATGGAAGTAGGGCTGCATCCTAACTCAGGGCATTTCGACCAGATCACTTTAAAAAGTAAACCGCAATACCCGCTGTACCACCGCAAGGAAACCAATGGCGCCATTCACTGGAACCCGGAAATATATACGCCGCCTGTTCCATGGACACATACTTCCGACTGGAAACCGCCGCAGCATGTGCAGTCTATTACAGGACCTGTTATTTCATTCAGCGATGTATGGGGTAACCTGCGTGAAATACCACAGGTAGACGCTTCCGTAAGGTATGAGTTTTATCCCGACAAGCCTTATTTCATCAGCACCACCAATCTCCGCATTAATGAAACCGTGCAGGCAATTGCATTGCGCAACGCGGAAATTGTGTTTAAACGAGAGCTGATCACGCATGCTGCCTGGTACGATGCAATACGGGACTCCATCATTGAATATGATGTGACACATATGCCTGAGCTCACAGATGTAAAAATGCCGGACGATGTGCCCTGGATCAGTTTTTACAATAAGGAAACGGGTGTTGGTTTTGCAGGTATTCAACTTAATTATTCCAATGCGGGACTGGAAAACAGGACAAGGCTGCTCAACCCGTTTTTCTATATAACCGGCGGACCGTGGATATACTGGGCAAGAGCTTTGTCGCTGCCTTTTCTTTCTTCCAATATGCAGCAAATGGTACCGGTGCCTAAAGGCAATTTCTTTTCCGAAAAATGGGCTTACCTGGTATTTGAAACGAATAAGGGAAAACAGCCTTATGCGCCTGTACTGGAATGGCAGAAAAAGCTTACTTCCCCGTTGCGTATACAATTGGTAGAGGAGGTGGATGATCGTGTATCCAAAACCGTTACCGAATTATATATTGAAAAAGGAAAGACAGGCTGGGAGGGAAGAGAAACGGGAAGGCATTAGTGAGCTATGAGCTGTCAGCTATCAGCCGTCAGCGATCAGGTGTTTATAGTTTTTTGTTTATGTTTTTAAACTACAAACTATAAACCACAAACCCGTAACCTGCAACCTGCAACTCGTAACCTGAAACTTGTAACCTGAAACCCGCAACAGCCATCAAATCTCAAATTTCAAATCTCAAATCATCATATGAAACAAATATTCCGGTTGAGTTTATTCATACTATTGTGCAATAGTATACAGGCGCAAACTATTACACTGGCGGGAAATAAAAAATCTGCCTACACCATTGTGATGCCGCAAAACGCTACGGTGGTGGAAATACAGGCGGCTAAAGTATTGCAGGATTACCTGTATCGTATAAGCGGGGTATTATTGCCTACGGGGTTTGATAGTGATAAAGAAAAGGATCATGAAATACTGATCGGCAAAGTTAACAGGAGCCATGCCAATAGTATTTCGTATGATGCATTGGACCGCGACGGTTTATTGATACGAACTGCCGGTAAAAAGCTGATCATTACAGGCGGAAGTAAAAAAGGAGTGTTATACGGCGTATATACCTTCCTCGACAAATACCTCGGCTGCAGGAAGTTCGCGGCTGATGTGACCTATGTTCCAAAAAAAGATATCATCGCCCTTCCGAAAATTGATGATCTGCAATTACCTGCTTTTACTTTCCGGGAAGCCTATTACAACGAATCGTATGATCCGGAGTATATGGATTGGCATAAGCTGCATTCATTTGAAGGTAAGGGGAGCGATAAAAGCGAATGGGGGTATTGGGTGCATACTTTTCACAGTTTACTCAGTCCCGAAGAGTATGGTACTACTCACCCTGAGTATTTCAGTTATTACGATGAGGCGCGCCATCCGGGATTGATACCCAACTGGGATAAAACGGGTGCGCAACCTGAATCGCAGCTTTGTCTTAGTAATCCCGACGTACTGGAAATTGTTTGCAAAAACCTGAAGCTCGCCATGGATAAAAAGCCGGAGGCTTTGTATTGGTCGGTAAGTCAAAACGATAATGTGCGTTATTGCAGGTGCGATCAGTGCGCGGCGCTGGATAAGCAATACGCCGCTTTTGCGCCGGAAGAAAAAATGCTTTCCACGCATGGAGGTCATAAATATCCTGCGCTGGGCATGGGGTCCCTGCTCACATTTGTAAATAAAGTAGCTGAAAGATTCCCTGATAAAATTATCTCTACGCTTGCGTATCAATATACACGCGTACCGCCTAAAGGGATTGTACCGCGGAAGAATGTAAACATCATGCTGTGCAGCATTGAAAGTTCCCGCAATGATCCCATGACAGTGGGCGATAAGGCTTTTTGTGAAGACCTGGCAGGTTGGGCAAAGCTTACAAACAATATACTGGTGTGGGATTATGTGATACGCTTTTCCAACCTGCTGGCGCCGTTCCCCAATCTCAGGATACTACAGTCCAATATCCAGTTTCTCCGTAACAATAATGTTTCGGCGCTTTTTGAACAGGGCAACAGGGACAGGGGAGGGGAATTTGCCAACCTGCGCACTTATCTTATTGCCAGGATGCTGTGGAATGTGAACGTGGATATTCAAAAAGAAACGGATGAATTTTTAAAGGGATATTATGGCGCTGCGGCATCCGATATTAAAGAATACATCAACCTGCTGCACGATAATAACCAGTCAGGCAGGTCCGTTAAAATGTCTATTTTTGGATCACCTGTTGATGATAAGGAAACTTTTTTGTCGGATTCCCTGCTAACACGGTACAATAAAATTTTCGACAGTGCTGAAGCAAAAGTAAAGCAACAGCCTGATGTATATGTGCGTGTAAAATCTGCCCGGTTGCCGGTATACTATGCCATGCTGGAAATTGCGAAAAGCGAAAAGACAGGAAAGCGGGGAGCTTTTGTTACAGGCGAAAATAACGAACTCATGCCCAATCCTGCGATCGTAAAAATATTGCAGGAGTTTAGCTACCACTGTATACGAACCAATGTAACAAGGATCACCGAATGGCATACCACACCGAAGGAATACCTGGAAAAATATGCCCGTTTTTTGCAGAGTGGGGGCGAATGGAAATAGGGGCCAGGAGTTTCGCTTTTAAAGTAATGTTATGCTCCATGAACGTTATTTTGTTGTTGTATGCAAGGGTAGCCCCATACGGGGCAAATAAAAACCCTGACATTTTCTATAAACGGGTAACCGCTACGCGGCAGGATGCAGTTTCTCAGTCTTGCTGGTTACAAATTTCAGATTCCCATGTTGTAACTGTACCTGCATTATTGCCTGTTCACTTATTCCTCCGGCTCTATTGCTTTTCTGTGCCATAGGCACAACCCATTTGTAGACAAATCAAATTAATATTTAAATTATGCGCCATAGGCGCTACCCTGTTATACGAAAGAAAGCTGGTAAAAAACAAATGCCCGATTTTTGATTCATCCGTAACGATGTCATTATAATTGAGCCGACACGAGCATTGTATTTAAATCGCTCTTTCGCGAAGGAGAACTCTTGTCACCGAAGGTAAATCTGCCAAGCTTTTGTACTGATGCTCATCTTCTGCACTACTGCCCGGCAGATTCCTCAGGCACGCTGCAACGTTCTAGATCAATGCAGCAAAAGGCGCCTTCGGAATGACGATCGTGGGTTCCGTCATTCCGATTGAGCCAACGAGATCTCTATAGTTAAATCACTCTTTCGCGAGGGAGAAATCTGCCTGGCTTTTGTACTAATGCTCAACATTTGCACTTTGCCCAACAGATTTACCTTCGGTGAGAATAGTTCTCTCCCGCCGTAATACAGCTTTGGTTCAACACACATTCGGGCGGCATCGGAATGACGGCAAGCGTGTTTTATTCCTATTACAGCACTCAAAGATGATGCTATCGTCACTGATCTTTTTGCTAAAAGCGAAATCCCTGCTCTTTTGGCATGAATATGTATAGTATATAGTATATTGAGTGGCTAACTGTTGTTAATCGTAAACTTAACCAGGATGAAATACTTCGTTTGTGTATTGTTTTTATTTCCGGCGATAGCTTATTCGCAACCCAATGGAACAAGTTCAATAAAAATTCCGGGTATTGGGTTGCAACAGGTAATACGTGGATTTTTGGATGCCGGGTACCCGATAGAAAGAAGCGGGCAAAATTTGAAGACCATCATTTCAGGGCCCAAAAAATCGTCCTCCAACAATATAACTACTGTTTTAACGGTAGATATAAACGATCGTGATATTATTATTTCAGGTGAATACAGCACGGAAGAACATAATTATACCAGTATAAAAGTTACCGGCGAAAAGACCGGCCCCGCCTGGGATTCGTGGAAGGAAATGTTTGATTTTGCAGACTCATTTAAAAAGCCGGTTGAGTTTATTGTGAAATAAGGAAAAGAAAAAATATATAATCAATCATCTCCCGGCTGTCACATCGTTATATACCTGTTTATTTACAGTAAATGCTGCTCATATAGCAGTCAATGCCATCTGTTATCATGTGCAGCAGCAAACCTATAGCTACAATCCGTAACTGAGGTATCAATAGCAATAGCGCGTAAATGCCACAGGCTATATAGCTGTGTAACGGATGAAAGCCAATGCTGCACCTGCACGCCTGGTATACAGGTTCTGCTAAAAGATGATCTGCGTCTACCAGCATGGTTGCCAGGAATACCAGGTAGGTAACAAGCCGGTTTTTCCTGTAAAATCCTACTGCAATAAAAAAAGGAAAAATAAAGTGCAGGAAATAGTGGATGAAATGCTGTAACATGCCGGGCAAATATCTGTAAATATGCTCAGTCCATTTAATTTCGTTTGAAAATATACCCGGTTTGTGGTATAGAAAAAATTGGAGACTGGAAAAAGTTTTGCCGGTCATTCCATACCAGTTAATATGGTACATTTCGGTTTATATGAAATTTGATGCCGTTTACTAGATATTTATGCCGGTTCGCTAGATGATATTATAAAACTGAAAAATCTCACTGTATACTTGTGTAAGGTTTTTCATAGGATATTGGATTAAAAAGCGGGGCGGATTTCTATCCAGCCCTTTTTTTTGTGCCATACCCTGTCTGCAGAGATATTCCCGTTTATAATGAAATACATACTGCCCTATTTTACCGTGCTTTCGGTTATTGTAAATGAATATATGATTGTAACCGTATACTCGAAAAAACTTGCCGTTTACTAAATGAGGCGCTTAAATGCGTAAAACCGGTGGTATACTTGCGTAGGTTTTTCATAGGATATTGGATTAAAAAGCGGGGCGGATTTCTATCCAGCCCTTTTTTTATGCCCTACCGGTACTCTGCACAATGCTCCTTCTGCCTGGTCAGCGGTTATCCTTTCTTTTAAAGAGGAATGCGGTAACGCTCGTTAATAACTCTTCCGCCGAACAGTTGCTGGGTAAAAAGCCAATTTCGTTGGACCGGGTGATGCCTGTTGCTTCAAAATAGTCCATTACAATAACCGGCACGCCCGGAAATTTTTGCATGGCTGATGAAAGTTGTGCTGCAGCCTGGTGTTGCTCCCGGGTGCGGAAATTTACAATAACAAGATCATAGCCTGTGGCGGACATTGCCTCTGACAGGTTGCTGTTGCTCCCGGCTTCGGTGATGACTATGTTTGGAAAGCCTTCTTTAATGCATTCACATATTCCCTTGCGGTAAATAACATAATCATCCTTTACTAAAATTTTCATAAAGGGTTAGGGTTTAAAGTTTGGAATACAGGATGGGTAGTTGCAGATAGATGATAACATCAGCACACAAGTGAAATAAAGTTGAATGAGTGCTGAAATGTGCTGCAAAGAAAAAGTGTATTCCGTCAAAGAGGTATAGAGCGGTTTATCATTATTGTGTAGTAGTTCAGGCTACAGGAAGTAAAGCTTCCCGCACCGGAAAGCTGTATGCGTATATCATTTGTTAATTCAGATGAATGCAGCTACTTAAAATCCTCCACCTAAAAAAAGCCCCTGTAGAAACAGGGGCCGTACCAAAACTAACTGCTTATGAGAAAATTGATTGTTTTAAATAGTATACATGCAATAGACACCGCAGGTACCGTGAACGTTTAATTGGTTTTGCTAAAAAATTCTTAAACCCCGCAATCCCTCAAATTTTCCAGCTTTTTTAAAAGCCCCTATTGATATAGAGGCTCTAACCAAACTAACTGCGTGTGAGCAATTATAAGTTAACCTTAGAATCCTGTTATATAAGACGTATAAGTAAGCAGGTAGTACGTATTGAAGTATGTTAATTTAGGTTAAAACTTCTGTGCCCGGTAATTTGTTACCTCGTTCAGGGCTTTTGATAGCATAGGCAACCGCTACTATTAGTATTAATACACCGCAAAACGACAGGGCTACCGGTAACGAATAGCGGAAAGCTATAAAACCCAGGAAGGCAGGTCCTGCTAACTGTCCTGCATACCCCATAGTTGTAACAACAGGAATGGCTATTGCCGGGGGTATATCGCTGAGTTTTCCGGCAGCGCTGAAAAATACCGGGACAATATTAGCCGCACCGATACCCAGTAATATAAATCCTGCCAGTGCGCTGCCGACCCAGGGTGTGGCAACCGCTAAAAAAAATCCTGCGGCAGCAATCAGTCCACCCCAGAATACCACTATTCTTCCATTGAATTTTGTTACAATTGAATCGCCCAGCAGCCGTACTATAGCCATTGCCACGGAAAAAGCCGCGTAGCCGCTACCGGTCCACGCTTCTTCCACGTTCCTGTTTTCGCGCAGGAACACAGCGCTCCAGTCGAGCATGGCGCCCTCTGCCAAAAAAACGGCGAAACATAAAGCGCCAATGAATATTACCTGCGGCTTTAGCCATATAAAGGCCCCCCGGGTTGTTTTTTCCTGTATAGCCAATTCTCCCCCGGCCATACCTTCTTCCGCTTTATTAAAAAGAAACCGGTAGCTCCGGCAAACGATAACTACCAGTAATATGGAAATGCTTACAGCAGCAACCTGGGGGCTGAGTCCCGACTTAATAAGAAAACCCAAACCCAATGACCCGAGGAGACCTCCCACACTGTACAGTCCATGCAGCGAAGACATGATGGATCTTCCGTAGAAATTTTGTACCTGAACACCATGCGCGTTCATGGCTATATCTATAGTGCCTATGCCCGCACCGAAAATAAACAGCGAAATCCCCATACCGGTTACCGTTTGCATTATAAGCAGCAGGGGCAGGGTAATGGCAATGATCATCCCCGAAACAAACATCACAATGCGGCTGCCGTACCGGTGGCAAAGTATTCCGCCTACAGGCATCATGGTTATAGCCCCGGCGCCCAGCAAAAGCAGCAAAAGCCCAAGATCAGCGTCGTTTAACCCCAACCGTTCTTTGGCATAAGGAACCATGGGAGCCCAGCTTGATATGCCAATGCCGCAGATCAGGAAAATGGCGCTTGTAGCTTTGCGGGCGCCGGAAATATTTTTTTTGAAAGGAACAGTTGTCGTCATAATGAACGCATGGATATATAAGGCTGCAAAGTAATAAACAGCTCGTATTTGTAGCGTTTCAGTAGGGCGCATTTCAAATTGGTTGAGCAGTTGCGCCTGCAAAACATAGGATATACCAGGGCGGTGAGCGTACGGGTTGTTTGTAAACCTGGATTATTGAAAGTTACAACATCATCGCCTCCTTACACATCATGGCGATACCTACCGCTCCGACCGTTCGGGGGGAGAAGCCATCCTTGCAGTAGATGAAGCGACATTCTGCTGACTGCGAGTCCCGCTGCAATATTCATTCAATATTTACTGTATTCTTCTTTCTATGGGAAATTGTATGTAAAAAGTAGAACCTTTATTCAATTCACTTTCCGCCCATATTTTGCCTGAATGCGCCTGTATGATCTCACGGGCTATAAACAGCCCGAGACCCATTCCTTTTGTTTTATTATTGCCGGAAATTGCGCGGTAAAACTGGTTGAAGATATGTTCAAGCTGTTCTTTTGCAATGCCGGTACCATTATCGGTTACGCTTAACCGTACTTCATCGCCCAGCAAAAGCACGGCTATAATAATTTTTGTTTGCGGTTGGGAATATTTAACGGCATTAACAAGCAGGTTTACTAATACCTGGATCATTTTTTCCCTGTCAACCTGCACAAAAATATCTTCGGGCAAATTTTGTACTTCAATTGTATGATGTATTGCGTTAGTGGATTCGATGCTTTCCTGGATGATTTCCCCCAGGCTGTTTCTTTCAAAGTGATAATCCTGCTTTCCGGCCTGTATCTTCGATAGATCCAGCAGTTCGGTTATAATGTCTTCCAGGCGCTTGATCTGCTTGTTTACTTTGGGCGCGAACTCATGGAGTGGAAGGTTTGCCATTTCGGCCAGTTGCATATATCCTTTTATGGTAGTAAGCGGCGTTTTCAATTCATGACTGGCAAAGCTGATGAACTGGTCTTTTTTATTGTTCTGCACACTTATTTCCTGGTAAAGCTTGGCATTATCGAGCGCTATTGCTGCAAGGGAAGCGATGTTAACCACCATGTCTTCATGTTCCTGGTTAAATACGGCTTCATCAGGATGACCAAAAAACAACCCTCCGAGCACCACTCCGTTTTTAGAAAATACCGGGACTGCCAGGTAGCTTACCACGGGCAAATGGCCTTTAGGCATACCAAAATGGGGACTATTTTTCCCATAACGGGGGTCTTTGGTAATATTGTTAGACCGTACAATAGTGCTTCCTTCAAATGTAGGCTTAAAAATGGCGGTATTGCGGGGCATCCCAAATCTTTCAAAAGCCTCTCTTGGCGCGCCAGACAGGGTGTACAGCGTATATACCTCTCCCTGGCTGTCTGTTTTATTATAAAAAAACGCTCCGAAGGAAGCTGTTGTTAAACGGGTAGCCGAATCGGTTACTGTTTGCAAAATGCTGTCTATATCCAGTTGTGTGTATATGGATTTGCCCAGCTCGTTAATGATGCGTAACCTTTCTTCGTATTGTTTCTGGCGGGTAATGTCCCGTGCTATTTTTGAAGCGCCTACAATGGTGCCATTGGCATCCTTTATGGGTGAAATAGTCAAAGAAATGTCCAGTTTTTTACCCATTTTGGTGAGCCGCACCGTTTCAAAATGTTCAACCCTTTTTCCTTGTTTCAGTGTGGCTATTATTTCATCTTCCTCCGTTTGGCGGTCAGGTGGAATGAGTATATGGATCTGTTGTCCCAGCATTTCAGCCTCCGTATAGCCGAATATCCGCTCAGCCGCTTTGTTCCAACTGGTTATGCGGCTGTTCAAGTCTTTACTGATGATCGCATCTTCTGAAGCATCAATAATAGCTGAGTATATTGATTGCTTTTGATCTGAAATGTTTGATTCCATAAATTGACTGCTTCAAATGCTGGTCAGGATTTTGTTATAAGTTACCTATTTACAGCTCATCAAATAGCATTAAATATACCAATGATTAAAGTTCTTGTAATTGATGATGATGAAGATCTGCTGGAAATGGTAATACTGATGCTGCAAAAATACGGCATAGAAGCAGAAAGCACCACGGGTGGCGACCAGTTGTTTAAGATGATGGACAGGCAGCACCCCGATGTGGTATTAATGGACATTTACCTTGGCAGGGAAGATGGAAGAGATTTATGTAAACATATAAAAACCACGGGAAAATACGCGGGTACTGCAGTTGTGCTGTATTCTGCCGGGTATATTACACCGGCTTCTATTGTTGATTCGGGCGCGGATGCTTTTTTGCAAAAGCCTTTTGATATGAAGCAACTGCTCAGTTATGTAAAAGCTTTTTCGGGGGCTTATTCCTGAACATATCATTGCATCTTCTTCTGTTTTGTTTTGTGGAGTTCTGGTTATTTTCGGTTGATCTAGCTACTGTATATATTCCTGACGGGATAACTGATTTTACTCATTATTTTTATCTTGATAGCAACATCCTGTAGCTACTTCCTCAACATATTGTAAGAGATACCCGTTATAAATTTTTTGATTTAGTACAAAAGCACTTGTGTATAAGCTCAATGAGATTGCTATAATCCAGGTAAGGCGATGAATTACCTGGTAGCCTGTACTTGCTTTGAACGTTAAATTGAATGTATTCGCTTGCTTTAATAGCTTATTTCTGTATTGCCTCTGCCTGATATCTTGAGATTTGTGTGTACCTCATACATATTTACATGTATATACAAGATTGTTGTCGAAATATAAAAATGTGAAAAATATTATATCTTATTTTTATCACAATACTATTACTGTAATTAGATTTCATGTGATTTTTTGTGGGTTAAATTTTTTTTATTAAAAACTTGTATATACAAGAATAATACTTATATTTGAATGATCATTGCTTGTTTATTTATCTTCATACCTCTGTTTTGAGAATGCAAGCTGGTGATAAGAGATTGGTAACATTAAAACTGATTGCATGAAAAAAATGATTGTTTGTTCCCGCGGATTTGGGAAGGTCGCCGGTAGAATCAAATCCGCAAAGCTGTCTTTTTTTATGACAGCTGCCTTTTTAATCATCGTTTCCTGGCTTATAGCGGCGCCCACCGGTATGAAAGGTGCAGCCCATAAGGAAAAAAAATCATCAGGAAATTCTCCGTTCCAAACTTCCTCCATTGAGATCAAAGGAACGGTAAAAGATGAGAAAGGCGATCCTCTTCCGGGCGCATCCATAACAGTAAAAGGAACCAGTATTGGAACGGTAGCGGACGCGCAGGGGGATTTTTCAATTTCTGTGCCAGCCGAAAGATCCGTTCTTCTTATTGAGCATAGCGGGTATGAGCCGTTTGAGGCTCGCATAGGGGCTCAGCGTTTCTTTAATGTTTCACTTCATATAGACCAGCGCAGCGCGTCCATGGATTCTGTTATAGTGATCGGGTATGGTACTGCCCGGAAAACAGATTTAACAGGTTCTGTAGCTTCCGTTAAGGAGTCAACATTAAAAGAGCGCCCTGTTGCTTCCCTCGCACAGGGTTTGGCGGGCCGTGTTTCCGGTGTGCAGGTAAATTCCAATTCCGGACGGCCGGGTGGAAGAACCAATATCCGCGTCCGGGGCTTTAGTTCTATTAATACATCTAACAATCCATTGTTTGTTGTAGACGGGGTAGCTATGCCTGTTGGTATCCAGGTGCAGGCGACTTCTGCCATTGACTATATAAATCCTAATGATATTGTTTCCATAGAAATATTAAAGGATGCTTCCTCAACTGCCATTTATGGAGCAAGAGGAGCTAACGGTGTCATACTTATTACCACTAAACGCGGGCGGCAGAATGCAGAAGGAAGAGTAACATATGATGCGAACTTCAGCACCAATACGATGGGGCCAAACAGAATAAAAATGCTGGATGCCGAGGAATTCCTGGCAGTGGAGGATCTTGCTTATGCAAATATTGCCAAGTATGACCCGGCCGGTTGGGCAGATGGAAAATATACTTCCCGTAATCCTGCGTTTTCACGCAGTGATCCGCGTATGTTTGATGCCAATGGAAAGCCGAAATACAATACAGACTGGGTAAAGGAAACAATGCAAAGCAAACTTTCCCAGAATCACGATCTGGGTTTTAGCGGGGGCGGCCCCAACGGGTCTTATTCTGTAGGGCTGGGTTACCGGGATGATCAGGGATTACTGCTTAATTCCTATCTTAAAAGATATTCGGCCCGTCTGACAGTGGATCAGCAGATAAAAAAATGGTTAAGGGTAGGAGCAACCTTAAGCTATAATAATCAAAGCGAAAATATAGTAGATCAGGATTACCAGGTGATGCGCAATATTGCAGAAGGCCTGCCATTTCAACCGGTGAAATACGAAGACGGAACATGGTCGGAAAGCCAGGATTATCCTTTTGCAGAACCATTCTGGAATCCTGTTCAGCTATTAACTGAACGTAAGTTTATCGTGAAAAGCCAAACTACGGTGGGTAGCATTTTCTCAAATATTGCTTTTTCCAAAGACCTTGAGATGAGAACCGTATTGGGAGCAAATATACTGAACCAGGAGATAGACCAGTCAACGTCCAGGGGATTATCTCCTTCTTCCAACGGATCTGCGAGTGTCAATAACAGCAGGGAAGAATTCTGGTCGCTGGAGAATTATCTTACTTATTCTAAAAGCATTGCTGAAGTCCATGCGCTGAAAGCAATGGCAGGCCTTTCGTGGCAGCAGCAGCGCTATTTCGGTTCAGTCGTTGCTTCCCAGCAATACGCAACAGATTATTTTCTTTATAATAACCTGGGTGCCGGAAGTCTTAATTCCGGCTTCGGCTCCGGAGCTTCCTCATTTGCGTTTAATTCCTACTTCGGCCGTATTAATTATACTTTTAACGACAAGTATCTTCTTACTGTAACAGGACGTGTGGACGGCTCTTCCCGTTTTGGAGAAAATCATAAATATGCATTTTTCCCTTCCGCGGCGTTGGCCTGGAAAATTTCGGACGAGCCTTTTTTACAAAACAACAGTGTAATATCGAACCTCAAGCTCAGGACCAGCTATGGTATGACGGGCAATTCGGAAATCCCCTCTTATACATCTTTGTCGGTGCTGAGCTCTAATTATGTGGCGATCCTTTCGGAAGGAAGGGTAGGCGGAACAGGAACAGGAAGACTGGCTAACCCGGATTTGAAATGGGAGAAAACAGCGCAATCTGATGTGGGTATTGAATTGGGTTTATTTAATAACAGGATCAATATTGAAGCAGACTATTATTACCGGAAAACAACGGACATGCTGCTTGACGCTCCTGTGCCTACCAGCAGCGGCTATTCTACCATCCGTAAGAACATTGGATCGATGGAGAATAAGGGCTTTGAATTTACGCTGAACACGACGAATATTGCCGGCAGGAATTTTACCTGGACTACCAATTTCAATATTTCATTCAATAAGAATAAAGTATTATCACTTGCCACACCGGCCGATATTTTTGGTATCGGAGGTCCCGGGTTCACCAATCAAACCAATATTATCCGGGTAGGAGCACCGGTTGGTTCATTCTGGGGATTGGTAAGATTAGGCACATGGAATACCAGCGAAGCCGCAGAAGCTGCAAAATATACAAGCTATAGAAATGGGTTAACATTACTTCCCGGGGACATAAAATACCTGGATGTAAATAAAGACTATATCATTAATGACGCCGACAGGATGATCATAGGCAATGGGTATCCTGATGCCTATGGAGGATTCCTGAATACCTTCCGGTATAAGGCATGGGAGCTTGTGTTTGAATTGCAATACTCTTATGGCAATGATATTCTTGATCAGACCAAACATTCCAGTGAAGACAGGCAGTCGCTCGCCAATAGCTACAGGACTGTCCTTGATGCGTGGACACCCGATCACCAGAATACAATGATCGCTGAAGTTCGTGATACCAGGGCCGGATACGTTACAAATGTTGATTCGCATTGGGTAGAAGACGGCTCTTTTATCAGGGGGAAAAATATCTTGTTAGGCTATACATTCCCGTCTGCAACATCCAATGCGCTCAGGATAAGCAGACTGAGAATATTTGCGTCGGTACAAAACGCGTTCTTACTAACAAAGTATAAGAACGGGGATCCGGAAATTACGCTTAACACGTTTGGTGCAGAATCCAACAGGGTGTTTGCACAGGGACAAAACTTTCATGCCTATCCAAAGCCTACTATCTGGATGGCGGGTTTAAATGTTGCTTTTTAAAAAATACAAAAGATATTTTATGAAATTATATTCCATACCAAAGTTTTCGGGCATCGCCTTGCTTGCGGTCATGTTAGTAGCTTCTGGTACCAGTTGTAAAAAGTTCCTGGAGGAGCAGGATCCTTCCAATCTTACGCCGGATAACTTCTATACTATTCCTCAACATGCGGAAGCCGCCATTGCTTCGGCATACGCGCAAACGCGATTTATTACCGGCGGCGCCAATATTATTTCCATCAATTACCAGATGCTCGATGCCGTAACAGGGATTGTAACGACAGAATCGGCGCAAAATTCTGACCTGAACAACCTGCTTGGGCTGGCGTATGATGCAGGGAACCAGCATGTAATTAACTGGTGGAATGGTTTGTACCGGGTGATAGCACAGGCTAATCTTGTTCTGGATAAAGTACCGGGAATTAATCCTATGGATGAAGCTCAAAAAAAGAGTATTTTAGGACAGGCGTTCTTTCTAAGAGCATGGTCTTATTTTTATGCTGTGCAGATATGGGGGGATATTCCGCTTATTTTACAGCCGCAAACGGCTACTTCAGAAGATTTTTATCCAGTCAGAACGCCGGTTGCCCAGGTATATGATCAGATTGTAAGTGATCTTGAAGCTGCAGAAGCTGCGGGGCTTCCCTGGACAGACGGGTCAGGAAGGGTTAGCAGGGCGGCCGTTAAATCATTGCTGGCAAAGGTTTTTTTAACGATGGCAGGGCAACCGCTGAATAAAGGCGCCGAATATTTTCAAAAAGCCGCTGCAAAAGCCAATGAAGTAATTACCGGGGCAGGCATTGATTTATTTAGCGACTATGGTCACCTGCACGATTATGCGCACAAAAACCAGGGAGAGCATATCTTCCAGATCCAGTACAATGCAAGTATCGCAGCCAATAATGAACTTCAGATGTATTGGTTGCCCAATTTTAAGCCCATCACGGCTTATACTGCTTCCTTTGGAACTACAGTACCTACAAAATCATTTTATGACTCCTATGAAGCAAATGATCTAAGGACTGTGGATCAAAAAGGCTTTTTCTATAATACTTATTTTGTTGGGGGTACCGGCGCATCTTACGACCTGGATGCTCCCTATATATTTAAACATTTTGATGTGGCGGCAAACGGCAAACCTGGTACACCCGGTACAGCCAATAGCAGTCTTAATCTTCCGCAGATCCGGTATGCAGATGTATTGCTTGTATATGCAGAAGCCCAAAACGAAGCTTCAGGGCCAACCCAGGATGCTTACGATGCTTTTAAGAAAATCAGAGACCGGGCACAGATAGCCACACCCGCCCTCGGCACCTATGATAAAGATGCTTTCAGAAAGGCTATATGGAGAGAGCGCTGGCATGAACTATGTTTTGAGAACGTGCTTTGGTTTGACATGGTAAGAACAAAAAAAGTGTATAATACTGCCACCAACGATTTTGATGATTTTGTAGGCCATGTAAACCTTAGCTCTAACAGGCCGCTTGAGGAAAAACATTTGTTATTCCCATTGCCGAGGCCGGAAGTGCAGAATAATCCAAACCTTACACCCCAAAATACAGGTTACTGATTGTCATCAGGCAGAGAGGTAAGATACAGATACAAACAGGACAAACTTCCCTGGCCGCAAAAACGCAGCAGGGAAGCCTCTTGCAGCACTTAGTAAAATCATAAAAAATGATGTTATTCAACTTGCTTGCCCGCAGGCTTACATGGGTAGCCTGTACCGGCCTGCTGATAGCTTCCTGCCATTCATCCGCAGATAAGGATCTGCCTGCTGATACGGAAGAGCTGCCCAATCTGAAACTTACTTTCAGAAATGATTCCATTATGCGTGACATCAATTTTGAAGGCGATAACTGGCACACCACCTGGGCTGCAGACGGAAATCAATATGTGTTGCAATGTGATGGACAGGGCTATAATACCAAACTTTGGAAGCTGGTAGGATATCCGCCCGGGTACAGGTTTGAAGCGGTAGAATCACACCCCGGCCCCAAAGAAAAACCACAGGAAAGGTATTATGGTTTTGGGATCCTGGGTATTGGACCTTCCATCTATCATTATTTTTCTACACCGGACAGGTGGTATACCGATCCCCCCTGGAATTTTATAGGCACAAAAATTATTTACTCGCCTGATACCGGCCGTACATGGAAAAACCAGGACGGAAGTATGCCGGTAGTATTTGAAGAAACCAATACCAGAAATCATCATAATATGGTTTTCTTCAAAGAGGCTGACAATGTATTTTCGCTGCTTACCATGTTACAAATGGGCAAAGGGTATGAAGATAATGTTGATGGATATGTGTATGTATACTCACCGAATGGTGGAACGGAAGGTACGATGAACCAGTTGGTGCTTTTCCGCGTAAACAAGGATAGCCTCCTGAGCAGAAGCGCATATGAGTTCTTTGTAGAGCCGGGAAAAAGGGGAACTGCGGTATGGTCAAAAAATATAGCAGACAGAAAGCCTGTATATACCTTTCCTGCAGGATACGTGAACAAGCTGAAGCATCCTTATTCATGGCATCCGAGTGTTGTTTACAATAAAAAGCTTGGATTATATATGATGGCAAACTGGGGAGTGGGGGTAGACGCTTCAGGTATGTGGTTTACCAAACCCACCTACCTGGGCATATGGATAGCCCGTACTCCATGGGGGCCATGGAAACAGGTTCATGAAGACCTCCGGTGGTTTCCACCAGGTGGAACTCCTGATGGACAATGCTATCAGCCACAGATAATGCCCGGGTGGATGTCGGATGACGGCAAGTCATTCTGGTTGGCCTGGACACAATATCCCAAAGGTTATTATTTCCAGGCTCAGCGGGTGGATATTGCAGTGCAGTGAATAAAAACCGGGTATCACTATTGTATCAGTTAAGCAATTCTTATGTTCCGAAGTTTGATCAGTCCGGCAATATTTATTTTTACTTTATTGGTTTCAGCAAGCTCCTTCGCGCAATCCAATCCGCAAATGGTGTTTGTTAAAGGAGGAGACTTTGAAATGGGGGATAATCATGCAGCCGGCGATCCGGATGAAAGGCCCCTTCACAAAGTAAGGCTGAGCGATTATTATATCGCTAAAACAGAAGTTACCGTAAAAGAATGGAGGCTGTATTGTAAGGAGAAGGGCATTGATATGCCTCCTGAGCCCAAATGGGGCTGGAGAGACGATCATCCCATTGTAAGTGTTACGTGGGAAGAAGCAAATGATTATTGTAAATGGATCTCGGGAAAAACAGGTAAGCCGTATCGGCTTCCTACCGAAGCGGAATGGGAATACGCAGCAAGGGGAGGGGTGAAAGGGAAAAATTATTTGTATAGCGGAAGCGACAAAGCGGGGGATGTGGCATGGATCATGGAAAACAGTCAATCCTCTGTTCACCCGGTAGCGCAAAAAAAGCCAAATGAGCTGGGACTTTTCGATATGTCCGGAAATGCCTGGGAATGGTGCAGCGATCATCTTGATAATTATATTGACGAAGACCAGGTAAATCCCGCCGGAAGCACAACCAGTGTGTTTGTTGTTCGCAGGGGCGGGAGCTGGGATGATCATGCGTATCGTGCGCGGAGCACTTATCGCATCGGTAATTCACCCCGGCGAAGTTACCATACGCTTGGCTTTCGTATAGCGATGTCATTTAAAAATTAGCATACACATTTATTTCCTAAAAATAATTCTAATGAAACTCAGGCACATACTTTTTTTGGGAGCATTGATTGTTGTTGTTATATCATGCTCACAATCCGCACCCGGATCGCTCCCTATTGTAGATATAAGGTTTGATTCGAGCTATTCCCAGATCGAAAACAGCAGGGGAGATGAATGGGCTCCCACCTGGGGCAGGGATGACGTGCTATATACAGGCAATGATGATGGCTCCAGCTTTGGCGGCGTGCCTGCAGGCAATATAGCTTTTGGGAAGCTGGAAGGGGATGATCCTTATGCACTTACCGGTACTACTGTGAACGGTATGGAAGAGTATGGAAAGGAAGGTGAAAAAGCAGCCGACAGCGCCAGTTGGAAAACGATGAATTCATATAGTGTGGATGGTGTTTTATACATGTTTGTTACCCGTTGCCTGTATCCCGAACAATCGGGGGATACGAAGAACCGGCACATTTTCAGAAGTTCAAGTATTATTAAATCAAATGATAATGGTAAAACATGGACAAGAACGGCGCAGGAAAACTATGCCAATCCTATGTTTCCCGGAAAACGCTTTGGAGCACCGTATTTTGTCTGGTACGGAAAAGACGGGGAAGCCTCGGTGGATAATGCAGATAAGTATGTATACGCTGTATCCAACAACGGACATTTTGAAAGCGGCGATAATTATATAATCGGCCGGGTATTAAAAAACAGGTTACCCGATCTGAATGCTGCTGACTGGCAGTTTTATGCCGGGGGAGACGGGATGGCAGATGCCGGTTGGACGAATGATATGGAGACAGCAGCGCCGGTCATAACAGATACCAACAACTGTAGTATGACCGGCATGACCTATATACCCGGGTTAAAGCGATATATAATGGTCGTATGGCATTACACAACCTATAATTTGCGTAAAGACCCACGTACTATCAATGAATTTTACGAGGCCCCGCATCCCTGGGGACCATGGACCAAATTCAAAACGCTTGACACTAAGGAACTGGGATGGTATGTTCCTGTTATAGGGCAGCGCTTTCAGTCGGATGCTGACAATGGAGAGGTGAAATGTTTTTTATATCCTACCGGGAATTATCAGAACAGAGAATTATACAGGCTGAATTACATACCTGTTACTATTGCCACACATACGCTGGAGCACAGCATTCCGGACTATACAGGCTGGAAAAAATAGAGGAGCAGAATATTTTTAAACATGTATATACAAGTTAAAGATTTACCTCTTATCTTTGAAATATGAAAATCGGGAAGGAAAGAATTTTATCAATGTATGAACAACTGTTCCTGTTGCGCAATTATGAAGACAGGATCTATTATATGTTCCTGGAGGGGATCATGCCCGGCACGATCCACCAGAGCCAGGGGCAGGAAGCCTGTGCCGTTGGAGTGCTGTTTGATGTGCGCAAAGAGGATTATATGACATCTACGCACAGACCTGCAGGACATTGTCTCGCAAAGGGAGTATCATTAGAATCTATGATGTGCGAAATGTTTGCTAAAGCCAATGGCTGCTGCAAGGGGAAGGGCGGGGCAATGCATACGGGCGATATAAGTGTGGGAGCCATTCCCGCAGTAGCTATCACTGCCGGCGGTATGCCGGTAGCGATCGGTGCAGGATTGTCCTGTAAAATGCGTAAAACGGATAATGTGGTGATCTGCTTTTTTGGGGATGGAGCCAGTAACGAAGGCGCTTTTCATGAATCCATGAATGCGGCTGCTATATGGAACCTGCCTGTAGTTTTTGTGTGTGAAAATAATTTGTATGGTGCCTCTACTCATATTAACCAGGTAATTAAAATAAAAGACCTGGCTGAAAGGGCTGCCGCTTACGGTATGCCGGGATATGTTGCAGACGGAAATGATGTGCTGGCAGTAAACAAAGCTGCCAACGAAGCTATTGACCGGGCGAGAAAAGGAAAAGGCCCGACGCTCCTGGAGCTGAAGACCTATAGGCGTTGCGGGCATTCGCGCAATGACGCCTGCGGGTACAGGGATAAGCAGGAAGAAAAAGAATGGTTCGAGAAGGACCCCGTGGCCCGTTGTAAAAATTACATTTTGCAGCAGCAACTGGCAGCTCCCGTTGAATTGGAAGCAATAGAAAAAAAAGTATTACAACAGATTGACGATGCCGTGGCCTTCGCAAAGGCAAGCCCCTCGCCGGAGCCGCAGGATGCGCTCCTGCATGTATATGCTTAAAAATTATCAATAGAGAACAAAGACAATATGGCTACATTATCAATTGCTGAAGCATTAAGGGAAGCGATACGGGAAGAAATGCGAAGAGATGAACGGGTATTTTGCCTGGGTGAGGACATAGATATAGAAGGTGGTTTTGGGGGGGCATTTACGGTTACATTGGGCTTATCTAAAGAATTTGGGCATGAACGTATACTGGATACGCCGATATCCGAAATTATGATTGCCGGCGCCGCAGTGGGAGCTGCCATGACGGGAATGATCCCCATAGCCGACGTTCAGTATGGAGATTTCCTTTTTTGTATGATGGATCAGTTGGCGAATAATGCGGCAAAAATGACTTATATGTCGGGTGGAACAGTGAAGGTGCCCATGGTAATGCGTGCGCCGGTGGGCGCTACTACAAGAGGAGCCCAGCACGCTCAAAGCCTTGAGGGCTTTTTTACGCACATCCCCGGCCTTAAAATAATTTGCCCTTCCACTGCTTATGATGCAAAGGGGTTACTGAAAACCGCCATACGCGATAATAACCCGGTAGTAGTATTTGAGCACAAGCTGTTATACGGCAGTAAAGGCAACAGGGCCGAAAAAGCGGCATTGAGCCCCGTAGGGGAAGTGCCTGATGAAGAATACCTGATCCCCTTTGGGGAAGGTGTGATTCGCAGAGAGGGAAAAGACATTACCATCGTTGCTAATTTATTGATGGTGTACAGGGCAATGGAGGCGGCCGATATATTGGAAAAAGAGGGGATCAGCGTGGAAGTGATCGATCCCAGAACATTGGTTCCTTTTGACTATGAGCTGGTCATCCATTCCATTCGCAAAACATCCCGGCTGATGATTGTTGAGGAAGATACCAAAAGAAACGGCTGGGGTGCGGAAGTGGCGGCGCAGATTGCGGAAGATGCACTGTATTACCTTGATGCGCCGATCGTAAGAGTGGCCGGTTATGATGTTCCCGTACCTTTTGCTCCTGTAATGGAAAATTATGTAGTGCCATCCGCTTCGCGGATAGCAGAGGCCGCAAGAAAATTAATGAAATCCTGAAAACTTTCAACCCGGGTTTAATATGGCTTTAGTATCAATGAACACTTTAATGCAAAAAGCGCTGGCAGGCAGGTACGCGGTTGGATATTTTGAAGCGTGGAATATGGAATCGATACTGGCTGTAACAGATGCGGCAGAGAAAACCCAATCGCCTGTAATAATAGGCTTTGGCGGTCAATTCATAGGAAGTAAAAAAAGAACCATTACCGAAAATATTCACCATTACGGACAATTGGGAAAAGCGATAGCCGAAACGGTAAACGTACCTGTTGCCCTGCTTTTAAATGAAGCGCATGAGGTGGACATGCTGTTGAAGGGAATGGATTCCGGATTTAATGCAGTTATGTTTGAAGGGCATGATATTTCCATGGAGGAATTCATTCGCATTAATCGGCAGCTTGTAAAGATTGCAAAAGGTCGCGATGTTTGCGTAGAAGCTGAAGTAGGTAAATTACCGGATGCTGATATAGCCAGTGATAGTATCAGTGACGGTAAAAAAACAGATCCCGATGAAGCTGCCTTTTTTGTAAAGCAAACAGGAATAGATGCACTGGCTGTTTCTGTAGGCAATGTTCATTTGCTTGAAACAGGAAAAGCTGCTATTGATTTTGCATTGATAAAGGAGTTGAGAAAGAAAATAAATATCCCCCTGGTCTTGCATGGCGGCACAGGAGTGGCGGAAGAGGAGTTAAAGGAGGCTGTAGCGCTGGGAATGTGTAAAGTAAATGTAGGTACATCCCTTAAACGGGCTTATCTCAACTCCATTCAGGAATACCTGAATAACAATAATGTTTCGAAGATGGATCCGCACAATGTAATAGGGAGAGGAGGAAACATGGATATGTTGTGTGCTGCGCGGGAAGCGGTTGCTAAAGAAGTGGAGCGTTTTATTAAAATAATAGGCAGCGAAAATAAAGCCTGATTAACCTGAGGTAACATGCTGAATAAAATTTTGATGCCATCCGGTGGGCAAACCACCGATGAAATGATGATACTTAACTGGAACAAGCAGGTAGGCGATCCTGTTAAAAGAGGAGATATCCTGTTTGAAATAGAAACCGACAAGGCGATACTCACGGTGGAAAGTTTTGCTGAAGGAACATTGCTTGAAATAAAATATCCTGCCGGGAGAATGGTGAAAGTAGGGGAAGTTGTGGCGTTGATTGGCGACAAAGAAGATATAGCGTTGAACAAGGATAAACCCGGGAAAGAAGATCGCCATGTTGGAGCAATGACAGGTAAAGCGGATGTTTTGTACAGTACTGAAGTACAGGCAGGCGCTCCCCGGGCAGTATCATCTGCGCCCGGCGCTTTCATTGCAGCTTCACCGCTTGCCAGGAAAATGGCTGCCGCCGAGCATGTTTCTCTAAAAGACATTTTTGAAACAACCGGGAATAAAGTGATCAAGAAGGCGGATGTGGAGGTGTTCATTTCGGAAAAACGCAGGAAAAACCTGCCGGATATTACATCTTCTGTTTCACATCCGGTTGAACAGCCCGATGATTTTACGTTGGTAAATGTATTACCTGTACGAAAGACGATAGCCCGGCGAATGGTAGAAAGTCTTACGCTGGCGCCTCATTATGTTATATCTGTTGATATAGACATGACTGCAGCGATCCGGCTGCGGGAAACATTCAACAGGAATATAGAGCAGTCAGGATACCGTATATCTTATAACGATATCCTCATGAAAGTAGTATCATCCGCCATACGGGAGTTTCCTGTCATTAACAGTACTTACCTTGGCGACCAGGTGAAGCTCTTCAAAAATGTGAATATTGGTTTGGCGGTTGCTACAGATTCGGGTATAATAGTACCCGTTGTAAAAGAGGTAAATAAAAAAAGTATCTCAGAGATCGCGCAGCAGAATGCTGCTAATATAGCAAAAGTCCGTTCCGGTAAGCTTCAGGAAGCTGACAGGCAGGGTGGAACAATAACCATATCCAATCTTGGTATGTTTGGGATAAACCAGTTTACCGCAATCATTAATCAACCCGAAAGCTGCATTCTTGCAGTAGGAGCTATTCAGCGAAAGCCGGTAGTGGATGGCGAAAGCGAAAATATTATTGTAAAGCCGGTTATGACGGTCACGGCATCTTTTGATCATCGCATGATAGATGGCGCTGTAGGCGCTCCTTTTTTACAAAAAGTAAAGCAGTTGTTAGAAGAACCCGGTTTATTACTATAGGTATACTGAGAGGGAGCAACGAATGTTTTGTAGAATTTTAAAAATACGATATGCTTACCAGGGATGAAATAGCGGCAGCAAGACAGCAGGCGGTTGAATACTTTGCTGCTGCCGGCATTGTTGTAACAGAAAAAGAAAAGCAGGAAATTGAAATTGCGGATTTTGGTTTGGGCGACCTGTACCGCATGGGGCTGGAAGTGCTGGTATACATCAATACGGAAAGAGTTTGTGCAAAAGAGCTTGTAATGTTCCCGGGACAAACCTGCCCGGAACATATTCATCCTACTATCAATGGTGTTCCCGGAAAAGAAGAAACCTTCAGATGCCGTTGGGGAAAAGTACATTTATATGTAGACGGAGCTGCTGAAGGAAATAAATATCTGGACGGACTGGGCGAACATGCAGCCTATCTTCAATGTGCAAAAGAGATAGTGCTTATGCCCGGTGATCAGTATACTATTATGCCCGATACCAATCATTGGTTCAGGGCCGGTGAAGAAGGAGCTGTAGTTTCAGAATTTTCTACCCGCAGCACAGACGAACTGGATCGCTTCACGGATCCGGGAATCAATCGCTTTACAGTTATTTCGGACTAACTTCAGCTCATGACAACAGAGAGAACTGCCATCGTATGTACAGGAATATTGTGCGCGGATATTCTTGGTAAGACCATCAATGATTTGCCTGCAAAAGGAAAGCTGAGCCTTGCTGACGAAATTTCAATGCAGGTGGGAGGATGCGCCGCTAATGTAGCCATCGGAATGGCCAAATTAGGATTTCCGCCCGCTATTATCGGCAGGATAGGACAGGATGGATTAGGAAACTTTATCCGGGGGACGCTTCTTGATATGCATGTGAATATGGAAGGATTGAAAATGGACGGGGAGTATTCCACAGCAGCTTCTATGGTTATGATAGACGCTTCGGGGGAGCGTACCATTATACATGCAATGGGAGCAAATGCCGCATTTTGCTTTAATGATATACAGCTTGATATAGTAAAGCAGGCAAAGCTATTGCTGATTGCAGGCACCTTTCTCATGCCTTCGTTTGATGGGGAGGGTACGCAGATGCTGTTACGCTATGCAAACGAGAACGGGGTGATCTGCTGTATGGATACAGCCTGGGATGCTACGGGAGAGTGGCTTCATAAAATAGAGCCGGCACTGCAATACCTGGATTGGTTTATGCCCAGCTATGATGAGGCGGTAGAACTTTCCGGCAAAAAGATACCATCCCGGATAGCACAGTTCTTTTTAGAAAGAGGAGTTAAAAATGTGGTGATAAAACTGGGAAATGAAGGTTGTTTTGTGCAAGAAGGAGACAACCGTGGTTATCTGGTTCCTTCCTATAAAAATGTTGTTGCTGTTGATAGCTCCGGAGCCGGAGATTCATTTTGCGCAGGATTTATAACCGGTTTGAACCAGGGTTGGCCCGTACGCGACTGTGCAGTATTTGCCAATGCAGTGGGCGCTCATTGTGTAATGAAAATAGGTACAACAGCCGGCATTACATCCATGCAGGAAATACTTGATTTTATTAAAAGCGCTGCAAAGTAACACTTCGGTTACGCTTACTCCGCAAATACAATTTTCAGATCGGCTGGTTTATCCAGGCTTGCTTTTAACCATAAGGTTTTACTGTCCCAGGCATAATCGCTTTGTGATAAGATTTTCCCGTTCAATGTTATCGATGTAATATTCGTATGGAGGGTTGATATTTCAAACACCGGGTTGATCGTCCACCGGACGGGTCTGATCTGAATGTTCAGCGTAGCATCTTCTGCAATTACCTGCAATGCCTTTCTTTCTGATGAATACGTTTCGGGTCTTGCGCGTCCTCCCCGGATGTGAAGTACCGGAGGTTCCGCATAGCTGATAGCAGTATGTAATAATTGGTCTTCGGATGCGTCTGTCATACCTATCAGCCAGGTCCAGGTCTCCAGCTTCATTTTTTTAACTGCTCCCAAAGCGTCCCGGGTTTCAACTATATTGCTTCTTATCGGGTCGGGACGTTTCGCTCCCCATGTAACAAGGGAATTATGGGAAGGACCTGCCCAAAGCGATTCGTTGATAGAGCGTCCCGTATTGAAACCCTGGTTCAGCGGCCAATGCCCACCCCAGTAAGCAGGTGTAACAGTTACACCTTTATCGTAAAATGGAGCAAATGCAAAAGGTTTTTGGGTAAGCAATGGATTGAAACTAAAGGCTGACATTGGTTCATCCCGGTGTATTTTCATGGAATAGATGACCGGTTCAGGCAGATTTTTCCATAAAGTATCTTTTTCCGGCAGGGATACCCACCGCTTTTCTCCATTGTTAAAAGATATCAGCCGGAGAGGATTGTCAGGCATAATATCCAGAGGAACAGAAGCCTGTGAAGCCAGGAGAATGAATTCCGCCAGTTCATATTCAGCTTCGGGAATACTGGTAAGCGTAAGTACTCTTGTACCGGTGCCGTCAGGATAAAAATAATAATCTTCCCGGGCAAAATCTCCGTTCACTTTATAGTTGAAATCGCAGCTCTGGTAACTCCAGCGAACATGGATCCTGGAGGGAGTGGATTCGATCACTTCCACTTTGCCGTAACGTAATTCCTTGTCCATTAATGGCTCCGGGCAATCTGTAAATCCATCATTGGGTGAAATTCTTTCGGCCCATTCATAACTCAGCCCTGTATTGTATTTGCTGGCCCATATGGGAATATAACTGGCGCCCCTCCAGAATACCCAGCGTGAGCCGTTAGGCAGGCAAACGATATAATCAGATTGGTCATCTTTCCATGCTTTATTATACATCAACGGTTCATTCCTGCCATTTACAATATTGAGTATGGGCACATCGTAGCGCAGTTTTGTCTCAACAACGCCAAACGCAGGCGTTGGGATACGCTTACTGATCATTACCTGCACCTCTTTTTTCCATACCTGCATCCCGGCGTTATCAGCCAATGTTATGTGTAACACATCTTTTTCCCCCTGTTTACTTACGGGCGACGTAAATGTTACAGTTTGCTTTTGACCCGATGGAAGGGTAAGGTCCAGGAAAGTTTTGTCGTCAGGAGATGATGTAAACCAGGCAGTCAGGATAAACTTTCTTGTATCCTTTTGCCGGTTAATGGCTGCAAACCGGATAAGCGAAGTTTCTCCCTGTTCCAGCAATAACCAGTCGGCGGGTACTAAGATGGTTCCCATATCTACCGGGTTGATGATTGTTGCAGGCTGTACAACAGCTTCGCATTCAAACATTTCGAAGGGAACCTTTCTCCTTCCAAGGTGTATACGTTTTCCGCGGTCGTCTTTATAAGTAAGCATTACCTCATCAACATCCAATGAAATATTTTGCCTTGCCGCTTCATTCTTTTTATTGGAAAATGGAATAATGAGCCGGCGGACTTCCCTGCCTTTATGGAGGCAAATCATTTCTACTTTCAATAAATTACCTTTGCCTTCTGACCGGCTGATGACTACATCGAGTGAGTTGCCTACCCGGTCAAGCCCGAATGGGGGCCTCCAGGGATGTGATTTTTCAATAGTCCATTGAATATTTTCAACTGCTGGATGACCAGTTGCAGAAGCTTCTGTAACCACCCCCCTGCAAAAAGGGAAAGTGAGCAGAAGCAAGAAAACAGATTGTAAACCTGGCCGCGAAAAAACGGGCAGCATACGCAAGCATATCATATAAGTTCCTTTAAAACGGTATTAAAAGCAATAATTTGTCATACACATACAATACTAAAGCTGCGATGCAAATTCAAAGTCTTGTATTAAATTTGAAACCATCTGTTCAAAGATACAAAACTTGTATATACAACTTTGTAATATTTTATAGGTTGCCTATACCAGGTAAATCCCCTTTTGCTAAACGCTTTATAATTAAAAATTGTCATTCCTATGCAAAAAGAAGAGACGACTCCATTGTATAAAAAACTGATTGAAGATTTAAAGAAGCTGATGGAGGAAGGAAAATTTAAGCAGGGCGATCTTTTGCCTTCGGAAAATGAGTTGTGTAAATCGTACAACACTACACGCCCGACAGTACGCCAGGCATTGGCAGGGCTTACTAACATGGGGTATATTACCCGCCATCATGGTAAGGGTAGTATTGTTGCAGAGCCACGGCGGGGATTGGGTATCCTTTCCGTAAGCGGGGTTACTGCAGGGGTAGGAGATCTTAACCTCAAAACCGTGATACTGGAAAAACCGGTAAAACGGAACTGGCCCCCGGAATTGATGAAAGACCTCAATTATGCTGAGCAGATAGCGGGCTGCATCTATTTTACAAGGGTCAGGATCATCAATAACGCGCCCATATTATATGAAGAAACCTTTCTTACTGATATCAATCTTTTAAGGTTTACTTCCAGGAACCTGGACAATCGTTCTTTCTTAAAAATATTAAGTGAATATTACCAGGTGGAAGTAACAGGAGGCGAGCAAAAAATATGGGCGGTTGCGGCCGATAAAAGTATTGCCCGGGTGCTTAAAATATCGGCCGGTCATCCGATAGTACATATGAAGCGGAAACTGAAAACCAATGTAAAGAACTTGAATATTTACTCCTGGTTATATTGCAATACGGAGAATTATTACCTGGATGACAGGTTTTAAATAGTATTTTGCTGGGCGCCGCGTGAGCACGCGGTTTTTTATAAAAAATTTATCTTGTATATACAAGTTGTAACTTGTAATGATTATATTTGTATTTCTTAATACTGAAATATAAATATAATGCGATGACGATTGCAGAAAAAGATCAGCTTATTGAAGATAGGGTACAGAGCTCCCGGATGCTTGGCCGTAATAAATCATTGGTGTTACATGGAGGAGGTAATACTTCGGTAAAAGTAAGAGAGGCGAATCTTGTGGGTGAAGAAGAGGATATCCTTTACGTGAAAGGCAGTGGATGGGACCTGGAAACAATTACCCGGGAAGGATTTTCACCCGTGCGGATCAACCACCTGAAAAAGCTGGCCAGGTTGCCGGAGCTGACTGATTCCCAGATGTTGAATGAACTGGTGACACATCAAACGAAAGCCTCCGCACCGGTTCCGTCCGTAGAAGCGATTTTACATGCTATTATCCCTTTTCGCTTTGTAGATCATACCCATGCTGATGCGGTAGTGGCTATTTCAAATTCTGTTAACGGGGATGAAATATTGAAGGAGATATATGGCGACACGGTGATATATGTTCCATATATTATGCCGGGGTTTGATTTGTCCAGGCTTTGTGCCACCATACTGGAAAAAGAACTGACTCCTGAAAAACGGGGGATCATTCTTCTTCATCACGGTGTATTTACTTATGGAGAGACGGCTACAGAATCGTACGATAGAATGATTGAATTAGTGGGCAAGGCAGAAACCTATCTCGCTGAAAAGAAAACCCCGGGAAGTACGGTAAAACAATACAAACTGCCCGGGGATTTCACTTCCGGGCTGTGCGCGCTCAGGAAAAAGATAGCTGATGTGGCAGGATTTCCTGTAATTATCAAAAGAGCGGACGATGCTAAAAGTATGGACTTCTGCAATCGTTCCGATGTAGCTATTATATCCCGGCAGGGGCCTGCAACGCCGGACCATGTTATTCGTACCAAAAGATTGCCGCTTGTTGGCAGGGATATAGACGCTTTTGCACGGGAATACAGCAATTATTTTGCTGAGTACGAGCCATTGGCTAAGGATAGAAAAACGATGCTGGATCCGGCTCCGCGGGTGGTACTGGATCCGGTGCTGGGCGTTTGCGCTATCGGAAAAACGGTTAAAGACGCTACTATAGTAGCTGATATATACGATCATACGATTGATATTATACTTGCGGCAAATGCCATTGGCGGTTATGTGGCCCTGCCGGCCAGGGATATTTTTGATGTTGAATACTGGGAACTGGAGCAGGCAAAGCTTAAGAAAGCAGGCAACCTGCCTCCTTTTACCGGCGAAATAGCGCTTGTAACAGGAGCCGCATCCGGCATTGGTAAAGCATGCGCTCTTTCTTTGCTTGCCAGAGGGGCCGTAGTAGTGGGGGTAGATATTAACCCGGCTGTTAAAGACATTTCTTCAGATCCGTCGTATTATGGAATGGTGGTGGATCTGGCTTCTGAAGAGGGGTTGATCTCCACGATACAACAAACCGTGTTTTTATTCGGGGGGTTAGACATGCTTGTTTTGAATGCCGGGATATTTCCTGAAAGCAGCAAGGTATCAGAGCTGGCGTATGAAAAGTGGCAACGTGTTTTACAGGTTAACCTGGATGTTAACTTCCGCTTGCTGCAGGAAGCATATCCCTGTCTTAAGCTGGCTCCCAAAGGAGGACGGGTAGTAATAGTGGGGTCTAAAAATGTTGCGGCGCCCGGGCCGGGCGCCGCTGCCTATTCTGTTTCAAAGGCTGCGTTGAACCAGCTAGCCAGGGTAACGGCTATGGAGTGGGGAAAAGACAATATCAGGATCAATTCAGTACATCCCAACGCTGTTTTTGATACAGGAATATGGACGGAAGAAGTGCTTCATTCTCGTGCCATGCATTACGGGTTGACCATAGAGGAATATAAAAAGAATAACATACTCAAAACGGAAATAAGCAGCCGCGATGTAAGTGAGCTGGTAGCGGAGTTATGCAGTCATGTATTTGCCAAAACAACCGGCGCCCAGATACCTGTGGATGGTGGAAATGACAGGGTTATTTAGCCGGTTATTCGTAGAGGTCCGTTTAATTTGCAAAAGCCATATGTAATGATACAAAAGCAGGTTCTTAACAGGAGAAAGTTTGTAAAAGGTATAAGTTCCGCGATGGCAGCTTTTACATTTGTTCCCACGCCGGCTTCGGCAGGATGGTTCAGGCATTTGTTATCTTTCTCCCGTAATCAACCCGGCAGCTTGCCTGTTTTTTGGATCATTCCGCATACACACTGGGAAGGGGCTGTGTTTACTACCCGTGAAAAATATCTGGATATAGGGTTACCCCATATCCTTACTGCGTTGAAATTATTAAAGCAGTATCCCGAGTACCGCTTCACGCTTGACCAGGTATGTTATATCCGCCCGTTTCTCGAAAGATATCCTGAAGAAAGAAACTGGTTCAAACAATGTGTAGCTGAAAACCGCCTGCAACTGGTTGGAGGCACTGATACAATGCATGATACCAATATCCCTTCGGGTGAGTCAATTATAAAACAAATTCAATATGGAAAAGGATACATACGGAAACAACTTGGCAAAGAGGTAACAGTGGGTTGGGGCATAGATACTTTTGGACACAATGCCCAAATGCCGCAGATACTAAAACTTGCGGGGTTTACATCCCTCTGGTTTCACAGGGCGGTTCCGTATGCAAAATTTAACTCGGAATTTCTTTGGAAAGGCATAGACGGGACAACGATTGACGCTTACTGGTTACCCTTATCCTATGTTCCCCTGTATGACGTGCCCGGGGACTCAAAAGGTTTCAGCCGGTTTGTAAAGGAAAAGTTTGATCGATTGGGCGAGTACACCAATAATACGGGTGATCGTGTGGGGCTGGCAGGACATGATGTATCCAATCCCAGGGAACAGTTGCCTGTGCTTGTCAGGCAATACCAGGACGATAGTAAAAGAGAACTTGATTTATATTTTGGCGTGCCCACAGATTTTGAGAACGCTGCCGAAAAGAATGCAGACCGGGTAGTTTGGCAGGGAGAATTCAATCCTGTGTTTCAGGGAGTGTATACCAGCAGGATAGAGCTCAAGCAGCAATTGAGGGCTATTGAAAATTTACTGCTTACTGCAGATAAGCTACATGCGCTGACACACCCGGCAGGAGCAGATGATAGGAGCAAAAAAGTGAATGAGGAGCTGTGGCGTGCATGGGAGCCGGTTCTGTTTAACCAGGCGCATGACCTGATGTCTGGTGTTATGACGGATACCGTTTATGAAGATACGTTAAAGGGATATCATTATGCCGGGCAGGTGGCAGGGCAATTGATAAGTTCGCTTTTTGAAGAGCTGGTTGCCCATATTGATACAGAGGCTTTACATATTCCGCTTGTTATTTTTAACAGCCTGGGTTGGCAGCGAACGGATGTTGTTGAAACAGAAGTAGGATTTGCAACAGATGATGTAACAGGTATTATAGTTGAAAATGAAAAAGGCATATCTCTTCCTTTTGAAATTATTGCTGCCGAATATTATGAATCGGGTGGTATTAACAGGGCCAAAATCATTTTCATTGCCACGGATATTCCGGCATTGGGTTATGCTGTTTACCAGGTGAAACCGGGGAAAAAAGAGCCGCTTACAGATACCGGGTCTTTTCAGTCCAATGTTATTGAAAACGATTTTTACAAATGCACTTTTAATATGCGTTCGGGTGCAATAACAGAGCTGTTGGCAAAAGAAAATAACTGGCAGGTATTAAAAGCGCCCGGAAATGTAGTGGTCCGCCAGTATGATGGAGGAGATTTTTGGGAGATCAATCATACTATCCGCTATCCGACAGTAGCGTTAACCAACAAGCAGGAATATCCGCATCCTGATAAAGACAGGTTCAGCAACGAGGGGCAGTATTTTGGAAAAGAAGGGCATATACATCACGGTGCCGTATATTCTGAATATAAGATCAATCATGGGTTTGGAGATGATAATAAGTTTAGCACATCCGTTCGTATGTACCGGAATGGTATCAGGCGCATAGATATTAAAACGCAGCTTTTTAATGCTGAAAAGTATGTTAGGTACCAGGCCTTGTTTCCGCTTAATATCAACGATGGAAAAACTACTCATGAAATACCTTTTGGGGCTATTACCCGGCCGGATGCTGTTGAATATCCCGCCCAGAACTGGGCTCATTTTGGCAATGACGATAAAGGGGTAGCATTGTTAAATAAAGGGCTTCCGGGAAATCTCGCCATAGGTTCCTCGATGCTTGTTTCCCTTATGCGGTCGGCTAAAATCAATTCCTATCCATTCTTTGGCGGATATGAAGAAGGCATGGATTCTGTAACGGGACTGCAGTTGAACAAGCAATTATCTTTCGAATATGCGCTGGTACCACATGTGGGTTCATGGCAGGATGCATCGGTTTATAAGGAGGGCTTTGAGTTTAATGCACCTTTGTTGTGTATCAAAACTGATCGTCATAAAGGGAAGTTGTTGAGACGATGGGGATTGTTGGAATTATCACATCCCAATGTTGTTATCACTTCAGTCCGAAAAAATGAAAGGGGAGCGGTAATTATCAGGATGTATGAAGCAGCAGGGAAAGCAGAAGAGCATGTATCTCTGAAATTAAACCTGAAACCCCGGTCAGTGAGCGCATGTAATTTAATGGAAGACGAACAGGAGACAGTAGTTTCAAAGAACGGGATGTTTCAATTCAGTATAAAACCATTTGAAATAAAAACCTTCAGCATTCGATTCTGATAGAATGAAATTTAATATCAATTGCCCGCGCATACCTGGTTACAGGCATGGGTATAAAAATTTTGTTCTTGAAATCAGCACTGCTTAAAACAAAGAATGTGAAAAAATACAAGCTCAACCGTTTGTTCAATGCCTCATCGGGAAGATGTTTTGATGTGGCAATAGATCATGGCTTTTTTAATGAATTGTCTTTTTTGAAAGGAATTGAAAATATTGAAGGTGCAGTTAAAACACTTCTGCAGGCTGCTCCTGATGCTATTCAACTTACTGTGGGGCAGGCGCATCATCTTCAATCTGTTCCGGGGCGCAATAAGCCGGCGCTTGTATTGCGCACAGATGTTGCGAACGTATATGGTACTGCATTGGTGAGGCCCCTGTTCAGTACCATGATAGAAAATCCTGTATTACAGGCTATAAAGACAGATGCAACTGCCGTGGTAGTCAATCTGTTTAGCATACCCGGTGAGAGTGACCTGGCTCGTCAGTGTATTCAAAATATCGCAAAACTAAAACAAGCATGTGACCAGTATGATTTCCCCCTGATGATCGAACCATTGGTATTCAGCCCTGATCAAAAAAATGGAGGATATGCTGTAGATGGTAATATTGATAAAATCCTTCCTCTTGTAAGACAGGCAGTAGAATTGGGTGCAGATATTATAAAAGCAGATCCAACAGAAGATATTTCCGGGTATCACAGAGTAATAGAAATGGCAGGTAACATACCTGTTTTGGTAAGGGGTGGTGGAAAAGCGCCCGATAAGGAAATACTGGAACGTACCTATGAAGTAATACGCCAGGGCGCTTCAGGAATTGTGTACGGAAGAAATGTAGTGCAGCATCGTAATCCTGCAGGTATTACCCGTGCATTGATGGCTATAGTACATGAGAACGCAAAGCCCGGAGACGTTCTGGGAATGCTTGACTAAAACAGGAATAATGGAAAAAGTAAATGTAGGTATTATAGGTGGAGGACTTATGGGGCAGGAGGCTGCTTCTGCTTTTGCCAGATGGTTTGTATTAAAAGATTTTCCCATTCAGCCGGTTTTAAAAGCCGTGTGTGATCAAAACGAGTCAGTACTTTCCTGGTACAGGAACATTTCAACTGTAACATCTTTTGAAACAAATTATAAAAATTTACTTGCCAATGCTGAAATAGACGTGGTCTACGCTGCCCTTCCTCATCATTTACATCAACAGGTATATACCGATATTCTTTTATCCGGAAAAGACCTGTTAGCGGAAAAGCCTTTTGGCATAAATGAAGCAGCAGCATCTTCTATCGTTGAAACTACGGTTAAGCTTAAACGTTTTGTCCGGTGCAGCTCAGAGTTTCCTTTTATGCCTGCAGCCCGGCAACTTATAAGGGATCTGCAATCTTCGGTTCCCGGGCGTATCATGGCAATAAAAGCAGGGTTTTTACATTCCGGCGATATGGATCCTTTAAAGCCTTTGAACTGGAAACGACAGTCTGCTTATTGTGGTGAAATAGGTGTGATGGGTGATCTGGGAATGCACGCAATGCATATTCCTTTGCGAATGGGTTGGAAGCCCGATACAGTGTACGCTCAGCTACAGAAGATAATAACAAAACGACCGGATGGACAGGGTGGTTGGGGCAATTCTGATACCTGGAATAATGCTTCTTTACACATGAGCTTTCGTGATGGATATGAGAAGATACCTATGACGGTTGAATTAAAAAGGCTTGCGCCCGGTGAAACGAATACATGGTATCTGGAAGTTTTTGGAACAAATGGATCTATGAAATACAGCACAGGTGATGTGAAAGGATACCGGCGGTATTTTCCCGAACATCAATCGTGGCATCGGAAAGAGCTGGGATTGAGTGGAATGGCATTTCCTGTAACCTCCGGGGGCATATTTGAACCAGGATTTCCCGACTGCTTTCAACAAATGCTGGCGGCTTATTTTGCCGAGCGGGCAGGAGTGCTGAATGAAAAGTTCGGTTGTGTTACGCCGGCAGAAGCTTATGCAAGTCATAAAATTTTTAAAGCGGCACTGGTGTCTTCAAATAACAGTACTGTTGAAAAAATATACTGGTAGAGAGATAAAATAGTCAACGCTGAACGGGATTTTGTATGAAGCCTTTTAATTAAAAACGATTGTAATGAAAAATGTCTGCACTTTGTTCGGGATCCTTTTTGCCTTTATGGCGCAAAGCCAGGAAAAGGTTTCTAATCTTCAATACGTTGACCCAACCATCGGAACAGTGGGTATTGTATTGGGACCTGCATACCCTACGGTTCATCTTCCTAATCATATGATCAGGGTTTTCCCGGTCCGTAAGGATCATCTTGATGACCAGATAAGTTATTTCCCGCTAACAGTTACGTCTCACCGTCTTTTTTCCGTATTCTCTGTCATGCCTGTAAGCAATGTTGCTGATTCTGGTGTATGGAAACAACGGTTTGAGTACAGTAAAGAAAAGATTACACCTTACTATTATAAAGTTTCTTTGGATGAAAGCTTCAGCCAGCTTGAATTTGTACCTGGAAAAAAAGCAGGTATTTACCGTATATCTTCACCAACAAAAAGCCCTGTATTTCTTAGATTGGGTATTATTAATAAGACGGGAGAAATTACAGCCAATGGCAAACGTGTTATAACAGGGAGGGAGGAATTTTCGGGGATGCAGGCTTTTTTTTATGCCGAAACGGATGCTGATATTACCGGCATTCAATCAGGAACAACAGGTGATAAAAAAGAACTGGTGGCAGTGTTTGGTAAACATACCGGGACTGTCCAGTTTAAATATGCTGTATCATACATCAGCATAGAACAGGCAAAAATAAATTTTGAAAAAGAACTGGCAGGGCAGGGGCTGGAGTCGCTGAAAAAGAAAGCATATGAAGAGTGGGATAAGGAATTGTCCAAAATTCAGGCAGAAGGAGGTACCCTGGCTCAGAAAAGAGTTTTTTACACCGCACTCTACAGGTGTTTTGAACGGATGGTTGATATCAATGAATACGGAAGGTATTTTAGTGCGTACGATCATAAGGTACATTCAGGTTCCGCTCCTTTTTATGTAGATAGCTGGATATACGATTTTACCATCGGGCTGTATCCGTTGCAGTCTATCATAAATCCTGCAAGGCAAAATGATTTTATCAATTCCTATATTACTATGTACGAGCAATCGGGGTGGATGCCTTGTTTTGCTTTGGTGGATGGTGACTGGCCTGCTATGACGGCTAATTATACTGCCGTGTGGATGGCTGACTCCTGGTTTAAAGGGATCAGGGATTTTGATATCAAAAAAGCATATGAAGGCCTGCGGAAAAATTCTTTAGATGCTACCGTATTGCCCTGGCGCAATGGACCTCCTACTTCTGTACTGGATAGCTTTTATCACAAGTATGGTTATATACCAGGCCTGCCGCCCGGAGAAAAAGAAACTGTAAAAGAGATCCAGGAATGGGAAAAAAGGCAGTCTGTTTCAATTACGTTGGAAAACAGCTATTGTGATTGGGCTATTGCACAGCTTGCTAACGCTGCCGGATACCCCCGGGATCGGTCTTTATTCTTAAAAAAAGCAACGAATTATAAGAAAATGTACCGTGCGGAAAAGGGATTTATGTGGCCTAAAGATGAAAATGGAAACTGGATTGAGGGGATCAACCCGGGATTGGCAGGGCGTGAATATTATACCGAGAATAATGCTTATGTTTTTAACTGGCATGTAAAGCATGATTTCACGTCTCTTTTTGATATGATGGGGGGCGTGAAAGCTGCAGAGAAAAAGCTGGATGAGTTATACAGAACAGATATTGGAGTTCCAAAATTCCGGTTTTGGGCCGTTCAGCCGGATGCAAGCGGGCTGGTTGGCCAATACCCGATCGGCAATGAAATGGGATTTTTTATTCCTTATCTCTACAATCATACGGGAAGCCCTTGGAAAACGCAAAAGAGGATCCGCTCTCTTTTAGATACATGGTTTCCTGATAACCTGTTCGGATACCCGGGCGATGAGGATGGAGGAGGAATGTCTGCATTTATTGTTTTATCAATGATGGGTTTTTATCCTGTTACGCCGGGAATACCGGTATATCATATCGGAAGCCCGGTTTTTGATAAGGTTACAATAGCAACCGGGAGCAATAAAAAGTTTGTGATCAAAGCAAAAAATAACAATGCCTCCAATGTATATATTCAATCGGCCACACTCAATGGCAGGCCCTTTGATCAATCGTGGTTTACCCATAAAACTTTAACAAACGGTGGTGAGCTGGAATTTACAATGGGTGATGAACCCAACAAGCGGTGGGCTGCCGATAGCAAATTATTGCCATTAACAGCACTGGAAAAGAGACCTGAAGAATACATGCAAGATTGATCATTCTAAATTCTGACAATGAAACATATACTTTTTTGTGCTGTACTGCTTGTTGTAAACTCCACATCGTATAGTCAATTGATCAACCCGTCAGGCGATCTTGCAGATTATGCAAATCCATTGACCGGCACAGATTCAAAAAGGCATTTGTCTAACGGCAATACCTATCCTGTAATTGCCCGCCCCTGGGGCATGAATTTCTGGACACCGCAAACAAATAATGCGGGTGATGCTTTTATTTATGAATACAATAAGGACCAGATCATGGGATTTAAGCAAACACACCAGGCCAGCAACTGGATAGGTGATTATGGTCAGTTTGCCGTTATGCCGGGCACAGGAAACATTAAGTTTACGGAAGATGCCCGGGCCAATTGGTTTACGCACAAAACAGAAATTGCCAGGCCCTATTATTATAGTGTATATCTTGGTGATGCAAATACGACTGCGGAATTTACCACAACTGAAAGAGCGGCTTACTTCCGGTTTACGTTTCCCGAAACCGATAGTGCATATGTGGTTATCGACGCACTTGACCAGGGATCATATATTCGCCTCATCCCGGAGAAAAATAGGTTGATCGGCTATTCTACCAAAAATAAAGGCAGCGTTCCCGATAACTTTAAAAATTATTTTGTTATTACGTTCTCCAAACCTTTTGCCTTTACGTACCTGTTTAAAGACTCGACGCTGGTAACCGGCACAGAGCTGGAAGCAGGTCATACTGGTGCTGTCATTGGTTTTAAAACAAAAAGACTGGAAAAAATAGAAGCAAAGATTGCTTCCTCGTTTATCAGTTATGAGCAGGCAGAGGTCAACTTAAAAGAATTAGGGAATGATGCTTTTGACGCCGTTGTACAAAAGTCAAAAGATATATGGAACAGGGAATTGGGCCGTATACAGATCGAAGGAGCGACCATTGACCAGGCAAGAACATTTTATACCAACCTGTATCGTACAATGCTGTTCCCCCGGCAATTTCATGAGGTAACAGCCGATAACCAGGTCATACATTACAGCCCGTTCAATGGTAAGGTATTACCCGGATATCTTTTCACCGACAACGGTTATTTCGATACGTTCAGGGCATTGTTTCCTTTATTCAGCATTCTCTATCCTGACCTGTATTCGAAAATATTGCAGGGTATGGTGAATGCGTATAATGAAAGCGGGTGGTTGCCTGAATGGACAAGTCCGGGGCACCATCGCCATGTAACTTTCGGCGCCTATTCTGCAGCTATTGTTGCTGATGCCTACACCAAAGGGATCCGTGGTTACGATATAGATCGTTTGTATGAGGCAATAGTAAAAAATACGAAGAGTGAACCTCCGCCTGGTATTTCTTCTGTAGGCAGGTTGGGAGTTACTTACTATAACCGAATGGGATATGTTCCGTATGATGCAGGGATCAAGGAAAATACAGCGAGAACAATAGAGTATGCCTATCTTGATTTTACCATTTACCAACTGGCAAAAGCATTAAAACGTCCTGAATCTGAAGTGCAGCTTTTTTCAAAACGCTCATTTAATTATAAAAACCATTTCGATCCTTCAACCGGTCTTATGCGTGGCAAAAATAAAGATGGGAGTTTTCAATCCCCTTTCGATCCTTTTAAGTGGGGCGATGCATTTACAGAAGGAAACAGCTGGCATTATACCTGGGCGCCGGTAAACGACATAAAAGGCCTGATGGCGCTTATGGGTGGACGTAAGAATTTCATACACAAGCTTGACTCCGTATGTATACTTCCCCCGGTATATAATGAAAGCTGGTATGGTTATGTTATTCATGAAATACGTGAAATGCAGATTGCAAACATGGGACAATATGTGCATGGCAACCAGCCCATGCAGCATGTTGCTTACCTGTATAATTATGCCGGTGAACCCTGGAAATCCCAGTATTGGGTACGTGAAATCATGGATCGCTTGTACAATGATTCACCGGCCGGGTATTGCGGAGACGAAGACACCGGGCAAACTTCCGCATGGTATATTCTTTCCGCCCTTGGCTTTTACCCGGTAACTCCTGGTTCAGGAGAATATGTGCTTGGCTCTCCGCTATTCAGGAAAGCGACTGTAAAGCTTCCGGGTAACAAAATATTGGTTATGAATGCACCCGGAAACAGCAAAGTCAACCGTTACATCGGGAAGCTGAATTATAACGGAAAAGCGTATACGAAAAACTGGCTGTCGCACAGGGAGTTGATGAAAGGAGGAAAACTGGACTTTTTTATGCAGCCAAACCCGGAAAAAAGCCGGGGAATACTTGACTCCGATGCGCCTTTATCGCATTCTTCCGGCAAATAAAAGAAATACATGCAAAAGAGTAAATACAGTCTTTATCTGATCGTAATCAGTGTAATAGCTTCTTTAGGGGGGCTTTTGTTTGGCTTTGATATTGCAGTAATATCAGGCGTATTGCCCCTGGTGCAACAGCAGTTTTCTTTGTCGCCCGCACAGGAAGGTTGGTTTGTTTCTTCTGCCTTGGTAGGTTGTATTGTTGGGGTAGCTTTTTCAGGGGAGTCAGGCGACCGTTTTGGCAGGAAAAAAATGCTGGTTGTATCGGCTGTTTTATTTTTTCTTTCCGCAGCAGGCTGTACTTTTTTTTATGAAATTTCTTCTATCATTATTTCCCGTATGGTAGGTGGGGTAGGTATAGGAGTTGCCTCCATTATGGTACCTCTTTATATATCTGAAATTGCGCCGGCTGCTATACGTGGCAGATTGGTAACCGGTTACCAACTGGCTATTACCATCGGTATTCTTCTTGCTTATCTTGCCAATGCAGGTTTGATGAATTATGCAAACTCACCCGGGGGCGAAGCTTCAGGAGGCCTGTTTCACTGGTTGTATGTTGAACAGGTATGGAGGGGGATGTTCAGCATGTTTGTCATCCCTTCCCTGTTGTTCCTGGTGGGTTTGATATTGGTTCCAGAAAGTCCCCGATGGCTGGTATTGAAAGGCGATACCCGCCGTGCAATTGATATCCTGGGAAAAATTTCAAGCAGCATCCCGGCTGCACATGCTGAAGTGGAAACAATTCAAAAGAGCTCAGAGAACAGGCAGGCGGCATACCGGGAGTTGTGGGCGCCCGGTATGAGAAAAGCCCTGGCGCTGGGTTTATTATTGCCTTTACTTTCCCAGCTAAGTGGTATTAACGCCATCATATACTATGGACCTACCATTCTTCAGCATGCCGGAATTCCTGTCTCCGAGTCTTTATCCAGTCAAATACTTTTTGGAGCAGGCATTGTGCTGTTTACTTTTATTGCTATATGGAAAGTAGACCATCTCGGGCGCCGGAAGCTTTACCTGCTGGGGAGTGCAGGCGCCACTATTTCTCTTTTCCTGACAGGCTTGTGCTTTTATACCGGTAATACTTCCGGCATATGGTTGTTTTTATGTGTCTTGCTTTTTTTAGCAAGCTTTGCTTTTTCCATAGGACCGCTGAAATTTGTAATTGCTGCAGAAATATTCCCCAATAAGATCCGTGGCAGGGCGATGGCTTTAAGTATTATGGTAATGTGGATTTCTGATACGATCGTAGGACAAATTACGCCAATAGCATTGCGCAACTGGGGAACGGCTGCCACTTTTTGGATGTTTGCCACTTTTTGCCTTATTGGCTTTATTGTAGTTGCAAAACTATTGCCGGAAACAAAAGGACGGTCGTTAGAGCAGATTGAAGATTTCTGGAAAGTTGCTCATTAAGATCCTATTTCTGTATATATGAGTTCAAATGTTCAGTGTATAGAGAACAGGCTGGTAGCTCTTGGCATAGATATGAATGGGGGTGCATTCACCCGTTTTTCATATCATGGAAGTAAAATCAATCCCCTGAGTTTCCGGTTCTCAAAAAAGCAAATGCCTGCGGTAAATCGTAAAGGCGCTTCTTTTAAAGGGCATTTTGTATGTGCAGGAAGATGGGGGGCGCCATCTGAGGGTGAGCGCAAAGCAGGGGTGCCATATCATGGTGAAGCCGCCAATGATGTTTGGCGACTGGATGAAAAAAAGAGCAGGAAACTTGTAATGTCAACAGAAGGAAAGAGGGAGTTCCTGAAGATCAAGCGGGTTGTACGATTGCATCCCGATCAACCGGTTTGGCATTGTCACGAAGAAATAACAAATACAGCTTCACTTGGACGGCTCTTTAACCTGGTACAGCATCCTACTATTGCTGCGCCTTTTTTGGATGCTGATACCAGGGTTTTCTGTAATGCAGATAAGGGATTTCATTTTGAACATTATGAAGAGCCGGTGTTATGGGGTACAACCTGGCCCCGGGGCTTGAATACCAGGAAAAAAAGAGTTCGTTTGGATAAGAGTGATACAGGCGATACAGGAGTTTATTCGTTTGTTGTAGCGGAAAATGACCCGTTGGGCTGGATCATCGCTTATGCTCCTGAACACAATCTCTTATTGGGGTATATATGGGCACGCCGCGATTACCCCTGGATCAATGTATGGCAACAATATGATGGAAAGAGTATTAAGTACCGCGGACTGGAATTCGGCACTACGGGTATTCATCAGCCATTTGACAAAATAATTGCCCGTTGTGATCTTAGTGTCTTGAATGAGCAGGTCTTAGGATATTTAGATGCAGGAACAACTATAACGAAAGCGTATATCTCATTTCTTATTCACCCCCCCGCCCGAATAAAGAAGGTAACCGGCATGCTGATTGATCGGAATCATATCAGTTTACTGCAAGGGAAGGATATAATTGGAAATATACCGGCTGCGGCACTGATAAAAAAAATATAGCGCTTTGGTTGTGTTTGCTTTTTAAGTGGCTGCGTTGATAATAAAAGAAGATCATCATTGCTGATGACCTTTGCTGCGCGAGGCGTCTTCGCCTCGCACGGTATTGTTGTCGCCGGCGATAACAGCCGGGGCGGTTTGGGTGAAAGCTTATTTCCTCAGAACTGGATCCTGTAGTTGAAATTAGGCCAAAAGCCCAGTTGATTCTGCGTGCGGATCTTACCCGCCCTGCTGTCGTACCACTGGCTGAAAACATTTTTATGATTGGTAACATTTTGGAAGTCAACAAAAAACTCCTGCATGAATCCTTTGTTGTTCATACGGTAAGTAAGCTTAAGATCTATCCTGAAATAGGCTTTGGTCTTCTCTTCAAAAGCGTGGCGATCGTTGTAAACAGGCTTACCCGTCTGTATGGAAGCTGCTTCGTCAATGGGAGTATACCGTTTGCCGCCCGCGGTAGTGAACTTAATATCTACGGCAATGGTATGTATGCCTTTTAGCTGCCATTCCCTGCCGGCCAGGGTGTTCAGCACATAACGACCGTTAAATGCCGTATTGTGTTGTATGCCGTTACTGCCTTTGTATTTCGAATCGAATACCGATACGGTAGCCAGTATATAATACCCATTTGAAAAGGGCTTTTCCGCGGTCATCTCTAACCCGTAGTTATAACCTTTCCCTTTGTTTACCAGACTGTCCTGTAAGCCTTCCCCGTAACCGGCTCCAATGTTCAGCGCCGACCAGTCGGTAGCCCGTGTTTCAACGGGCGCATCGTTCAGTAACTGTGTATATGCTTCCACCTTATACCTCCAGTTATTCCGCAAAGCCTGTTCCCAGCCTGCTACTATGTGATCGCTTTTGGTAAAGCCCAGGTTCCTGTTTGTTTGTATATAATTGTCTTCAACACGTGTTTCATGAAAATAGGTCATCAGGGTTTGCATCTGGCTGTGCCTTCCGTATGCCAGTGTAAGCGCCCCCGCGTTCTTCAGCAGGTACCGTGCGCCGATCCTGCTTTCAACGGAGGTGTTTTTGTTAAGGGTAAGATGCTGGCTGTATACCCCGGTGTTAAGTGTGAACCTTGGGCTGAACCGGTGCTGCCATTGCGCGTATGCTCTCAGTAAATTGGTATTGTTTTTTTCCTGCAGGAAAGGTATAAACCCAAATTCGGCATCACGCAGGCTATCGGTATAGCTGTAGTGCAACTGGTCGAAAGTAATGCCGGCGGTTAACCGGTCGCTGGCGGAAAATTTTTTGTTTACCACCGCGCTTACCACGTATTTCCATTCACTGCTGTTTTGCCGGTAGTCCTTGTGTGGCAGCCTGTTATCATCCAGTGAATCCTGACGGGTAATAACATTGTTACCTGTTGCTGCCAGGGTAAGTGTATAGGAAGTAGTGCTGTTGAAAAAGTATTGGTGTTTCAATCCCACCACACCCATTTTAGCGCTGTTATAAAGATCGTGATAAGGATCGTTGTAAAAGTTGGATGTATCTTTTAGCTCTCCTTTAAAATCAATGCTGCTTGTACCGCCTGTGCCAAATAGGGTAAACTGGCCTGCTTTTGCAGTAGGCAGATCTATTTTCAGGCTGATGTCCTGGTATTTAGGCACAGCCGCCCCGGTTCCTACATCTACTCCCAGCGATTTCAATAAACCGGGTATGCTATACCGGTAGTAAACAAGATAAGACGCTTTGCTTTTCTTGCTGAAAGGTCCTTCCGCACCCAGCTCCAGCCCGTTAAAGCCAACCTGGGCGGTAAATTCCTGCCGGTGATGGTTCCCGTTGCGCATGCTCAGGTCAAATGCTCCCGCGGTGGCGTTCCCGAATTGTGCCGGAAATGCGCCGGTGTAAAAGGCAGATTTGCCGATTACATTGTTATTAAGCATACCTACAGGTCCGCCGGTAGCGCCGAGGCTTCCGAAATGATTAGGATTCGGAATATCAACTCCCTCCAGGCGCCACAATAATCCCAACGGCGAATTTCCCCTGATAATGATATCGTTGCGCCCGTCATTCACGCTGTTAACGCCTGCAAAATTGGATGCCATACGGGCCACATCGTTCCTGCTGCCGGCAAACCGCCTGCTGTCTTCGGCGCTGAATTCAACCGCGCTTACCGTTGCCATTTGCCGGGTGGTAAGCTTTTCCCGTCCCGTTATGATGATTTCCTTTTGCGTTACGTTGAGCTTTTCCAGCAACTCAAGCTGCAGTACCGTTTCTTTGCCGGCTTCCACCACAACATTATATACCTGCAGGGGTTCATAACCAATATGACTTACCTCAACGGCTATGCGCCCAACGGGCACATTATAAATAATAAATGTGCCGCTGCTGTCGGTTAGGCTGCCGAGGCTTGTTCCCTGCACGGTTACGGATACAGCTCCCAATCCTTTTTTTGATTGCTGATCGCTGATGGTTCCCCTTACGGTTTGCTTTTGGTCTTGCCCCAATACGGCTAATGCGCACAATACCTGTGCAATGATGGCCGGTAATATCTTTTTCATACAATAATAACTGCTCATATTTTTTCTGTTTCAATTGTAAAACCTGAGTGCAAAACTACTTTTACCGCTGCCCCGTAAAATCCTTTTCGGGGTGAATTGCAGGTTTTTAGGGATGAGATGCAATTTGGGATGAACGGCAACCCCAAATACAGCATTTATGGATAGTTTTGAGGCGAAGGACAAATGCGGGTACCGGATACCGGTTGTTCCAACAGGGCGGACGGCTGTTTTTGAATAATAATAATATTAACAATTATATGTGGCTGAAAATTATACATCAACCTTTTCCGGTCAATACCTGGCGCCCTTACTGGCTGCGAGGTGCTGGCTGCGGTTTGTTTGTATTTTTATTCCTTTTTTTGTTTAAGCCGTTTAACCTGCATTATTACCCTTCCGACCAGTTGCTGTATGCCTCTTTTATATATGGATTTATAACGGGAGCAGTTACTTTCATGGCAAGCGTGATCCTGGTAAAAGTGATTGTGCCACGCATGCAGGATGAGAACTGGACATTGGGCAAGCAAATTTTATGGAATACCATATTAATGGTATGCATAGCATGGGTAAACATATACGTTACCCAACTGATGCACAATGTAGCGCTCCCTTTGTGGTGGCAACTGAATATGCTGAAATGGGTGTTCATGCTGGGCGTATTTCCTGTTGCCATAGCCGAACTGATCACTTACAATCATTATTTACGCAGCCATTTAAAAAGTGCCGCCCAATTGTCGCAAATGGTGGAGCGCGTACATTTTGTTAAGCCTGAAGTGTATGAAACCGGAAGAGCTGATCAAACTTTCTTTAAGAATATGTTTCCGGATCATTATGCAGCGGGCGAAGCCATCGGATCTTTACAGAAGAAAACATATACTGTTTCTCATCCATTGTTTCTGATGGGCGAAAACCAGGGAGATAAGGTAGAACTGCCCGGCGAAAGTTTGCTGGCAGTACAGGCGCTTGACAACTATATAAATGTTTTTTGGGAAAAGAACGGGCGCCTTCAAACAAATATGCTGCGCAGCACACTTACTAATATAGCGGAGCAGGTAACAGGTTTGCCTCATATAGCAAGAACCCACCGCGGATGGCTGGTAAATATAAAAAGAGTGAAAGAGGTGAACGGGAATGCGCAGGGACTTAAATTGTCTGTTGACCTGTTGCGGCAGCAGGTACCCGTTTCCCGTGGCAATATTCCCACCTACCGGCAGCTTACGGCAATGTATTCGGTAACTAAAAAAGAGCTGGCCGGGTAGCCACAATCGTCATTGTAAGATTACTTCGCCCGCCCAACATGTATTTTAAATCAAACGCTTATCCGGGCGGCCCCCCGCAAGGACGGGCAAGAGGTTGGGCTAATGTATGCTTTACTTAGTACTGGTTATACAACCAAAACCTTCCTCCACTGAGCTCCATATCAAAGATCCGTTTTATATTTAAGGCGTAAAGTTTGTAAGAATGAAACAAAGCCTGGTTACCATATTGTTTTTCTGTATATACGCTGCCGCTATTGCACAGGCGCCTGTTGTTAAGCTGGCAAATGAAAGATTTGTACACCTGTATGGCAATCTCAACAACAGCTTTCATCAAATCAAAAATAAAAAGCAGGCTACCGTAGCTTTTTTGGGTGGTTCCATTACACAAAATCCCGGCTGGCGAACTAAAATCGTAGAATACCTTCTGCAGACTTACCCGCAAACACAATTTAATTTTATTCATGCCGGTATCGCTTCTTTAGGCAGTGTGCCGCATAGCTTCCGGCTGCAGCGCGATGTGCTGGACAAAGGCATGCCCGATCTGCTTTTCCTGGAAACCGCGGTCAATGATCTTGCCAATAAAACGCCTGCCGCACACCAGCGTAAGGCGCTGGAAGGTATTATACGGCATGCTTTGGCAGTTAATCCTTATATGGATATTGTGCTGATGGCTTTTGTGGATGAAGAAAAAATAGCTGACTACGACCAGGGAAAAACACCCGCGGAAGTGGGGCTGCATAACCGGTTGGCTGAATACTATCACTTACCTTTTCTTAACCTGGCAAAGGAAGTGCAGGCGCGTATAACTAACCGTGAGTTTACCTGGAAAGATGATTTTAAAGATCTGCATCCCTCCCCCTTTGGGCAGGAGCTGTATTTTCAAACTATCAGGACAATGTTACGGATGGGTGATAGTATTTATAAAGACGAGCCTTTGTCCCAATATGCACTTCCCGCCCCGGTTGTTGAAGGAGCATATAATAAAGGAGTATATGTAAATGTGTCTGCCGCCGAACGTTTACAGCATTTTACCGTTATACCCAACTGGCAGCCCGATGATAGTTTAGATACACGGCCGGGATTTATAAACGTTCCGGTGCTGCAGGGAATACAGCCGGGAGCTTCTTTTCATGTTCGCTTTAACGGTACGGCGGTTGGTATTGCTATTGTTTCCGGCGCTGATGCGGGTATGATCCGCTATTCGGTTGATGGAAAAAAGCCGGAAATTGCCGATCTTTATACCCAATGGAGTGGTATGCTGCATCTTCCCTGGTACCTGGTGCTGGCCGATGGGCTAAGGGAAGGGAAGCATGAGCTGAAAGTGGAAATTTTACCTGGAAAGAATGAAAAATCAAAAGGGAATGCCTGCCGTATAGTGTATTTCCTGGTGAATCAATAAAAAAATGAAAAAGTTATTTTCAAGCCGGATAGTATGGATCGTTGCTGTGCTTGCAGTAGTGGTTACTGTATTTACATTCAGCACGCGAAAGCAAACGGTGAGCTTCAGCGCCGATGTGAAGCCCATACTGAATAAAAAATGTATCAGTTGCCATGGCGGGGTAAAGAAACAGGGAGGGTTCAGTTTGTTGTTCCGTGAGGAAGCATTGGGCAAAACGGAGTCTGGCCAACCTGCCATTATTCCCGGCGATCCTGATAAAAGCGAGATGATCAAACGGCTGACCGTGCATGACCCGGAAGAACGCATGCCCTATAAAGAAGCGCCTTTAAGCGATGAAGAGATTGATATCCTGCGCCGTTGGGTAAAGCAGGGAGCGCAGTGGGGTGAACACTGGGCGTATGTTCCGGTAAAACCTGTAACGGTTCCTAAAGCATCTACTTTTTTTGGATTGATCAGCAACAACAATGATTGGGCTAAAAATGAAATAGATCATTTCATTGCTGAAAAGCAGGAAGAGCTGGAGCTGACGCATGCGGAGGAAGCGGATAAAAAAACACTGTTCAGGAGAGTGAGCCTTGACCTGATAGGTATGCCTGCCAAAGACGAATGGCTGCAGCAATACCTTGCCGATAAAACCGGTAAAGGTTATGAAGCGCTGGTGGATAGCTTACTCAGCTCTCCGCATTACGGCGAACGCTGGACTTCCATGTGGCTCGACCTGGCACGCTACGCCGATACGAAAGGATATGAAGCGGACCAGGCAAGGAATATCTGGAAATACCGCGACTGGCTGATCAAAGCCTTTAACAGCGATAAACCTTACAACGAGTTTTTAATTGAACAACTGGCAGGCGACCTGCTACCCGATCCCACAGATGCGCAGTATATTGCTACAGCTTTTCACCGTAATAGTATGACCAACGATGAAGGGGGTACGGATAACGAAGAGTTCAGGACTGCCGCTGTGATGGACAGGGTGAATACTACCTGGGAAGTGCTGATGGGCACTACTTTCTCCTGCGTGCAGTGCCACAGTCATCCTTATGATCCCTTTACACACGATGAATATTATAAGTTCCTGGCATACTTTAATAATTCAAGAGACGAGGATACACAGGCTGATTATCCGTTATTGCGCCAGTTTAAAGGAACCGACAGCAGTAAGTTGCCGGAACTAAAAAACTGGCTGAACCATCATGCCAGCAAGGAAAAGGCTGACGGGCTGTATTCTTTTTTAAGAACCTGGCAACCGGCCATCAATTCGTTGCAGTGCGATCATTATATCAACGGCGCGCAGGTGAGCAGTTGGTTTGCGGGGCTGCGTAATAACGGTTCATGCCGCCTGCCCGATGTGCATCTTGATCAAAAAACAAGATTGTTATACCGTTATACTTCAGGCTTTGATGGTGGTGTGTGGACGATCAGGCTGGATAGTTTGACGGGCGCCGTGTTAAAGAAAACTGTTCTTAAAAAAACGAACGGCTGGGAAATAGCGCAGATTGATTTACCGGTTAATAAAGGGGTGCATGATCTGTACTTTACTTACAGCAATCCCCAGCTCAATGGAAAAGAGAACACGGGTGTGCTGTTCGACTGGTTTCATTTTGATGAAGCGTTTCCCGGTAAAGGTGAACCCGGCTACGATTCGGCATATAGCGCCTACTGGCAATTGCTCCGCGCGCCGGCGGAAACCACTCCTGTAATGGTGGAAAGTAACAGCGAACAGCACCGGGCAACCCATATTTTTGAAAGAGGTAACTGGCTGGTAAAAGGAGAGGAGGTAGAACCCGGTACACCGCATATTCTTAATCCGATACCCGCTAACGCCCCTAACAACCGTATGGGATTGGCGATGTGGCTGACAGATAAGAAAAACCCGTTAACGGCCCGTACCATGGTAAATCGCCTGTGGGAACAGTTGTTTGGGAATGGAATAGCGGAAACACTGGAAGATATGGGTACACAGGGCATATCGCCTACTCACCGGGAGCTGCTCGACTGGCTGGCATGGACGTTCATGAATGAGGACGGCTGGAGCATAAAGAAAACCATTAAACGTATGGTACTGTCGGCAACTTACCGGCAGGCTTCGTATGCGGATAAAGATATTCTTGAAAAAGATCCTTTCAACAGATACCTTACCCGTGGTCCAAGAGTGCGGCTCTCGGCCGAGCAGGTACGCGACCAGGCATTGGTGATCAGCGGCATTATGAGCCCTAAAATGTATGGTCCCAGTGTAATGCCCTATCAGCCTAAAGGTATCTGGCTGTCGCCGTGGAATGGCGCCGACTGGAAGCAAAGCGATGGAGAAGATCAATACAGGAGGGGAGTATATATATACTGGAAAAGAACAGCACCTTATCCATCCATGATGACTTTTGATGCTACGGGGCGTGAAGTATGTTCATCGCGCAGGATAAGGACCAATACGCCGCTGCAGGCACTGGTTACCCTGAACGATGAGGCTTACCTGGAAGCGGCGCGTCATTTTGCGGTTCGTATGCAAAAAGAAGGCGGGGCAAAAGTAAGCGACCGGATCAGGCTGGGATATGAGCTGGCAACTTATCAAACGATCAGCAATGAAGGATTGGCGGTGTTGGAGAAACTATATGAAACCTCGCTGGATACGTATAAGAAAGATACCGCCGCGGCATGCGATATGCTGGAAAATATTACAGCCGATCAAAGAACAGCGCCGGAAATAGCAGCAATGACAGTGGTAGCAAGCAGTATTTTAAATATGGATGAGCTGATCACGAAGAACTAATGAAGGAATACGGTATAAGGCACAGGGTTTACGGCCTTACGCCCTATACCCTCCACCCTCTAACTTAAATAATATGACACAAAAAGAACTATATACCCAACGGCTGGTGAAGGAAGCCAATGAAACGATGATGTCGTACCAGACCCGGCGGCATTTTATAAAAGAAAGCGCCATGGGTTTAGGGTCGCTGGCTTTAGGCGCTTTGCTGGGCAGCAGTTGCGGTTCAAAAACAACAACGGCAGCAGCCAGTGTGTTCGACCCTGCAAACCCGCTGGCATCGCGCTCGCCGCAGTTTGCAGGAAAAGCCAAATCGGTGATCTACCTGCATATGGCAGGAGCGCCATCGCAACTGGAGCTGTTCGACTATAAGCCCGAGCTGGCAAAGCTGCATGGACAGGATTGTCCGCAGTCGCTGCTGGAAGGCAAGCGGTTCGCGTTTATAAGAGGCGTTCCCAAAATGCTGGGTCCGCAGGCAGCATTTAAGCAGCACGGACACAGCGGCGCGTGGATATCGGAGAACCTGCCGCATCTCACAACCGTTGCCGACGAAGTTTGTTTTTTAAAAGCGGTTACTACCGACCAGTTCAATCATGCGCCGGCGCAACTGATGATGCATACCGGCAGCGCCAGGCTGGGCCGGCCGAGCATAGGATCGTGGGTTACCTATGGACTGGGCTCCGATAACCAGAATCTGCCGGGTTTTGTGGTGCTTACTTCGGGCGGGCGTTTTCCGGATGCCGGTAAAAGCGTATGGGGCAGCGGCTTTTTACCTTCGGTATACCAGGGGGTACAGTGTCGCAGCGAAGGCGACCCTGTATTGTTTGTAAAGGATCCCAAAGGCATGAACCGCGACCTGCGTAAAGCATCTATAGATGCCATCAATGAAATGAACAGGATCAAATACCAGGAATATAAAGACCCGGAGATCAATTCGCGCATCTCGCAATATGAAATGGCATACCGCATGCAGATATCCGTTCCGGAAGTAATGGACATCAGCAATGAGCCGGATTATATCCATGAAATGTATGGCACCCAGCCCGGCAAAGCCTGTTTTGCCAACAACGTGCTGCTGGCGAGAAAGCTGGTAGAAAAAGGCGTACGTTTCGTGCAGTTGTTCGACTGGGGTTGGGACAGTCATGGCACCGATGCCAACCTGGCTATTGATGTGGGCTTTATTAATAAATGCCGCAGCGTAGACCGTGCCTGCACGGCATTGCTGCTCGATCTTAAACAGCGCGGGTTGCTGGATGAAACCCTGGTAGTATGGGGCGGGGAATTCGGCCGCACTCCTATGATGGAAAACCGCGAAGGTAAACAGAACCCTTTCAAAGGAAGAGATCACCACGTAGAGGCATTTACCATCTGGATGGCAGGCGGTGGTATCAAAAAAGGGTTCAGCTACGGCGAAACGGACGAGATAGGCTACAGCGCTGTGAGCGGTAAAGTAGAACCCTTCGACATACAGGCAACTATACTCAACCAACTGGGCTTTGACCACGAACAATTTACTTACCAGTTCCAGGGACGCTTTTTTCGTTTAACCGATGTGCATGGCAGGGTGATCAATGAGGTGATAGGGTGAGTAATTTCGTCTATGCTTGCCTGGTTGTAGAAGTTGTTCATTGTTTTAAATTTATGACAGGATGAACAGAAAATCGGAATGAACCAATTAAAGGAAAGTTCATCCTTTCTCCCTACTGTTGGGTGTCCCCACCCAACAGGATTGGTTTTCAAGCCACCGCATGTCTCACGAAACATGACATGCAGTTGGTTGTCATCACCCAACAGATTTCCATTTTATTATTTTTTGAAAAATCGCTGGAATAAATACGTTCATTTCCGAGTTTTTGCTACCTTAAATTTTGCTAATTATGAACACTCTTCACAAAAGACAAGCTATTCATCCGAAAAAAGCGACAGAAACTATCAATTCTGGAAGGGCGATCCACTTGCTATTCCATTAAGCACTATAAAAATATTGGAACAAAAGCTGGAGTATATACATAATAATCCCGTTGTTGAGAAATGGTACTTAGCCAGGCTACCAGAAGAGTACAGGTGGAGCAGCGCAAATTTCTATTTAAACGGCGTTGATGAGTTTGGTTTTTTAACGCATTATAAGGAGTGATTTTCGTTGGGTGGAGACACCCAACGATAGGTGAAGTTCAATGTTACCTGCATGTGCTATATTCTTGGTTTTAACTGTCGCCATTGTATATGAGGATTTTCATACATTTTCAATTCCGGCTCATACGATGTTTTGTCAACGAAGTTTGAAATGAGTGTCATTGGCTCACTGGTCTTTGAAAATGTAGGCAATGAATTATTGTCGTAAAGCAACAACCCTTGGTAGTCAACTGGTACTTTGATTGAGAATTGCCCATTTTGATTCAAGTTGATAGTTTCGATATTGAAGTCAACTGCTAAACTCAGTTCAATGTCGAATGTTGTGCCGGTAAGAGATAAAAAGCGAATGGTTGAATTGAATTGACAATGTTCTGAGCCTAAATAGATTGAGCCTTCACCTGTGTCGTCATCGTATGATATGAGGTACTCGTTTCCTACTAAATTTTTCCAATTAGCTTCATTTTGTCCTGTTGCAGGGTTCAAAAACTTTATCCATTCTATGACAATAGATGTTGATGTGGGCTGCTCAACATACGCGTGTCCACTGTCAAATGGCTCCAGCGGAATTTCTATTGAGTAGAAAAGTGTCAATGGCAAACCAATGTGGGAGTTCTCCCAAAGGTTCGAAGTAAAAAGCCCTTTTAATGGTCTGATGTCTTTTGTGTCTAAAGGCATAATTGAAGGTTATTTTGTCTGTAATGGTCAACAACTTTGCATTTGGGAGTCCCGAATTTTCGGGATGAAAAATATCCGCCCCGGAACTGCTACCGCAAAACTGAATGTTGCGTGTTGTTATTTTCCAAACCCGATCGCCGACTTGCTTTCTCGTCCAAGCAGTTCATTCTTTAGGGTTTCATAGTGATTTTCAGTTATTATCTCTCTATTGCGTAAAAATTGTAGATTGTTAATTTGTTGTTCCACGGGAAGAGCCCGGTCAATTTTTCCGTATTTCTCCATTAGATAGTTGTTGGATGCTTCAATAATCTTGTTTGAGAACTCGACTACTTCTTTTTGGGTTTTGTTGTTGAAGTATAAAATTATTCCGTCACCAGAATAGGTTGGAATTGTTACTGTCTTTTTTCTATTGATGAAAGCGGTCAATACAAAGATCACTCCAACTGAAAGAAATATTACCGTTAGTTCTTCGGCCGTCCCTAGTAGAAATAGGAAGCTAAATACAAAAAAGAAAAGCCCGGTAATAACAAGATTGTTGTTTATTTGTGTTTGAATTATTTTCTTGTTATGAATATTGTCGAATGGAATTTCATATTCAATCCGGTCCAATAAGCCTTTTCGGTCAATCTTTAGCGAACTGCTAAGAATAGCAAAGGTCTGTCTTGTAAAGCGTCTCTTATTATTGACTGTCATAATCTAAATAGGAATAATTGCACCTAACGGTTAGCAGCTTTGCATTTGGCAGCCCCGAATTTTCAGGATGGAAAGCTTCCAGTGCGGAACCGCTGCTGATTAAAGATACAAAAGTTGAAAATATATTCTGTTGCTCATCGCTCATCTGTGTTCGTCCAGCCGGATATGTCGTTAATAGTAGCACTAAAATGAGGATTTATTCGTCGCCCCCTACTGATGTAAAATTAAATGTTGTACGCCGCTTTTTATATGCTTTGAGGAAACTGTCCTAGAAAGAAATTTGACAAAACAATTGTCATTATTATTGTTACAATAATCGTATAAGGTTTTCTGATATTAAACTTTTCATGTCTGATAGCTTTATAACAAAGCCATAAAAACAAAATGATTAATGGAATAGAAATATAAAAAGTTATGAAAATATAAAAAACCAAGTCGTTAAATGGTAATTGCCAGTCTGTATCAAACCATCTTGTCCACACCTTAGGGTTTAAATTGTCCTTGCTTCTAAAATTTAACCATTCCTCTTTTGTTCTGAAAGTGTCAATACGAAAAGTAACCTCATTAACAAGTCCAACGCCAGCTTTTGATTGATAGCAACTCAACAAAATTAAAATTGTCAATATGAATTTGAGGTATGGTCGCATTAAAGTGGTGTACAACTCCCAAATATACAAACCCCATTTCGAAAATGCTTCTGATTCAGATATATGTACGGAAAACTCACCTAGCGGTAATCGTCCTTTGTAATTTTATATAAGCTATAACAGGCCGCTTATTTACCGGGAAATCATATTTTCGCTGCCGGGGAGACCCGCTAAACAGATGTGGTATGAACGATGGTTGTATCAAAGCAGTATTGGTTGCTTGTTTATTTATAGTTATACGCATTTTTCCACTTTCAGCGCAGGAGCGTATCCCTGTTTTTATATCAGGTGAAGAAGGACATAAAACATACCGCATTCCGGCTATCATTGATTTGCCCGGCGGTGATCTGCTGGCATTTTGTGAAGGGCGGGTAAATGGAGCAAGCGATTTTGGCGATGTAAATATTGTAATGAAAAGAAGCAGCGATAAAGGCAAAACCTGGAGCGCTTTGCAAACGCTGGTGGATTATGATACCCTGCAGGCCGGCAATCCCGCACCGGTGGTAGACAGAACGGATCCGGCAATCCCCGGCGGCAGGATCTTTCTCTTTTATAATACGGGTAACAACCACGAACATGAAGTACGAAAGGGAAATGGAGTGCGAGAAGTATGGTATATCAGTTCTGTTGACGGTGGGCAATCCTGGTCTCCACCGGTCAATATTACTCCGCAGGTGCATCGCCCTTTGCAGCCGGGAGTAAATGTTGCGTACAATTTTAAAGAAGACTGGCGGCATTATGCCAATACGCCCGGTCATGCCATGCAGTTTGCCTCCGGTAAGTACAAAGGCAGGATATATGTTGCAGCCAATCATTCCTTTGGAAACCCTGCAAAAGATGGCTCTGATTACCGGGCGCATGCTTTTTATTCAGATGATCATGGTAAAACATTCCAGCTAACGGATATTGTCAATATTCCCGGTAGTAATGAAGCGCTGGCCGCTGAAATATCGGATAACGGCTTAATGATGAATATCCGCAACCAGAAGGGGGATGTGAAGCAACGGATCATCGCAAAGAGTAAAGACGGAGGTGTATATTGGGATACGGTATATTTTGATAACCGGTTACCCGATCCCGTTTGCCAGGGAAGCATTATTTCATATCCTGTTAAAAAAGGAAAATACGTGGTGGCGGTAAGCAATGCGGCGGATACTGTACAAAGGAATAACCTGACACTGAGGATCAGCATGAATGAAGGAAAAACGTGGTACCGGTCGGTGTTGGTTGAAAGCGGAGCTTCTAAGGATCGGAATACTGATCCTACAGCTTATTCAGACCTGGTAGTGCTCTCCCCCCGCAGCATAGGTGTGTTATATGAATACAATGGATACAGCCGGATTGTGTTTAAAGTGGTGAAGTGGTAAGAAGCTATCAGCCTTCAGCTGTCAGCAATGAGCTATGGGCCGTGAGTGGTCAATTAGCTATAAGCTGTCCACACACAAAGTTAACTTGCCGCTATAAACAATAAACCCGAAACTCCAAACTAAAAACCTGAAACTTGAAACCTGTAACCTGCAACAGCCATCAAATCTCGAATTTCAAATTTCAAATCTCCTGAAACCTGCTACACTACCATCAGGCTGCATCCCCGTATATCGCTGTTGTCAACTCTTCCGAGCACTTCAAAGCTTCCGTCAGGGTAGAGCTTACCTGCATCTTCGGTGGCTATGAACGAACAGGAGTAAATATTGGCAAGGTCCATTACATTAATAACACCGTTCAAAACCTTACCGGCAGTACGGTTATCTTCTACCGTAAGCGGGTCATCTTCCTTCCGCATTAACACCTTCATCCACGATGGGCAATAAAATATTCCGTTCTGTTTTGAATAAGCCTGAGACAGCAATTCCGTCATACCATATTCCGAATGGATCGTTTTTACCCCGAACGCCTGTTTTAAAATGTCATGCACTTCTTCCCGCGTTATTTCCTCCCTGCGCCCCTTCATACCTCCTGTTTCCATGATGGTAGTATATTGCAAAGGCACGGGGTATTTTTCGGCAAAGTCGAGCAATCCGAAAGTAACTCCCAGCAGCAGTGTTCTTTGCTGCTGTTCTTCCAGCTTCAGCAGGGTTTCGGAGAGCCGTTTATGGTCGTGCAGGTAAAAGCCGCTATCGGGGTGCCCGCTGCTTTTGATCAGCTCGTCCGCCATCACTACAAGCGATGAATGCCGGCGTTCCAGGTAGGAAGGAAGCAGGGCTATAATGCACCAGTTGGCGGGAGTGCCATAAAACAGCTCAAACGTTTTGCCGAAGCTCTCCGTATATAAGGATACATCTTTTATATAATGCTTACTGTTAATGGCTTGGGTGGTGCCGCTGCTTTCAAAAACGGTGCTGGTTGTAAAAGCGGTTGTTTTTACCGGGTGGGTTTTAAAGAAGCTGATGGGTAAAAATGGAATGTCGGTAATTTGCCTTACCGCGTTGCCGTATATACCCAGGGCTTCGCAGTACTGCCTGTAAATTATGTTGTTAGCATATTGAAAATGAAACACCTCTAATGCCAGGGGGGGAGGGTCTGAAATGTTAAAATCAAATATGCGCCGGGTAATGTCGTTATAGGATGAGCTTTTTTTCAAACGGAATATCTACATTTGTTTTAATGAATATATTTATGAAATCAATATCAGCGGTCGTTTTATTTGTACTGGTTATTGTTTCGTGCAGCAAAGATAAGTTTGAATCCAGACCGCGGCTAACATTCAAGGAAATGAAGGGAAATTATGTGCCGGTTGGGAATGAATATGCCGCAAGAATTGTGCTTGAATATACCGATGCAGAGGGCGATATTGCCGGAGTACCGCTTTTTTTTGAAAAAATATCATCATCTGCACCATGTGCCAACTCATCTCTTGATCCTAATATTCCGCCCGACACTGTGAATGTCTTTTTGCGTTTGCCGGGTGATGTGCCGCCAAGCTCTGATCAAAAAGGAGAAATAGAAGTTATACTTAAATGGACGGAACTGAATCCTATTGCCTGTAATCCGAACGATACGCTGGAAGATGCTACGCTCAAGTTCTGGTTCAAAGACAAAGCAGGAAATATGAGCGACACCGTAACCGTCCCACCTATTCGTATTGAAAAAGTCTTTTGATCTTAAAAAAAACTATACGCTATTCAGTTTTTGACTTTTTTTTATACAGCAACCTGTATATAACAGGCTGTGCCTTGCTGATGGTTGAACAAGCCAATCACCTGTTTTCCCTTCAATACGATCATGCTGTTTTTTTTGCTTTTGTTTCCGGGGCAACACTCTGCAGCTATAATTTTCACTGGTATCTAACGCCTTTGCAGGCGTCAGCGTCTCCCCGTATTCAATGGAACGACCGGTTCCGGAACCTGCTGCTGGTTTTTTTTATAGCCGGGCTTTGCATATCGTTGATATACGGCTGGCAACTACGGCAACACTGGTTGTCTATCGCAATAGGGGTTATAGCCACATTTTTATACTCGGCCCCCAAAATACCCCTGCGCCCCTTTGAATTACTTGCTAAGGTAGCTGTGGGTAAAACCATTTTTCTTTCATTCGTTTGGATGTACGTTACCTCCGCGCTTCCTGTGCTGCTGTCTGATACCGCCTGGACAAACGAGCACACATTCTATTGTATCAGTCGTTTTTTCCTGATCTATGCTATCTGCATACTTTTTGATTACCGCGACAGGGAAACAGACCGGCAGCAGGGTGTAAAAAGCATTATTACCTGGGTAAGCGAAAAGAATGTAAAAAGGATATTCTTCGTTTCATTAGGGATTTTCGCGGTTTTTACCCTCCTGCTCGTAAATGTGCTGGGGGGCTTACAGGTTTTCCTGCTGCTGGTGCCGGGGGGCATCGTTTGGGGATTGTATCGTTATGCGGTAAAGCATTTTGGCGATTATCTCTATTATTTTGTGCTGGATGGGCTGATGATGTTATCGGCTCTTTTAATGCTCTTGTTAAGGATTTAAGTATTTTTGAAAAATATAATAATTGAACAGACATGGCAAAACATACCAAAAGCAAACAAAAATCTATCCTGAAGCCCGAATCGCTTACGTTCCTGAAAAATTATATCAATAACGCGTCTCCTACCGGTTTTGAAAGCAGCGGACAAAAATTATGGCTGGAATACCTGGAGCCTTATATAGACAGCAGCTTTACAGATCCCTACGGCACAGCAGTAGGAGTGATCAACCCCAATGAAAAATTTAAAGTAGTAATTGAAGCGCATGCAGATGAGATCAGTTGGTTTGTTAACTATATTACCAATGACGGATTGATTTACCTGAAACGCAATGGTGGCGTGGATCACCAGATCGCGCCGGGCAAGCGGGTTATTATTCACGGCAAAAAAGGGGTAGTGAAAGCGGTATTTGGTTGGCCGGCTATCCATACCCGTTTGGGAGGAGGAGAAAAGGAAGCCCAGCCAAAAGTGGAGAACCTGTTCCTGGATGCGGGCGCCAGGAATAAAAAGGAAGTAGAAGACCTGGGTATACATATTGGAGCGGTAGCCACCTACGAGGAAGGTTTCGACGAGCTGGCTTATAACTATTATATAGGCAGGGCCATGGACAACCGCGTTGGCGGATTTATGATCGCTGAAGTAGCAAGACTGCTGAAAGAAAACAAGAAGAAGCTGCCGTTTGGTTTATATATAGTAAACGCGGTACAGGAAGAAATTGGACTGAGAGGCGCAGAAATGATAGCCCGCCGCATTAAACCCGATGTTGCTATTATTACCGATGTAACGCACGACACTACCACACCCATGATCAATAAGATCATAGAGGGTGATGTAGCTTGTGGTAAGGGACCGTCGCTGGCGTACGGCCCTGCTGTGCATAATAAATTGCTTGAATTTGTACAAAAAGCGGCTTCTGATAATAAAATACCCGTGCAATTAAGAACAGTAAGCCGCAGCACCGGTACCGATACCGAATCTTTTGCTTACGCGAATGACGGCTGCCCTTCGGTGCTGATATCTATTCCCTTGCGGTATATGCACACTACCGTGGAAATGCTGCATAAGGATGATATTGAAAATACGATCAGGCTCATGTACGAAACCCTGCTGGCTTTAACTCCCAAAACAAAGCTGAGCTATTTGTAACCCGTAATATTTAAAACTGCTTATGTTCCTTTACAAGCTGTATCGCTACAAACGCAGCCTTTTTGCTTTGGCTGTAGCCGGTTGTTTGATACAGCTTGTAATTTTTTATAAACAGGGAGCTGTAGCCACTCCTTTTTTTAATTATGGAATGTATTCCGAAAAAATTTTGTCTAAAGATCAATATGAGATATACAAGGTATATGTTAACGGGGAGTTATTAAAAGGAGATGATTACAGCATACAGGAATGGGATAAGATATATGTGCCTGTGTACATGTATTATGCTAAAGACACTACGAACGAGCTGATGATTGAAGTGCGCAACCGGTTGCTGTTGAAGCTGCAGTTAAAAGGGCTTGAAGCCGATAACCGTTATTTTGAGAACAGGGAATTTAACGACGAGGCGTTTATTGAATGGTATGCTGCATACCTGTGCGGCTTTTCGGGGCATTCATCACAAAATATCAGGGTCATAAAACAAAACTATCAATGGAATGGGCAACAACTGCTACCGGCAGATTCCATAGTGCTGTTTCAATACCGGCAATAGCGTACCGGCAGCAAACAAAGGTCATTTACATGTACCTCTTTGTAAGCCTGCTGTTGTGTGCCGACAGGTGGTGGAATGGTATGCTGTTATCGCAACTGCAGCCTGCCTTCTTTGTAACTCCCATGAATGTAACAGCCTGGGCGCTGATGTTTACCGGTATTCACGAGCTGTTCATGAACAATCAACCTGCCTGCCTTTTCGCCGACCTGCTGTTAGTTGCTTTTCCGGTTATGTATACTTTATTGCACATAAAGCAATATGCGAAGGCAAAGATAATGCTGGGCGGTTGTATGCTGGTTTTTAATTTTGTGTATGCGCAATGCTACACGCTTTATCCCTCCAATTCAATAGAAGGGCATATTGGCTGGATGTTGTTCCCGGTAGTATTGATGTGCCACCGGCTTACTGACTTTAGCTTTGCCCTGCAGGTAATCCGTTTTGTTTTTTTGTTTTTTCTTGCTACTGCCGGTGTGTGGAAAATACGTAACGGAGGTATTTTTAATCCTGGGCAGATGAGCGGTGTATTGCTGCTTCAGCATTCGCAATTACTGGCTACGGCGCCGTCTTCTTTCCTGGCGGAAATATATTACTGGCTGATCAGTCACCCAGCAGTGGGTTACCTGCTATACCTGGCAGCTACTTTGCTGGAGCTTTTTTTTATAGTGGGCTTTTTTACCAGGAAAGCCGACAGGTGGCTGCTGTTGTTGTTGTTTATTTTTTTGATAACCGATATACTGGTAATGCGGATTAAATACTGGGAGATAATGCACCTGGCAATACCGTTATTCTTTAGCAGGTCGGATTTATTCGCTATAGCGGATAAGACATCAAAATAGCCGTTAATCTTTTTTTTGCTTTCCCGATTTTTCCGACCCCGGGCTTTTCCTGTTCATGAACTGCCTGTAACTGTCGTTAATGTATACCAGCATTTCCTCACGGGTATTCTTCCTGCAAAACTCATACGACGGGCGGTATTTGAACATGAATGTTCGCAAAGAATCTCCTGTAAGCCCGGTAATTTTTGCTACATACAAATGCGGAAATTTATAATCAATGTAGTATTCCTTTTCCTGTTCTTCGAAGCGTTTTTTAAAACGACGCCGGTTTTTTTCATCTTTTGAAAAGTGGGAGAGAGGACTAAATGTAACGCCTACTCCGTCTGTGGGCGTATTACCTTTTCCTCCTACCAGCCTGTTGCTTCGCGTACCAAGAACATCCCCGAATTCTTCCATTCTGTTGATGGAGTCTACCTGGTAAGCATTCAGGCTACCCACTGAAACTGTTTCCAGCTCAATTACATTCCTGGTCAGTGAAATATCGTAGGTGCCCGCCAGCATGTCTGCCGTAACAGTAATGGTATCCGGCAAATATCCAATGCTTGAAAATGCGATCTTATCGCCTGCCGAGGCGCTTATTTTATAGTTGCCTCCCATATCGCTTTGGGAAAGCCCCTGTCCGGAAAGATTTCTTACGCTGGCGCCCATTACTACGCGGTCGTATATATCATCTATTATCTTTCCTTTTAAAACAGTTTGCGAAAAGGCTTTGCCTGTAAAAGCGCTTGCACACAAATAAATCAACAACCATTTGCTTTTCATACCGAATGCAATTTACAACCTCGCCGGCTAAACAGAGGTACAAAATATTATATCAAACACCGTGCATAAAAAGGGCTGACCCAAAAGATCTCCGGTCGTTTATCCCACGCAATAGCGTTTAACGATCTTTTGGGCCAGCCTGTCAGTTAAAAGAACAGCGATAATGATCAGTTCCAGTCATTCCTAACTCCTGCGGCAACGGCAGGGTTGTAATTTTTCTCAACGTCGGGTATCGGGAACAGTAAGTGTTTATCCTGGAAAGGCTGGGTTCCGTCTCCTGGTTCAGCGCCTCTTTCCACATTGATAATTTCTTTGGCAATACCCCAGCGTATCAAATCAAAATAACGCGACTGCTCGCCACATAATTCCAGTTGGCGTTCCCTTTTTAAAATATTCATTGCCGAAGCCTGGTCTCCCAGGCTGGAATATAAGGTAGCGCCTACCCTTGCCCGCACATCGTTTATGTATCCCAGCGGCTCGCTTCCGGTATTCGACTCCTGGATATAAGTTTCCGCAAGCATCAGCAATACATCCGCGTACCGTATTACCTGTGCATTAATAGAACTGGCCGGGCCGCCGTACGTATCCACTTCATTATAGTATTGATATTTTTTCCATTTGTAATCACCCTGCTGGTCGTCTGCATTAAAGGGATAGGGCTTCGAGCCTCCCGGACATAATTCACAATAAACCGTAGCACCTCCACTGGCTGCGTTTCCATAGAATGTTGATTTAGCGCGGGGATCAATATAATTACCGGCGCCGGCAGGATTGGGATAAGTAAATGCCTTAACCGCGGCATTGGTAATATATACATTGTTCCAATCTCTGAATCCGTATTCCTGTGCCCTGTCTGAATGAGTTGCTTTTCCTCCCCAGGTTTCCTGCCCACCGAAAACATAGTACTGGTTTCCTATGCCCCAGTCTGTCCAGGGCCCGTTCATTACCTGGAAAATGTTTTCAGGGCTTACCTGGTTGTTGCTGCTGAAGAGGTGATCGTAGGAAGGATCCAACTTGTATGTATAAGGGCTCTGTGTGAGCTTTAATAATTCAGTTCTGGCTTCTCCCCATTTTTTCTGATATAAATAAACCTTCCCCAGCAAGGCGGTGGCAGCGCCTTTGGTAGCTCTTCCCAGGTCGGCTGTGCTATAAACGACCGGTAAATCATTTTGCGCGTCTTTTAAATCCGTTTCAACGGCTGTCCATATGTTGGCTGCCGGCGAACGCTCCGGGTAGTTATTGGCTACCATGCTTTCATAATCTGTAATCAAAGGTGCATCGCCCCATAAGCTCACAATATTAAAATAGCTGTATGCCCGTAAAAATTTAGCTTCTGCAACATACTGGTTCACTTTGTTTTGATCATCAGCATTGGTGGGGCTCCATGCGTTGGCGCGGTCTATAACAATATTGGCCCTGAAGATCATGCGATACAGCCCTTTCCATAAATCGCCGATCTGGGGTTGATTGGTGCCAAAAGTATACATGGCCAGTTGAGCCAGGTCGCCTTGCATATTGTTGGTTCGTTTAGCTTCATACCCTGTGAGATCAAAAATAAAATAGTACTCCCTTGCCCACAGCCCATTGTGCAACAGCGTGGCATAAGTGGCTACGGTTGCCTGGTTGAGCGCATCGCTGTTGTTAAAATATGTTTCATAAGAATAAGCGCCCTGGCTGTCTATTTCGAGCAATGATTTTTTGCAGGATGTAATGATGGCTATCAGGCTTATGACCACCGTTAATCGTGTAATATATTTCATACGTAATAATTATTATAGTTAATAAATGGTGCTGTTAAAACCCAAGTTGTATACCTGCAAGAAAGGTACGCGGTTGAGGTATCTGTCCATCATCTATACCACGATTGAAAATGAAGGATGCGCCGTTTTGCGCAAATATTTCCGGATCGTAGCCGGAATACCTGGTAATGGTAAACAGGTTTTGCGCGGCAACATACAACCTGATGCTTTTAAAGGCTCCCATTGCAAAGCCTGCAATCTTATCCTGCATCAATGTGTACCCGAGTGTAATATTTCTTAAACGGGCATAGCTGCCATCTTCCAGCCACCAGTCCGATGCCCTGAGGTTACCGCTTGAATTAGCGTTTTGTCCAAGCCTGGGTAAAGAGGCTACATCGCCCTCCTGACGCCAGCGATCAAGGATTGCGGTAGTGGCATTATGACCGGTTGCCATTACCTGTGTGTTGAATTTAGTGGCGTTCAGCAGTTGTAAGCCGCTTACTCCCGAAAGCACAATGTTCAAATCGAAATTCTTATAGTTGATACCCGCATTGAATCCATAAACGATTTTAGGGATCGGGTTGCCCAGGATCTCCTGGTCGGCGGAGGTTACTACATTATCGCCATTGAGGTCTTTAAAAATAAAATCTCCCGGCATTAATCCTTCCTGGTATTCAGTGCCGGATGAGCCGGTCTTGGCATTAAGCGCGTCGATCTCAGCCTGGGTAGAAGCTACTTTGTCCAGCCTGTATCCGTAAAAAGCCCCAATGGCTGAACCGGGAGCAGTATAAGTGAACGTAGACAACTGATCGAACGCGCCTGCCTGTATAGGTGCTGTGAACTCTCCTCCTAACGACAATACCTTATTCCGGTTAAATGCAACATTGGCGCTGATGGTATAACCAAAATCCTTTGAAGCCTTATCGGCATATCCAACCTGTAATTCAATGCCTGTATTTTGTGCATCAGCGGCATTAACGGTTTTGGTAGATTGTTCCCCGCTTACACCAATGCCGGTGCTGGAAGGAATAGGTACGGATACCAGCAGTCCGGTACTTTTTCTTTTGTACCAGTCAATGGTAACATTGAGTTTGTTGTTGATGAAACCAAGGTCAATACCAACATCCATTTGGTCGGTTTGTTCCCATTTTAAATTGGGGTTAGCCAATGTGCTGATGGTTGTTCCGGGAATAAATGCTTCATCCGGACCAAATGAATATACCAGGTTGCCTGTAGGATTACCCGCAAATGTTAAAGGTTTTATGAGGAAATTGGGGATGTTGTTATTGCCTGTACGACCCCAGCCAATACGCAGTTTTCCTTCAGACAAAAAGCTTAATCCGGTCTGGATAAAATCTTCGTTGCTGAACCGCCAGGCAAGCCCAACGCCGGGGAAGTTACCAAACCTGTTGTTGGCGCCAAAGTTGGAAGCTCCATCCCGCCTGAAGCTTGCCGTGAGGATATACTTATCGTCGTAGCTGTAATTTAACCTGGCAAAGTAAGAAATAACAGAGGGTCTTGCTTAGTTGAAGCTCGACCCATTCACAGTTTGTGTAGGAGCTACGCTGATGTTTTGAATATTATCGTTGGGTATATTGGAACCCAGGCCGCTCAGGCTGGTGGTATTGCCGGCGCTTAAATAGCTGTTGCCAAGCGTTGCCGATAATGAATGAATACCAACGTGTTTGTCATACGAAAAATAGTTTTCGAACGTATAGTAAGAATAATCGCTGTAATACATAGTAGACTGCCTGGCGGCGCCAAGATTATTGGAAGCAGTATGCGGATACTGGTAGCCAAGGTTTCTGCCGCCTCCTATAGTGGCAGCAAGCTGGCTTCTTAATTTTAAACCCTTGATTATATTCACTTCTCCGTACATCTGCGGAAAGAAAACATATTCTTTATTTTTTTGTGTTGTAAGATTTATTCCCTGCAATGGATTGTCTACGTTACTGAAGTCATCAATATTGGTAACTATGGAATAGCCGCCTAAAACAGTTTCGTCGTAAACAGGCTTGTAAGGAGGATAACCGATAGCGGAAATAATATTGCTCATTGAGCCGTTTGTATTGGTTTGCCTGATATTAAGGGTTTGCCCGAACTTGAATCGGCCTAATGTTTCTTCTAAAGAAAAACGGGCGTTCAGTCTTTTGTTGGTAAGGTTCCTTATGGTAGACTGCTGGGTGATATATCCAACAGACATATTGTATATTACTTTTTCGCTGCCGCCGCTGATATTCACATTGTTTTCAGAAACTAATCCTTTTTGAAATATTTCCTTTTGCCAGTCATTACGGTCTGCCAGCACATCGGGAGTGTTGAATTTGGCCGGAAGAGTAGTGTTACTGGTGGCTGCAAAATCTTTGAGAGCGTCAATATATTGAGCTGCATTCAAAACCTTTTGTTGTTTCCATGCCCTGGCAATGCCCCATTGCGACACAACCGTAACTTTTGGAGCACCGGTGCGCCCTCGTTTGGTAGTAACGATCACAACACCGTTGGCAGCCGCGGCGCCGTATATGGCTGTTGAAGATGCATCTTTAAGAACTGTAATATTTTCTATATCCTGCGAGCTTAAGGTGTTAAATAAATTTTTATCACCCTGTATCCCGTCAATTACGTACAAAGGGTCTACACTGGTAAAAGAACCTGTGCCGCGCACAATAACCTGGGCATCGGCGCCTGGTGTACCGTTGGTTTGTACTACCTGCACGCCGGCTGCTTTACCAATTAAAAGTTGCGATGGGTTGGTAGATGTATTAGCACCGGCTTCTTTGGCAGATACTGTACTAACGGCGCCGGCTACTTCTTTTCGTTTAGCCGTGCCATAGCCTATTACCACAACCTCCTCAAGTCCTGTTTCAATAAGCTCCAGTGAAACCGATACAGCTATGTCGGTGTTTTTAACGGCTACTTCTTTCTCTATATATCCTACGTAAGATATAATAAGAACAGAGTTGGGTTTAGAAATGGAAATTGAAAAGCTCCCTTTTTCATCTGTAAGTACAGAACCCGGGCTGCCTTTTACTTTTACAGTTGCCCCCGATAAAGGAGCGCCATCCGTACCTGTTACTTTTCCATGCACGGTTGATGTGTTTTGCGCCAGAAGGGGCTTGATTGAAAGGATACCGAGCAGTACCATCACAATCAGTGACGAGATCGTTAGTTTTTTTCTCATAACATTAATAGTTTTAAAATGTAGATATTCAGTAGTTCTTTCATTCGGTTAGCAGTGTTCTTTTTCCCGGGCGGGTATGGGTGTTCTCTGGTAAGAGTACGTCTTAAACAGGTCAGGCGCCTATGGGCGAATGAGCGCTTTAGGGAAGGGTTGGTTTATTGATAGGGTTAAGGATTCTGTATTTTTTCCATAGCGCCTGCTACGTATACCAGTGGTGCATTCCAGTTGATAGCGATTTCATTGGAAGCATAGGAGCAATACCTGTCTGTGTAGGATGTTTCCGTTTCTGTAAATTCATAGTCGCATTTGTCCTGTCGGCCGGGATTGGGACCACCCGCTAGAAAACCCGGTACCGGGGCTTCTATGCCATCTGCCTGCGATGGACGATGATGAATATGCATGGGCGATTTGTGACCAAACCCGGTTACAAAACAATAACCTGTTGCATTCCTGCCTAAAATATAATCGAGGTTAGATGCTGCGGCTTCCAAATATTTTTTATCATTTACAAGTAAAAAGGTTTTGATCAAAAGCATACCCTGGTTCATTGCCACAGCGTTGCTGCCCCATATAAAATCGCGGGGCGACTGTCCCATTACGGTTTTAAAAGCCTTATTGCCACCGGCTGTTAACTGGTCTGCAAATGCCACCATTTCAGTTAGCAACCTGCTTGTGCTCAGTTTGCTGCCGGTAAATACCGTTGGATATTTTAACGCGGTATATACTCCCATCATATCTGCTTTACTCCACGATGGTACATTCGGAGTAATGTGAATAGCTATATTTTTGTTTTGTATATATTCCGTGCTGCCGGTAGTAACGCTCAGCTCCACCGCAGCCCAGAACCATTCATCCGAAAGGAATTTATCGCCATATGCTCCTGTGGTTACAGGCGGACTGTATGTTTTATTCATTTCATACTGGTTATATTCAACAGACGGGTTGCTAACAGCCCATTGCCAGGCGTACAATGCCGCTTTTAAGCAACTGTCGCCCAGTTCCGGCAGTTGATAGGTGAACTTTGAATAAACCCTGGCAGCCTGCGCCATTACCGCCGCGAAATCCAGCGTTGCCGCCGTGCTTTTTTGAACAAGATACCGGGGCTCTTTGGTTACGCCCGGCATCACCACTCCATCAAATTTCGCATTGGTGCATTTATGGTATACTCCACCGTCGGCCGGATCCTGCATGGTAAGCATCCAGCGCAGGTTATATAATACTTCATCCAGTATGTCCGGTATATCATTCCCGCTTTCCGGGATGTTCAGGTATAGTTTTTTATAGTATGGAGGAAAGTCTTCGTAAGCAGACAGCAAAGTTGCCATGGTGATACCGCTGTTTACAATGTATTTATTGTAATCACCGGCATCATACCAGCCACCGGGAGAGGAAAGAACGGTGCCCGCCGGGCGTTGTTTACCGGCGGCCGATGGATGAATGAGTACGCTGTCATCCTTATGCCCTGCCGGCCGGCTCCATATGCCGGCATACTGCGCTTCCAGCGGCATTGATACACGCTGGTAGTAGTAGGCTTTTAAAGCTGCTTTTGATAATTCGTTAAGCACATGTTTGTTTATATGAAAAACAGGTGATTGTGTTTTGCCATACAGCAACGTATAATCTCCCTCTTTTTGTAAGGATGAAAAATCGGCGATACGGGTACGGGCGGAGGAATATGCGGAAGATATAGTGTCTGATAAAACACCCCTGTACACTGTGTCGTGAGCGGAGCCTGATACAATGAAAAAATCATTGCCGCTATGTAACCCGGTAACGACTGCAATTTTTCGCGACTGCGGATAGAACCCTTCCTGGTTCAGGTGAATGCCTGTAGTTTGTGCGTAGCTAACGCATGCGTACATGATCATCACCAGCAAACTAATTCCGGTAATTTTCATTGTAACCTGTTTAGTTTTTATAAGGTTCCTATTTTTTATCAACCACCATTACAATAGCGCCCCTGGCCGGTATTGTTACTTTTACACCGTTCGTGGCAGCGGCCGACCTGGCTTTAATGGAAGCATAGTTTTCAGGTCCACCGGCTTCCTGCGCTGTACTACTTCCATTTATACTTACTTTTCTTGAAAACTCGCCATTGTCGTTCCCTCCTTCAATACTGTACCAGTAAAACCTGTTTCCGGCCTTGAAATTTTTCCATTTCAATTCAACCGTTACAGGCGCTGTTCCGGTATTCACCAGCGTTGCGTTAATTTGCCCTGAGCTGTAAGTAGAGGCATACGCTTTAATATTATTGCTGCCTTCGATATTGGCAGGTACCATGCGATCGCCTAATAATTTCTGAAAAAAATACATATAGTAAAAAGAAGGGCGGGGCGTCCATTTAGGAATGTTCGGCTCTCCGCCATCACTAAATAAACCATGATCGTTCCCGTTTGCCCAACCGTTCAGCAGATCCCACCTGGCTGCCAGGCCGTACTTGTTTTTAATAGCTTCCCCCAGCACAATAGCGGCAAATACACCACTTACATTCGATACCTGTTGTTTGGAACCTTCGGCAAACATATTCCACTCTGTTAACGCTATAGGTTTAATAGCCCCGCCATAGTCTTGTATTTGTTGGGTAACAAAGCCCATCATTTTTTCAGGAACGGTAAGGGCCGCATTCAGTATATCCGCGGCAGAGGAGTTGGTTTGATAAGGCGTAAAATAATTGTGTACTATATAGTAATCATTCGCGCCATTCAACTCCGGTATCATGGTTTGGTTCCATGTTTTAACGGTGTTGGTTTGCCAGCTTTCTGTGGCGGCGTCATAAGTTACAGCGCCTATATAAATGGTTTTGCCAATTTCAGTGGCGGCTTTGTGCATGGAATCTGCAAATACTTTAAAATGTTGCGCATATAATTTCCCGGTAAGATATTCCGGTTGACCATCCTTGTTTTTTGAAACATCAATGCGATAGCCAGCTTCCCAGTCGCCAAAACTTTCGTTGCCTATTTCCCAGTACCTGGTTCTTCCATTATCATATCTAACCCAATCAGCGGCAAGATGCGCAGCCGCGGCAACGGGATCAGCGCTTGTGCCGTAACGGGCATAGCCATAGTTAATGGTAATCACGCCTTCATTATTGCCGCTTTGCCTGCGCATTTCATAATACTGATCAGTACTGGCGCTCCAGCCATTATTTATTTTGCCATACCAGTAGCCGGCATTTTCCAGGCTTCCATTGGCATTCATCAATTGTGAAGGCGCATCTGCGGGAGCTGAGCCCTCCGGCTGATTCCAGAAATAAACATCGCTGGCGCTGCCTGCCGGCCAACGGATAACGTGCGGCTGCAGGTTGGTGATATGATTCATGAATAAAGGCTGATCCACCATTGATGTCATCCATGTATTGGCATTGTGGCCGGTAATGGTTGTTGGTATCTTAGTAATGACAGACGATGCATCTACGGTTACAATATTGCCATTGGCAGATGCCGGTATAGCGGCTTCTGTAAATTCAGGAGCTGTAAATGTTTTCGCCTGCCAGTCGTTAAGGAAAAAATCAATGGTGTTTGCTACCGGTGGATCGGTAACGGGTTTTACCGTTGTTGTATCCGTTCCGCTACCGGGAGGGTCAGGCGTAACCGGCGGTGTGTTGTTTTTTTTGCAGGAGAGAGATAACGTTGCAGCAACCCACCAGGACAATATGCAGACACTTGATTTCATAAATTGTTATTACTTCGTAGAAATTGCACAACAGCATATGCTGTTGAAAAATGCCCGGCTCAGCATGTTTTATGAGAGCCGGGCTGGTTCTTCTAAGTGAATAATTTTTATTTTACTAATAAAAGATCGTCAAAATAAAATGTTTCGTCTTGTAACTCAGGTCCTTGAATCCTGAATGCTAATTGTTGTAAAGGAGAACCCTGGCTCCATAGCTTTAGCGTTGATAAAGGAATTTTAAAATAGGACCACACGTTAGCGGGCACATCAATTCTATTATCTTCAATATAATCTCCAAAAGCTCCAGGCGTTTTATCACCGGTAATATACAGTGAATAGTCCTGGGAAGCGCCTTTAACCCAAACAGTCAGGTATTTATAGGCAGGATCATTTGCTAAACCAGGCCACCAGTTTACAAAATTGATCAAATGCCAGTTGCCCTTCGCATATTTTTTTCCTACAGATGCGGTACCTGTTCTAAATATTTCTGTGCTGATCTTTCCACCATCTCCCCACGAATTATCACTCCAGCCATCGCCATACGCATCAGTGAAGATTTGGTAAGCATTATCAATGTTTACAAACTCCTGTGTTGTTGTAATTGTTCCTGTTGCATTTGTTATGTTAAGTGCTGCCCGGTTAATTGTATTTGCAGCAGGCATTTTTATTACAAGGTTTTTTGACTCTGCAGAAACAATTTCTATTTCAGTAGTAGTGCCGGTGAATGTAACAGAAGTTACATCGGCAAGATTGAGCCCTGTTAAAGTTATTTCTGATCCTTCAGTGAAATTGTAATTGGATACTGAATTGACACTTGGATAAGCTAACACCCTGAAAGGAATAGAAAGTGTTTTTCCAACACTGTTTGTTAGTACAATTTGTTGCTCCCCACCGGCAGCAGTGTCAGGTATTCTGAACAGAATTGCCTTATCAGTATTCAATGTTGAATAAAAACCGGCAGGCGCATTATTCTTATCAAAAATAATTGATCGAATACTGCCTAAACCACTGCCTTGTACCGTTAACATTGAACCCCCGCTTGCCGAATCCGTATTAATGGAAGCAAAGGTCATGCTGCCTGGCTTCACATCCGGGCTGCCATCATTGGTATCTTCTTTTGAACAGGCTGCCAACAATAGAAGGAAAGACGTTATGAATGTCCAGTATTTATAATAAAAAATTGATTGTTTCATAATATGCTTTGTTAAACAATTAATAATAGTTTACCGGGTCTTTAGCTAATTCCGGGTCTTGTAATATTTCTCCCGCGGGTATAGGCAGGTACATATAATTCTCTGTAAACGTTACACGGTTTTGAGAGTCGAATGTACCCCTGTTTTGCGCTTCAATAATCTGTTTAGCCTTTGCAAATCCCTGTCTTTGTATATCGAACCAGTAATCCCCTTCAAAAGCAAATTCTGATCTTCGTTCACGTAATATATCGTCATTGGTAATACTGGTTTTTGCAGCAAGGTTAGCTCTGGCTCTCACTTTATTAAAAGCGGCTAATGCTTGCGGGTCGTTGGTTGATGCAGAAGTGCCGAGTACCGATTCTGCATAAATCAATAAAATATCTGCATAGCGTAACATCATCGTATTTATGCCTGTATTCATACCTAATACCGCTTCTCCGCCAAATGCGGACCCTGGACCAACTACATATTTAGCGATATTAGACCTGGTACTATTTTTTTGCCCTCCTTTATCGGTAGCTTGTAAAGTATCGTAAACATATCCGTTTGCCATGAAATTATTGTAATCGTCATTGCCGTCACGTTTTGGTTTCCAGCTAAGCTGGCTCCATCCATGCTCCATGACAGACCATTTGCGTCTTAAATCGCCAAACTCATAAGAGCCCAATATATCCATAGACGGTGTATACAATTCCCACATGCTGGCTTCCGAGGTTTGCATATTTGATGGTCCCCTGTCAGGATTTTTTTGATTGCCTGAACCCCAGGGATTACCTGTAAGCTGATGCTGGATAGAAAATAACGATTCGATATTATTATTATTTGCGCTCGACATAAACATGCCTGCATAATCACTGAATAAATCATATTTACCCGAGTTAATTACCTCTTCAGTTTTTGCTTTTGCATTTGTGTAATCTTTATTGTAAAGATGCAGTTTAGCAAGCATTCCTTTTGCACTGTACTTAGTAAGCCTTCCTGCCTGCGGATCAGATTCCGGTAAGTCTGCTTCCGCTAATTCCAGCTCTTCTTTTGCAAATCTTAATACATCAGCTTTAAAGTATCTTGGAATATTGAAATTGCCTTCCAATGCTGTTTTACCAGGCTCTGTTATGATCGGCGCATCACCCCAGATGCGTCCAATATAAAAATATACTGTCCCTCTGAAGAAATGACATTCTGCAATAGCCGGGTCAATAAATGATGCATCGCCCCCCATTGTTTTCTTCTGCTCGAGCGCATTAATATATTCACTTGTCCATCCTCCTATTTTATAAAACACTTTCCATGCGTCTGCAATGCGAACAGAAGTAGCGGCGAATGAAAAATTAATAAAAGGAGGGTCGTCATTACCGCCGGTATATTCATTGCCGGCCATTACATCACCAATGGCATCCATTGCCCTGTTTTCATAACCACTCCAGGGTAAGCCATATAATGTACTGGTAAGCCCCCGTACTTCTTCTGCAGTATTATAGTAATTGTCAAGTGTAGTACCATCAAGCGATGGCCTGTCAATAAACGTTTTTTTGCAAGATGACAGCCCCGCCAGCAAAACGATTATGGCAATTATTTTTTTATGTTTCATTTCAATCATTTTTGTGTGAAGCAATTGTTACAGTTCAATATTAATGCCCGCGGTAAATGTTCTTGGGTTAGGATAGTGCCCGGCATCAACATTCATCAGCCTTATATTATTATTGAATGCACCAACCTCAGGATCATAACCACTGTATTTCGAGAAAGTATACAGGTTTTGTACGGATAAATAAATTCTTGCATTGTTGATCAAAGCCTTACGGGTAAGTTCCTGTGGTAAACGGTAGCCAACAGTGAAATTTTGTATACGCAGGTAAGAACCATCTTCAACATACCTGTCAGACATATATACGTTGTTGGTGTTGGTATTAGTAAACCGTGGAAGTTTACCATCTGTATTATCAGCAGTATACCTGTCCAAAACGGTGCGCATCTGGTTGTAATATGGATTATCCATTTTTTCCAACTGCCAGCGCAGGAAGTTGAAAATTTTTGCACCATAACTTCCCTGGAGGAATATTGAAACATCAATATTGCTGAACTGGAAAGTGTTTGTCATGCCATAAGTGAATTTAGGAAGGGGGCTTCCGATATAGGTTATATCGCTGGCATCAATTACGCCATCAGGTTTTCCGTCGGCTCCGCTTACATCCTTAAACCTCATATCTCCCAGCCAGGTATGTGTTTCATCAACAGTATAACCAAATTGCGCCTTGCTGTTATTGAGCTCATCCATGGTTCTGAATAATCCATCCGTTTTTAAACCAAAGAATGAACCAACCGCATAACCCGGATTAGTATAAGTAACGGTATAGTTATCATAGTACAATTTTCCTGTTAAACCTGCAGTGGAATTAGCCATTTTGTCGAGCTTATTTTTGAACTGCGAGTAAATGATATTGGTTTTCCAGGTGAAGTTTTTATTTTGAATATTAGTAGTATTAAGACTGATATCTATACCTGTATTTGACATTTGGCCAACGTTGCCTATAGGCGCTTTTAAATCATCCCACTGATCACCTACACCAATCAGTCTCGGCCCGGTTAAGAACAACAACATGTCTGTGGTTGTTTTCCTGTATACATCTACTGTTAAATCTATCCTTCCGCTAAAAAAGCCGAGATCTACACCAAGGTTTTTAGTAACAACAGACTCCCAACTGAGATCAGGATTGGTAATGCCATTCAGGTAGCTTGAGTTGCCGAAACCAACAGGGCCTGTCCAGAATCCTATAGCAGAAGTGTATGGAGGGTTCTGTGCGCCGGAAGGAAGATTTTGATTACCCACAGCACCATAACCTGCTCTTATTTTAAGATAGCTTAAAGCTGGTCTGAGTGCCTCCATAAAGTTTTCATTGCTTACTGTCCATGCTATAGAAGCTCCCGGAAAGTATCCCCATTTGTTATTTGGTCCGAAGTTTGAAGAACCATCTGCCCTGTAACTTACCTGCAATGAGTATTTGTTGTCATAAGTATATCCTGCTCTTGCAAAATAAGACTCCATTGCCCATTGGCTCTTTCCTCCGCCAAGTTCCCATGTTGTTCTGTCGCTGCTGCCGGAGTTAAGATCAAGTATATTATTTTGAAGATCTACCTTTTTACCATTGATGCCTTCGTAGTAAGAGTATTGTGCTTCATGACCTGCGGTAGCAGAAATATTATGCTTACCAAGCGTTTTATTATAGTTAAGATAATTCCTGATGGCGTAGTAATAACTGTTGCCACGGCCATCGAACAACTGGCTTCTAAGGCTTGTATTACCGATATTGCCCGACTTTTGAAACGCAGTATTATTATTCAGGCCGAGCGAATATGAAATTTCATTTTTCAGCGAAAGCCCTTTGATAAATTCAATATCAGCATATATGTTACCAAATACCTGCGAGCTTACGGATTTATTGCCCCGGTAATAGCTTCTCGCAATTGGGTTATCCTGTCCATATTGAAAACCTCCGATAGTATTACCGCCGCCCCAGCTTCCATCAATGTTTTTTACCGGTATCAACGGGCTTTGCACCGCACCCCACCAGATGGTTCCTTCCGCAGCATCGGCTAATGTTACATTTTGTTCGCTTCTTGAAGCATTGGCGCTTACCCCAACTTTTATCCAGTTTTTTAATTGATGATCGAGGCTGAACCTTGTTGAATAGCGTTTAAAATCCGAGCCGATCAAAATACCTGTTTGGTCAAAATAGTTTAATGAAAGATAATAGCTTGTTTTATCTTTTGCACCGGAAAAACTTAACTGGTGATTTTGCACCTGGCCAATACGGAACATCGCTTCCTGCCAGTCGGTTCCTTTTCCTAATAATGAAGGGTCTTTAAATTCCTCAGAAGGGGTAAGTCCAACTATAGGAGCCACCTCATTTTGATATTGGGCAAACTCTTTAAGATTCATCAGGTCAAGTTTATTCGCAACACGAGACTGACCGAGATACACATCGTAGTTTATTTTTCCTTCGCCGCTTTTTCCTTTCTTGGTTGTAATTAATATTACGCCATTGGCGGCAAGAGAGCCGTATATTGCCTGGGCGGAAGCATCTTTCAACACATCTATTGATTCAATATCCCCGGGATTGAGCGTAGCCATTACACTGTTACCTGTCTGTCCATCAGAACCACCTAGTCCGGCATATCCTGAACTGTTTTTAGTGTTTGACATGAAAGGAACTCCATCAATTACAATCAAAGGATCGTTAGCATTGATAGTAGTAACACCACGTACTTTGATGTTTACACCACCACCGGGTTGTCCGCTGTTGTTGGTAACTGTTACGCCGGCAACCTTACCCTGTATTGCCTGGTCAACACCGGCTACAGGTAAGTCTTTGATGTCTTTCGCACTTACCGACGAAATGGAAGAAGTAACATTGGCTCTTTTAGCTGTGCCATAACCAATAACCACCACTTCGTTTAAGTTTTGTGCAATGGACTCAAGCGTTATTTCTATAATTTCTGCTGAACCGATACTTATTTCTTTCGCTTTCATGCCTATGGAACTAATAACCAGTGTTTTTGCACTAGCTGGAATACTTAAAGAAAATACACCCGTCGTATTGGTGACTGTCATGATCTTTGTATTCTTAACCCCAACGGTTGCTCCGGGTATGGGATTGCTGTTGTTGTCTTTTACCGTACCCGTTATGGTTCGGTTGCCGTTTTGGGCATACACAGTAGTAATAAGCAGTAGCAGCAAAAGAGAACATAACAGAGATCTCGCTTTTGCCGCTGTTTTGTTTTTGTTCATATGTGTGCAATTATGGTTTTGAAATATTTAATTGTTAATATTTACTATTCATTTTTATCGTTTGCTCGTTTCCGTTATATGCTATAGCCGTGTCGGTTGTAACAGGATCGTCGGGAGAGGCTGCTTTTTCTTTGGTTATCCACACGATCCTGAAAATCCGGTTTTTCAGCATGCCTTCAAATGCTCCTTCCCGCTTACCGATGGTGATTGTTTTACCGGCTTCGTTATAGGTTATGGGTATGTTGCTGAATTTTCCCTGCTCATACCGGTAGTTGATCCCTTCATCTTCATATAAATTGAACGAAGCGTCGTTGCCTGTGTATACATATAAGGTAATGTCATTCGCTTTTTTTTGACCGCTGTATTGCAAAACCGGACCAACAGGAATGATGGAGCCTTCTTTTACAAATACAGGTATTTTTTCGTACGGAGCTGCAGCCCGGATGCGTTGCCCGCCCGAATAATGAGCTCCGTTGTACAGATCGTACCAGCCCTGCCCGGCGGGTAAGTATACTTCCCGTTCGGTTGCTTTGTAGGTATATACCGGGTTTATTAATAAAGAAGGGCCGAACATGTACTGATCGGCAATGTTTTTTACGTTGGCGTCGGTTGCAAAATCCATGATCATGCCACGCATGATCGTGTAATTGTTATGATAGGTATGTCCTGCAATTGAGTAAATATACGGCATCAGCCGGTAGCGCAATTGGTTATAGTACAACATGCTTTTATAAGCCGGGTGATTTTCCGGGGCTATATTGTATATTTCACGACAGGGGTATTGCCCATGCGACCGGAACAGAGGGCAAAATGCTCCGAATTGATACCATCTTGTATTTAACGCTCTCCATTCTTCCAGCGCCTCGCCCTGCGGGGCCGGCTTATCATAGTTGTCTTCTACAAAAAAACCGCCTATATCGCTTGTCCAGTAGGGAAGTCCCGACAGTGAAAAATTTATACCTGCGGGGATCTGCCTTTGCAGTTCATCAAAACGGGCTGCAATATCTCCGCTCCAGGTAGCAGCTCCATACCGTTGCATGCCTGCATAAGCAGAACGGGTAAGTATAAAAACGCGCTGATCAGGTTTTGTTTGTCTTTGTCCTTCATAAATGCCCCTGGCGTTTTGAAGCGCGTAACCGTTAAAATATTGTGCAGCCGGGCCAAGCGCGGTTGGGGCCATCAACGCCTTACGCTTTTCAATAGAAGCGTTGGAGAGAATGTCCGGTTCTGTCGCATCGAGCCACCAGGCATCCACTCCTTTACTGAACAGCTTTTTATCAACCAGGTTCCAGAACGCCTTGCGCGCGTTGGGGTTAAAGGCATCGTAAAAAGTAGATACATATCCTTTGCCGATCCAATCGCGTTGCTGGTCTTTTATGTTTTGCTTGTACAGCCAGTTGTTGTCGTCAAACATTTTATAGCTGGCAATACCTTCGTAAAACTTTGGCCATACGGAGATCATGAAATGCGTGTTGTATTGCTCGTGCAGCTTTTTGATCATGCCTTCAGGATCCGGAAAGCGGGCACTGTCAAATTCCTGGCTGCCCCATTCATCTTCTTTCCAGTAGCTCCAGTCCAGCACAATATTGTCCAGCCCTATTTTTCTTTTCCTGAATTCGGCAACGGTATTTTCTATTTCCTGCTGCGATTTATATCTTTCGCGGCTTTGCCAGAAACCAAGCGCCCACTCCGGCAACAGGGTAGCCTTGCCTGTCAGTTGCCGGTAACCGCCGATCACCTCATCTGTATTTTTCCCACATATAAAATAATAATCCAGGTTCTCACCGGCTTCGGATGAAATACAAAATTTATTTACTAATTCAGCGGGAGTGGGGCTGAGCCATTGCAGGGAAGCGAATGCCTGGGCTGATTCGGGTATCCATTCCAGCTTAATATGGCAGGGCGCTCCTTTGGTGAGGTATTGTTTAAAGTAAGACGGGCCGGGGTTCCATCCTTCTCTCCACTTATCCAGCAACAGCTTTCCATTCAGCCAGAATTTGGTATAACCCGATCCCCGGAAATAAAAGGTATGATCGCCTGTTGTGTCGGCGCTGATAAATCCTTCCCAGGTGATCTTTCCTGCATTCATAGGAAAGGAAGCCGGGATCTTTTCAAGATCGGGCAGGAAGCCGTAATCAATTCCCTGCTCTTCCTGCACCATATATATTTGCGTTGAATCATTCCTGTTGCTATAAGTAGCGGTAAGCCCCTTTCCGTTCCCGTTTTTACCGGTGAGCCTGAAGCCTGATAGCTGTTGCCTCGGCCGGTTATCGCCAAAGCGGGTAATGGAATAGTTGTCCCATAAAATACCATAATTGCGGGAAGAAACAACAAATGGCACTGCTACTATTGAATTATACTGGATAAGGTCTACGTCTGCATCTTTATAATTGATTTGCCCGGTTTGAGGTTGTCCCAACCCGTAAAATGCCTCTCCTTCTGGCGATTCATATACCTGGCTCAGCGAGTATAGTTTTTTACCGGCGATCTCTACCGGAGTAATGGTTCTGCCACCGCCTGATTTTTCCCGGAGGATGCTGTTGCCGTTTTTATCTGTAAAAAATACTTCGCCGGAATATATATTGAGATGTGCCGAGAGCTCTTCGGTTTGCAGTATTACCTCGTTGCCCGCCTGCAGCGTTTGCCATGATACCTCTCCCAGGGCGCTGCTGTCAATCATCAGGCTTTGGATAGCATTAAAATTATTATTCATTCCCGCGGTAACCCTTATAATTTTAGGGGAGATGGCTTTCAACTGTATCCATTTTGCCGCACTCCGCGCAGGGTGGTCAATTTCAACCAGGATACCGTTATTTAATTTTGTAATATTTACTTTTTTATTGCAGGAAGAGAATATTAGTAAAAGAGAATATATAATAGTGCAGGGAATAAAGCATATGCGAAGAATTGTTTTGGCAAAAGCGATCGTCATGGTACTATGCTGTTAGTGAAACGCCCGCCTTAATAAAGGGCGGCCTTAAACAATTCAAAAATAAAAAGCGCTCAATATAAACAGGTGGGTGATTTGTTTATAATTGGGGTAGGAAATGTTAAGCGGGGGTATTCATTTGATTATTTCAGGGGTATTAAATGTTAACCGGGCAGGTTAACCTACGCTATGATGGTAGTTCTGTCCCGGAATTTGATTATAGGTATGTTGTTTTGGAAGCGATTAAAAATTATATCCAAATGAGAAAAATACTTTATTGCCATAGGGATTTCTTGCCGCCTGTATCACGTCGTACTGGAGCATAAGGATCAATGCCCCGTTTCTTCCGCCTGCGGGGATCGCTCCCCCGGCGCCCAGCAGCAGGGAGGGAACGAGCAGTCCGGGCAATTTTTGAGTAGGAGAACCTGTAATGCTGTAAGAAGCCCAATTGTAATTTATTTCCGGCTGCGCCTGGATAAGTATATATTGAATAGGGTAGAACCGTCCGAAAATGTTTAATCCTCCATAGCCATACCTTTCTCTTTCTGTTATTCCACCGCTGTATTCGGTTTTTAAGCTCCTGTAATTAAAATTTACACCCGCACCCGCCGCCAGGTATTGGTTGAACCTGTAGCCTACCTGGGGAGAAATATTTATGAATGTGCTGTTGCCAAAGCTCAACCCAAAATTCCCTCCGAAAAACAGCTTCGATTTATCAAATCCTTTTTGGGCCGGGGGCTCCTGTACGTCTTCTTCCTGCGCCTGTACCTGCACAAAGCCGGTAACTGAAAGCATAAGCAGTATCAAATATTTTTTCATACTGCAAAATAAACTTCTCCGGCCTGATTTTTATGTTAAAAATGCAGGTTTTTGATCCTGTAAAATATATAAGCGTCCTGTGAGGCATAGACGTCAACTTAAGCCTGATCACTTTATATGAAGGGTAGCCCGCCGCGGCGGGCAAATAAAAC
>JAHBTJ010000012.1 GCA_019638595.1 Chitinophagaceae bacterium
GGCTGTTATTTTATTGAGACAGTTCCTTTATGAAGACAGTGGTACAATTCATTATCTTGATTTTTGTTTTAACCTCTTTCAGGACAGACAAATCTATTACCATAGATAAAGAAGAGGCTAAAAAAGCATTTGTCGCTTTGCAAGACATTAGAAAGTATCCTAACAAGTATTTTCAACAGTTACACTTTGATAAAGATTTGAAAATATCAACAGTTCTATTGCAATGGAACGACACATTAGCAAAAGTTGCGGAAGCCAAAGCTTTTGACATGGCAAATAGAAATTACTTTGGACATGTTGACCCTGGTGGATTTGGAATAAATTATTTCATTAACAAAGCAGGATATAAACTAAATCCCAAATGGACTCAAACAAAAGATGCCAACTATTTTGAATCGTTAACTGCAAACATTGCAACTGGTGAAGAAGCTATCAAATATTTAGTAAAAGACAGTATAACACCATTCTTAGGACACAGAAAACATTTATTGGGGCTGGACAATTGGAATTCAACATTGACTGACATTGGTATTGGCTTTACGAGGAGAGATACTGGCAGCATGTATCAAACTTATATTTGCGTCATTATCGCAAAACATGACTGGTAGAAAAACAACAGCCAACATTGGGTTTTATGCAAGTTGGGCTGGACATTGTACCATCAGCTAATTGCAACTCCCAGCTTCAGTTTGGTCAGACGAATAACAATCAGCTTTTGTACTTAACTTCATCCACACATTTTCAATCAGCAGTGGTTATCGGCAGACGGAATTCTAATTCCCAACCTGCATAAAGCCCTGCTCGTTAGCGGTTATTTTAACGACCAACATTTTGCGACTAAGACAACGACCATACAATTTACTTTTGTGGACAGCCATTTTACTTTTTGTTGTTGGACTGTTTAGCCTCAACTCTGTAATGGACATTCACATGCGCGACACATATTTTGTATTTCCATTGACGTACTTTGTATGGACACTTTCCGTCACACTTTTAGTAATTTGGTTACAGTATTTAGTGACAAAAAATATTTTGTATTCAAAGACACTTATTTGGATACACATCATATTCACAATCGTTGGATGCTTTTTCATTCTGACAATTCCTTATTTTCTGACGAATGCATATGAAGGGCTTGCTGGAATGCCAAGGCGTTATTACGATATTGGACAATCTAAGACTTATCAATTTTTTGGCAAGTTGACAACGACAGCTGTTGTTTTTGCGTTTATATTAGTTGCAGGACAATTGACATATTTAATAAACCTTGCAATCGGACTTACCAAACGTGTAGGTGGACAAAACAACCGCTAACAGGTGCATTTGTGTTATGTCGGCGGACAGAATACGCAGCTTCAGCTTCACCTATCTATCATCTGTAGTCCGGGCCGGACGTTATAAATTGGGCTATAGAATTAACAATGAACTTTTATATCTTTATTCAGCATTTGTCCCGGCGGGACGTTTTCCAAATTCCGCCACAAACACAAATGCTCAACCGTTAGCGGTAAGCATACGGCGACACCCTAAAAAATTATGAAGAGAAAATATAAAATCACAGTGGCTATTTTAGGAGTATTAGGTTTGACATATTTGTTTGCCTGTACTTCGTTTCCATTTTTCCCAGACAAATCAAAATGTATGTCGGACAACGAGTGTTTGACGAAAACACACTGGAAGCAAATGGGCGGCTTTGAAAAATACACGCCAGACTCTTTAAGGACGGGCTGTTGGAGTACGGCATTAGCGCAGATTGTATATTATCACAAATTAAAGCCCTACGGACACATTGAATACACTTCGCGGCAAAATTATAAAATCAACGAAAACCTGGATAGCTCACAAATCAACTTCAATTTATTTTCGCAGACAATTGACACAACAACTTCACAGGAAACAATTGACCAGTTAGCGAAGTACAATTATTATGCAGCGTTAGCAGTTCAAAAAGACTTTGGTACAGATAGGTATATGAACAAGTTGGCATCTGCAAGTTTATTAGAGCAGCATTATAAAGTTAAAGTAGAACGTTATATAGCCTGGCACAAACTTGTGCCAAATACTCTCGGGAAACTTGAAAAAGTAATTTACAATGAAATAAACAACAAGCGACCGGTTTTTCTACATTTCGCAAATCTAAAAGACTTTGGACATTCAGTCGTGGTTGATGGTTACTGTTACAAAGACGGCAATTTTATGATACATACAAATCAAGGGCAGGGTGGACCAACGGACGGCTGGTATAACTTCTACAAAGGAATTTTGCGGGCAGACGATAATGCTTTACGAGTTGTTTATACATTCAAACCATATTGACAGGAATTGCCTACCGCTAACATTGGGTTTCATGCAAGTTGGGCTGGACATTGTAACATCAGCTATTTGCGAATCCAGGCTTCGGTTCGAGCCGGACGAATAACTATCAGCTTTTGTACATACCTTCATCAGCGGTAATTCAATTGGGCTTCGGTTCCGGGCTTGACGATTTTCAAATACCAGCACAGCAGCAAGCCCTGTTCGTTAGCGGCAAGGCTTTTTGACACACCCTACTACTAATGAGAATTTAGAATGAAGCGATACCATTCAGAAATTAAAGAACTTCAGCGTAAAGAAACATTCGACAAGAACTTTAAGGAGTTAAGCAACTTTTTAAATGAGTTTAATTACTTCCCTGAAAAAAGTGACAGTCCCAAACTTTATGCTTGGATGGCATCCTTAATGACAGAGCATAAAAGAAATCGTCTTGACCAGAAATATGTAGAGCAATTGGATTCCATTGGCTTTATTTGGAGCAGACGTGAGTTTAATTGGTTTAACAAAGCAGAAGAAGTAAAAAAAATATTGCTTGAAGAGAAAATAATTCCTTCCTATGATAAGGAAACAACTCTCTATCACTGGTTAAATTCAAATCTTGACCTATTCCACAGGGACACATTATCCGATGATAAAAAATTAGTAATTAATGAAATCAACGAGCTTTTAAAAGACATTCAGAATTCAATTGTCGAAGAACCGATAGTTAAAATATCAGCAAGAGAATTAAAATGGACACAGAAGCTAAATGACTTAGTTATTTTTAGAAATGAGAATCCCAAATCTTGGCCTCAAATCGAAGCGACAGATAAAGCAGAAAAAAAGTTAGGCATTTGGTGTCAAGACCTTCGACATAGATTTAGAAAAAAATTGCTTGAAGAACACTGGATTTCAAAGCTTGAAGAAATTGAGTTCAATTTTGAGGGTAAGTTTGACAATTGGAAAGATAGGTTTGAAGAGCTAAAGAATTTCTTACAAATAAATCATGAAGCCCCTGACACAAAAAACGAGTTGTACACTTGGGCGAGATTGCAGTTTAATAGATTTTTTGAACTACCTGAAGAAAAACAAGAACTACTTCAGTCAATTAATTTTTTAAACTATTTTGAAGAAAAGAGTTGGGATAAACGATATTCAGACCTTCAAGAATTTGTAATGTTTTATAAAAGAATTCCAACTAAAAAATCAAATCAAGAACTATATAATTGGTTAAGTGTTCAAAGAGCAAAGCATAAAAAAGGAGAATTGTCAGACAATGAAACATCCCTGCTTTTAAAACTTGGGGTTGACTTATCGCCAACAGAAAAGAGAGAAGATGTTTGGAACTTTAAATATGATGCTTTAATTAAATTCAGAGAAAGAAATCCAGACAGATGGCCGAGTTTTTTTAGCAAAGGCATTGAGAAAAAATTATACGAATGGTGTCAGGCTCAACGACAGGTGAACGCAAAAACGGCTCAAAGACGGCGGGAGCTATCTCAAGACAGAATTGAAAAACTCAATAAAATAGGCTTTCATTGGTCGTTGGATGAACTTATCGACAGAAACTGGGAAGACACTTTTAAAAAACTTGAAAACTTTATTGCTAAAAATAATTCAACTATTATACCAACGACAATTGATGGGAAATATAATAGTCTTTACACATGGATAAGGAATCAAAAAATTGCAATTCAAAAAGGTAAACTTTCTGCTGACAAGGTAGGCAGATTAATGACATTAGGAGTAATAGCCCAGACCGCCAACATTGGTATTGCCAATAGTGGGGCTTGACATTGGAGCAATCAGCAGCGGTAATTCTGTTGTACTGTGGCTCCGGGCTTGACGTACAAAGCCCAGCTTTAGTTCTTAATATTTAACTTTATCAAAAAAGACAGGCAGTTGTTCCGGCGGACGGAATGCTAATTACACACCATCGTTAATACCTGCCCGTTGTGCATCAGCATAAAGAGACATCCTACTAAAATGAAACATTGGATATACATACTTTTATTGACAATAATTTCCTGTAACAATCAGCAACAGAAAGTTAGCAGCTCTGACACATTAGCTTCTGCCAAACCATCTTTCTTGACAGATGTCCAAAATCAAAGCAACAATGAAATTTGTTGGACAGGAACATTAAATGGAAAAACGCCTGTATTTCTCCATTATAAGCTGGACAGCAATTTAATTATAGGAGAAATTACATATTTAAACACCAAAGACAAATTACCAATTAAGCTATTAGGGACAATTGAAGATGATAAAAGTTACAGACTTTTAGAGTTTGAAAAATCAGGAAACATTACAGGAATTATTACGGGATTGCCCACAGACAAAATTTTTAGTGGTAGCTGGTTTTCACCAAAGACAAGAAAAGAACTTGTATTAAATCTTGTAAAAAAAGACACAGTTATTAACTCAAATACAAAGGACACACAATTACAAGACATATTTGGACATTATCATTATCAATATAGCGAAGCTGGTTATCAAGGAGATTTTGAAATTACTAAATTGCCCAACTCAAAAGCCTCTTTTGGTATTACCTCAGTTACAGGAGAGCCTGCAAGAAACATCGCACAAATTGAGAATGACACTATTGCTCTTAATACAACACAGTTTATTTACAAAATGCCTAACACTGACAGTTGTGAATTTAGTGTAAAGTTTTACAAAGGATTTGTATATATCAGATACACGAAAGGATTTTGTGACGGACAATTTGGAATGAACGCAACTATTGACGGAATCTTTTTGAAAACCGAGTGACAAAATGCCGAACGCACAACATGGGGTTTTGTGCAAGCAGGCCTGGACGTTCAAACTTCGGCTGTTTGCAAATCCCAGCTTCAGTTCCAGCAGACGAATAACTATCAACTTTTGTACATAACTTCAACAAAATATTTTCAATCAGCAGCGGTTATCGGCGGACGGAATGCTAATTCCCAACCTGCATAAAGCCCTGTTTGTTATGTGCCATACTGCCCAACAGTTTCACCAGCGTTGAGGCGACAGTAAAAATGTTCTTTATCAATTAGGTTTGATTTGACCCAAAGCCCACATCGGCTTGACGTTCTTTGTTCAGCTTTTGTACAAATTTTGTTCTTTGGTTTTTCATTTTAGCATTTGTATCGGGTGGACTCTTGCTCAAGTCATAAGCAAGCGGACACAGCACACGGTTTGACAATCACTACAACCTTGACAAAAACTATTAAGCAGCACGACACATAACATTTAAGAAAGAAATCAGCAATGCCAATTTATCCACCAAGGTCAGAGCCAGTTAAAAAGCAGGAAGAGCTGACAAAAAGAGAAATGGAGTTAGTATTTGCAATTAAAAAAAATGTTGCGGCTGACAAACTAATAAAAGCCGTTGACAAATACCGACAAGCACAACTATCAATGCTTAAAGCGAAAGTTCATACGTTTAAAGAAAATGAGTTTCAGAAAAAACCTAATAATATAAAACTCGAAAAGTTGGAAAAACTGACAATTGAGTGGACCTACAAAGCCAATGACGACATTATTAACGAAGTAAAAAAATCTAACAATCTTTAGTGCTGGCAGACAGAAGCACGGCACATAACAGGTGCATTTGTGTTATGTCGGCGGACGGAATACGGATCTTCAGCTTCACTTCGCTATCAGCTTCGGTTCCGGGCCAGACATCAAAAATTGAGCTGTAGAATTAACAATGAACTTTTATATCTTTAATCAGCATTTATCCCGGCTGGACGTTTTACAAATTCCGCCACAAACACAAATGCTCAACCGTTATGCGCAATTTAAAGACCGACAGATGCGACCATACATTTTGACATTTTTATTCTTACTGACTTCAATCTTTTCATTCGGCCAGGACAAAAACTATGAAAAAGGATTAAAGGCTTTTGATTCTAAAGACTATACAAAGGCTTATAAATTCTTAAAACCATTTGCAGAATCAGGCAACTCAATGGCTGAATTTGTAATCGGTTTTTGCTATCTAAATCCTGAATCTAATATTAAAAACGATTCCTTAGCTGAAACGTATCTAATTCGTTCAGCCGAAAAATACAACTCCAAGGCAATGGGACTCCTTTCGATTTATTACTTTCAAAAAGGAATTGAAAATGAAAAGTTCAAAATACAAGCATTGGTTTGGGCAGAAATTGCAGGAGCATATGACCCAGCTTTTAATGCGACTACGACTCGTTATTTGATTAGACAGTACCTAAATGAAGCACAGTTAAAGGAAGCAGAAACAATACTTAAAGAAAAAAAAACAAGATTTGATAAAATAAGCATTGACGCTTTTAACCATCTTAACAAACAAGCTAAGTCAAGTAATGAAAATTCTGAAAAAGCAAAGATTCCTGAAAACAAATATAATTTGATAGAAAACCCTTATTCCGATTGGGTTTATCGGTGGAAACTTGAAAGATTTGAATGTGATTCAATGTATTACACAGCACAAGTTGAAACAAAGCTATTAGACTCTGCTATTAATGCAATCAGAATGAATCAATCATTCGACATTCATTTCCTGTATCGAGGTGACAATACAAAGAAGTTTACGATTTCCAAAGACGAACAAGATTACCTTATTCAAGAGCTTGAGTTACTCAAAAACTTTAGATGGGAACAAAATATTTTTCCCTATTCAAGACGATTAGAACAAAGCGATATTCAACCGACTTTTGATAAAACTGAAAATCTACCAACAGAAAAGGAAAAGAATATGTGTTCAATCGTCTACACCTTTTCAACACCTATTTTCATCCGTAACGGAACCATGGCTTTATATTTAGACCAAAAAAGATATAGGACTAACTACACGCAGTTGGAATTTGGATTCTATATACTTGAAAACAATAGATGGGAACAGATTGCGACTGTTTACAAATATTACGAAAGCTCAAAAAGATAAACTGTGCATAACAAGGTATTGCCAAAAGCGGGGCTGAACGGCTTCGATTGGGCATTTGTGCAAGGTTCAACATTCATTCTTCGATTCAACTTTTGTACTAAAAATCCCCGCCTTCGACAATACCATAGCCGTTACATGAAATTTTAAACCAACACTTCAATGATATTAAAATTCATCTCTACAATTATTACCATTTTAAGTTTGACCAATACTTTTGGACAAGAAAAAATTTGGACAAAGCAGACAAAGATTTCAGAAGTCATAGCCTTTGAAAATGAGATTAACCCTAACGCTAAGTTTTTATCACAAAATGTTTCGCTTTCCAAAGATTACTATCCTTTAGCGGACAAATATCAGGTAACAAATCCAGTAATTGTACAAAGAGAACCTCTTGAATATCTTCCAATTTATGCAGAATACTTCTACACGCCAAGTGACTCCATCCTAAGACTTGCATCATATGATTGGGAAAAAGACCGTTATGGGAATTTTTTTGACAAGCAAAAAATGTGGAAAGAAGAAAGCAAAAAATTTGACACCTATAATAACGAGTATGAAAGAATTAAAAAAATCCTTTTATCTCAATTAGGCACACCAACTTCAACAGACACAGCGGCAAAGACTGTAAGTTCTGACAGAGGAAAATATTTTACAAGAAACACATTGTGGGAAACAGAAGACGTGCATGCGGAATTAAATATGGTTTTTGAATCAATGACATATCGAGTTAGACTTACTATTTATTGGAAGAAATAAGTCGGCAAAACAGCAGGTAACATTGCTTCCTGTTCGTTGGCTGTAATATTACCTTCAAAACTCACACCTTGCAATATTTTAGAATCATTTGCTTTGTGCTTGTACTTGCATTGTCCTTTTGGGTACTATTCAATTATGTTGATCAATGTTCGTTTAAGAAAGGAGAAATCTTAAGCAATATTATTTCTGTTATATCCATCATTCTGGCAATAATAGTAACATACCTTTTTTCGAAACTATTTGCGGAAAAATCAATACGGCACGAAAGAAAACGAACTATTGACAAATACTCAAATATGATAACAAATCTTAGGAAGATTGCTTTTCATATTAGAGGAATGCATAGCTTTTGGATACTGAAAGATTTAAATGTAAAAAGCGTAATTGATTCGAAATACAAAAATCTAACCTATGAGAGATACAGGGGAGAAGATTCTTCAAAAAGGCCTTATGAAGAATTTGAAAAAATAGACCAAGATATTGGTGGTATCACAGGACAAGGATATTTGGCATTAAAAGGATTGGAGAATGACGACAAGGTAATATATTTCTTTACTGATTTTAGTATAAATAATTACACTTTGAATGAGCTGCAAAGATTTAGAAAATACACTCAATCATTTCATTATTTTTTAGATCAATCAGATGATAAGATAGTAAATTTCAATAGTGTAAATGGTTATAACTTGAGATTTATTGATGAATTATATGCGACAATAAGAGGGAGCCAAATTGACAGAACCAACTATAAAAAAAGTATAAAAGATTTATTTTCTCATTTTGAATCCCATGTATTTGATAGGGTAGAATATTTGACATATTTAAATTCCGACTTGTTCCCTCGAACATTGAAATTAAGTTTTATAAATATGCTTGTTTTTTTAGGTATTCTAATTGCAACAATATTTGTAATGCTAATTCCATTTTTACAAAAGACAGACTTAGTTTTAAGTCTTGTAATCGTCTCTTTATTTATAGCTAATACAGTTGACCTAATTCTAATTACTTACATTTCTATAACTAAAGAACTTAACATAGAAGAGGTTCATGAAGTGTAACGAAATACTACAGCCAACCTGGGTTTTCTGCCATGCTGGTTGATGAATAAAACATCAACTGCAAATCGCTAATCAGCTTTAGTTCCAGCAGACGAATCACAGATGAGCAAAATAATATATCTTCAACATCAGTAACAATATTGGGCTTATGTACCAGCTGACGGATCACAGAATACCAGCACAGCAGAAAGCCCTGAACCGTTAGCTATAATGCTGACCGACCGCACGCAAGAACATAAAATCAACAAATGACAGATATTAAGAGAAAAGGAGCACGTTCGACAAAAGACATTCCGACCGACATTTTACAGCAACTAAACGCAGGACAAATTGAAACTGCAAATCTTGTTGAGTGGTTGGCTGTTGACCAACGACTTTTGCTTGAAAATTTACTCAAACAAAATAAGCGGACAGATTACTTAAAAACCATTCTGACAAAAATAGACCAGCTAAAAAAGCAAACTGTAAACACGATAAACGAAACTATCGGAACAGTACTTTTTGAATTGACAATACAAAATAATGACAAAGATTTTTTTGCAATTATGTCAAACCATAATGCCGACCTTGTTCGCTGTTGGACAACTTACACTATCGGAAAAAATGAAAATCTGAATATAGCGGAAACACTTAAACAAATTCAACCTTTTTCGGCTGACAAGCATTTTGGAGTAAGAGAGATTTGTTGGATGGCAGTAAGACCAAAAATTGCACAAAACCTTACAGAAAGTATCAAAATACTTACTAAGTGGACAACAAACCAAGACGAAAATATCAGAAGATTTACAACAGAAGCAACAAGACCTCGTGGAGTTTGGTGCGAATATATTGAAGAACTTAAACAAAATCCTGAATTGGCTTTATCCATTTTAGAACCATTGAAATCTGACAAAGCAAAATACGTTCAGGACAGCGTAGGAAATTGGCTGAATGAAGCAAGTAAAACGCAACCAGATTTTGTAACGGGACTTTGCAAACGTTGGGAAAAAGAAAGCGACACAAAAGAAACGAAATACATAACAAAAAAAGCATTAAGAACGCTGAACAAATAGCACATACCGCTAACATCGTATTGGCAATAGGCGGGCTGAACAGCTTCGTATCAACGGAAGTATAAAATTCAACTTTCGTTCTTCGATTGAAGTTCAGTGCTAAAAATCCAGATCATCGCCAATACGCGGAACGTTATCAGTAATTTTCAATGACAGAATCCAAACAATTTTTTCATCTTTACAATGAATGAAAAAAATAACATACTCGTATTTATTGCAATCACTTTTAGTTTAAGTATTCTTCTCTCATTGTTTATTGGTTTTACAGGTGGACACGACAGCAAATTTATTTGGTTACAGTTTGCTTCTATGCCAATTCCTGCAATAACAGTTCTCATTATGACCAATTTGTTTAAAGCGCCGGTACTAAAAGAAATTAAATGGAATAAGTTGCCGGTTTATTGGCTTGTATTGGCGTTATTGTTAATGCCAGTGACGATACATATTACTTGTCTTCCTCTGATAAAATTTCTAAACAACGGAGTTTTTCCATGGCAAACCTGGTTGAAAGCAAAAGAGGAAGGTTTATATATTTCTCCAAATAACTTTGGTTGGGGTAGCTTAACTTCAGGCGAGCTTATATTTAAAATTTTTATTAACGCATTAACGGGTGTTGTTATCGTATCTGTTCTTGCTTTTTTAGAAGAAGTAGGTTGGAGAGCATGGATGCTCCCAAGATTAATAAAACAATTCAATGTAAGAAAAGGAATATTTATTGGTTCTTTAATTTGGGCTTTGTGGCATGTGCCTTTTATGCTTAGTGGTATTTTATATTTGAAAGCTATGCCCACTTACTTAATAGTATTGATTAATCCGTTTGGAATTTTTGGCGCGGGATTAGTTATAAGTTGGCTTTGGACAAAAACTAAGAGTCTTTGGATTGTTTCGATAGCTCACGGAGCTCTAAATAATTGGGGACAGTATGCTTTCAAATATATGCAGGATAGCAAAACAAATTTGCAATCACAGCAAATATGGCTATCTATAGGCGTTAATGGTTCCTTATTAATTCTTGGGCTTTTAATCTTTATAACAATGAAAAACAGTAGTGACGACAAAACTACCGCTAACATGAGTATTGCCAATAGTAGGGCTTGACATTGAAGCAATCAACAGCAGTGGTTAAGGGCTTGACGAATAAAGCCCAGCTTCAGTTGTTAATATTTAACTTTATCAAAAAGCCAAGCAGCAGTTCCGGCGGACGGGAATACTATTTCCCCACCATCGGTAATACCTGTTCGTTACATGCCATTTTATTTAGACACATGCTTAATATTTTCAGCAACGACAAATCTGTAATTGACGCCAAGACTTTGCAACAAATTCTTGACGAAACTCTAACGCCAAAACTTCAGCAAATAGGCTTGAGTAAGGCGACAAATTATAGCTGGCATGAACTGACGCTTAAAGAAATCAGGCATGGCTTCTCATATACTCAATTAAAAGGTGCGACAGGAACATTCACATGGGGAGTAAATTTTGACTTTTTACCAATCGTCCACCGTTCCAAGTTGGAATACCATAAATCTCTTAAAAAGTATTTGCATCATCTCTTTGAGTGGACAAATGAATATTCAAGTTCATTTATGGGTGGACAAATACAAAATGGGATAACAACTCATTGGGGTTTTAAAGCTGCAAAAAAATCAATTGCGTCACTTTTCGATAGATACGAACAAAAGATTATTAAATGGTTTGAGACAGCTAATAGCATTGAAACTCTTGTTGAGGTCGCAGAACGACAAGTAAATTTTGGAAAATACTATGAAATTCATTTTCCAAGCCCCAAATATGTTTTGGCATTTTTATATGCCAAAGCAAACAGAGTTGACGAAGCAATCAAACTGTTTGACACATTCGACTTGTTTTACTTTGACAATAATGATGAGATAAAAGAACAAATAAAAATGAAGTTGCTCATGTTGACAGAGGAAAACGGCATGTAACATTGGGTTTTATGCAAGTTGGGCTGGACATTGTAACATCAGCTAAGTACAAATCCCATCAGCAGTTCCGGCTTGACGAATATCTATCGGCTTTTGTGCTTATCTTCAACAAAATATTTTTAATCAGCAGCGGTTATGGGCAGACGGAATACAAATTCCCAACCTGCATAAAGCCCTGTTCGTTACATGCCATTACCTCAACGCCTAACAAGATGGACGACTATATATTGAATTTTAAAAAGTATTCATCTGAATCACTGAAATATTACAAGGAATTATTGTTGAAAAATGATTCCGACGAGAAAGCATTTCAGCATTTCTTTGAAAGAAATGTCTCGTTTATTCCTGGCGCACACAGTGAATTTGGACAGGCAAGAACAGGGCATGATCCAATTCACGGCTGTCTCATCAGCCAACCTAAAATTAGAGGGTTAAATACTCGGATCCCTGATTTTATGTGGCTGTCGTATGATAGTATCGTTTTTTCACCGGTGCTTATTGAAATTGAATCACCAAGCAAGAAATTGTACAATAAGGACGGTAGTCCTACGTCCCATTTCGTGAAGGCGAAGAATCAACTAGACGAATGGCGTTCGCATTTATCAAAGGTCGAAAATCAACTAAATTTTTACGAAGACTTTGACATTGATATAGAAACAAGAAGACTTGACTTTGAGCCATTTTACATTTTGATATATGGGAGACGATCAGAATATCATGGTGACGAAGTCTTAACGAAGAAGCGAAAGACTCTCGTAGACAAAAGTTCACAACAAAGATTAATGTCATTCGATAGATTATCTCCTAGTGAGGCTGTAACAGAATTGTCTTGTTGTTATACTAAAGAAAGGAAACTTCAAATAATCTCTTTAGGGCAAGGAGTTGCGTTAGACATTACGTGTGACTATCTTACTAAGTGCCACAACGTTGAAAATGGAATAGATGAGATGATGTTCGTTGGCAAAAGACGAATAAATTATTTGAAAAAGAATATAAATAATTTCTTGAAAACTCACTCTGACAACGGCATGTAACCTGGGTTTTCCGCTATGCTGGCAGAAGAATAAAACATCAACTGCAAATCGCTAATCAGCTAAAGTTCCAGCAGAAGAATCATGGAACAACAAAATAATATAACTTCAACTTTAGTAACAATATTGGGCTTGTGTACCGGGTTGACGAATCACGGAATATCAGCACAGCAGAAATCCCCGGAGGTTATATGCCATTTATGAGACACCCTACAACTTTGACAATTTTTCTATTGCTATCTTCTTTAAACTTTGTTCTAGGACAAAATCCAATTCAATCAAAGCATGAATTTGATTTTTATATAAACGACATAAAAGATTCATCTGTAAACACAGAGATTTCAATTATTGTTTCTGGCGACACAATCAAAAGCAACAAAATCGGCGACTTTTATTATTTCCCAATTCTTGATACGGCAAATAGTTTTGATATGGAAATTAAAGTCGGTAATATCTTGTTCTTTGGACAAGGCTATAAATCTTGGATGTTAAATAAAGGGACAAGAATAGTTCTTGGAAAAATTACACAATTGAACAAATTATTATCAGTCGCTGAGTATAATGGCATGACTAAAAAAGACGATGGATGGGAGTGGTATTCGAAAAGATATTTTGTGGCTGACCATGCTTATACACTTGACATAGACAATCTGAGCAATATTAAAGAATTAGAGTTCATAATCCTGAACCCTAATAATAGCCACAGTTTGATAACGACACAGAAGATAGTAAGATAACGAAAACGGCATATAACAGCGGGTTTTATGCAAGTTGGGCAAGACATTATAACATCAGCTGATTGCAAATCCCGGCTTCAGTCCGGTCAGACGAATAACTATCAGCTTTTGTACATAACTTCAACAAAATATTTTCAATTGGGCATTTGTACCGGTATGGACAATCAATGAATTCAATACCTTCGCAAATACTAGAACGTTGGTGACAAGCTTACAGAGACATTCTACATGAAAAAATCAATAGACAACAATTTCAAAATATTAAGCGAAACAAATAAATTTATACTTGGACATAACTTTGAAGACGCATATTTGATTGACAAAGAAACCAATTATAGATTTGAGTTAGGTAATATGTATGGTGACCCAAGTTGTGGACTAATTGACAAAGACAATAAATGGTGTATTGTAGGTGGTTCAACTTTAATAATTAGGACACAGGACGAAACTACTGAAATTAAAGCTGACGAATTGTATTGGGCTTGCAAGATTAGGCAAACGAATAAAAATAGTGTTCAAATTTTAGTTGACCCTTGGGCTGACAATTCATCAATTTGGGAAATTAACATTTTAGACAAATCATATTTCAAGGTTTGCGATTTTAATCATTACAAAGGCAAAGAATATACTGAACAAATTGAATGGTAAACAGTATATAAATTTTAAATTAATGGACAAGAGTTTTTGCGAAGAATTAGAGTATAAAATTTGTGAGGCATTTAGACAGCTTGACAATGAAAATACAAAAGGCTTTTGGTGTGACGGAATTATACCATCAGAAAGTGAAATAAATTATACTTCAAAATTTATAACCGACAATAGAAAACTAAAACTAAAAGCATTTGTTGGCAAAAATGGACAAGATGAATATGAATTGACTTTGCTTTTTGGCTCTAAATCTTTAAGGAAAGTTTCAAGACAATTAGATTTTATTGATACATTTCCTAACTCTGACATTGGCACAAAACTTAATATTGACATAGAACAAAGAAAAATTGAAATACAACTTGACTGAAATAAAAAAGCCAGCAACCAACATTGGTATTGCCAATAGCGGGGCTGACATTGGAGTAATCACCAGCGGTAATTCTGCTGTACTGCGGTTCGGGGCTTGACGAATAAAGCCCAACTTTAGTTCTTAATATTTAACTTTATCAAAAAGCCAGGCAGCAGTTCCGGCAGACGGAATACTAATTCCCAACCTGCATAAAGCCCTGTTCGTTGGCAGTAATTTACAGACACATATCAATTGTTCAACTGCCGATGGGAGACAGTCAGAAAATCCCAAAATAAATAGAGTAAGACTGCGGACGCTGAAAAGCAGATAGAGTAGGCAATCAATACAAATACTAACAAAAATGAAAAAGTTAAGAGTTATTGTTTTCACCAGTTTCATATTTTTTTCTTCTCTTCTTTCTCAAGCACAAACGACTCCAAATTTTTCTGTTATTGGGACGAAAGATAATATGGATGGTTCAGGTTTATTAGCTACTGTTAACTATCGGTGCATTTTCGTTTCAGTATCTAATTATGACCCAACCAATGCAAGCCATTTTGATTCCATTAGAAGCTATGTTCGTAACAATGCGGGATTTAATTCTAAACTATCCATTTCTATTTATTTCTTAGACTATGAGGCAAATATCAATAATTTAGATTGCAACAATTCTTCAATGAAGGAATTAAACAATAAAAAACATCTACTTGCCTTCGCAACTCTAACAGCAAGCTCACCGCAATTTGAAAATAAAAGATTTGTTGAAATCCATGAAAATGGGCTATATGGATATGACGGTAAAAACACTCCACAGGGTATAAAGAAAACGTACAATCCAAGTGCAGATGATTATAAATATTAATCAGAAAACGTTTTAATCTTGCAGGATAGCTTTTGAAAAGATAAAAGTACTGCCAACATTCGGCTTGGCTATATGGCGGTGCGACGAATATATTCTCAGCTTTTTGCTCATTATTCAGCTTCGGTTTCGGCAGACGACTAGCATTGGATAACAGAATAAGCAATGAGATTTTGTATTTTTAACCAGCAGCGGCACCTGGAAAACGGAACACAGGACACCTACATATCGCCAATCCATAACCCGTTGTATAAAATGCCATAGCAACAGTCTTTGAATAATGACAAAATGGACAAACCTAAATTATCTCCTCATCAATATGCAGTTGGACAAGCCGAGTTGGCAACTGGACATGTACTGAAGAACAACAAGTCGTTGTTTTTGGTTGGTGACGACAGTAAAGATGCATATGAAGTATTCAATTCCTATGAACAAGCAAAGGAGTTCAGCATTAGAAGGGTGCAAGCAAACCCGGATATTGAGTGCTGGATATATGATCATACAGGTCAGGTTATTTTTGGTTGCGACAAAGACGGTGATCGTAGCCTAACACCATTAATAATTTCTTTCGACAAATGATAACTGAAGAAGAACTAATACAAATTGAAGATCGAGCAAACTCAGCTCAAGCAGGCCCTTGGAAAGCTTATATTGAAGGCAGAGACCACGAAAGTGGCTCAAGCTTCATAATGACGGGAACAGAAGAGCAAAGAGGTGAAGATATTGAGATGGTCGGAGCAACTATAGCTGACTATGACTTTATTGCTAATGCACGGCAAGACATTATCCGATTAATAAGTGAGATCAGAAATTTAAGAAAGAAATAAACGCACATGCCTACAACATTCGGCTTGGCTATATGGCGGCTGGACGAACATATACCCAGCTTTTTGTTCGCTACTCAGCTTCAGCTCCGGCTGACGGATAACGCCGAGCAATAGAATATACAATGAACTTTTATTTATAAATTTAGCATCGGTTACGGGAAGACGATTTTCAAATACCGTCACATCGTCAAGCAGTACCGTTCGTTGGGCGTAATTATAAGGACAGACTTCAACTATGGACATTCCTCTTAAAACAAGACGTTTTTATCCTGACGAACTGCGACTTTTAAAGATTTTGAAAACCCAAAAAGAAAAAGAAGGCGGCGGTAAAATAAGGTTCTATCACTTTATTATTGCAGGACTTTTAGGGGTAGGGTTCACCTATATAGCGACATTATTGCCAGACAGCTTTTGGACTTTTCTTTTCGGGACACTTGCTGTTTTTTCATTTGCGTTTATTGTTTTCACACCTTATGAAATATATAAAATGCGAAGAAAGGGGAAAGACTTTTTACAACGCCTAAACGCAACTATAAACCAAGGGACGGTTGACACCTGCCTCATAAATGCAAAGAGAATTGCAGTTGCCAAAGAATATGAAGATGAAGGAGACTTGTTTATAATTGAGTGCGATACTGACAAAGTTCTTTACCTATGGGACTATGATTATAACCTGCAAAAGAAATTCCCTTGTCTTGACTTTGAAATCTATGAGGATAATTTCTTTAAACTTTTTGGCAGACAGGTTTATCCGCTTAGTGACCGTATTACCCCTTTGACAATTGACAAAAAAGCTAAGTGGAACTATATGAGCAAGATTGGTTCACCCGGACACTTGCAAACTGAGAACAAGAATTTTGACAAACTGATTGAAGAGTATAATAACTGTGCCTAACATTCAGTTTTGCGTCATACATTGACGGTACTTTTTATAATCATACTGTTAATAAATTAAAAAAACTATTTAACATAAATTTTTTATGAAATATGGTTTAACGTCATTAATTCATCTTTGTCTTTTTTTAAATACACAGGGTCAAACATCGAATAGTGATTTAAATTATTATAATCTCAAAGGGAATGTACAAAAGACATCTGAAACTTGGTTTAACTACAACACAAACAGTTGGACACAAGGTGATGTTTTTACGTTTGATAACGATGGTAACATTACTCAAATAACAGAGTACTATGATAATGTTGTAAGTGGTTATCAAGAACGTTTTTATGATGCAAAGGGAAATGAAATAGAAAGAAAGATATTCAGAGATGGAAAAATAGATTATCATTCATATTATACCTATGATTCTCTTAGTCAAATTATTAAGAGCATAAGATTCGATAGCGACAACAAACAATACGATATGACAATTTATGTCCGTAATAAAAAGGGTAAAAAGCTTGCAGATTATTATTATGGTGTAAAAGATGAATTTCTAAACAAGGGTGTATATACCTATAATTCAAAAGGCGATTTAATTGAAACCAAATTCTATGATAAGGATAGCTTGATAATAAGAACTGATTCTATTCAATATACTTACAATTCAGCTAAAGAAATAATTACAAAAGTTATGTATTACACGAATCTGACGGAAACTTATAATTATGAAAATGGAAAATTGGTGAGAAAAATAGAAAATCAACCCAGCAACAATCTGTTTGAGGGTGGTCGTTTAATTGAAACCACTTATAATTCTTATGGTGACATTGTACAGGAAAAAGGATATTATGGAACACCGACTCAAGAGGATAAAATGGATACTAAATACGAGTATGAGTATGATCTAGAAGGCAATTGGATTAAACAAAATAAATTTCATTCAAAAGATGGCTCAAGAGATGGCTATCGTAAAAGAACAATTACTTATTATTAACATTCAGACAATGAACAACCTTTGTCGGAACTTCAAATAGTTATGGTTTGAATGAACTGTAGCACGAACGCATAACAAGAGGTTTGGCAATATGGCGGGGCGACGAATATATTCTCAACTTCATATCGCTATCAGCCCATATCCGGCAGACGTAATTCTATTCGGCTTTAGTTCTTATCTTCATCATCAGTAATTCTATTGGGATTCAGTTCCTGTCTGGGCATTATAAAATACCAGCACAGCAGCAAGCCCTTAACATGGGCAACTTTAAACTGCAATCAGTTTTTAATTTATGACGAAATTCGACAGATTTCCTTATATACTTATTCTTACTGTTATAGCAACGGGACTTTGCGGTTGTCCGCCACTTGACCATAAAATTTTTGTCAGGAATATGTCTGCTGACACAGCCCGGCTAACGCTCATTTACAAAGCTCCATTTGACACAATTTCTAATAGAACTATTGCCGTCAGAGCAACGGACAATATAATCCCCATCAAGAAAAAAAGTATTAAGCAACTAAACGACACTTTTGCCGCCACTTCCGACAGCGGAAAAGTGACACTGACTGTACCACCAAAATCAACGGTATATGTAAGTGACATTTTGAAGTCGTTTTACATGTTCGCAGACAAGTCTCTTGTGATTGAACATGCAGGTAAATCAGACACAATGACGGCAAACTATCCTTACAAATACCTGCATGGCTTTAGACGGAAGTTTGACCCATCTTATAATTATTTCTATCGGACAATAGTTTACTACGACATTAAGTGAGACAAAGCAGCACACAACATGGGGCTTTGTTCAAGTTGGGCAGGACATTGTAACATCATCTATTTGCAAGCCTCAGCAGCAGTTCCAGCTTGACGTTATAAATTTGGCTTATGAATAAAACATCAGCAATATTGCAATCATCAACTTCAGTTACGGGCTGACGATTTTAAAATGCCACCACATCGCCAAGCCACTATCATTATTGGAAACTATACACACCCTGCGTTGGCAACATTTTCCGACACGACTTTATTTTTACAGACGACCAAATACTGACTTATGCCAGTATTTCGGGCGACACTAACCCTATTCACGTTTCTGAAACTTATGCCGGACAGACAATTTTTGAACGTTGTATAGTTCACGGTTATTTCAGTATCAGTATATTTTCCAAAGTTTATGGGACACTTCTATATCCAGACGGACACCTTTTAATAAGCCAGACAGCAAAGTATATAAAACCCGTTTTCACAGGCATTTAATACACCGCTTTTTTTACGACCAAACAACTTTTTCCCAACATTATTATAAGATTAGCTCTTGACAACGACTTTGAAAATATTTACCAAATATGATTGGAAGGTATTGAAAACTCTTTTGATGCTGAACAATTTAACAAAAAAGAATTGAAACAAAAGTTCAAAGAAAATTTTCAGGACAGAAAAGGCATTTTCAATTTTTGGGTAGCCATTGATGCCGACAGCAATATCTTAGGCTGGCAATCATTAATCAAAGTTTCAACTCATCCTTTTAAAGAAAACACTTATGCTGAAAGCAGTACATACATTACGAAAAATACAAGATTTAAGGGGTTGAGGAAAATGCTTCTTGACTATGTAATGAAAGAGGCTGAAAAAGTACGTTAGAATATATTGTCGGTTTTGTTTCGCTGACAAATGACGCAGCAAGAAAAGTTACATAAGAAACAGGCTGGATAGAAGTTGGTGAAATTCCAAAATCAAAAAAGGGAAACAACAAGTTTCCTAAATCATTTTTAGTTAGACCTGTATGACAAAGGAACTGGCAATATAAATTATCGGAATATTAACGTTGATAGCTTCTTACGCAATCAAGCTCATTGGCTTTCCTGAACAAATCCAAAAAATAAGGAAATCAAAATCTGTTGATGGAATTTCAAAATCACTTTTCATTACTTCTTTTATTTCATTCGTGCTTTGGACGATTTACGGGTTTTTGAAAGACGACTGGGTAATTATGTTGGCACAGGGCTTAGGAGCAATCGTAGGTGGCATTTTGTTATTCTACCTATGGAAGTATCGAAAGAGATAATAATCTTCATTGCATTAATTTCCAGCCTGCTTCATATCTATCCCAACTCTTTGATTTTGTATATTTGTAGCATTACAATTTAAGGAATGGATTTAGACAAATCAAAATATAGCAGTTTACTCAATGAAATAGGTAATTTACTACAAAACGGCAGAAAGCAGACTGCCCAATCTGTAAACACCATCTTGGTGCAGACCTATTGGCTTATAGGCAAGCATATCGTTGAGTTTGAGCAAGGTGGGAAAGAAAAAGCTGATTATGGAAGCAATCTTTTAGACCAACTCTCAAAAGACCTATCGCAACATTATGGAAAAGGTTTTAGCCGCTCCAATGTATTTCAAATCAGGCAGTTTTACTTGCGTTTCTCAAAAATCCAGACACTGTCTGGACAATTTGAAGACACTGATAATCAATCACTCAAACTGAGTTGGAGTCATTACATTGAAATTCTGAAATCTGACACCGACCTTGAAATCAGTTTTTACACCAAGCAATCCGAGAAAGAAAATTGGAGTGTTCGGGAACTCAAACGTCAAATGAAAAGTATGCTGTTTCATCGTTTGGCATTGAGCAAAGACAAAAAAGGCGTTTTAGAACTATCTGAACAAGGACAGGAAATTCAAAAATCCGAAGACATCATCAAAGACCCTTATGTTTTGGAATTTCTGAATATTCCTGAAAATCACAAATATCTTGAAAGCGATTTGGAAGAAAAACTCATTTCTAATCTGCAAAACTTCCTATTGGAATTGGGCAAAGGATTTACGTTTTTGAAACGGCAGTTCCGAATTTCAATAGGCGGAAAACATTTTTACGTGGACTTGTTTTTTTATCATCACATTTTAAAGTGCTTTGTTTTGATTGACCTGAAACGTGGAGAAGTAGAACATGAAGACGTTGGACAAATGAACTTGTACCTTAACTATTTTCGTAAAGAGCAAAACACGGAAGGAGACAATCCACCAATAGGAATAGTTTGAGGAGCTTCAAAACATAACATCTTGGTAGAATATGCAACTGAAAACATCAGCAACCAATTATTCATAAGTAAATACCAACTCTATCTGCCAGACAAAAAGCAACTTGAAAACGAACTAAACAAACTACTTGACGAAGAAGAATAGCTGCCCATAACACGGGGTTTTATGCAAGTTGGGCTTGACGTTGTACCATCAGCTATTTGCAAATCCCGGCTTCAGTTCGGGCTCGACGAATAACTATCAGCTTTTGTACATAACTTCAACAAAACATTTTCAATCAGCAGCGGCTCCGGGCAGACGGATTTCTATTCCCCCACCTGCGCGAAGCCCTGTTCGTTGTGCGTCATTTTATAACAACCCTCAGAGCAAGACAAATTTTCGTGTTAAAGTGACAACACTTCAAATAAAGAGATTAAATGAAAGTAATTAATATTCATAAAAGGACAATTCAGCAACCTAGTTCTAAAATTGGAGAATTGTTGAACACTTTAGCTACAGACAATGATATGATGTTGGCAACTAACAAATGGTCGCCAATGAGACTTGACAGAGGATTACAAGTTGGTTCAAAAGGTGGGCACGGACCAATAAAATATTTTGTAACCGACTATCAACCACAAAAGTCTGTGACTTTCCAGTTTGACTTGAAAGGTTTTTACGGTTTTCACAAATTTGAATTAACCAAGTTAGACACAGACAGAACAGAACTCTCTCACATTATTGATATGACAACGAAAGGTTCTGCGACAATAAAATGGGCTTTGGCTGTACGTTGGTTACACGATGCTTACATTGAAGATGCCTTTGACAAAGTAGAAAATCATTATACCACAGACAAAAAAGTAAGTGAATGGAGTTTATGGGTTAAAATTTTAAGAAAAGTAATGAAACCAAAAAAGAAATAAAAACGAACGCACAACAGGGCGCTTTGTGCAAGTTGGGCAAAACATTATATCATCGGTGGTATACCGCTATCAGCTTTGGTTTCGGCTGGACGAATATTTCTCAACTATAGTGTTTAACTTTATCAATAAATTTTCAATCGGCAGCGGTTCGGTCATATGGGAATTCTTTTACAAACCATCAGCAATACCTGCTCGTTACCTGCAATATCAATGAGACTATGAGACTTTTCCGTATCATATTAACCATCACGTTCTTTCTTATAACACAGTTTCAATTATTAGCTCAAACACAATACAACGACAGAAATAAATTTGAAGTGAAGCAATTACAAGAGGATTTCAAAGTGCTTCGGAAAGTTTTGGAAGAAGTACATCCGGGACTGTACAGATATTCCAGTAAGAAAATAGTTGACTCTTTATTTAATTCCTCCTATAACCAGGTCATTACCCCAATGACTGAAATTGAATTTTACAGGATTATAAATAAAATGGTTACTTCAATTAGAGATGAGCATACGTTTGCGCTTCCATCCAAAGCTTGGTGGGATTCGAAAATCGGGCAAACAGTATATTATAACTCAATTAATAGCGGAAATGCATTATTATTTCCTTTTTTTATCAAGATACTTGATAACCGGCTCTATATAGATAATAACCTGAGCGATGATCTTTCTTTAAACCGCGGCGACGAGATACTGCAAATCAATGGACAAACTGCTAAAGAAGTTTTAGAAACGCTTTTACCCTCTATCCACACAAATGGGTATATAGAGACATTTAAAAAGAGAAACCTTGAGCAATTTTCAATGCATCAAACCTATAACCGTTTTATAGTTCATTATGCATTGTTTATTGGTATGCCCGACACCTTTCACTTAAGAGTAAAACGTTATGGAAGTAATCAAATTGAAGCGGTGAATATAACTGCATTAACTTCAAAAACAATTTATCAGCATTATTGGAGACGGTATTCAACATTAAACGATCCGAAGAAACACAGAGAAAATCCCTCTGAGTTCAACCTGTTAAATGATTCAACTGCTTACCTCAGACTTTCTGATTTTCATGATTATGCCTGGCTAAAATATAATTATAGCACATCAACAGAATTCAAAAGTATTGCACACATTCTCCATAAGAAGTCAATAAAAAACCTCATTATTGACCTGAGAAATAATGAAGGTGGAGATTTGGGAATTGGGATGAAACTTATGCCTTATATAACCACTGGCACATTTCAGCCTTACCAATATCACGAAGTAAACAATTACAGGTTTCCTGAACTGAAGGCTTATTTTGAAGATTCCACAGCATTTCCCAATTATCCGGACGAGCTTTTTATAGCTCAGAAAAATGGTACTTTTAGAAGTAACCCGCAATATAAAACTGAAAAATGGTCAAGACCAATGCAACCAGACTCTAATAATTACAAAAACAATTTGTATGTTCTTATTAATGGCGCTACAGGCTCTGCTGCTTCTATTTTTGCGACGCTGATAAGAGTGAATAGAAAAGATGCAGTTTTTGTAGGTGAAGAAAGTGGCGGCGATATGGAAGGCCCTGTTTCAGGATCGGGAACTGACATTACTTTGCCTAATACCAAAACCAGGGTGGACATTCCGTGGATTAAAAGAGCTGTGAACCTGAATGGTTATGAGCAAACCAAAGGTCATGGAATACAGCCTGATTATGGTATCACTCCTTCGGTTAAAGATTTTACTAATAACGTGGACACTGAATTAGGATTCACCATTTCTCTCATTGAGAATAGAAAGAAATAAAACAGATACTGCTGCCAACAGGCAGTTTGGCTATATGGCGGGCGACGAAGATATTCTCAGCTTGGCTGTTCGATATTCGGCTTCAGTTCCGGCCTACGAATAACGCCGGACAACAGAATAAACAATGAACTTTTATTTATAAATTTAGCATCGGTTACGGGAATACGGATTACGGATTATCGACACATCGCCAATCCCTACCGTTGGCTGCAATCAAAATGGACACCTTACGACTTCAAAAATATCAAAGACAAGGTTCGTTAATCGACAAAGAAACGAACTCACTTAAAAAAGTATCCGGAAAGAAAAATAACTTTCACGGTAACACTACGTTGACAAACAAAGGACTTGTTAAATCCGAGGCACAGTTCCTCGAATACTTCGTAAATGATAAGCCTTTATCAGAACTGCTGGATAATTTCTATAATTCAAAAACAACCATTTTAGAAAATTGGATTGGAGCATTGGGTACAAATTCAAAGACCGATATTATTAAAGTAAAGCAACTTATAGGAAAGGAAGTTTCGGACAAAGAAATAAGGCAAGTATATCCTTCAGCATGGACTGATGACGAATTTAGTTGGTACTTGGAGAAGTATCGGGAAGAGTTAAAAAAAACTAAAGTATTAATTTATTGTTGTGCCGAGTGCGGTGACTATGATTGCGGAGGCATTGCTGTAACGATTGACAAAACTGACAGCTCTGTAACTTGGACAATAAAAGAAGGCGACAAAGCCCTGAGATTTGAGTTTGACAAGTATTCATATTTCGAAGTATTCAACAACTATTTGAGGATAGTTGCCAAGTGACCTGACTGCAGGCAACATTCAGTTTTGCGTCAGCAGGGGGCGACGAATAAGTCCTCATCTTAGTGCTACTATCAGCGGCATATCCGGCTGACCGAACGCTAATGAGCAACACCCGCCCGAACACACCGTTCGGTACGGGCGGAAAATATATTCTCAACTTTTGTATCTTACACTGGCAACAGTACCGGGTTGGACGTTTTTCATCCCGAAAATCCGGGACTGCCGAACGCAAAGCTGTTGCCCGTTAGCAGTAACTTTTAATGAGAGCCAAAACCCAAATAAAGGACTTACTTAAAAATTGAATCTATGCTTCAGGTTGATTCTTTAGTACAATCATTTATAGATTTTGTTAAGAAGTTTTGGCTTACGTTTTTTTTGACAATTTTCCGACCGACGAAAATATTAGCCTTGATTCGAAAGGATAATGCGTCTAAACCTTTCGTTGGGATCTATACTTATTTATATATTTCGATCTACTTTTCTTTTTTAGTTTTTTATGCTGGCAGTTTTGGATGGTTTTCTGCTTTGGATCCACAGTCTTATAAAATAGCATATGAGACATTAAATGGATCCTCTCTTTTATTTCTTTTATTAGTTATCATACCATACACACTTCTTATATGTTTAGTAATTTTCTTAATTATAAAAATTTTACGGTTTGGCAAAGGGTGGTTTGAAATAGTATATTCTTATGCCGTTTATTACTTCTCATCAATTTTACTGATGGCAGTAGCGATTTTTGGAGTTTTACTTGTTTTTTTACTTAGTTTCCCAAAGGATGAAAATGGTGAAGCCAATGTAAACGAAACAATTGCTAACGTTTTAGACTTTGTTTTGGAATACATTATTGTTAATTCGTATTATGTATTGGCAGCTATACCATTTTTTTTACTCGTTCGTTACTACTATAAAATAAACAAAGGGCGAATGATTCGGTTTCTAATTTTATTATCAAGTTGCTTTTCCCTTGCAAAATTTAATGATGTCTGGTTTAAAAGATTAAACGTAGTTTTTCAGGAGCAAAATAACCCTGATAGTGATGAGAGAAAAGTTTTCATTAATAACTTTGACGGATATTATTCTGGTTTAACTATGCAAATTGACACTAGTAAAAGTGACTTAATGGTGAATGCTAACCTTCTTGTTACAAATAATACTAAAACAACCTATTTAATACCTGTGAAAGATTCTATTAAAATATATCAAGCACCAAACGACTCAAGCTCGTCAGAATTTTTGTTTAAAATGGGCATCAAACAATGGGAAAATGAGGTACAACAGGTATCTTATATACTTAAACCAGGTGAAATCAAACATATTCTAGTTCAAGGACCTTTTAAGGGTCACCCAATAAAAGGTAATGATACTACATACTATAATTGTAGCCTTGCTCTCCCTACAAATGAATTTTCTCGTGAAAGTGTACTCTCTTCTCCAAGATATGAATGGAAGGGGTATATTACTTTCAAAAAAGAGTAACTCACTAAGGTCATCTAATATCAAAAGTTTAAATTGAATTGAAAGGGTTGTTTTATAAAGTATGTTGTTTGAAATTTCTTATAAGCCACTGCTAACATGGGTTTATGCAAGTTGGGCTTGACATTGCAATATCAACTATTTGCATATCCCGTCTTCCGTTCCGGCGTGACGAATATCTATCAGCTTTTGTACTTATCTTCAGCAAAATATTTTCAATCAGCAGCAGTTATCGGGGGACGGAATACAAATTCCCAACCTGCATAAAGCCCTGTTCGTTGCAAGCTATTTGGCGGACTACCTACTTATGACAGAAAGCAATACAATTGAAATTCAACTCAGCAAAGCAAAACTGACTAAGCTCTTATTCTTTAGTGTCTTGTTTGTGGCGGGTGGACTTTGGATGATAATTACAAATCCACAGACAAGCAACCCAATTTTCAATAACATTATTGTCAAGGCCTTAGCAGCTTATGGCTCTACAACTATGGGATTGTTTGGCGTTTACTTCTTTACGAAAAAATTATTTGACAAAAAACCGGGACTTATACTAAATGAGCAAGGGATTTATGACAACACAAGTGCTTTCAAGTTTGGGCTTATACCATGGTCGGACATTTCACAAGTTTACGAAAAGACAGTTCAAGCCTCAATTGCATCGAAACAACGCTTTGTGACAATTGGTCTTATAAATCCTGACAAGTATATTTCGAGAGAAACAAATCTTTTAAAGAAAAAATTGTTACAAGCAAATGCAAAGAATTACGGTTCGCCTATTCATATTTCAACGAATGGACTAACGACAAATCATAACGATTTGCTGAATTTGATTAACTCATATTTTGAAAAATATAGACAGTCTGCTTAACAAAAACAACTGGCAACAGCCGGATTGGGGGCAGATAACGCCACCTCAGCATCACCTGTCTATCAGCCGTGGTTCGGGCAGGATGTTATAAATTGAGGAATAGAACAAACAATAAACTTTTATTTATAAATTTAGCATCAGTTCCGGGCAGGCGAATCACGTTCCAAACTTTCGGAGCCGCCACATCGCCAAGGTATACCATTGCCTGCTATGCAGAACGACCTTACTAATGACAGACATTCGCAACATACTTATTGACACTTCACATAGACCTTTCAAACTTCCTTCGGGACAATGGAAATATTATCAAGAGTGGATTAATGCGTTGTTCCTGCATTGGACAATTCCTTTTGACATTTTACGAAAACACGTTCCCGAAAATTTAAACATTGACACGTTTGACGGCGATTGTTACGTTTCATTGGTAGCTTTTACAATGCAAAAAATCAGACCAAAATATTTGCCTTCAATTTCATTCATTTCCGACTTTGACGAAATCAATTTGCGGACTTACATTAAGAATGATAACAAACAAGGTGTTTATTTCTTAAACATTGAAGCGGCAAAATCTCTATCTACATTTGTGGCAAAACTTTTATCAGGACTTCCTTATGAAAAAGCCGACATTAAACGGACGGACAAAATATTTGTATCCACAAATATTCAAAAAGAATTTCATCTTGACACAGAATTTATAGTTAAAGAAAAATTGCAGAACAAATCAGCGTTGGACAAATGGTTGACAGAACGATACTGTTTATTTCTTGACAAAGACAATGAGCTTTATCGCTATGACATTCATCATAAAGAATGGGAAATTAAAACTGTTGAACTCAAGCGACTGATTGTGCACTATAAAGTTGGCGACATAGATTTAACTGAACGACAACCCCGCCTGACACATTATTCTGACGGAGTAAAAGTAATAGCTTGGCAACGACAAAAAATATAAAAAGTACAGCAGGCAACAAACGGTTTGGCGGCAGCGGGGGGAGGCAAGAGTATCTCCTTATCTTCAACTCGCTAATCAGCTTCGGTTCTGGGTCAGACATCAAAAATTGAGCTACAAGATTAACAATGAACTTTTCTATCTTTAATCGGCATTTGCCCCGGCTGAGCGTTTTCCATTCCGAGGTTTCGGAACCGCCACATCGCCAAGCCGTATCGTTAGCGATCATTGCAAGGAGACACCCAACTATCAAAGAACAACCAGGTCTTTAAATAGATAAAATAATTAGAAAATGGAATTTTCACCATTCAACAATATTGTTAAACGCTGCCTTCAAGGTATGGGCATGGAAGAAAAAGGCAACCCTGAAGAAGCAAGCAAACTATTTCTGCAGGGTTGGAACGAAGCAACAAACGACTTTGAAAAATTGCTTGCAGCTCATTATGTAGCCCGACATCAAAAAACTGTTTCCGACAAATTAAAATGGCTTGAAACGGCTTTGGAGTATGCTTTAAAAATAAATGATGATACCGTTAAGAGCGCCTTCCCTGCCCTTTATTTAAACATTGCCAAATGCTATGAAGATTTAGGTGACACAGGAAAGTCAAAAGAGAATTCTGAATTAGCAACTTTGTTTAAGGAAAACCCTTCCGACAAAGGTCCGTTTTATCATGGCACGAAAGCAGATTTGCAGGTTGGTGATTTACTGACAGCAGGCGGCAATTCTAATTACAAATCTAACCTCAAAATGAACCACATTTATTTCACAGCATTAGTTAACGGGGCAGGACTTGCAGCAGAATTGGCAAAAGGAAATGGAAACCCTCGCGTTTATGCAGTTGAACCGACAGGCAGCTTTGAAAATGATCCAAATGTTACAGATAAAAAGTTTCCAGGAAACCCAACACGTTCATATCGCAGTCAGTACCCATTGAAAATCGTTGGCGAAATAACAGATTGGGTAAGACTAACACCGGAGGAACTTCAAAATTGGCAAGAAAGATTGGCGAATGTTAAAGGAGAAATCATCAACTAATTTATGAAGTTGAGAGCCACTTTTACAATCACAAAAGGAGATGAAACTCGCGGAGAACCGAAGTATAACAAATATATTGCTATACCATAAGCCTTCATTACCCAATGCCAGGGCTTTTTATCTCACTTTACTTTTACGGTAAGCTCCATTCCTTTATGAGGCTTGATAGTGGTGGAAATATACCCGTTTTCCGGGTTACGCACATAGTTAAGATAATCCTGCATAGATGGTTTAAATCCTTCCACATCATCAACAGCAATTACAGCCCCTTTTTTAAGCTTTGGTTCTATCAGCTTAAAAACAGGAAATACCAGATCAGGCCAGCCATCCAGTAAAACAAAATCCAATTCCACATCAAGATTTTTCAGCGTTTCCCGTGCATCGCCTTCCCGTATTTCAACATACCCGGACAAGCCTGCTTCTTCCAGGTTTTTTCCTGCAATGCTGGCTTTGTGCGTTAAGTATTCGGTGGTGATGACTTTGCCGCCATTGTCTTTTGCGGCTTTCGCAAGGTAAATGGTAGATATGCCATAAGATGTTCCAAATTCCAAAATGCATTTTGCATTCAAAGCCCTTGCCTGTATATACAAAAACGTGCCTTGCGCAGGAACGATTGGAATGTACTTATCATCATAAAATTTTTCATTCTCGGTTTTCCAGTCAATACCTTTTCCCAGCAATTTGAACGCTTTGGGCAAAAAATGAAAAACCATTGCCCAGCCTTGTTTCAATGCCGCTTTATACAGCTTCGCCAATACGGCTTCCGCTTTCGGGTCATTCAGTACTTCAAATAAATCAGGGGTTACTTTTGACATTTTCAGGTTTTATGTTATTCATTCCTTTTTTGTGTTCCAACCCATATAGGTTGACGACTGAAAAATATAAGTATCCGTTCAAATACCGATTCTGTGCATAATTCGGAATGTCTTTGTTCCGAAACGGGAAAAGCCCATTTTCTATCCTGTTCAGCCGATTACTGATCTGTTCTTTGTACAAACCGATATAACTTTTAAATTTTTCTTTTGCCTGCCTGATCACTTTGATCGCTATGATATTCAAAAACCGTAAAGTGGGCATAACGCAGGAGAGTAACTTAGGGAAAAACAGCGCCATGTAAAGTTACACAACGGCTACCTTGTTACCCGGTAATGCAACATTCTGCCGCTGTATTTAAAGGTTGGGATGAGCTTTAGCAACAAGCCCCTGATACCTGCCCGTTTCCATTCTTTTACATTGGTAAATAATGCGGTGGAAAAGTGTTTGAGGCCGGGATGCCACTGTTCAAATTCCCTGTCATTGTCGCAACCAAACTGAAAAGTTGCATTGGTGTATTTTACCGTATCGTGGATATGGGAACGGCGGCTCATCCATTTATTTATCACATCAAAATGTATCTCGCATCCTGCAAAACGCTGAGCCAGGTTTTGCAATACACTTTTTACCTGTTGCTCATCAAAATACATGAATACGCCCTCAATCACAAAAACAAAGCTGGCATCCGGGTGTTTTTCTTTCAGTTCATCCATCCACCCGGTTTCAAACATGGAATGTGGCAGGTAAACATCGTTGATTGCAGGAGGCAATAGCTTTTCCCGCAGTGCTATTACTTCGGGTATATCCAGTTCATAGAAGATTGCTTTTGATTGTATATCTTTTAACCTGTAGTACCTGCTGTCCAGCCCGCAACCTATTAATACGACCACCGGTTGTTTTACCTTATTGATAAATCTTCTTACTTTATTGTCGAAATGTCTTGCCCGGATGGCTACGCCGGTATAGCTCATGATCCCTTTGCTGTACCTGGAAAAATCATAGTTCAGCTTACCGACCATTTCGCAGGCAAGCGGATCCTGCAGGATGGCATCTTTTCTATGGCTTTCTTTACACTTCATAAAAAGCGGGATAAACAAGGTATCGGCTACCGCATCCTGAATCCCGGATGCTATGTTGCCATTCTGTTGTATGTTCATTGTTTTATCGGATTATTTGTAAGCTGGCTTAGCCGGTATAATACATAACCAGCTTTTTGTTCGGATACATATGTTGCCTGTTCATCGCTGTGTAATAGTGCAGGTTCCGTATTTTCCTCTTTTGTGTGTTTCATACCCGCCCGCTGTTAAACATCTCTATCAGGTTTTGTGCATGCATTTCGCTATCTGCCTGATCTATCAGGGCACAAAATTCCTGCAACTCATCTGCCGTTAAGAACATTTGCAAAGGGCCGTTCCCGCCAAAATGCAGCATGATGCTTTTCTGATTCCTGTTGTATGAAACACGGCAATCCTGTTGTACAGAGGTGAGATAGTCGTTGAAGCTCACCCAGTCCAAAAAGCCGATGTGAATAACAGAAGTTCCGTAAACAATCTCTATAGAACGGCAGAACGGGCATTGCGCTACATAGCCCGCTTGCTCAACAATAAATTTTCTGAAATCGCACATATCAGAATGATTTTATTTTGACCTGTAATTAAAGTGAGAAAATACAGCAAAAAGAAACTTAAAGAAAAGCCCGGCGGGAAAAACATTTACCCGATGCGGAAAAAATTAGCGTAATAAGAATTGAGTTAGAAAAGCAAAAACATAGGGCTGGGAATAGCATCCTTGCATTGTTAAGCATCTCCGCTATCAGAGGATCACTTATTTTTTATAAAGCCAGCAGGCGCTTTGGCAACGTTAGCTGCCTGATTTTGTTCTATCCGCCTGCGTGTTTTATTACCGGGCACTTTGCTTTTCAAGGATATCAGCCAACTCTCCGGGCTTTGTCATTTGCGGGTTATGATCCGCAGCCATGGTCACCACCTTCCAGCCCCGTTGCTTTGCGCGGTTGGCAAAAAAATAAAAGTGATCGTTCTCCGGGTGTTTCACATCATCGGCAGTAAAGATATAGGTAGCCGGCAAAGCCAGCGCAAGCGGGTTCTTCCATTTTACCGGCGTGGTAAAGGTTTTGAGCGATTGCGGCACATCGTGCGGCAGCGGATCAGCCGGGTTTATCCAGTTGGGGATCACAAAACCATTGACAGACTCATGCTCAGGCCCGCGCTTCCCGTCTGTGCGTGAAGTGATCACGCTTTCACCGTCATCAGGCAAAATAGCATCAAGGTAAATCAACTGTTTGATGCGGCCGGGTATGCTGTCGGCAACGCCGGTGATCACTTCACCGCCATAGCTGTGGCCTACCAGGATAAGATCATGCAGGTCTTCAAAAAGAATGGTGTTGATCACATCAAGGATATGGGTGTTCAAATCAATATCCGGCGATGCCAGGTGCACACGTTCTCCCTGACCCGTAAGGCTTGGGCGGTACACTATATTACCTTTGGCATTGAGTATGGAAGCTACTTTTTTGAAAGACCAGCTCCCACCCCAGGCGCCATGCACAATAACATAAGTCTTTTGTTGTGCAGCAGCCTGCTTATAACAGCAGCATATAAAAAAAATTACAGGAATGAAAAGGAAGTGATATCTAAGCCGCTTTTTCATGATTTCTTTTTGTTTTTTTAGAGCATACGATCAATTTTCTGCCAGGGCCATTAATAGTTCCCGCCTGGTTTTCCTGAAATGCCTGATGCTGGTATCATACCAGTCGAATTTATATACGATACCGTTAGTGATCTTTTTAGCCAGCGCAGGATTTTTTGCTTCCAGCATTCTTAATAACGTATTATCATTGATGCCATCTCGCATGGCTTCCAGCCGGATAGAACTGTATAATTTATGATAACCGGGATAGACGATCCATGCATCCCCTGCCGGTAAAAAATTACCGCCCTCATCGTTGGTATCGGTAGATTCTACAAAAGGGGCATCATTCCACCAGTTAAAGCCCCAGTGCAGGTATCCTTCCATCTGGTATTTATAGTTTATCCAGTGCAGCAGCCTTGTTTTAATGAGTGGGAGGTCAATAAAGCGGTTGGCATAATTACCCTTGGGCGTCAGGCAGGTATAGAACCAAACCTCGTCACCGGCTTTTTTACGCTCCTGGTAAAAAGCAAAGTCTTTGTGCAGAAAGTCCAGTTGCGGTACCCACAGATCCATGATTTCCGCCAGGTCTGTAGTGTGGCATGCATCTGCGATCCTGATATTGGGTACAATTGATTTGACATAGCTGGCAATATCTATATAGGATTGCTTGTTTTCTTCAATAGGTTCATCAGCAAGATACTGGTAATAATCAGCTATCCAGCCCTTTTCCTCTAAATGAGTCATCAGGGCTTTAAAGAATTGGGCATAGAAATTTTTAGCTCTTGCATCCCGGATAGGCAAATGCAGGAACACCGTAGAGTCTGCAACCGGTTCCGGCACCCGAACGATAAAAGGACTCGTCCAATTGCCAGTACGTTGCCCGATATGCCCTCCTTCCAGCCTGCCCAATACACCGGCTTTCTTAAAAATTTCAACTGCCTGGTCAAACCTGGAGAAATCAATGGTATACTGATCGCCTTCTTTTTTGTAGGTAGCCAGATCGAGTGGTGAGATCATAGCAACATTCTGACCATAGTCCGCCATTTTTTCCGCCACTATTTTCACCAGCTTCCAATACACCGTTCCATACAGTTCCATTTTTTCCCCGTTATTCATCAGTGCCAAACGTTCAGGCTCTAACGTATACCAGTTGGTGATCAATAATTGCTGTTTTTCCAGCTTTACATTATGCACATGGATTATGAACGACTTTTGTATGGTTTCGTTACCTGCCTGCACGCTGATCTTCACCGGGTAGGCGCCGGCTTTGGTTTCCTGGGGAATGGAAACCGTAATATAAAAAGATTGTGCCAGCCCTGCCTGCAGCCTCACAGGCTGGTTATCCAGTATGGGATCAGGGTAAAAGCCGGAATTGGAAACAAGCCGGTCAATTGCCTGATCTTTATAAGGCCGCCCCGCGCGAACATAACCTACAGGGCCACACGAAACAACAGCACCCGGCAGATCCGGCGCCTTTACTGTTACTTTCACCTGGTTCCTGTTTTGCATGCTTCGCAATACGAGCTGGGCGCTTACCATTTCTCCTTTTGCAGCATCCGTTTCTTTGAAATCTTCAACAGGTATAATGGTTTCAGGAAAAACCTTCTCTAACGGATCTACCAGTATGGCAGATACCTGTGCCTGCACGAATGAAACCGGAAGAAGCCCGGCCAGCAGAAGCGCAACAGTAAATACAAATGCTTTAATACTATTTTTTACTTTCATCCTCTTCTGACTTTAATTTTATATTTTCTACCTGCTAAAAACCTTGCCCAGGAAGTCCAATGCCTTCACATAGTTTTCTTCTGTGAAAAAGGTTCTAAGCAATATCAAAAACTGCGCTGCCCTGCTGCCGGGAAATTCCTGTTTCTCCTTCTGTCCGAAGGACTGTTCCAGGATATAGGGATACAATAGCGATTGTGTATCGCAATACATCACTGAAAATCATAAGTAAATTTATCCAGTCTTTTTGGGCTAATAACTATTTCCTTTTAATCGTTCTGCGGAATAGGCGCCCAGTAATAAGTATGAGTATCGTCATTAGGATGATTCATCAAAGGTACCTCAGACGGATCACGCAAAGCATTAGCCTTTCCTACTGTTTCTGTCCTGATCAAATCAAACCACCGTACGCCGTTTTCTGCTGTAAATTCCCAACCTCTTTCTTCTACCACAGCATCTCTGAAAGCCGTTTGCGATAACCCGGCCGGGAGGTTTGCTAACCCAGCTCTGTGTCTTACTTCATTTACAGCAGCATAAGCGCTCGCGTCGGGACTTGCCGACATTGCCTGCGCTTCCGCGTATATCAATAAAACTTCTGCGTAACGAATAATAAATGTGGTTGCGCTGCTCCACCAGTCGTTGGCTGTATGCGTGCTCCAGTCATAATTATCATCATCCCGGTATTTCAGAAAATAAGGGTGCTTTTGCAGCGTATGTTGCCAGTCAACCACAGTGTTCGGATCGTTCTTTACAAAGTAGTCTTTTTGATAAGTGGCATCCTTGCGTGCACCCGCAGGAAACCGGTTATAAAATGAAATTTCACCGAAGCCGTCTTCCCATCCGCCTTCTTCATAGTCGGGTGCAAAAGGAGCCGGCGCCATCATATTCCCGTTCTCCCAGTTCCATTCCGGCACATCATTGCTGTAATAACAGGCAAACACCGCTTCTTTATTATACTTATTGCTTATTTTCCAGATATCGGCGAAATTGGTGAGTAAGCCATACCCCCAGGTAGCTTTGCCGTCAATTACTTCTTTAGCTTTAGCGGCCGCCAGCCCATATTTATCTGTTTGCTTAAGCGGCCAACCTGCCATTGTTAAATATACATTTGCCAGCAGCGATTTTGCGGAACCACGGGTAGCAAAAATATCAATACCATTTTGAGAGGCATTGCCTGTCCAGTGATCGGGTAGCATGGTTTCTGCTTTCTGAAGGTCTGCAACGATCAAATCATATATTTCCTGCACGCTGGCTTTGGGCCGGTCAGCCTCCGGAACAGCCTCTACAGGCATGGGTACCTCACCCCATGTTCTGGTAAGATAAAAATAACTGATAGCCCGCATGAAGTATGCATATCCGCCGGCATTGTTTCTTTCTTCTTCTGTTGCTGATGTTGCATTTTCATAATTAGCAATTAATGAGTTGGCAGATTTGATGGTTTTATAAAAGTACCCCCACCAGTCATTCATCCTGGCATTGGAGGAATTGGCATTAAAAACATCAAAGTCAGAAAAATCAATTTTGTTTCCCGAACGTTTAGCGGCAATATCATCTCCGCCATAATGAACGCCCTCCACAACGTTAAATGCGCCGTTGAGCTGCAGGGCTAATGCCGCTTCGGCCATCTCAAGGTCTTTTGCCGTCTGATAAAAATTTCCCGGGGTCAGGCTTCCTTTCGGCGTTTCATCAAGAAAGCTTTTGCCGCAGCTTGTTGTTAACAGCATCAATACTGCTGTGCTGACTATATATATGTTGAATCTTTTCATAAAAAATATCTTTAAGAATAATAATTAGAATCTTACCTGCAAACCCACAGTAATGGTTTTAGGCGAAGGATAAGCGCCGAGGTCTATACCTGCGTCGGTATCGCTGCTTGCCGAAGTAGAAGTAGCTTCCGGATCAAATCCTTTGTATTTGGTAAGCGTTGCGATATTTTGAGCGCTCACATAAATCTTTGCTGATGCGAGCTTCAATATATCTTTACTGACCTGGTAAGAAAGGCTCACGTTTTTTAAACGCACATAGCTGCCATCCTGTAAAAACTGTGTAGATTCAACCCAGCTTTTATTGGTGCTTCCCGGGTTAGCCCAGGTAGATGATGTGTTAGAAGCTGTCCAGTAATTGGCAGCATCTGCAAGGTTAATGAACTTTACATCACTGGTGGGAATGGCTGTAGCCGCATATGTTGCATTGAATATTTTATTACCGTGGCTACCCTGCACAAAAATATTCAGCTCAAAATTTTTATAAGTAAAATTGTTATTAAAGCCCCATTGCATTTTTGGGGTGGCTGAAGCTGTGATCACCCTGTCTTCAAACCCAACAGAACCATTGCCGTCTACATCCCTGTACATAGCATCGCCTGCTTTATAAATTCCCTTGTCAGACTGGTAAACTCCTTCCCATGGAATAAGGTAAAAAGCGCCCAGCGGCTGACCTACTTTTACAACCTGTATGCTATTGGTGATAAGCCCTGCACCTACCCAACTTCTCTCAAGCATCGAGTCCGCGCCCAGGCTTACTACTTTATTTTGATTGAAGGAGAATGAAACCGCCGCGTTCCAGTTAAAGTTTTTCCCGGCAACAGGGTTGGCGTCAATCATCAGCTCCCATCCCCTGTTGTTTACTTTGCCTATGTTTTTCAGGTAAGATCCGCCACCATCGTAATTAGCGATCCTGGTAAACAGCAGCAGGTCGCTGGTATTTTTGTTATAATAATCGGCGCTTACGTTAAGACGATTATTAAAAAAGCCTAAATCAAGGCCAACATTCAACTGCTTGGATGTTTCCCATTTTACATCGGGAGTGGCAGGATTACCCAGCGTATAAGCCGGGCTTAAAGTAGTGGTTCCATAGGAATAAGTGGTAGCGGCAAGCAAGCCCAGTGTGCTGTAAGGGCCAACAGCCTGGTTACCTGTGATGCCCCACCCGGCTCTCAGCTTAAGGTTTGAAAAAATGCCCAGCTCCTCAATGAACTTCTCATTCGATAATTTCCAGCCTGCGCTGAAAGATGGGAAATTACTCCATTTGTTATCGCCCTGGAATTTGGAAGAACCATCACGACGCATAGTAGCTGTAAGCAGATACTTATCGTTGTAGCTATATGCAATGCGCCCCATGTAAGATAATAAGGCCCAATTTGAGTACCCCGAGGAGATAGCCTGCGCAGTATTCAAACCCAGGTTGTAATACCCATTTGATAAGGATGCCAAACCGGAACCGGAAGCGCTGAAGCTGGAGTAATTGCTGGATGTTGATTCCATTAAAGCAGTTGCTGTAAGATCGTGATTGCCGAATGCCTTATGGAAAGTAAGGATATTGCTGTTTTGAAAAGTATAGCTTTCGGATGAGCTCTGTCCGGAAGCATTATTACCAGGACTTATCCATTCATTATTTAAGAATGCATACTTCGACATATTCATGTCAAGCCCTGCATTAATGTTTAATGTTAACCAGTCGGTAATGTTATACTTTAGCTTGCCATTAAAAATGCCTACGTTCGAAAAATTATTTCCCACCCTCTCTTTGATGATCATATATGGATTCGACCAGATAGGCGAAATGCCATACCGGTTATATTCTCCGGGTGAATCGTATACATCTTCCGTAGGCGCCCATGTAAGTGCGCTGGTAACCGGGTTGCCTTTTGACCCTATATCGCCATTATTATGAGAGTTGATGCGGGCAGCATATACATTGATGCCGAAGCTCAAACGCCTGGTAAGTTTTAAATCAATATTTGATCTTACACCAAATCTTTTCTGGTTACTGTTGGTAAGTAAGCCTTCCTGGTTTATATAGAAACCGGACACATAGTATTTTGCATTTTCTGTGCCTCCGTTTACCGACAGTTGATGACTTTGCGTAACTGAGCTGGCAAAAAGAAGGCTCTGCCAGTCTGTAGTTTTTCCGGCGTAGGAATCCGGGCTTGGAAATACGTCAGCGCCTGCGGTAAGGTTGGCGGTTTTAGCGTACGTAACCGCATCCATCAGGTCGTATGTTTTCATGGGCTTGTTAAAGCTCATAAAACCGTTATATTCTATTTTAGCCGCACCGGTAGCCCCGCTTCTGGTAGTAATGATTACAACACCGTTAGCTCCACGCGATCCGTATACTGCGGTAGCGGAAGCATCTTTCAGTATTTCCATTGAAGCAATGTCATTTACATTGATATCTGCCAGTCCGGTACTGCTAAGCGCAACACCGTCAACCACATACAAAGGGTCATTACTGGCATTTACGGAGTTGGCGCCGCGAATACGGATCTTTACCTCCCCGCCGGGCGCACCTGAATTATTGGTTACGGATACGCCGGCAACACGTCCCTGTAAAGCAGAAGACGCGTTCAATACGGGCTGATCTTTATACGCTTTAGAAGAAAGCGTAGCAATAGAACCGGTCAGGTCTTTTCGTTTTTGAGTACCATAACCAATTACAACAATATCATCTAACTGCCCATCCTTATTCTTTAGCTGAACAGCCAGCGGTACATTTCCGGATAATGCCGCTTCCTGTGTTTCCATACCAGCGAACGAAAAAACCAGGACTTTAGCAGTTCCGGGTACTTCTATAATAAAGGAACCATCATTTACTGTAGTAGTAGCAATACTTGTTCCCTTTACTGTCACCGTTACGCCTTCTAACGGTGTTTGATCAGGACCAGTAACTTTTCCGGTAATTTTTTTAACCTGGGAATAGCTGAGTGCAGTGGTGAGAACCCCCAGGAATAGAAGAAATAGCTTTTTTTCAAATATGGCCATAAGCATAAGTTTTAGATGTGTAATTTACTCATACAAAACACCTGCCAAAGGGGGATAATTCGTACAATTAGGGGGACAAAATGGTAAATTAACTAATTGATTTTCAAATAAAACAGAATTTTCACTGTATTTTTTTCTGTAATATTTCTGTTACATGAAACTCTTTATCAAATGAGTTTTTATAGCGCTTTACGTATTCTGATGGAGGCATTCCGTAAAGCTTTACAAACTGCTGCCTGAAGTATTTCAAATCCGAAAAGCCCACTTTAGAAGCCGCTTCACCAATATTGATATCAGTGCTCAACAACAATACCGCAGCCTTCCTTAACCGGATCAGGCGTATAAAAGCATTGACTGATCCGCCGGAAATGGTTTTTACCTTTTTATATAGGCCCGAATGGCTCAGGTTCATTTCTTTCATCAGCATTTTTATGGTAAACTCTTCATTGTCAATATTCCTTTCCACTACAGCTATACATTTTTCTAAAAACTCTTTATGTATGCCAGATACCCTTGTGTTGCTTTTCTGCAGGGTAATTCTGTCGAAAAAGTATTGCTGCAGCGTACTGCGGCTTTTGAGTATATTATTAACCCGTGCTACTAAAAGTTCTTTTTCAAAAGGCTTGGTAATATAATCGTCTGCCCCGCATTCTATTCCGTTCAGCTTAATTTCTGAAGACAGGGAAGCTGTAAGCAGTATTACCGGTATATGTTTCAGGCTGGCGGTTTCTTTTATTTTCCTGCAAAATTCTATACCGGTCATCCCGCCCATAATAACATCGGTAATAATAACATCCGGCAGATATTTTGTTGCCAGTTCCCATCCCGCTTCGGCAGATACAGCCCCATACACAATAAATTTCCCTTTGAAAACCTGTAAAAGATATTGGCGTATTTCACTGTTATCATCTACTATCAACACCGTTTTTTTGTCAGAAAAAATACCCTGCCATTCAGTTTTTGATACTGCAATATCTGCGGGGGTATCCATGGATAGAGGCGCGCCTGTGAGTTCGTCAAGTAACAAAGCCTCTTCATTTATTTCTTCATCAATACACTGTCCGTCAAAATGAGCAGTTCCTTTTTTAAGTGTAACAATAAATGTTGTGCCCTGCCCTGCTTCACTTACATAATTTATTTCACCTTTATGCGCATCAATCAATTGCTTTGTAAGATACAGTCCAATGCCAAATCCGCTTTGCGAAGCCGTTTTTTTGCCAGGCTGCTGATAAAATCTTTCAAACACACGGCTGCCTGCCTTATTATCAATTCCGGTGCCTGTATCGCTTACGGATAATCTTACCAAATGATCATCTTCTTCAATGTGCACAGTAACTGATCCGCCGGCGGGAGTGAATTTCAGCGCGTTCGATATAAGATTAAACAAAATGATCTCAATCTTTTCTCTGTCTATAGCTAATTCAACGTCAGCATTATCACAAATGAATTTGTATTGAATGTTTTTGATTTTAGCCAGATAGCTAAAGCATTCGTACACTTCGCGACACAGGGCTGAAAAGTTTTGCCGGGTTATTTTTAAATCGCCCGTATCTGTATCCACTTTTTGAAATAACAGCAATTGATCAACAAGGCTCAGCAGCCTCCTTGCATTGCGATATACAAGGTTGAGGTCTGCCACACCTGAGTTTTTCTGAGGATTAAAAAGCAGCTCTTTCAAAGGGTTGATGATAAGCGTAAGAGGTGATCTGAACTCATGAGAAACATTGGTAAAAAACTGTAGCTTTTTATCGTTAAGCTCTTTCTCCTTTTCTGCTTCCTTTTTCGTCCATGCTACCTGGTAAACCAGTCTTTCTTTATCTACCTTATACCTTACATACAGGTATATCAATGATACTGCGGCACAGGCATATGCAAGGTATGCCCACCAGCTTCTGTACCAGGGCGGCATTACTATAATGGTAAGCTGTTGCTGCTGGTTATTCCACAGCCCGTCGGTGTTTGAAGATTTTACTTTAAATGTATAAGTACCCTCATGAAGTCCTGAATAGTTTACGGTTCGGGTTTTACTGGTATAAATCCAGTCATTATCCCTTCCTTCCAGGTAATACGCATACTGTATTTTATCTGGCGACGAATATTCAGGAGTAAGAAAATCTATTGACAGGTTGCCTTTATTAAAGGGTATTTTTATTTCCTGGATGCCGTGGATATTGTATTTACTAATATAGTTTTCAACATTTTCAATGGCTGCATTATTAACTCTTATAGAAGATATTAAAACCGGTGCAATTGTTTTGTTGATATGTATGTTACCGGGATAAAAAATATTGAATCCCTTAATGCCTCCAAACAACATTTCACCCGATTGCAATGGAAGCGCGGCATTATAGATAAATTGATTGCTCTGAAGTCCATCCGATTGCGAATAGTTGGTAAACTTCATTGTTGCCGGATCTAATCGCGATATGCCGTTAAAAGTGCTAAGCCATAAGTTACCGGTACTGTCTTCAAGTATACTTAAAATAGCATTGCTGCTTAGCCCTTCCTTATCAGTGTATCTTTTAAAACTGCCATTGCTCCTGTTGAATAATAATAGCCCTCCGTCTTCGGTACCTATCCAGAAATTATTCCTTTTATCCTCATAAATAACCCTTACCCTGCTGTCTACGAAATACCTTTCGTGTTTTTTATTTGTACTGTCAATTTTTATAAGCGATTTACGATCTCCCATCCAAAGTATGTTATTACGATCTTCTGCAATGCTGATCACTTCCGTCAGTTTGTCATCAAATAGCTCAAAAGCACCGGTTTTCCTGTTGAACCTGTAAACGCTGCCGGGGTTGAAGGTAGATGCCCATACAACAGCATTATGATCTTCATATATTTTCCAAACAGACTTTTCTTGCTGCCCGGTTACGGGATTAAAACAGGGGAACTTTTCAAATGAGTTATTTTGAGGAATAAAGCGGTTAATGCCACCATCCCAGGTTGTAACCCATAGATCTTTACTCCTGTCAATCATTATGGAAGTGACCTGGTTTCCACTTATTGAGCGAGTATTGCCAGGCTGGTGCCGGTAGTTGATAAAATGGTTAACCGCCCTGTTCCAGTAGCTCAATCCACTGCCATCTGTACCGATCCAGATATTATGCTGTTCATCTTCACAAAACGCGGAAACAAAATTACCGGGAATGCTGTTTTTGTCAGAAGGATCGTGCCTAACGGTCTGAAAACGAGAAGATTGTGGAACGATAACATTTAACCCACCCCTGAGTGTACCGATCCAGACACGGTTTTCTTTATCCTTGTAAATATTATATACTGCCGTACTGGATATCTGTTGCTTTTGATCATTCAGGGGATTTATTTCATTGACGTCTATATCGTATACTAAAATACCGCTACCATCTGAAGCAATCCATAACTTCCGCCCGGGCATTAAGGTGAGCTGAATGATCTTATATGGAGTAGTGAATATTTGCTTTACGGAATTGCTGCTGATACAATATCGGAACATACCATTGTCAGCTCCAATAAAAATAAAATCCCTGCCATCTGCTTTAAGGCAGGTTCCATTATTAAAATTATGGTTAATGAGATTGATCGTATTCGTTTCATAATCGTACTTACATAATCCTATATTTTTTATGACCAGCCATACTGTTTTCTCATTGTCGAACTCAATATCGGTTACTTCGTAATTTGTTTTATCCTTATAAGGTACCTGCTTTATTATATTGGTTTGTTTGTTGTATAGTAATAAGCCGTTCACGGTAGTTCCTATAAATACATTACCTGTTTCATCTGGCTTAACCGTATTCACTCTTTCTATCTGCTTTGGGGTTACGGCATTGGGTGGTATATAAAAGGCTGTTGTAAATTTTGCTGTTACCGGGTTAAAAATGCTTAATCCCTCCATTGTGCCTATCCATAACCTGTATTGCTGATCCTCCGTAATACAGGTAATCCGGTTGTAATTCAAAGAATTACTATCATCCGGCTGCTTTCTGTAAATTTTAAATTCGTAACCATCATACCTGTTTAAGCCATCGTAAGTGCCAAACCACATAAAACCGTTATGATCCTGGTAGATACTTGTTACAGAATTATTCGATAGTCCCTGTTCTATACCGAGGTATTTAATGGAAATACTATCTGTAGCAAAGCAAACATGCGCACAAAAGAGAAAAGCCAAGATTAAAAGAATTTTATTTTTCATATAACTGACGCAATGTTCTCAACACAGAGTTTATATCAAAATATATTAAAGCTAATTCTACTTTAACAAATTAAGGATTTAAATATTTCTTCGTTGCATGATATTTGTTTTTTGTTGATGATGTCTGTATTTGATCTGTTGCTCTGCTACATGATAATACCACATTGTTTTTCGCAGCGTCTTCCTGCATTCAGCCTTGCGTGTTAGCTGGCGACTGCGGAGAATCCCAAGCGGGAAAATAATAATGTATTGAAGATTGGTGGCAATATTTTATTAGAAAAATGCTTTGAAGAAGTGATTCGTAAGATACGAATCACGGCAGCATGGATTGTTTCTTCGCGCCCTAACTCGTGTCTCACGAGTTTGAATAAAGTTCGGTCATATGGATTTATGAATACAGGTTTTCCCTATGAGTATTTATCTTCACATACCGAAACATATTTTTTAAGTGGTGCCGAAGCACACCAGTATGGGTAATTGCACTTGAAATTCTTAACCTGTTCAGCAATAACATATATCAGGCAACCGCAGATTGTTCTGTCCGAACAATATTTCTTAACTCATCCTGTAAAAAACCTTTGAGGCTTAGATCTTCGTTCAATAACAGTCAGTAAATGCCTGTACCTTTGCCTGTAAGTTCATACTGCTGCAAAGCTGCTTTGTCTTTTTTCAGGCGGGGATAGGCAGAAATGCGCTGACGTAATACCGCTTTGGTATTAAGCAAAATAAGCATTACATCAGGTTCAGGGTGGAAGTCTATAGTTTCTATGCGCAACCCTTCTTCATATATCAGCTTCTCTATTGCATCGTATTTATTTACCAAAGTATTCATCCCGTTTCTTTTAAATAGTTCACAATTTTCCTATCGGTATGTGTCTTCACATACCGAAACATAAGCTGAACACACCAGTAGAGGTAAGTTTCCGGTGAAACCGTTGTCAGCCGGTTCATATTTTACAAGATCCCTTCCGTTAAAAAGCCGGGCTTTTTTGGAAGAAGTGTCGTTACATTCATGAATATAGCTTTTCCACAGTATTATTTCTAACCGCATTTATAGCATCAAAATATTGGTTTATACAGAAGCGAAATGCAAGGTTTCCGTAGTTCAGCTCAAATGGAATGATTTTGGAAAAATTTTTAAAGTCATGCCAGATCACTTCTTCAGTGCCAATTGATATTTTACAGGTAAGACTGTGATCTCCGGGAATACCGGAGTACCTGTAATCGTATAGCGCATATCTTTGATTGGAATAGACATAGTCACCCAGGGTCTTACACAGGAAATGATTCTGGTTATCAAAAGCGATAAAAGAAGATATCCCTTCATAAAAACCGCTTCGGATGTGCAGGCCATTCTTAGCCAGTTGTTCTGCCTCTATTCTTTCAATGATCATCCTGAGGTCAACGCCATTGATATATATAGCGGCGGTCATATAATCCTCCAATTGAGACTTCACACAACCAAAACTTATTTTATATAAGTTCATAGTTAAACAAAAATTTGCGAAGTCTAAAATGAAAGCTGATCCGTTGCGGAAAGACCGGAAGTCATTTTTTTAACCGGCGGTGCAAACTGGGTCAGCTTGATACCTTTAACAGCCGCTTTATATTCTTCAATGGTAGGGGTTCTGCCAAAAATAGCAGAAAGCACCACCACAGGAGTAGATGCCAGCAATGACTCTCCTTTCTTGCGGTCTGAATCTTTCACCACGCGCCCCTGGAACAAACGGGTAGAGGTTGCCATTACCGTATCGCCTTTCTCTGCTTTTTCCTGGTTACCCATACACAGGTTACATCCGGGACGTTCTAAGTACAAAATGTTTTCATACGCTGTACGGGCCACGGTTTTCGGGGCAGCATCATCAAACTCATAACCGGAATATTTTTCCAGCACTTCCCAGTCGCCCTCTGCCTTGAGTTCATCAATGATATTATAGGTAGGGGCTGCCACCACTAAAGGCGCTTTGAACTCAACTTTTCCATATTGCTCCTCCAGGTTTTTCAGCATTTTGGAAACGATTTTAATATCACCCTTATGCACCATGCAGGATCCCACAAAACCAAGGTCTACGTGTTTATCACCGCCATAATAAGTAAGGTCGCGGATGGTATCATGCGTGTACCGCTTTGATGCATCCACATTATTTACATCGGGGTCGGCAATCATCGGTTCATCAATGCTATCCAGGTCAACTACAAATTCCGCATAATATTTAGCGTTCTCATCAGGTGCTAATGGCGGTTTTCCCCCTGATCTGATCTCATCAATCCTTTTATTGGCCTTATCAATAAGCCCTTTAAGTACCTGCTTCTCATTATCCATTCCTTTTTCGATCATGATCCTGATCCTGTCTTTTGCTATCTCCAATGATTCGATAAGAGTATTAGGTTGTGAAATACAGATAGATGCTTTGGCTTTCATTTCCGCCGTCCAGTCGGTGAATGTGAATGCCTGGTCAGCAAGCAATGTACCGATATGCACTTCTATCACTCTTCCCTGGAATACATTTTCTCCTTTAAATTCCTTTAGCATCTGCAATTGGGTAGCATGCACTACATCACGGAAATCCAGGTGATCTTTCATTTTGCCTCTGAACGTTACTTTTACCGATTCAGGAATGGGCATGGATGCTTCACCTGTGGCCAATGCAAGCGCAACGGTACCGGAGTCTGCACCAAAGGCAACGCCTTTTGACATCCTGGTATGCGAGTCGCCGCCAATAATGATAGCCCAGTCATCTATAGTAAGATCATTCAACACTTTATGAATAACATCGGTCATGGAATGATATACTCCTTTCGGGTCACGGGCCGTTATAAGACCAAAGTCATTCATGAATTTCATCAGCCTGGGAATATTTGCCTGCGACTTGCTATCCCAAACCGATGCCGTGTGGCAGCCCGACTGGTAACCTGCATCCACTATCGGAGAGATCACCGTAGCAGCCATTGCTTCCAGTTCCTGGGCAGTCATCAACCCGGTCGTATCCTGGGATCCCACAATATTTACCTTTACACGAACATAAGAGCCTGCATGTAAGGTTGCACCGGATGTTCCAACGGCATTCTTATTGAATATTTTTTCTACTGCGGTAAGGCCTTGCCCTGCATTTGAAATTTCTTTGGACGGGGCAAATACGGCCGGGGCAGTAATGCCAAGGGTTTTGGCGGCAAAAGTCTGCAGCTTTTTTCCAAACTCGATGGAATATGACCCACCGGCTTTCATAAATTCTATCTTTTGCGGAGTGAATGCAGAACTGACGTCCATTACTTCCTGCCCGTCTTTATACAGCTTCTTAGTTTTTGTATTAACGGTAAGTACAGTGCCGGTATCAACGGAATAGGCCTGTTCCAAAACCGGCTGCCCATCAGCATCTGTTACCAGCTTACCGTTTTCATCGAATTTTTTCACCCAGTTTTTAAGGTCTAAGCCAATGCCGCCCGTTACGCCAACCGTCGTCAGGAATATAGGAGAAATACCGTTGGTGCCTGCCACCACCGGCGCAATGTTAACGAAAGGCACGAAAGGACTTGCCGGTTTGCCAATCCATAGCGCCACGTTGTTCACACCCGACATTCTTGATGAACCTACACCCATGGTGCCTTTTTCGGCAACCAGCATCACTCTTTTGTCAGGATGTTTTTCTTTAAGCGCCTGTAATTGTTTTTGCTGTTCCTTGTTGTGCTCAAACATACACTGGCCATGAAGCTCACGGTCTGACCTGGAGTGCGCATCACTTCCCGGGGAGAGCAGGTCTGTGGAAATATCACCGATACCTGCAACGAAGGTTACTAATTCAATCTCTTCGGGTATGTCCGGCAACTTGGTATAGAATTCTGCTCTGGCATAACTTTCCAAAATATCTTTGGCAACCAGGCTGCCGTTTTTATAGGCTTTCTCCAACCGATCCGTATCAGCTTCATAGAGAAAAACCTGCGTTTTCAGTATTTCAGCGGCATTTTTTGCGATAGTACCATTATCGCCCAATGCCAGGTCCAGCAAAACCTCAATAGAAGGTCCACCTTTCATGTGAGATAATTGCTCAAAAGCAAAAGCGGGCGAAATTTCTTTTACTTCAGCCTCACCAAGAATGATTTCCTTCAAAAACTTAGCCTTTACACGGGCAGCGCTTGTGGTTCCCGGTAATACATTATAAATAAAGAATTGGAGCGAATCTTCCCGGTGCTCATGATTTGTATCTTTTATTTGTTCAATTACCTCGTACATCAATTCCGCGTCATCAATCGGCTGGGGATGAAGTCCCTGGGTTGCCCTGTCTGTAATCTGCTTTAAATATTCATTATATCTGCTCATAAATTATCCTTTATTTCAGGAAGGAGTGCCAAAAATACAGATTTATCTAAAAAATAGCATTCCTGTCTTTTTTTGTGCTGATAAGCGCAGTGTAATGGCGTTGCTTATATTCAAAGCCAGTGATAACATATCTGTTATGTTCAATTTTTAGAATAAAGAAAGCTGGTGAAATGAAGATAGTATGGTTGTATTGCAAAAGTAAAGTTGCTCATATTCATTACCACTTTGTGTTGCATATTGTCAGTGCATAGCATTATAATTGCACCGGCTGTCCCGGGATGGTGAACTGTGCGTAGATCTGCTTCACGAGTATTGCACCTGGAAGCTGTTTTATCAAATCATTTCCGTTGGCAAAAAACCAAAATGTTTTTTAAAGGCTGCTGAAAAATGGGAAGGATTTTTGTACCCTAATTCCATAGCTACTTCCTGCACCTGGAGATTTTGCGCTTTCACCAGTTGATTGGCTTTATCCATCCTCAGCTTTAATACATAAGAATGAATGGTGGTGTTAAACATTGTTTTAAAACCAGCCTTCAATTTTGATTCATTTACGCCAACCAGTTGTGAAAGCTGTTTAATTGTCGGAGGGTTATTATAGCTGTCATCCAGTATATTTTTTGCAAGCTTTATCTTTTCAACATCATCCGGATGCAAATTTTGTTTAGACGGCAGGTGAACGATCATATTATGATACTGCTCAAATTGTAACAGCAGGAGCTGTAAAATTTTTATTTCCAGACATAGCCGGTGAAAGCTGCCTGTCCTGGTGCAGGATCTGACTTCGTTTATTATTCCGGCAATATCAAAGGTCATAGGAAAGTAATTCTCGGAAAGCTCAAAGCTTACATTATTTTCTATATGATCGGCCAGCTCATTTTGTACCTTACTTGTTTTACCGATCAGCTTGTAATAGTAATTTTTGCTAAGTAATATGTGAAAAGAATCTAAAGTTGTGTTCCTGTTGAGCCGGTAAACTTTATTAAGCTTGTTGGTGAATCGCAGATTGTGTAATCCAATTGCACTATAGGGTCTTTTGCCAGTTAAATCATCCGGAACAGGATCGCCATTTAACATAAACTCCATCAGTATAGAATCACCGGCTACATCTATACAAAAATCAGCTTCTTCCCAAACGGTCACCCTGTTATCCAACAACACCAATCCATTAGTGCTTAGTTGTTTAATTACGCTATTGTTATCTGCAAAACCACCATCAATAACAAAGGAATCCTGGGATAACCCGGTTTCAATATTATATTCTTCAGCGATATTGATATTGCACAAAACATGCTCGCTTAGCAGGTTCTTATTATTACATGACTTTAATAGTGAAATAACTTTCATAAGCTATAGCCTCAGCCAGGTTCAAAATATGTTTATGGGTTGATGGTAACAGATAATACTTTAAGGAGAAGTGGTATTACAAATATACTATTGATCAACAAAACCGCATTGTCATTTTAATGTCAAAAAAATAATGATACTGCCGGCAGCGATAAAAATAATTCCCGATTTCATCATTTATACTTCCATTTTGGGTATATCAACCCCTGCCAACTGAAATAATTTCGCAGGCTCAAATACTGTACTCATTCGCATGTGCCTTCAATATAAATATTGGATCATTGTTATTTTTACATTTTCATTTTGCAATATAAACGTACCTCTACAAGCTCAAACACAGTTATCTCAAAAAGTAGGGATTGAAGGAACGGTTTTAACCGGGGACAATGTTCCTGTTTCACATGTGTCAGTGTATTTTAAACACAATACCGCTTCCGGTACGGTTACAGATGCTAAAGGCTTTTTCAAACTTGCCTGTGCAGAAGGTATACATATCCTTGTATTCAGCCATACTGCCTATGAGCTTTTCGAAGCAACAATTAATGTTAAAACAGAAGAGGGCGGTCGCCTGGTGTATGATGTTTATCTTAAAGAGAAAAGCATTCGCCTCAGAGAGGTGATGATTACCAGCCAAAGACCCGCTACCACGCCTTCTCTTCAGGCTGTTAAGAATGCGCACACGCTTATTGCCGGTGGAACTTCCGTAACAACAATGACGCCGGGAATACAAAGACTTGAAACTCTCAAAGACGCCCTGAAATATGAACCAGGTATAGTAATCCAGGAATTTTTCGGAGCCAACGATCAGCCGCGGCTCAGCATTCGCGGTTCAGGCATACAAAGCAACCCGCAACGAAGGGGGGTGTATCTTCTTCAGGATGGCATTCCTGTCAATTTTTCAGATGGTTCTTTTGTGATCAGCGTAATGGATCCGATGACAACACAATATGCTGAAGTATTTAAGGGAGCCAATGCATTGCGTTATGGCGCCGCTACTTTAGGGGGCGCCCTGAACTTTGTTTCTCGCAATGGTATCCATAATAAAGGTTTGCTGGCAAAAATCGAAGGTGGCTCCTTCGGTTATGCTTCTTTGAGTGTGATGGGAGGCGGACAAAAAGGCAATTCAGATGTTTATCTGTCTTTATCTGCATCCAGGCAGGATGGTTTCAGGCAACATAATAAAAATGAAAAACTAAATATCGCATTTAATGCCGGACACCGGTTTTCTTACAAACTGGACAACCGTACTTATCTCAATTTTTCGCATATCAAATTTGATGTTCCGGGCCCGCTCACATTGAGCATGATAAAAGAAGACCCGGCACAAATCAATAAAGGGCCGGATCTGCCCTACGCTATGGGACCGGACATTGCAAGAGATAAGCCGGGGAGAAATGTAACCATGTTTCGCATTGCCAATAAAACGGCTTATCAGCTAAACAGTCATTCACAACTGGTAGCGGCTGTATATTATCAGTATGCCTACGATCGTTTTGCCTTTCCTATTGTGTTATCAACCCAACGTTCAGAAACGAATGATATGGGCTTGTTGCTGCAATGGGTTCATCAGTCCGGCAGGCATAAGCTTACAGCGGGTATTATAGGCAGCTATGGCGTTATTAACCGCAATGGCCATATTAATAAAAATGGTAAAGACTCCTATATGTTCAGCAGTGACAGGTTAACCGCGCCTAATATTACCTGGCATGCGGAGGATAATTATGCACTCACTGATAAACTACATATTATAGCCAATATACAGGCAGTATATAATGAGCGAAACAGTAAGGATGTTTTTCCGGAACCCGGATTACGACCCTGGTACAGCCATTCTTCACATAAGTACCGTTATTTTCATTCTCAAAATATCTCGCTGAATCAATCCTATAGAGCGCTAAATCCCCGGATTGGCATTGTATATCACGCGGATAACAAAAAGCAACTACAGATTTTTGGCAATTTCAGTACAAGTTATGAGCCGCCTACATTTGATGAGCTCACCGGCACACAGGTTACAGAGAATATCAATACCAGTCCCCAAAAATTATTTACCGTAAGGTTAAAGCAGCAGCAGGCTTTTACACTGGAGGCGGGCACACGATATATGCATGATCGTTATTCCTGGAATATTTCCATGTATCACTCCTGGTTGCGCAATGAGCTGCTGGAAGTAAAAGATTTTGTGCTGGGCGTTAAAACTACCAGGAACTATCCGCACAGTACACATAGTGGTGTGGAAGCAGCTATAATGGTCATTCCAATCAAGGGGGTCTTTTCTGCATCAGGTAAAGACCATATCAGTATAAAAGCCATGTATAACTATAGCCATTTTCGTTTTTCCTCCGGTGCCTATAAAGGGAATCAACTGGCGGGAGTGCCGCCACATTATATAACGGCATCATTGGAATATAAATACTCCAAAGGAATATTTGCCGCAATTGATATAGAGTCTCAACCCTTACCTGCCTATATAGATCATGCCAATACGTTGCAACAGCCGGCTTATACTGTATATGGCGCCAGAACAGGATACCAGGGAATCAAAAATTTTAGTTTCTATATAGAGTGCAAAAACCTGTTCAACGCTTTTTATGCGTCGGGTTATATTGTCAGCGACGAAATACATAACCCGGCATTACCTTTTCCGGACTTCACAGCGCATAATATGGCATTTTTTATACCTGGTTCTGTGAGGGCTTTTTACGCAGGTATCACTTATCAGCTCTAAAAAAATAAAACATGGCAATAGAAGAAAAACTAAATGAGAAGCAGGGCCACTGGATACTGGCCAAAGTAGGTAAAAAAGTGTTACGTCCCGGTGGGCGTGAACTAACGAAGATGCTGATGAGCAATATGGACATCAACCCATCGGACGACGTGGTGGAATTTGCGCCCGGGCTGGGTTTTACAGCTTCGCTGGCCTGCGCCAAAAAGCCTAAAAGCTATACGGGGGTGGACAATAACAAGCAAGCAGCCGAACTGGCCAGGAAAAATGTGAACTACGATAAGATGAAAATAATTGTAGCCGACGCTTCGGATACCACGCTGCCCGGCTCTTGTGCTACCAAGGTGTATGGAGAAGCCATGCTCACCATGCAGCCATCGGAACATAAAAAGGCCATTATCCGCGAAGCGGCAAGATTACTGAAACCCGGGGGCTATTACGGCATTCATGAGCTGGGTCTGCAACCGGACAATATCAGTGAGGAGGTGAAGCAAAGTGTGTATAAAGACCTGAGCGCTAACATCCGTGTGCATGCCCGCCCGCTTACCGTAACGGAATGGAGCCGGTTGCTGCAGGACGAAGGATTTGAAATAGTAAAAGTAGATACCAATGCCATGGCATTGCTGGAACCTAAACGTGTGTTACAGGATGAAGGCTTCTTCCGCATGTTGAAGATCATATTCAATGTAATAACGCATAGCGACCTGCGAAGCCGCATCCTGCAAATGCGCAGGACATTCCGCAAGCATAAAAATGATATCAACGCAGTAGCGATTGTAGCCAGAAAGGTGTAAGCATATATGAGGAAATATCTGGTATATATAATGGTAGTAACGTTGTTTTCCTGCGCAAAGGACAAATATTATTCGCCTGATGCGGACAATCCGGGTTTACTGCCCGATAAAGGAGATTACCTGGATAAAGACTATGGCACACAGGCACTGGCAGCAGAAATGGCAGGGGTGTTCAGCAGTGAGATCGGTATGGTTTATTATGATGCGGAAACCAGGACCATTCCCCAATTGTATCTCACCAGGGGAGCAAAAGATATTCATGCCACAGCGCTTTCAAGTGGCGCTATTGAAATAAGCTTCGAGAAGTTTAATACGGAGTTTATGCCCTTGCAATTGTCGGTAAAAATAAAAGCATTGATAGAAGTGAGTGGCGACACTTTGTTATTACGCGGCACTGACGGAGTAGTACGTACCGGCAGTGATGATGGGCCGATAGGACAGCCGCTCCCCGAAAGTGATGACGCGGAGCTAACAGGAATGTATATACGCAGTAAAAAAGAATTAAGGGTATTGATAGACCTGATGCTTCCCATACCGGTAAAAGCAACGGTAAGCGGTAAAAAATGAGGCGGCAGGAAATTAATTAAGAAAAGAACAAGCACCGTGATGAAACAAATATACTTTTTGGCGTGCATGCTGCCTGGTATCCTCAACCGGAAAAGGATAGGGATGCTGATTTGCTTCACAGGGCTCTTATATACAGAAGTGCAGGGGCAGGTTGATTCCACCGGGACAGATTCCATAAAAGGGAAAAGTCTTAAAGAAGTGATCATAACCGCAGATAAGAAGAAAAGAGAGATTGGCGCAGTGAGTGTCGGGCAAAAACAACTGGCTACTGAAATGACGTCAGATATAAGAGACCTGGTGCGCTATATACCCGGTGTGGGTATCTCCTATTCCGGCACCCGTGGCGGAAACAGGGGCTTTGCCATCAGGGGAGTGGAAGCAAACCGTGTAGCCATAAGTGTGGATGGTGTTTTACAGCCCGAAATACATGAAAACATGGTATTCAGCGCGTATGGGCTTTCCAACGCATCCCGTATTGAGTTCGATCCCTATTTTATTTCAGCTATTGATATTCAGAAAGGCGCTGCTTCATTTGCGGTTGGCTCCGGAGCGCTGGGCGGCGCTGTGAATTACACCACCAAAAAGGCGGATGACCTAGTTGCGAAAGATAAAAGTTATGGAGCAATTGCACAGCTTGCTTATAACAGTAAAGATAACATGCGCATGCTGCTGGGTGGCGCTGCCGTGAAGAAAGGAAAATTTGAAGGGCTTTTGATGTTTGCCCGTCGCGATGGAAATGAGCTAAATAATTTCCAGCATGGAAAACTGAGCCGTAATGTTACTTCCACAGCGATAGATCCCATGGACTACGCACAACATACTTTACTGGGTAAGATCAGTTATCTGCCGGCTACACATCACCGTATAGATGTAAGCTATTACATGCTGGATAAAAAAGTAGATGCAGAGATATGGTCGCAGGAACCTTTGGATATTTTTACTTCTGCCGATAAGCCCTATTACTATTCCCATGACCAGACGCTGAGTAAATCCTATACCATCAACTATGTTTATACGCCTGAAAATGGGTTCTTTAAAAAAATAGGATTGTCTGCGAACCTGCAAAATTCCTGGCTCGATGCCCGTACCTGGTCAGAATACTATCGTCCTAATTTTTATGGTAACGGCAATTACAGCCTGATATATGAAGGCAGAAGAGACAAATACAGAGGGCAGGAAATAAAGGATCGGATTGCCAAACTGTACACAGATCTTAAAGATGTTACAACCGGTTTTTTGGGTGTTCACCAGTTTACTTTTATTGCTGCTGTTACTAACAAATATAACGACAACAGGAATGTAGATGTGGAAGAACCGAGAGCCTCCAATGAAATTGATGGTTATACTGTCCGTATGGGGCAACGTTATGAGTTTGGGGAAAGCATGGGCCGGTTCATCAACAGCTATTCCTTTCAAAGACCCATCAACCGCCAAAGCTACCAGGTAAGTATAATGGATAAGATACAGATCACACCTCAGCTAAGCCTTACGCTCGGTGGACGTTACGATCATTTTATCACTGCCGATAAGGAATGGGATTATAATAATGATCAATATTATATGGACTACCTGCTGCGCAACCTGCAGGATGTGAAAATGAATGAAAGCGGCATTGCCGATACAGACAAAGGCTTATCTTTTCTAACTACCGCCAATTACCGTTTTCACGAGTACCTGCAGTTGGGCTATAAATTTTCAACCGGTTTCCGGGTACCCACACCCGAAGAAAAGTACTTCCAGTATTTTTCTTCATGGCCTTCTTTTTTGGTATTGTCCAACAGGGATCTGAAAGCGGAAACCTCCAAAAACCATGAAATAGAGTTAGCAGGATCTGGTAAACTCGGCACGTACACTCTTAATTTTTATATTACTGATTACGAAAATTTTATTGATGTAGAACAGGGAACCATTGAAGCGATCAGCCAGTTGGATAACAGTAAAAAGAAGCTTTCCTATGCCCGCAATGTCAACAGGAGATCAGCCAGCCTGAAAGGACTTGATGCAAAAATTTTTATTGAGCTGCAGGAGTTATGGGCGCCGTTAAAAGGCTTTAGTCTTACTACCGCTGCCAGCTATGCCAAAGGCACTACCTCCTACGGAACCAGTATGCTGGGCGTGCAGCCGCTTACCGGTTTAATGAGCCTGGAATATTTGTCAAAAAAACAAAAATGGCATGCCAGCATTAAAGCAAACATCTTTAGAGCAAAAGGCAGGAGCGAAACCCGGTTCATAGAAAAAACGCCGGTTAGAGAAGTGCAACGTTCATTCCCTTCTTTGTTTCTGCAGGATGCCAACACCTTTGATGTTCTGGGATATTACAACATAAATAAAAAGATCACTGTGAGAGCCGGCATTTATAACATCACCAATCAACAATACTGGCGTTGGGACGACCTGCGGCAACTGACCAACCCTGCCCTGTTGCCGCATATTGAAAATTTCTTTAGGGAAGGCAGTAAAACAATCACCCGGTTTTCACAACCTAAAAGATATTTCAGCGCAGCGCTGGAACTAAAACTATAGATAGAAATGAAGAAAAGCTGTTTTATAATAATGTGTGTTGGATTGCCAATATTGATGCTGACAAGCTCCTGCAAGCGGGAATTTGATCACGATGCAGATTTTCAGTTGAATGAGCCGGCAAAAGTGTTTGGCGACAATACAAGACTGTTCACTAAAATATTCCAATTTGATAACGGGGAGGCTTACCTGTGGTTTGATATCCGCAATGAGATAGCCAATTTTTCCAAACCTTTCCTGGGACAGCCATTCAATGAAAATGGTATTGAGCGCTATAAGCGTATTGACCTGAGAGGAAGACTGTATGAATACAATGAAAGTAAAGAGGAATTGACCATACTGGGTTACCCTTTGGATATCGCGACCGGGCAGGATATGCCCGCGGATATCGTGTATGGCTTTGGAAGAAAACAAAAAGAAGGGTGCGAGCTGATAGCGGATCCCGCCCAACGAAGCCGTTGCGAAAGAACTTTTTCATTGCGGCTAAAACGAATGCTTTTTAAGGATATCGGCTTTACACTACAAGTAAACGAAGAAGGTAATTACAACGGTAAAGTATTGAAGATGTACGACATGAACCAGGATATCATTTTGGTGAATTAAAAACACGCTGAAACTCTTATTATACAATAAACATTAAATAACATTTACGAATTGTATAAAATACACAAATATGAATAAAATAAAAACCTCCCTGTATATGATGCTGGCAGCAGCCATTCTGGCCGCGGGCTTCAGCTCCTGCACCAAAGAGCTGGACTTAGATGAGGAAACCCTGATCGCTTTGGAAAAGCAGGAAAAAATGAAAAAGCTGGACGAGCTTTTTGACCTTGCCTTTACCGACCCGGCAAAAGCAGAAACGGATTACTACCAGTTCTATACAACCGAATTACTCACGGAAACACAAAACTTTGTGGTAGACAACGATGTACGCATGCGTAATACGTTTACCGACCTGGCCATACGGCTCAATACCAATTTTGAAAAGATAAAAGCCCTCCCCGGATCATCTTCTCTCTTTGATCTTTACAAAGTGAAATATGACAACTGGATACTGAACCGATCCCTTATCGGAGAGATCCCGAACCAGATCAGGAGAGGTGAAAAGCTGGAAAAATTTGAGAGCAAAGTAGACGAAGTTTCAGCATACTTCCAGGCACAGGTTGATGCGTTTAAGGCAAAAAACCCTGTTGACCAAAACATCCTCAATAAGCAATGGACAGCATTTAAATTTATTGTGAAGCCCGATTTCAGCGCCTATTTCATTATGAACTATGATTTTAAGTTCCTGGCAAATGGGGGACTGGATATCAACAATTTCTACCTGTTCCCGATGTACAATCTGAAAAGTGTTGAAGCAGGCGGTTATACCAGTTTTGAAGAATCCACCAATTTTAGCCAGGATTTGGCGGATATACAGCTTTCACCGGCATCTTATGCAGTGTATAACAACAAGATCTTCTTCTATTTCCATTTCAAAGCCAGCCCGAACGCTGCCGACGGAAAGCTGAACAGGGAATGGTGCTACGAATTTGACTACACGACAGAAGAAAACACGCTGACGCTGTCAAATCCAAGGGTGATGTATCTGATGAATCCATTGTTTTACCAGGCAGGATATGGCGATAAGCACTACGAGTTACTGTATTTTGACGCGCTGCGGGAACCTGTAATCTTAACCGCGCAATAGCAGAATAACTATTAAAAAAATACGAAATAAAATGAAAAATTATATACTATCCGTCTTATCTCTTTTGATGCTATTATTTGCCAATAGCTGTAAAAAAGAAGAAATATATGTGTACAATACACAAAATACGCCCGATCTGAGCAATCCGATCATTGAAAAAATGACCAATATACTCTGGTATCGGGGAGGGCTGACGACCACCGAGGCCTGGGCTACACAAAATAACTTTTACAAACCGGCGGAGTATGCTTCTTCTCTGCTGTACCAGGCGGCCTGGGCAAACTTTATATTGTATCGCGACGGCACTTCCAATATGGTGTTTACACCACCATTTGCCCAAAATGCGGTCATCCATTGCAAAGGCAACTGGGAGGTTTCCAAAGAAGAAGAGAACACCATCATCATTGCCACGAAAACCCCGGTTACCAGCGTAACGGGAAAGATCAAAATTTTAGATATGGAGGCTAAGGATAACCTGATCAGGGCGAAGATATCCATTGATTTTGGCGATCGCCTGCTCGAATTAGGCCTTATCAACGAATCAACTTATGAACATCAGTCACCAGCAATGATTTCCGGCCTGGATCCGGAATGGGTGAATCAGCAAACCATTCTGAAAGATCCGCTGAAAGCGGATGATTTCACGGGCGCCTGGAAAAACGGGATAGACTATGACAGCCAGACAGAACAAATGCCTTTGGAAAATTTAGTGCGTTATACTTATATCGAGGATCTGCTGGCCCATACCCCCATGTTTTTAAATGGTTTGGTTTTTAACCTGCAAAATAACGGGAAAGCCCAAATAGTCTACCCGTCAACCTATAACTGGGATTTGAAAATGGATCAGAACATCAAAATTATTTCGGAGGGTAAATGGTCGGTTAAAGGAAATAAAATGCTGCTTGAAACGGATGAAGAATTGTTTATGACTATCGGGGAGGGACTGTTCAATTTCAAGCCGCACCTGCCGGGGCTACAACTATTGGGCTACGGAGAACGCTCTAATTCTGCTTACCGTATTCTGCCAAAACGTTTTTACAGTTTTGAGATCATCAGGCGCACTGATATTGGTTTCTGGACAAGGGTAACAACCAATACCGAGGTGTTCTACACCTTTATGTCTAAAACACAATTCGATGGCAGCAATACCCTGAATGTTAAACAGCTATTCTAATAGTACATTTTCAGCACATTAATAATATCAAGATGAAAAAAATATTAAAAATAATCACAGCAACCATCCTTGGACTGTTGTTGTTTACCGCCTGCAAAAAAGAAGAACTGGTGGTAGTGAACGAACCGCTTGAATTAGACGAGAACTCTCCGAAATACCAGGAATACATGATTGAACGGGCCATTAATTTAATTGAACTGTTCCGCTTCGACAAATTGGGCAATACCATCGACAGGATCAAAGACCCGGCTAAAAAAGCGGAAATACTGGCCATGCTTGATGAATACAGAACCCGCGCAAAAAACGAGGCATGGTATTATGTAACGCCGGAAAACGATACCCTGTACTTTTTTCCACCTGTAGAAGGCAGCCGTTTAGAAGCTAAAAATAGCCACATCAATTTTACCCCCTTATTCATTCAGTTTCCCTGGCAGAAACAAATAGTGAATGTAAGAGGAATGCTGCATGGAATGGGCATTTTTCCTAACCTGGAGCAGTTTGGCGTTGGCAATTGCCTGGCAACGGGAGTAAAGGATATGGATCAATTACCTGAATTAAAACTTTTTAGCTGGACGTTTATGATTGAGTTCCTGCAATATTTTTATCCGGATCTGGTATTCGAAACAATCCCTTTACAGGTTGACTTATCTAAAAACAGCAAACTGGAGAGAATAGATGTGGATCACATTGACATATCCGACATACAATTCCCCGGTCATAAGCTGACAGACTATTTTGGTTTAACAGATGGCATTTTCGATAATAATCTAAGCAATATAAATGCAAACAAGATTGTAGTCAGAACATCTGCGGCGGCTGATCCGGAAGTAACCCTGTCAAATAGTGTTGGTCAGTTAGAACTGACCGATATTTCCGGGATTAAAAAATTAGATCTGAGCAACATAAAAGATTTGGAATTAATCACTCTTGCATCAAGGACTATTGAAGAGCTGACGCTCCCGGACGGCATCACGGATGAAATATTGGAAAACAGCCGCTCTATCGCTTCGTGGGCAGAGCCGTTGCGGTTAAAACAAGGTTGTATTATTCACAATGCACCCGAAGGCATAGAGAGACATGTACAATACTATCAATAGTATTTGTCACTACATAACTTCCAAATTAATCAAATAAGAAAAATGACTAAGCTAAACATATTCCTGTTGTTTTCGGTATTTGCGGTGAACATCTTCAGCTCCTGCACCAAAAACGACCCTGCACCACAGGAAAATAAAGTCAGCTCACCGTCGAATATCCGGGTAGCCATCAACAGCGCCGAAAGCAAAGCCACCATTAGCGGTAAAGCCGATGTGGATAGCGAAGTCACTTTTCAATACGGGGGCGCTAACGGACAGGTGCTGCGTACTATTAATCCGGATGCATCAGGAAATTTCAGTTTTAGCATTGACCAGTTGGTAGATTACGAACAGCAGTTAAAATCCTTTGCAACAAAGGCTGATAAAACTTCCGATACCATAATGGTGGAAAAGATTCCTGCCAAAGCAGGCTATGCGGGTGGTTGGAGTAATGCACGCCAACTGATGCAGGCTCACCGCTGGAAATCTGATCAGGCTGTTTCCCGTATGATCATCAAACAAACGGCAGTCACACCACCTTATGATATGTTCGCCACAGTGGCGCAGAAATATTTTGATTTTAAAGCCGATGGCGTTTTTCACTTTGAAGTGACCAGCCCTTTACAGTTTATCCATAACACCGGTTCGTGGGTAATGAGTGAAAACGGGGTGATTACGATTAATACGGTGATCCCTTTAGGCCCGATGCAGATCAGCAATGCAAAAATCCAGCATTTGGATGATAACAGGCTGAGCCTGTTATGCCATATATCGGACGGATTATTCCTGTTAAGCCTTACGAAAGAATAACTCTATTATTAAATATATTATTAAATACAAGCATGAAAAAAATAAGTTTAAAAGTCTTTCTGTCTTTAATATCAGCAATTTTTATTTTCGGCTCCTGCACAAAAGAGCTGGACTTAGATGAAGAAACTAAGCTCGCTATTGAAAAGCAGGAAAAGCTTAAACAGTTGGATGAACTGTATGAACTGGCATTTACCGATCCTGTAAAGGCCCAAACAGATTACGACCGTTATTTTGCGGAAGAATTGCTGCGGGACGGGCAAAATTTTCTCGTAGATAACGATGTGCGTATGCGGTCCACATTTACCGACCTGGCTATTCGTCTGAACACCAATTTCGAAAAGATAAAAGCCACGGCTCTGTCCAACTCAATATTTGATGTGTATAAAGCAAAATTTGAAAGCATTACGTTCAATCGCTCTTTGCTCGGGGAGATACCGCAACAAATCCGCAAAGGTGAAAAACTGGCAAAATTTGAAGGCAAAGTAGCTGAAATCACCGCTTATTTCGATAACGATATAAACGATAAAAAAAGCAAAACAAGCGTAGACCAAGATATTCTTGGAAAGCGATGGCAGGCGATGAAAATTGCTTTTAAACCCGACTGGTCTGCATATCTTTTTCTTTATTATGACTTTAAATTCCTGGCAAATGGCGGATTGGATATAGAGCAGTTTGTGATGTATCCGGTATGGGACATACAGGGAAACCAACCTTTTACGGCTGAAGAATCCCCTAATTTCCCGGAAGAAATAGCGCCCAAATTACTATCACCGGCACAATTCACCACTTACAACAACAAAATCATCTTTTACTTTCATATAGAGGCCAATCCCAATGCGGCAGATATTAAGTTCAACCGTGAGTGGGTGTACGAGTTTGATTATATACTGGAGGACAATTCCTTAACCTTATCCAACCCGAGAGCCATGCGGTTTATGCATCCTTTCCTGTATGTAGGGGGCTATGGACAGGATAGTTACGAAGAGTGCTATTTTGAAGATATAAGATCTTTCACACTTACCACAGAATAATTTATTGACGCTAAAAAAACAGTACGATGAAACAATATATCATAACAAGCATACTCTTCATGGCTTTGCTTTTCATGCAAAGCTGCAAGAAAGAAGAGATCTATGTGTACAACACTCAAAATACCCCCGATTTGAGCAATCCGATTATCCAAAAAATGACCAATGTAGTCTGGTATAAGGAAGTTGCCTTCTCAAATACAAGTACGGTACAAATATGGGCAAGCCAAAACAACATCTATAAACCGGCGGACTATCTGTCGTCCATATTGTATCACGCCGCCTGGACGGGGTTAATACTGAACCGTGACGGCACGTCCATCATGACCTTTGTGCCGCCCTTTGCTGCGAATGCGGTCATTCATGCCAAAGGAAACTGGACAGTATCTACCGAAGAAGAAAACACCATCATCCTGAGCACCAAAACCCCCGTATCCAGCGTGACCGGAAAACTGAAAGTCCTGAATATGGAAACACAGGACAATACAAGCATCGTGAAGCTGTCTGTGGATTTTGGAGACCGCCTGATAACAACAGAACTATCTAATAAAAATCCGTTTGAATATTTGCAGAATGCGCTGTTCAGAGCGTTGGATTACAGTTGGTTTGCTAACAAAACGGTATCAACAGCTCCAATCAAAGCAAGCGAGTTTATAGGTGCCTGGGCCGCACATGGCGATGGTTCAGAACTGACGGACTACGATATGATTCGATATACGCATATCGAAGATTTGCTGGCGAATACCCCCACCTTGCTGATAGGACTTTCTTTCGATCTGGAAGAAGGAGGAAAGGCGAAAATTGTGTACACAGGTGCAGGTGCAAAAAACTATTTAGGCGAGATTACTGAAAACGAAAGTATTGTTTACTCCGATGCCAGGTGGTCGGTAAATGGAGATAAAATACGCATCGAAACGGACGAAGAATTGTTTTTTTCGATCGGTGAACAGCTTTTCAGGCTTCCGTCACATTATAGCAATCTGACTTTACTCGGGTATTTGCATGGAATTCCTGTTCGTATCAAATCCCATCAACTGTATAATCTGGAAATAGTCGAAAAGACGAACGCAGGATTTTGGACGAGAGTCACCACCAAGACGGAAACATTTTATGTTTTCCTACAGAAATCGCCCTATGACAAAAGCAACATGACAAATATTAAAAACATATTTGACAAATAAAGAAATCTCAAGATGAAAAAAATATTCACCATTAGCATAGTGAGCGCTCTACTACTATTTTGCTTTCAGGCATGTACAAAAGAAGAGCTTGTGACCATCAACGAACCACTGGAGCTGGACGAAAACTCCATTCAGTACCAGCAATACATGGAAGAACGCGCTACGCAACTGATCAAACAATACCGCTTCGACCAACTGGGCAATACCATCGACAGGATCAAAGATCCGGTGGCAAGAGAAAGGGTTTTGGCATTGTTGACGGAATATAGGGATCGGGCTTTTAACGAGGCTTTATACTACGCAAAGCCCAACGGAGATACTGTATTCTTCTTTCCACCCAATATAGATGACCGAAAGGAAGCCATAAGGCTATACATAAGCAATCTGTACCAAAAATCCGTAGTCAATGAAATAGGTGTACTCCATGGCTTTAAAAATTTCCCGAAGGTAGAAACCGTAGAGATTGGCAATTCTCTGGCAACGGGTATCAGGGATCTGAATGGTTTGCCCGAGTTGAAAACATTCAACTGGACTTTTGAGCCTTACTATTTCGGTCAGTTTTATCCGGAGGTAGAACTTGCTCCGGTACCCCTGGAACTTGACTTTTCGCAAAACCATAAGCTGGAAACAATAGGTATATCATATGTAGATTTGGCTAATCTGAAGTTCCCGGCACACAAAATTCAGAGCGTTGAATTAGCATCTGCTATTATCAATAAAGCGGAAGAGATAGATGCCATCGCTACAAGTAATCTCGGACTTGAAGGTGTTTCCGAACAACCGAGCCTGATATTAACAGGGAAAAATATAGACTCATTGCTCACGAATCTGAATTTATTAAACACATTGGACATCAGCGCAACCAATATCTTGACACTGGACACCCGAGATGTAGAAAAAATAAAGCTGAATAACGGATTGAAAAAACTGACCTTAGATGCAGACAAGCTAAATGAGAAACCTGCATTGCCAAACAGCTTAGAACAGCTTGATATTGGTGGTTACAAACTGTCAGATAAAAATTTTTCAGCAGCTACAAGTTTAAAGTATTTTAGTTTTAGCAGTGCCGGTTTTAACGGATTGACCTTGCCGACAAATGTAGAAGAAATCCAATTGACTGTTCCATGGCCATATACAGCAGAAGTTAATTCCGGCATTAGTCAGGATTATAGCAATCTGACTAAATTGAAGAAGGTAACGATAAATCAAGCTTCTATTGATCTAACAAGTTTAGTATTTCCTTCAAGCTTGGAATATATTTCATTTTCCAATACTTCTCCGGAAAAAATTTCCGGTATTGCAGATTTTAGCAGTTTAAATAATTTAAAATCTTTCCTGGTGGGTTATTATGTCGCTTTTGAGCACATGCCTAAATTACCTTCCTCGTTATCGAAATTTGAAGCACGTGGCGTTGAATTGCCATCTGGAGCTACAATGGATCTGAGTAATCTTACCAATCTCGATTATTTAAGAGTTAATGCATGGGCATCACAGCCGTTTACACTTATTCTTCCGACTAATCTAACAGAAGCCGCTGTGCAGGCAGGATATGGAAGTGTAAACCAAGCTTGGGGATCTATCCTATTGCCTACGGGTAGTACCATAGTGAATGCCCCGGCATGGTTGTCACAGTATGTCTATATTGGAGATATATAATTTATATTATTTAGCCTGTGGCTGGTGTTGTCACCAACCACCTCATAACAACAAATGATACGATTAAAACAACTTATTTCTATTAAGCCTTACGAAAGAATAAATGGATTCGGAAATGAATTGTCTGTTGTCAACATAAACAAGCGGAATATGAAACATACAGCTTTATCCAGATTATGTATGATACTTTTTATGAGCATTAGCATCCTGTCCTGCAAAAAAGATAAAGAACCAACATCCGCAGCACTTATTAAACAATATGCACTGGCCGGAACCTACAAAGCGCAGATCACCCCGTCCTTTATGGGTACCAGTGCTATAGCCAGCGGTGAGCATACGGTAAGAATAGAAGACCTGGGCGATGGACGCATCCGGCTGTTGTACGATAAGTTTCAAAAGAACCCCATGCCTTTTGTGATGACAGCAGATATAACCATGACTGTAAAAAAAGGCAATAACAACACACTGTTGCTCGAAGGCAAAGACGGTCTTTTTAAAGCTGACCCGCCTGATGGCAGCGGCATCAACCCGGATGATATCATGCCCGGTATTCAACTGCCTGACGGAGCCGAAAACGGAATGCGTTCAGATCAGGCAGGTATTACGGGTACATACGGTGAGATAGAAAAGGAAGGTGTTACAGCCAACCGTTTCGACCTGAACCTGACGCCGGGTTTGCCTTTACCTGTTCAGGTGTTTATATATACAAAGCAAAAAATAAATTAAGCCAGGCCTTACAGAGCGATTATCAATATACAACAGTACCCCGATTTACATAATCATATCAAAACAAAAAACTCATGGCAGTAACAACAGAAACAGCATCCGTTTTTTCACCGGCTGAAAGAATCCAATATTCCAAAGACAGCATCGTCAGTCAGCAGATCACCAAAAACAAGGCAGGCAATATCACACTTTTTGCCTTTGATGAAGGTCAGCAGTTAAGCGAGCATTCAGCGCCTTTTGATGCCGTGGTGCAGATCGTGGATGGTAGTGCAGAGATCCATATCGCCGGGGAGCCCTACCACTTACAGGCAGGCGAAATGATCATTTTACCTGCCAATATTCCACATGCAGTGTATGCAACAACACGTTTTAAAATGCTTTTAACCATGATCAGAAGTTAGACAATCGGGACGTAATTATTTTGAATGGTTTAAAATAAGCTATATTGTTTTTTAGAAAGAATCCCCGTTTTTAAAATCATATCGCCATTATGAACCCTTTCAGGCTACTATACCACAATAGCCGGCACGATGATGTTGTTTTTGCAGAAGGCAACCGTATAGGCATCGGATTCAGGAAAACCCTGCTAATGCTCGACAGGGAAAGCTTTTATGCTTTTTTATCGCTGCTACGGTATACCCGAGAAAACAGCTCTTTAGGGACAGAACCTGCAATACAGTCTTTGATGGTAGATACTCCTTGCCGGGAACTAAGTTTGCTGTTGACCCGCGAAGAATTGGATCGCCTGTTGAAAATGCTGGAAGCAGCACGCGAATGCCTTGATAATGTTGGTGAGGGAAGTTTTGCGGTTAACAGCAGCATCAGTCTGGCACAAATACAGAATAACTGACCAATGGTACAACTGCTTTTTATTGATTAACCTGTTATTGTACTTCCTGTCATTTTTCTTTTTGCGTCTGTTTTATTCCTTCTTGCGTAAATGGGTTTCTCTAAAGCCGGGTATTTTTATTATTGCGTTTTCACCACTATTCAATTGTTTTTACTTTTTCATTATGCCAAGCGTACCAAAATGGTTAGGCGACACTATGAGTGTTGTCTTCAAAAACATGTATCACCCGGTTACAGTTACGGGTGTTCAATATCTGAATGAGCAGTTAAAAAAAATCCGTTTTGAAGGAGACCTTTCTAAAACAAAGTTCACGCCGGGTAATGTAGTGGAATTTCGCGTTACCCCAAACGATTTCAGGCATTATACACCTGCATATTTCAACACGGCAACAGGTGTTTGCGAAATCATTTTTTATCTCCACAACAAAGGTGCAGGAAGCGATTGGGCAAAGCAATTGAAGGAAGGTGATACCGTTAAACTATTAGGCCCCGGCGGTAAGCTCAGCTATGTGGCGGGCTTCAAACATCATTTTGTATTTGGCGATGAGACTGCTATCGGGTTAATGAACTGTATCCAAAGAGAAGCAGAGGAGAACGGGCATTCTTCTTTTGCGCTGATGGAAGCACAGGAAGCACACAGGGATTGGATCCGTTTATTTTCTGCACAACCTGCCGAATGTGTGGCATCTTCTTTTCAATATCCTGCGGACTTCGCCATTCGCTTTTTGAGTGATTCGGCAGAAGATTGGATGGCTGCCATTCCGGATACCTGTTTTTATCTTACCGGCCGGGCTAAATCTATCCTGGCAATGAGAAAATATTTATTATCGAAAGGTGTTGCTATGAAACAGATAAAAACAGAACCTTACTGGGCTGAAGGGAAAAAAGGACTTTAAACACGTACATTATGAAATATGAAAATAAAATCAGGTGGGCATTTGTTGCTGCGATCACAGTTTCAGTATGCTGGATCGTGGGAGATATTTTTATTGTTGGCTATAAACCTGATCCTGAAGATTATAAGTTGTTCTCGGTAGAATATGCAGATAAAGTTGATGTGGATATTGCTATTCACATGCTTTCAGGTTCAACGGAAAGACTCATGTTGGGTGCGTTAATCGCCGCTTTGAGCGCTCCCTTGCTATTACCGGCAATGTGGCTGGTATACCAGAGTTTTTCAGATAAAAAACAATGGCACGCAAAACTGGTATATTACCTGCTTTTGGCAGGAGCAGTATTATCTCCTTTTGCTCATGCTGCTTTTTTCTATGTAGGTGAAATATACAAGGCAATATTGCATACCGATAAAGCTGCCCATGAATACCTGCTTAAAACAGCGAATAGCTTTGTAAAGATATTGTTCATAGGTTGGTGGAGCGCTATTGGTGTGCTGGCGCTGGGGTGGCTGGCGTTTACAATATCAGTATTTATGGGAAAAACGGTTTTGCCCCGTTGGGCAGGCTTATTTACTCCTTTTTTAGTGACGATATACCAGCATCCGATTGTTGAAATGCTACCCGAACCTGCCCGGGCAGCCTTATCCGGGGCGGGCTTCAACATAGCTTATTTCGTTTTCTTCGTGTTTTTGTTTGTTGCCGGAAGAATATATATATGTAGCCTTGTAACAGAAACTAATAAAGTATGACAGGAACATGAATTAGAAAATTTCCATGCAAGTAAATGTATTTACCAAAATAGTAAATCCTGCAGTGTTGCGCCATGCTATCTTTGTATTCATTTAGTCAAAGCAAGTTTTTCATAAGCAGTTAGTTTTGGTTGCCCCTTCTATTCATGGAAGGGGCTTTGTTTATTTTTGAAAAGCTCCTTACATACATACTACTCCTTTTGTCAAGCAACTGTCATTTTTATTTTCCGCTAATGATCTCTTTTTCTCCCTTAATGGTCGCGGGCGCCGGTGAAATTTGCATAAGCAATTAAAAAGAAGGAACAGGTGATAAATCTGTTTGTATAAATCACGGGAAAGAGATGGCAAGACTTCGACTTTTATTTTTAATTACTATCTGTATTGTATCCTGTTTTTCCGCTATGGCGCAGGAAACCCCGTCGTCGTTGAGCGGAACGGTTAAAGATAAGTCGGGTAACCCGATCAAAGGCGTTTCCGTTTTTGCAGAAAGCCGGCAACACTACGGCGTTATAACAGATGAAAATGGTTACTACACACTATCCCTGCCCCCCGGCGCCTGGAAAATACGATTTCAGCATGTTGGATATTCCGGCCACGCAAAAACCATCCACATCGAAGATAATATCCCAAAAAAATACGATGTAATATTTGAAACCGATATAAGGCAGCTTGAAGAAGTGGCAGTGGTGGGTAAGTCGGCGCTAAAACAGGTAAAAGAGCTTGCTTACAATGTGGATGTGGTGAATGCCCGGAGCCTGCACAATACAACGCTCGACCTGTCGGGAACGCTGGATCGTGTGTCCGGGGTAAGAGTGCGTTCTGCCGGTGGGGTGGGTTCAAATATTACTTTTTCCATGAACGGCTTTACCGGCAACCAGGTGAAGTTCTTTATTGACGGCGTACCGATGGATATATTCGGCAGCACTTTCCAGATCAATAATATCCCTGTTAATATTGCCGACCGCATAGAATTATATAAAGGCGTAGCGCCCGTAAGCCTCGGGGCAGACGCCCTGGGAGGTGTGGTGAATATCATTACCACCCAAAACAAAGGGAGCTGGCTTGATGCTTCCTATTCTTATGGCTCTTTCAATACCCATAAAACCTATATCAATGCCGGCTATACCGGCAATAACGGTTTTACGGCAAGTGTGAACCTTTTTCAAAACTATTCCGATAACGATTATTGGGTAGATGCCCGCATACTCAACCTGCAAACCAGCATGTATGAGCCGGGCACTGCAAGGGTAAGGCGTTTTCATGATGCCTACCATAATGAAACCATTATAGCAAAAGCCGGTGTGGTCAACAAAAGCTATGCAGACCAGTTGCTGCTGGGATTGAACACAGGCAATGAAAGATCGCAGGATCAGGCAGGCACACAGATGCAGTTTGTATACGGGCAGCGTCACCGCAAGGCCAATACCGTCACGCCTTTTTTGGTATACAGCAAAAAGAACATTTTTATAAAAGGACTGGATGCAAGGCTGACAGCCAATTACAATTTCGGGTATTCGAGGTTTATTGATACCGCGCAGGTTCGGTATAACTGGCTGGGGCAATCGGCGTCAAAGCTGTCGCCCGGTGAGTTCCGGTATTCTTCTGCAAAATATTATAACAACGATGCCAATATTACTTTCAATACAGATTATAAGCTTAATGACCAACATTCATTTTCTGTAAGCAATATTCTTTCCCTGTTTAACAGGAAAGGAAAAGACCCCTTCGACTATTCGGAAGAATCGCACATGATCGGGGCGCCTAAGAAAAATAGTAAAAATATCACCGGGCTAGCTTACAAGTTTGATTACAACAGCTCCTGGAATACTTCGCTGTTTATAAAAAATTATCTTCAAACCAATAAAGGGCCGTTCAATACTTCCACAGGCGCTAATCCGCGCACCTACGAAATGAGGCAGCACAGCTATTCCCTGGTCGGGTATGGTATGGCGTCTACTTATTTTTTGAAAAAATTACAGTTCAAAACGTCTTACGAAAAAACATACCGGCTGCCTTCTACCACTGAAATTTTTGGCGATGAAAGCTTTAATGCCGGTAACATTAACCTGAAGCCCGAATCCAGCAACAACTACAACCTCAATATCATATACGATGCCTCTGTTAACGCCGACCATCAAATGGAGATCAGCATAGGCGGATTATTCAGGCGCACAAAAGATTATATCATCCGTACCGTAGGCGGAACGGCACAGGCGCCTGCTACATTTGCCAACCAGGGGCTGGTATATAACAAAGGTATTAATGCCGAGGTAAAATATTTTTATAAAAAGCTGCTGAACGCGGGTGTCAGCTTTACTTTCCAGGATCTGCGGTTCAAAAACAAATATGAGCCCGGCGATTCAGGAGATAAGGTGAGCCTGTATTACAATACCCGCGTGCCTAATACGCCGTATGTTTTCGGCAACGGGTATATTACCTGCACTTTCAGGAATGTGCCGGGGAAAAATATCCTAAGCGTTGGTTACAATACGCTGTATGTACATAAGTTTCCTTTATACACCTATGTATCCAATGCAAGAAATTTTGCCGTTATTCCCAGCCAGTTTACCCACAATGTAACGGTTACCTATAGTATTACTTCCGCAGGAATAAGCCTGTCAGCGGAAGGATGGAATATCACAGATGAAAAAGTATATGATGACTTCAGCCTGCAAAAGCCGGGCAGAAATTTCGCATGTAAGATCAGGTATGTATTATCTGACAAAACCATTAAAAAAAATAAGCGTCATGAATAAAGCCGGAAAAAATTGTATTGTCTACTTATTTTTTATAGCGCTGTCCGTTGCTGCCTGCGGTAAGCACTCTCCTGTGAACCCCGATCCTGATCCAAACCCGCCGGATACAACAAGGCCGGTTGATCCCACAGAGCCTGATCCTGACCTCGATTATGTATTCGTGCTCACGGCCCGGCAAAGCTCGGCCAACGTGCAGGGCCCTTCGTACCTGATCGAAACTTCCCGGATAGATAAAGGCAGCATTGCATTGAACCAGGCGGGCTGGCAGGCCGACCAGGATGGCGGCTTTGCAGATGCTTCCATCTGGTTCTACCCCGGCAACAAAGCTGCCTATCATTTCAGCTACCGCCAGGGCCCGGCAGACGTAAGCTCCTTTTACCTGGATGCGCAAAACAAATTGCAGAAAGCAGAAGAAATATACCAGATGGAGAATGGCAGCGGCACGTTCGGGAATTTTGGCAATAAAATGGTCACCATCGCCAGTCATACCGATGGTATACAATATACAGATATTACTTTTTTTGACCCGGTAGCAAAAAGCATTACCACCCGGAGCATACCCTCTGCTGATATTGCCGGCTTTGAACCGGAGGGCGAAGTTCATTTTGCAGGAATAGCAACGGTGGGCAACAGGTTTTATTCATCCATGTATGTAAGCGGCAGCAAAGACAGTGTGTGGGTGGTAGCGTTCGATGAGAACCTGAACCACCGCATTATGAGCGATGACCGTATCAGCTATTCCGCCGGGCGTTTTCGCTCCATCTATTTCGGCCAGTTGGATACTGATGACGATGGCAACCTGTATGTATTTTCGTCCTCCTTTGAGCCGGACACTGAAAAGCCTTCTGCCGCGCTGCGCATAAACAAGGGGGCAACCGATTTTGATCCCGCTTACTATTTCAATATAGAAGCGCTTACCGGTGGCCGTGCCGTATACAAAGTGTGGCATATCACCGGCGATTATTTCCTGGTACAGACCTATACGGGAACAGCAAAAGATGTGGGATCGCCTGATGTAAAGAAACTTGGAATTGCCAATATGAAGGACAAAACTTTTAAATGGGTGGATGGCATACCGGCTGATTACTTAGTAACCCGCATAGCGAACACACCCTGCGTGCACGAAGGGAAAATACTGGTATCCATGACAACTTCCACCGATTATCCATACATATACACTATTGACCCGGCTACAGCCAAAGCCACACAGGGACTGAAAGCCATAGCGGGCGATGTAATTGCCATAGGTAAGCTGAACAAGAAGTAAATCAATATGACTACAAAAATGAACAGGTATAATTATAAAATTTGTTGCAATATCCTGCTTGCCGGCTGCTTTATGATAGTGGCGCTGGCGGCAGAAGCGCAAACCATTACCGTTACAGGAAAGGTGATAGATGCCGGGACCCGCCAACCCATTTCCGGTGCTAACATATCATTGAAAGGGAGCCGTGCCGTTGCGGTTTCCGGTGATGACGGAAACTTTAGCATTGCCGCACCGGCTGCCGGGGCTACCATCATATTTACGCACGTGCTGTACGAAAGAAAAGAAGTGAAAGCTGCAGACAATAAGGCGCTTACCATTTACATGGAGCTGTCAAGCACCAGCCTTACCGAAGTGGTGGTGCAGGTAAGAAAAAGGGTGAATACCGAAATTGCCGTGCTGGAAGAACGGAAGCGATCCGCGGTGGTGCAGGATGGTATTTCCGCCCAGCAGATCGAGCGTACCGCCAGCATGACGACCACGCAGGCCTTACAACGTGTTGCCGGTATCACCGTTACCGACGATAAATACGTAGCTATAAGGGGGTTGGGAGATCGCAGCGTGATCGGTGAGCTGAACGGCGCCCGGCTTGCTTCGTCAAACCCGGATCGCAGCGCTATCCCACTCGACCTTGTGCCGGCATCGCTGCTGGACAATATTACCGTATACAAAACATTCACGCCCGATAAGCCGGCAGACGCTGCCGCGGGCATTGTAGAGCTGAAAACAAAATCCATCCCCGATAAAAAAGTGCTTGAGCTGATAGCGCAAACAGGCTTTAATTCCAACATCGGGATCGGTGGCCGGTATAACAGCTTTAAGAACAGCAATATGGGCATTCTGGGCGACCGCATCAATCAGAAGAACCTGTCACAGGAATTTATTGATCTTTCCGCCCGGTATCCCGAAGGTTTAGGCGCTATACAAAAGATGATCGCCAATAGCAATCTGAACGCAGCAGCGCAGCAGGAAACCAACCGCATCAACAGCATCATGCAGGGCTTTGACCAGGTGCTGACAACAAGATATAAACGTGCGCCGCTCAACCAGTCCTATTCCCTCACATTCGGTAACAGCTACAATGTTTTTAAAAAACATAAGCTCGGCCTGATACTGGGCGGCAACTATTACAGGAGGTATACCGATATATATGATGGGGAGCTGACACAGTACAGCGTATACCAGGGTGTGCTAACAGGCTCACCCGAAATATCAAGCCCGCGTAATATCCCCAATTATATTACCCCCAATAATCTTTACCTCGGCAAATACCAGACCTACAGGGAAAATACGGGAACGGAAACGCTCAACTATGGCGTGCTGGGGGGACTGGCATATCGCTTTTCGCCAAGGCATGAGATCAGTGTGCAGTATGTCGGTAGCTGGGGTGGAGAAACCGTTGCCTCTAATATGCACGGTGCATACGAATACACCGGTTTGCCCGGCAGTGTAGAAAGCATTGTATACTCCCTGAAACAAACTTTCCGCAACCTCCAGGCACTGACGTTGCAGGGGGAGCATAAAATACTGGCAGGAGAATATTCGCCGCGGTTGAGCTACAGCGCATCTACTTCCAGGTCTGTGCATAACGACCCTGATTACCGTTTTGCTTCGCTGGCTGTTTACAAGCCGGCCGGCGATACCGTTGCAGGAACCTACCCGCAATACCGCTATGCCCTCACATCAGGCTATGTGAACGGGTACGGGCCTTACGGCGTAATACAGGCGGAACCTAACGGCAGGCGCTGGCGCCACCTCGGAGAAACCAATTACAATTACAAGGCGGATGTGGATATACCCTTTGCCTTTCTCGGGCAGAAACAAAACCTGAAGTTTGGATTTAACTACCTGTTCAGGGAAAGGGAATACACGGAAAACAGCCTGTTCCTGCCAGGCTCCAATTTCACCGATTACGGATCAGAGCCGCTGTACCAGGTGAACGGCAACCTCGACCGGTTGGTGAGCAATGAGATCATCGGCATCAATACCAATGCCGTTGTGGGAGAAGGCGGACTGCCGGTCAGCGGGTTTATATACAATATCCAGAAATCGCCCAATAACTACAAAGGATATTATGAAACCAACGCCTTTTACCTGATGGCAGACCTGAAGCCGGCTGAAAGCTGGCGCATTACCGGGGGCGTTCGTTTTGAAAATACCGATATCGGCGCAAAAGTAGATACCTCCAATGTATTCCTTGATCCTTCCCTTACTACTACCGCGCCGGACGGATCTAAATTACCGCTTGTGCTGACGGAGCCAAACTCCCGTTACAAAACCGGCTACAGGCCTTTTTACTCTGTCAATATCATTTATGCGCTTCGCAGCAATATGAATTTTCGCGCCGGCTATAATACTACGCTCGCCCGGCCGGAGCTGCGCGAGATCACCAATGTATTTGAATACGATCCCTTCCAGTTGGGGCTGGTAGCAGGCAATCCCAACCTCCGCAACCAGTATACACAGAACCTTGATTTCAGGTGGGAATGGTTCACCACGCCGGGGGAAGTGTTCGCTGTATCTGCTTTCGGTAAACGCATCCAACACCAGTTGGTAAAAGTGTTCAGCTTAAAAACAGGTGGTCTTTCAGCTACCTACCCCGAATATCCTACCATACAGTTCCAGAATGAACAGAATATTGGTAAAATATGGGGCATAGAGCTGGAAGCGGTAAAGAACCTGGGGAACCTGTGGGAACCGTTGAACAGCTTTTTCCTCGGCGCCAACCTCATGCTGTCGCAAAGCGATATCCGCAAAAGCGACCTGCGGTATGCAGCTTCTAAAACGCTCGACCGCAATACGCCTAAAAACAGCCCGCTGTTTGAGCAGGCGCCCTACGCTGTTAACGCATGGCTGAACTACAGCAATAAAAAATGGGGAACAGATCTTACGGCGACTTTTAATATAGTGGGTGAGCGCCTGGTGCAGATCAACCTGCTGGGTGAGCCGGACCTGTACAGCCGGCCGGTTCCCATGCTGGACTTTGTATTCAGCCAGCGTGTGCATAAAAAAATTATAGTAAAAGGCTTTGCCAAAAATATAATGAACGCTGCTGTAAAAACGGTATATGCCAACCCCGGCACAGGCGGTAAATGGTATGGCAATGAATATGTGCAGCGCAGCTACAAGCGGGGCAGCGAGTTTATGTTAGGCGTCACTTATAATGTATTTTAATGATGAGAAAAATAATATACCACCAGTCAGCAGTCAAAGGCCGGCAAAGGCTCTTTCATCTTCAGCTTTGGACGTTCAGCTTTCTTTTGCTGATAGGCGCAGTAGCCTGCAAAAAGAACAAATCGGATTTTGCATACGACCATGCGCCGGTCAGCCAGGAACTTTCTGCGGTAAGGGTGATCAACCTGGGATCATATACACAGGTAGCGGCAAATAATGATACGCTCACGAACCTGGGTTCAGTGAAAAAAACAGTTTATTTTCCTGAAACAGGCATGTTGCGGGAAACATGGGCATTGCCTGCCTCCCTGCTGAGCGGGAACGGGCAGTTGGATATGCAGATGTGGAATACAGACGGCGATACCATCCGCTTTGCTGTTTCGGGTAATGGCAAAACACCGCAGGACTATTATGCGCTCAATACCAGGGGCACAGGACAACCCGGTGTGGTGCAGGTGGAGCGGGCATCTTCAGGGCCTTCTAAGCCGGATCATTTTAAGATCAGGATCATTAACCTGATGAAGCAATTATCTCCTGATCTTGACCCTGTTGCCAATACCGGCCCGTTGGAAGATGTAACAGGCAATATCAGCCTGGTGTATGCAGACGGCACGCCGGTAAGCGACCAGACCAGTAATATCGGCACAGGCTCGCCTGTATCGGAGTATACGGAGCTTCCCTACGGCGCTTACCAGTTCAGGGTACTGACGGCAGACGGCCGGCAGGTATCTGCGATACAGCACCGGCCCGGGCAGGAAACATCTGCCTTGCTGATGGATCCTGCTACCTCCCGCATACCGGTTCCCGGAACAGCACAAACTGTAAGCAGCACAACCTATGCGCCTGTATATACCTACCAGCCCGGAGGGGTATATACCATCGTGGTATCCCCGCAGCCGTTCTTATATCTTATTTATAATCGGTCTGATGAATTTGCTACCGGCTACCAGAATCTCTTCAGGATCGTTGAAGACAACAGCATTACCGCCAACCTGCAATATGGCAAGCTGCAGGGCGTAAATGCGCTGCCGGGCAAAACGGTCAGCTTCCGCATCAACGGTGAAGTTGTTGACGGGGAAACAGCTTATGGAAAAGCATCTGCTTACCGTATTCTCAGCGCAGGCAGCTATACCGTAGAAGCGGTGGATACTTCCGGGAAGGTGCTGGCGCAGACGGCGCAATCCCTTTCAGCCAATCAAAACCACAGCGTATGGCTGTGGCAGGACAGCGCCGGCAGGGCGCAACTGACACCTGTTGCCAACGATCTCAGCAGCGAATATTATTATGACCGCAGCGGGCAAAACGGTATCAACAACCGCTACGCCGATGCTTTGACGACGGGCATCCGTTTTCTTAATCTTTGCCCTGACGAGCCCTATATCAGTTTTACCATAGATGATGGGCAGGATATGAGGAATAACACCCAACTGGCGCTTGGGGGTGGGTATGAAGTGGCAGACGACGCGATATATAACCTGCAACCGGGAACAGCGCCGGCTGCATTTCCATATACAAGGTGGATAACCAGCTATGATTATGTATTCAGGTTCCTTGCCTTTCGCTCGCGGCCTGGTGTTGTACCCGGTTCCTGGCTTTCAGACATTCCCGGTTTAAGCGGTTATTATTTTGTAGCTAACCCTGCCCTGTATACCACGGTAACACGGTCAGTGCCCACCCTGGAGCCGGGTATATATACCGTAGCGCTGGTGGGTCGCAACTATGCCAATGCTCCGGCAGATATGAGGGCGAAAATGATCATTATCAAGCATAATAAATAAAGTATTTCATGAAGCGTTTGTTCCTTGTTTTTATACTGCCGATAGCTTACAACCTGCTTACAACCGGTTGCCAGAAAATTGAATATACCACCATGGAAAGCCCTGCTTACCTGCGGGTATTCAACAGCCTCAGCGATCTGCAACTGATGGGAAGTGGCGGAGATAGCCTGTCTTACCTCTGTATGCTCATCAACCCGGAATTTGATGCAAAGGGAACGCTCACAGGAGCGGAAGTGGTGGGCGATTTTTTAGACAAAAGAGAAGCATACGCGCCGCCCTATCCTTCGCATATTGGAGTGAGCACAACTGTGAACAACCCGGAATATCCTGGCAAGGAAGCCGTATTGGCAGGGCCGGTGCTGAACGGCTTTGACCTGAGCAGTTGGGCGCAGGTGCCATCAGGTAAGCTGCGGTTTATGTTCATGTACCGCCCCAAAAGCGAAGTCCCCTTTTTAAGCCTGGAAGAACGTTATAAAAACCGGGTATTTGCCGACACCACGCTTACGCTTTCCGCCGGCGAAGTATATACCCTCCAGGCGCTTTTAAAAGATTTCACGGGCAGACAAACCGGACTGTTACTCAGGCAGGAAATTTTTTATAAGCAGGCATTTTCCGACTCGACGGTGTACGTTAATTTTTACAATTACAGCGCCAAAGGATTTTACCAGGCGCCGGATGATGCGAAAATAGCGCCTGGACGCACTTTCAGCGATCTTTTCCAGCGGGGCATACGTGATACCATGAACATTTATTTGTCGCTTTTTAAAAGCGAGGAATATACACAGTACAACGTGTACGGCGATACTTATGATCCACGGTTCGGCGTGATCCTGCAAAATGATTCGCTGGTGGGCGAGGCTTACGACCGCAGGTTTTTAGGCGTTATACAGCACGACGGTTTTTCCGGCGCTGTAATGCCTTATTACGGCTTCCCGCTCTGGACAAGGGATTCGGATAACGGCATCCATACCGGTATATGGGAGCGGTTTTACTTCCTGGCGCCGGAGCTGGATATTAAGCAGCATGCCTACAGCGAGGAAGGAATTAACGGGAGCAGCAGCTACACAGGAGGCACGATCAGCAATACCCGCGGCAATTTCGCAGTAATGAACTGCCTGCTGGACGGAAGAAAAATATACATTCCTTCCGATAACTGGTGGTCTGACCCCGAACGTTACAATGCCGGCGCCAATGTGCCGAACCTGGTCGTTAATACACATTCGGGGCAGTATAACCCGCGTTCATTCGCCACGGTAAATACGGTAGAAGTGATCAACGGAAAGGCATATCTCACCACCGTTCAGCGGCGATATGCTCCGCCGGTATATTGAGCATGAGAATAAAAATTATGAATTGATAATTGAGGGTGGACAATTGAAAATTAAAAAAATATTATGATACGTTATTTATTTATTACAGCCGCTACGATGCTTTTGTTGAGCGCCTGCAAACACGACGAAATATTACTGAACAAGCCCACCAATAACCAGGATGTGCGCAGCCTGGGTGGCTATATCAGCAACAATTATGATTATACGCTGTTTGCAGCTGCCCTGGAATATACCGGACTGCTCGATACGCTCACACATGCCACGGGCCCTTTTACAGTACTGGCTCCGGCGAACGATGCCTTTAACGCCATAGGCATACAACGCCCTGCCGATTTTCTCGCAATGGATCGTGACAGCCTGCGCTTTATTATTGCCAGCCATATTCTTCCTTACCGCGTGCTGGAAGAAGATATTCCGCTGGATGAGCTCAGTACCCCTTACGAAACGCTGTCGGGCACTGCACTGGAGGCTTACAGGGTTTCCTGGCCGGCAGCGTACGCAGATCAATCCGTTTCCAAACTGGTTAGCTTTTCCGGCGCGGAAATTAAAAAAACGGATATCAGCGAGATAACTTCTCCCAACTATTCCAATACAGAGCTATCCAATGGTGTGATGCACACACTTAATAAAATTATAAAGATATACCCTTCCTCAACGGTGCAGGGCTGGCTTGAAACAAGACCTCAATACAGCATTTTTGTATCCGCGCTCAAAAAGTTCAACCTATGGAATGATCTTTCCGGGCAAGGCCCGTTTACCGTTTTCGCGCCGGCCAACGATATCTTTGAGGGCTTCGGCCTTACGGCAGACAGCCTGGCGGCTATGGACGCCGGCCGGTATAACGGCGCAAAGCTGTTTGGCTCTTATATCATGTACGGCAAGCGTTTTCTCATCAGCGACTATTATTTTTTCTACTGCACCCAAAAGCAGGGATACTATATGGATACGTTGCGGAATGCTCCCGGCTTTCACCGCTTTTTCATGGGGGCCGCTTATTTTTTTAGCCAGGATGATTACCTGGGGAATATTATCAACTTCGGGATCCGCAACACTAATGTTCAATGGACTTATTCCGTAGGAATTACTGCAGAAGACAAACCCTGGGGTTATGGCAGAGTTACGCAGGGTACTTCCGATATATCAGTGGCAGACCAGATGGCCTTTTTAGGTGGCAACAATTATTTTTTTCCGGTCAATGCGTCATGGACGAAGGGACTGCCTACAGGTATGGATATTCACAGCAACGATAATATCTGCACCAACGGTATCGTGCATCGCTTTCATGCCCTCACCGTACTGCCCGAAGAAGCCATAAAATAAAGTATAAAACCAGTTTATAATGAAAAGAGCAAATGATATATCATATACTTCCCGGCAAATATTTTCAGTGGGGATATTGTTGTGGTTTGCCCTGCTGACATCCTGTACCAAAAAAGAATATATGCCGCCGGAAGCAGGAGAAAAGATCCCCTACACCGATTCGGTAACCATCAGCCTGAAAGAAGCCCTGGCGGCAACACCCTACACGCTTTTTGTGCAGGCCTGGAACAGCAGTAATATGGACGGGACATTATCGCAGTTTGGCGATACCAAAACGCCCTATACTTTGCTGGTGCCGGATGACCAAACATTTACAACTGCCGGATGGACAAAAGATAAGATCAGTGCAGCGACGCCGGAAGAGCTGGATACCCTGCTGCTGCCCTATGTGCTGCAGGGCGCTGTTACCCGCACGCAGTTGGAAGCGATCTCCGGCAGCTATTATACCTCTTCCGTGATGGCGATCAATAACCTCTTTAATAAGGCGGATAACAGCCCGTATACATTAAAAATGGCTTTGCGTATAGAAGATGGAAAGTTCTCGGTGAACGGGATCAGCACCGGCGTGGCTGAACCTATACCCTGCCGTAACGGCACTATATGGCCGATAGGCAGCCTGGTGGAGATACAAAGAAAAAGCGCCTGGGATCTTTTAGAGGAAGACGGGAGGTTCACCTTATACACCGGCATCACCCGCTATACCGATTCCTTATATAACGAGCTGTTTTACCAGGCAAACGAGTATTATGCCAATAGTGAGGAAGCGGGCTTTATAGCAAAACGTTATTACAGGAACAGCCCGGAACAACTGGGACTGCAATTATACACAGATGACGGGACGCAGTATTTTGCTGATAATGTAAATACCTGGTTTATCCCTACTGACGAAGCATTCAGGAAAGCCGGCTTCAACAACCTGGATGACCTGATCGCTTTCAACAATCAGCGGGGCATGCCGGACACTGTTTTCCATGACTATGTTCAAAGCAAAGAATTTCAAACGCAGTTTTATGCCATAAAAGGATGCTTTGCTACAGACAGCATGCTTGATTACCACAGCAGTTGGGGCATGCGCCTGGCAGAGTTCTGGTATTGGGAGGCCCGCAACGCTATCCTGCTTTTCAGCAATGATCTGCGAAACAGCCTGCTGGCAGATTTCCCGGTGGGCAGCTTTATTGAAAACAAATATGCCCGGAATTATAGTGTGTGGCCGCCTGCTAATGATAAGCTTGTTTCAACGGTAACCCATACCCTTAATAATCCCCTTGAGTTCCCTTCTTCCGGGCATGTAAGGGTAAAAGGTGGCGCAGGGTCGGAAATAACTTTCTCCGGGCCGGGCATATACACTCTTACTGGTGTGGTACATATTGTGGATGACCTGTTTTTTCCAAAGGGAGTAGGAAAATAACCATATAGAATATGGCAAATATTACAAGAATGAATATGAAAAATAATATTTTACTGCTTACGGCTTCTGTGCTTTTGCTGGCAGCGTGCAAACGCGATGAAGATATTTTCAGGGATATTGATTACAACCGTTTGGGATACCTGGTATCCGATAACCAGGATCTCTCTACATTCAGCGCCGCTATAAAGATGACGGGTATGGAGCAAACCTTGCTTCAAAGCAGCCCGTACACGGTTTTTGTGCCTTCCGACCGGGCCTTTCTCAACGAAGGCGCGGGTTATACGGCTGCTACCATTTACCAGGCAGATGGTCAATGGTTGTCGGATATATTGAATTATCATGTGCTGGACGGCTACTATGACCTCAACAAAATGCCCTTTAGCTTTAACCAGCCTGTACGCACCGGCAACAAGCATCTTGCTTTTGTTACCCATTGGGTAATGGGGCAGGATACCGTGCTGACGGTGAACGGCGTACAGGTGCTGGCAGCCAGCGTACATGCTTCCAACGGGTTTGCCCATGTGATTGACAGGGTGATGACGCCTAACAAATATGATAATATTGTAGACCGGGTTGCAGGCGAGGAAAATCTTACGTTGTTTTCTCATGCCATACAAAAATCGGGGATGGCCGATATACTCCGCCAGGGGCAGTACACCATTTTTGCCCCGGATAATACGGCTATGATGATGCTCGGGTATTATAATATACAGGATGTAGACGTAGAGCGGCCGGATATCCTTGCTCAATTAGTCAGCAGGCATGTGTTGGAAGGTATCCGCTTTGTATACGACTATCGTATTACAACGCCTTATACGGAAATAGCGTCGGGCGCTACCGGGCGCTACTTCCCGGTAGACTATTACGATGCATCGCAGGGTAGAAATCTAACCACCCAAACCTATATTTCAGGATACAGGGGTTCCACCAAAGGCGTTATGCTGGGAGGCAACGGGGTAACTTTTACCTATGCTTACGGGGATACCTATGATTATGTGAGGAACCCGCTCGACCGGCTGGCGCTGGCCAGCGGGCAAACAACCATGTCAATAGTAGATCCCCGCTTCCGTAACCTGTTGTCGGATAACGGGGTCGTGCATATGATCAGCGCAGCGCTGATCCCTTAATATTTTTTTTGATCACTAATAAAATATGAATGAATAATATGAGCAGGAAGATAAGTTGCCGGGTATTGATAGGGGCTGTTGTATCAGTCATTCTTATATCCGCGGGATGCCGGAAAAATAACGACGAAGATCAGAACCCGGTGCTTCATGTTACCGCTTTCAGCCCCAATAGCGGCAAGGCACGTACGCTGGTAACCATTAAAGGCAACGGCTTTAATAATGATTATAATAAAAACGAAGTGACCTTTAATGGCGTTCAGGCAGAAGTGGTAAGCGTTACCGGCGATGAACTGGTGGTATGGGCCCCTGATGACGGAAGCACCGGGATCATCCGGCTGAATGTGAGCGGGCAGGCGTTGGATGTGGGTACTTTTACCTACCAGGATTTGAGTATTGCGAGCGTGAGCCCGCTGAGAGCCGCAGTAGGCGGTACGATAATGATAAAAGGATATGGATTCGGAGGAACAACGGCTCCGCCGGTGGTTACACTCAATGATACATTGGCCCCAATACTGAATTTCTCTGATACGCTGTTACAGGTGCAGGTGCCTTTTACGGGCACAGGAACAGGGCCGGTGAAAATAAAAGTAGGGAATAGTGAAGTGAGCGGGCCCAATTTCAGCTATTTTAAGCTGCAGGACTTTTTCCCGAAGTTTGCTTTTACCGATGAACTTACCGGCACACGGATAACCCTGGTGGGTAGTGGCTTTGGTCCTACCTTAACCGGTAACCGCGTAATCTTTGCTTTAGGAAATGTGCTGGATTGGGGATATGATACTTTACCGGTGGTAAAAGCCACGGCTGATACCATCGTGGCTGTTATTCCCGAAGGGCTGGAGGTTTTCAACATGACAACATCTCCCATGGTGCTATTGCAAACCGCCGGTATAGACGGGGTAGTATCGCCATCGAGCGGTAACAGGCAATTTTCGATAACATCACCACCTGCAATAACCGAAGTTGCCCATTACGGAACCAACTATTTTATTTTTGGAGAGGGGCTGAACTCATTTGAGGAAAAAACAAAAGTGTTTGTCGGTGATTACGAGGTGCCGGACTATTATATTTCAGTAGTGGCTGAGATGTTCATACAGTTTAGCCTGCCGCTCGATTATACAGGAACAGGTGGCATAGTAAAAGTGGTGGCCAATGGCAGAACAGCAGTGGGGCCGGAACTGGTGGTGGAATAGAACAAACCGGCTGTGCAAGAAACGCTGTACGAGGCGTCTTCGCCTCGTACCATTGTCTTATCGCCTCCGGCGATGAATAAAACGATTGCAAAAGAAAATAACCGTTTTTAAAGCCATATCACCATGAATAACCCGGTTGAAATACTGTATCACGATATCCGTTATGACGACGTTGTTTTTCTGACAAACAGCCACCAGGTGGGCATCGGGTTCAGGAAAATAATGCTCATGCTGGATACAAACAGCTTTGGTTCTTTTTTATTGCAGGTAAGATATACAGGTGAAAATACTCATGTATGGGACGATCCCAATGTGCAATCGCTGATGATAGACACACCCTGCAGCAATCTTAGCCTGCTACTGACCCGTGAAGAGCTGAACCGCCTGTACAAAATGCTGGAAGCAGCCAATGAATACCTGCGTACAATGCCCGGCTGGCTAACGCCGGCAGGTAATAACAGTTGCCACGGTAAGAAAAACCGGATAACACCGCATGAAACAGCAGCGATCAATGCTGCCCTTAATTAAAGACCGGTGTGCCTGCCAACGGTACTGCTGTATAAGGATGTTATTGCTGCACCTTATACCCACGTCCACATCCTGTAAAAACTTTTTTAAATACAGGGATGTATGGAAGATCAAAAAAACCTGAAAGAAAGAGAACAAAAAATAGCTTTTGTGCAGCAACAGCTCAACCTGCTGCAACCCGGCGGCATAGCGGGTTTATATGGCTTTGAAACACTGGCGCATTTACGAAATATCATTCACCGGCTTTGTAAGCCGGTAACCGAGCAATGGATAGCGGACAGTTTTGTATTCAGTGTCGCCAACTATATCGTTTGCTTATACCGCTGCGGGGATGATTCAGTGGAAATTACGGTTAAAGGGTCAGCAGAAAACATTGCTAAAAAGCATGTATACCGGTATAGTATAAACGAAGACATTAACTGGACGGAGATTGAAAGCAGGATACGGAATAGTTGTAAGACAATAGGACAAAGTTCCACATCAAAACCGGGATGAGCAGTTGTTTAAAATATAATGATAAAATTGCTTCCGATATGATCCATACATTACCTGCATTACCGATGCATAACAAGGCTGCTGAAACAAAAAGAAAACCTTTATCTCGTAAAAAAAGAAAGATGGTAGCAGATGCTGTTGAGCTAATGTTTTCCAATGGTTTCAAAAAGAATTTTACTGTTATATCGCTTGCCGAAAAGCTGGGCACCAATGAAACAACGCTGAAAAATGCATTCAGGCAAATAATGAAGACGACTATTTATGATTTCTTTCAAAACAGCAGGATGCAGGCAGCGATTATAAAAATAAAGGAAGGGTATTCGATCGGTGAAATCTCTGATGAGATGGGATACAGCAGCATAGCCCATTTCAGTCATGCATTCAAAATGCACTTCGGCATTGCTCCAAGCAGGTATGAGTGGGAGGGGAAAGACTAAGTGAGGAGCTCATCAAAAACTTCCTCTACATTTTCACATTTTCAGGAAAACCATTTAAAAATCAGGTTATGCTTTTGAGAGTGGACAATTGATAGTTGAAAATGGACAATTCCCTATTTCTTCTTTTTCAGCGAAGCGCGTACTTTTTTTACGAGTGAAACCAGTACTTCTGCAACCTCAGCCGCCTGTGCATCAGATAGCCCCAGCTTGGTTATCAGGTTACGAACTGCTGCTGCTTTACCTTTGGCTTCTCCTTCGGCTATGCCTTCAGCTCAGCCCTTGGCTTTACCTTTTTCCAGAATTTTTTGCGTTTCTCTTTCCTTCAGCATTTCTATGATCCCCATCTGCCTGCTTTTTTGCGTGATGGAATGAAGAATTGATAATGGATAATTGATAATGGGCAATTCCCTATTTCTTCTTTTTCAGCGAAGCGCGTACTTTTTTTACGAGTGACACCGGCACCTCCGCCACCTCCGCCGCCTGCGCATCAGATAGTCCCAGCTTGGTTATCAGGTTACGAACTGCTGCTGCTGTACCCTCGGCTTTACCTTTTTCGATGCCTTTGGCTTCCCCTTCAGCCATACCTTTTTTCAGAATTTTTTGCGTTTCTCTTTCCTTCAGCATTTCTATGATACCCATGTGCCTGCTTTTTTGCGTGATGGAATCAATTTTGCTATCAAATTTAGTATTATTTTCCGGATTTGTAAAGGAAATGTAGTGTTGGATAAAATAGAAAACACCCCGAATAACAGCCCTGGAAAATTGCTGGCTGAACAGCCTGCGGGCAAGTCCGAACTTCATTTCTAACAAAGCCTCCTCTGTAAGTTTGCTGCGCTGCAATGACAGCAATGCGGTGAGAATAACGAATGCAAAAGGGTTATTACTCTTTTGCAATGCTTCTTCGCTTTGGTTACGTACCTTATAAGTGTTAAACTGGTAATGTATGCTTGTTCCCAGAAACTCGGAACGGTATGCTGTGGGATGAAATCTTTTATCGCTGCCGGTTAACAGGGCAATAGCCGTAATGCGTTGACGGTAGCGGTCGAAAATGCGGTAATAATAGGTAAACATCCGCTCGTCAAAATATGGATCGGTGTATCCCTGCACTTCCACATGCACCAGTACCCACTGTTCATTGCCTTCGCGGGTGTAGGCTTTTACGAGCTTGTCAACGTATTTGGGAGATTCAGGGCCGGCGTCAGCAGCGATCTGCGCCATTTCCTTATCAAGATATTCAAAGCCCTTTTTCATGTCGAATATTTCATCGGCATTGCTGAAAAAGAAACGAAGGAAGTCGGCAAACAGATCTTCCAGTATAGCTTTCCACAGGCTGTCGTCGAATTTCATGGTTAAGCGGTTTTATTGGACAGGTTAAGCAATTCAGGCTATGTATTGTTGAGTGTCAAAGACATAACCTTTTTTCAAAGATAAGAAACAACAGACAAGAATGAATGGATACGAACCATGTCACATATTGTGTACAGGATTTCCAACCTGTTGCCGCTTGCCGAAAAGCTGAGCATTGATGAAACAATGCTAAATGAATGGTCAACTAATTTTTTCACCTTACCGACCCTGTATCAGCCATTCATAAAAACCCGGAAACGCAAGCCCCCAGTACCATTGCCCGTGTCTTCCTTCGGGATTAACAGCACGTTTTATTTCCGGTCTTATTTTCTTTTGCAAAGCATCAATGACCAGGTTTACATCAGCAGACATCTCTACAAAGCTTCCGTCAGGTTTCATCCTGTTCTCATTACCACCGCCGTAAAAATAATAACGTTGCGTTTTGTATACTTTTCCTGGTTTAATGGCTGCTATTTCCTTATAACTGTTGCCTTCATCCAACCAAACGGAAGGAGAGAATACGCCCAATGCGCCAAAGGTATCAGGATACAGCAACCCCGCATATAAAGTAAGCAGTCCGCCCATAGAACTGCCTGCCATAAAGGTAGTGGCTTTACCCGGCAGTGTGCGGTAGTGTTTATCAATATAAGGCTTCAGCGTTTCTACTATAAACCGTAAGTAATCTTTGCCGTATACTGTATCGTATTGCGTGTTGGGATGCACAAAATATTCCCGGATACGCCTGTTTTTATCTGCAGCATGATTGATGGCAACTACGATACAATCTTTTCCTGACCGTTCAATAGTTTCATCCACGCCCCATTCCACCGGTCCGATCCTGCCCTCTGATGTGGCTTCGTCAAACAGATCCTGCCCGTCGTGCATATACAATACGGGATATTTTTTGCCGGAGTTGTTGTAATCTTCAGGAAGGTATATCCAAATGCCGCGGTATACATTCAAGTGTGGTATAAAAAAAGCGCTGTCCAGCAACTGCACCTGTGGTAAAGCGGTAGAAACAGGATAGTCGTCGCGCCAGCCATGAATAACGGTACTGATAACGGTATCGCTGCTGATGATAACCTGCTTCGGGTTGATTAACCTGCCTTCTGCTGTGCATTCCAGCTTCTGCCAGTTGCCCCGGTTGAACTTGAATTCCAGCAACCCAGCTTTGATGTTTTTCAATGCAATTGTATATTGCCCGCTGCTGTTTCTCTGCATTTGCAAAGCAGCCTCCGCCGGTATCCATTTATTGAAATTGCCGGTAATGAATACAGGCGCTCCTGCATGCTTATCGGGTAGTTGCGTTATTTCTATCGTAACTGTATGCTGAGCATAAGCCATCTGTAACATCAAACACAGGAATAACCAGCTTTGCCACAACAATTTCAGAACTGAACGAATCATAAAACACGATATTTAAGTTTTACACTATTTTTTTAATCAAAAGGCTGATCCTTTACTATTACCTGCAAATGACCACTGCCGGTAGATTCTATATCGGCATCCACATGGTATACTTCCCTTATTGCCTCTTTTGTGAATACAGCTCCGGGCTTGTCGTGCCGGTATACCTTTCCGTTATGCAGAAGGATGGCTTCATCTGCCCAACGGAGTGCCATATTAATATCATGCAGCACTATTAGTATGATCTTACCACGCCGGGCATATTGCTTTACCCATTTCATAACAGCAACCTGGTAGTGGAGATCAAGAGCGCTGGTCGGCTCATCCAGCAATAATATTTCAGGTTCTCTTATGATAGCCTGTGCGAGGCTCACCAGTTGACGCTGACCGCCAGATAAATTGTTGATGGGTTCCGTTGCCAGGTGCATGATATCCATTTCTTCCAGCAGATCAAACGCCCTTTTTTTTACTTCAGGTAATTTTGTGCTGATCTGATCCAGCGGGGATGCTTTCAGCGATGCTACCAACGACTCTACCACAGATAATGAAATATCAAAAGGCAGGTATTGCGGCATATAACTGATGAGCTTTGCTCTTTTAAGCACTGGAAAAGCAAGGATATTTTTTTGATCCATTATAATTTCTCCGTGGGCAGGTATAAGCCCTGTGATGCTTTTCAGCAAAGTGGACTTTCCTGCTGCATTAGGGCCTGCCAGTGCGGTGATCATCCCCGGTTGCAACGGGCGGGTGGTGAGTTGCCTTATGATGCCTGGCTTTCCGGGATACCCGGCGGTAAGCTGTTTGATATATACTTCCCTTTGCCCTTTCATGATTGCCTGTCTTTACGCATGATGAGATAAACAAATACAGGAACGCCTATCAATGCAGTTACAATGCCAACGGGCAGTAAGGTGCCGGGAACCAGCAGCTTGCTTGCTATTGATGCCAGCGACATTACCAGTGCGCCTGTAACCAGGCTGGCAGGAAACCAGTAACGGTGATCTTCTCCTACCAGCATCCGGGCAATATGCGGGCCAACCAGGCCTATAAAACCAATGGTTCCTACAAATGCTACTGAAGTAGCAGCCAGCAGGCTGATGCGCAGGAGCGACATAAAGCGAAACCTGTTTACCCTGATGCCCAACCCTGCAGCCCTTTCTTCACCCAGCCGCAACGCTGTCATTTTCCAGGAGGAAGCCATGGTAAAAGGCACTACCAGCACGATCACCAAAGCAAGCATTTGTATCTTCTCCCAGTTGGCGCGGGCAAGGCTGCCCATGCTCCAGAAAACAACCTGCTGCAAGGCTTCCGGTGTAGCGATATAATGAATGAGCGCTACCAGCGCATTAAAGGTAAATACCAGCGCTATGCCGAATAAAACCAATGATCCCACTCCCGAATTTTTCCAGCGGGCAAACGCCTGCAGGAGCAATACAGAACCAAAAGCAAATAAAAATGCGTTTAATGAAACGACCCAGTTGGCGCTTATGCCTGGCAACGTAATGCCAAGCACGATAGCCAGCGCCGCACCGAAAGTGGCGGAAGCCGACACACCCAACGTAAAGGGGCTTGCCAGCGGATTATTCAATATAGTTTGCATTTCAGCTCCGGCAACAGACAAAGCCATGCCGGTAAGCAAAGCCATCAGCGCATAAGGCATACGGACTTTCCACACGATCACATCAATGGCAGTATCTGTAGAAGAACTATGAAAAAGGGCGGTAAAAACATCTTTTACGGATAAAGAAGAGGGCCCGGTAACAATATCAAAACAAAAAGAAATAAAACAGGAAATAGTGATAGCGGCGATAATAAGCAACCGCTTTTTTTGAAGATGGTCGTACCGCTGCTCTGCTAATTTTCTTTCCGCTTTTTGATTATCCGTTCTTTGTATGCTCATGAAGGCTTATTTATCCAGGCTGATCCAGAATGTGCCTGTCATGGGCACCGATAAAAATTTCTGATTCAATTCCTTTAAAGACCGGTCAGGATCAATATCAGGAAAGAGCGCAGGATGGAACCATTTCGCCATTGCTTCGGCGGCCAGCACATTGAACGGGGAAGCATAAAATAAATGCCATAATCCGTAGATGCGTTTATTCTTTACGGCGGGCAGCGTGGAAATAACGGGGTCGGATAGTCTTTTTTTAAGGCTGCCGATCACTTCTACCGGTTGTGTATCTGCTCCCAGTACAACCCCTTTCCCGCGAAAAAGATCGGTGCCGGTGGCAATATATATATCCGGTTTGCGGCTGATCACGTATTCCTGGTTCAACTGCCCTAAAGCGCCGGGCAGCACATCCGCGCCTATATTATGCCCGCCGGCCAGCTCAATAAATTCATTCAGATTATCTTTTCCCGGAGAGTTAAACTCATTTTCCAGCGTCCCTGCTTTCATATCCATAAATACGGCAGGTATGGCAGGCTTTTTAGCAGCGATCACCGAAGCGATATGGCGGATGCGGGATTCATAAAAAGCAATGAACGCTTCGGCTTTGGCTTCCCGCTGTAATAGCTTACCCAGCAGCCGGATGCTGGGTACTGTATTTTTGAACGGACTATTCCTGAAATCAATAAATACTACAGGTATCCCGGCTGCCTGCAATTGATTCAGCAATTCGGCAGACTGCGGGCCAGGGCCATGACCTTTTACGGCAAACACCGCCACGTCCGGCCTTGTGGCGATTGCTTTCTCTGCTGAAAAGCTACCCGCGTTAGAACCTACTACCGGTATTTTTGCCAGTTCAGGAAACTTTTCCAGGTAGTCTTTATATTCCCGCATCTTCATAAAATCGTCCGGCCAGCCCGCTAGCAGGTCGCCGGGGCGTGGTTCCAGTATATTGAGCGTGATAATATCGCGGCCTTCACCCAGTAATATTTTGTTTGCGGGGTGATTTAGGGTAATGCTCCTGCCCAGCACATCGGTTACGTTCACCTGCTGTGCATGCGATAAGCTGAAAAGAAATAAAAAAGATATAGCTAAGTTGCTTTTGATCATGATCCATTGATTGATGCCGTTACACCGTGTAGGGAGTATTATTTATACCGGCAATATTTGCAAAAATCCTTTCAGCCCGCGACCTCATACGAAAAAAATAATACCACAAACGGAAATAATACCGGGATGCAGCAACTATTGTTCCTGGTGAAGAATATGATCGTTTGCTACCTGGTTAGGGTTTAAACCAAAATGTCCTTTAAACGCCCTTGCAAAATGTGAAACGCGTTTATAGCCGGTGGATTCCGCTACTTCTGCAATGGTTCTTCCTTCCTGCAACAGCTCTCTTGCTTTTTGCATTTTAAGCAGGAATATATAGCCGAACACGGTTGTTCCGAACACTTCTTTGAAGTGGCGCTTCAGGTATGCGTCATTAGTGCCTACCTTATGCGCGAGATCGGACAGGGAATAAGGATTTTTTACATTTTCGGTAATGATCTCCCTCACTTTATGCATGCGTTCAATATCAACCGGCCTCAGCCCGGTATGATTAGCGAATGTGGCTGATTTGGATATATAGGTTTCCAGCTCCAGCATCAGCAGCTCTATGAACTTACTCTTGAAATAGAGTTGCTTGTATTTCCCTTTCAGCGGGCAATGCAGCATATCGTATAATATGGCATTTACCCTGCCCTGTATAAGAACATTGAACCTGTTGAGCATGATAGGGTTGTTTTCATGTACGCTTTTTTCGAGCGTAATGAAAAAAGGATGCTCCTGCGGCAGGCACCTGAACATCCGCTCCAGGCTGATGCCCAACTGGAACATTTCGAGATGCTTTTGCGGTTCCCATTCCATGAGTATTTCATAATCTTCTGGTATGAACAGGAAATTAGCTTCCTGTGTTTTAGCGGATACAAACAGCTCGTGCGTTTCATTTTGAATCTTACAACTCATTGTTCCGTTGATGATATAGTTGATCTGTATGAACCGAGAATGGTTTTTTACCATTACCATACCTGCATCGGACGACTTGAGATTGAAATACTTGAAGTTGATGCCGCTAAGGGGAACGGTATCAACAAAACATCCTTTATACCCTGCTTTATTGATCGGGGTGTAACCTCCCTTAGCAGGACTCATATCATTTCCATAAATATCAAAGTCATACTGCATATCGGATCTGCGATGCAAAGTCTTATCCATTCATCCAATATATTTTTAATTATGAGGAGATAGTATGATTCAATTACCGGTACAATAATAATTTATTTGTGGGTTTACCCATTTTCGTAATTGGGAAAAAAATATCCGCGTTGGGGAATAAACGATAACGAGAAAAAAAATTCCGTTCAGGGTAATTTTTTCCGTCTAAGGTTATACTGTATGCCGAGATGTGAAAGTTGTATATCATTTCATGATGTATATAAAATAACCGCTTCACCGATTTCCCGATTTCGTAACTATCATAACCGGTATGCTTTTAATTTCGCATTCCTTCCACAAACAGTCAGATTTTTTTACTAAAAATAAATGAGATGTTGAAACAGAAATCTATCAGGTTTTCTATTTTATTATTTTTTGCAGGGATGCTTTCAGGAACGTTTACAACCCAGGTTTCTGCCCAGGCAAAACAGACGGGTATCATTGAGGGCAGGATATTGAATGCCGACCGCCAGCCAGAAGAAAATGTTATCGTGGTACTGGCTCCATCGGAAAAGCAAACCATGTCGGATGATAATGGCTATTTCCAGCTCAGGAATATTCCTTACGGACAATACACGATTACTGTTAAATCATTAGGAGTAACTGCTGATCCTGTGGCTGTTGAGCTGAATGCGGAAAAGGTATCTGTTGGCAATATTCAATTAAAGGAAAATGCCACAGTTTTAGAAAGAGTGATTGTATCTACCTCTTACCGCCATGTAAATAAAAACAGCGCCCAGGTGGCAAGGCTGCCACTTACGTATATTGAGAACCCGCAAAATTATGCGGTAGTGCCTAAAGAGTTGCTTCAAACACAATTGGTAACTACTACAGAGCAGGCGCTGATCAATATACCTGGCGTGAGCAACTTGTCTATTGCCGGCGGGAGCGGTGGTTCAACGCTTACGTTCAAATCACGCGGTTTTTCCAGCGGTTCCATCATGTACAGGAACGGTGTATCTACGGGATATGTATCTCTCACCGACCTGTTCAATGTAGACAGGATCGAAGCGATCAAGGGACCTTCGGCTACCCTGTTTGGCGGTAACCAGGGAGCATCCTATGGTGGCGTGTACAACCTGATCACCAAAAAGCCGCTGGAAGTGAAGCGTGGTGAAGTTTCTTTCACAACCGGTAGCTATGAGCTGGCAAGAACCACGGTGGATTATAACACACCTTTGAACGAAGATAAAACCGCCTTGCTGAGAGTAGACGCCATGTATGACAGCAGGAACACGTTCCAGCAGCTTACACAGCATTCCGTAGGCTTTGCACCGTCCCTGCTGATAAAAGCCAACGACAGGCTGACCCTGCATTTTGACGGTTATTATTACAAGAGTGAACGCCCGATCTATCTCTTCGGCTTCAGCCCGCCTCCCGGAGGTATCGGCGGAAACAGCACCTACTCCGGCAACGTGGCAGAATTGGATTTAGATCCGAAGAATCCTTATTTCACCGCTGATTTCAACAGTAAGCAGCAAACATGGGCGGTTACCGGGCAGGCTGAATATAAACTGTCTGCACAATGGCTTTCGCAAACCAACTATTCAATAGCCAGGAGCAACAACAACACGAGGTATATCTCACTCCTGGCAAACAAAGCGTCTGCAGCAGACACGACCATCATATCAAGGAACGTACTGGATATGCCTTACAGCCAGTTGTACACACAGCAGTTCCAGCAAAATTTCATCGGCGATTTCAGGATCGGGACGTTGCGCAACAGGTTGCTGATAGGACTTGATTACTTCAGGACCGATGTAGCTTCGTTCAGAGGCTCTGTTGCTTACGACAAGATACCCATTACGGCTACGCCTGCGCAATTGCTGATCAGAGGTTCCAAAGTGGACAGTCTTTCAGTAAGAGCCAATTATAGTGGTGGCAGGGATATCAATGACAGCTACGGTGCTTATATTTCCGAAGTACTGAATGTTACAGACAGGCTGCTGCTGATGGGAAGCCTGCGTATCAACAGGTTTGTTGCAGTAAGCGGTGATTACAAGCAAACCTCCTGGTCTCCCAAGCTCGGTATTTCATACGAGATCATTAAGAATACTATTTCCGTTTACGGCAACTACAACAACGGTTATAACAATGTAAGCTATACCGACGCTGACGGCAACCTCCTCAAGCCGCAATATGCCAACCAGTTGGAAGGCGGATTGAAATTCAATGTATTTCAACACCGTTTAGCCACCACCGTGAGCGTGTACGACATCAGAGTTAAAAACATAGCCAGGCAGGTACCCGGTACTATTTACTACGTGCAGGACAATACGCAGAGAAGCCGTGGTATAGATGTGGATATCCTTGCTAACCCGGTTGCGGGTTTGAATATCGCGGTGGGTTATGGTTATAACGATATCCGGTATACCGAAGACAAAGGCAATGCAGGATTTTTAAATAACCGGGTGGAAAGCGCACCATATCATGCAGGGAACATATGGGGTACTTACCAGTTTACTTCAGGAAAGCTGAAAGGCTTTGGAATAGGAGCAGGTGGAAACGGGCAAAGCAGCTCGTTTGCCAATTTCCAGAATACCATTACGCTGAACGGGTTTTATGTATATGGAGCCAGCGTATTTTACAATGCGCTAAAATTCAGGATCAGCGCTAAAATAGATAACATCGGTAATAAAAAGTATTATACATATAATTCCTGGCTGTTCCCCGGGCAGCCCAGGATGCTTGCTTTTAATATAACGTACCGGTTCTAAAGTAATAATATCTTAGCATAAGCACAACCAATGGTTGTGCTTATGCTGTTTAAAGAAATAGTGTATGACTAAAGTAAAAAAGAAATCTCTGTTTAGCCGTATCAACGCCTGGCTGCATCTCTGGACCGGAATATTTGCCGGTATTATTCTTGTTTTTGTAGCCTTAACGGGCACCATCGTTGTGTATGGAGATGAAATCATTGAATGGTCGGCAGGGAAGGAACGTTATGTGGAGCAGGTGAAAACAGAAAGGTTACCTGTAGAAAGCCTTATCGCCAATGTCAACAAAGCCTATCCCAAAGCCAGGCTTTCGGAAGTAACAGTGTATAAAGATCCGGAAAGAACAGTACGTTTCAGGGTTTTTGCACCGGGCAAAGGCCTGGCTTTTGCATATGCAAACCCTTATACCGGTGAAGTATTGAAATACGACAGAACGGCCAATTTCTTTTATATAATGGCTCACCTGCATGCCTCTTTTTTATGGCATGGCCCCGGCAGTTGGATCGTGGACATTGCCACCATCATTTTTTTGATCGAGCTTATTTCCGGTATCATACTCTGGTGGCCGGCTAAATGGAATAAGCATACGCGTGATGCCAGCTTCAAAATAAAATGGAAAGCCAGGTTCAAACGTGTTAACTACGATTTGCATAATGTATTGGGGTTTTATTCCTCCATCCTGGCCTTAATTCTGACGGTTACCGGTTTGCTGATCGCTTTTCACCCGCTTGCCGAATCTACCATAAAGCTTTTGGGAGGCGATCCCGATCATGAAAAATGGGAGGCAGCATTGCCCAAAGCAGACTTCACCAGAACTGCTGTAGCCATGAATACTGCTATTGAACAGGAATTTAAGAGGCATCCGAAACAAAACGCCGGACGTATATGGTTGTACAATGCCGATTCTGCCGGTTACTTCATGGTAAACACAGGTACAAAACTTGGATTGAAAAGTGTGGAAAACTCCCGGCTGGCCTTCATTGACAAATATTCCGGCGAAGATATCCATATCCCGGCCAAAGGGCTAAAGGGTGAATATCTTGAAAATTATGTATGGCAACTGCACATGGGCACATGGATGGGACAGGCAGGCAAGCTGTTCACATTCGTCTGCGGGCTTATCTGTACATCGCTTCCCATTACCGGCTTTATAATCTGGTGGGGCAGAAGAAATAAAAAGAGTAAAAAACGTTTCATACCCCAAAAGGCGGTTTTACAAAATGCGTAGTCTGTTTTTTATAGTTTGTTGTGTATTGACCATAAATTTTGTTTTTGCACAGCAGGATTTTTCTATCGGGAAAAAATATTCATTGCATTCTTCCGTATTAGATGAAGAAAGGGAATTTTATGTGTACCTGCCCCCCGATTACCATAACCTCAAATATGCACCCGCCCGCTACCCGGTAATATATGTGCTGGATGGTGAAGAAGCTTTTCATGTGATCACAGGTCTGCAACAGTTTCTCAGCCGGGGGCCTTATGCCAATACGCCCCGTTCTATCATTGTAGGCGTCATCAATACCAACCGTACCCGCGATCTTACGCCTGCCCTGCCGGCCCATGATACCGTTTCAGGAAAATTTTTCAGCGCAGGCGGCGGTAATGAAGCCTTTATTGAATTTATTACAAAAGAATTAAAGTTGCATGTTGACAGCGCCTGGCGTACGTCAGGTTATAATGTTTTGATCGGCCATTCCTTTGGGGGACTGACCGCCGCAAATATTTTGCTGCACCATACTTCGCTGTTCAATGCCTATCTTATCATTGATCCCAGCCTGTGGTGGGGGCAGCAGTTGTTGGTGCAGCAGGCAAACAGCATTTTACCGGTCAAAGATTTCGGCCATAGTTCTGTTTTTCTGGCGCGGGCCAATCATGAAGCCGATGTAAAAGATACTATTACCGATATGCTTCACTCCATAGAAGATTTTGCCGCTTTATTTACCACACAACATCCCAAAGGATTAAGAAGCACTTACCGCATTTATGAAAACGAAGATCACGGCACGGTTCCCATTCCTGCCGTGTACGACGGATTACGTTACTTGTTTGACGCGCATCTTATACCTGTAAAGCCAGCCCTGGCTGACCCCACAATAGTAACTCAACAATTTGAAAAATTATCTCAACAATCAGGGTTTCGCTTTCAGCCTTCCGAAGAGTGGCTTGACTGGATGGGAAATTTTTCCCTTGGCAACAAGAAGAAAGACGCCGCCATTGCTTTCTACCAAATGGCAGCAACGCTTTATCCGAAAAGCAAAAATGCAAAAGCAGCATTGAACAAAATAATACTACAAAAGAAGTAATGCCCGGAAAGCAGACCAGTTATCGCACAACGCCAAAGCTACTTACCTGCACCAGCTGAATTATACTTTAGTGCAAAGTTATTTCCCGTCACAATTAGATTGCGCAGCCTAAGGAGATGATGTTTCCTGACTTGTACTTTTTAGGTCAGCAGGCTTAATTTTTGTAGGATTCCCGAGATTTCCGGGGTCAGATTTGTTCTTAGCCTGATTTCTTTTCCTGTCAGTTTGTTCTTTAATCGTGCATCGGTTATTTTTTTACAGGCATGGATAAATTTTTTGATCGAAACGTTGGTTTGCAGTTCTATATGCTTTGATACCGCCAAAGCCATAAAACAAATCAATATGTGTAGCTTAATGGGTTCTTCTTTGTAATGAAATATCGGGCGTGTCTGCAGATCGCTTTTCGCGATTCTGAATGCCTGCTCTATTTTGTAGAGCTCGTGATAGCGTTCTATGATTGTTTTATTGTCAGCTACAGATTCTTCCAGATTGGTATAATATCCTTTAATACCAAGCATCTTTTGGGTTTTGTCTATTAGCTTTTGGTTGATTTGAATATGCTGTCCCTGTGATTGGGTGAACTTGAGCTTTTTGTTCTTAGATGGATGGCTGACAATGTATTTGGCTTTTTCTATTTGCTTTTCCATTTCATATTTATCCTTTCGATACCTTGCGCAGGAATAACTGCAAATCAAATAACCCTTATCTGTCTTCATCCTGATGCTTTTGCCATCTTCACGCAAAATATTTTTATCTATTTGTGCAATCAGATCATTGGGCAGATTACCCAACCTCGCCCCCACAATGTAATGGATACCGTTTTCTTCCAGGGCTTCAATATTGTCGGTACTGATCATTGCTGCATCGGCAACTACCGTAAAGTTTTTTACTTTGTTTCGGGCAATAAAGCTTTTTACTACAACATTCTCTATCCAGGATGGTACACAACGCAGCCAGGGTATAGATGTGGATATAATCGCTAATCCCCTGCCTGGGTTAAACATTGTAGCCGGTTACGCTTACAACGACAATAAATATATACAGGCTGAAGATTACTTAACAGGTAAAAGAAATACCGGCACACCATGGAACACCGGTAACGTCTGGATAAGCTATAAAGCTGTCAGGGGTGTGCTACACGGTTTAGGCATCGGCGCAGGTGCTAATTTCTCCGGTTCAACTTATGCACTCAATGATGACAACACTTTTGTATTAGACGGCTATAAAACTTTTGATGCCACTGCATTTTATGATTTATTAAAATGGAGACTAAGTGTTAAGCTCAACAACATTGGTAATCTTAAATATTGGGTAGCCGATTATTATCCTGTACCGCAGGCGCCCCGCCAGATATTGGCCAGCGTAACATTCCGATTTTAATCATCTCGAAAAAAGCGGCTACATGAAAGGGAAACAGCAAGCCGTTATACGAAAAATAAGTTTTTCTCATAAGCAGTTAGTTTTGGTACCAGCTCCTGTGTCTACAGGAGCTGATTTCGTACGGGTTGCGGTTACCATTTCGGCATTATGGCGTTGAAGCCTTGCTTCTATATCAGCACAATAGCCAACATAATAGCGGTTGCATTTTTCGGAGTAGGGGATATACTAAACATTACTTGTTTCGCTATAATAACAGGTGTATTATTTACGCGAAGCCTGTTTAGGAAGCTAAGATAAGTAAAAGCAAGGCAGCAGGTCTGGCTAAGCACAAAGGCTATACTACCAAACGGTTTGCAATATATTCTTTATCACGAATAATTCTATCTGCAATAACAGCTATAAAAAAATGGCAATCTGCCTCGGCTGTGGATATGCAACAATAGGAAATATTCATGCGATCAAAACAGTGTTTTATCATGATACTGATCATATTTTCTTCACCAAAAAGCCTTCACCTTTGCGGATTATCGTAATATTTCAAAAAGATGGTTCATTCATTTCATATACCTGTGCTCGGCCTTGGTTTTTCTGTAGACACACCCGTTAAAGTGGCGCCACTGGGCATTTCTTCTGTTGCTTCCATCACCGATGATGTGTTGCTGGAAGAAATGCGAAAGTTGTATTCTGAGAAAGAAGGTATTCCTTTTGTTGCAATTGCTAACAATGAACCTGGCTTCCGGTCCAGCCGCATCACCGCATATCTCAATATGATGCATGTGCTGGTTGTAAAACGGTTTGAATCCATCCGTAGCGAAAATCTCTCATCCGGGGGTCAGTTGTGCCGGTATTTCGAGTTATTGCCTGGTAGTGCTCCCCTTAAAGATCTGTATAAAAAATGGCTTGGGGCAGAGCCCGGAGTTAACCGGGAAGAATTGGAGCAGCAACTAAAATCCGGTATGAAAATGGGCGCTATTGACGTTAATATTATGGTGAAGGTTGATAAATTAAACCTTAACAAAGCAGGTGAATTGATCAACAGCGATGCATTGGAAGCATTGAAAGGATTTGCAGAAAGTACCCTTACCTCGTCGGTAGTTTTATCGGCAGGGATGAATCCACGGTTATACAGTTATATAGAGCAGTTTCCTGGTTTTTATCCGGATGCAGAGGGGCAGGTCCGGAAAAAAATAATCCTGAAAGTAAGCGACTTTCGTTCTGCTTTTATCCAGGCAAAGTTTCTGGCAAAAAAAGGTATATGGACTTCTGAATTCCGGATAGAATCCGGTTTGAATTGCGGGGGTCATGCATTTGCAACCGACGGCTATTTACTGGGCCCTATTCTGGAAGAATTTAAGGCAGAACGCAACCGCCTGGGTAATGAGCTGTTTTTGATATATCAAAAAGCGCTTTCGGAAAAAGGGATATATTGTGAGAAGGTACCAGCCATTGCCATTTCTGTGCAGGGTGGCATCGGCACTGCCAGGGAAAATGGTTTCTTACTGGATTATTATGGCGTGGACGCAACCGGCTGGGGCAGCCCTTTTTTACTGGTTCCCGAAGCAGTAAATATAGATTACGACACGATGGTATCTCTTGCCAACGCGGTAAAAGAGGATTTTTATATAAGCAATTCATCGCCGTTGGGAGTACCCTTTAATAACTTCCGGCCCAGCGCCGCCGAAAAGCAACGGCTTGAACGGATTGCAAAGAGAAGGCCAGGGAATCCGTGTACGAAAAAATTTTTGGTCTCTAATACTGAGTTTACCAAAGAACCTATATGCACCGCATCAAGAAAATACCAGGCATTGAAGCTAAAGTCGTTGAAAAATGCCGGATTGTCAGAAGAAGAATACAGGCAAAGTGCAAATGAAGTAATGGAAAAACTGTGTCTTTGCGAAGGATTGGTTACCGCAACGTATATAAAAAATGGGATATCAACAGCGAAAAACACAGCGGCGGTAGCGGTATGCCCGGGTCCTAACCTTGCCTATTTCTCCCGTATTTTTTCACTTGACGAAATGGTACAACACATTTATGGGCAGGTGGATCTGTTGCAGCATTCCAACCGTTCCAATATGTTTATCAATGAGCTGCATCTGTATGTAGAGTACCTGAAAAAACAACTGGAAGCAAATGTTCAGACACTGGCAGACAAAAAAGCGAAATACTTTGCAAAGTTTAAATCGCAATTGGAGCAAGGCATCCAGTACTACAAAGGGCTAATTCCCCGAATCAAAAACCAGACAGAATCTTACCGGCAAAGAATGATGAATGAATTAAAAGAGATAGAAATACAATTATCAGGACTAAAGCTGGAAGTTTCCATTTAGGTTGTTCAATACGCTGATTAAAAAGCTTTACAAAAGTTAGACTGAAGAAATCAGGATAACACAGGGAAATTTTTTGAGTTTCGCGAAATGGATTTGTTTGAAAATTGTTTGAAAATCTGCGGAAATAAAAAAGGTCGCATGAAAGCAACCTTCATAACTGATTGATTCAGTGTGCCCCGGAACGGAGTTGAACCGTTACGACCGTTGCGGGTCACAGGATTTTAAGTCCTGCGTGTCTACCAATTCCACCACCGGGGCATAAAGTCAAAAAAAATCCCCTCGCGTTACGAGAGGATCGTGTGAGCGGAAGACCGGGCTCGAACCGGCCACCCCGACCTTGGCAAGGTCGTGCTCTACCAAATGAGCTACTTCCGCATATAATAAGAACTGTTTTGTTTTTGCCGTTGTGGCTTTGAACCGGCCACCCCGACCTTGGTCCCGCTTAGGCGGGATGCTCTACCAAATGAGCTACTTCCGCATATTTTTTTGATCAAACCAATAAAGAACTATGCTCCCCGCTTTACGCTGATCCAAACCTGTTTGGGGAGTGCAAAATTAAGGATTGCTGGTAAACAGCAAAATTTTTCTGCTTAAAATAACTCCTATTTGTACTTGGGAGTATACAATGTATTTTCAGGAACAACTACCTTGGGCTTACCTTTATAACGATGCTTGTATAAACCCCAACTGCCGCCTATTAAAAAAGCAACCAAACTAACAACCTGCATATAAAACAGGAAACGGGATGATTTTACCCAGCTCCAGGCAAAATCTTTTTTACTGTTATCTGGAATTTCGTGCTCCATACTTGTTTATTTGCCCTGCAAAAATAGCGGTTACTATTTAACAATCATCGTTTATTATCAACAATTTCTGAAAAATACCGCCTCTTTTTGATAAAAAATTGCCATATCACGCTTCCCTGGTAGATGCCACCGGGGCTGGCAGATCTTCCCGGAGGAAAAAAACGCCTGTCCTTTTTTGAAAACAACCAGCTATAATAGGAAAAATGCGCTTTTAAAACAGCCGCCATATACTTCCAGTCGCCTTTAAGCAAGGGCGGTAAAACACTAATGCCATCCAGCACCAGCCTGGCAGGCAGCTTCCAGAGCTTCTCGCGCAACGTATAGTTTTTGGTGAGCATGATAAGGCTGTTGCGATAATTTAAAAAAACCTTGCGGGGGCTACCCTGTGGCAGGCTTCCGCCTCCAACATGGTATACCGTTGACTGCGGGCACACAAATACCACATGCCCGCTTAATTGCATGCGCCAGCACAAATCAATTTCCTCCTGGTGGGCAAAAAAATATTCATCCAGACCATTCAGCTCATGGTATACAGCCGTGCGTACAAACAATGCGCAGCCCGAAGCCCAGAAAACCGGCCCCGCATCTTCATACTGTCCCTTATCTTCTTCCAACACATTAAAAACACGCCCGCGACAAAACGCGTAGCCGAACCGGTCTATCCATCCACCCGAAGCGCCAGCGTATTCAAACATTCTTTTATCATGCCACGATCGTATTTTGGGTTGGCAGGCTCCTATGCTTTTATTGCGTTCCATCAGGTCAATAACAGGCTCTATCCAGCCCGGAGTTACTTCAACATCTGAATTGAGCAATATGGAATAAGCAGCCTCTACCTGTTTTAAGGCAGTATTGTACCCTTTGGCAAATCCTTCGTTCGTTTTGTTTTGTAAAACGATAACTGCCGGGTAATGAGTCTTTAAAAATGCTACCGAATCATCTGTAGATCCGTTATCCGCTACTATTATTTTCAATGCCGGATAAGTGGAAGCAATAACAGAAGAAAGAAACTGTTCCAGGAATTTTTTGCCGTTCCAGTTTAAAATAACTACCGCTACAGTTGGAAAATGGGTCAATACAAAACAATTATTTTTCAAAAATAAAGGATGCATTGTTACTGTTTCGCTATTTTTAAAATATGTTTCAGCGTTTTTTGAACTGGCGTACAGCATTAGCGGTAATAGCCATTGCTATTGTTACCGGTACTATTTTTTATTCGCAATACCTGGCGGATAAAATAGCCCGGGAAGAAAGGCTTAAAGTGGAAACATGGGTTGAAGCAGGGAATTTTCTCCTTAACTCACCACAGGATATTGACACCAGGCTGGTTTCTGCCATTATTACCAATAATGATGATATACCTATTATCCGCGTTGCGGAAGAAGGGCAAAAGATAATGGAATATATTAATCTTGATACTACCAAAATAAAGGAAGATCCTGAATACCTTGCCCGAAAGCTGAAGCAGTTTAAAAGTCAGCATGACCCGATAGAATATACCGATACTTTGATCGGTAAAAAGGATTTGTATTATTATGGCGATTCGAAGCTGCTGCAGGAAGTAAAGTATTATCCATTGATACAATTGCTGATCGTAGCGCTGTTCATTATAATTACGGTATATGCTATTACTACGCGCAACCGCTCGGTACAAAATCAATTATGGGCAGGTATGGCAAAAGAAACAGCGCATCAACTGGGTACCCCCGTTACTTCGTTGCAGGGCTGGATAGCGATGCTGAAAGAAGATCCCGCGCAGGAAAAGCTGGCAAAAGAACTGGCAAAGGACGTAGACAGGCTGCAACTGGTATCGGACCGTTTCAGCAAAATAGGAAGCACCCCGGTGCTGGAACAAAAAGAATTGCTGGAACAGATCAACAACATGGTTGAATATATAAGAAGAAGGGCGCCGGGAAAAATACAGTTTGTGGTAAACAGTAACAACGCAACTCATATACCTGTACAAATATCAGCGCCGTTGTTCGACTGGGTAATGGAAAACCTTTTGAAGAACGCGCTGGACGCTATGGGTGAAAAGGGAAAGATTGCAGTTGACATTAAACCCACCCAACAGCAGGTGTTCATAGATGTTACAGACAGTGGCAAGGGAATATCGGCTGCCAATATAGGCAGGGTATTTAAACCGGGGTTTACTACTAAAAAAAGAGGTTGGGGGTTAGGACTTACACTTTCTAAAAGAATTATTGAGCAATATCACAAGGGACAGTTATTTGTTAAGCATTCAGAACCCGGCAAGGGTACTACTTTCAGGATTGTGCTGAACAATGCAAAATAATATGTTGTCCTGTACCTATTTGGGTACTTCGCTTCCGGACAACGCGTTTCCTATTGTTTGCGCAATACTGGATACGGGCCCTTCCATTTTATTCGTTCTGTCATCCAAACTGTTATCACCCAATAATTCCCCCAGTTGCAATGAAGCTGGCAAATGTGTTAAAATAGTATGTCTTTGCCCTGCCAGGTAGCTACATATCTTTTCCGCGGCAGGCTCCGGGCCGGCAGCATGGAGTAGAACAGGAACCACTTGCTGTGTAATTTTTTCCATAGTATTTTCTACTTCAGCCGCCGGAGCCCCGCAATAATCAACAATACTCTTTACCACTTCGTTTTGCTTGCCTGCAAATAGATCCTGCAGCCCGATATGCGAATGGTTTAACACCTGTTTAGCATTATCATCTGATTTTGTAAACATTAAAAATGCGGTAAGTACGGCAGGAATAGCCGCCTGCGCTAACTTTTCGCCGGACGATAATGCTTCCACATGCTTAACTTCCTGCGAATTTGGATCTACCTTTTGAATAGGCCCGTGCCCGAGTTGCTGCCTCACAGCCTCCAGAATATTTTCAGCCATACAATTGATTTACCGGAAGTAGTAAGAAAAGCGTGCCATAAATAGCGGGTTTGAGATTACAGGTCGCAAGTTGCAAGTTTCGGGTTACAAGTTTCAGGTTACAGGTTTGAAGTTTCGGGTTTATAGTTTGTGGTTTTTCTCAATCATAAACAAAAAACCATGACACTGATAGCCTATTGCTCATAGTCCATTGCTGACAGCTGACTGCTGACAGCTATTCTTCAACTATAAACCCTTTTTAATTTTTGCCAGGCTTCCTGCTTTTTGTACCAGCGAAATAAATTCCTCCCGGCAACCTTCGGCATCGTTGTCCACAGCCGATCCTGCCAATGCCATTACGTTGTTGAATGATGATTTTTGCCTGAACCCCGATTCACGGAGCAACATGCCAAACTGGGCAACAGCCGCAGCAAAACGGAAATTATCCGAAGTATTTTGCACATCCGTGTTATTATCCTTTACCGTATGCTCTATTAACCGGCTTACATCGGCATCCGGCTTTTTATAACGGAACTTAATTGTCATCAGTTCATCAGGAACCGTTACGTTTTGCCGGGGTGCTGACTGGTATTTCAGGAGATCCGCTTTTTCTACAAAATCGCTTTTTATCCCCACGGGAATAATTTCGTACAAAGCTGTTACAGAATGCCCGCTGCCTAATTCTCCCGCGTCTTTTTTATCGTTGTTAAAATCTTCTTTTTGCAGCATACGGTTTTCATATCCTATTAACCGGTATGCCTGCACACTGGCAGGATTGAACTCTACCTGCAGCTTTACATCTTTCGCTATCGTAAACAGCGTTCCTCCAAACTCATGCACCAATACTTTTTTAGCTTCTCTTATGTCATCTATATAAGCATGATTACCGTTGCCCTTATCCGCCAGCTTCTGCATTTTGTTGTCTTTATAATTACCCATGCCATACCCCAGCACGGTAAGAAATACGCCGCTTTTACGCTCCTGCTCTATCAATCTTTCCATTTCCGCGTCGCTGCTGGCGCCTATATTAAAATCGCCGTCTGTACAAAGTATCACCCGGTTATTACCACCCTGCTTAAAATTTTCACGGGCTACTTTGTATGCCAGTTGTATACCGGCTCCCCCTGCAGTTGATCCCCCTGCTTCAAGACGTTCGATAGCGTCTTTTATTGTTTGCTTATTAGCGCCCGAAGTAGCAGGCAGCACCAACCCCGCGCTACCGGCATATACCACTATCGCTACCCTGTCGCTTTCCCGCAACTGGTCGGTCAGCAATTTCATGGATTGTTTCACCAACGGCAGCTTGTTGTCATCTTCCATGGAACCGGATACATCAATTAAAAAAACGAAGTTGGATGCAGGAAGATAGTCTGTGGAGATTTTTTTTCCCTGCAGGTTTACCATTACCAGCCTGTGCTGTTCATTCCAAGGAGCAGCAGATATTTCGGTTTGAACAGCAAAAGGATGCTGACCTGTTGGCTGGGGAAACCTGTATTGGAAATAATTGATCATTTCTTCAATTCTTACAGCTCCGGCCGGTGGCAGTTGTCCCCGGTTGAGGTAACGCCTTACATTACTATAGGAAGCCGCATCCACATCAATTGAAAAGGTAGAAAGCGGGTTTTCTTTTACGGCTAAAAACCTGTTTTCCACAATGCCGTCGTAGTCTTCTGTATTAAAATCTTCATCGTTTGTATTTATATAGCCATTGTATTCACGCTCCGGAGTTGCTTTCATATCGCGTACGTACTTTCTTTTTACCGCTAAACCCGGAAGCCTTCCCTGTAATGGAACAGGAGCATATTCCATCTCTCTGATAGTTACAACGGAGCCGGTAATACTCTTCTTTTGTGTTGCTCCGTATCCGGTTATCATCACTTCCTCCAGCTTTTGTTCGACAGGTGTTAACTGAACCTGTACAAAAGATCTTCCTGTAAGTTTGATTTCCTTGGTTTCATACCCTATATATGACACCAACAGTATCGCATCAGCCTTTTTTACCGTAATAGCAAAGTCTCCGTTAACATCGCTTGGTACCATATTACCTGTTCCCTTTTCCGTTACCGAAGCATACTGTAATCCATTACCGTTACTATCTTTTACATTTCCTTTAATAGTTAACGGGGCTTTAGGCAAAAAAGCCATTGCAGTAATAAGCAATACAGCGCTGCATACAAGAATGTACTTCATAAAATAATTTTTAAGTGTATGTTTTACGTTTAGATGCTGCCGCAGGCTGTATTGCACAAGCCCGGTATAATTTTTAATTTACCGGTAAACGCCCGCTGTACGCTGCTGCCGGTTCTTCTTTTTGTTTTGAAGATTGCCCGTTATCTTTGAAGAGGCAGACCATATTAATTGAATTTCATTAAAAACATATCAGCCACTGCAGATAACGATAACGAACTGGTTGCTTTGTACCGGCAAACGGGCGACCTGAAAATATTATCCACTCTTTACCAGCGTTATATGGAACTGGTATATGGTGTTTGTTTAAAATACCTGAAAGACCAGGAACGCAGCCGCGACGCGGTGATGAATATTTTTGAAGAGTTGGTTACAAAGCTTAAAATACACGAAATCAACAATTTTAAAAGCTGGCTGCACACGCTTACCCGCCACTATTGCCTGATGCAGTTGCGTACCCCTAAAAACATGAAAACCACCGAATTTAACGCGGAATATATGCAATCGGTGGAAACAGTGCATCTGAATGGTGTATTTGAGAAAGAAGAACAATTACAGCTCCTGGAAAGATGTTTGCAGACATTATCTGCAGAGCAGAAGCAAACAGTGGAGCTGTTTTACCTGCAACAAAAATGTTATAACGAAATTGCAGCTATAACCGGCTTTGACTGGAACAAAGTAAGAAGCTTTATACAGAATGGAAGGCGGAATCTTAAAAATTGTATGGAGCAAAAGGAACAAGATTGATGTGAAAAATGCATGAACATAACAACCATATTAAAACGTATACCGCGCAGGATATTGACCGGTATCTGAACAGGCAAATGCCGGAAGCGGAAATGCACGCGCTGGAAAGGGCTGCACTGGAGGATCCGTTTTTAGCGGAAGCCATTGAAGGATATGTAAATACTTCTCCGGGTTCCGTGAAAAATGATATTGAAAAAATGGCTGCCGCGCTGGATAAAAAAACCAACACCAGGGTTGTTAGTATTGGTTTTAAAAAATTTATATGGAGCGCGGCCGCTGCTGTAATTATTTTGTTGGGCGTTGCAACAACCTGGTACTGGCTTCGCCCGGCGAGCAACAGCAACATCGCGCAAAAAAAAGAAACACCGGCGCCACTGGCTACGCCTGAAGTGCAATCCATTGAGAAAGACAGTTCCGGTTTGATAACCGCTCCTGCGCAGGAACCTGCCGCTATTTCCTCGCCGGCTGAAAAAAAAGTAGTACCCCCACAGCTTCCTTCAGGCAGACTTGCCGGTGAAAGCACCGACAGGAGTGCTGCCAAACGAGAGGAGGGTTACCTGCAAACAGATACAGTAAAAAAAGAAGCGCCATCCGCTGAAAAAGCAAAAAGATCTGAAGCAGAACTTAAAGAAGCCGATGACTTATTTCTTAAAAGAAATCAAACAACCGATATTCCTAAAGATGATGTAGCTGCCGCGGCCACACAGGCAGAAAACCAAAGATCGGTTTCGGAATATATCGCCCCGCGTATATTCAGCGGCAAAATTACAGACGATAAAAACCAGGCGCTTCCTTTTGTGAACATCAGTATACCCAATACTCCCACCAGCATCTATAGCGACGCACAGGGGAACTTTCGCTTAACCAGCGCCGATACCCAGTTGGTGGTACAGCTTAAATCGGTGGGTTTTGAAGGAACAAAAGCGACCCTTTATTCCAATACCTCCAACAACATTATTCAGCTTACGCCAAGCGAAAATTCATTAGCTGAGATTGTGGTTACGGGTTATGGAACTACAAAAAAAAGGACTACACCGGTAGCCAAACAAGTAAAAAAAGAAGAAGATAAGGAAAAGGAAGAAGCGGAAGCGGAGCCAAAAGACGGATGGGCTGCTTACGACGCCTATATGATGAACAACTCCAGGTTACCGGATGCCAACAGTCATCCGGTTTTAAAAGGAACGGTAGAGCTTTCTTTTACTGTTAACAGGCATGGCACACTTACCGACTTCCGGGTGGAACTATCGTCCTGCGCTGTATGCGAAAAAGAAGCCATAAGATTGGTCAAAGAGGGACCTGCCTGGAAGCTTGTATCTGGCGACAAACCCACCCGGGTTACGCTTACCATGCACTTTTGATAAGCTGTCGGCTGTGAGCTATCAGCTGTCAGCCTTCAGCTATGAGCTGTCGGTGATCAGTATAACAAAGGTGTGAGACATAAGGAATAGGGGATAAGGTTTCTGGTTTGGCTGCTGATAGCTCGTTGCAACCTGAAACCCGAAACTTGCAATCTGTAACTTGTAACCTGCCCCCCAACCTGCAACAGCCATCAAATCTCAAATTTCAAATCTCAAATATCTCATTTATCAGGTTTTGCAGCAATTATTGTAAATGCTATCTTCGTCTTTCTGTTAAACTAAAACTCAGCAAATGAAAAAGGTTCTATTACTTGCCGCTTTTTCAGGATTTATCTGTTTTTCGCAGGCCCAGCAATTAAAAACGCCTGCGCCTTCGCCCCTCCAGGTTATTAAGCAGGATTTTGGATTGGCCAGCGTTGAAGTTTCTTATTCGCGCCCTGCCGTAAAAGGCAGAACCATTTTCGGCGACCTTGTTCCTTACGGAAAAGTTTGGCGTACCGGGGCTAATGCCGCCACCACTATTACATTTGGCGATGATGTAACCTTCGGTGGACAAAAAGTGCCTGCAGGCAAATATGGCTTACTTAGTATTCCCGAAGCATCCCAATGGACAGTGATTTTAACCAAACAGTTGAATGTAACCAGTCCTGCAGCTTACAAACAAGACCAGGATGTGGCAAGAATAAAAGTAAGCGCTCATGATCTGCCGTTTTCACTTGAATCGTTCATGATCTCTTTCGACAAAGTATTACCCTCTTCTATGGACCTGCTAATAGGCTGGGATAAAACCCTCGTGGTAATTCCCGTTACAACTGATGTAAACAGCAAAGTTTCCGCGCAGATCAGCTCGCTGGAAGGTAACCCTGATTTTCCCTACTTTACTGCCGCCATGTTTTATTTGGAGAATGGAAAGGACCTTAACAAAGCTTTGACATGGTTGGATAAAGCCAGCCAGCAATCTCCCGAGGCTTTCTGGATACTCTATCAAAAAGCGCAATGCCAGGCCAAGCTGGGAAAAAATAAAGATGCCATTGCCAGCGCAACAAAATCAAAAGCATTGGCTACAACTGCTAAAAATGATGATTACGTAGCATTGAATGATAAACTGTTAGCCAGTCTGAAATAAAAATGTCAGCATTATTGAATCAGCCACCCTCACCGGTGGCTTTTTTTATAGTATGGGGGAGATTTAAGATTGAATTATTTATTGTTTATGGTTTGAAGTTTATAGTTCCCTAACATACGCTCAGAGCCCATAGCCGACAGCCGATTGCTGATAGCCCATATAGACTGATAGCCGGTAGCTCACTTACATACCCCGCAGCTTCCGCCATTTTTGCTGCAATGCTTACAACTGGAACAGTTTTTACAGGCTGTACAGCTTTTGCTGCCTGTACAGGTAGCGTCTGCATGATCTTCGCAGGAGGTTTGAGCAATTATATCACCCTGTTGGGTAATATGACTTACCAGCAATAACAACATTGCCGGCAGGGTAATAACCAGTAAAAAGAGTTTAAGTTTTTTAGCGATCATAACAAACGGTTCAGGGTACAAAAGCTTTTATACAATTTCGTATAACGATTTTTTTTGAGGAGAAGTATTCCATTTTCGACCAACGCCCCTAAAACTTCGATAAATGATGATTTGTGGATTACAATTAACCCTGGATAACGATACCACTGCACAAATGTTCAATGCTTATCTTTGCCGCCATAAAATAACAGCATGAGCGACTGGCTCGACAAAACAAAGGAAGCGGCTGCTTTTATTAAAGCCGCTTACAACCAGCCTGTTGAGGTAGCAGTAATACTGGGAAGCGGACTGGGTAATTTTACAAAGGAAATAATTGTAGAGAAAGAGATAGGGTATAACGAGATACCGCATTTCCCGGTATCAACAGTACAGGGGCATCCCGGAAGGCTGATCTTTGGCAATATTGACGGTAAAAAGGTGTTGGCAATGGCCGGCAGGTTTCATTATTATGAAGGCTACAGCGCCGCGGAAGTAGCATTTCCTATACGGGTAATGAAACTGCTGGGGATCCGGACACTACTGATCAGTAATGCAGCCGGCGGCGTTAATACTTCCTTTAGGGTGGGCGACCTGATGATCATCAACGATCATATCAGCTTCGCTACCATTAACCCGCTGATCGGCAAAAACGAAAACACGTTTGGAACCCGCTTTCCCGATATGAGCGAACCTTACGCGAAAGATATTATCAGCAAAGCTAAAAATATTGCTGCCCGGCTTGGCCACCATGTAAAGGAAGGCGTATACTTTGCCGTTACAGGTCCTACATTTGAAACACGCGCTGAGTATAAAATGATCCATACGCTGGGGGGCGATGCGGTAGGTATGAGTACGGTACAGGAGGTGATAGTGGCTGTACACGCAGGTATAAAGGTTTTTGGTATGAGTGTGATTACCGATATTGGCATACGCGATGACGATAATACCATTACGCACGAAGAAGTGCTTGAAGCGGCTGCCGGGGCGGAGCCTAAGTTTTCGGCTATATTCAAAGAGTTAGTTAAAGCTGTTTGATTTAGTCATTTTTTACCGGGCAATGTGCCAATTTCAGGTATTTTCGCCGGTTATTGATATTAAGTATCCTGTAGTTGAACAAAACGATCACATATATATTATTAATAGGGCTGATGGGTATGGCTGTTCCCGCGCTGTCACAGCGCCTGCCCGGCAGGCTGGGTAATTTCGGAGGACTTGGCAGAGGAGGAGGTGGCGGTGGTGGTGATTCTTTAAAGTTTGAGCATCGCGACCCGTTTTCAGACTCCGTAAGCATCCGCTTCAAGTATCTTGATTCTGTCCGCTCTTTTACCTTCGACTCATCGCTTATTGATTACTACATCAAGATCCCGCTGAAATCGGAATATATATATCTGGGCAATAACGGAACTGCCGTAAAGCCTTTAATATTTACGCCGCTCACCAAGCCTGGGTGGGATCCCGGCTTCCATGCGTATGACGCATATGCGTTCAACATTGAAAACACCAGGTTTTACAACACAACCCGCCCGTTTACGGAACTGGACTACCAGATAGGCAGCGGATCGGAGCAGTTTATCAACGTAGTGCACACCCAAAATGTAAAACCCAACTGGAACTTTGCATTCCAGTTCAGGATGATCAATGTACCCGGCTTTTTTAAAAGCCAGAATACCAATCACTCCAACCTGCGGTTTAATACCAATTACCAGTCGCCCAATAAGCGTTATAACATATACCTTATTACACTGCGCAACAGCCTGCAATCTGCAGAAAACGGAGGCATAAAGAACGATAGTTTTATGACCGATAAAACAGGAGTATATTATGACCGTTTTAATATACCCATCAATATAGCAAGCCAGGCCTCCTATTCGCGCGATTTCTTTAATACTACGCTAAAAACCGGTAATAAATATACCAACTTCAACCTGCTGATAAGGCAGCAATACGATTTCGGGAAAAAAGATTCGCTGGTAACCGATTCTTCCGTTATCAAATTATTTTATCCCCGTTTCAGGCTTGAGCATACCCTGCAGTACAATACTTACAAATTTCTTTTCCAGGATGTGGCGCCCGATACTGCTTTTTATATAAAGAACTATAAATTGTATGGATCTCCCGTTCCGCCGCTTGCCCCGGCGGATATTAAGGATACCTTACAGTTCAGCAATACATGGAGCGAAATCATCAACGATTTTTCGGTTTACCAGTTTCCCGATATAAAAAATCAACAGCAGTTTCTGAAGGTAGGCGCCAGCATACAAAATCTCGCGGTTTTATGGAATGATTCCGTGCGGGACCGTCCATTGAATATTTTTCTTCATGGCGAATACAGGAACCGCACAAAAAATAAAAAATGGGATATAGAAGCCTATGGTCAATTTTATGCCGCCGGTTTTAATGCAGGAGACTATAACGCTTACATCAGCCTGCAAAGGCTGATCAGCAATAAAGTAGGATCATTACAGGTAGGCTTTCAGAACAGCAACCGTACCCCCTCCTATCTTATGCGCAATGCCACAGGCTTTCCTGTTGTTACTCCCCCGGGAGGTACTGATAAAGAAAATATTACCCAACTGTTTGGTACGTTGCAATTGCCACTACTCAAAGCCGAACTGGGGGCTCATTATTACCTGATAGGGAACTATACCTATTTTAAGAACTTTTATGAAGCCGAACAGCAAAGCGGTGTATTTAACATCCTGCAGGTAAGAGGCAGTAAAGATTTCCGGATCAGCAATCACTGGCATTGGTATCTTGATATTGTGCTTCAGCAAAAAGCAGGCAACTCCCCTGTTAATATTCCCTTGCTATACACACGCAACCGGCTTGTTTTCCAGGGACGCTTTTTCAAAAACCTGAATATCGCTACCGGTTTAGACAGCCGTTATTATACCGCTTATACGCCCGACAATTATTCACCCGTAACCGGCCAGTTTTTCCCTCAGGACAGTATAAAATTTTCCAACCTCCCCGATATAGCCGCTTTCGTTCACTTCCGCATCCGGAGCTTCAGCGCTTTTGTACGGCTTGAAAATCTTAACACTATTGATTTTAACGGATTTACATTCACCAATAATAATTTCGCCGCACCGCTGTATCCTTACCAGGGACTTTTATTTAAAGTGGGCATATTCTGGAATTTCGTGAATTAGCCACAGGATAATGTAAATTTATACTTTAAAGCTTTTTAAAAGGAACATGACACTGCATAAAATATTTTCTTCTTTCTTTAATTTCCTGAAAGCAATTTTTGTAAAAAAAGATTGTTGCAGGTGAACTGATTTAAGATTTGAAGTTTTAGACTTAAGTTGCCCTTACAGGCTGGTGTCATCACCTGCATGTGAAAAATACGCCCCATTTCAAATCTCAAATCTCACATTTCAAATAAACAGTTATTTTTGCCGCTATGACACAGGAACAAATTAAGGATATGAGATCCCGGTTGGCGGGATTGGGGAGGTTTCTTTGACGTCGCTAACAGGCGCGATAAGATAACCAACGACAAACAATTGACACTATCTCCGGGGTTTTGGGACGACAATGAGCGTGCCACGCAGATACTTAAAGACATTAAGCTGAACGAATACTGGATAAAGCTTTACGAAGATGTGCATACCGCCATTGAAGACTTTGCCGTTCTGTTCGATTTCTGGAAAGAAGGAGAAGGAACCGAAGAGGAAGTAAGAGGGGCATATGACGCGGCGCTCCAGCTAATAGAAGACGCTGAATTTAAGAGCACGCTGAATCAGCCCGAAGATGAATTGCCGGCAGTGCTGCAGATTAACAGTGGCGCAGGTGGCACCGAAAGCCAGGACTGGGCGGAAATGCTTGCTCGCATGTACCGCATGTATGGCGAAAAGCAGGGATGGAGTGTTACAGAACTCGACTGGCAGGAAGGCGACGGCGCCGGTATTAAATCAGCCACCTTGCAGTTTGAAGGTCCGTTTGCTTACGGGTTCCTGAAATCGGAAAGTGGCGTGCACCGGCTGGTACGCATCTCTCCTTTCGACAGCAATGCCCGCAGGCACACTTCTTTTGCCTCCGTGTATATTTACCCGTTAGTAGACGATTCTATTGAAATTGAAGTAAGTCCTGCCGACCTGGAATGGGAGTTTTACCGGAGCGGTGGTAAAGGCGGACAAAACGTAAACAAAGTGGAAACTGCCGTACGGCTGAAGCATATCCCATCGGGTATAATAGTAGAATGCCAGCAATCGCGCACGCAGGGTGAAAACAGGGAAAAAGCATTGAAGATGCTGAAAAGCCGTTTGTATGAAGAAGAAATGCGCAAGCGCGAAGAATTGAAGAATGCCAACAATGCGAACAAGAAAAAAATTGAATGGGGCAGCCAGATCCGGTCTTATGTTTTCCATCCCTACAAAATGATCAAAGACCACCGTACCGACTACGAGGTGGGAAATGTACAGCCAGTTATGGACGGAGAGCTTGACGGCTTTATAAAAGCCTACCTGATGATGGAAAAAGAAGCAGAAGCGGGTTCGTAATAGTATAAACGCCAGTGGCTGTTAACGAAAAGAACCGGGATTGCTCATTACCTGTTTGCTTTCGTAACCAGGAAGCCGGTATTTACCCAATCCGCATAATCATACCGGTTGCCATCTCCACCATCTGTAACAACCAGGTTAATGCCCCTGCTTCCTTTGGGAATAGCTATCCTGAAACTCCATGGACAATGACTGTTGCGCATTAGCGGGCTCTCCCCCACCAGCTTCCCATCTATAAATACTTTAAACTGTACTGAAGGAAATTTCGCCTTCTCTCTTCCAAAATTGCGATCCCTGATGTAATCGTCAACTCCGCACTGCGCCACAAACTCTTCGTACTCCGCCTTAATAGTATAAGTTAAAAAGGACGGGGACTGGGTTCCTACTCCTTTCTCATACTTTACTCCATGAATGCTTAAAGGCGTTTCCAATACAGATTGATTAAGTACCGGTTTTCTCTCTTCTATTTTAGCAGTATTTAACGCAAGCTCGTTAATAAATACATCGGGCGCCGGTGGCGTGGCAGGTATTTTAGTGAAATAGCCAATACTCTCAATAGTAATTGGTTTTCCATGTTCAAAAGCCAATGCTCTTACAGTAGTTGTAGCCGTTATTTCAAAGGGAGCTGAATACCGTATTGAATGAACACCGGGTTGCGAACCATCAAGCGTATAATAAACAGAAGCATTTTTGTTCAATGGTGTGGTAATCGTTACTATCTGCTTATCGGTAAACTGGTGCGCCCGCTCTGGTTTACCCCATGGAGTAATGCGGACAGGATCAACCACCCAAGCTTTGTTCCATGCTTTATTTTCTGCCAGGAAAGAAGCAAAGTTCACACTCGGCGCCAGGTATTTTTCAAAATGCGCTACCACGCGGGCATTGTTATCGTCTGGCGTAATATTTTTTACGGGATCATAAAAGGTTTCCGGATCCTGGAGGTCTCTTACCAATGCGCAGGTGAAGCCATAATTCATCATATTACGCATACCCTCTGGTTTACCCAATACACAATTGTTGGTATGCACACCCATATACCACAAATGCGTGATGCCTTTCTCTTTACACAATGCATATAACTCTTCGGGTCCCGAGGAAATGAGATCCTGGTCGTGTATCAACAGCGATTCTGCCATACCATCCCAACCATAATTCCCTATGCAATTATCAGGTCCGCACATACAGCCCCCACCGCCGGGATGCGGGCAAGCGAGGTTAAGCGACGGCGGCAGTGGAAGCTTCTTTACAGCAAGCGCCTTTTCCCGTTGTGGCGTACCCACATAATTATTGGCAACATCCGTAGGACAAAGAAACACCTGCATCCCCATCCTGCGGGCGCCCTCCAGGCATTTGTTCATACGGGGAACCATACACGCTACTCTTGCCGCAGAAGTTTTACACCAGTGCCAGTTCCACATGTCTATCACTACAATACCAACTTTAGCGGGATCAATTCTTTCCTGCCTGGTAATGATATTATTATTGCTGTCGCGGGTTTGATAGGTAACTGTTTTCAACTCCTGCGCGTAAATAAACTTACAAGCCATCGACACACATACAACAAAACAATATTTCAATACATGTTTCATGAAGTGGAATTTAAAACATGATCATAGTCTACACTGATACCCTGCCATCGTAATCATTTCGGCCGTCATCGGCAGGCAGCGGAAATTTTACAACGGCATTATCGCGCGTAGAGCGATAAACAGCTGTAAATAATTCAACAGTATTTCTTCCGGTTATTCCGTTTACAGGTGGCTCACGGTCATGTATAGCAGCATTGTAAAAATCTTCGTGCTGTTTCAGGAAAGTATCGTCAACCGGTTTGGTGTTATTATAAAAAGCAGTGTCTTCCTTATGCCATTCGTCTAAAAATCGCTCTTCCCCGGGTACCGTCCATATATCATTATAAGGAATATCTACCCCGGTTTGTCCCGGCAGCAACATCGCACCGCCGTCTAACTGAGCCCCTACAGAAGCGCCGTTAGAGCCGTGTATATGAATTTTTCCATACAGACCAGGCCTCATTGAATTACTTACAATGATATTTCCCAGTCCCCCGTTTTTGAATTTTACAATTGCCAGCGCGGTATCTTCTATTTCTACATAAGGATGATTGAAATTGCGCCACACGCCATATACTTCATCCACCGGCCCCATCAGCCATAATAAAATCTCCAACTGGTGCGATGTCTGGTTTACCATCACGCCCCCGCCTTCGGTATTCCATTTACCACGCCAGGGATCGCTTTCATAATAACCTTTATCGCGCCAGCCCAATACATTTACAGTGCCTAATACGGGAGTTCCGATCTTATTTTGATCTATCGCATTTCTTAAGCGCTGAACGCAGCGCAGGTACCTCCGCTGGCTGATCATACCCAGCTTAACGCCGGCTTGTTTGCAGGCATTGATCATACGGTCGCAGTCTGCCAGCGACGAAGCCAACGGCTTTTCCACCAAACAGTGTGCTCCTGCCGCCGCCGCTTCCAGCACCGGTTCAATATGATACGGGTGCGGGGTGCATACTACAACAGCCTGCACCTTTTCATTTTTTATCATAGCCGTTATATCGTCATAAGGCTTGATACCATACTGCCCCGCGAATGATCCCGCTTTTTCAATATCCCTGCTGTATGCAGCTACACAAACGGCATTCGATGCTTTTTGTAAAGCCGATATATGCCAGTGACTTACTTTACCGCATCCTATAACAGCCGCTCTTATTTTTTCAGGCATAACAAAAAGTTATTCAGGTATTAAGCAATTAAATAATTGAAGGGCTCAATATACTTATAAAACTCCTGTTCCGCTTTTTAAATTCCTTTTCTTTTGTATTACAGGTAGCAGGCTTATAGAAAAAATTAAACTTTTCTCACCCAAAGCAAATGTACCCTAAACACATTATTTTTATGGATGACAGAAGAGGTAAGCGCATATGACATTTGATCTGTTACAAAATAAAACAGCATGGAAATAAAGCCCGGTTTTAAAATAGTTGTTGAAAAAATTGAACTGTATAAATTACCGCCCAGGTGGGTGTTCCTGAAAGTATATACCAACCAGCCGGGGCTTACTGGCTGGGGAGAGCCTGTAATTGAAGGCAGGAGTGATACGGTGATGGCTGCGGTAAAAGAACTGTCTGCATATGTAATCGGGCAGCGGATAGACAATATTGAAAACATATGGCAAACCCTGTACAGGGGAGGATTTTACCGGGGCGGCCCTATACTCATGAGCGCCATTTCGGGTATAGACCAGGCATTATGGGATATAAAAGGCAAGGCATTGAACCGGCCTGTATATGATTTATTGGGAGGCGCGGTACGCAATAAAATGAAGATATATGGCTGGATAGGCGGCGACAAACCCTCTAACATAGCCGAAGCCGCCAGGCAGCGGCTGAACGCCGGGTTTACAGCCGTGAAAATGAACGGCACGGCGGAAATGGAATGGATAGATACTCCGCAAAAAATACAGGAAGCGGTAGACAGGGCAGCGGCAGTAAGGGTTGAAGTTGGCCCGGAAGCAGGCATTGGTATTGATTTTCACGGAAGGGTACATAAGGGGATGGCAAAAGTATTGGCAAAAGAGCTGGAGCCATTTAAGCTGATGTTTATTGAAGAACCGGTGCTCACGGAAAACAATGAAGCGTTGAAAGCTATCCGGTCGCTTATAGCCACACCTATCGCCACTGGCGAAAGAATGTTCAGCCGCTGGGATTTCAAGCAGGTTTTCATGGATGGAACGGTGGATATTATTCAACCCGACCTCAGCCACGCCGGGGGTATAACCGAAGTAAAAAAGATAGCTGTAATGGCCGAGGCGTACGATGTAGCGCTGGCGCCGCATTGCCCTTTAGGACCGATCTCTTTCGCATCGGCACTGCAAATTGATTTTAACTGCATCAATGCCTTTATACAGGAAAGCAGCATCGGCATTCATTACAATGAAGGAGCAGACCTGCTGGATTATCTTAACAACCCCGAAGATTTCCAGATAAAAGACGGGTATATATCATTGCTGCAAAAACCGGGATTAGGCGTAGACATCAACGAAACGCTGGTAAAAGAATTAAGCAGGAACGCGCCCGACTGGAAAAACCCTTTATGGTACAATGCGGATGGGTCTGTTACAGAATGGTAAAGCATCGCTCAAACAACCTGCCATATAGTGGTTTCTGTGCGAAGGGCTAGTTCCATAGGTGTTCGAAAGGTTATTTTGAAGGCTGCCATATCAACAATTTTATAGCGTCATAGACGCGAAAGTTTGGTGGAAATTATAAAGTAATGAATTGACAAAGCTCCGTAGGAGCGGCATTTTCGCAGGTTTCGAACGTTTATGGGGCCAGTTCTCGCAGCAATATGTCGCAATATCTTTTTCTATCCGGCTGGTCTATTTTCAGCCGCAAGATGATCCTTTCCTCAGCCGGTTGCGTGTATCCCTCACTGTTATCGTAATAGCCGAGCAGCAGTTCTACTGATCTCTCTACATCTCCTGCCGCAAAATATGCTGTAATTTCCGCAACGCTTTGCGCCCCCAGCCTGCCCTTCAATTTATGGAGACACTCGCAAAAAAGCAAGGGATCTGAACAACGGATCCGTTCCGACAGTTGTTGAACGCGCAGGGCTTTTTCGGCATCCAGCCAGATAACAGGCGCGGCAAGCATGCGTTGATATAACCAGCCGGGTAAGCTAAGATTACCTATTTTCTGTAACTCATGCTCAATAAAAACGGGATGGTTGCTATCGAAACTTTGCCAGCGTTTATTGAGCTCCTTATGAAACCGGTAAGAAGAAGGCTGTGAAGCATACCGAAGCCTGGCAAATGCTGAGCCATCGTGACAACACAATTCCTCCAGGTTCAATACCTGTTGCCCGGCATTGTGCAAATGGTATAACAATTCCGTTTTACCGGAACCTGTTAACCCACCCAATAAATAAACAGGAGAAGAAGCGGAAGAAAAAGGAACCATAAAAAAATACCCGTTTAGGGAGAATTTGTTCTATAACTCTGCGTTCAACTTTGCTGAGACTTACTGTTGAGGACTGGAGATCTATGCACCAGAAGAACTGCAACTAAAGAACCAACTTAGACTACTAACTTCGATCTGAAAGACTCAAATATCAACTTTATTACGGGGTTTGAACTCTTTCCGTTCCAAATGCGGTAACCACCTGGTTTCGTTCTTAGTACCTTATAAAGATACAACCTGTAAAAATAGCATGCAAGCATCTGAATAACTTTTTTTATGACGCATCTGCAATAACGGGTGCGTGTACCTGTACAGGCTATACTATCCAATATTCACCGCTATTATGTAATATTGCCGTATACCAAGCCGTTAACACTGCAATGCTTATCAGCCGAATTTTGCCGATCGTACTACTGAGTATTTGCATAACTACCTGCAGTAGCTCATTGGCACAACAAAAAAACGCGGTTATTTCCGGCAGGGTTGTAGACGATAATGAGCACGTTTTGCCGAATGTATCGGTAACCGTATTAGGCAAACATAGCGGCGTTATCACTTCCGATTCGGGCACCTTCCTTATTAAAGTTCCGGCCAATAAAGCTATAGGTCTTGTTTTTTCAGCGGCGGGATTTCGTTCCGTACAACGCAATTTTTACCTGAATGAAAATGAAGAGGAGAAGGTCGTGGTGAGGCTCGACAAAACCACTCATGTGCTGCAGGAAATCATTATCAGGGATGACCGCGAAAAAAGAGAAAGCGGCTTGGTGAAGCTCAATCCTAAGAACGCGTTAGCCATACCATCGGTTACAGGAGGAGTGGAAAGCCTTATAAAAATATTTGTAGGCAGTAACAACGAGCTTACTTCGCAATACTCCGTAAGAGGCGGGAACTACGATGAGAACCTCATCTACGTAAATGATTTTGAAATTTTTCGTCCCTACCTGGTACGAAGCGGGCAACAGGAAGGACTAAGCTTCATCAATCCCGAGCTAACAGGAAATATTCATTTTTACAACGGGGGTTTCCAGGCGAAGTATGGCGACAAGATGAGCAGCGTACTGGATATTCAATACAGGAAGCCCAAACGATTCGGCGGTTCGGCCTATATGAGCTTACTGGAACAGGGCCTGCACCTGGAAGGCATATCGAAAAATGAAAAGTTCACTTACCTCGTTGGCGTTCGCAACAGGTCTAATCAAAACTTACTCAGCTCGCAGGAAACCAAAGGAAATTACGTTCCCTCTTCGGCAGATATACAGGCGCTGCTTACATACAGGATCAATAAAACCTGGCAGCTTGAAATGCTGGGCAACCTGTCGCGCACACGCTTTTCTTTAATACCGGAAGAAGCCAAACTTACTTCCTCTGTTTTGTCGCCATTGTTCAGCGCTAACCTGGGACTGGATATCTTCTTCAACGGCAGGGAACAGGACAGGTACAGCACCAGTATGATAGGATTTTCTGCGCAGCAGCAACTAAATGAAAGGGTGAAATTAAAATGGATGGTAAGCAGGTTTGAAAACCGGGAACAGGAAGCTTATGATATTTCAGGGGCTTACCTTTTTGGAGAAAGGAGCTTCGATAAATCGCAGCCCGGTTTTGGCAGCATTACCAACCCGCTGGGAGCGGGTGTTTTTATGAATCATGCGCGTAACAGGCTTACCATTCAGAACCTCAACTTTTCGCATAAAGGAAGCTGGGATCATAAACGGCATTTTGTTCAATGGGGATGGAGCGTGGAGCGGACTTCGATAAAAGATAAGCTGTCCGAATGGGAAGCCCGGGATTCTGCAGGATATAACCTGCCTTATAACACCGGTCAGCTTACTTTACATACATCACTGCACTCCGATGCCGGCCTGGATATTACCAAACTATCTGGCTATGTACAGGATAATATAACAGTAGGCGAACAAATTACCGTGCAGGGAGGTTTGCGTTTTAACTATAATTCATTAAATAAAGAATTCCTGCTGTCGCCCCGAATACAACTGTCGTGGCTACCCGATACCGAAAAAGACTGGGTGTTTAAAATAGCGGCCGGATCGTACGATCAGCCGCCTTTTTACAGGGAGCTGAGAAGATACGACGGATCGCTTAACACAGCGTTGAAAGCACAGCGGAGCTGGCAATTGAGCGCGGGGGCGGAGCATAACTTCAAATCGTGGAGCCATCCTACCAGGATGACTGTTGAAGCGTATTACAAAAACATGTGGAATGTGGATGTATACGATATAGACAATGTGCGCATACGTTATGCGGGTAACAATAACGCTAAAGCCTACACTACAGGCATTGAGCTAAGGCTTTTCAGCGAGCTGGTGAAAGACGCGGAAAGCTGGGTAAGCATCGGGCTGATGCGAAGCCGGGAAAAGATAGATGATTTTCACTACTATCGTTATAAAAATGCGGCGGGAGAATTTATTACAGCGCAAACAGACGACCAGGTGGTTACAGACAGTGTGCGTTTTGATAAAGGCTGGATGCGGCGCCCTGCCGACAGGATGATAACCTTTGGTTTGTTCTTCCAGGATTATCTTACCACCAATAAAAATTTCAAAGTACATCTTAACGGCGTGTACGGCAGCAATATGCCTTACAATATACCCGGCAGCATACGTTACCGCAACGCCCTTACCATTGAACCTTATATGCGTGTAGATATCGGATTCAGCGCACTTTTATTAAGCAGCGATAAGGCAGGCAGACGCATCCATCATCCATTCAGGAAACTGGAAAACATATGGGCAAGCTTTGAAGTATTCAACCTGCTGGACCGGGACAACACTATTTCCTACATGCTGATCAAAGATTTTTCCAATACCGTATATGCTATTCCCAACAGGTTAACACCCCGTTTGCTTAATATTAAATTATTGGCAAGGTTTTAGGTATCCACATGCTGTTGATAAGTTATTTCATTGAATTATGAACCCGAATCATTAAATTTGAATTCAATGGAAGGTTAGTCAGTACATTATTGAAGACTATTGTGAACATAAAACCGAACCTACTTGACAGAAACAATCATTAACCTGGAAACCGTTAACCCTATTGAATTTTTTGGCGTTAATAACGGCAAATTAGACCTCCTCAAGAAAAAATTTCCTTTACTCAAGATCCTTAGCCGCGGCACACAAATAAAGCTGAGCGGTGCGCCTGAACAGGTAGAATCTGCCAAAGAAAAGATAGACCTGCTGATCCAATACCTGGAGCGGAACGGGCATGTAAGTGAAAATTATTTTGAACAGATACTTGGCGGCGATGATGCTGAAACCGTAGACAATTTCATTGAACGCAACCCTAACGAAGTGCTGGTTTTTGGTCCCAATGGTAAAAGCGTGCGTGCACGAACAGCCAACCAAAAAAGAATGGTGGGTGCGGCCGAAAAAAATGATATCGTTTTTGCGGTGGGTCCTGCAGGTACGGGTAAAACATATACCGCAGTGGCTTTAGCCGTTCGTGCATTAAAAAACAAATCTGTCAAAAAAATCATTCTCACACGCCCGGCAGTTGAAGCCGGCGAGAGCCTGGGGTTTTTACCCGGCGATCTTAAAGAAAAAATTGATCCCTACCTGCGCCCCTTATACGACGCGCTGGACGATATGATACCTGCTGATAAGCTGGGCTATTATATGAGCACCCGCGTAATAGAAATTGCCCCTCTTGCGTATATGCGTGGCCGCACGCTCGATAACGCGTTTATAATACTGGACGAAGCGCAAAACGCTACCGACCTGCAGATAAAAATGTTTTTAACGCGCATTGGAGCAAACGCCAAAGCCATCATTACCGGCGATCTTACACAGGTGGATTTGCCCAAACACCAGCGCAGCGGGCTTGAAAAAGCAATACGCATTCTTAGAAACATTGACGGCATTACGCATATAGAGCTTGATGAAGACGATGTAGTACGCCACCGCCTTGTTAAAGCCATCATCAGGGCCTACGACAAAGATTTTGAAAGGCAGGAAGATCAGCAGAAAAGCAGGGAAAAAGAAAAAGGCAAATAAAAAAGCAGGTCTCCCGGTCAGTTGGATGATTTCAGGTTCTTGCTTTCTTCATAAGTAAGCTGGCGGTAACCGCTTAACGGTATAGCAAATTTTTGAACAGGCACCGGATCAAAGCTGATCTTTGAAGCGCTATATTTTACTTTCAGGTTCCCAACAGAAGATTCATATTCCAGCGCAAGGCCCGGTAATGTTTTAAACTGGAAATCATAATCTTTATTTTCCGTCATCAGCTCGGTAGTAAAGTATACAATAAAGCTGCTGCCATCCTTCAGCTTTGCAACAGCTTTCTGGCATTTGTGCCCCGCAATGGTTTTAAATTCATCCGCCTTTGTAAAGGTAATGCCAGCATATTTTTTGTTCATATCCGCCCAGTCGGCGCGGCTCATTTGTATCAGTAATTTCTGATTACCATATTCCTTTAATATTACACCGGAACCTGTACGGGCGTCCTGTATACTGATGGTAGAACCCAGCGGACTTATCATTTCCGAACGGCTTTGCCCTCCTTTCAGGTAAATAGTGGTAGTAACGCCGTCAAACATATCTGCCAGTTGTGGTTCTTTACTGCCTGTTTGCACCGTGATATCATAAACGATAGTACCTTCAGATAAAACCTTTTGAGAATATGTATTATTCTGTAAAGAAAGTAGTAAGGAAAAACTCAACACCCATTTTATCATTTTCATTGACCGGTTTAGGTATAAAGATAGTGAAATGAGCATGATGGTTGTATTAACAGGCGGTAAAACCTGTTTTAATTTATCCTTATTAAAAAACAAAGGCGCTCCTCAGACCGCCTTTGTACAATACTATACTATTTAATAATAATTTGGCTACCCCGTTATTTTCCCTGCTTGCCCTTCATTTGCTGTAGCTTTTTTTGCGTTTCCTGCATTTGCTCCATCCTTTCCTGCCACTTGCTCTTTGTTTTGGGCTTTTTCTTATTCAACTCCAGTTGAGCGAGGATTTTATCGTGGTTGATAATGAAGTTTTGAATGATGTATTGAAGTATAAGTGTAATAACGTTTGAAACCGTATAATACCAGGTAAGCGCCGAAGGCAGGCTGTTAAATATCCCCAAAAGCATTACAGGAAAAATGTACGGCATATACTTCATCATAGGGTTATCCTGGGTAGGCGTTTGCGCCATACTGTAAATAGAGATCAGTAAACTGGTAACTGTTGCCAGTAATGTAAACAAGCTGATATGATTTCCATAAAACGGGATATTGAATCCAAAGGTGAGGATAGAATCGTAGGACGACAGGTCGTCTGCCCAAAGAAAACTTTGTCCCCTCAGCTCAATAGCCGCATTAAAAAAGCTGTACAGCGAAAAGAATATTGGAATTTGCAGCAGGGCCGGGATACACCCTCCCAGGGGATTCACCCCCGCGCTGCGGAACACTTTCATTTGTTCCATAGCATATGCCTGCTGGTCGCCCTTAAGCTTAGCCTTCAACTGGTCCAGCTCGGGGCGCAACGCCTTCATTTTAGCCCCGCTCAGGTAACTCGTATACACCAATGGCGAGGTAAGCAGGCGAATGAATATGGTAAGCAACGCGATCACAATACCGTAACTTCCAAAAAACTTTGTAAAGAAATCGAACACGGGCATTACCAGCCATTTGTTGATGTATTTAACAAAAGCGTATATACCCTGCCCCAGGTTAATTACATTCTGCATGCCAAGGTCATAACTCTTGAGTATTTTATAGTCATTAGGGCCATAATATACCTGGAAAGGAATGACTGCTTTATTATCTGCCGGCAGGTTGATTTTAAGATTGCCGGTAGCGGCAGTGATCAAACCCGTGGAGTCATGTGTTTCGGTACAGGTAATGCTGCCCGAATTGAAACTGTTTTTAGCGATGAGGGTGGTGTTAAAGAATTTTTGCTTCAGGCTCAGCCATTTTACCGGGCTTTCAAACTGGTGATCGTATGACCTTCCGAGCGTAAAATAGTCGTAGTCGTCTTTTATCCAGAAACCGATCTGCGTTTCGCGCTTTTCCGTTTCCATGCTTTTTTCATGCTGCCTCAGCTCATTCTGCCATATCAAATTTATACTGTTCTGCGTAAGCAGGCTGTTCACGCCATCTATTTCCACATCCCAGTCAATCATATACTGATCCTGCTTAACAGTAAAACGATGCACAACAGCCCGCCCTGTTGAATCCCGGAGCTGGTACACGATTGATTGGCTGCCATCCGCATTTTTCAGCACTTCGCCACCGTCAAAGTACAGGTCGCTCACCTGTATGGCTTTATTAGAAGCGGTGTTAATAGCATAGGTAATTTTGTCAAAGTTTCCTTCTACCAGCTTTACATCCTGGCTATCTACCGATTTATACCCCTTCAGCTCAACCAGCGTGGGTTGGCCGCCTTTATTAGAAAAAGTAATTTTTAAAACATCGTTTTCCAGCATCGTGGTTTTTTCCGTGCCTTCGGCAGGAAATTGCCCGGCATCCGCTACTTTCTCCCGGATTTCTCTTTGAGCCGCTTCCTGCTTATGCAGGTTGCTGTCAACTTTGGGCTGAAGTGCGGCGATCGAATCCTGGGTATGTTTTCTTTCTCTTTCTATATCCAGTTGCCCCTGGCGGGTAAAATAGAAAAAACCAATGAACATCAAGCCCAGCAAAACGAACCCGATAACCGCATTTTTGTCAAACTGCATAGTTTACCTTAAAATTTAAGTGGGCAAAGGTAACATCTTTGCCTCAACTTTGAGGATATATCCAAAATAGTTTGGGTATGGAGAAAGCCCGGCTATCATTTATAATACTTCACCTTCCAGCAAAGGTTTTTTCCTGGCATTTTTGGCTTCGGCAAAATCTTTGGCGGCTTTAATAAAGCTAACGAACAGCGGGTGGGGGTTCTCTGCCGTGCTTTTTAATTCCGGATGGTATTGTACCCCTATAAAATATGGATGATCAGGAAGTTCCACAATCTCTACCAGCCCGCTTTCAGGATTTTTACCACTTGCCACCATACCATTTTCTTCAAAAGCCTGCAAATACGCATTGTTAAACTCCCAGCGGTGGCGGTGCCTTTCGCTGATATTGGCAGTGCCGTATATTTTCTGCGCCAGGCTACCCTCCTTTAAAGTACAGGGATACGCTCCCAAACGCATAGTGCCGCCCTTGGCGGTTACTTTTTTCTGCTCTTCCATCAAATCAATAACGGCATTGTGGGTGCTGGAATCCATTTCGGTAGAATGCGCGTCTTTAAGATTCAGCACGTTCCGGGCAAACTCAATTACCGACATCTGCATTCCCAGGCAAATCCCGAAGAAGGGCAAGCCGTTTTCCCTTGCATACTTTACAGACAGTATCTTTCCTTCTATACCCCTTAAACCGAACCCGGGCGCTACCAGCAGCCCGTCAAGGTTACCGAGCTTTTCAGCAACATTTTCTTCGCTTATAAATTCGCTGTGAATATTTACAACATTTACACTGCATTCATTAATAGCACCCGAATGAATAAAGGCTTCCAGGATGGATTTATACGCGTCCTGCAACTCAATATATTTTCCTATCAGGCCAATATTCACCTTGCTTTTGGGATATTTCAGCTTATCCAGGAACTCCTTCCACTTACCCAGTTCCGGCTCATTGTATTGAGTGATGCCCAGCTTTTTAAGGCATATCTGGTCAAGCTTTTCGCGCATCATGATCAGCGGTACTTCGTAAATAGTAGGAGCATCCGCGGCTTCAATTACAGCATCGGGCTTTACATTGCAGAACAATGCTATTTTCCGGCGCAATTCGGGGGTTAACGGACGCTCTGTCCTGCATACTATAATATCAGGATTTACGCCCTCCTGGCTCAGCAGTTTTACGCTGTGCTGCGTGGGCTTTGTTTTTAGCTCTTTTGCCGCTTTCAGGTAAGGCACCAGGGTTAAATGAACAACAAGGCAATCTTCATCCGGTAACTCCCACTGAAGCTGGCGGACAGCTTCAATGAACGGTAAGCTTTCAATATCACCTACAGTTCCTCCCAGCTCGGTAATCACAATATCATAACCTTGCTTACCCAGCAACAGCATCCTGCGTTTTATTTCATCGGTTATATGAGGAATAACCTGCACCGTTTTGCCCAGGTAAGCTCCTTCCCTTTCTTTATTGATAACGGTTTGATAAATACGCCCTGTAGTTACGTTATTTGCCTGCGATGTAAAAATATTTAAAAAACGCTCGTAATGCCCCAGGTCAAGATCGGTTTCTGCGCCATCTTCAGTAACATAACATTCGCCATGCTCATAGGGATTGAGGGTACCCGGATCCACGTTAATGTAAGGATCGAACTTTTGAATGGTAACTTTTAAACCGCGGGCCTGCAGCAATTTTGCCAACGAAGCAGATATAATACCCTTACCCAAAGAAGATGTTACGCCACCGGTAACAAAAATGTACTTGGCCATGACTGAAATTAATTAGTTATATAATTTAACTTATTTAAAATTTAGTATGTATACCACACCGACCGTACAGCACAATTGATCAAAAAAACGACCCGTAAAGTTGTAAGATATATGTTCTGAGGTCATGCAAACTTACAGCTTTTTACGAGGGTACAAAAAGATAGCGAAAAAGAATGTGGAAAAATCAGCAGAACCGTGCGTAAAAAAAAGACCTCTTTTCAGAGGCCTTATAAAGATTAATGTGAATTTAATGGGCTTTAATCTTTAATGATATAATTGAAAAATCAATAAACAGGGTTTTATTTACATATATAAGGAATAAAACAACAGGCGTTCAGTAAGTGCGATACCAGCTTTGACACGGCGGGATAAAACGTGCAACCCGCAGTAAGTATTAAAAAGGTTGTTTTTTTCATGTATTGGATTGAGAAAATTCGTTTTTCTGTAATAAACTAATAGGAACGCTTTTTTATTTTATTTATTGTTATTTATTCAAACCAGCCAATCATACAGTTATTCATCGCAGGTATTAAGGTAACTTTGAAGCATTATTAATAATAACAGACCGTGCTGAAACTTCCGGTTTATTTAGATAACAACGCTACAACACCTGTTGATCCCGAAGTACTGGATGCAATGATGCCCTATTTTACCAGGCATTTTGGAAATGCGGCCAGCCGCAATCACGCATTTGGCTGGACTGCTGAAGAAGCCGTACAGCAAGCCCGAGAACAGGTAGCCGCACTGCTTGGGGCCGGGGCGGATGAGATCATTTTTACTTCGGGCGCTACCGAAGCTGTCAATCTTGCTATAAAAGGAACCTACGAAATACATGGCGGAGGCGATCAGCATATTATTACCTGCGTTACCGAACACAAAGCGGTGCTTGATACCTGCAAACACCTTGAAAAATCCGGCGCATCGGTTACTTATCTTCCTGTAAACAAAGATGGCCTGATCAACACCAACGACCTGGAGGCTGCCATACAACGAAATACAGTGCTCATTGCCGTTATGTACGCCAATAATGAAACGGGGGTTATACAGCCGGTTGCCGAAATAGCAGATATAGCCAGGCAACATGGCATTGTATTCTTTTCTGACGCTACCCAGGCTGTGGGAAAAATTCCCATACGCGTCAATGAGCATCCTTTGGGAATGTTGTGCTTATCGGCGCATAAAATATATGGCCCTAAGGGAGCAGGCGCATTGTATGTTAGAAGAAAAAACCCCAGGGTAAGGTTAACAGCTCAAATAGATGGAGGAGGACACGAAAAAGGAATGCGCAGCGGTACCCTGAACGTTGCGGGTATTGCAGCGCTGGGAAAAGCCTGCACCCTTTGCGCCAGCAAAATGACAAACGAAGGATCGCGTATAAAAAAGTTACGCGACAAACTAGAAAATGCATTGCTGGCTATACAGGATGTAACGATAAATGGCGATCGGGTTCACCGGTTACCGAATGTCAGCAACCTGTCGTTCGCAAATATAAAAGGTAACAGTTTGCTTACAGCCATCAGCAAAACAATAGCGGTTTCTTCCGGATCGGCATGCACATCGGCTAACCCGGAACCTTCGCATGTATTGAGCGCGATGGGAGTTGAGGCCGATCTGGCTAAAAACAGCATCCGCTTTGGGCTTGGCCGGTTTACTACTGAAGAAGAAATAACGTATGCAATACAGAAAGTTTCCGAAATTGTAACGGAAATGAAAGGATGAGCAGGGATCTTTACAGTCCTTGTTGCCTGTTACTGCCAATGGCAGCTTAGCCCTGGTAAACTATGCTGAACATTGATACAGCCGTTCATTGCGCTATGGCTTATATGTAACGCGGTTGGATAATGTACCGATGTTTTCAATACTGATATCTACCACATCGTTTTCATGTAACGTAAAATCATTATCAGGTACAAGGCAGGTTCCTGTCATCAAAAAGCTTCCAACAGGGAAATCTGTTTCGCGATAAAGAAAGCCCGCCAGTTCCGTAAGCGATCTTTTCATCTGGCTGATTTTGATAGCTCCTTCAAAAACAATTTTTTCACCACGCAGTATCTGCATGCTGATGGTTGTATCGGGAATGATGGGACTTACGGGGATGTAGAGGCAAGGACCCAATGCCGCGCTCCTTTCGTAAGATTTGGCCTGCGGAAGATACAACGGGTTCTCACCTTCTATACTCCTTGAGCTCATATCGTTACCAATCGTATAGGCCTGGATATTCCCCCTGCTGTTAATAAAAAGCGTGAGCTCCGGCTCCGGAACGTTCCAGGTTGAATCTCTGCGTATATACACATCCTGACCAGTTCCTGCTACCCTGTGCGGAAGCGATTTAAAAAACAGCTCGGGGCGTTCTGCTTCGTACACCTTATCGTAAAAGGTTGCACCACCCGATTCTTTGGATTCCTCCATTCTCGCATCCCTGCTGCGCAGGTAAGTTACACCCGCGGCCCATACTTCCTGGCTTTGAACAGGAGGCTGTATATGATTTTTAATGATTGACTGCGCTTCGCCCGGGGCGATCGTTGTAAAATCCTGCAAGGAAGCAAGGTATTTATGCAGGTCTTCGCGGTTGATCAGTTCATCGAACCCGGAAGCACTGATATAATAAGCGCCGTTGAACTCCAGTATATTTCCCTTTTCAGTTTTAAAAAGCTTCATGGTTAATACTTTAATTGAAATGTTATCCCTGGTACAAGGAGCGTTTTTGACAAATAATATACTCTTGTTCCTGCTGGAACTATTTCATACGCGCATCATTAAGACCAATACCCAATAAATGTTTGGCCATTTTATCCAACGAAGCAAAATCACCTTCAAAGTGACAGGTCACCTGCTTATAGGTAAAAGATTCCCCGGGGTTAAGCGGCTTTGCAGGCGAAGAAGATTCCAGCTCATAGAACGGCCCCAGTTGCGAACCATCCTGTAAGGGTCCGTCATTATAAGAGTTTACAACATCTCCCTTATACGGTTCTTTTTGTATTTCCCATTTTGAATTTACATATGCGCCGGCCGTATCCACATCAAACAAGATAAAGGTGAGCACATTTTTCTTAAAATCAAAGCTGGCAGCCAGTGGTTTGGCAATAACGGGAGAAAGCCCCAGCTTACTGCGATGCTTGCCATCGCATTTCAGCAGCAATACGCTGTCTTTCATTACCAGCCTGTCGGCGGGTATTGTTCCAAAATAATTGTCGGTAATATGTTTTCCTGCATCGGGCCGGTTTTTGAATGGAACGATGGCTACTGTTTCTTCAGAAGGAGTAAACATACCTAAAAGCCAAACCGAAAGCAAGCCTGTTTCTTTTTTCCACGCAGCATTGCCTTCGTTCTTTATTACATTTTCAGTTTCATACGCTACCCAATTCACATTTCCGGGAATATCGTATTGCAGGCGTTTGCCAATCGCAGCCCCATCAAGCAAATGAATGGTCCTGTTTACTTCTACATTAAAAGGAGTACCGCTGAAATTGTTAAAAGAAGCCTTATGTGTAAACAATACGCTGTTACTGTCTGATTTAGCAACCTGGTAAGCAACGGTATCAATAAAAGGAGGTACCTGCCAGTTTTGTATATTGAATGCATCTCCCTTTTTAAAGTAGAAGGAGAACTGTCCGCCCTCCGGCCCTATCCAAAATCTTTCTTCCCCGCCTACCGGGTTAAACCGGGACTTAAATTCCCCTGAAGCAATAAGATCGTAATTGAGCCAGCCAAAGCTGTTACCCGAATCGCTGTTTGCAGAACTGGTCATTACCCGTCCCTGGTAATCGGCAGTGATCAACACCCTGGCGCCACTATCGTTCCTCAGCTCAATTGTACTTTGCAGGTGTTTTTTTAAGAACGCGGCATCATAACCATAGCTGCCCTTTGCATATTCGGCAGGCTTTACAGCAGGGGTTTCGTTGCAGGACATTAATATAAATATTATAAGAAATGTGGCTAAAAATAATACGGGTTGTCTTGGCATAAGCATATCAAGATTAAAAAGCGCGTTAAGATAAACAAAAAGGAGAAAGAATGAGCCAATTTAGGAAGAACCGTGCAAGATTTTGGCTCCGGGAACAACTGAAAGCAAAAAACAGAAAGGAAATATCAGCCGGCAGACCACTTGTCGTTGCATATTTAGTTGATCTCGCCCCCAACTGCCATCAGGCAGGCTTTTATTTTCTCTCCGTTCCGCACATGCGGGACGAAGAGGGACAGCGCTGCAGAATAAAACCGAGCCTATCTCTCCTTCTCTCTTTCCAAAGCCCGCCTGAACGGACGTCCGCCCGTGCCGGTACGGACGCGGCAGGGAAAGGGAGGGGTCAAGCCTATCCCTCCTTCTCCCTTTCCCATAGAAAGGAAGCGGTGCTGCAAAACAATTCTAAGCTATATATCTACCACATCAAGCCTATCCCTCCTTCTCCCTTTCCAAAGGAAAGAGAGCGGTACTGTAGAACAGTTCCAAGATTTTTGTTCTTCCACATCATCTATATAGTATATCCAATCTCCACATTTTCACATTCCCAACCTCCCCGCTGCATTTCATCAACCTTCTCTGAATTTAGGCACCCCTCTTTCCTTCGGGAAGAGGGCCGGGGAGATGGGCTGCTTTATTCCATCCTCAACGCTTTCACCGGGTTTGCCATCGCTGCCCGTATGCTCTGCCAGCCAATAGTTATTAAAGCAGCTATTATCGCAAGCGCTCCCGAAAAAATAAACAACCACCATGTAATCCGGATATGGTAAGCGAAATGCTCTAACCACTTTACTGCGGCCCACCATGTAACCGGGAAAGCAATAACAACGGATATCACAATAAGCTTTAAAAAATCTTTCGTGATCAGCATGAGTATATTTCCAATAGTTGCCCCAATCACTTTCCTGATGCCAATCTCTTTTCTTTTTTGTTCGGTTATAAAAATTATAATGCCCAATAATCCCGAGCAGCACATTAAAATAGTAATAACAGAAGATAGCAATACAAAGTTCAGGATGTTTGTATCCTTTTTGTATAGTGTGGCAAATTCTTCATCAGCAAATGAGTATTCAAAATAAGTACCCGGAAAAAATTTCTTCCATAATTTCTCAACGGCTGTTAAGGCTTCTTTAACTTTCCCGGGTTCAGTTTGTATAATAAAGTTTTCGCTATTGGTGCCGCCCGGGGATATTACAAGAGGGGCTATTTTAGTATGCAGGCTTTTATGGTAGAAGTCTTTCACCACACCTATTATAACTCCCTTTTTGAAGCGCTTACCGACAACAGGCTCCTTTATTCCAAACTGTTTAACCGCTGTTTCATTTAAAACTGTATTTAATTTATCATTATTGATATTCTTATCAAACCATCTTCCTTCACTTAACTGCAAATGCATGATGTTATTAAAATCCGCATCTACGGCATAAGATATATATTGTGGATTGAATTTATCGGGTTTGCCATCCCAGTCTATACCGTTTGATATGCTGAAGTTTTCGTTAACCAGAGAAGTAATATTAGTTCGGGAAACAGCTTTTACAGATTGAAATGTCAGTAATTCATTTTTCAATGTCTCTAAAGCAGACTCCTGTTGCTCCTCCGCTCCGGGCTTATCAAATGGAAATGCATAGGGTGGAACCTGTACAGTGAACACCTGGGATCGGTCATATGTCACATGTTGTTGTTGAATAAAATTTAACTGGCGGTATATTACACATGTTGCCGAAATCATGAAAATAGCAAGCCCAAACTGGGCCGTAACCAATATCTTTCTGAACCTCACGCCTCTTGTCATTAAGCCATTACCATCTTTAAAAATATTAGCAGGATTGAATGATGATAAAAGCAGGGCCGGATATAAGCCTGTTAAAAACAAAACAGCAACAAAAGTACCGAGCAACATAAATATACTGCCCGGATAAATTGAATTAAAGGAAAACTGAAGCCCCGAAAAGTAGTTCAATATGGGGAAGCTGAGTGATAGCAATATAATGGACAGCAATAACGACAGGCAGGCAGTAACAAAAGATTCAGCTATCAACTGAAAGAACAGTTGCCTTTTTGTTGCGCCCGTAATTTTCCGGATGCTCATTTCCTTTATCCTGGACGAAATACGTGCTATAGCCAGATTCACATAATTAATAGAAGCCGTTGTCAGTAATAACACTGCCAATACAACAAAGGCTACAATCGAGTTTTTATCAGTATGTGAAAATGCAGATACTTTAAAATCATTTTCAAAGCGCATATCTTTTAATGGAACTAATGATGAGGTGATGCTTCCCTGTGCCTGGCTTTTGCTCTTTATTAATTTATCAATCTTATTTTCCGTAACAATTTTATTTGCTCCGGGCCGCAGTTTAATAAATGTTTTATACGACAGGTATAACCAATCCTGGCTAATTACATCCAGATCGTGAAACCGGGTAATAACATCAAACTGAAAGCTTGAATTAACAGGATTGTCATTAACAACTCCTGCAACGGTAAACAATTTGTCATTTAATTGAATTTGTCTTCCTGTAGCTGCCGTTTTTCCAAACAGCTTTTCAGCTTTTGACCTGGTAATAATTACCGTTTGCGGATTTGAATAAAACAGTTCGGCACCTCCTTCTATAAAAGAATAATTAAAAACTTTAAACCAATTATTATCTACATGGATCGCGCTGTCAGCTTTAAATATCCTGTCATTTACAGCTATGGTATAGGCTCCGGGCCTTAGTTTTTCCATTCGTGTTATCTCCTCTGCTTCCGGTATGCTTTTCTTAATTTCCTCACCCAACGGGAAAAAACTGTTTTCCGCTATCCATGTGTTGGTTTTATCAACATTCCATATATTTTTCATCAAAAAGATCCGGTTGGCATCAGTATGATAATCATCAAAGCTCAATTCGTTATACACCCAAATTGATATTAGCATAGTAGCGGTTAACGCAACAGAAAGACCGCCAATATTTATAACGCTTATTATTCTTTGCTTTTGAATGTTTCTCCAAGCTGTTTTGAAATAGTTTTTTAGCATAAAAAGTAATTTAAAGTCTATCCTTCCTTCTCCTTTTCCAAAGGAAAAGGGAGCGGTACTGCAGAATATTTCCAAACTTTATACCTACCACATTAGCTATTGAATAAATCCAAGCTTGACGTTTAGTATTTGTAGGCCGCTTGCATTCTCAACTTCCCGTTCACTGTATTTCATCAACCTCCTTTGAACTTAGGCACCTCTCTTCCCGAAGGGATGGGGGGAGATGGGCTGCTTTATTCCATCCTCAACGCTTTCACCGGGTTTGCCATCGCTGCTTTAACAGATTGAAAAATGGTGGTTGCCAATGCTATTGAGATCACAATCATGCCAGCAGCCAGAAATATCCACCAATGAATATGTACCCTGTATGCAAAATTCTGCAGCCACTTATCCATTGCCCACCATGCAACGGGAATGGCAAGAATAACAGACAGAAAAATTAATATCAACAGATCTTTTGAAAGCATTGCCGTAATACGTATGACTGAAGCGCCAAATACTTTTCGTATACCTATTTCCTTTTGTCTGCGCTCTGCAACAAATGCTGAAAGCCCAAATAAGCCTAATGCAGAAATAACGATGGAAATACAACTGAAGATAAATACAAGCCCGGATAATTTCAGATCGTTCTTATATAAATTGTTAAACGCCTCATTCATAAACTGGTAATCAAACGGTGCATCCTTAACATATTTTTTCCATGTTGCATTGATAATGTCCATTACCTTCGGAACATTTCCGGGAGCAATCTTTACAAAGAAATCAAACTTCCATTCATTATCCGTACCGCTGAATACCAGGGGAGTGATTTTGTCGTACAACGAGCGAAAAGCAAAATCTTTCACCACCCCGATGATCTGCCCGGTATCTCCACCGCTTCTTGCAAATGTCTGCCCGATAACCGGTTGATGAATATGTAAGTTTTCTACGGCGGTTTCGTTCAAAACATAGTTTTTCCTGTCATCACTATTGCTGAACCATCTTCCTTCTTTCAACCCGAGGTTAAATATATTTTTTGCCTCAATGTCAACTGCTACCCAGGAAACAGAAGTTTTGACACTGGTATCCATTCCATTCCAGTACCAGTTAGCAATACCGCCAGAACTCATGCCTCCCTCAATAGCGCTACTTGCGGCAGAAACTGCCTGGATAGCGCTGCTTTTTTGCAGGTCGTTTTTGATAGTCTGCACCAAAAGAACAGCCTGCTTGTTATCATCATCCGATTTTTGCATTACACTCCAGGGCAGGCGAAAGGTCACCACCTGTGAGCGGTTATATTGTGCTGCAGAAGTTCTTGCCAGCTTCATTTGCTGAAAAATAACTATTGTACCAACAATAAAAATTACACCTGTTACAAACTGAAATACTATAAGCCCCTTTCTTAAAAAGACACTCTTAAATTTCAGGATAGTATTGCCCTGCAGGTAATTCAGGGGCTTAAAATATGACATAGTAAGCGCAGGCAAAACACCATTCAATAATGTTGTAAACAATAGTGTTCCCAGAAAAATGCTCCATAATATTTTAGAGGCTAACGACAATTCAAATATATATCCGGTAAGATCATTAAATGCAGGCAGCGCTATCCACATCGCTATCATTGAAATACACAACGCGATCAAACATAGTAAGAATGATTCTGTTAAGAATTGAATGAACAGTTGCTTCCGGCTGCTGCCAACAATTCTTCTGATGCTGATTTCTTTTGTGCGGGTATTCGCTTTTGCAATTGTAAGATTGACATAATTGATACTGGCTGTGACCAGGAGCAGTATGCCGAGCACACTAAAAACAAATACAGCGGTCCGGTTGCCGCGACGGATAAATGGATCGCTTGATATTGTATCAAAATGTAAATCACGTAAAGGTTGTAATACAATTGAAAAACCTTTTCCTTTGGACTCGTATAAAGAGCGGGCTGTAATATTTTTCTCAAATGCGCCGACATTAGTATTGGCATGCACTTTTACAAAAGTGCGGTAGCTCGAATTATACCAGTTGTTCAAGTCTCCCTGCCGGTAGTCCATACGTGCAGCCATTGGCGCAAACATCTCAAACTGCAAACTGGAATTTACCGGGTTATCTTTAACAATAGCAGATACCTGGTATAAGGTTGTATCAATGTTTACAACCTGGCCTATTGGGTTTTTATTGCCAAATAATTGTTTCGCTTTAGATTCTGTAAAAACAAGTGAAAATTTATTCCTGGAAAACGAATTAAGGTCGCCGCTTACAACTTTATAATCAAATATCTTAAACCAATCGCCGTCAACAGCAATGCCACGCTCATTTTGATTATACAACTGCCCGCCCACTTTCAGAACGCCGCCCCACCAGGCCATCCTTGCAACATAATCGGTGGTACTTTCTTTTTTAAGCGCTTCGGCAAGAGGAAAAGGTGTAACACTGCCCGGCTCACCGGTTGCATCATACTTTGTACGGGCCAAATAAATATCTTTTGCATTTTTATGATAGCCATCAAAATTCAGCTCATTCTGAACCCAAAGCGCTATAAAAATAAACGCAACCAGTGCAACAGAAAGTCCGAATAAATTGATCAGCGTTATTACCCTGTTCCGGATTATGTTTCGCCATGCAGCTTTTATATAATTTTTGAACATACCTGTAAGATTTTAGATGTCAGCGATCAGCAGTCAGCAGTTATAAAAAATCCTCTCCCTCCTCCCTCTCCGAAGCCCGCCTGACCGGACAGGCAGGAAAAGGGAACGGTACAACAGAATATCTCCAATCTTTAAGTTCTTTCACATCAGCGTTTGAATATATCCAAACAAAGCAGCCTCATCCTCTCGTCCTTCTCCTCGCGGAGAAGGACGGTGCTGCAGAATAATTCCAAACTTTTAGTTCTTCCACATCATCTTTTGAATATAGCCAAACAAGAGGTTTAGTATTTGCTCACACTTTTTATTCTCAACCTCCCGTTCACTGTATTTCATCAACCTCCTTTGAACTTAGGCACCTCTCTTCCCGAAGGGATGGGGGAGATGGGCTGCTTTACTCTATCCTCAACGCTTTCACCGGGTTTGCCACCGCCGCTTTTATTGCCTGGAAGCTGATAGCAAATAACGCTATCAGTATTGTACTAACTCCGGCAATAATAAATTCTCCACTGCCAACAGATGTTCTGTATGCAAAATTCTGAAGCCAGCTATTCATTGCCCACCATGCAACAGGAAAAGCAACTACCATCGCAATCAATATCAACTTCAAAAAATCTTTCGACAGCATAACAGCTATATCCACTACGGTTGCTCCGATCACTTTCCGTATGCCAATTTCTTTTGTTCTGCGCATTACTGCAAATGCTACAAGGCTTAATAAACCAAGGCATGCTATAATAATGGCAAGCCCGCCTATTATCGCAATCATTACGCTGGCTTGTCTTTCTGAACGATATACCTCTTTAAAATGCTCATCCATAAATTCATATGCCACTTCGCTGTTACCGGTAACTTTTTTAAAAGTTGCTTCCACGCTCTTTAATGTTCGGGAAATATTTTGGGTTGTTACTTTTACATATAACTGTTTTTGCCACACAGTCATAAAATCCATTGACCCGATTATTAACGGTTCAACAGGCTTATGCAATGAACTATAATTATAATCTTTCACCACACCAACAACAATTCCCTTATCCCAACCGCCTGAAAGATTAATTTGTTTACCTACCGGGTCTGTATAACCTATTTGTTTTGCTAAGGTTTCATTAATCAGGTATTCATTGGCGTTACTGCTATTGGTAAAATTTCGACCGGCAGCCATTTTCATATTGAAGAAAGGAACATAATTTTTCCCGGCATTCTCAAAATTTACAGATACATGTTTATCCTGCCCGTCAGGAGCTTTATAATCAATACCAAAAATTCCGCCGTCTCCACCCAATTCCATATAGCCATTGGTAATATCTTCCACTCCTTTTAACTTTAACAGTTCATCCCGAATAATCGGCAGCTTTTCAGCATCCTGGTTTTCCAGAGGAATTTTTACAACCTGAGCATAGGAATAGCCGAGATTTTTATTTTGCATATACTGCAATTGCTTAACAAATACTAAAAGGCTAACAACAAAAACTATCGCTATGGTAAACTGACCAGCAACAAGCACATTACGCAATATGGGTTTGGAAATACCACCGGGCAGTTTATTTTTCAGCGCTTCGTTGGCCCGTAATGACGAGATTAACCAGGCCGGGTACATTCCTGCCATGATTGTTGTACATAATATTGCAACAATATATGCTGCAATAAATACCGGCTGATATAACATCGCCGGGGAAAGGTTTCTGTCTAATATACTGTTTAAAAAAGGTAAAAAAATTATGCTTAAAACAAGCGCTGTAACCAATGCAAGGAAAACAGAGAAAAAGGTTTCTGTTATAACCTGGGCAATAATATACAGACGCTTTGCCCCAATTATTTTCCTCACTGCAATTTCTTTTCCCCTGTAACCATTAACGGCAATAGTGAGATTAATAAAATTTATACCGGCTATTGTAAAAACGGCCAACCCGATTATGAGAAATATGTTAATATACTTACCGTCAATTTTTTTATAGTTGTATATATCATTCGTTATGTCAACCGACTTTGTGTGTACATCGGATAGCTTTTGCAACCTGACATCTATAAACTTATTTTTTTCATGAAGCGTTTGGGTAAGTTTTAAAGCCAGGGAAGCTGCATTTATATCTCGTCGCAGGCGTACATATGAAGGACCCATTATCACCCCAAAATTTGCCTCATATCCATACCCTATTTTTTCGGGGATGGGCAACAAGGCATCTGCCTGTATATGGAATGTTTCAGGCAAATCGGCAATGACATTCGCAACGCTAAAAGAAAGCGTGGTTGTATCGCTTGTTCGCAACAACAATGTTTTATTTAAAGCCGGGGCATTACCAAATATTTTATTTGCCAGGCTTTGGGTGAGTACAATGCTGTTTTTTGTTTTCAGAAACTCTTTTTTGATACCTTCAATAATTTTTACCCCGAACATATCGGCAAAAGAGGTGTCAGTGCAAGCGAGGTTTGCAGTTGCTATTTTCTTTCCTTCAAACTCCAAACCTGCAGCGGGGTATACATTTGGACTAACAGGATACACCCTTGTAAAACTTTCAATTTCAGAAAAATTATCTTTAAGAAATGGAGCTATGGGTGGCCCCGAAGCAGCCGACAACTGCGGCGCCGCTCCATGATAATGTATATACTCGTTAAGGCGGTAGATATTTTCTTTACCAGGCACCTGTTTATCAAAACTCATTTCATTATACACAAACAGGCCTATCAATATGCAGGACGCAATACTGATACCTAACCCCGCAATATTAATGAGCGAATATTTCCTGTTACGGATAAGATTTCTGCAGGCAACCATGATATAACTTCTGCGCATAGTGATTATTGTTAGTTTATAGTCTGTTATAAAAGCATTCCTCAATTCACACATTCCACATTTTCACACTTTCTGTATTATCGTGTTCTTTCCATCTTTAGGTTGCTCCTCTCACCATTTTTCAAACGGTTGAGCGTTTGAGCACCCCTCTCTCCCTCCCGAACATTCGGAACTGCGGGATGGAGAGGAGCAGGGGGTGAGGGCTACTCGCTCCGCAATGCCTTCACCGGGTTTGCCATTGCCGCTTTGATTGCCTGAGCACTTACTGTCAGCAGTGTAATGATTACCGTTATTATTGCGGTAAATGCAAATACCTTCCACGATATATGAGTTCTGTATACATACCCGTCCAGCCATTTATTCATACACCACCAAATTGCCGGTAAAGCAATTAAAAAAGCAATCCCGTTTAACACCACAAACTCTCTCGTGAGTAAGCTCCATATCCCGCTAACAGATGCCCCTAACACTTTACGAATACCAATTTCTTTTACACGTTGCTCGGCCATAAAAGACGCTAATGCATATAATCCCAGGCTGGATATAAATATGGCAAGCGCTGCAAATATTCCGGCCATAACTCCCGTTGTTTCAACAGCGTGAAATTGTTTCGCATATTGCTGGTCAATAAAACTATAGTCGAACGGAATATCCTGGCTGTATTGTTTAAAAATGGTTGCTACTTTTTGCAAGGCCTGAGATGTGCTTATAGACGGTGATAGTTTTATGGTAATATTATCTAAGGCCTGGGGTGAAAGAAAAAAAGCCGTAGGGGTAACCGAAGCAAACGGGGAACCCATCATGGCGTCATCTATAACGCCGATTATTGTATAGGGCTTTTGGTAATACATTAGTTGTTTACCAACCGGATCCTGCCAACCCATATAGCGCAAGGCCGTGCTATTTATTATCACCGCTGCAGAATCAGTAGAAAAGTCTTTAGAGAAATCTCTTCCCGCTCTCAAATGCCATTTCACCGTATTGCCAAAACTCTCTGTAACGCCTACCGAGCCAAATACAGCATCAACAGATGCCGGCTTGCCTGCCCATGAATAGCTGCCTTCCGATAATATAAGTTTATTAACAGGACTTGAAGATGCCGCTATATCAACAACAGCCCCTGAGTGCAACAATTCATTCCTGAGTGCATTGTAGCCGGCGCGAAGCTCAGGGGTAACTACTGCAATATTGATCAACCCATTAGCTGAATAACCCAATGGCCTGTTTTTGGTAAAATTTAATTGCTGCAATACGATCAGTGTGGCCGTAATTAAAAATATAGAAGCAAAAAACTGTACTACTACCAATATCTTTCGCAATGAAGCGGTATACTGCCCGGCCTTAAAAACACCTTTTAAAACTGTAACAGGCTTAAACGACGAAAGATAAAAGGCCGGGTAACACCCGGCAGTAATGCCTGTGAGCAGGACAAATAAAATACCAATAGCGTAAAAATATACCGATACAAACGGAGTGCGCATATTGCTATTGGTAAGCTGGTTAAACCAGGGCAAACAGGCTTGTACCAGTACCAGGCAGAGTGCAAAAGCTATAGCTGCTGTAAGCACAGACTCGCCAAGAAAACGAAATATCAACGACCTCCTGCCCGAGCCGATCGTTTTCAGAACCCCCACTTCCTTTGCCCTGTTGGCACTTCGTGCAGTAGAAAGGTTGATAAAATTAATGCAGGCCAATGCCAGCACAAAAAAGCCTATAAACCCAAACATCCACAGATATTGGATTTGTCCTCCCGTATTAATTCCATTTTTAAATGTTTCATACAAATGCCATTTCGCCATAGGGTGAAGCAGGACTACCGGCTTAATATCATTTATTTTGTCTTTTAATAAACCGGAGATTTTTTTTGACACCGTATTATTTGTTGCCGCCGGTTGCAACTGAACATATATCAGGTAAGCGCAGTTACTCCATGAGTTGCTGAGCTTCTCATTCTGTGGCTTATAATAATTCCATGACCCGATATATTGAATGTCAGCAAAGGAGGAAGTTTCAGGAAAATCATTATAAACTCCTGTTATTTTCAGGTTGTCCTTGTTATCTATCTTAATTATATTTCCTGTAGGATCATCATTACTAAATAAAGATTTAGACAAAGAAGCGCTGATAACCACTGAAGAAGGATCATCCAAAGTATTTATAGCGCCATATACAGCACCAAGTGACAGCATTGCTGCAAATCCTTCCTGGGCAAACATGCCTGTAATATTCAGTTTTTTATCTTTACCTGCTAAAATGTGATCTTCAGGTTTTGAAGCGAGTGCTACATACCTGAAATCAGATCCGAAATTATTTTGCAGGGTATTTGCTAAAGGGATCGGGCAGGTAGGGTCGGTACTCATTTCTCCACCAAAAGTACCTGTAACCATAACCTGTGATATGCTGTTATAGTTTGGGAAATTTTTATTGAAAGACAGCTCCCGCAATATCCAGATACTGATTATAATCGTTACAGCCATACCTATGGCAAGCCCGCTGATATTTATAATGGTTGTAACGGGATTACGCCGCATATTCCGCCAAATAAACTTGAGCATATTGTTGAACATATAATCAATTTATGATTAAGATTTAAAGCCTTACTCTCTTCGCCTCATCCTCTTGTCCTTCTCCCCGCCACGGCGGGCAAGCTCGCGGAGAAGGACAGTACTGTAGAATAAATCCAAACTTTTTGTTCTACCACATCGTCTATAGAATAGATCCAAACACTACGTTTCCGTATTTTCGCCCTTTCATATTCTTAAGTTCTTCCAATCTTCAGGTTGCCGCTCTTACTGTTTTTTCAGGCTGTTAAGCGCTTGGGCACCCCTCTCTGCCGCGCGGAGAGGGGGCAGAGAGGGCTTACTCTGTTCTCAACGCCTTCACCGGGTTTGCCACTGCTGCCTTTATTGCCCGGAAGCTCACTGTTATCAATGCAATCAGCAGTGCCACCAGGCCTGCCACCGCAAATACCCACCAGTTAATATCAACCCGGTATGCAAAGCTTTGAAGCCATTTGTTCATCCCCCACCATGCTACAGGAAATGCAATGAGCGAAGCGATCAATACCAGTTTCAAAAATTCCCCGGATAGCATGTGCGTTACCTGTATTACGCTTGCACCTAATACTTTCCTGATCCCTATTTCCCTGGTGCGCTGCTCCGCGGTATATGTTACCAGTCCGAACAAACCGAGGCAGGCCACAAATATGGTGAGCGCAGCAAAAATGTTCAGGACGGTAGCAGTTTTCTGTTCTGCAGCATAGGCTTTATTGAAAAGGTCATCCATAAAAGCATAAGTAAAGGGTTCTTCGGTATGGTAGCTGTCCCATTGCTTTTTCATGGCTTCCAACACCCCTTTAATATCGGCAGTATTTATTTTAAAGATCAATCCTCCCTGTGGTTCAAATGTCATATACAGGGGGCTGATGGTTTCATGCAGCGATCTGAAGTTAAAATTCTTTACCACGCCAACCACATGAAACGGGTAATGAGAGCCCTTAGTGCTGTTTTGTATGACCACCGTTTTATCAAGAGCCGATTCCGGAGTCCAGCCCAGGGCTCTTGCAGCAGTTTCATTGAGAATAATGGCAGAAGAATCTGTTTTGAATTCCCCCGAGAAGTTTCTGCCGGCAAACATCTTCATGCCCATCGTGGGAATATATTGTTCGTCTATGTGGTAGTCTACACCATTCACTATGATTTTATCATTGCCTTTTGGATAAGCCAGCGAATTATTATGGTTACTTGGCCCGGCAGGCTTGTACCATGAAGATGTCGCATTCACTATCCTGGGATCTTGCAGCATCTGTCGCTTAAACACCTGTTCATTCCTGCCTAAAACATATGAATTGGGAATAGTAATGAGCTGGTTTTTATCATAGCCAATATCTTTGTTTTGTATGAATTCCATCTGTTGATATACCACTATAGTGCCGATGATCAGTGCAACAGATATGAAGAACTGGAAGACAACCAGCGCGCTCCTCAACCTGAAACTTTTATGGGTGGAGGTAAGCTTTCCTTTTAATACGGCAACAGGCTTAAACGAAGATAAATAGAAAGCGGGGTAGATACCAGCCATCAGCCCTACGATCAGGCCCAATACCACGAATGACAAAACAGGTTTTACGGTAATGCCAAGATGCTTACCTGAAATAGCATTGAATGCGGGAAGCATAAGCTGCAGCAGAACAAAAGCAATAAGCAAAGCAAATAAAGTGATCAATAAGGATTCTGATAAGAACTGCCCTATAAGCTGCATTTTCCCCGAGCCCGCTACTTTTCTTACGCCTACTTCTTTTGCTCTTTTGGATGCACCGGCGGTAGAGAGATTGATAAAATTGATACATGCAACTACCAGCATAAAAATAGCAACCCCTGCAAATATATACACATAAGCGGCAGTGCCTCCCGGTTCAAATTCGTTGGTACCGGCGGAGTAAAGATGAATAGACGTTAAAGGCTGTAAGGCAAAGCCGAGCGTATTGCCTTTGGTCCTGAATTGCTCCAGGCTCAGCCCCATCTGGCTTTGAATTTGCGGGCCCATATATTTGTCCACCATATCCGGAAAGCGGGCTTGCATTTTTTTGAGATCGGCGCCTGGTTTCAGCAACAGGTACGTGTAATAATTACCTGTCATCCACGAATCGGAAGCAGCGCTTTTCAAGCCTGTCATGGATGCCAACATGTCAAAATGAAAGTGCGAATTGGAAGGCATATCTTCCATAACACCGGTTATTTTATAAAGCGCTGTATCATTACCCAGCATAAACATTTTGCCCAGGGCTTCCTCCCTGCCAAAATATTTTTCCGCCGTTGATCTTGTAATGACTACCGTATAGGGCTGCTGCAATGCAGACCGGGTATTGCCCTCTATCATGGGCAACGTAAAAATATCGAAGAAGTTAGGATCAACAAATGCAAACCGGTCGTCTTTAAACACCGTATTATTATAGGTTATCTTGAGCGATCCGTAAGATACAATCCTTGTGGCATCTATTACTTCAGGGAAGTCCTTCTTTACTGTAGCTGCCACCGGAGCCATTACATTGCTTTCATTTATTTTCCCGCCATTGATATCTGCCTGGAAAATTATTCTTGCAATATTGGCTGCATTCTTATTAAAACGGTCATAGCTCAGCTCGTCCTGCACATACAACATAATAAGGAAACATGTAGCTATGCCAATAGCAAGGCCCAGGATGTTAATGAAAGAGAACAGTTTGTTCCTTTTCAGATTCCGCCATGCGGTTTTGAAATAGTTTCTTAGCATTTGTAATTTGATATTTAAGATTAAGCATCACCCTTCTTCTACAGCCTCTCCTCCCTTCCTCCTCTCCGAAAGAGAGGAGGCGGTACTGCAGAATAACTCCAAACTTTTTGCTCTACCACATCATCAACAAAATATATCTAAACAAGACGTTTAGTTTTTACTCACACTTTCACATTCACAATCTCTCCTTCATTGCGTTTCATCAACCTGTTTTGAGTTTAGGCACCCCTCTTCCCTTTGGGGAGAGGGGCGGGGGAGAGAGGCTGCTACTCCGTTCTCAATGCCTTCACGGGGTTACCCACTGCCGCCGCAACAGACTTAAAGCTGATGCTTATAAATGCTATCAAAAATGCTGCAATACCCGCTACTAAAAATATCCACCAGTATAATGTTGTACGGTTTGCATAACTCTGCAGCCATTTCGTCATAGCTATATAAGCCAATGGCGTGGCTATAATAAACGAGATAATGATCAGCCACAGGAAATCTTTACCTATCAATACAACAATATTGTTTACCGAAGCACCTATTACTTTTCTAATACCTATCTCTTTTGTTCGCTTGCGAACCATTAATGAAACGAGACTGAATAAACCCGTGCATGATAATAGTATTGCAAGTAATGCAAACAGGTTGATCAACTTAGTAAGCCTTATTTCCGTATCATATAAATGAGCAATGCGCCCCTCCACGAAAGAAAAATCAAATATTTCCTCCGGAAAAAATTGCTTATATACTTCCGAAATATAGCGGATGCTTTCAGGCGTATTTTGTGCATTAATGCGGGCATAAACATGGGTCAGCGGTCTTCCTTTTTGTTCACACCGTATGGCAATCAATGGATCGGAGTTTTTTAAAGACATGACGCTAAAACTCTTAAATACGCCAATGATTGTACCTTTTAGAAAATAGTCCTGGTCAAGCACAGTGCCTAGCGGGTTTTTGATACCCAGGTTTTTTACCAGTGACTCGGAAACAATCAGCGGTCTTCGCTTATCAACTCCCGGAAACCCTGCAATGGAATTATAGTCTGTTATATCTGAAGGGTATGCCGGGGAAAAATCTCTTCCTTCTATAACAGGTATCTGAAATGTTTTCATAAAATCCAGATCGCCATCTATGATCGCATTTTGCAAAAGTTTTGTCGAATCGTTACCCGTCTTTGGGTCTCTCATGCTTCCGCCCATGCCGTAGGTATTGCCTACTTCGAGGGAAGAAAATGTCAGGCTATTGATATGGGCGCCTTGCAAAAGCTTGTCTTTAAATGCCAGCGGTATTTGATCCAAATAAGGTATGTTAAAACTGATAAGATTATCTTTATTAAAACCAAGCGGTTTATTATTCAGATAATTCAATTGAGAATGAACCACAAGAGTCGTCGCGATCAGCATGATTGTTATGGTAAATTGCATTACTACCAAGGCTTTTCGTAAACCAAAATTGAATTTCACATTTTGATACCCTCCTCTCAATGTAATTACAGGACGCAGGCTGGAGAGAAATACCGCCGGGTAAAACCCGGATAGCAAACAGGAGAAAATACAAATACCCGATATTGCCTGTACTGTATAAATATTGAGTAGAAAATCCCTCCCGGCCTGGATATTGATCAACTGTGTAAATCCATTCCATGCTAACACTGCGAGTACAAGCGCTACGGAAAATGCAATAATAAAATACACCCATGATTCACCGAGAAACTGTACTATTAATTGTTTTCTTCCAGCACCCATAACTTTGCGCACTCCCACTTCTTTTGTTCTCTCCATACTGCGGGCAATAGCAAGATTAATAAAACTAATACAGCCTATAATTAATATAAGCAATGCAATAGCAGCATAGATATACACATATTGTAAATTACCGATATTATATTCATCAGACTGGTCTTTTATGTCTGACGAATGTAAATGCACCTGCTGTACAGGTTGCAGTTCCATTTTATAATTATCCATCTTGTATCTGTGGCAAAACTCTCTTATTTTATTCCCGGCATCAATTGCTGACAGTTTTTCATCTAACAAAATAAAAGCGTTCCCCATAGTGTAGCCGTCCGAAATATCAAGTGTTTCTGAATATTTTGACCTGGGCCGAAAATGAAACGCGTCTGTTTGCAGAAAACTATTTTGCGGCATATCCTGAACTACACCTGAAACAATATAAGTTTCGCTTTTTGTTGTAAGGGTTTTTCCAACAACATCCAACGTATTATAAATTTTTTTTGCAGTGGTAGCAGTAAGAACAATATTGTCGGGATTGTTCAGCGCCGTTTGCGGATTACCATGAATAAACTTAAAATTGAATATTGAGAAAAAACTACTATCCACATCGGTTTGCTTAAAACCGGCGAATTGATTATTGAGAAACGCATATTTTGTCCATGTACTAATTTGCGTCTGCCCTTTTATTCCCGGTATTTCCCGCACAAGCGCAGGAGCAAATGCCGTAGGTATAAGTTCTGTGCGGCCATAATCGTTCCGGTTATTAGTACTAATGATGCGGTAGATGCGGCTTGAATGAGAATAGTTTTTATCAAAAGACGTTTCGTAACGTATATAGCCCGCAACCAGCATTACACAGGTTAGCCCGATGATCAATCCCGAGAGACTTATCAATGAATTTACCCTGTCCTTTTTAAAGCTGCGGATAGCAATCAGGAAATAGTTTTTAAACATAATTGTGGGCTTTGAGCTGTCAGCAACTTGTCCGCCGTGGCGGATCAGCTTTCAGCCGTCAGCAGTTATTTAAGGTTCTTAATCGGTACTTAAGCATTAAGCCAAACTTTTTGTTCTTCCACATCATCTATATAGTATATCCAATCTCTATATTTTCACATTCTCAACCTCCCCGCTACATTTCATCAACCCGATATGAATTTGGGCACCCCTCTCCCTTGTAGGGAGAGGGGCCGGGGCGTGCCCGCCGAAGGAGGGTGAGGAGCTTTATTCCGTCCTCAACGCCTTCACGGGGTTACCCACTGCCGCCTTTATTGCCTGGAAACTCACCGTAAGCAACGCTATCATTACCACCAGCAATGCCGCTCCGGCAAATAACCACCAGCTTAATGTTATACGGTACGGGTAATTTTCTAACCATTTATTTGACGCTATCCATGCCGCGGGAACAGCCACTACAAGCGCAATACATACCAGCTTTAAAAAATCTTTTGAAAGAACCGCAACCAACCCGTTAACTGATGCGCCCAGCACTTTACGGATCCCGATTTCTTTGGTACGTTTTTCGGCGGAGAGTACGGATAAGCCAAAGAGGCCAATACATGAAATAAAAATGGTAATAACGGCGCTGAACATCATGATCTGTTTCCATTTGGCTTCTGCTTCATAGGCTTTCCTGTTTTGCTCATCTTTAAAGGCATAGCTGTATGGAGCAAAGGGGAAGAGCTTTTTAAATACAGCCTCAATATGCTTTAAGCTGTTAGCTGCTGTATTAGGCTTTACTTTAATGAACACCATCCCATAATCATTATCATATTTCATGGTAAATAACTGTGGCCCTATTTCTGTGGTCATTGGTTGAAAATGATAATCTTTTACCACACCGATCACTTTATACTTTTCATTCTTAAACCAAAAATCAACCGTTTCACCCACCGGGTGCTGCCATCCTGCCTTTTTTACAAAACTTTCATTCACTATTACTGACTGAGTTGAATCGTAAGGATACCTGGTTGAAAAATTCCGTCCCTGCACCACGGGAATTTTTAATAATGGCATATAGGCTTCATCAATGGTTTCGTAGGCAAACCTGATGATTGAATCTCCGTTTACTTTTGCTGCCGTTCCCGACTGCCCTCCATTTTTAGCGGCAACATCAATAACGCCCGGGCTTTTTATTAATTCATTCTTCAGCAGGGGCATTTTATCTCTTTTTAAGCCCCCGTTACGTACCATTACCAGGTTACTGTCGTCATAACCTAAAGGTGCACCGGCAAGCTTATTAAATTGTGCCTGTATTATAAATGTGGCGATAATAAAAAAGGAAGCCAGTGAGAATTGCAGCACTACCAACGACTTTTGCAAATAATTTTTCCCTCCGAGGCTAAAACGACTGTACAATATTTGTACAGGATTATAACCGGATAATACCAAAGCCGGGTAAAAGCCTGCCAGTAAACCGGTGAGTAAAAACAAAGCAATATACCCTCCTATCAATTGTGCATCTGCCAGGTAGCTGAACGACAGTACCTTGTTAGAAAGTGTATTGAACAAAGGCAGTATAAGCTGCACCAGCAAAACAGCCAGTGCAAAAGCTATAAAGCAGAGCAAAAATGATTCTCCCAAAAACCGGATGATCAGCCCGCGTCTGTCGCTGCCTATTACTTTCCGGATACCTATTTCTTTAGCACGCTTTACAGAGCGGGCAATAGTGAGATTTACAAAGTTGATGCAGGCTATCAATAAAATAAATACGGCAATACCGGATAACAGGTAAGAATATATGGGGTTGCCGGCATCGGATAAACCGTTCTGCGCCGGCAGGTCTTTACTTAAATGTATTTGTTCAAAAGGCTGTAGTTTATAGCTATAGCCGGAAATGACATCTCCAAAGCGGGCTTTCAAACTTTGTATGGCTTCCTTTGCATCAGCCTGGTAAAATTGCTGCATGTTTTTTTCAACATGATCTATATCAGCGCCCGTGCGTAACACTACAAACGTGTTCAGAAAAAAATTGAACCAGTTTTCACTATTGCCCAGATCATTTGCCGAAGCCTTTACAGGCATCAGCATATTAAATTTTATGGAAGAATTTTGCGGACATCTTTTGCTAACCCCGGTTATTTTGCAGGGAACAAAAGCAGTATCCTGCTTCATCATCATTAACTTTCCAACAACGTCTTTTGTACCAAACTGCTTTTCTGCCAGGTCTTCAGAAAGAACAATACTGTATGGATCATCCAGACAGGTTTTTGCATCGCCATATAATAATGGAAAAGAAAAAACGGAAAAGAAAGAAGCATCTACTCTTAATACCGGGATCGTTTGTATATCTGTCCCGGTTTTAAAATCCTCGCCCCAGCTTTGAACCCGGGTATAATTTACTATATCAGGAATATGGCTTGTAAATCGTGGCCCCTGCAGGTAACCGGTGTTAGCATCTTTCCCGGCGTTGTTATCTTTATCTAACGACTCGGTTGTTATCCTGTAAATATGCTCACCATTTTTATGAAACCGGTCGAAGCTTACTTCATCTTTCACATATAGTATGATCAGCATGCTGCAGGTAAGCCCTATGCTTAAGCCAAAAATATTGATGAAGGAATAGATCTTACTGCGCCTGATATTCCGTAAAGCAATGGTGAAATAGTTGCTGAGCATATGTTGAATTTAATACACAGCAGGAAACAACCTGTATGCCAGCACACAACTATATCAAAACCAAATTGTTACACGCTCATCCTCTACAAAGGTGTGCGAAACTGAACGCAGGGTGTACGAAAACGGACAGTGGAAGGCAGCCTGTCCCCCGCCCGTACAAAAGAAAGAGAGCGGTGCTACAGAATATTTCCAAATTTTTTGTTCTTCCACATCATCTATAAAACATATTCAAACAAGCGTTTCCATATCATCATGTCAGCCTCCTTTTTAGTTAATTATCCTTGATCAATATTGTTTTTTACTACACAAAGGAGTAAGAGAGCGTCTGCGTTGTGAGAGTATTTTTGTACCGGATATCAGTGTTTTTAAATAATACGATAAGGGATTTGCATCATGCCGATATAATTTGAACAGCTCAGCAAGATAATAGCATAATATATTCTGAAGGATTGGTAGCTGTTAAAGTATTGTCCTGCAGATCCAATAAAAAAATAACCAGATCCTGCCAGCAGGATATTGCTATATTAAATATAAATCTATGGGAAAACAACTCTTACTCACCCTGAGCTTTGGGCTAAGTGTCAGCCTTATCATAGCTCAAACAAGCTGTGGTATTTTTACACAGGTTGCTAATAACCCCAATGGTGTTTTTACAACAGCCATCAAGTCAGAAGGCAGCCTTTGGGCATGGGGAAGTAACAGTGATGCCCAGTTGGGCGATGGTTCCACTACCAATAGAAGTACTCCCACTCAAATTGGCCCGGCTACCAATTGGGCAACTATTGCCGGCGGCGGCATTCATACACTTGCCATCAAAACAGATGGTACCCTTTGGGGATGGGGGAGCAATGGCGATGGTCAACTAGGCGATGGTACCACTACCAGCAAAACTACCCCAACCCAAATAGGTTCGGCTAACAATTGGGCGAAAGTTGCTACCGGGTATCACACTCTTGCCATCAAAACCGATGGTACCCTTTGGGCGTGGGGATTCAATGAAGATGGCCAGTTAGGCGATGGCACCACTACACAAAGAAACAACCCCGTTCAAATAGGCACGGCTAACAATTGGGCCGCTATTGCTGTTGGAGCTTATCATTCCGTTGCCATCAAAACAGATGGTACCCTTTGGGCATGGGGATATAATGGCGATGGTCAATTAGGTGATGGCACTACAAGCAGTAAAAAGGTTCCTGTTCAAATAGGTACGGCTACTAATTGGGGAAGTATTACCTGCGGGCAATTTCATACCGCTGCTATCAAAACGAATGGCACACTTTGGGCATGGGGATATAATTCGAATGGCCGGTTGGGTGATGGTACCACTACACAAAAAACCAGCCCTGTTCAAATAGGTACAGCTACCGATTGGTCAAGAATTGCCGGTGGTGGTAATCATACCGTTGCTATTAAAACGGATGGCACACTTTGGGCATGGGGGAATAATAGTTATGGTCAGTTGGGCGATGGCACTACTACACAAAAAACCAGCCCTGTTCAAATAGGTACAGCTACCAATTGGGCCGCTATTGCGGCAGGATGCTATCATACCGCTGCCATCAAAACCGATGGAGCCTTATGGGCATGGGGACGTAATAACAACAGGCAGGTGGGTGATGGAACCACCACACAAAGAAACAGCCCCACCCAGATAAGCACCAATACTGCCGTAACATTAGCTACCGCCAACACCAGCCAAACCTTACCCATATCCACTATTACTGCATTTTTTAATGCACCGGGCTGCAATAATTTAATAGCTTTTGTAACACCTGCTGGCGGGGCTCCCATAAATGGCACCACCACGGCTAAAGTTTGGATAGAAGGCGTACAGCCGGCACAGTATGTACGGAGGCACTATGAAATTACTCCCGCCACCAATGCCGCCGTAGCTACAGGTAAGATTATCCTTTATTTTACCCAGGCAGATTTTAATGCTTTTAATCTTGTTAGTGCAATTAAACTACCTACAGGACCATCAGATGGCTCCGGTAAAGCCAACCTGTTAATAGAAAAGCGACCCGGCGTTAGCAGCGATGGTTCAGGGCTACCGGACACGTATACCAGCGGTATTGCTGAAACTATAAATCCTGCAGATGGAGACATTGTTTGGAATGCCGCAGTTGACCGTTGGGAGGTAAGCTTTGATGTTACAGGCTTCAGCGGTTTTTTTGTAAAAACAATAAGCGGTATTTTGCCATTGCGTTGGCTATCTGTTAGCGGCAATATCAACACACAAAAACAGGTGGAGGTAAGCTGGAAGGTGGAAGAGCAACAGGTGCGCAATTACGAAGTAGAAAAAAGTATTGATGGCAGGAGCTTTAGCAGCATTACCAGCATCAGCAGTAAGGGAAATGGTACTAACGATTATCAATATACCGATGTAATACACCCTGGCTCCGTTGCATATTACCGTATTAAACAAACTGATTTTGATGGCAATATCAGTTACTCTTCTGTTATCCGTTTAAGCGGGCAGGCAGGTTCGGCATTATCGGTTTATCCATCACCATTTGCAGATGGGTTTACTGTTGTTACTACCAGGGCACAAACAGCGCAACTGGTAACCAACCAGGGGCAGTTGGTAAGAATTGTAAAACTAAATGCAGGCAGTAACTATGTTAGCGCCCCCCTGCTTAACAGCGGTATCTACCTGCTTAAAACAGATGATGGTATTGTAAGGAAACTGGTGAAGCAGTAGGACTCACATCCCTTCCTCCTCTCCTTTGAAGAGATAGGGAGAGGCTATCCGCTTCTCCTGCCCGAATGATTCGTTCAGGCGGGCCTTGGGAAGGCCGGGATGGGCTGTTTCAAATCAACTTCCAGTTTGCTCTCGCCTCCCTGTGCAACAATGCATTTGCCTCTGCATCATTAATAAACTGCTCATTGGCAGCGTCCCATTGCAACGGGCGTTTCAAGCGATATGAAATAAGTCCAAGATGCATAGGCAATGTCATTTCTCTTGCATAGGCAAGATTGGATTCAGGTTGGGTTCTGGCTTTTACGGCATCAACAAAATTTTGCTGATGCCCCGGCGAGCGTTTGATGGATCTAGGCACATAATCAATATCGGTTAAGATTTCTCCATCGAGTACAATGGTACGTGAACCGTAATCGCACATCAGTGTTCCTTTATCGCCTTCAAAATAGGCGCCAATACCTTTTTCCGCAGCTCCGGGCACATCAGGCGGTTTGCTTGTCCATAATATTTTAAGATCATCAAATTCATAATCTATATCCAACCACTTTGGAACATCAGCAATTCCATCTGCCTTCTCTCCTCTTGCATGAATATTTTTTAATCCTTTGGGTTGTAAGCTCCAGAAAACAATATCAGCTATATGACACCAGAAATCAGCAAACACACCGCCGGAATAATCAAGAAAATAACGATAAGTGAAATGGCATTTGGCAGGAATGTATTCAGTATACGGCGCCGGACCAAGCCACATATCCCAGTTCAATGTAGAAGGAACAGGTGCTACTGAAGTTTCCTTCAGTTCAGGCGGCGTTCCTGTTTTCCATAAGCGTACCGTATGCACTTTACCAATTTTTCCAGACTTCACCAGTTCCACCACGCGATGATAATTATCGCCTGCATGTATCTGGTTGCCCATCTGGAAAATACGATTGTACTTATTCATATTCTCCAGCATGATCTTTCCTTCGCCCGCATCATAGGAAAGGGGTTTTTCTCCATACACATCTTTACCTGCCTGGAAAGCTAACGTAGCTATAGTGGCATGCCAGTGATCAGGCGTTGCGCAGGTAATGGCATCTATATCTTTACGATCGAGTATACGCCTGAAGTCTTCATAGGTTTTTATTTTCGGACCTTTCGGGCGAAGCTCTTTCAGCTTATTTTTTGTTTCTTTCAGATGATTTTCATCTACATCGCAAAGCGCCACTATATCCACTTCAGGAATATCGGCAAACCATTTCATATGATTGTTACCCATTCCGCCTAAACCAATATGTGCTATTCGTAATTTATCGCTTGGTGCAAATGCCTTCAATGAAGATGGTATAGCAGCCAAACCCAATGCAGCCATGCTGCCGCTTTTAATAAAATGCCTGCGGTTGAAAGAATTCATCATATTTCGTTTAAATGTGATAATTGTTCTGAAGGTAGAAAAACTATCTGAACCGCCATAGGGTAATTTTTTGCCTCACCCCCGCCCGACTGAACGTCGTTCGGGCGGGCTCCGTCTCCCTTTCCTTGTCCCGAAGGTTCGGGAGAAAGGGAGCGGTACTATAGAATAATTCCAAGCTGTATATCTTCCACATCAAGCCTCATCCTCTTATCCTTCTCCCATAGAGAAGGACGGTGCTATAGTACAAACCCAAACTTAATATCTACCACATCGTCTATAGAATAAAGCCGGGCTTTTCCACACTTTCACATTCTCAACCTCTACACTACATTTCATAAACCCTCTTTGAGCTTAGGCACCCTCTTCCCAAAGGGAAGAGGGCCGGGGAGATGGGCTGCTATTCCGCTCGCAATGCTTTCACCGGGTTTGCCAGCGCTGCGCTTCCGGCTCTTATACCCAGAATAATTAGTGAAATAACAATCATAATTAAACCGCTCAATAAAAATATCCACCAGCTTAAGCTCGTATGATAGGCAAAATTTTGCAACCAGTTATGGGTCTGCCACCATGCAATTGGAGTGGCGATAACAAATGCAATTACAATCAGCTTAACAAAATCAAGTGAAAGCAGGGAAACGATCTGTTGCACCGAAGCGCCTAACACTTTGCGTATACCTATTTCTTTTACCCGCTTATTGGTTATAAATATCACAAGCCCCAGCAGACCGAGACAGCTAATAAATATTGCCACCGCGGCAGACCATGTCAGCAATTTTGAAAGTTGCTGATCTTCTTTATAAAATTCTTCAACGGTTTTATCCAAAAAAGTATAGCTGAAATCCTCATCAGGATATATATTCTTCCAGGCTTTTTCTATTTTGCTTATCGCGTTTGGCCAGGTAGCGGGATCAGGTTGTAAGGCAATATGCATCATATATGCCCATTGGGGAGCTGAAAAATATATGAGAGGGTTGATTGGGGTTCTTACTGATTGTATATTAAAATCGGCCATTACTCCAACAATGGGCTTGGGTGAGCCGTTATAGAAAGTCAAAAAATGACCGATTGCTTCCGAAGGGGTTTTGAAACCAAGTTGCTTTGACAATGTTTCGTTAATAAGTAACTCGCTGGCAGTATCTGTAGGCAATATATTTCTGCCGGCAAGCAATTTAATATCATACACCCCTAAAAAAGCTGTATCTCCGCTCCTTGCATTGACCTTAATGGTCATATCCTTATTATTCTCCTTATAGGAAATGATGTTCATTATTGCCCCGTTTGCAGCGGGAGACTGGCTACCAAAACTCAATTTTTGTATTTCGGGTATTTTAGCCAGGGCATCTTTCAATAAAAACTTTTTATTATCGGGATGATACCAGTCAAAAGGTGGAAAGAAATTAATAATGGCTTCTTTTCTAAACCCCATATTTTTTTGCAGGGAAAATCGTATTTGCTTATCTACTACAAATACACCAATAACAAATACCTGGGCTATTACAAACTGTGATACAATTAAAATTTTGCGTAGCAATGCCCCTTGTGAAATATTATTACCCGAAGGCAGGCTGCTTTTTAACACCGCCACCGGCTTAAACCTTGTTAGTACAAATGCAGGATACAATCCGGCTACAACACTTACCATTATGGTCAGTACCAATACAAACATCCATACCAGGGGCTGTTGCAGAAAATATTTAAATTGCAACCCTTCTGGAATAAATCCTTCAAACCCTTTCAATAATACAGGTATCAACAGCACCGATAAAAACGTTGTAAATATGGTAAGCAAAAATGTTTCACATAAAAACTGAAAAACGATCTGCTTTTTTTTGCTGCCCAGTGTTTTTCTAATCCCTATTTCCTTAGATCGCTCTGATGCATGAGCGGTAGACAGATTGATAAAATTAATAGAGCCCAATAGTAACAAGAAAACAGCTAATACTACCAGGCTACGCATGGTTTCAGGGTTAGCCGGCCCCTCAAATACAGGATTCGTGTGTATATCGCTTAATGGCTGTAAGCGCCAGACATCTTTAGCATCCTCAGTTTTGTGTTCCCTGGTTATTTTTTTTAATTGTGCATTGATTTGTACAGCACCCGTGCCAGGCAGCAGTTTTATGATAGTCTGAAAATTTGAGACAGTAAAATCCCACTCCTCCCAATTAAAATACGCTTTCAAATTTCCGAGAGTAGCTGTAGGGAGAGAAATAAAAAGTTTTTTTTCAAAATCACTATTAGCTTCCAGGTCGTTTACAACACCGGTTACAGTTGTAGTGATCGTATCATTAAGAATAATTGTTTTACCTATTATATTTTCAGGCTGCAGCCCCGGGAAATATTGCTGCGCCCTGCTTTTGCTGACAATTATTGAATATGGATTATTTAAAGCAGTTTTTTTATTACCCGCCATCCATTCATGAGGGAATATTTTAAAATAGTCATTATTAGTAAACGCTACATCTGTTTGCCCTTTAAACAATTTCGAAGCAGTATTGTCAGCTCCATTATTAACACTCACTTTAACCTCATCAGCATAGTTAAGTATCGGTGACACATTCTCTATACCCGAAAGGTTTTTTAACACGGTATGTAAAGGCACCGGTACGCCGCTATTATTCCATCCATCACCTTCCGTTACTATCCTGTATACTCTTTCTCTGTCAGGCACAAACCTGTCAAAACTGAAGTTATAATGTATCACCATAAAAATGATGAGCGATGCACTAATGCCTACAGAAAGCCCTAATACATTAATGGCAGAAGTAACCTTGTTTTTGACAAGAGAGCGCCAGGCTGTTTTGAAATAGTTTTTGAACATAATTGTTGGCTTTGTGCTGTCAGCTATGGGCTTTCAGCCATCAGTGATTATTACATTTACGCATCTTCAAATTTTAGCTTCACCCCCGCCCGACTGAACGTCGTTCGGGCGGGCTCCGTCTCCCTCTCCTTGTCCCGAAGGTTCGGGAGAGAGGAAGCGGTACTATAGAATACGTCCAAGCTGTATATCTTCCACTTCAAGCCTCACCCTCTTTTCCCTCTCCTCGCGGAGAGGGACGGTACTGCCGAATATCCCCAAACTTTCTATTCTTCCACATCATCTACAAAACATATCCAAACAAGCTTTTCCATATTATCACGTTCTTTTAATTCTCAAGGTTTCCGCTCTCACCATTTTTCAAACTGTTAAGAGTTTAGGCACCCTCTTCCCTTTGGGAAGAGGGCCGGGGAGATGGGCTGCTATTCCGCTCGCAACGACTTCACCGGGTTTGCCATCGCTGCCTTAATTGCCTGGAAGCTTACTGTTATCAATGCAATTACTATCGCTGCCAGTCCTGCTAAAGCAAACATCCACCAGTGTATGTCAATTTTATAAGCAAAATCCTGCAGCCATTTATTCATTGCCCACCATGCTACAGGCGTGGAAATGAGCATGGCCAGTAATATTAAAGCGGTATGTTCTTTTGAAAACATAGCGATGATAGATGAAACAGAAGCCCCCAACACCTTCCTGATGCCGATTTCCTTTGTGCGTTGGAAAGCCGTCAGTGCCGCTAACCCGAACAATCCCAGGCAACTGATCAATATAGTAATGATCGTGGAAAGGTCAATCAGCTTTCCTATCTGTCTTTCCTGCATGTACATTTTTTCAATCGTTTCGTCATAAAAGCTGAAATGAAAACTTTCGGCAGGGTAAAAGTGATACCATTCTTTTTCAACTGCTTTCAGCGTGCGCTGCCATTGCGCAGGATTATGGCTATTGAGCTTTATATTGAATGTAAGCAGGTTGTTTTTACTGTTAGAAATAGCCAGCGGTTTAATCTGCGTATAAAAATCTTCTGTGTTAAAATCCTTTATTACGCCTGTAACAGGTAATTTAGCATAGCCTAACTGCCCGATCATTTTACCTACCGCATCCTGTGGATTGCTAAAACCAAATGCTTTTGCTGCCGACTCATTGATAAGATATTCACTTACCGTATCTGATGCACGAAGATTACTGCCGGCGAGTAATTGTATCCGGTATAAATTAAGATAAGAAGTATCACACCACTTTTTATAGGTCTGTATCCTTACCGGTTCCTTTCCGTCTGCTTCATACACAAAAGGGCTGGAAGAATAAACAGGTGATAAAGGCGCTGAGCCAAGCGCTACCTTTTCAATACCCGGTTCATTTTGTAACCGGCTCAGCAGTGTAAATTGTTTACCCTTATATTTTTCATCATTTCCATATTTCCAGGGAATGTTTACCAGCACCACAGCATCTTTATTAAAGCCCATGTCTGCATTCAGCGTATAACGCAACTGGGAACCTACGATGATGGAACTGGTGATGAGCACCAACGCAATAATAAATTGAAATACGATAAGCGCTTTTTGCAGGCCGAATCGCTGGCGGTGCGTTTGGGCAACCGAAAAATTTTTAAATACATTGACCGCTTTCAGTTTAGTGATCAGCCAACCTGGATATATGCCCGCCAGGATAGTGATGATAATAGCAAGCAATAGCATGAACAGCATTGCTTCCATTATAGAGCCATATAGTGTTACGCCCTCAGGAATAATGTCTTTCAAAATCCCAAAACCAACGTTACTTAATGCAACAGATAGCAGGCAGGCAAGGACAGTAGTCGAAAAAGTTTCAAAAAGGAACTGATTGATCAACTGGTTGCGGCTGCTCCCCAATGTCTTCCGGACACCGATCTCCTTGCCTCTTTTCGGTATCTGTGCAGCGCTCATATTAATATAATTGATGCAAGCGAGCAATAACAGGAAAAAGGCAATGCCGCCTAATCCGTACATCACGGGTTTACTGGTTTTGGTTACACCGTATTCCTCTGCATCTGTAGCAAAGTGGACATCCTGTACCGGCAGCAGCTCATAGCTTTTGGACATTTTCATCGCTCTCCCAAGTAGCTTCGCAGTAGCTTTTTCCATACATACTTCAAAGTCCTGCCATTTCCTGGCATGGAGCGCATTGATCTGCTCAAGTACCACAGATGCTTTGGTAGCGTTGTTTAATTGTATAAATAATTGATCACTGCCATTGGTATTGGTCCATTCTCCTGGCTGAAATTCTTTTTTAGGTAGCGATACAAATTCTTTATAGGTAAACTGTGAGGGTGTGGCATAATCGGCAACGATACCGGTAACTGTGCGGATTACCGTATCAGACCACTCATAATACACAATGGTTTTATTGAGTATATCTTCCGGGTGCTGACCGGGAAAATATTCCCGTGCCCTGCTTTCCGTAAGCACCACATTACCGGGGCTGTTTAATGCATTCGCCCTGCTGCCGGCAATCCACTGATAAGGCAGCATATTAAAATAGGATGCATCGGTTGCGATAATATTATCAGGGTCTTCTTTAGTAAAATTTTTACCGGGGCTTTTTATTTCAATGCTGCTCACTCCTTTTTTGAAAACAGGAACTACATTAGCTATGCCCGGAATTTCTTCTCTTATACCTTTATACAGCGGTGCGGCAACCCCGCTGCTTTTAGTATTTTTCTTTTCCGGAGAATCAAAGGCGGTAATTACCTTGTACGTATTTTCGTTGTTGGGTAAGGAACGGTCATAACTAAATTCATAGCTTACAATACGGTAAATGATCCAGCAGGCGCTGATACTTACAGCCAGCCCGAAAATATTCAGTACGGTAAACAGGCGATGCCGCCACAAATGGCGCCACGCGGTTTTGAAATAGTTTTTGAACATAATTGTGGGCTTTGAGCTGCCGGATTCAGTTGTCAGCCTTGAGCTGCCGGCAATTATTAATATTTGTACATTTTTAGCCTCATCCTCTTTCCTTCTCCTCGCGGAGAAGAACGGTACTGTAGAATAATTCCAAGCTGTATCGCTACCAACTTCAAGCCTATCTCTCCTTCTCTCTTTCCAAAGGAAAGAGAGCGGTGCTATAGAATATTTCTAAACTTTTTGTTCTTCCACATCATCTTTTGAATATTGCCAAACAAGACGTTTAGTATCCGCTCACACTTTTTATTCTCAACCTCCCCCCACTGCATTTCATCAACCGGATATGAGTTTAGGCACCCCTCTCTCCCGCACGTGCGAGACGTGGAGAGGCCCACCCGGATAACCGGTCGGACGGGAGTCGGGGGTGAGGGCTATTCGCTCCGCAATGCTTTCACCGGGTTGGCATTTGCTGCTTTTATTGTTTGCAGGCTGATGGCGATCAATGTAATGACCAATACCAGCATTCCTGAGATCAGGAATATACCGGCTGTTATATTCACCCTGTATGTATAGTTTTGCAGCCAGCTATTCATCATCCACCACGATACAGGGAATGCGATCAGCAAGGCTATGCCGATCAGCTTCAGAAAATCTTTGGACAGCATGGCAGTGATACCCGCAGATGATGCTCCGATCACTTTCCGGATACCGATCTCCTTCTTTCTTTTTTGTGCGGTAAACGCAGCCAGTCCAAACAGCCCCAGACAGGAAATAATAATAGCCAGGCCTGCAAAATAACCGGAGAGGGTTGCTGTACGGGTTTCCGTTTCATATTGCTTCTGGTAGGCTTCATCCAGAAAATTGAAGGTGAAAGGAAAACCGGGGTTATACTGTTTATAAAGATTTTCTATTGCGGCAAGGGTTTGCTGCTGGTTCTCCTGTTGAATACGGGCTACAATGGTACCCTCTCCTTTTTGAAGGTGCATAAAGGAAGGTTTTATGGGTTCATGCATGGATTCAAAATGAAAATCGCTCACCACACCGATGACCTGGCGGTTGATGCCATGAAATTTTACAATAGTACCAACAGGATCTTTAAGACCCATCACTTTAGCAGCGGCCTCGTTGATAATAATATTAAGCGAGTCCGTGCCAAAATCCCTTGAAAAGTCTCTCCCTGATTTCATCTGCATATCCATTGTTTTAATAAAATTGTGGCTCACTCCAAATACTTCAAAATACTGCTCCCTGTTTGGATCCTTTCCGGGCCAGTCCAGCCCATCGCTGTATTTACGGCCGACAATGTTGTGGAAAGTGTAAGCGGCGTTTACTACACCAGAAACCTGCTGCATTTCAGCTAAAAAAGCTTCCTGGTTCTGCTGGATGCGCCCTTCGGCGGTAAGACGCACGATATTCTCTTTATTATATCCAAGATTTATACTCCGGATGTATTGTACCTGCCGGTATATAACCGTTACCGCCACGATCAATATAGTGGACAGCGCGAACTGGAAAACGACCAGGCCTTTTCTTGATAACAACTCGGCAGTGGAAGTGCTCAGCTTACCTCTTAATATTGCCAGCGGGTTGAAGCCTGAAATGTACAAAGCCGGGTAGCTGCCGGCCAGGAAACCCGTAATTAATGCAATAGCCGCAACAGCCGCAGCCATCTGCCAGGTGAAATGCAGCACAATGGATTTGCCGGTGAGCTGGTTGAACTCGGGTAACAAAACGACCGCAAGCCCTGATGCAATGACCATAGCCAATACCGTTAAAAGGAATGACTCCGTCAGGAACTGCCATATCAACTGGCTTCTTTTTGCTCCTACTACTTTTTTTATACCGACTTCCTTAAGCCTGCGGGCAGCTTTTGCTGTGGAAAGATTCATAAAGTTGATACAGGCGATCACAAGGACAAAAACCGCCAATGCTATAAACAGGTTCACATATTGAATCCTTTCGCCTGCCCGGGCACTGTCACCCCCGCTATTATACAGGTAGCCATCGGAAAATTTTGCTGCAACCACCTTCCTGGTCGTGTCGCCGGTATTGGTGGTTATAACGTTTTCTACTTTTTTATTGAAAGTGTTGATGTCTGTTCCCTTTTTCAACAATACAAAATTCCGGGGACCCGAACCGTTCCAATGTGTTACCCATTCCTTAACACTCTTGAAATAGTCGAACGACAGCACAAAGTCAAACTGCTGGGAAGAATTAGCGGGCATTTTTTTGAATACACCGGATACATAAAAGGTGGTGTCCTGGTCAAAGCGTACCGGCTTGCCCATTATGTTTTCGGTAGTTCCAAACAGCTTTGTGGCCAGCTCATCGGAGAGTACGATGGCGCTCCGGGTGGCAAGCATACTGTTTTTGTCTCCTTCCAGCAGGGGAAAGGAAAAGATATTAAAATAGTCTTTCTCCGCGTACTGCCCCTGGGCTTTGATGTTTTTGTCGTTAACCGACAGCGTATTTTGCGGGAACCAGAATGCAGGCGCCACGGCAGCAGTATATTCCGCTTCCGGTAGGGCTTGTTTGACGGCTTCGCTTAGCCTGCCGGACGATTCATGCGAATAGAATACTTCGCCGTCAACACTTCTTCGTTCCATCAACCTGTACAGCCGTTCATCGTTTGCAAAGAACCGGTCAAAGCTCATTTCATCGCTCACCCATAAAAAGATGAGCAGGGAGCACGCCAGTCCGGCGGACAGTCCAAATACATTCAGTGCAGTAAACTGCCTATCCTTTAACAAGCTCCGCCAGGCGATCTTGAGATAATTTTTAAACATAAAATGCAATTATTGATTTACGATTTTAGCCTCTCTCCTTCTCCCTCTCCAAAGGTCCCGAACGTTCGGGGGGAGAGCGGTGCAAGCCTATCCCTCCGTCTCCCTTTCCCATGGAAAGGAAGCGGTGCTGTAGAATAAATCCAAACGACGTATCTACCACATCACCTATAAAATAAATCCAGGCTTTACATTTTCACATTTCCGTATTCTCAACCTCCCCTCATTACATTTCATCAACCTCTTTGAACTTAGGCACCCTCTTCCTTTTGGGAAGAGGGCCGGGGCGTGCCCGCCGAAGGAGGGTGATGGGCTTTATTCCGTCCTCAAACTCTTCACCGGGTTTGCTTTAGCTGCCGAAACCGATTTAAAGCTGATGCTTATAAATGCTATCAAAAATGCCGCGATACCTGCAACTAAAAATATCCACCAGTATAAAGTTGTACGGTTTGCATAGCCCTGCAGCCATTTAGTCATAGCCATATAAGCTAACGGAGTGGCTATAATAAACGAGATCATGATCAGCCACAGGAAATCTTTGCCTATTAATACAACAATGCTGTTTACCGAGGCGCCTAATACTTTGCGTATCCCTATCTCCTTCGTTCGTTTGCGCACCATTAAGGATACAAGGCTGAATAACCCCATACAGGATAAGGCGATAGCAAGAAAAGCAAAAATATTGCTAAGCCTGGTAAGCCTTATTTCGGTATCATATAAATGTGCCACGCGATCATCAATAAAGCTGAAATCGAATTTTTCCTGTGGAAAGAACTGCCTGTATGTTTTTGAAAGATGCTCAATACCTGCTTTGGTATTAGCCGCGTTAATACGCGCATATACATACCGCAAATTTTTTCCATTCGTTTTACATCGTATGGCAAGCACCGGCGCTTCCTCTTTTAACGACATAGCGCTGAAATTGCCGAATACACCAACGATGGTTCCTTTAAGAAAAAAATCTTTGTCGGTAACAGCTCCGATCGGATCTTTTATACCAAGCCGTTTTACCAGCGATTCAGAAACAATCAATGGTCGCCGTGGATCGGCGCCTGTCCAGCCGGCAATGCTATCGTAGTCGGCCATATCCGAAGGAAAATCAGGAGAAAAATTCCTTCCCTGTATAATAGGTATCTGCATTGTTTTTATAAAATCCATATCCACATCAATAATAGCCACCTGGATCAGGTTCATGGAATCATGGCCCGCTACCGGGTCTTTCATACTGGAATACATGGAATATGTTTTACCGATATCCAACCCGGCAAATGACATGGCGCTGATGCCCGGGTTTTGCAACACTTTGTTCTTAAAGGCCTGCGGCGGCTCATCAAGATAAGGCACCTGGAAACGGATAAGATTATCCTTATTAAAACCAAGCGGCTCATTATTGAGATAATGCAATTGCGAGTGTACCGTAAATGTTGCCACAATCAGCATGATGGATATAGCGAATTGTACTACGATCAATACTTTTCGCAAGCCGAAATTCAGGTTCATTTCCTGGTAGCCTCCTTTCAACGTATTTACCGGGCGCAAACCGGAAAGGAATATGGCAGGATAAACCCCTGAAACCACGCAGGAAAAAATACAAACGCCTGCAATAATAAGCAGGGTATTGATATTAAGCAGGAAGGAATTACCGGCTACAATATTGCTGAGGTGGGTAAAACCCTGCCACGCAATAACCGCCAATATAATAGCCGCGAAAAAAGCTATTACAAAATATACTGCCGCTTCTCCCAAAAACTGCAAGATCAGTTGCTTTCGTTGTGCGCCCAGCACCTTGCGTACGCCTACTTCTTTGGTGCGTTCCATACTGCGTGCAATAGCCAGGTTGATAAAATTAATGCAGCCAATAATGAGTATCAGCAGCGCTATACCGGCATAGATGTATACATACCTTATATCACCGATATTGTATTTAGTAAGCGCATCTTTGATCCCGGATGAATGCAAATGGATCTGCGATACCGGCTGTAATGTTATTGCATAATCATCCATTTTATACCGGTGACAAAACTGCTTTATTTTGCTTTCTGCATCCGCAACAGTAGTATTTTTATCTAAGAGGATAAATGCATTGCCTCCATTGTACCCCCCGGATATGTCCAGTACCGAACTTTGTTTGGACAAAGGATGAAAGCAGAAGGCATCCGTTTGTAAAAAACTGTTTTGCGGCAGATCCTGTACCACACCGCTGATCATAAAAGTTTTATCCCTCTGCTCAAATGTTTTGCCCACAACGTCGGTTGTGTTATATAATTTTTTTGCAGTTGAAGCAGTAAGTACAATATTATCGGCGCTTTTGATAGCCGTGGCAGCATTTCCATGAATGAACCTGAAATCAAAAATGGAAAAGAAGCTGCTGTCTGCCTCTGTCAACTCAAAATCGGTAAATTGATTTTTTATAAGCGCCTGCGTTGTGTAAGTATTAATACGTGTTTGCGCTGCAAATCCCGGCACTTCCTTTATAAGTGTGGGTGCAAATGCCAACGGCACATTTTCTGTAGGCCCTGAACTATTTTTCTGATAGGTGCTGATAACACGATAAATACGACCGGCATTGCCATAGCTTTTGTCAAAAGATGTTTCAAAACGGATATAACCGGCAATCAACATTACACAGGTAAGCCCAATGGTCAGTCCTGAAAGGCTGATCAGCGTGTTCATTCTGTCCTTTTGAAAACTACGGATAGCTATTTTTATATAATTTTTAAACATAACTATAAGCTTTGAGCTGTCGGCTATGAGCCATCAGCAATTATTCATATTCTTAATCGGTATAAAGCCTCACCCCCCACCCGTACCGAACGGTATGTTCGCCCCGCCTGAACTGCCGAACGGCTATTCCATTCTCAATGCTTTGACCGGGTTCGCCACTGCCGCCCTGATTGCCTGGAAACTTATCGTTGCCAGCGCAATCATTATTGCAACAAGCCCGCCCGAAGTAAATAACCACCAGCTCACGTTAATGCGATAAGCGTAATCCTGCAACCATTGGTGCATGTAATACCAGGCAACGGGTGCAGCAATGGCAAAAGAAATCGCGATGAGCATAATAAATTCTTTTGAAAATAAATAAACGATACTGCCTGTAGTAGCACCAAGCACTTTACGGATACCCACTTCTTTTACCCGCTGCACAGCCATGAATGAGGCTAAACCATACAATCCGAGGCAGCTAAGAAACATCGCAATGGCTGCAAAAACTTTATACAACTGCGACAATTGATTTTCCTGTTTATAAAAACTTTCAATTTTATCATCAAGGAACCTGTATTCATAAACATAATCGGGAAATGCCCGCTCCCATATTTTTTTAACAGATTGCATAGCAGAAGAAATGTCTGCAGTTGCCAGCTTTATTGCAGCCTGACGGTACATGGTGTTATTTGTGGCAACAAGCAATGGCGCAAGTTCCTGGCGAAAAGATCTGTCATTAAAATCTTTCAACACACCAACAACAGGACATTTTATCAGCCCATTCCATATGCTTATTTCTTTGTTCAATATATCTTCAGGGCTTTTAAGGCCCAAGCCTTTAACAAACGATTCATTCACTAAAAATTCTTTCGTGGGGCCGGAAGGCTGCAGATTTCTTCCGGCCACCAGTTGCAATTTATAGGTGGACACATGTTCATTGTCGGCGAATTTGGTAATGGCCTGAAAACCTGCTTCTTTTGTTGCATGGTCAAATTTGAATGCAGTCCACATATCATTATTATCTTCCACCGGGGTGTGGGAACTGAAGCTTACTGCCTCCACCCCGTTTACCAATAATAGCTGTTGCCTTAAAAAATCAGTCAGGTCGCTTCCTGTACTATCCGGGCGAAACGGAACATTTACAATCGCATCCTTATCGAAACCCAGGGGCTGATTCATAAAATAATCCGTTTGCTTTACAACAACAAGTGTTCCGATAATGAGCACCTGCGCGATGACGAATTGAAATACTACCAATCCTCTTCTTAATGAAAATCCACCTACGGTATTTACTGTAAGCTTACGCTGCAATGCATTAACAGGATTGAAACGCGACAGAACAACAGAAGGATAAAAACCAGCCAGTGCCGTTACCACAATTGTTACAGTTATAAGAAATAAAACAATTGCAGGATTGTTTAGTATGTTGAATGAAAGCGAAAGCTCTAACAGCCGGTTTACATAAGGCAATACCAGCATTGTAAGGACTGTGGCAAGCATCACTGCACCTGTAACTATCAAAAATGTTTCAATGATGAATTTGGTTTGCAACTGAGACCTATTGCTTCCCAACACTTTTCTTACACCCACCTCTTTTGCACGGTTAACAGCCTGTGCCGTGGAGAGATTTATGAAGTTTACACAGGCAATTAACAGGATGAATGCCGCGATCAGCCATAATACATTGAGCAATTCATGACTGATTGTTTTATTGCTGTAATTACCTGTTTGTGTATCATAATGCACAGCGCTTAAGGGCTGTATAATATAACTATCCTTATTACCGGGAGGTAGCGCTTTTCGTGAGTATGCCTCTAGCTGTTGGTTAAATTTGTCGGCAGAAATATTTGGTGGTAACAAAACATAGCAGCCAAAATCAGGCGCTGTTCCATTCCAATCGGGGTTTTGAAACCCGTATATTTTATCACCTGTAAAATCTGTTCCGTAAGCAACTACCAATTTTAGCCGAAAATCTGTATTTTCCGGTATGGTTGCGAGTATACCTGAAACTTTCAGCATTACTGGAGGAGACTGAAACAATCCTGCGCCTATCCTGTAAGATCCTGTTAATTTAATGGTTTTTCCTATGGCTGTTTCCCAGTGGCCAAAATAGGTTTCTGCAACTTCTTTTGTAAGCAATACATTATCCGGATCTTTTAACGAAGCATAGGAGCCTGCAAGCAGGGGAAAATCAAATATGCTGAAAAATGAAGGCTCTGTATAAAACACACCACTCTGTTCTTTAAAATTCTTTACAGGAACTCCATTGTCATCAAGTACCTGCAACTCGTCATTATGACTTGCATAAACCGCAGCTACCTGCTCTAATTGGGGGAAAGCCGTTTTCAATCCTACGGGCATTGGGAACGGAACATTTTTCGCATAAGAAATGGTTGCCGCACCCTCAGGATGATGTTCAGTAAGCATACGATAGGTACGATCTTTCTTAGAATGAAAATTATCGAAGCTTATTTGAAATTGCAGGATAATAAAGATGATCATACAAACAGCAATACCAACAGCTAACCCGGCAATATTGATAATAGTGTAATTCCCGTTACGGGCCAAACTCCTGAATGCAATTTTAAAATAGTTTTTAAACATAGCTATGAGCTTTGAGCTGTCGGCTTTGAGCTATCAGCAACTTGTCCGCCGTGGCGGATCAGCTTTCAGCCATCAGCAGTTATTCATATTCTTAAAAGGTGTAAAGCCTCACCCCCGCCCGTACCGAACGGTACGTTCGGGCGGGCTCCTTCTCCCTCTCCTTGCGGAGAGGGACGGTACTGCCGAATATCCCCAAACTTTCTATTCTTCCACATCATCTACAAAACATATCCAAACAAGCTTTTCCATATTATCACGTTCTTTTAATTCTCAAGGTTTCCGCTCTCACCATTTTTCAAACTGTTAAGAGTTTAGGCACCCTCTTCCCTTTGGGAAGAGGGCCGGGGCGTGCCTGCCGAAGGAGGGTGAGGGCTGCTTTATTCCGTCCTCAAACTCTTCGCCGGGTTGGCCATAGCCGCTTTTATAGCCTGGGAACTGATAGTAAGTAACGCGATTAGTATTGCTCCTGTGCCTATAAAAATAAAAATCCACCATTCAATATTAATACGATAGGCAAAATCTTTCAGCCATCTATTCATCATAATACCGGATATTGGCACAGATATTACAATTGCAATAAATATCAGCTTTATAAATTCTTTAGATAATAAAAAAACAATGTTGCTTACTGATGCGCCGAGCACTCTGCGCACACCAATTTCTTTTGTCCGTTTTACTGTACTGTATGCTGCAAGCCCCAGTAAACCCAGGCACGTAATAAGTAAAGTAAATACAGAAAAAATATTTACGATTTTCCCAAAAACCATATCAGATTTATATTGCCTGTTAAACATTTCATCGAGAAAATAATAGTCAAATACGTGCCCCTTAAAATCAGATTGCCATAATTTTTCTACACCTGCAATAGTTTTGTTTATGTTTTCGGAAGAAATCTTAATTGCATAAAAACCACTTGCATCTTCAGAAAACCAATGTATCATTGGCAGCAAACTCCCTTTTAATGATTGTTGATGATAATTTTTTATAACGCCCACTACTGTACCTGTTTGAATATTTCCGGAATTGGTTAGTATTTTTTTCCCTATTGCTTCTTCCGGAGAAGCAAATCCCAATCTTCTTGCGGCTTCTTCATTAATAATTAATTCGTCCTTATTAGGTGAACCTGCCATAAAATTCCTACCCTTTAACAATGGAATATCCATTAATGAAAGATAATTTGCATCAATACCATATAAATAATAATTATCGCCATTACTACCGGCATCTTCAACCCTCTTTATTCCGGAGCTGGTGCTCAAAAAATTTAGTGGAAGACCGGGAAGTGAGTTTGTAAGAGAAACACCCGAAATACCGGGCATATTAAGCAACTGATTTTTAAATGTTAGTTCTCTTATTTTCTGTGATGAATACTCTTCTTCCGATAGTTGCGGACCTTTTACTATTAAAACCTGGTTAATGTTAATCCCCAAATCCTGTTTGCGCACAAAAGATAACTGTTGATAAATAATTACTGAAGCCGTAACCACGCTCAGGGCAACTACAAATTGCCCTACCACAATCACTTTACGTAGTAACGCAGACTTTAAGGAACCTGTAAAATTCCGTATGGCTACAACCGTGGTTTTTACAGAAGAAAGGAAAAAAGCAGGATAAAGCCCGGAAAAAACACAATTTATCAAGAATACAAGTGAGGCTGTAAGCCAAAAACTACCCGTAGAAAAGATATTTACGTTGGCCGCATTACCTATAACGGAGGAATATAATGGCAATGCGATTTTTATAATAATTAAAGAACAGAGTAAGGCAATGATATTCAGTAAAACGGATTCGGTAAAAAACATTTTTATAAGGGAAGTATTTGAAGCTCCCAGTACTTTTCTCACCCCTGCTTCTTTTGCCTTTTCAACAGATCGGGCAGTAGTTAAATTTACATAGTTTGCTGAACCAATAAGAATAATCAAAAATGAAATAATAATTAAGAAGTTTACAATTCTTGCGTCACCATTTGTTTCCGGTTCAAAGGTTTTGTGAGAATATAAATGAATGCCTTTTACAGGTTCTGCAGTTACTACGTCATGCTGTAGCCTTTCTTTAGAAAATTCTTTTAATTTTTGGTTGAAGACGCTTAAATTATAGCCAGGCGCCATTTGAACATACAGGTAATTATTATTTCCACTCCATGAATTTAAATCCCACCCCCATTTTTGTAAAGTATTAAAGGAAATAAGAAAATCAAATTTGAGGTGTGTATTTTCCGGAATATCCTTCGCTATTCCTGTAACTATAAAAGGCTCTCCACGCATTTTTAAGGTTTTGCCTAATACATTTGTTTTACCAAAAATTTTTTGGGCAACGGTTTCGGTGATAACCATATCCCCAGGTTTCGACAAAACTGTTTGCTTATCGCCATACAATAAGCCATAACTAAAAACTGTAAATAAAGCCGGATCCGCCGCATAGTTTTTTTCAGTGATAAATGCTTTATTTCCATCGGTTAATTCAATAGTGCCTAGGTTCTGCATACGAACATAATCCACCACTTCAGGCATCTTTTCCTTTAATACCGGGCCAAGTGGCGGATAGGTTTCACAATCGGTTGTAACATATTCCGATCCCTTAAAAAGATCTAACGTAACCCGGCAGATATTTTTTGCATTGGAATGAATGTTTTCGTAACTCCGTTCAAAATATACATAATTTATTATCAGCAGAAATACTGCTGTTGCTATTGATAATCCAAACAGGTTGATTCCGGTATAAAATTTATCCCGCCATAAATTCCTCCATGCAATTTTGAAATAGTTTCTTATCATTTGAAATTTGATATTTTAGATTTGAAATGGCTGTCAGCTATCAGTGGTTTATTACATTTTCACATTTTAGCATCTTTAGCCTCCCCCTTCTTCTCCCGAAGATTCGAGAGGGAGGGAGCGGTACTACAGAATAATTCCAAGCTGTATATCTTCCACATCAAGCCTCACCCCCGCCCGTATCGAACGGTACGTTCGGGCGGGCTCCTTATCCCTCTCCCCGCTGCGGAGAGGGACGGCACAACAGAATAAAGCCAAACTACATATCTACCACATCACCTAAAGAATACATCCAGGCTTCGCATTTTCATATTTCCGTATTTTCAACCTCCCCCTCATTACATTTCATCAACCTGATCTGAACTTGGGCACCCCTCTTCCCTTTGGGAAGAGGGCCGGGGCGTGCCCGCCGAAGGAGGGTGATGGGCTTTATTCCGTCCTCAAACTCTTCGCCGGGTTTGCCATAGCCGCTTTTATAGCCTGGAGTCCTAGTGTCATCAAAGCAATCAATAAAGCCAATACTCCTGCCACTACAAATACCCACCAGCCAATATCAATTCTATATGCAAAGCTTTGCAGCCATTTATTCATTGCCCACCATGCAACAGGTACGGCAATAACCGATGCGATCACCACCAGTTTCAAAAAATCTTTAGACAGCATGTATACTATCTGTCTTACCGAAGCGCCCAATACTTTCCGGATACCAATTTCTTTTGCCCGCTGCAAAACATTATACGCGGATAACCCTAATAAACCCATACAGGCAATAAAGATGGAAATACCGGAAAAAATCCCGAAAGCCCTTCCAAATTGCCTGTCGGCCTTATATTGACGATCGAAAGCCTCATCTAAAAAATAATAGCTGAACGGATCATTTGGAAAACAGGTATTCCACTTTGCACGAACCGCCTCCGTCACAGAGGATATATTGGCAGCATCCATCTTAACAGAGTAAAAATCTCGTGCATTTAACCGCAGGATGATGAGCTGCGGCTCAATCATCTTATTTAAATATTCGGTATGATAATCCTTCACTACCCCGATCACCGTTCTTTCGCCTCCCCTTCTTATCTTTTGATCAATTGCCTGTTCCGGGCTTTCAAATCCCAACATCCTTACTGCCGTTTCATTGAGGATCGCTGCATTGCTGTCAGAAGGAAAATCCCCGGAGAAATTCCTGCCGGCAATGATCTTCATCTCATAAGTAGGGATAAAGTCGTAATCAGCCCCTAAAAAATCAATATTGACCGCACTGGCATTTGAAGCATTTGACCGGGCTACTGCGTTTGACCAGGTGTTTTCTTTGCCCATTACACTTGTAGAAGCGGTAATATTTTTTATACCGGGCAAGAGCTTTACAGCTTCCTTAAAAGGTTGAAAAACGTTCCGGTAAGCCGAATCTCTTACAGACCCGGCCCCTTCCAGCACAAGTGTTTGCTGAATATTTACGCCCAAAGGCTGTGAGCGCATGTAGCTTAGCTGGCTGTAAACAATAATAGTCCCTGCGATCAATACAACCGAAGCTGCAAATTGCACGACGATCAGCGTCTTGCGAAGCGCCAATCCTCCTGTACTGTTTTTAAACGTTCCTTTTAATACCGCGGTGGGCCTGAAGCCGGATAAAATGAATGCCGGATAGAATCCTGACAACAATGTACCGGTAGCAAAAATAACCCCTATCAATACACAGTAGCTGACCGGGAGGTAAAACTGCGTCCGGGGCATATCATTAACCAGATCGCTAAACCATGGCGCCGCCAGGTATGCGATAACGAGCGCCAGGATAAATGAAACAATGTTTATCAGGACGCTTTCAACAAGGAACTGCATAATCAGCTTTATGCGTGTTGCACCTACGACCTTGCGCACCCCAACCTCTTTCGCGCGTTCCAACGAACGAGATGTGGATAAGTTGACATAATTTACCCATGCTATAGCCACTATAAAAAAAGCAAGCAGGAATAAAAATAAAACGGATCGCTCATTACCGCCTGCTTCGGCTTCCTGCATGTAGTGCGAATGAAGATGAATGTCTTTTACAGGGATCAAAGAAACTTCGTTGCGGGTATTACTTTCTTTTTTCCAGGCGAGGTTATTGATATACCTGTCACAAAAAGCAGGTAATTCAGCTTCAAGCTTTTTTATATCCGTACCTTTTTTCAGCAGTAAATAAGTATAGAACTGGTACCAGCCCCAGCTTGTTTCCTCCGGACGGGTCATATCGCCGAACTCCCTGCGAGCGCTTCCGATAGTCGGGTAAGAAATAAGATAATTAATGGACAGGTGTGAGTGGACAGGAGGATCAAATATGCCTGTTACCTGGAAAACTCTTGTAAAAAATGGTGCACGGTATACAAGTGTTTTACCCACAGGTTGCTCATCTCCGAAATACTTCCTGGCCATATCTGCCGAGAGCACAATTTTATCCAGCCCCTGCAACATGGTTGCCACGTTCCCTTTTACAATTTTAATATCAAACATGGAAAGAAAAGAGGGATCAGCATAGTAGCCCTTAGGCTCATTAAATTTTGTATTACGCTCATCGTTAGACAACAATAATTCGGCAGGCGCCAGGCGGCAATAAGCTTCTACTTCCGGAAAATCCTTCTTCATGGTGGGCCCGAAAGCGGGGTATACAGCCGCAGATTGCCAGTCTAATTTTCCGTCCCGGTAGGTATCAAGCCTTAACCGTACAACCTGGTCGGATTTGAGAAAATCATCATAGCCTTTTTCGTATGCCACATACTGAAAAATGAGTAAGCAACAGGCCATGCCGATTGCCAGTCCAAGAATATTGAGGACAGAATAACGCTTCCATTTCAGTACATTCCTTGCAGCCAGGTTAAGATAATTTTTAAACATAATAATGATCATTGGCGTCCGGGACTTCTTCCGTCACATACCGCTCGCTTTCATTTCCAATAAAGAGCCCTTACACATTTTAATTCATCAGGATGGAGGTTATTTTCATATTCTCAGCCTCACCCCCGCCCGACTGAACGTCGTTCGGGCGGGCTCCTTCTCCCTCTCCGAAGGAAAGGGAACGGTGCAAGCCTCACCCTCTTATCCCTCTCCTCGTTCCGCACGTGCGGGAGAGAGGGACGGTGCTGCAAAACAAATCCAAGCTTTTTGTCCTTCCACATCATCCAAAAAATATATCCAGACTTGGCGATTTCACATTTTCACACTTCCTTATTCCCACATCTCCACATTTCTCTGCATCCTCCCCCCCAACATTGCATTTCATCAGCATGTTCTGAACTTAGGCACCCTCTTCCCTTTGGGAAGAGGGCCGGGGCGTGCCCGCCGAAGGAGGGTGATGGGCTGCTACTCCGTTCGTAATGACTTCACCGGGTTTGCCATAGCCGCTTTTACTGATTGAAAACTAATGGTTACCAAAGCGATCAGCACCGCTGTCAGCCCTGCTGCAATAAATATCCACAAGTTGATCTCAATCCTGTATTGATAACCCTGTAACCATTGATGCATTATCCACCACGATACAGGAAAAGCAACGGCACAGGAAATTAATACCAGTTGTAAAAACTCTTTGGATAATAAGGAAGCAATCCCTGTAACGCTTGCACCAAGCACCTTACGTATGCCAATCTCTTTTATTCTGCGCTCTGCCGTATACGCAGCCAAACCAAATAACCCCAGGCAGGAAATAATGATCGCCAAAGTTGCAAACACCCTCGATAATTTACTTATCAACTGCTCATTGTTGAACATCTGGTTAAACAGATCATCCACAAAGTGATACGTAAAGGGATAGCTGGGATTATCCTTTCTTAATATTGCTTCAATCTTTTTTAGTGAAGCTTCTACATTTTCCCCGTGCTTCAGGCGTGCATATACTATAGAAGCATTCTCAGGCGCTACACAAATAAACATGACCGGATCTGGTTTACCATACATATTACCGTACATATAATCGTTTACCACACCTACAACATTTACAACCGTTGCATTACTATCTTTTCCTATATGCAATGTTTTACCGACAGCACTCCCGTTACCCATTAATTTTTCCAGAGACTGCGTGATCATTACATTCATGTTCCGCGATAGCATACTATCTGTATGCACAAGATCTCTTCCCTGTAAAATTTTCATCCCCGTAGTTTTCATATAACCCGGGGAAATATAACGCATGGATACCAATACCTGGTTATCAGAAGCTTTGCCTTCCCAGGTAAAGCCGCTTGTATTATTACCATCATATAAAGTATTGTGATTTGCCATAGCAAGATCTTCAATTACGCCGCTCTGTAAAAGATCCTGCCGAACAACCTCGTAGTTCTTTTGCATTTCCCTGTTCATATCTATGTGCAGCAGGTTACTCTTATTAAAACCGAGGCTCCTGTTTTTCACATGCTGTATCTGTTGATAGATGACTATTGTACTTACAATGAGTATGACGGATATTGAGAACTGGAACACGACCAGCCCTTTTCTTATAAAAGTGGCGCTGCCTGTTTTTATTTTTAATCCTTTTAATACAAACACCGGGTTAAAAGAAGATAAATATAATGACGGGTAACTTCCCGCAATTAACCCGCAAATAATAGTAACAGCACATAGAGAAAGTATATGCAAAGGCTCCGACAATGCTATTGCCAGGTTTTTTTGCACCAATAAATTAAAGACAGGTAAAATTAATAGCATAAGCAATACTGCAAGCATTGCAGACAAGGCAGCCATGAGCATCGTTTCTCCTATAAACTGAAAAACAAGACTTTCCTTACCCGCACCAAGTACTTTGCGTACACCCACTTCCCTGGCACGCTTTTCACTTCTTGCGGTAGCAAGGTTCATAAAGTTTACACAGGCAATCAATAAAATGATCCACGCTATAACGGAAAATAATTGTACATACTCAATTCTACCACCGCCGGTTTGCACACCATTGTCAAACTCATTACGCAGGCGCCAGTCTTTTAAAGCAAATAAAAACGGCCGCGCAGTAGACTGATCCTCTCTTTTCTGAATAAAATCGTACAACAGCTTGTTTACGGAGGCGGGATTTACACCAGGCTTCAATTCAACATAAGTTGATAAACAATTGTTGCCCCAATACTGCGCCCACGATTCGCTTTCATTATACCATACTTTAAAAGGCGCTAGCCATTCAAATGTTACTGAAGAATTTTGAGGAATATCTTTTATCACCCCGGATATGATATAATCCTGCTTATTATCAACACGCACCGTTTTACCCACCACATTTTTATCGGTGCCGAAAAACTTTTTTGCAGTTGATTGCGTGATGATCATTGAATACAATTGAGCAAATGCGCTTTTGGCATTACCCTCTGTAAAAGGAAATGTAAACATGTTGAAGAAAGATGAATCTACATATCCTCCGGAGGCATACATTGACTTATCGCCGATGTTTATCAATTTTGTTGAATTTTCTCCACCTATTCTGCAAGCATTGGCAATGCCCGGGATTTCAGCCTGCATAGCCGGGGCTAACGGCGCAGGCGTTGAACCGAAGGTTGCAGTATAAGTATCATACTTATGATTCTCGCGTATAAAATACAACTGATCTTTTTTTGTATGAAAGTTGTCATACGTCAGCTCATTCTCCGCCCATAGAAAAATTAACCCGGCACAGGTAATACCAATTGCCAGCCCAAATATGTTTAGAAAGCTGTAGCCTTTATTTTTCCAAAGATTCCTGCGGATTGTTTTTAATATCATCTTTAATGGTTTGTCGTTTGCCGTTGCCGGTTCAGGTTCCAAGACGTACCGGCTGATAGCTAATGCCAATAGTCATACCAATATGTCAATTAATTGAAAATCAATTATTTGATATCCTTTATACTATCAAAGTGTACGAAAACGAACAGTGGCTGCACGATGATGAACACCCTGGCATAAAGCCTATCTCTCCTACTCTCTTTCCAGCCTCACTCCCGGCCCTCTCCGCTGCGCGGGGGTGAGGGCTATTCCGTCCTCAAGCTCTTTACCGGATTCGCCATTGCCGCTTTAACTGCCTGGAAGCTTATTGTCAGCAACGCAATGATCACTGCCGCTGCTGCTGATAAAATAAAAACCCACCAGTTGATATTGATCCTGTAAGCAAAATCTTCCAGCCATTTACGCATGGAAAACCATGCAACAGGGAAAGCAATACATGACGCGATCAGCACAAGCTTTAAAAAGTCTTTGGAAAGCATCATCACTATACCACTAACGCTTGCGCCCAATACTTTCCGGATGCCGATCTCTTTAACGCGCTGCTCGGCAGCATAAGTAGTAAGCCCGAATAACCCTAATGCGGCAATGAAGATCGCCAGCAATGCCATAGAAAAAAAGATGGACTGTCTTATTGAATCCTCGCGGTAAAGCAATTCCCATTGCTTGTCAAGGAAATGATATTCAAAAAGATGGTTCTGGTCTATATGGTGAAGAATAGCATCCAGTTGTTTGAGCGTGGCATCAACATTGCCGCCTGCCAGCTTAACGGTGAAATAATCTATACTCTGAACCGGGTTGTCCTGGAATCCCAGTACCATAGGAGCCAGCGGCTCGTGCAGCGACTGAAAATTAAAATCTTTTACAATACCTGCTACAGTTAAAACAAGCGGTTTATCAAACTTATTTAAATCACCGCCATAATTTGCAGACGGAATTGTTATCAACTGACCTGTCGCATCGGTTATGCCAAGCGCCTTTGCCGCTGTTTCATTAATAAGCACAGAAGAAGAATCTGCATTGCCGGATGAAAAAAAGTTCCTTCCTTTCAGCAGTTGAATGTTGTAGGTTGAAAGGAACTGGCCATCCACGCCAAGAAAATACATATCTTTTTCTGAAGCTGTATTATTAAGCCCGTTACTCACTTTTACAGAAGGAATATTTTTCCATTCACCGGGCACTCTTGAAGTTACCGTAACCGATCTAACCTGTGAAAGCTTTGCATATTCATCTTTTATTGTAACAGCGCTTCTGCGTACTTTGCCGCTGTTAATATCAATAACCACCAGCTTATCTTTATCAAAGCCCATGTCTTTATTATTTATGTACTGCATTTGCTGGTAAATAATAATGGTTGCCGTAATAAGCGTGATGGAAATCGTAAACTGGAAAACAACAAGCACGCGCCGCAAAGAAATATTGCCGGGATTTAACCGGATCTTACTTTTTAATAACGATAAAGGGTTAAGCCTTGACTGGAACACAGCCGGGTAAAGACCGGCTACCAGAGTAACAAGAACTACAACGCCTGCGATGCCTGCCCATATACGGTAATCGTTATGCAGGTTGAGGGTCAGGCTTTTTTCAGTAAACGCGTTGAATGCCGGCAATAAAATATTAACCAGTCCTATAGACAGTGTAACAGAAAAAACAGTTACCAGCAATGCCTCTGCAAGAAACTGTTTGGTAAGGCTTAGTCTTGAAGCGCCGGCAACCTTACGGATGGCAATTTCCTTTCCCCTGTTTGTAAACCGGGCTGTAGTGAGGTTCATATAATTAATACAGGCAATGAAAATGATAAAGCAGGCAATAATAATAAAGACATAGATATAAGTAATATTCCCCCTTTTACCCGAATACCCGTTTATATCGCCCGAGTAAAAATGCACATCCTTAAATGCCTGCAACTGTATATTACTTTGGAAGTCCGCATCTGCTTTATGATTGGCAGCAACAAGCTGATCAAGCTTCGCATTCAGGTCTGGAATATTGGTTTTGTCATTAAGCACGAAAAAGGTTGAAAAAGCGCCGGATGTCCAGTCGCTGGCAACAAACTTTTTTGCATTATCATTTTTAAGCACAGTGGCTTCAGACACCGCCAGGTTAAAAGAAATACTGGAATTGGTGGGAAAGTTTTGTAAAACACCTGTTACGCTGAAAGGCATAGAGTCCCTGTCTATGAATAATAATTTTCCCGTTGCGTTTGATGTGCCGAAATATTTTTTTGCTGATTCTTCTGTAATGATAACGGAATTAGGCGCCGTTAATGCGCTGTTGCGGTTGCCATATAGCAAAGGAAAACTGAATACGGTAAGAAAGCCGGGATCAGCCACTATATAATCTTCATAAAAAACATTTGTTTTGTCATCTCCGGATACCACGTTAGCGCGGCCAAAAAAAGAAAGGCGGGCGACATTTTTTATTTCCGGGATGTCTTGTTTTCCCTTTTCAGACACCTGGAATCCGGAACCTGTTGTTCTTGTCGTTTTTCCACCTGTAAATGTTCTGCTTTCAACTATGCGGTAAATGTTATCCGCATTTTTATGAAAGCTGTCAAAGGTCAGCTCATCAAAAACATATAACGCAATGAGCAGGAAACTGGTTAAGCCGATCGTTAACCCCGTTAAGTTGATAAAAGAAAAGGCTTTATTCTTTACAAGATTCCGCCACGCGGTTTTGAAATAGCTTTTAAACATAGTTGTTGGTTTTGAGCTGCCGGTTTTGAGCTGTCAGATATTAGCTTTCAGCCGTCAGCGGTGATTAACATTCCTGATTGCGGATGTGATGTTTTTTCATGGTGTGACAGCCTCACCCTCTTATCCCTCTCCTCGCTGCGGAGAGGGACGGTGCTACAGAATAAATCTAAACTTTTAATTCTTCCACATCAGGCCTATCTCTCCTTCTCTCTTTCCAAAGCCCGCCTGACCGGACGGGCAGGGAAAGAGAGCGGTGCTTCAGAATAATTCCAGGCTGTATCACTACCATTTCATCTACCGAATATATCCAGGCCTGACGTTTACTATTTGCCCACACTTTCACATTCACAACCTTCCCCTCACTGTATTTAATCACCCCGGTATGAATTTGGGCACCCCTCTTCCCTTCGGGAAGAGGGGACGGGGGAGATGGGCTGCTATTCCGCCCGCAATGCCTTCACCGGGTTCGCCATCGCCGCTTTTATTGATTCATAGCTTATCGTTATCCATGCTATTGCCAGTGCGCCCAGCGATGCAAGAAGGAATATCCACCAGCTTAGCTCAACATGGTATGCAAATCCCTGCAACCATTGGCTGATGGCGATCCACGCAAGCGGTACTGCTATCAGCACAGCGATCAATATTAATTTTGTAAAGCCAGTGGAAAGCATATACACAATGCCGAAAACAGATGAGCCCAATACTTTCCGCACACCGATCTCCTTAGTGCGCTGCTCAGACATGAATGCCGACAAACCGTATAAGCCCATGCAGGAAATAAAAATGGCCAGTATGGCGAATACATTGAACAGGCTGCCCATCTGCTGCTCCCCTTTATACGAGTTAGCGAGATCCTGGTCAACAAACCCATACGAAAAAGGATAGGCAGGATTAAGATCCTTACTTATTTTTTCCAGGGCGTTGATCGTTGCTTCGGTAGCGCCGGGTTTGGTTCGTATAGTAACAATCCCACCCCACCGGTTGAGGCGGATAATTAATGGCTCAACAGCTTGTTGTATAGGCTTGAAATTAAAATCCTTTGCAACGCCTACAATTGTACCCCTGCTACCCCACAATGCAAGAGGCTTCCCGATAGCATCAGAAGGTTTTTTTATACCCATCACCTGCAGCGCTTTTTCATTGACGACATAATTCCCTGAATCACCTTTAAAGTCTCTTGAAAATGCCCTGCCGGCGGCTAATTTCAACTGGTATACATCAAAGAAATCCTCATTCACATCCAGGTTGGGAAAAATGACCTGGTTATTCGGGTCTTTGCCCCCCCAGTCCACATCAACAGTTCCGGAATTAAGATTTACCGGCAAATCTCCTGAAACAGCAAAATCGCTGGTAAGCGGGCTCTGCTTTAATGCGGCTTTTAACGCATCCTGCCTGCTCCACATATCACCTGTCATCGGCATATACATCAGGTTAGATTTATCAAACCCTATATTCATGCTCTTAATAAACCGCAACTGGTTATATACAATTGCTGTTCCTGCCAGTAATACGATAGACACTACAAACTGGAGCACCACAAGCCCGTTCCGGAAAATGCGATTACCGCCCATTGTTTTCACATTTCCTTTCAGCACTTTTACCGGCTTAAAACCGGAAAGGAACAGGGCCGGATAGCTGCCGGAAAAGATGCCGGTCAATAATGCAATAGCAATAAGACCTGTTACAACTTTTCCATCCAGTATATTAATAGAAAGTGTTTTACCGGCAAGGTGATTGAATGCCGGCAACAGCAGCCACACTAAACCTACAGCAATTACCAGTGCCAGGAAAGATATCAGCATTGACTCGCCTAAAAACTGGCCGATAAGCTGGCTGCGGCCCGCGCCTATCACTTTTCTTAATCCTACTTCCTTAGCACGTCGTGCAGATCTTGCCGTAGCCAGGTTCATAAAATTAATACAGGCCACCACCAGTATAAAAATGGCCACCACGAAAAAAATATTTACATACTGTATATTGCCATGCCCTTCCATATCTGCCTGCAGCTTCGAATGCAGGTGAATATCTGCCAGGGGTTGTAAGTGAAAACTAACATTCTTCAACACTTTTTCATCCACATGCTCCTTATATATTTTATCTAATTGCCCTTCTACATTTGCCAGTCCGGCGCCGGCAGCATTAAGCCCTTTATCCAGCCTGACATAATTGTAAAAATTGAAATTATCCCAGCGGTTATTTTTAAGGTCACCGTTTGTTTGTGCTATGGCAGACATCGGCATCAGGAAATCAAACTGCAGGTGCGAGTTGGCGGGAATATTTTCCAGCACACCTGTTACGGTAACATTATCCTTATTATCCATACGCAATATCTTACCCAACGGGTCTTCATTACCAAAATATTTTTTTGCCATATCTTCTGTCAGCAAAACAGCGTCCGGGCGGTTTAACGCGGTGGCTGCATTTCCTTTCAGCAGCCTGAACGAAAAAAAGTTCAGCACGTTGGAATCTACATTGAAGGTTCGTTTTTCCTCAAATTTTTTTAACCCCATTTCAAAAACATGAGTAGTGGTATAACTGAAACGGACAAAATCCTTGACCGCGGGTATTTTCATTTTCAGTTCCGGGGGCATCGCCGCGGGATTCACCGCTGCTTTAAAGCCATTAAAATCTACCGTAATCCGGTAAATATCATCAGCATTTTTGTGAAACCGGTCGTAGCTCAGCTCATGCTGCACCCACAATAAAATAAATATGCTGCATGCCATACCGATGGATAATCCTGCAATATTTATAAAAGCAAAAGCCTTGTGGCGGGCAATATTCCTGAATGCGATTTTTAAATAATTTTTAAACATTTCTTTATATTTTTACACTATGATATCACAAAAACTGACCGACCTTCAATTAGAACTATTAAAAGTTTATTCGTTTCAACCAAACGAGGAAGACCTGCTTGCCATAAAACAAATGCTGGCAAAATACTTCTCCGATAAGTTGCTTTCCAAAATAGACACTGTCACTACCGACAACAACATTTCTGAACAAGACTTAGACAAATGGCTTGATGAATAAGCTGCGATTGATTTTAGACACCAACATTTTTTTGGTATCCTTGCGCCCCGCTACAAATACCATTGGATTTATCAATCCTTGATGCAGAATAAATATGAGTTGTCATTATCAAACGAAATTTTAACTGAATACCAGGAACAAATCGTTTTCCGTTATGGATTAACCCAAACCGATGCGCTCCTTGACTTTCTTCTACTTTTACCCAACGTTATTTTCACCGACCCATCTTATCATTGGCACCTTATAACAAATGACGAAGACGATAATAAATTTGTAGACTGCTATATTGCCAGTCGCGCAGATTATATTATCAGCAACGATAAACACTTTCACCAAATAAAGAACAATCCTTTCCCCCCTGTTTCTGTTCTTAATTACAAAGAGTTTGAGGCTCGTTATCACCATTCGTTTTCTGTTTAACCAACACTTACGCTGTTCTCAAGCTCTTCATCCCGATATTCGCTTCGCTTCACCGGAGCCAGCGTATTACTCACTCCGTTCTTAGCGACTTCACCGGGTTCGCCACTGCCGCTTTTATCGCCTGGAAGCTCACTGTTAATAATGTAATCATAATTGCTCCGGCTACTGCCGCCGCAAATACCCACCATGATATGCCCACACGATAATCATACTGTTGCAACCAGCCATGCAAATAGTAGTATGCAACGGGAATGGCGATGATGCAGGAAATACCAACCAGTATCACAAAGTCCTTTGACAACAGTGTCCATAAATTAAAAACGGATGCACCAACGATTTTTCGAATACCAATCTCTTTGGTACGCTGCTCTGCCATAAAAGAAGCCAGCCCGAATAAGCCTAAACAGCTAATAATAATAGCAAGTATGGCAAAAAGGCGGGCAGCTTCGCCCACCTTTTCTTCAATGGCAAACTTTTTGGCATACTCCTGATCAGCAAACTTGTAATCAAATGGCGCTGCGGGAATTAACTGCTTAAATACCTTTTCTACTATGGCTAATGATTCAGAAGTGCTTTTCTGTGGATTCAATTTTAAATTGATAACATTTACATTATCATTGGTTAAAAGATATACAGCTTGTTTTACCGGCTGATAAGGTGATGACATTACCATATCTTTTACTACACCTACTATAGTTAAAGCTGCTGCTTCCGGCCCATCGCCCCAGCGAACAATTTTGCCAACAGGATCCTGTATGTTCATGAACTTAATAGCAGCCTCATTTACGATCAGCGAAGCGCTGTCACCTTTAAAATCACGTGAGAAATCACGCCCTTCCTTTATTTCAAAACCAACGGTTTTTCCATATTCCGCAGTAACCCAAAACGTGGCAAAATCAGTATCCAGGTTTGGATCTTTGCCTTCCCAGTTAAAGCCCCCGCTATTGCTCCATACATTTGTAACCGGGCTGGATGATTCTGACATTTCCACAATAGCATTTTGCTTTTTCAATTCCGCACGAAGTATATCATACTTTCCATAAAAATCAGGCGTTTGCATCATGACCATTACAAGATTATTCCTGTCGTATCCTACCGGGCGATCTTTAGTATGTTGTATCTGCTGATATACGATGATCGTACAAATGATCAAAGCAACAGATACAGAGAATTGTGTTACCACTAAAACTTTTCTTGGCAGAGCCGCAAGCCTGCCGGCTTTAAAAGTTCCTTTCAATACTTTCACCGGTTGAAAAGAGGAGAGATAAAATGCAGGATAACTGCCGGCAATCAGTCCTGTAATAACGGTAAAACTTAAACCAGCCAGCCAGAACCATCCATTACCCCACAAAATGTCCATTCGTGCATCCACCACCTGGTTAAACCATGGCAATGTTAGCTTTGCAAGTAAAATAGAGAGAACAAATGCAATAAAAGAAACGAGAACCGATTCGCAAAGAAATTGCCTGATTAACTGTATGCGATCAGAACCGATTGTTTTGCGTATCCCTACTTCTTTTGCTCTTTTTTCCGAACGGGCTGTGCTCAGGTTCATAAAATTGATGCATGCAAGCAGCAATACAAAAACCCCAATAATGCCAAACATCCACACATATTCTATTCTCCCTCCGGCTTGTATGCCCTCTTTCCATGAAAAGCGCAGGCGCCAGTCTTTCATAGGATGCAGGAAGATGCGGGCATTGAATTTCTTTTCATCATCTGACACTTTATTCAGCTTTGCTTTTTCAATTCTCCGGTTAACAGAAGCAAAATCCGTATTATCATTTATCTGCGCAAAACACTGGAAAGAATTATTGCCCCATTGTGTCGCCGCCTGTGTAAGCCAGCCTTCGGAAGTTTTATACAAATCCCAGGGAGCAATAAACTTCAGTTCCCGGAAAGTTGTACTGTAGGGCAAGTCTTCAAATACACCTGTAACTTTTACATTCAGCTTGTTGTCAATTTTCATTGGCTGATCCATAGGATCTGCATCACCAAAGAAAGCTTTAGCCGTGCTTTCAGAGATAAGAATACTATTGGGGTTCGTCAATCCATCGGCAGAACCTTTTACTATTTTTAAAGACAGGATATGCGGCCCGTCTTTATCAATATAAATACCGTTCTTATACAAATGCTTATTGTCCTTACTCAGCATGTGATCGCCCTGCCAGGAAGCCATAGCAAGATATTTGAAATCGCTGCCATAGCTGTTACGCAATTCTTCTCCCAACGGTAAAGGCAGGGCTTGCCCCGTATAAACATTACCATTCCATGTTTGGTGTTGTTGCACCTGGGCTACCCGGTTGTAATTAGTATGATAGGTATCAAATGTAAGTTCATCCCATATCCATAAACCGATTAATATGGCCACCGCCATACCAATAGCAAGCCCGCTGATATTGATGAAAGAGGATTTCCTGTTCTTCAATAAATTCCGCCAGGTGATCTTAAAATAGTTTTTTATCATAGTCTTGTAATTTCTGATATATGATTTAGTGATTAGCCTCATCCTCTTATCCTTCTCCTACAGAGAAGGACGGCACGGCAGAACAAGTCCAAACTATATATCTACCACATCAACGATATAACATATCCAAACAATTCGTTTAATATTCGCTCACACTTTTACTTTCACAACCTCCCTCCATTACATTTCATCAACCTCTTTGAACTTAGGCACCCCTCGCCCCCTGGGGAGAGGGGCCGGGGGTGAGGGCTACTCGCTCCGCAACGCCTTCACCGGATTTGCCATTGCCGCCTTTATTGCCCGGAAGCTTACTGCAAGCAAAGCCACTAGTATCGCTATGCTTCCGGCAAGTGCAAACATCCACCATTTCATTTCTGTACGATACGCAAAACCCTGCAGCCACTTATTCATAAACCACCAGGCTATTGGTGAAGCGATCAGAATAGCGATGATCACCAATTGTATAAAATGTTGAGATAACAATATTGCCACCTGCCATACAGATGCACCCATTACTTTCCGGATACCGATTTCTTTGGTTCTTTGCGCTGTACTGTGAAAAATAAGCCCCAATACGCCCAGTCCGGATAAGATCAGCATAATTGTCCCAAATACGCTGATCAAAGCCTGTTGTTTGTATTCCGAATTATATAGCTGCTTTACGGCTTCATCTACCCATATTGCTTCTAACGGTCTGCCGGGGAACAGCTTATCCCAGGCGGACTGTAACCCGGCTAATACCTGCTTTTGTTTTTGCGGATGTATCCTTATATAAATACCGCCATTGTCTAAGTTGTCGAGCAACATAATCACTGTAGGGTCAAGCGTAAGATGAAGCGACCTGGCATAAAAATCCTCGATAATCCCTATCGGGTTCATATCAGTTCCGGGAATAGGCGTATTTATGGCAGTTACCCCCAGCAATTGTGCTGTGGATTTTGTAATTATTACATTCTCAAGATGCTTCTCTGACGTGTTGTGCAGTTGCTTATGCTCATTATTTTTTTCTTCCGGGCCGGCATTGCTACGGTCTGCCCCATATTGTTTGGAGGGATAGCGTCCATCTAAAAATTTGAGTTCCATCGTTCTTGCGAAATCCAGGTCAGACAAACCCACACGCAATGAAATTTCCTGTGTTGGATTTTTAGGATTTTTAATTGTCGTTCCTCCAAAAAAGTCATCTATGGGATTCCATATAGAAACACCTACTGACAATACGCCGGGTATTTTATTTAATTCATCTTTTAAAACGGGCATCGCCTTCAACCGGCCTGAAGGTTTTATATAAAGCAGGTTCTCTTTGTTATAGCCCAGCTCTTTATTATTAATAAATTGTATTTGGCTGTTCACAACAATAAATGACACCAATACAACAATAGCAACCACAAATTGTACTACCACAAGTCCTTTCCGCAACCGGTCAGTATTAAACAATGAGCGTAGGGAAAGCCTGTTCCGCAGCGCGTCTGAAGGATTTAGCCCTGACATTACCCAGGCCGGGTATATACCCGTAACAACACTTAATATGCAAATGCCAAGTATCGTAAATATCAGGAAGTGTAGCTTCGATTGTAAAGTATAAGTCAGCCTGTGCTCAAGGAATCTTTCAGTTGCAGGCAACATCATGAAGTAAAGTACTATGGCCGCAATGGCAGATATAGAAAAGAACAAGAAGGATTCAATAAGAAATTGCTTTACAATTTTTTTTCTACCTGCTCCCAGTATTTTTCTGATGCCCGTTTCCTTTAATCGCCTGAGCGATTGCGCTGTATTTAAATTAATGAAATTGATACATCCGATGGCCAACAATAAAATGCCGACGGCAGAAAATACAACAAGATTGATCTTTTTGCCTTTTACTTTGAGGCTGGTATCAAAATCAGCATCCAGGTATACATCCTGTATGGGCTGAAATGAAAACGTTATCACTCCGGGTTTTTCGTCCATGTGACTGGTATACCAGTTGTTTACCTTTTCGGCGAACAAAGATGCATTCGTTCCTTCTTTTAACTGGTAATATACTGTTTGGGCTATGGAGCCTTTTCTCTTCACGAGGTATTGAGGGCTGTTTGCACTAAGTATTATTGCGTCGGCTCTTAAATGGGTATTGGGGGGAATATCGTTAATAACTGCTGTGATAAGATATTCTGTAGTATCTCCAGACATAGAGGAGATGTCATAAATAGTTTTGCCAACGGGGTTTTCGTTCCTGAAATATTTGTCTTTCAGAGACATTGCCACTGCTATATTGCGGACACCGGGCACATAAGGAATGGACTTACCGTTAACTGAATTGATATCAAACATGGAGATAAAGGAGGTATCAACACTCAATGCTTCTATAAAAAAGGATTGACCGGATGATATTTCCGGTTTAATGTAAAGGCTCACTTGCGAAACTGATGAAAAAGCCTGTACTTCCGGGAACCTGCTTTCTATTTCGGTACCCAATGCGACAGGCGTAAAAGGCATTTTTGTCTCTACATCATTAATAGTAATCGTCTGGTTGGCTTTATATAAACTCCTGCTGTTTTTCCAGAAAGTATCATAAGAAAGCTCATCAAAAACAACGGTAAAGATCAGCAGGAATGCACTCAATCCGAGCGTTATACCCAGCGCGCTGATAACGGAGAATGACCTGTTCCCGGTTATATTACGCCAAGCTGTTTTGAAGTAATTGTTTAGCATACAATGCAATTGTTGATTTACAATTTAAACCTCTCCCCCCTACAGCCGGCACGCTTTTATCGCTCTCCTCGCTACGGAGAGGGACGGCACAATAGAATATTCTCAAAATTTTAGTTCTACCACATCAAGCCTATCTCTCCTTCTCTCTTTCCAAAGCCCGCCTGACCAGACGGGCAGGGAAAGAGAGCGGTGCTTCAGAATAATTCCAGGCTGTATCACTACCATTTCATCTACCGAATATATCCGGGCCTGACGTTTACTATTCGCCCACACTTTCACATTCACAACCTCCCCCTCACTGTATTTCACCATCCTACTTTGAGTTTAGGCACCCCTCTTCCCTTCGGGAAGAGGGGACGGGGGAGATGGGCTTTACTCCGTTCTCAAACTCTTGACCGGGTTTGCCATCGCCGCTTTAATTGCCTGGAAGCTCACCGTCATCAATGCAATTAATAGTGCTATTACTCCCGACGCTACAAATACCCACCAACTGATATCTATACGGTATGCAAAATCCTGCAGCCAGCTTCTCATACTCCACCATGCCAGCGGAAAAGCAATAATTGATGAGATCAAAACAAGCTTCAAGAAATCTTTAGATAACATAGTAACAAGACTTGTCGCGCTTGCACCCAATACTTTGCGTATACCGATCTCTTTGGTACGTTGTTCCGCCATATATGCGGCTAATCCAAATAGTCCAAGGCATGCAATTACAATTGCCAGCACAGCAAATGACAATGCAATTTTTCCTACCCGTTGTTCCGCATCGTAAACATGATTAAACTCAGCATCTAAAAACTTATAGTTGAAAGGCATCTGTGGAGACAACGCTTTCCATTTTCGTTCGGCAGACTTTATGATCTGCGGGGCATTGGCTGTATTTATTTTAAAAGATGCCAACCCTGTGCTTCTTCTGAGAAACAGACCAAGCTTTCCTATATCTCTTTTCAATGATTCAAAATGAAAATCTTTTACAACACCGATTATTGTATATTTCCTGGTTTCAGTCGTTGCCGGATTATAAATAGAATAAACAGGTTTGCCAAGCGGATCATCATAGCCTAAACTTTTTGCCGTAGTTTCATTCAGAATAACGGCTGATGAATCTGTACCGAAATCTTTTGAAAAATTCCTGCCTGCCACTAACTTCATACCTAATGTACTGATGTAATCATAATCAACACTCCACTCCTGCATGCTGAAACCGTTCTTTACATCCAGTTGGGGCAACTTTGAGAAAATATTATCACTCCTGCTGGAAGGTACAGGCAGGTAACCGCTCAGCGTTCCGTTTACAACACCAGGCTGCTGCAACATCTCCTGCTTAAATGCTTCCGAGTTTTTGCCTAAAGTATATGCATCATTAATGATCAGTACCTGTTCTTTTGAATATCCAAGATTTTTTGATTGTATATAATTCAATTGCCTGTAGATAATGATCGTTCCTATGATAAGCACAATAGATGTAACAAACTGGAATATTACCAGCCCACTCCGCAAACCGCTGTTTGCTCCGCCTGTTGTAAGCTTGCCTTTTAATACCTGCATAGGCTTGAAAGAAGAAAGGAAGAAGGCAGGATAGCTTCCGGAGATCAATCCCACAATAAAAGGAAGTACTACCATGAATAAAATAAACATCGGTGTAAACAAATTACCCGGTTGCATGCTTTTACCCGCTACACTATTGAATAAAGGAAGTGCAAGAAAAACAATTCCAATACCAAGCAGGGTAGAAATGATCGCCATCATTGTGGACTCACTGAGAAACTGGGCTATAAGGTTCTTTTTATCTGTACCAAGCACTTTACGAATGCCTACCTCTTTTGCCCTGTTGGCAGAACGCGCTGTTGTAAGATTCATGAAATTTATACAGGCGATCAATAAAATAAATACCGCAACCAAAGAAAATATATATACATATTGAATATTGCCCCCTGCACTTAGCTCAAATGGTCTGCCTGAATAGAGATGAATATCAAGCATTGGCGTAAGGGAATATGTAAGCTTGTTGCCCGAACGCTCAAACTCTTCCATGCTGGAAATTCCCATTACCTGGTTAGCTTCGGGTAATACATATTTATTGACATACTGATCCAGGCTTTTCTTCTCAAAAGTCTTTACATCAGTACCCGGCTTCAGCAGCAAATAGGTATAAAAATTATGGCTCATGATCTGCCCCCAGCCATAATTCACATTCTTCATAGAGAAAATAAAGTCAAAATTGAAATGTGAGCTGGAGGGAATATCTTTAATAACAGCAGTTACTTTGTATAATGTTTTATCATTATCGTTTGTCTCCACAACTTTTCCAATAGCATTGGTAGTACCGAAATATTTTTTAGCAGTGGTTTCCGTAATTACAACCGTATTCGGTTCATTCAAGGCGGTTTTAGTATCCCCTGCTATGGCAGGTAAAGTAAAAATATTAAAGAAGGTAGAATCCGCATGCCCCACCTTTTCTTCATTAATAAACTGGTTGCCTTTTTTTATAAGCTTTGAACCATTGGAGGTATAAATACGTGTATAATCTTCTACTTCGGGAAAATCTTTTTTAAATATTTGTCCCATCATATCCGAGGTAAACGGGTATCTCGTTTCTGCACCGCCAAATTTAATATCAGAGCTGATGCGGTAAATCCGTTCACCTTTTTTATTAAAGCGGTCAAAACCCAATTCATCCATTACATATAAAGCAATGAGAATAAAGCACCCAATGCCGATGGCAAGACCGGCAATATTTATAGCAGAAAAAGCCTTGCTCTTGCCAAGGTTCCGGAACGCGATTTTTATATAATTTTTAAACATAGCTATGAGCTTTGAGCTGCGAGCTGTCAGCGATCAGCTATCAGCAATTATTTTTTTTAAAGCTTTCAGCACCTATATATTTCCGCATTCTCAAATTTCCACATTTTCAAATTTTCAAATTTCTATATAGATAAAAGAGTGCCCCGGTCATCTAACAGTAAAAAAGGAAATAACAGGACTCCAGGGAAAATCTTTTAATTCCGAAGTCAGGCTTCTGCCTTCCAACGATATTTCTTCCTCCTGCTGTATTAATATTTCGTCCTGCCCGGCAATGTATGTGCCTGCCTTTACGTTCACAGCAATTGCAATTACCAATGCAAGCAAAACTATGAACATGGCGACCTGTTGCTTTTTGGTTTGAAATTGCTTTGCCATAACAAGTTTAATTTTATTAGTAAAAAGGAAGCCTATCCCCCGCCCGTACCGAACGGTACCTTCGCCTGCCTGAACTGCCGAACGGCAGGCAGGGGCGGGCTCCTTCTCCCTCTCCTTGTTCCGAAGGTTCGGGAGAGAGGGAGCGGTGCTGCAAAACAAAGCCAGACTATATCTCTACCACATCATCTATTAATATATTCCTAACATAGCCTCTCTGCATCTCCTGTTCTTTCCCAACATCACTATCAACGTTTAATAATCGTTCTTAAAAAAGCGAGGGCTGAGCTTAGGTCTCCTCTCCTTTGGAGAGGCCGGGAGAGGCTGCAATTAAACCAATATATTCTCCGTTACTGTTTGCCCGTCCAGCATACGTATAATGCGGTGGCTGTATCTTGAATCATGCTCCGAGTGCGTAACCATAATGATGGTCGTTCCCTGCTCGTTCAAATCGGTAAGCATCTGCATTACTTCATTACCATTGCTGCTGTCAAGGTTACCCGTGGGCTCATCCGCCAAAATTAATTTGGGATTATTTACCACGGCACGTGCAACTGCCACGCGCTGCTGCTGACCGCCGGATAATTGTTGCGGATAGTGATTTCTCCTGTGCATGATCTGAACCTTATCCAGCACTTGTTCTACCCTCTTTTTGCGATCGGCGCTTTTTACGCCGGTGTATATTAATGGAAGCTCCACATTTTCAAACACGGTTAACTCATCAATGAGGTTAAAGCTCTGGAACACGAAGCCGATATTATGCTTGCGCAGATCGGCGCGTTTACGTTCATTAAAATGGGCTACTTCAATACCATTGAACAAAAAGCTGCCCGCATCCGGATCATCCAGCAAACCAAGTATATTAAGCAGGGTAGATTTACCGCAGCCGGAAGGCCCCATTACCGCTACAAACTCTCCCTCTTTTACCTCAAACGACAATTTGTTAAGCGCTACCGTTTCCACTTCTTCTGTGCGGTATATCTTTTCAAGGTCTCTGATCTTTATCATTGATGATGTATTTTATTATATACGAAATGGTTTTTAAAAAGTTACAGGGGGCTGTGAGCTTTGAGCTATGGGCTTTGAGCAGTCAGCTATAGGTTTTGATCCGGTTGTGAATAGTTACTAAATTCTGGTATCTTTAAATACTTAATCAAAAACACCAACATGAGAGATTTTCGCAACCTTACTATCTGGATCAAGTCACACCAGCTCACATTAAAAATCTACAATCTCACAAAATCATTTCCCAAAGAAGAAACATTTGGGCTCATTTCCCAGATGCGGAGAGCTGCTTATTCTATTCCTTCTAATATTGCCGAAGGCTGTGGACGAAACAGCAACCCTGATTTCAAACGCTTTCTAACCATTTCCATCGGCTCATCTTCAGAATTAGAATATCAGCTTTTTCTCTCGCATGATTTAGGTTTTATCCCTGATACATTATTTAAAGAACTTGAAACCGAAACTATTCGGTTAAGAAAAATGATTTTCGCTCTTATCAAAAAACTTGATGAATAAAGCTAAAGGCTTTGAGCTGTGGGCTTTGGGCATCTGACTGCTGATAGCTCACAGCCCATAGCCCACTGCTCTCAGCTATTTCAAAATCAACTCCTGCATATTTCCATAGTTTTCATAGCTGCTTGTCACCACCTTATCACCGGCATTGAGCCCTTGTGTTACTTCGTAGTAATCCTGGTTCTGGTTGCCCAACTGTATATCTACCCTGTATGCTTTTGATCCATCTTCAGAAACTTTGAACACCCAGTTACCACCCGTTTTCTGGTAAAATCCGCCACGCGCCAGCAACAGCGATTTACGCTCATCGCTCAATGCCAGTAAGGTTTGTAATGTTTGCCCGCGGCGTATGCCTTTGGGTACTTTATCAACAAATTCCATATCTACCTGGAACCGGCCCTGTGTAACCTGCGTGTATACTTTTTTTATTTCCAGCACATACGAAGTATCTGCAAATGTAAAACGCCCTCTCTGCCCCGGGTATATTCTCGAAATATAATGCTCATCCACATCTACCCTCACTTTAAAGCCGCTCAGCACATCTATCTGTCCCAGCCTTTCACCTTTATTTTTATTCTGTCCTATTTCAACATCCAGCGATGTGAGCTGCCCGTCTACAGGAGCGCGTACGATCAGGTCTCCTACTTTTTTCTGCATAATATTCAAAGCCTGCTGCGAACCTGCAAAAGATTGTTTGTCCTGCTTCGCCTGCTGCAATCTCGATATAGAATCCTGCTCAAGTATACGTTCCGTCAATTTCTTTTTATCCACCAGGTATTTATAATTGATCTCAGATTGCCTGAACTCCTGCGAGCCTATTACTTTTTGCTCATACAGCTCTTTATTAAGATTGTATAGCCGCTCCGCTTCTTTCAACAGGCTTTCCACATCTGCCATCTGGTTCAGCCTGGATACGGTATTTTGAGAAGCGTTGTTGCTATTGATCTGCATTTGCGTTAGGGTATTGTATACCTGGTTTTGCTGGCTCATCAACGACATCATTAAATCTGTATTGGATAACCGCAGGATCGGTTCTCCTTTTTTCATAATAGCGCCATCTTCCACATATTTTTCTTCCACGCGGCCTCCCTCCTGGGCATCAAGGTAAATGCTGGTAATAGGAAGCACAACACCATTTACAGGAATGGTTTCCTGGAAAATTCCTTCTTTTACTTCGCTGATAGTAATTCTTTCAAGATCTACATTCAACCTCGATTTGCCCGATGTAAAAAAATAGCTGGCGGCGATCAGGGCAATAATTCCCGCTACACCGGCTATTGTAAGAATTCTTTTAGCATTCCATTTCTTCTTTTGTATTACTCTGTCCATATTCATCTTTTCAATTTTAGCAGCTTTTTTACCGCTCCGCCCCTTCTGTTCTTAAAAACCTCCCGGCATATTACCCGGGAGGCAAAAAATCAACATGTGGGAAACACAGCTTTATTAGTGAAACCTATGCCAGAATATAAATTTATTGACTATCAATAATTTAAGCACTAATATAGGTTTATTTCGTACGTTCATGATACACTATGTGTTCGTTTTTGATACAGTGGGGGATGAGCTATCGGTAGTCGGCTATGAGCATTGCGGATTGCTGATTTGTTGATCTCTGATCTGAGATTGTGAATATTTGGAGTTTATTGTTTGAAGTTGTGTGCATGTGCTAAACCTGAAACCTGATAGCTGATAGCTAACACCTGATAGTCAACCGATTTAACATTAATTAACCTGCCAAATGAGCATGGCCAATCCCTGCCATTTTAAATTGTATTAGCTTCGCTGTTAATGAGAAAGTTATCAGTATCCATGCTTGTCCTGGGCTTACTTTTTTCATGTAAGTCCGAAAAGAAAGAAGAAGCGCCGAATGCGCTGCCCTCCCGCAACAAGCCCGTTAGCGCCGATGCTTTTATAGCTAAAACACAGGCGCTGAGCGAAAATATCCAGGTACCCGGTTCCATATTACCAGCCGAGGGTACCGATATACGCCCCGAAATTTCCGGCCGCCTGGTAAGTATTCATTTTACCGAGGGCGCCTTTGTAAAAAAAGGAGCATTGCTTGCCAAACTTTTTGATGAAGACCTGAAGGCGCAATTAAGGAAACTGGAAGTACAACTGGAAATAAATGAAAAAACGGTAGAACGGTATAAGGAGCTGCTGAAAATACAGGGCATCAGCCAGCAGGATGTTGACCTGAGTGAATTACAGGTAAACAATAACAAGGCAGATATTGAGCTGGTAAAAGTAAGCATTACCAAAACAGAAATAAGGGCGCCCTTCGACGGTCGTATCGGGTTAAGAAATGTGAGCCTGGGCGCTTATGTATCGCCCGCCGATATTATTGCAACCATACGGCAGGTAGATCAACTAAAGCTTGAGTTTACCGTGCCCGAAAAATACAGCACTGTTTTTAAGCCCGGCAAAAAGGTAAGCTTTGCCATAGATGGCGCCGGTAAAGCATTCAGCGCTACCGTAATGGCTACCGAATACTTTATTGACGCCAATACGCGAAGCCTGAACGTAAAAGGACTGGTAAAAAACAACGACCCCGCTTTGGTACCGGGCGCTTATGCTAAAGTAGACCTTGATCTTGACAGGGACAATAATGCCATTATAGTACCAACACAGGCAATCATACCTTTATCCAGGGGAAAACAGGTGATCATATATCGAAATGGCAAACCGGATTTTAAAGAAGTAACCACCGGCATCCGTGATTCGGCATACATACAGGTTGCCAGTGGTGTGAACATCGGCGATACGGTATTGATATCAGGACTGATGGCGATCAAACCCAATTCTCAAATTCAATTGAGCAACGTACAGTAATGAACATTTCAGAACTAAGCTTGAGGCGGCCGGTGCTGGCAACTGTTGCCAGCATACTGATCGTTATTTTTGGCGTGATCGGTTTTTCATTTTTAGGAGTGAGAGACTATCCTGCCATTGACCCTCCGGTTATTAATGTGCGTACCAATTATGCCGGTGCCAATGCCGACATTATTGAATCGCAGATAACGGAGCCCATTGAAAAATCTATCAATGGCATTGCAGGCATTAAAAATATTACCTCCAGCAGCAGCCAGGGCAACAGCAACATTACGGTAGAGTTCGACCTGGGAATAGACCTTGAAGCCGCAGCCAATGATGTGCGGGACAAAGTATCTCAATCGCTCCGGAACCTTCCGCAGGACCTGGATGCCCCCCCGGTAGTTACCAAGGCAGACGCGAGCTCCGATGCTATTATTTCAATGACCGTACAAAGCAATACCCGCAACCAACTGCAGGTAACGGAATACGCCACCAATGTACTGCAGGAAAGATTACAAACCATACCGGGAGTAAGCGCGTTGCAGATATGGGGAGAGAAAAAATATGCCATGCGCATATGGTTCGAGCCATCCAAATTAAATTCTTACGGACTTACTTTTCAGGATGTGCAGGCTGCCCTGCAGCGCGAAAATATTGAGCTGCCCTCCGGCAAAATAGCGGGATCCAATACCGAGCTGGCTGTTAGAACTTTTGGAAGATTAACAACCGAGGAAGAATTCAGCAATATCATCATCAGAAATACCGGCACAAGCACCATACGGGTTAAGGATGTAGCAGAGGTAATACTGGGGCCTGAAAATGAAGAAACGGTTTTAAAGTTCAACGGGGTTCCTATGATAGCCCTGGCAATTATTCCCATGCCAGGATCTAATTACGTTGCCATTGCCGATGAATTCTATAAAAGGTACGAACACCTGAAAAAGGAAATACCCGATGATATAGTATTGGGCATAGCAAGAGATAATACCGTATTCATTAAACGCTCTATACTCGAAGTAGAAGAAACGCTGATGATAGCAGTGGGGCTGGTGGTATTGATCATATACCTGTTCTTCCGTTCGTGGCTTATTGCTATCCGCCCGTTAATAGATATACCCGTATCGTTAATAGCAGCCTTTTTTATCATGTACCTGTGCGGGTTTACCATTAATGTGCTTAGCCTGCTGGGTATTGTACTGGCAACCGGGCTGGTGGTAGATGACGGCATTGTGGTAACGGAAAACATTTATAAAAAAATGGAACAGGGCATGAACAAATGGCAGGCAGCGCTGGAAGGTTCCAAAGAGATCTATTTTGCTGTAATAGCTACTTCGCTCACCCTTGCCGTAATATTCCTGCCCATCATCTTCCTGCAGGGTTTTGTGGGTAGCCTTTTCCGTGAGTTTGGTATAGTGGTGGCCGGCGCCGTGCTGGTTTCGGCTTTCGTATCGCTTACGTTAACGCCGGTTTTAAATATAAAGCTTACTAAAAACGTGCATAAGCATGGCTGGTTTTACAGGGTAACGGAACCTTTTTTCAAAGGTATGGAAAACGGATATCATAAATGGCTTTCGGCATTTATGAAGGTAAAGTGGATAGCGATCCTCATTTTCCTGGCCTGCATAGGCTTAATTTATTTTATCGGCATCAACCTGAAATCCGAGGTAGCTCCCATGGAAGATCGTAACCAGTTCAGGCTACAGGTTACCATGCCCGAAGGCTCATCGTTTGACTATACCGATAAATATATAGACCGGCTTACCGGGTTTGTAATGGATTCTATTCCGGGCATTGAATCGGTGCTTACGGTAACTGCTCCCGGCTTTTCGGGATCGGGTTCTGTAAATACCGGTTTTTTAAGAACCATCCTGGTAGACCCCAAATACAGGGAACACTCGCAGCAGGAACTAGTGGATATGGTGAACAAAAACCTGTTCAGGTTCCCGGAGGGAAGAGCTTTTGCCACGCAGGAACAAACAATTTCCGTAGGACGCAGAGGTGGCGGCTTACCTGTGCAGTTTGTAGTGCAGAATAACAATTTTGATAAGCTTACCGAAATACTACCACAATTTTTAGAAGAAGCTCAAAAAGATCCTGCATTCCAGGGTGTGGATATTGACCTGAAGTTTAATAAGCCTGAGCTGTCTGTTAAGGTAGACCGGTTAAAAGCCAGTTCGCTGGGTGTTAGTATAGATGTGGTATCTGAAGCATTGCAACTGGCATACAGCAACCGGCGGTTGGGGTATTTTACTAAAGACGGAAAACAATACCAGGTAATAGGCCAGGTACCGCGCGACGACAGGAACAAGCCCACTGACCTGAAGAATATTTATGTACGCAACCAGCGAAACGAAAGTATTTCGCTGGACAACCTGGTTACTGTAGAAGAAAGTACCACCCCTCCTACCATCTACCATTTCAACCGCTATAAATCCGCCACCATTTCTGCCGGGTTGGCGCCGGGTTATGCTTTGGGTGATGGTATTAAAGCCATGCAGAAAATAGCCGACAGGTTGCTGGATGATACTTTTGCAACGTCACTGGCGGGTACATCGCGCGACTTTGCGGAAAGCTCGGGTAATACCATGTTCGCTTTTGTAATGGCGCTGGTATTGATATTCCTGCTGCTGGCTGCCCAGTTCGAAAGCTTTATTGATCCTCTTATTATTATTGTTACCGTTCCGCTGGCAGTAGCGGGCGCTTTCCTGTGCCTGTGGCTATTTGGTCAAACACTGAACATTTTTTCGCAAATAGGCATGATCATGCTGATAGGGCTGGTTACCAAGAACGGTATACTGATAGTGGAATTTGCTAATCAGAAACAAATGGCGGGACAAAGCAAATCAACCGCGGTAATTGAAGCAGCCGTGGCCCGTTTGCGCCCCATTTTAATGACCAGCCTGGCAATGGCCCTGGGCGCGCTGCCTATCGCTTTGTCTTTAGGGGCCGCGGCCACCAGCCGTATTCCGTTGGGTATTGTAATTGTGGGGGGAATAACATTTTCGTTGATACTTACTCTGTTTGTTATACCGGCAGCTTACAGTTATATGGCAGCTCAAAAAAGAAAAAATAATATTGATCAGTTTCTTACTGAAGAAAAAAGAGCGTAACCTTATGGCAGGAAAAAGAATCATCGGTCTGGTAATATTGTTTTGCAGCGTATATAACAAAATGCAGGCGCAGCAAATGGTAACCCTGCAGGATGCCATTGCCGCGGCGTTGCAACATAACTACGATATTTTGCTGTTCAGTAACGATTCGGCAGCGGCAGCAATTGACAGGCAGTATATCTATGGTGGTTTTTTGCCGGCAATAAACGGAACCGCAGGCAGAACCCGCACCACATCCGCGCAAAAAGTGCAGGTGGAAGGAAGACCCGAAAGCTCCGGCAGCGGTATACAAACTACCAACCTTAATGCCGCTGTAAGCCTTAACTGGGTTTTGTTTGACGGGCTGAGGATGTTCGCCACGCGCGACAGGATCAATCAATTGTACGACCTCGCAAACATACAGCTTAAAGACCAGGTCATTAATTCTACCGCTGAAGTTATCAACTCCTACTTTATCATAGTGCGGCAAAAGCAGCAACTGAAAGCCATAGAAGAGCAGATGTCTATTAATGAAGAGCGGGTAAAGCTGGCAGACAGAAAATTGTCGGTGGGCCTGGGAACCAAACCCGAACTGCTGCAGGCGAAAGTAGATTTGAACGCACAGAAAGCATTGCATCTGCAGCAACAAACCATTATGATGCAGGCAAAGGAACAATTGAACCAGTTAACCGGTATGCAGTTGCCGGTTTCTTTTGAGGTTGCAGACAGCATACCCATTAATGACGCAATGGATATTACCGAGATCCAGAATAATATTGAACTAACCAACCCCGGCATATTACAGGCATTAAAAAACCTGGACATTTCAAACACAATGTTGCGCCAGGCACAGGGAGCGCGGTGGCCATCCATATCTTTTTTGTCGGGCTACAATTTCACCCAAAATAACAATGTAAACAATGTAAACCCGGTTTCACCCATATTCAACCGCAACCGCGGATTTAATTTTGGCTTTACCGCTACGGTGCCGTTACTGAATTATATGAATGTAAACAGGTCTGTTAAACAGGCAAAAAACGACATAGCCTATAATGAAATAACATTGGCAAAGCAAAAAACAATTGTAAATGTAAGCATACGCATTGGGTATAATAACTACCGTTTCCTGCTGAACGCGTTAAAGCTGGAGGAAGAAAATATACAATTAGCTAAAGAAAATGTATTCATTGCCATGGAACGTTTTAAGCAGGGCGTATCTACTTTTCTTGAGCTTCGCGAAGCCCAAAAAAGCCTGGAAGACGCCTACGACCGCTTGATAGCCGCCCGCTACAATACCAAGCTTGCCGAAACGGAACTGTTACGCTTAAAAGGCGAGCTGGTGAAGTGAACCGGTTTGGAGTTTTTGATTCCTGATTTGAAATGAGCTGTCAGCTACTAGCTGTCAACAATCCATGTCAAATTTCAAATATCCAATCTCAAATTTCCAAACCCGAAACCTGTAACCCGCCTCCCCTCCCCCGTCATTTTGACCTTAGATTTTTGTTGGCAAACTTGTTGTAAATAAACTAGGCATTCATTAATAAAAAGCAATTATGAAAGATTTTATGAATAAAAATGCTGAAAATCAGGAAGATATTAATCCCAAAGGTGGCTCCGGGCAGGGTGAGGATGAGAATCTGACAGACTCGCCGGATTTTTCTGAGGAAGTGGCAGGTGAAGCGGAAACCTTACGGGCCGAATTGGCAGAACAAAAAGATAAATATGTACGTTTATATGCGGAATTCGACAATTTCAAACGCAGGAATGCGAAAGAAAGGGTAGAACTGATACAAACAGCCGGTAAAGAGGTGATTGTTTCGTTACTGGAAGTGCTGGACGACTGCGACCGTGCCGAAAAGCAATTACAGGACTCGGGGATGAACAATGCTGTTACCGAGGGCGTGCAGCTTGTATTTAATAAGTTAAGGTCGGTGTTAAGTGCCAGAGGTTTAAAGCCTATGGACGTTAAAGGAAAAGAATTTGATGCCGATCAGGAAGAAGCGATCAGCCAGATACCTGCACCATCAGAAAAATTAAAAGGAAAAGTTATAGATGAAGTAGTTAAAGGGTATTACCTTAATGATAAGATCATCCGTTTTGCGAAAGTGGTAGTAGGGCAATAATACGGGCATCATCCTGCCCTGAACACAATTTCAGATTACTATAATACATTTATGAAAAGAGACTATTACGAGGTGCTGGGTGTTTCCAAAAGTGCGTCGGGAGATGAGATAAAGAAAGCATACAGGAAAGTAGCCATGCAGTACCACCCCGACCGAAACCCCGGAGATAAAGCGGCTGAGGAAAAGTTTAAAGAAGCGGCTGAAGCTTACGAGGTATTGAGCGATGAAACCAAGAAAGCGCAATACGATCGCTTCGGGCATGCCGGACTGGGCAACCGCGGCGGATTTGGCGGCGGCGGTATGAACATGGACGATATTTTCAGTCATTTTGGTGATGTATTTGGCGATGATATTTTCGGGAGCTTTTTTGGCGGAAGCTCCAGGAGCAGAAGCGGCGGACGGTCGCGGGGCGTAAGAGGCAGTAATTTAAGGGTAAAGATCAGGCTGAATTATGAAGAGATAGCCAATGGGGCTACCAAAACCATCAAAGTAAAAAAATATGTAAGCTGCAATACCTGCAACGGAAGCGGGGCAAAAGACAGGGGCGGCGTTCAAACCTGCGCTACATGCGGAGGAACGGGTCAGGTAAGAAAAGTGCAGAATACTTTTTTGGGGCAGATGCAAACCGTTACTACCTGCTCTACCTGCAATGGCGAGGGCACTACTATTACCAATAAATGTACTTCGTGTAAAGGTGAAGGAAGAGTTTACGGTGAAGAGACCGTAAATATAGAAATACCTGCTGGCGTTCAGGAAGGGATGCAGCTAAGCATGAGTGGCAAAGGTAATATGGGAGAAAGAGGAGGCGCCCCCGGAGACCTGATCATATTGATTGAAGAAGAAGCTCACCCTGAGTTAAAGCGCGATGGACTGAATGTTATATACGATCTTCATATTTCGTTTGTAGAAGCCGTTTTTGGCGTACAGGTGGAGGTTCCAACAATAGAAGGAAAATCAAGATACCGGTTAAAAATCCCGGCCGGAACACAAAGTGGCAAAATATTCCGCCTGAAAGGAAAAGGATTCCCTGCAGTCAATTCATATGAAAAAGGCGACCAGTTGATCCACGTAAATGTATGGGTGCCACAAAATGTAAGCAGCGAAGAAAAAGCGATGCTTGAAAAAATGCAGGACTCCCCCAACTTTAAACCACAGCCCGGAAAAGGAGACAAAAGCTTTTTTGAAAGGGTAAAAGAAATGTTCGGCTAATAAAAAAAACATTCATATAAAATAAAACGCCTGCAGCTCATGCAGGCGTTTTATTTTGATTAATTACTTCAGAAGTTAGCAAGCGTTTACCAACAAAATAAGTTCCCGTACATTCCTAACCGGCTATGCAGCAATGCCGGTATACAATTGTCCATTGGAAAGAATCTCATTAAGAGCAAATATATAATAATAAATAATTATACATCTCAACCATATATGCTTCACTTTTTCAATGTTATCAAAAAAATTGCAAACGTTTGCAAGTATTACTAAGTGTTTTTATTAATTGAATAACGCTATGTTTACGTAAGCTTTCATTTGTTTGCATTTGAAATGCTCAAGAGTGTAGAATGAAACTTAAAATTCTGATAACTATTTACACATAAGCTCCTTGAAACCATGTACATAAACAAGTGAGCGCCTGTTCTGCTTAACGCACAAATAACAATCCATATAAAGCGATTTACCGGATAAAATTACAATATAACAGCGCTTTATGATACACCGGATCATTGATCCCTAATTATTAAATTTTTATTTCTAAAACTGCTTAACTCCAATTATTATGAGACAATCTCCATTGCCCAGGATTCTCCTGTTATGCCTTATAGCAAGCTGCTTGTCAGCCTTTGCATTGGGGCAGTCTGTTGTAAAAGGTAAAATAACAGACCAATCTACAGGAGAAGCCATTCAAGGTGTAACGATTTCTGTAAAAGGAACAAATGATGGTACCATGTCTGATGCGGGTGGAAACTACTCCATCAGTGTCGGTTCCGCTAATGCCATTCTCGTTTTCTCCTTTACCGGTTACACCACCCAGGAAATTTCCGTTGCCGGAAAATCAGAAATCAATGTAATATTGGCTACGGCTGCCGCATCTCTTTCTGAAGTGGTAGTAGTAGGTTATGGTACACAACAGAAAAAGGATGTAACAGGCGCTGTTGCATCGGTAAAAGGTTCTGAAATACAAAACCTGCCGGTTTCGGGAGCTACACAGGCGCTGCAGGGCAGGAGCGCGGGTGTGAATGTAGTAAGAAACGGCGGTAGCCCCGGAAATGCAGGAAGCATCCGTATACGTGGTACAGGAACCATTAACAATGCCGACCCACTGGTAATTATTGATGGCGTACCCGCAGGCGGGCTTAACTCTGTTAATCCCAATGATATTGAGTCAATAGAAGTATTGAAAGACGCTTCGGCATCCGCCATATATGGAACACGTGCCGCCAATGGAGTTGTAATTGTTACTACCAGAAGAGGTGGCTATGAACAACCCTCCCGCTTAACCATCAACGCTTATACAGGTACTTCCAGTGTAATTAAAACACTTGATATGCTTGATGCTCCCACATTGGTAGAACTAAAAAAAGAAAGATATACCAATGATGGTCTTCCTGTTAACGAGGTGTGGAATAATCCTGACAACCTGGTGCAACGCACTAACTGGCAGGATGCTCTTTTCCGGAAAGGAAAAGTGAACAATGTAGATGTATCTGTTGCCGGGGGCGGAGTTAACTCTTCTTATATGTTATCCGGCGGTTATTACGATGAGCAGGGTGTTATTACCAATTCTTATTTCCGCCGTTTAAGTGTTCGCTTAAACTCAGATCACAAAATAGGCAAAAGATTAAAAATCGGCGAAAGCATACAATTGACCAATTCAAGAGACAATGCGTTGAATACATTGTCTGCACAAACAGGCGTTATCTGGAGTGCGATTCGTTTTATGCCGTTTATCCCGGTTACATATGATGATGGCACATGGGGTACCTCCAAAGCTTCTAATGAATATGGAGACATCAACAATCCTGTGTTTACAGCAGCAACTACCGATGCCGCTAATATTAACAACAGGATACTGGGTAATGTTACCGCAGAGCTTGAAATTATAAAAGGCTTGAAATTAAAAGCCAACCTGGGGCTGGATGCCAACCATTATACCGCAAAAAACTTCAGCATTATTATTACAGATCAAACCCGTACAAACAATAATAACGAATTGAGCAGAAGCTTCAGCGAGTCTTACTCCCTGCTGGGCGAATACTTCCTTTCTTACAATAAAATTTTTGCTGACAAGCATAAGGTTGATGTTGTAGGCGGTTATACAGCCCAGTCTTTTAATGGCGACTACTTTAGCGCTGCTAAAAGAGATTTTATTAACGAAAATTCTAACCAGCGTTACCTGGATGTTGGTCAAACACTCAGGGCCATAGGTGGCAACCGTACTTACGATGCACTCTCATCGTGGTTCGGAAGGATCAATTACGATTTTGACAAGCGCTACCTGTTAACCGCAACGTTTCGTGCCGATGGTTCTTCCAAATTTGCCGATGACAACAAATGGGGATATTTCCCTGCATTTTCGGCCGGCTGGAGAATATCAAATGAGCAATTCTTTAAAAACGTAACCTTCTTTGATGAATTAAAGCTCACAGGTGGATGGGGGCAATTGGGTAACCAGAATGTAGCATCGCTTCAATATCTTGCATTGATTGGCGGTGGTCATCGTTATTCTTTCGGCAACAATACCGTTGTAGGTTCTACTCAATCACGTATTCCCAACCTCAACATTTCATGGGAGACAGCGGAAATGACTAATATCGGCCTAACTGCTGAAATGCTGAGTCGTACTTTACAGGTTAACATTAACTATTTTATAAAGAATACCAAGGATATGCTGCTGGCGCCTCCTACAGTAGGTACGATTGGCATTGCAGCGGTGCCCGATCAAAACGTAGGCATATTACGCAACCAGGGACTTGAAATTGATCTCACTTACCGCAATTCTGCAGGTGCATTCAATTACTCGTTAAGTGGTAATGCCGCTTTTATAAAAAATAAAGTAATTAAGCTCTACGATGGGAACTATATCGGTTCAGTGTTTTATGGCAGACCTAACCAGGAAATATCCAGGACCTACGAAGGTCACCCGATCGGGGTTTTTTATGGCTGGAAAACAGATGGTTTGTATCAAACACAGGATGATATTGACAAAGATGCCAATATTGCTAACGACTCCCGCAGAACCGATGGTTTAATACGACCCGGCGATGTTCGCTTCATTGATCTGAATAACGATGGTATTATTAACGAAGACGACCGCACTATACTCGGTAGCCCCCATCCTAAAGTTGTTTATGGCTTTAATGCAAACCTGGAATACAAGGGCTTTGATCTTACCTTGTTCTTCCTGGGCAATGCCGGGTTAAGCATCTTTAATGCCGACAGGATGCAGGGGCTTGATCCCACGTATTCATTTAATATGTATGCCGAAACAAAAGATCGCTGGACAGGAGCGGGCACCAGCAATACTATACCCCGAATGACCACGTTAAGAAACAACCTTAACTACCGTACTTCGGATATGTTCATTGAAAAGGGTGATTTCCTTCGTTTAAAGAATGCTGTATTGGGATATACACTTCCCGCCGGCTTAACTGCTAAAGTAGGCATCAGCAAACTCAGAGTATATATTACGGGACAAAATGTGTTCACATTCACAAAATATTCAGGGCTGGATCCGGAACTTGGTTATACCGATGGAAACAGGCAAATAAATGTAGACTATGCACAGTACCCGCAATCGCGCAGTTGGACATTTGGACTGAATGTTACATTTTAATTTAAAGACCAAAAGTTATACAATGAAATACAATATATATATACCGGTTTACGCCCTTATTTTAATAGCTACTGCCGGTTGCAGTAAAAAATTTCTTGAATCAACACCCTATGGGCAGTCTACCTCTGCTGATTTCTGGCGCAATGCAGACGATGCCATTGCAGCGTCTAATGCATTGTACTCGTATTTGGGTGATGAATACTTATATGCACATACCGAACAAACCTGGGATATTTGCTCAGATGACCAGTGGCGTGCAGGTGACCACCCGGAAGACCAGGCTATTGAAGATTTCACTTACGACCCCAGCAATGTACAGTTAAACGATAGCTGGGCAAGAAAATATGAAGTGATTTCGAGAGCCAACGCAGTATTGATCAATGTTCCTGATATAGATATGGACCAAACATTGAAAAACCGTATACTGGGTGAAGCTCATTTTATGAGAGGATTCATGTACTGGTTATTTTACAAAATATACGGGCAGGTACCGTTAATACTGGAAGAAGATGCTATTGCCAATAACTTCAATAAGCCTAAAGCTTCTCTTGACTCAATGAAGCTAATCATTGAAAATGACTGGCTACAAGCTGCTGATCTTTTGCAGGAACAATATGATGCCGCCAATATAGGCAGGGCAACAAAAGGGGCTGCATGGGGTTTTCTTGCTAAATTTTATGTTTACCAGGAAAACTGGCCGAAAGCAATAGAGTATGGCAATAAAGTGATCAACGGACCATACCCGCTGGCAGGAAGCTTCGGAGATAATTTTAAACCAGATACCAAAAACAATCCTGAAATGCTTTTTGCAATTCAGTGTACCGATGGGTGGACAGAAAATGTTGCATCTATCTACTATGGACCGAGGCCATGGGGCGGATGGGGTTTCCAGGAACCAATCCAGGACCTGGCAGATGAGTTTGAACCCGATGATCCACGGCGTAAATACAGTATTGCCGGTGTTGGTGATATTATTGATATAGGCGGATCTTCCGGCCCTACTGCTGTGCCCGCGGGGCTCACCAACACAGGGTATTTTTTCAGAAAATACAATTCATGGAGGGAAGACGGAGGCTTAGACAACAATATGAATATTCCTATACTTCGCGCTGCTGATGTATACCTGCTGGTAGCAGAAGCAAAGATCCGTTCTTCGCAGGATGGTGATGCAGAAATAAATGCAGTACGTGATAGAAATGGGCTGCCAGATGTTGAGAACGCGACAATGGAAGACCTGATGCATGAAAGGCGCGTAGAACTTGCCGGAGAGAATGAACGCCACCAGGATTTAATGCGCTGGAGCAAAGCAGGCCTTATTAATCTGCCGGCACATTATGCCATTCCGAGAGGCACTTTTAAACCGGCTCGTACTTTCAACGTTCCTAAAAATTACCTGTTCCCTATACCCCAGCGGCAAATTGACCTGAGCAACGGCGTGCTTGTTCAGAACCCCGATTTTGATTAATTTTTAATATACATCCCCGGCGTTTTACCATTGCTACGGTATGGTAAATACATCCGGGGATGTTTTTTGCAATACGGCTAAAAGCCTGTTTTCTGCAGAATATTATATCCGAATGAATGCTCCTTTCTTTACACTATGTATCTGCACTTTGCTGACACTTACTCTGCAACAATGCAAAAGAGCCGACGTACGTTCCGCTATTACAGGTACCACTTGGCAAACAGACTCCATTTATGATTATTATAACGGCTTTGGCTACATGAACAGAACTCCTTATCCAAAGGAAATATTCAGGTACAGGAAAGACAGTATTGCAACTCATGAAGGAATGGACAGGGAACTGCTATTCTATTATTCAACTACCGATACTTCTATTGTTTTAAGGGATATGCAGGGCAATCTCGTATCTGATTTTAAAATATTGCAGCTTACAGATAAAAATATGGTGCTTAAAAAAAACAGGGATTTTATTTTTCCCGGCAAAAACCAGGAAAGGTATGAGATACGGTATTTTTCGAAACTGGATGGCCAGGGTAATTAGGCTGAGACATTAATAATACAGCAATTGGAAAACTCCCTGCTATAGTTCAATTATCCCCAATCAACTGATCCAGATTATTCCTTTCTTCCCTCCCCTTTAAAATTATACACGGTTACGGCAACCGCATCAGCAGGTATACGCAAATATCTTCCTGTTTGTGAAAGATAGCCCGAGCCATAATAAAATTCTTCTTTGAGTGACTTACCTTCTTTTGTTTGAATAACAGCGTACGCATCATCACGCTTCAACCTGACAACGCGCGGCTGTTCACGGTCATTTTTCTCTAACACAATCATACTGTCATTATTAATGAGCGACAGATAAAGAAACCTGTCGCGTCTTACCATTATTTCAGCCAATCCTTTGGCATCGCCCTCTATACGAAAGCCATTTTCTTTTACTGTAAATCCACCCTTACTATCTCCCTTTAAAAACAAGCCTTTACAAGCATCATACTGTCCTGATATTACTTCTGTAGCGTACCAGTTCCCTGTAAGTAATACATCTTTAAAACCATCGTTGTCATAATCATTACATAATAAACCAAATATAGGAGCAAACTGCGCTTCAACCGGAAGCGCTGTAAACTGCCAGGGTTCGCTGCCATTATTATGCAGGTAAACCGAACTAAAAATATTTGCCTGAAGGTGCATGGCTTTTTGCAGTACCTCAGGAGCGAAAATATCCTTTATAGTTGCATTAGCATAGTCTTTATACGATTGAAACTTCTTTTTTAGAACAGGAAGCCTTTGCATCACATCATCACGGGGATGGATAGGGTAACTGTTGCCGCCCTGGCTGTAGGTAATGATGGGATCCCTGGTGCCTGTTCCGCTAAAGTCTGACGTGTATATTTCAAGTGGATTTTCAGGAGATGTGCGGAAACGGCTGTTCCAACCAAGATTTCCCAGTATATAATCTGTTTTACCATCCTGGTCGAAATCTGTGCCCTGTATGCTGTTCCACCAACCAACAGTATGCGTTAAACCCAGTTGATCGGTAACATTGGTAAACCTGCCATTAGTATTCATAAATACAGTTACAGGCATCCATTCCCCTACTACTATCAGGTCAATATTACCATCATTGTTCATGTCAGTCCATAAAGCCGCCGTAACCATGCCAATAGAACCCAGTTCCGGAGCTTTTTTATTGGTCACATCAGTAAAAACGCCTTTGTTGTTTTCAAGTATCCTACTCCTGCCGGCATCGGGATAATGTTGCGGCGTAATCCTCCCTCCTACAAAAAGATCCAGGTCGCCATCTTTATCAAAGTCAGCGGCTACTACACACGACCCGCTTACATTCATACTTCCCGGCAACGCATCTTTATCTAAGCTAAATACTCCTTTGCCATCATTTATATATAACCTGTCCTGGTAGTAAGGAGAGCCGCTGTCAAATTCGTTTCCGCCACTCACAACATACAGATCCAGGTCGCCATCATTGTCAGCATCAAAAAACAGGGCGCCCATGTCTTCCTCGATTTTTTTTTCGCTTACCAGCGGTCTTGAAATAAAGCGTTCATCCGGTTGCTGAAAAAACAACCGGCCCGGTTGATTATAACCGCCTCCGGCAAAAAAGTCTTCTCTGCCGTCGCCATTTATATCTCCTACAGCCAACCCGGCGCCACTTTGAGAAAACTTATGGGGTAATAACGGTTGTATGTTAAAGTCGGTGTAGGGTGTTTCTTTATGTTTAAACGCTATATTATACTTCTTATTAGCCTGCATAAATAACAGGGGCGAATCATCGGGTTTTTCTACGGCAGTATCAAAGCTGCTGTCGGCATATGAAACACGCAGCACCTGGTCTGCATTTATATCATACAACAATTGGCTTTTGCCATCAGGCCATACAAGCCGGAGTGAGTCTATTTTTGTTTGTTTACCTAAACCAAAGTGTACTATATCTTCCATAGTAGACTGATACCCTCTTACAGGATAATGTTCGTGGTATAACCGGAGGTCGTTTGCATACAATTTTAATTTGGCACCCAGCCCCTGCCTGTTTCCTGCATCGCCCTGCAACTGTACTTTCAGGTAATGATGCGTTTCATTCCGTTCAGCATTATTACGATAAACAGAAGCCGGCAAACCGGTATTACTGATAATAATATCAAGGTCTCCATCATTATCAAGATCAGCATAGGCAGCACCGGAAGAATATGCTTTTTGCGTAAATCCCCACTCGGCAGAACGATCCTTAAAAGTGAGGTCCTTCTGGTTCTGAAAAACAAAATTGGGAAGGAAAGCCCCATCCAGTTCCTTTAACGCGGTCATATTACGTTTACTCACGCTCTCATTGTAATTCATCTTCATCAGTTGCTGCGCCCGGAAGTTGATAAAATCACGATTGGTTATATCGCGAGGGTAGCCGTTCGTAATTACCAGGTCGCGCCAGCCGTCATTATCCAGATCGGCAAATAAGCTACTCCAGCTCCAGTCGGTAGCGTCAACCCCTGCCAATTGGCTTATTTCACTGAAAGCAGGCAAACCATCCTTACCCATTCCACGATTTAACTGAAGGGTGTTGCGCATGAATTGAGGTGAATAGCCATACTGGAGTTCTGAACGGTAACGATCGTAGGGTGTGGAGCCAAACATCATCTTTTTCCGGAAATTATCCGGGGGCAACATATCTACCACGCATATATCTAACCTGCCATCGTTATTGTAGTCTGCCACATCGTTACCCATTGCAGAATAGCTGGTATGCCTGAACACTGTAGAGGCATGATCTGTAAAAGTGCCGTTGCGGTTGTTGATATATAGCAGATCGTTCGAAAGATAATCATTCGATACATAAATGTCTGGCCAACCATCTTCATTCAGGTCGCATACAGCAACGCCCAGTCCATATCCTTCTATCGTAATTCCTGCTTCCGTTGAAACATTGGTAAATGTACCATTACCATTATTCCTGTACAAGCGATCCGTGTTTGCCATTTCGCCATGTACCCGTTTGGCGCGAATAACATTAGGTCCTGTTTCGTCGGTAATATTGGTTAGCAAATACATGTCCAGGTCGCCATCACAATCGTAATCAAAAAAAACGGATTGTACACTGTGCCCGGTATCTGCCAGCCCATACTGAACAGCCTTCTCAGTAAAAGTATGATCTCCGTTATTAATGTACAATTCATTGGCTCTGCGGTCTGTGCTCCAGGGCCCGGCAAAGCATATATACAAATCAGGAAAACCATCCTGGTTAATGTCTACCACCGAAACCCCGGAAGCCCACTTTCCTGCTGTATGGATACCGGACTCTTTGGTAACATCCGTAAACTTAAAATTTCCATTATTAAGATAAAGGCTGCTCTCTCCCATATTGGAGGTGAAGAAAATATCCTGCAGTCCATCTTTATTGAAATCAATGATGCCTACCCCCGCACCATTATAGAAATATTCAAAAGTCAAAATATTCAATTCTTCATCTTCCTGTATTTCATTACTAAAATGGATACCGGTTTCATCAGGCGTAAGTAATTCAAGTAAGTATTCATTATTAAGGGATGATTGCCTGCACCCTGTTTGTCCTAAAAAGAATACTATTATCAAAAATTTTAAGCAGTTGCCCATGCTACAAGGTAAAAGTAATGCAGGAAAGAATGCCCGGAACCTGTTCATCGGGAGGAAAGAATAGTATATCTTAAGAAGCTACCCTGCTTTCCTCTATAATATCGTCCATCAATATTGCCGAATGACTTTCATTGAAAATACACTTTCCTTTAGATATCAGCAGCACTTGCGGAGATTCATGCACTATACCTGTATCATCCGCAATTTTATTAGATAAAGAACGATAAGCGATCAGATCCAGGTAATGAAAATCCACATCATCGGGTGCACCTGCCCGCTCCAGCCTGCCTTTAACAACCGAACTGATGGAGCAGCGGGTTGAATGCTTATATACTAGCTGCGGCCTGGTTTGCGACGTTTCCAGCAGGGTATTCCATTGATCTTCTATTGTAAGTATATGCCAGTTCATACCGGTAAAATTAAATATTTCCGGGCTAATACACAGGTTATCTTTAAGTAGGCCTTGCACGGCGTAAAGCAGGATCAACAGATTTTACGGCGGTTGCAAAGCAATTACAATATCTTTATACATAAACAATCGTTACCATGCGCTTCATCCTGCTATTGCTTGTTTTTCCTGCATTTGCTCAGTCGCAGGATATAGCTGCAAAGGCCCAGTCGTTTATAACCCTGCTCAACAATGAACAACGTGGTAAAGCAATACTAAATTTCGATTCAGACGAACGCTATAACTTTCATTTTATTCCTAAGAACAACAGGAAAGGAATTGCTTTAAAAGAATTGAACGCCCAACAGCGAACGGCCGCCTTCAACATGCTGAAGAGTTGCCTGTCGGATAAAACAGCAGACAAGGTGAGTGCTATCATTCAACTGGAAAACGTGCTGAAGGTACTTGAAAATCAACCGGCGGGTAGTGATTACCGTGACCCCGGAAAATACTTCCTGACCATATTTGGAACACCCCGAACCGGTACAGTATGGGGCTGGCGTTTTGAAGGACATCATATTTCTTTCAACTTTTCAGCATCCGACAAAAAACTGCTATCCGGCACCCCTTCCTTCCTGGGTTCCAACCCGGCTATTGTAAACGACGGACCGCAAACAGGAAAGCAGGTGCTTAAAGAAGAAACTGAAAAAGGCTTTGCCCTGCTGAATGCGCTTTCGAAAGAAGAGCTGGAAAAAGCGCTGACAGGCGATACAGCCCCTGGAGATATTATTACCGGGGCAAGCCGGAAAGCCATGATTGAAAACCCGGATGGCATCCGCTATAGTGAGCTGTCTGCCGGCAATAAACAATTGCTGATGCAACTGCTGGAGCTGTATATACACCGGTATACCAAATTGTTTGCGGATGAAATGCTGGCCGAAATTAAAAAAGCGGGGCTGGACAATCTTCGTTTTGCATGGGCAGGTTTTACACAACCGGGTAAAGGGAAAGCTTATTATTATCGCATACAGGGACCCACTATTATTATTGAATACGACAATTCGCAGAATAATGCCAATCACATCCACACAGTTGTGAGAGATTTGAAAAACGATTTTGGCGGAGACATGCTGCTGCAACATTACAAAGCGGCACATTAAGCCTCTTTTGTGGTTTGATGCTGCAACGAAGCATTAGTTAAACAAATACCTGTGCGATACCGGGTATACCGCTTTTTCAGGAATGACCAGCAGCATTAAAACAGCAATGCCCATAATAAAAAGAAGCGACACTTCCAGGTATGCCTGGAGTAAAGTGCTGGTTATAAGATTGTGTGAATCTATCTGCAACAATGCGCCTTCGCTCGTTTGTATATCGTTCAGCTCGTTAAGCGACATTAATGCGCTCTTAAAGCTGGATTGAATGACTTTTTCTTGTTGAACATCACGATCTGAGGCGGTAAGAAAGGCTGCCTCCGCAGTATTATAGCTTTCCAGGTGAAGCAAAAATTTATTCCATTGGCTTTCTTCCGCATTTGTAAGATAGGTTTTGCGATAGTCGGCTATAATATTCTCAATTTCCAAATCGTGTTGCTTTAGTTCTGTCCGCAGCAATTCTTTGGAAATACCATTATCTTCAAGCAACAGCTTTTTCTGGTATAAACGATCGCTTATTTTAAACAGGTAGCTTGCAGGCATTAAACGATCGTTGTACAGGGAAGCCATGTTTTTGTCGAGGTTATTGTAATATTTCCTGCTAAAATAATTATTGATTAAGCCCAACAATAATACAATCAGCAGGAAAGCTACTATCTTCCTTTTTTCGCCCAATACTGCATGCCATTTCATATAACTACTTTTATTATTGCCTGAAAATCGTTGCTATTCAAGTTACGGAAAATAAAGGAATAGCTGTTCCCGATCCATTGTACTTCGCTAGCAAAAATGTTAAAATAAGCCATCTCCTAACCGGCTTTATAAACTTTTTTTATATCCCTGAGTCAACTCATCAGGTTCACTTAAAACATACAGTTATGAAAACGATCAGCTTCAATGTTTTGATGACAGCAATAGTAGCGGTACTATTTTCATCCTGCGCGGCACAATCACATGTATACGTACCTGAAAGACGCCCGGTAGCGGTTGTAGCGCCACCCCCGCCCCCTTTTGCCGGTGCTATCTGGGTAGGTCCTGAATACAGGTGGCATCGCGGGAAATATGTGTATGTAGCGCCGCATTATGTACGTGCGCGGCACGGATATGCCTGGGCGCCCGGATACTGGAAACAACATCATGGAAGAAAAGTATGGATAAAAGGCCAATGGAGAAGATAGCAGTGTGCATGTAATAATTTAAAAAGGTCGCCTCCATGTAAGAGACGACCTTTTTTATAAGATGATGCGAAGTAAGAACTATACAATTTTTTCTACCTGCATATAATTCAACTCCACAGGAGTAGCCCTTCCGAATATTTTTACGTTTACTTTCAGCTTCTTCTTTTCATCATTCACTTCCTCAATTACCCCGTTAAAGTCGTTGAATGGTCCATCAATAATTTTAATGGTTTCGCCAACTATAAACGGCTCGCTCATAGTAACCCCCGCATCGCTCATTTCATCTACCTTACCCAGCATTTTATTTACTTCCGCTTTCCGTAGGGCGATCGGGTTCTCTTTCCCCAAAAAGTGGATAACGCTATTGGTATTCTTAATAGTAGTTACAATTTCATCGTTCAGCTTGCCGGGCTCCACTTCTATCATTACATATCCCGGGTAGAAGTTCCTTTCGCGCATTACCTTTTTACCGTTCTGTACTTTATATACTTTTTCTACCGGAAGAAAAACCTGCTTTACCACTTTACCCCAGTCGCTGCGCGAAATTTCCTTATCAAGGTATTCCTTTACCTTTCTTTCCTTACCGCTTACTACGCGCAACACATACCATTTGGTTTCCTGCGCATTTACTACTTCTTCGTTCATTACTATTTAAATAAGGAGTAAATAAATTTCAACAAACTATTGCTTACAAAATCCATACCCCACACCATTGCGGTTATGATCAATGTTGCCACCAGCACAATCATGGTAGATTGCTGTAATTGCTGCCAGCTAGGCCATGTTACTTTTTCTAACAGCTCGTGATATGAATCTTTAAAGTAAGCACTTATCTTATTCATCCGTATATTTTTATTAAGTGTATAGCACGGGCACTAGGATTCGAACCCAGATCAAAGGTTTTGGAGACCCGTATGCTACCGTTGCACCATGCCCGTGTATATAGCAGCCTCTCTATCCCCCTGCAAAGGAGGATAAAAAAGCTGCAAAAAATTAAAGAACTTTTAAAATTACAAAGTACCCAAGCTTACCGCCTAAGGTACTTTGCAAAAGTATTAAAGCTTTTCCAAAGTCCTCCCTTTGGGAGGATTTAGGTAGGCTTTTATTTTATAATTTCAGTAACCTGACCGGCACCTACTGTACGTCCACCTTCGCGGATAGCGAATTTAAGACCTTTTTCCATCGCGATCGGCTGGATCAGTTTAACAGTAAGCGAGGTATTATCGCCAGGCATAACCATCTCAGTACCAGCAGGTAATTCAACTTCACCTGTTACATCTGTAGTACGGAAATAGAACTGGGGACGGTATTTCTGGAAGAAAGGAGTGTGACGGCCACCTTCTTCTTTACTCAGTACATATACTTCACCTTTAAATTCGGTGTGCGGAGTGATAGAACCGGGCTTACAAATAACCATACCACGACGGATCTGGGTTTTTTCAATACCACGGAGCAACAAACCTGCGTTATCACCAGCTTCTCCTTCGTCGAGCAGCTTGCGGAACATTTCCACACCTGTTACTGTAGATGTCAATGGTTTTTCCATCAAACCTACTATTTCAACAGCTTCCCCTACTTTTACACGACCTCTTTCGATACGGCCGGTAGCCACAGTACCACGACCGGTGATGGAGAATACGTCTTCCACGCTCATCAGGAACGGAAGATCAACCGGGCGGGGAGGCAGAGGAATATAATCGTCTACAGCAGCCATTAACTCATCAATAGCGGCAACCCATTTTTCGTCGCCGGCCAGCGCGCCGGTAGCGGAACCTTTAATAATAGGTGTATTATCTCCATCGAAACCGTAAGAGCTTAACAGCTCACGGATCTCCATTTCAACCAGTTCCAGTAATTCAGGATCATCAACAAGGTCAACCTTGTTCATGAAAACAACTATGCGGGGTACACCCACCTGGCGAGCCAGAAGGATGTGCTCTTTTGTTTGAGGCATAGGGCCGTCGGTAGACGCCACCACCAGGATAGCGCCATCCATTTGGGCAGCACCTGTAATCATATTTTTTACATAGTCAGCGTGACCAGGGCAATCTACGTGCGCGTAGTGCCTGTTAGCTGTCTGATATTCCACGTGAGCCGTATTAATGGTAATACCCCTTTCTTTTTCTTCAGGAGCACCATCAATTTCATCGTATTTTTTTGCCGTCGCCAATCCTTTTTTAGAAAGGATTTCAGTTATAGCGGCGGTAAGAGTGGTTTTACCATGGTCAACGTGACCGATAGTACCAACGTTTACGTGGGGTTTGTCCCTTTTGAAGGTCTCTTTTGACATCTGTTATCTGTTTTAAAGTTGCGGTTTAAAATTGTAGCTGCATCCCGCAAACATTACAGGCTGCAAACTGATTTGCTTTGTTTATTAGTAAGTACAACTTTCGTAACGAAGGTTGTAATCACACTTTTTTAAAAATTGGAGCCGTTAGTGAGAATCGAACTCACGACCTCTTCCCTACCAAGGAAGTGCTCTACCCCTGAGCTACAACGGCGTTCTTAGTTCAGGAGTTTGTTGTTTTTAGTTTCCAGTTGGTTCAACATTAAAACTTCAAACTGTAAACACCAAACTAAAAGAGCGGGAGACCCCGATCAAATCGGAACTCCTGAAGCCTGGATCCGCCACGGCGGACTACCAAATGAGCTTCTCACTGTTAATCAATTTTAAGAACTTATACTCAAATTATCCCTTAAGACAATCTCATTGAGCGGGAGACCGGGCTCGAACCGGCCACCTGAAGCTTGGAAGGCTACCGCTCTACCAAATGAGCTACTCCCGCTTAAAATCTGAAATTATTATTTCAAACAATTATTTTAAAAGAACCTGCGACCTGAAGCATTGGATCCGCCGCGGCGGACTACCAAATGAGCTACTCCCGCTTATCATTTCAAATTTGAAATTTGAAATTTCTAATTATTCTGTGGGCAAGGATGGATTCGAACCACCGAACTCCGAAGAGGACAGATTTACAGTCTGTTGCCGTTGGCCACTTGGCTACTTGCCCAAAATAAGTGTGAAGCCTTTCAATCAAAAACAAATATCAGAAAAACATTGCCTGACTATTAACATGGATACATTTCAGCCCTTTGAGCCAGTGGAGGGATTCGAACCCCCGACCAGCTGATTACAAATCAGCTGCTCTGGCCAACTGAGCTACACTGGCATATTGTTGAAAGTCAATCCTGTAAAGAACTTCGTACCCCAAAGCCTCACTACCTCATTTTTTGGGAAGGCAAAGGTAATGGAAATCTTCAAATGCAAAAATTTATGCAAGATTATTTTTTAGTCTTCCAGCCAATGGCAAACAGCCGGTTCGTTACCTTTAAATAATGGGGATTGGGTAAAGGGAAATAAAAAAGCCCCCGAAGGAGCTTTTTTTAAATTTATGCGGCTTGCATTTGTTTTGTTTTTTTTCGCTTGATCTGTTCAATAATTGAATCAAGCGCATTATCGAAAGATTCTTCGAACGATTTTGAACATTCTTTTGAGAAAAATGAGTGCCTGGGGATATTTACTTTTATTTCTGCAACTTTGTCCTTGATCTGGTGCGATACATTATCCAGTTTTAAATAAACATCAATGTTGGTAATTCTGTCATGGAAATTACTCAGCTTCTGGATCTTTTTGTTTACATGTTCTAGCAAAGTTGACGCAGCATCAAAATGCACCGATTGAATGTTTACATTCATAGTAATCCAATTTAAATTTCTGTGAACAATGAAATTATTAAATAAAAGAACTATTGCTGTAATCCCTGTGGTATAGCGGGGTTTGCAACAACCTCAAGTTAAGGTTTTATATATAAGATTTCAAATAAATTTTATTGTAAAAAGCCGCCATTTTTTAGTAAAATTTCTACAGTAATCAGGCGCCCGGATGCGCTTTTTTATACACTTCTTTTAATTTTTCGATATTGTTATGTGTATAGATCTGGGTGGCGGCAAGGCTTGAATGCCCCAGCAGCTCTTTTACAGCATTCAGGTCGGCTCCCTGGTTTGTTAAATGGGTGGCAAAGGTATGCCTTAAAATATGGGGGCTCTTTTTAGAGATGGTAGTAACCAGTGAAAGATATTTCTTAACTGCCAGGTAAACATATTTGGGATATAGCTTTTTTCCCTTACCGGTTACCAAAAGGTACGTATGATCAAACGAAGTATCCTGCCGGCGTTTTTGCGCAATATACCCGGCAATATACCCGGCTAATTCTTTACTTAATGGTATGATCCGCTCTTTATTCCCTTTTCCTAAAACTTTTAAAGTGTTTTGCCCTGTATCAACCTGCGATTCTTTGATATTGATCAATTCGCTTAACCTTATACCCGTACCATACAGCAGTTGCAATATCAGCCGTTCCGTATGCCCCTCCCACCCTTCCGAGAAGGTTACATGCCGGAAAAGCATTTGTGTGTCATTTTCTTCAACATATACCGGCAATCGTTTGTTTACACGGGGTGAAATAATGGTCGTCATGGGGGTAGCCTCTATTCTCCCGGTTTTAAGATGGTATTTAAAAAAAGCTTTTAAAGTGGAGATCTTACGCTTTACGGTTTTGGCAACCATTTCGTCCTCCATTAAAGAGACCAGCCACGACCGGACAGAAAAAGCCGTTATTCCGTTGAGGGGTGGTGTGCCGTATACGGTTTCAAGGTAAGCGAAAAACTGCTCCAGGTCCTTGCGATAGGCAATAACGGTATGCCTGGAATAACGCTTTTCAAAAGTCAGGTATTCTGTAAATGAAGCAATATCAGGCTCGTACTTAAAAGCAGGCATAAAAAAAGGTAGCCATAAAGTTAACACTCTACGGCTACCCGGAAAATTATTTATACGGACGCGATTACTTAACCTCAATCTTGCCACTGGCAATATTCTGCCGGTAGATCGCTTTCAAAACCTCACCACGGCGCCTTACAGACGGTTTGGTGAAAGACTGGCGGCCTCTTAACTGCAACAGGATCTTAGCCTTTTCAAACTTCTTTTTGTACTTCTTAAGCGCCTTGTCTATGTTCTCGCAATCTTTGGAATCAATAATAAGCATAATAAAATATACCTCCTTTACTGTTTTTAAGGAGCGCAAAGATACTATTTACGGCCAAAATACCAAACCAAATGTAAAAATTCCTGATACTTAGGTAATTTGCAGCATGTTTACAGGCATTATTGAGGCATCGGGCACTGTTATTTCGGTGGAAACTGCCGGTTCTAACCGTATTGTATGGGTACAGTCGCCCATCAGCCATGAGCTAAAGATAGACCAGAGTATTTCGCACAATGGCGTATGTCTTACCGTGGAGGAAGTGAGAAATGATTCCCACCGTGTAACGGCTATTCATGAAACCCTTTCCAAAACGAATATTGGCGACTGGCAGCAGGGTTACCAGGTCAATCTTGAGCGTTGTTTAAGCACCAACGGTCGCCTGGATGGACATTTTGTGCAGGGGCATGTGGATACGGTTGCTGTTTGCATTGAAAAGCAGGTTTTGGAGGGAAGCTGGTTATTCCGGTTTGAATTTCCTGAAAAATTCGCCCGGCTGGTGATCGAAAAGGGCTCGATCGCCCTGAACGGCATTAGCCTTACCATTTTTGACGTTACCCTTAACCGGTTTTCAGTAGCTATTATCCCCTATACTTTTGAACATACGAATATGAAGCAGTTGGAAACCGGTACTACAGTAAACCTGGAATTTGATATGGTAGGGAAATATGTGGTGAGGGGGATGGAACAACAAGATTTATAAAAAATAATTACTCACTCTGAAAAAAAATATGCCCGCCTGTTTCATCTATCTTTTTAAAGCCATGATAACCTGGAAGCAATCGCTTAAAAAAATCAGGAGACAAAAAGAAGGTTTTTTTTGAAACAATAATAAAAATATCAGCCCCATTTCCTTTATACTCTTTTACACCATCCGTTTCAAAAACTGCCGGATGCTTCATATCTATTGCAATATCCGGATTTCCCTCATAGAAAAAAATAACAGGATGTCCCTTGCCCCGCTCTAAAGGAGTTGACCGGTCCAGGGCAATTATTTTTTTATACGTTTGTTCATCAATCTTATCAACATCCTCCAGGTTATAATAATTCCTGTAAAAATAGTTGATGCTCACATAGCGGTTTTTACTCCACTTATTTTTCAGGTAAATAAAATCTACAAAACTGTAAATCATAAAGAGGAAAATTAATCCTTTAAGCATATTAGTTTTTTTAATCAAAGACACAAACACCGGAACGAACACACAAGCTAATAATTTAAAATGCCTTACATTCTTGTCAATATTCGCGTTGAATAAATAACCTGTTATAAAAAAGAGTGTGACGCCAGTATATAAGAAAATAAAAATGCGTAAATAAGCAGGAGATAGCCGTTGCCTCAACGCAACACAAATTCCTGCCATAACAATAATGACTAAAATAAGATATAAGAACAGGGAAATATATCCATTTGGGTCGTCTCCGGCAATTACTCTTTGAATTCGTAGGATGATTGTTTGCCCGGATAATAAGCCAGACACAGGTGAAGAAAGAGGAATAAAAACATCTGAAAGTTCAGGAATAAACCGGTCGATAAATACTATTCGGGGGCCTTTTTGAAGATAAAACAAATGAATGGCCAGGCAGCATAGCGCCCACGGTATGCCCAGCCATAGTATTATAGAGATATTTTGCAGTTTTCCATATTTACTATTAGAAAAGCCCCGGTTAATTCTCTCAAACATTTTATAAAAAACGATGACAGAACAATATACAATAAGTGTGGTTTTAGCAAGAAAACAAGCCAGGAAAAAAATCAGAAAGTACAGAATGGCTTTCCATGAGAAGGTATTCATTCTACTCATAAATATCAGGAACCATGGAAAAACCCCAAAGGATAGCACTTCTCCACCCTGGTATATAATAAATGAGGTATAAAAGATATCACTAAACACAACGATGGATAAAGAAACAATAGAAACCGGCATAGAGAATCCGAACTGCCTGTACAGTTTATAAAACCCAAGGATACCCAACCCCGAAAAAAAAAGGGTAACTATTATAGAAGCAACCCCAAGCCTGCATCCCGTTAAAGTACATAGTAAGCCAGGTACCATCCATTGACCTGGAGACCACCAGGAGACAAAGTGTTTTTTTATAATTGCAACATCTGCCGGAGAAACCTCCATTAAAGAATTAAAAACTCCTGTTTGAATAGTACCATTATATGCTAAAAAACCATAAATGCTATCCAAACTTATCACCAATGGTGAAAAAAACAGGTATATAGCTGTAAATAAAAAAAAGATTATCCCTCCGGCTAAAAGGCTATAATTGTTTTTTACCATTATGAAATAAGATTACCCCTTGAACATAACAAATCGATTCAGCAACTCAAACAATCCATATAAAAGCAAAGAAAAAGGCAGCGCTTGTTTTAACATTAAATAAAAATACGCAAAACAAAAACATCAATCCTTAATAAAAAATACAGAACTTGAAGTAATTTGCATTAAACACATCACCCATTGGTTTCGATTTTGCACATTATATGAAAAACAATCTTGAAAATATCAGTTTTGATAAAGTAATCAGCCAAGATGGGATAAGCTATGTTACCTTCAGAAAGAACTTAAAACCATCATACAAAAAGGCATTCATTGATATAGCAAAAGGGTATGTTTTTTTACTATTGATTTTTACAGTAGCAATAATATTAATAGATAAAGGGGTATTTGTTGCCTCAGTCGCAATCCCTCTATGTGCGTTCCTGGTTGGATACACGTTAGCTTACCTGCATTTATTCATTCATGCTGCCGCCCATTATAATTTACATCCCGATAAGAAGAAAAATGATCAAATAAGCGACTACGCGATCGGATTTTTTTTCGGAATACAGCAAAAAAAGTATAGAAAAATTCATTGGATGCACCATACTAATCTCGGCAGGAAAAATGATACGGAGCATTCATATTTTAATGAACTAAATACTTCTTTCCTTTTAAAATGCATTACAGGTATTCATGCTTTTGCTGTTATTGTAAGCAGAAAAAAAAACAGAGAGAAAAGATCGGAAAGAAATCAATCTTCGCTGAGCTTTGGTTTATTCACCATATTATTTCACGGACTACTCATTGCCTGCCTGTTTTTAGCAGGCGGCTGGCAACTGTTGATAATATGGTTGGCCGGTTTACTCATATTTTTCCCTGCTTTTGCAGCTATCAGGCAATTGCTTGAACATAGGGATGTGCATGCGTCGGGCAAAGTTGATTACCAGGAAACGGATCATGGAAAAGTAAGCAGACTATTTGGAAAAGGAATCATAGACAGTACTTTAGGCGCTGCAGGTTTTAACAGGCATCTGATCCACCATTGGGACCCAACTATCTCGTATACTGCTCTTCCCTTGGTAGAGGAATACCTGTTGAAGTGTGCTGAAACCTCCAACGTTATCAAAGAAAGTAAAACAAGTTATATCAAAACTTTTCTTGCCTTATTCAAAATCTAAGCATGCTTTTTCAATCCCATGGAATTTGCCCTGTTTGTAACACTCCCGGAAAGCACTGGTGCACAACACAAGACTGGGAATACAGAGCTACTACCCACTACTACTCCTATTTAAACTGCCCCGCTTGTCATACATTATTTCTTGAAGAATTGAAAGAGGACAATCTTTTAAACATTTACCCTCCTAATTATTATTCCTTTTCTCAAAAAACAAAAAAAGGATTATTTAAATTAAAAGATCGGCTGGATGCTCTTTTTTATAAATCAGTTTTAAAAAAAATACCTACTACCGGTTTATCTGTTCTTGATGTAGGAGGAGGTACAGGCAACGTATTGGACACTTTAAAAAAAGCAGATAAAAGAATAAACTATACGGAAATCATTGATATAGATTTAAATGCTAAGGAAATTGCAGAAAAGAAAGGACATGTTTATGTCTGTACATCTGCAGAAACGTACCATACCAATAAAAAGTTCGACATTATACTTCTCCTAAACATTATTGAGCATATTAGTAATCCTGCCAGATTAATTCAAAAAGCAACAGATATGCTTACGGATAATGGATTTATTATAATTAAAACACCCAATGCCAAAAGTCTTGATGCCAGATTATTTAAAAACTATTATTGGGGAGGGCTTCATTGTCCGAGGCATTGGATAATTTTCAATGAAAGTTCGTTTAAATTAATGTGTTCTGATAAGAAGTTAAACATAGAAAGTATAAGATTCACCCAGGGAGCGGCTTTTTGGGCCTATAGCATAATAAATTTGTTCAGAAAGCAAGATATTAACCTCAAGAAAAAGCCTTTACTGGAATCTCCTTTTTTTCCTTTTGTAAGCATTTTTTTTGCGATAATGGATCTGTTCCGATCATTTTTTTCTACTACATCACAAATGTTTATCATCCTGAAAAAGTAAAATCGGCTTTCTTGCCCTTAATAAAATGGAGACACCAAAAGGAAGTGTAAAATAGCGAAGGAGCAGCAACTCTATTGAAAAAAGGGATTTGAAAAAGAATGAGAAAAAACGACTGTTCAGTATTTTACCAGATTCAAAATCCGAAACCATCCCGGGAGATTTCCTCATACGTTGTAAAACACACCTCGAAAGCCAAACGGGAAAGAACAAAATGAAATTAAAATATGTATTGTACTCAATCACGAATTTTTTATCCAAAACGCAGCGAAGGCTACGCTTTGTATATCTTCTTTTATGATGGTTTACTTCATCATGTATACTCCATAAAAAAGAGAAAGCCGGTACAGAGCAATAAAAAAAACCGCCGGGTTTACAAACCCTGAACAACTCAGCAACAGCCAGCTCCTGTTCGGCAATATGTTCAATCACATCGAAGACACACACTACATCAAAAAAATCGTCGTCAAAAGGAAGCGACTCTAAACCGGCTTCCCAAACTTCCATATTAAGCTTTTCTCGTAGAAAAACACAGACGTCATGATCCTTTTCTACAGAGAACACCTCGCCATACTGCTGAAGCATTTCTGAAGACCGTCCTGTAGCACACCCGGCATTTAATATCTTTAATGGCTTGTAAGAAGGAAGGGAAGAATTGATCTGTTGTCTGATAATTTTTTCCCTAACCCGAAACCACCAGTGATTCCGCTCATAATCATAATATTTTCGAAGATACTCAGGGTTCATTGGAATGTACTCCGTCAAAAATTTTTTTATCAATTATAAAGGGGGGGCGATTTTTCACCTGAAAAAAAGTCCTTATAATATATTCCCCGATAACTCCTATTGAAAGTAATTGTACTCCACCAAACAGAACAATCGTAAATAAGATAGCTGTAAAGCCCTGAGGTACCGTATGATAAACAATTTTATTAATAAGTGTAACAATAAGGTAAATAAGTGCTATACTTATAGAAGCTATTCCGAGATAGGAAATTAACCTGATTGGCACCTCGCTAAAATTGTAAAAACCATTCATTGCAAGTCTCAATAATTTCGTATAAGAATACCTGGTGCTTCCCTTTACACGAGGCGCCCTGTTATATTCCATACCAGCCTGTTTAAATCCAATCCAGGATCTGATTCCGCGAATAAAAACAGCTTCCTCAGGAAACAGATTAATGACATCCACGGCCCTTCTGCTGATAAGTGAAAAATCACCGGCATCTACGGGGAATCGCAAGGTTGCAATTTTATTGATAAGGCGATAAAATAAATAGTATGAACCACGCTTTATCCACGACTCTTTCCTGTTACGTCTTATACCATATACTATATCATATCCTTCCTTGAGCTTTTGATAGAATGCAGTAAGTAATTCCGGAGGATCCTGCAAATCGGCATCTATTATAAAAACCGCTTCCCTGGCACGAGCATTTTTTAAGCCGGCTGCAATAGCAACCTGGTGACCAAAATTCCGGGAAAAGGAAATATACTGAAAACGCGGGTCGTTCATACATATTGAAATCAATTGCCCTGCAGTGTCATCATTGCTTCCGTCATCCACAAAAACGCATTCCAGCTTCAGCGTGGAAGTATTCATTAACTCCTGCAATCTTCCAAAAAGCGAAGAGATAACTTTTTGCTCATTATATACCGGGATTACTATTGAAACCTGTATGTCATTCTTTTTCTCTAACAACATAGTTTATGTACCTTTCATTTAAAGTATTTAAACTTAACTGCATAAATATATTGATATTACCACTCTTATTCTATACTACAATGTCATAAAAAATAATTTCTGCAGCTTTCCATCCTATTACCCTATTGAACAAGTCCGTTTTTAGGTATGTGTTTTCTTTTTTCATAATATTACAAACATTAACTAACGCACAAAATGAAGTCTCTGGTTTCAAAGGTCTTTACTGGTTATCACAACAATATCAGTAAAATTATTTACTACACCTGCGCTATTACCCTTGGCATTATTTTTATTGAACGATTGTTCATTATCTTTTCTTACGAAGCTCATACAGCCGGTATAGACAACAACTTCAATTATCCCATCATCCGGGCGCTTGCCGGATTTTCTATGTATCCTGATCCGGAAGACTATCCTTATGCTGTTAACCCTTACGCCCCTTTATTCTTTATAGTATGCAAATGGGCAGCCTCATTACTGGGTATCAATGCTACAAACACAATTGCAGTTTATTGGGTAAGCAGATCCGTTTGCCTGTTAGCAGATATAGGCACTTGTATATTCTTTTTTAGAATATTACGAAAACTCCTGAAAATTGATACGGCTGTATCACTTATATCTATCAGCCTGCTTTTTTGCATTGTTTCATTTTTAGGATATACACTCAACCGTTCTGATTCCTTCTTTCTTTTTTTTTACTGTAGCAGCTTATTCGTTTTATTGAGGTTTTCGGGATATAAAACGATATGGTTTCCCATTCTTCTGGCCGTGTTGACAACTCTCTGCATTTTTTCCAAGCAAAATGGCATTATATTATTAGGTCTTATCCCGTCTTGGTTTATACTGGAAAAAAACTACCGGTCGCTTATTATCTTCCTTTTATTTTCTACTATCTTTTTCACAGCTACATTTCTTTATTTTCAATACATATTTACCGATCAATTTTTTTCGAAACATATTATAGATGCACTTAATAACAAAATAGATCCACGCTGGTTTTATGTATACATTTTTAAGCTAATAGCACCTACTTACCTTACATTACCTATAGCTGTATCTCTGGTTATTTCAGTAAAATCAATTGCAGAAAATAATCACCCGGTATTAAAAAAATTGGGAGCGCTTTGTTTACTGCAATTTTTATTCAGCACTGCTTTAAGTTTCAAATGGGGATCTTCACAAGGTTATTACAATGAAAGCTTTTTGCTTGGATTCATAGTAATGGCGCTATTTTTCAGATGCAGGGCCTCACAAACACAAAAATCAATTATCCGGGGTATACTCCCATATTTCTATCCTGCTCTTTGCATCTTTATCATTCACATGGTAGCTCAATTGTATTTCTTTTTCCTCAACGGCAAAACAGAAGCGAAAGCAAAATACGACGAGCAGGAACAAATAAGCCAATACATACAACGGGAAATCGGAGAAGAAAACAGATATATTATAGATCTAAGCAATGCTGATTTCAATTTTTTTAAAAATATGCTTTTCAAAGAATGTGCAGCTCCTAATATTGATGCCGTAAGTTGCTGCACATTACCTGACAATATTTTCAACTATTCCGGTTTGCTTGACGGACTACAAAATGGGAAGATTATGTTTATTATTAAAGAAAAAGGAGCGATAATAAATGCGGTATGGAATATAAACATCCAACATTATACCCCAGATACAACATTTACCCGGTACAGCATTTACAAATACGCTCACCCAGGCTTCTAAACAGCCCGCTCACCCATCACAATGTAACAGAATAACTATCTTAGCAAAAATGGAAGAAAAAAATAAACTGAGCATTTTAATAGCCTGCTATAACGAGGAAAAAACGATTATAGCAATATTGGAAAAAATTTTTTCTATTGAGCTGACAGGCAACACATTCAAAGAAGTTATTGCTGTTGATGACGCATCTACAGACCAGACTTATAATCTATTAACCAATTATCTTTCTAAAAACCAGGACTATCCATTACAGGTTTACCGCCAGGAAAGAAACAGTGGCAAGGGCGCCTGTATTTCGCTGGCAGCTAATAAAGCCACTGGAAATATTATTGTAATACAGGATGCCGACCTGGAGTACAACCCCGAGAACTATAACGACCTTTTAAAGCCGATTATTGATGGGTTTGCAGACGTTGTTTACGGCTCCCGGTTTATCGGGAACGGGCCTCACAGGGTATTGTTTTTTTCTCATACGCTGGGGAATAAGCTATTAACATTTTTATCCAATCTTTTTACTCAAATTAACCTAACTGATATGGAAACAGGATATAAAATGTTCCGTTCTGAGATACTAAAAAAAATCAGTATTTCGGAAAAAAGATTTGGATTTGAACCGGAAGTTACTGCAAAAATTGCCAATATACCCGGTATAAGGATTTATGAAGTGGGCATTTCCTATTACGGAAGAACCTATAAAGATGGAAAAAAAATCCGATGGACAGATGGAGTTCATGCTCTTTGGTGTATTGCAAAATATAATATATTCAAAAGAAAATAATTCACCCTGAGTAAGCGCTTGTTACAATGTTAATTACAATAATTGCATGGATATACATTACTTTCTTAAGCTATAGTTGGGGAAAGTTATTTCTAAATTTTGTTTCAAAGAGATTAAAACTTAATCAGACTAATAACTTCCACCCGAGCATTAGTTGTTTTACAGGACTTACAGTAATAGCTACACTAGCCAGCATATTATCTTTCTTTTTACCACTTGGAATATGGCCAATTCAATTGTTATTTGCCCTACCGGCTATTCTTAACTACAAAAATATTTTCGCTGAAGCTAATAAATTCAAAACCTCCTGGCTGATCATCAGTACAATACTTTTTGCCTGCTGTATTGCTATTGTCCTTATAATAAGCACCTTTACCATATCACATCCCGATACACTCGGATATCATATCCAAATTATAAAATGGATTGAAGATTATAAAATTGTACCAGGCATTGCAAATCTTAATGCCAGGCTTGGGTTTCAAAGTAGCTGGTTCATTTCATGTGCACTATTCAGTTTTAACTTTACCAGTTCAGGCAGCTATGTTTACCTGAACTCATTAATAATATTGTGGTTTCTTCTCTTTGCTATCTCCAGGATCAACCATTCAATAGTTGAAAAAAAACAGAGGGAGAGGTTCCTTTGGACCTTCTTTTTAATATTAAGTTTATCAAGTTACACGCAGGTAATGCTTACCGCTTCGTCTGCCAGCCCCGATTATATCACTGCAATATATATATGGCTTTCATTCTATATCCTTTATACATCTTCTAAATCTGATCTTCTCTCTTTAATATTAGTCATTCTATTTTCATTTTTCGCGGTTTCAATTAAGCTATCTGCGCTCCCTATTATAATAACCGGCTTATACGCTTTTATACAACTCTTTTCAAATAAAAAAAATAAAGCATTTTTTTTATCAATCAGTATAACAGCCATTATCCTAACCTGTGTTTTTGCCAGAAATATTATTACCTCCGGTTATATACTTTATCCCACCACATTTCCAGACATTGTGAATAGCGATTGGAAAGTACCTTCAAAAAAAGCTCAGAGAGAACGCTTGTATGTTACTGCATTTGCAAAAACCGAATCAGGTGCATCGGACCAGGACATTGCTTTTACCATTAATATGAAACCAAAAGAATGGTTGCCTGTATGGTGGTATAACAGGGCGCCGGCTGACAAAGCAATTCTTATACTTGCGGCAATATCTTTTTTATCAGCGCTTATCCTTTTCAAAAAGACCAATAAGGAACAGGCTCATATCAGGATTTGTATTATAACAACATTATCAGGAGTTACATTCTGGTTTTTAATGGCTCCCGACCCCCGGTTTGGATTTGGGTTTCTCATTGGATTAACCGGGCTCGCCGCAACAATATTGATTCCCCCCAATTTATTTACATTCATTTCCCGCAAACTCATTTATTCAATATTACTCGTATTAATTGCGTCATTGGTATTTTACCTTTCACATCGTTATAAAAATTATTTTATCTCAAGTCAATTGGTACGTGCACAGGGCATTAAAGAAGAACCAGCATCCTCCATCAATTGTGAAGGAATTATATTTAATATGGCTGCCCCATATAAAGGGTGTGGGGGTAACTCAGTTCCATGTATCGAAGATTCATGCAAAAATTTTTCTTTACGTGGTAGTAATATATCCGATGGTTTCAAACCAAGGTCATCCACTAATTAGTTATTAATAAGCCATTGTGGATTTTATCGCATCAAATACATTTTACCATATCCTTTATTAAAATACTGATCAGTAGTATCTCCTTCAGCCTTATACTTGTCGAGCGACTTACCGTTGAGATTTGTAATAACCCTGTATAAATACACTCCGTTCGCTAATCTTTGCCCGTATTGATCGGTTCCGTCCCACTTATACTCAGTTATATTTCTTCCTATATGGATTGCTCCCAGTTCTTCTTTAGTAATTTCTCTCACGATCTTTCCGGTTATTGTCAAAATCTGTATTCTCAGGTTTTGTGGTATTTCGTTGCCCGTAAGCGTAAACACAAAAGCGGTAGAAGTTGTAAAAGGGTTGGGATAGTTAAAGAGGTTCGATATCATAGGTTTATTGATCACCTTAAAACTCACTTTATAACCTGCCTGCCCCGACGCGTTTCCGCTTTTGTCTCTGCCGGAAACAATTAATTCATAATCTCCATCCTCTAAAAAAGCCGGGTTAAAATCAATGGTAGCGGTATTATCCGCACTTCCGGCATTAACGGCAGGCGGGGTAAACCTTAAAGTATCGTTATTAAAGGAAAAGTTCCTGAGAGTTCCATCGGGATATTTAACCTGAACTTTAATAAGAGCCGTGTCATCAATCAGCATAAACCTGCTATCATCCTTCAGGCTGATAAGTATATGAGGTTTTGCCGAAACAATATCATTGTTCAGAATATGTACTCCGTCGAAGGTTACATCAAGCAGCGGGTCAAAGGTGTCAGGTCTTACATATAGAGCCTTATATAAAAAATTATTAAGCAAATATTCTTCCGGCTGGTCATTATCGGGATTAAAGCTGATCATTACAGTATTTAAACCGGGATAATTTTTAGTATCTATCACATATTCCATTCTAATAGTATCTCCACTCACAAGCGGTTTTACGCGATTAGCTATAATTTCATGCTGCACATTGTTCTTATCAATCAGAACAACTTTAAATTTTAAGCTATCAAAGCTTTCCTGGCTGATATTTTTAAAGGCCACTCCAAATTTTACCGGCTCACCAACATCCACCGTGTCTTTAGCCTCAAAATAAATAGCAGGCGCCACGGCTCCTTCAGGGAATGGCTTATAGTTTAAACGCCAGAACTTTAACTGATACGGCGTAGCTCTTGCTGTATCAATATTCTGCATTTTAAGTTGTATATATGGATACTCAGAAGCGCTTACCGAAGATATATCTATGTCTTTTGTATCAGCAGTCAGTGAAAAGAGTACCGAACTTGAGTTATCTGCCCGTATGCCAACAATATCAACGGATGGATGATCCTTTGACGGGCTTTCCAAACTAGATCCTCCCCAATGAAACTGATACCACTCTTTTGAAGGCCCCAGCTTAGGTGAGATAATATATCCTACGGAATCCGGCGAAGGACAATCAACTGACATGGTTATAACATCATATTCATTTTGACTTACCTGTTGCCTGGGAGTGAATATATCAGCGTCATTCTTTTTATAAACAAAACTCCAGGCCCTCGGACGATAAAATGAATCTACCTGGGAAAATCCCTGGTTGATGAATTTGTGATATAAAGAATTTCCACTGCCATATAATGTTGTATCTGCCTTCCATGCATCAATGTAGGAGTTTGTTGTTGGATTAGCATTAGTCCTTACTATCACATAATAACCGTCAGGAATTATATCCATAAAGTCCATTGCCTGTTTCCTGCTTGTACTATTAGAAAGCAGGTATTGAAAATTGTATTCTTTACGGGATCCGCAATCTGCAATTAAACTGTTATACAGCCCTGTCGAACCGGAAAAATCATTTTTCCAGGGTTTAAAAGTAACCGGGTCTATTACCTGGAAAATGAGCTCATCATAATTACATCCTGCACCTAAAATATCTTCGTTATTAATTGAATTGATATAAGAGGATTCCATGCCCGAAGCAGTTGGATATACAGCATTCCTGATAAACAATGAGTTAATAATTGTACCAAACTTCCAGAGCCTTGAATCGTCCAGTGATATACCATCTCCTTCGCTGCCAAGATGTTGGAAATAGTGAGACTGATTAAAGCCTTCAGTACTCCCGTTTATATATACGAAAGATGAAACAGACCAATAGTAGTCTTCATTATTTTGAGGTACCGGTGATACACGCCAGTAATATACAATGCTGTCGGAGAACACAATGGATGGATTAAATTCTATCAATCCACCTTTACTGTTAGTTGTTGTCGTCTTTTTTGCAGGTGAATTAAATAATGCGGTGGTGTCTATTTCCATCGTATAACTCTTTTGCACCGCAATCGGGTTAGCAGTGGAAGCATAAAATGTAATATCATTCTTATTTACGATCGAATACCTATAAGGATATATAGGAGAAGCTTCATCTTCTATTATAAAAAAAGACTTACTGATAATATTATTCATTTCCGACACCTCCTCTCTCTCATTCCCTGCATCCAGCGTTATTATTATTTTATTTTCTCCTTTCTCGAGAGCCGGATTAATAGGTATTGATAGTACCAGCTTGTCTTTATATTTAGTGCCTGGTAGTCTTTGCACACTAATAACGCTGGTATTTCCTTGTGGAAACTGCCTCTTTATTTCAACATTTATTGAGTCGGGCGATGCCATTCCGACATTAAAAAAATCAAATTCCAGTTGAAAAGAACTATCAGCAGATGAAACAACAGGAGGCAGCTTTACATATTGATCTTCAATAATATAATCCGGCAAAGCCTGCATATACAGTTTAACTGCAGGATCTCCATGTAATGTAATTTCCTCCGCATGTAAGCGGGCATAATAGTCGCCTGCCCAATTCTGCAACAAATACCGGAAAGATTCTTCGAGCACTGATCCAATTGGCTTGCCATACTCTTTAATAGAAAGAGCCTTGTACACCCCTTGCAAATAAGTATTTAAATAGTTTACTATTCCAAAATGCGAGCTGGCTATAAATCCTATAGATCCACGCTGATTAGCCAGTACGTACTTTTCTGATAATGTATTTATAGCAGTGAACCTATTTACATCAAAATTAAAAATATCGCCGGCCAAACATCCGTTTACAAGAAACATAGGATATTTTCCCTGGTTACTGTACACAGTGGGTTCTTCAATATTAAAGTCAATAATAGAGGACGATGAGTGCCCAAAATAATTTAATATTCCAATGCCGGTAGCAAACATTTGTTGCAACTCTTCATTCGTTAACTGCGACGCCACCGCCGATGTTTTACTGAAGCTCTTAACATTCCCGCCAAACAATGTATCCTCAATGATATTCTTCATTTGGTTCATGTACCCGCCAATTTGTGCGCTCAGCTCAGCATCGCCTCCGCCAATGGCATGTACAATATTTTTCATCCAGCCCCTGCCCGCTACCGTTTGCGGGGCATTTACACCCACCGCCTCGTACTCTTTTACCTTGTTGAGGTATATTTCTACTTCTGCCGGGGTAACGGCAGAAAGGCGCCCAATGGGAATATCGGATATGGTTTGGTTGTCGCGGGCTGCTAATAAATTATCAGAAGCCGGGTAGCCAAACGGCGGCACAAGATTTAGTCTGTCAAGCAGTGCATTATCTTCGTTTTGTTTTGCCTGCGGATAAGATACCCCTTTGCCAATCAGAAAAATTGCCCGTGGACGGGACTGGAATAAATCTGTGGCATATTTAATAAAATTTTTTACTGCTGCCGGATGGCGTTTAATACCAAAAGCGAATTGATCTGTCAACTGGTCAACATCATAAATTTTGGCGTTGTACCCGCCACCCGTTCCTGATGAACGATATTGCCTGTACGCCTCTACAGGATTTCCGTTTGCCCCGGTAAACAGCCACTGGTTGCTTATGATCAGGTAATCGCCCTGGTTGCCCGTTAGTGAGTAGTTAATAAAATTCCTGGCGGAGAAGCTGGTAATCGGGTGTATGTTCAGCGATCTTTCATTTACCAATGCAAGCTTTCTTTTTTGAGCAGAAGGCTGCAGGGCGAATTTTACAAATCCCGCCTCGCTGATGTTACCTTCGTACCTCCTGAAATTGGTAAGATCATATAAAACAGGCAAGGTATCGGTGCCGCCATAATTAAAGTTGGATATTTTTAAGAAATTACCATTATTGCTGGCTGCTAATTCAAAAACAAAGTTAGAGGCGCCACCGAAGTTAAACTGCCTTGCATACGTAATTTCATATTTAGCTATCACCATCCTGTCGTTGCTGTTGGCAGACGTATTGGTAATGTCTACTTTCGCTGTGCCGGAAGCAAGCAGGGATGCAGGTATTGCCACCTGTTGCTTTTGATCGTTAAAAACATCCATCACCACATCCAACACCTGAGTATTGCTTACGCTTACCCTCAGCGTTCGGTTATTGGCAGCATTGCCGGCGCCGGCAATATAAAAAGAGGCATTGGGCCCTCCTGAATACGGGTACATATTCAGCATATTATCGGTGAGCGTTGAGCCTCCGTAAATATCATTGCTTGTATACCCTTCTCCTTTATCATACACCGAAGAATACACATACTCTCCTACAATATTCGCATATCCGGAATTCAACTTGTCCCTGAAATATTTGCCTGCCGTATACATGAAATAAGGCTCCTCCGGTAAAACATTGCCTGCAACATTATTGACTGCCGTAACAAACCGTAAGTTATTTCCTGCCGGATTTACTGTTAAAAAATAAGAAGCGGAATCTGTTTCAAGGCTCCATTTATCCGACAACTGGAAATTAATATTATGATATAAACCTTTATCGGGTCTGCCATCATTCATTTCTCCCCAAAACTCTATATAACCCGTTGTGTCCATAGGGCCTGCAGCTACAGGAGTAAACAGGGGAACCTGAATACCGTTGCGCCACAATTGAAACTGTTCGGCGGGCGTATTTCCCAGCCCGATAGGCTGCAAGGCTTTTTGAGGTATACGGTAAACACCGTCTTTGGCTACTTTAAACCTGTAATAAGTTTTGTTGTAATCTATCCATTCATTATTATACTGAGCCTTTGCCAGCATACAGCTCATTAAGAGCATTATTATGGATAAAATCTGTTTCATCAGTTCTTATTTATTTTACCACTTGTGCTTTTCTCCTTTTTCACCAGGTCGAGCCGCAGAGAAAAAACATGTGTATACAAAGGGTTGGATTGATTGGCAAGGTTGGTAAAGGCATAGTCTATGCCGATGTGCTTTAACTTAAAACCGGCGCCCAGGCTGGGTTGATATATCCACACCTTTTTCTGGTTCAATGTATCGCCGTCTGCAAGCGCCTTTTGAAAATTATACACGCCGCCTCTCACAAAAAAAACATGCTTATAACCCAGCTCTACTCCTACCCGCGGATCAGCGCTGACGGGGTTGCCACTGATCACAACATTTCTTCTACCATCAAAAGTTATATCAAAATTCGCCTCGGCTACAAGATTGAACCGCTTCCCTATTTTAAAATCGTACGCGCCGCCCAGCACCAGCCGGGGCGCGGTAAGCTCTGTTGATTTTACAGGAATTTCATTGTTGGTGAGATAGAGCACTTCTTTTTCTTCTTCCGTAAAATTGAAGCTCCATGCATTAAATGTGGTGGTTACATCCCTGGCAGAAACGCCGATCTTCCACTGTTTGGCTTGTATCTGCACTCCCGCGTCTATTCCGAAGCCCCAGGCTTTGGCAAAAGTGCCTACATTGCGGTGGATCACTTTGGCATTGCCGCCGAAGCTAATGGTTTTATTACCCTTTTGCTTCAGCATTTGCGCATACGAAAAAAGAAAGGCGTAATCGGCCGAAGAAAAAGAACGGATATTATTGTAATTAATGGATCCGTCCGGCTCAACCAGGTATAAGGTATTGGGAATATCATCAACACCAAAACGCATCAACGATAAAGCGATGGTTCTTTTTTGATCTTTTAAGGGAACAGCTATGCTGCCGTAATCATATTTTCCTATCCCGGAAAAGTATTCGGCATGCATGAAGTTTACAACAGGAAAGTCTTTAATATGTACCAGGCCTGCGGGATTCCAGTAGCCCGCATTGCCATCGGCAGTAGAAGCTACCTGTGCGCCCCCCATACCAAGCCCTCTTGCTCCCGCGCCTATGTTTAAAAATTCGTTGGAATATTTTCTGAACTGGGCATAGGAATTCTGAGTACCTCCACACAGGCAAACCATAACAAAGCACAAAAGAATGTTTTTCATTCTACTTATTTTCCGATAAGCAATTAAATCATTTGCTTGTAAGAGGTTCCGCTTACCCGGGTTTTACTGCAAATATAGTCCGGTAAATTTTTTACGTTTACCTTAAAATTCAAGGTTTTATAACGATTTGCCCTGTAAATTATTGCCCTGGCAAACACCCTTGGCAAACTAACATTACTTTTGCGCAAAATTACCTGAAAATGACGCTTATAGAAGAACTGAAATGGCGGGGTATGTTACAGGATATAATACCCGGAACAGAAGAACAATTGAATAAGGAGATGACAACCGGTTATATTGGCTTTGACCCTACCGCCGACAGTCTTCATATCGGGAGCCTGGTACCTATTCTTTTGCTGGTACACCTGCAAAAAAGGGGACATAAACCTATTGCGCTTATAGGGGGCGCCACAGGCATGATCGGAGACCCAAGCGGTAAAAGTGAGGAGCGTAACCTGCTGACCCGTGAGCAGTTGGACATAAATGTAGCCGGCATACGAAAGCAACTGGAAAAACACCTGGATTTTAATGAATCTCTTCCTAATAAAGCTGAGCTGGTAAATAATTACGACTGGTTCAAAAATATAAGTTTTATTGACTTTTTGCGGGATGCCGGCAAACATATTACTGTGAATTATATGATGTCGAAAGACAGCGTAAAAAAACGTTTCCAGGGAGATATAGGAATAAGCTATACTGAATTTGCCTACCAGTTGATGCAGGGATATGATTTTTACTGGCTGTATGAACATACAAACTGCAAGCTGCAGATGGGCGGCAGCGACCAATGGGGCAATATTACCACCGGCACAGAATTTATACGACGGAAAGCAGCCGGTGAAGCTTTTGCTTTTACCTGCCCCCTGATAACTAAAGCCGACGGCGGCAAATTTGGTAAAACTGAAAAAGGCAATGTATGGTTGGATGCCGGGCGTACTACTCCCTACCAGTTTTACCAGTTCTGGTTCAACGCCTCGGACGAGGATGCTGAAAAATGGATCAGGATATTCACTTTCCTTTCCAGGGAAACCATAGAAGATCTTTTAAAAGAACATGCCGCTAACCCGGGGGCAAGACAATTACAAAAAAACCTGGCAAAAGAGGTTACTACCTTTGTACATGGAGAAGCAGGATACAGGGACGCCCTTGAAACGACTGAAAAATTATTCTCTCAACAGCATGCTTCTGCCGGATCATTGAGCATAGACGACCTTGAAAACATGGAAGGGGTAATTAAATTCAATTATAGCAGGGAGAAAATTACCACTGGTGTTGATATTGTTTCGTTTTTAGCGGAAACCGGCATATTTCCCAGCAAGGGCGAAAGCAGGAAAACAGTGCAAAATGGCGGTGTAAGCATTAACAGAACTAAGATAAGCGACATTACCCGGCGCGTAAATACTTCAGATCTATTGCACAATCAATACATCCTCGTGCAAAAAGGAAAGAAAAACTACTACCTGGTAAAATGTACAGAATAGTTGTAGGAATGAAATTTGGTTTAAAACCGCCAAGTAGCTATTTTTGCGACCGCTTTTAACGCGGGTACTGGCCTATAGTATAATGGTAGTACGACAGATTTTGGTTCTGTTTGTCTTGGTTCGAATCCAGGTAGGCCAACTTTACGGGACAAGAGTGAGCATTTCACCTTTGTCCCGTTTTTATTAAGCCTTCATTTACAACAAATACGGCAATCATATTTCAGCTTAGCTAAGCGATATAAAAACGGTACCGTTCGTGTTCAGATTATAAAGAAACGGAATATTCTCCCTGGTTTGCTGAACTTATCAGGTTTGTAATAACGGGGATTTTTGATTCAGCATCATTATTCCTGTTTGATGCAAAATCAAAATTAGTAATCGCTTTTCTCAGGTCTTCTTCACAACCGGAAATAAGGGTGCTGATTTCCTCGCTTAAAGCTAAAATATTATTATTGATTCCTTCCACCTCATCAAGCTTACACGTGAGCTGCTGAATGGTTTGTTGTTGCTTCTCAAGCCAGCTTCTCATTGCTGTTTCGTCTTCTTCATGAGGATTGAGATATTGATGATGAATTTCAGCAGCGGCATTATCATCCCATTGCCCGGCAAGGTCCTGCCGATAATTTTTCAACTCATTTGAAAATTGGCTTAATTGCCAAAAGCTTGTATCACGAAAATAGTTAAGCAAGCCATTTATTGAACCGGAGTATTTCATTTACAATGAATTGGGAGTGATTGAAAATTCTTTAAGGTCGTCCACCTTCCTGTTTATTTCCTCGCTTGCCGAACTTCCATAAAACTGAACCTGCGAGGCAAGTTTGTTGGCTGCAATAAATGAGCTTTTGGAATCATCCGATAATATTTGAGCCGCTTGTATATTCGTTACGTTCCGGGTAACTAAAATTTCCTGCTCTGCATTTTTCTCCCCGGCTTTAGCCACTAATGCTTTTGCGGAGTTCAATTCTTCCAGGCTTCTTTGAGAATAATTAGCCGCCTCCCGAACTAATTGTAACCCGCTGTTGGCTGCTGTCAAAGCCTGGCTGAGCTTATGTAACGAATCCTGGCACTTTGCAATCCGGGCTTCCCATTTACGGATCTCGGCTTCAGCCTTTATCTTTTCCTGTTCCCAGTAATGATATTCCTGTCGGGCCCGCTGCATGGCACTTTCAGCAGCATTGATCTGCGACTGGTAGCCGCTGCAATTTCTATTCAAAGGCCTTCCCTGGCTATCTCTTGCATTCATGCAATTATGATACGCATTCACGGCAGACTGCCGTTCAGCATCGGCCCTGTTGTAATTTGCCTGCGCGGTATTCATTCCGCCAATCGCTTTATTACGGTAAGCCTGCCACTCCGCCAGTTTTTGTTGCGCAACGTTCAACTCGCTCTCCCAATATGATATTGACTGGTTAACTGCAACCTGAATGCGTTGAAATTTAGTTTCATTATCATTGATCCTTGCAATTAAATCATTTGTTTTTCCAAGGAGGTGGACCGTTTCATTTTCCCAATACCGGATTTTACTTTCATCGCTCGTCTTAACATCAGCAGTATGATTGGTATCAAAAGTTGCCTGGTTTGTTTGGTCGGAGGAGGCATTTTTTAACTGCTCCGCATCATCAATGGTATAGGAGATCCGATGATTCAAATTCCTGACCTTGTGTGAAAGCTCGTCGAGCAGCGGATATAAAATGTCCGGATTATTTATTGGCATATTCTTTACTTTTCTTGTTCAAGCCATGCAACCCTTTCCTGCAAAAACCGGATCAACAGGGTGGTTTCACGAATGTACTCCTGAAACCATTGCGCTGTTGCCAGCCAGGAATTTTTAAAAGCCTCTGCCGCGTGCCCTTCATAAGCCTGGTTAACGGATGTGAATATTTCTGACAGGTTTTTGAAATCCTCATTCAACATTTGATTGTGCATTGTCAGGCTCCCAATGTAGTCATTCAATCCATTTCGCAGTAAATCAATATTAGTTCCCATATAAGTACCTCCTGAGTATGGAAGTTTTATGAATCAGTATATCTGTATAGTTATCGCCTTCAAAATTCACATACTGCTTCATCTTTTCATCTAAACTTACCCAGTGCATATCATACTCGTTCCTCATACTGTCATGCCAGTGTGGATTTACTTTTTCATGATTTTTGTGCAAATCCTTAAAAGAAGATTTGAGCTTATCATTGAAGCTTTCCAGTTCTTTTTGGAACAGTTGCAAACTGTTAAATACTTCATCCATTCGTGCTGCTTTGTACTATTTCCTGAATAAAATTGTCTGAAATCCCTTTGCTGACTATATAGGGCTTGAAAGTGGCAACCTTGTTGCTTCCAATATCTATATAAAATCCTGCAATAGGCTTTGTTCCATGCTGCTGAAGCCTGGAAGCATCTCTTCGCCTGACTAGATCGAAGGCGTCCTGTTCAGACATTTGCAGGGCAACCCTGTGTCTGAAGAATTCCAGGTTTTTCCTGTTTATTACATTATACATGGGCATAACGCCTTCAAAGCTTAAAAAGCTGTGAATACCTAATGAGGGTCCTTCAACAATAATTTGTCTTAACAGTTTGCCTGTGTCTGATTCTTCAAGGGTTCCGTATTTATTCAACTGCAAATTCAGGCTGTCTATCCTGTCAAGATCTGATGCAACAAAGATGATCGTTGTAAGATGATGTCTCTCATCTTCCGCCACCAGTTTCCTTTGGATAATTTCCCTGCTCAAAATATTCAGCATCTCTGCAATTTCATCCGTTCTTGAAGCAAACTTACTCGTATAGCTTTTGGGCTCGATGATTTGCCGGGCAGCATTCAGCAAAGTATTGCTCCAGGGAGTTCCGGGAATGCTTTTGTCGGCTATATAAAATTCGACTTCAGATTTCCCCGCGTTAAGAACCGCACTTGAAAGCACGCTGAACAGCATACCGTATCTTGCATCATTGTTATCCCCGATTATCAGCACATTTTCTCTTTGCCTTCGTCTTGTAATGATATTAGCATGTCCTCTTACATTAAATTCCTGCCCCAGCCAGTATACAAAAGGTGTTTCGCCGGAAAACCAACCAATCTCGCCAAGCCCCCCATTGTATATCTCTTTCCTGGCAAATTCCTCCATTTCCTTTTTTGTAATGCTTTTTTCAGATTTCAGCAGGTAACCAAATTGAGGATTGTCTGACAAAAACGGTTGCTCAACTCCATTAAAAATATTGGTTGTCATGAGTTCAACAGGTATATTTAATTGAACCGCCCTGGAAATCATTTCATCAATCGCCTGGAGCCTGTCTTCCTTTTTTATCAGCGCTACCTTACCCAATTTATTATATCCATCATCGCCGCTCTGGTCATTCACTACCACTTTTCCCGGCAAATCACAATTAGCTAAAAACTCTTTTCCTTCCTTTCCAAACTCGGTTAATGCCTGCCTGTCGGCCAATGACAGTTTCATTGCAATACGCATATGTATGTTACCAAATATTGCAGACTGATGCATCATATTTACGGTTCCGAATCTCTGGGAGCCCAAAAGCATATGAATACCCGCGCTTCTTCCTTCTTCGGAGATCCGGCGTAAATAATTCGATGCTTCACCCAGGTTATCACCTTCAAAAAGTTCCTGGTACTCATCTACAATTAACAATATCCGTGGCAGGATTTTAGCTTTGCCGGCTTTCTTTCTAAAATTTTCATAATTGTCGACAGAATATTGCTCTTTGAACATTTCATTTCTTCTTTCAATTTCTTCCGTCAGGTCTTTTAAAATACTCCGGGACAGGCTTGAAAGAGATTTAAGCGAAACAAACTCGGCATGAGGAAGTTTTTTATAGTCCTGGAACTCCACTCCGTCTTTACCGTCAATCAGGTACAGGGCAACTTCTTCGGGACTGTATTTGGAAGCGAGCCCTAAAATAAGCGCATGATAGAAGTTTGACTTACCGGAACCGGGCATACCGGCAAGAATGCCGTGCACGCATTGCCTGCTTCCTTCATTGTGTTTTCTGCCAAACCAAATATTAAGCGGTGTTTTACTGCCGCTTACCCCTACATTTGCTTCAATAAATTCGATTGCCGAGTCCTCCCATTGCCCGGTTGATTTAATGGCATTCCAATCAATCGGGTTTTCTTTGGGAATACTGTCCCTGATTTTTTTAATAACAAATTCAACCACTTCATCCGCCGGCTTTTCGTCTAATGCCCAATCAAGTGAAATCGAATCTTCATCGTTTTCTAAACTCCAGTAGAAACCACCGGAATCAGTTGCTATTTTAACAGCATTTGATACTGTTTCTATATTTATATCTCTCGGAAGCTCTTCATCCACATTGTGATGAATAAGAACATATTTACCCGCTATAGGGCCCTGGTCGGCAATTTTCAGCAATCTTTCAATAACCCGCCTGTCATAATCTTTTGGAAAGTTAGCGGCAAAAATAATTTCAAACTTCTCATTGATAAGGATGGTATCAGCAATCGTATCAAACATCTTATCTTCCGATAAGCCATACGTTTGATTGATCCGCATTATATCTTTTCCTACATCTTCAAGCAGCCTGAACAAATCGCCTGAATCAAGCCGTGTGTTCAACTGCTTGGCTATTGGAAAAGCCTGCCCGAAACCAGATGGATCAATGAACGTAAAAGTAACATTGTGCAAAAGCCTTGCATATATCCTCAATGCCAAAGATTGAAAAAAAGCATACACAAGCCTGGAGTCCTTTTTGCCGCTTTCAACAAAATAGCTTCTACGGTTGCCAAAGAAGCGGATGATAGAAGCTGCGGAGAAGGGTAAACTGATAGAAGGATTTTGCTCTACCAACCTCCCGAAATAAAGAAAACTTGTTATGTCAGCCTCTTTGGGATTCCAATCTTTCCAGTGATCAGGGTTCCAGCCCCGGATATTATACGGAAGTGAAAGGTCTGATACATTGTTTGATTGATTGGCATTTTCAAAAAGCTCTTTATTGAACGCCTCATGAATAGAGGTTAAAAGGTCGCCTCTCTGTTCTTCAATTGTTTTCCATAAAGCTGATTCCTGGTCCTGCAATTGAGCAAACTTCTTTTTTCCTTCACTTATTTGAGCTTGAAGGGATTTAATCTTTCCATTAAAAAACATGATGCCGGATTTAGTTAGTGGGTGAAATAAAAGTATGCGATTACTGCCAATCCTATTACCAGTAGCCAGGTAAGAACCGTAGAAGTAGACTTCAATGATTTAATTTGTTTTTCAATTTCTACTTCCCGGGCCTGGATATTCTTCTTTTCGCTTTGAGTGGTCACCAGCATGTTGATCGAACTATTCACTTCATTAATAGCTCTTTGTATACGCTCTGTATTTTCAAACTCCGCGGCCGGGATACTTTTTACCTGCCAGGCATTCCCCTCCTTATGAAGGAAAGCATTTACCTTTTCTTTAGCGTTTTCCCTTCTGTTAACAATATCCGTTTGTTTTGACAGCAGATCGAGAGATTCATCTGGAATAGAAACTGAAAGATCCTGCATTTTGTGTTTGTTTTAAATGATTCCGACTTTCCGGGTTATTAATTTCCTGTAATGCCATGCGGATGACAGCACTCCATCCTTCCTCCGCCATCATACCCGATAGCGTTCAGGCTAACTAAAATACTTATTTTAATAGTTGTTTCAAATTGTTTCTGCCTGGAACCGTTAACAAGCCAGGTAAGGTGGCCGGGGATGACGCCTGAAGGAGCGTTTACCGGTAGTATGAATATTATGCTTTTGCCCGGTACCGGGTATAATTACCGGCTTCCGGGGCGGAAGCCCGTTTACAACAACTTTTGGCGGAATAAGAAGCAGGAGCTAAAAATACAGGTAATGCCCCCGTACGGAAGCAGTAACAAAACGGACTGGCACAAAGGAATCAGGCAACCCTGTTTCAGCTTTGTTACAGGAATACTATTTCGATCTCTTCGGTATAAGGTAAGAGCAAATCCGTGTCTTCAATGCAGGTATAGTAATACAGGCTTTCATCGTTCAGGCTGCGTGCTTCTTCCACGTACAAACCGTTGATATTATAAAGCACATATTCAAAACCACCTTCTGTTCTTTCGCCTAATATAACCGAGGATTGAACAAGAAGCCGCAACTGCTGGATTTCGTGCATTGCGTAAAATTGTGTAGCGCTTAAGCACATAGGATGTAGTTTTTATTTTGATAATTGGATTACACAAAAGAAATATTGTTATCTTTTTAAAAAAATAGAACTCCCTGTTATTGTTTTGTAGTATAAATAACTACACAAAAGGCTGCGGCAGCGGTTTTTTTAAAAGCCTGAATAGCAGCAGAATCGGCTTTCACGGTCAGTTGATCTTCTTTATTATTATTCCCATCAACAGGTAGCCTCTATGAGGCATAACAATCATTTATTATTTAATAACTCATTTTGGAATTGGGTCATCATCACCCTAAGATGCATTTGCGCTGAATAAGTTATGCCCATAGGCTATGTTTTACTTTCAAAAAGAAGTAAATTGCAAATACGGTATTCCGGCAGGAGTAAAGCCATGTCATATTTAAAAAAGAAAACAATGAAAAAAAATACTATTCTCTACTGGATATTTACTATTTTATTTGCCGGCTTTATGATATGGTCGGGTATTCCCGGCGTAAAACCATCGGAAGATTCCATTAAGTTCATGCATGATTATCTGGGTTATCCCGTATACTTCATCCGGTTCATAAGCATTGCAAAAATCATAGGAGGTGTAGTGCTGCTCATTCCCGGTTTGAATAAACTTAAAGAATGGGCCTATGCCGGTATGTTCTTCGACCTTGCAGGAGCTGTATTCTCGCTGGTTTCCATCAACGGAAAATTTGAACCGGGTACTTTCTTTGTTTTCTTACCTGCTATACTGGGCATACTGTCTTATTATTTCTGGAATAAAATAAAATCTCCGAAGAAATATTAACTACGATTGTTTTGAGCGAAGCAAAGATAATTGCGGGACGGTTAAGTGAATATCTCACTCCATTCGGAGCGACTTCACCGGATTAGCCAATGCGGCTTTTATACTCTGGTAACTTACAGTAAGCAATGCAATGCCTAAAGCAACTGCTCCGGCCACAATAAATACCCACCATTCTATACCGGCTTTATATTGAAATTGCTCCAGCCATTTATTCATAATATACCACCCCAGTGGAAAAGCGATCAGCATAGCAATAACAACCAGCCGGATATAGCTGCCGGATAACATGGTTACAATACTTTCCACGGAAGCACCCAGTATTTTGCGGACCCCTATTTCTTTGGTGCGTTGCGCCGCAGTAAACGCCGCCAGCCCAAACAAACCGAGACAGGAAATGAAAATGGCAAGGAATGCAAAATAGTTGGACAGCTTACTCACGACCTGTTCACTACGGTACAGTTTATCAAACTCAAGATCAGAAAACTGGTATGTAAACGGGAAAGCAGGATTGATTTCTTTGCATAATTTTTTCAGGGCTGAAAGTGTTTCCCTGGTATCTCCGGCTTTTGTACGGATCAATATCGTTCCCCAGCTCCAGTTTTCGTCGAGGCGTAATATCAGGGGATCAATGCTGTAATGCATAGAGCTAAAATGGAAATCTTTTAATATCCCTATCACTGGTCCCTTTCGGTTACCCCATGAAATAGTTTGACCAACAGGCTGCTGAAGACCCATTTTCTCTACAGCCGTTTCATTCAAAATAAAAGAGAGTGAATCTGCCCCGTATTCTTTTGAAAAATCACGCCCCTCTTTAACCTGCAGCTTCATGGTCTTTGTAAAATCATACCCTACCACAGCATCTGCAAAAGAAACAGTCTGGTTTTCCGGTTTGCCCGGCCAACTGATACTGGTAGTATGATGTTCAATAATGGTGGGTGAATTCCTCATTTTGGATACATTGAGCACGCCGGGTAATATTGCAGCCCTTTGTTTAAATATGCTGTATTTATCAATCAGCTCACCTTCGATAGGGATATATACAAGATTTTCCCTGTCATACCCCAGGTTCTTACTTTGTATATAGTTCATCTGGCGATAAGTTACGATCATGCCAATGATCAATACCATTGAAAGGACGAACTGGAATACCACCAGCCCCTGCCGGAAAAAAGAAGACTTCCAGTTGAACTTCAAACCACCTTTTAAAACCTTCACCGGCTTTAGCGACGAAAGAAAGAGTGCAGGGTAACTTCCGGCTACCAGTCCCGTAATAATTATCAAAACAACAATCCCAAACCAGAACACAGGATCACTAACCGGAAGGGATAGCTGCTTTCCTGTAAGTTGATTGAACATGGGAATTAACAGGAGAGCAGCGGTAAGAGCAATCACAATTGAGAACAAAGTGATCAATATTGCCTCACCCACAAACTGTTGTATCAATGAGAAACGTGAAGCCCCTACTACCTTCCGCAACCCAACTTCTTTAGCCCGTTTTTCGGACTGCGCTGTTGCAAGGCTCATAAAATTAATACAGGCTATCAGCAATATGAAAACAGCTACCACGGTAAACAATGTTACATATTCAATCCGCCCGCCGCTGATATATCCATTACTGAAGTTGGAATAAAGATATTTTTCAGCATATGGCTGCAATGCCAGCTCTACCCTGAATGAAGGATCTTTCTTCTGGTAACGGTAGATAAAATCCCTGATCTTTTTTTCAACAACGTCTCCCCTGGCTCCTTTACGCAATTGCACATAAGTTGAAGGACTTGCATTACCCCAGTTATTGATCCAGCCGTTCGCTCTTTCAAAATCTTTCCAGTTCCTCAAAAAATCAAACTGTTGTGATGAATGAGCAGGCACATTTTCAAACACTGCCGTCACCTTCAACTCTTCCTGGTTCTCAAAACGAAGCAACTGACCGAATGCCTGCTGAGCTCCTCCAAAAAAGTTTTCAGCCATCTTCCTGGATATGGCAATGCCACCCGGAGCGCTTAAAGCGTTTGCTGCTGATCCCTGTAACAAAGGATAAGTGAACATTCTGAAAAAATCTTCATCGGCATAAAAGCCGGTCATTTTATTTACCTTGTTACCTGCGGCAAAAGTATTTTGCGTGCCCGGGGCAGAAGCATATTCAAAGCCGCTGGCATATTCTATTTCGGGTACCACCCTTTTTAGTTCTACAGCAAGCAATCCCTGCGTGGCATATCCTGCATCCGTTTTGCCATCATAATAATTCCTTTCATACACATGGTACAGGCGACCGGCATTTGCATGAAAATGATCCACACTTCTTTCATCCTGCACCCATAACGTAATGAGCAGGCTACATGTTAGCCCCAAAGCCAGTCCTATAATATTAATAACAGAAAAGGACTTATTCCGGACCAGGTTTCGCCAAGCGATTTTTATATAATTCTTTAACATGTGAGATTTGAAATTTAAAATTTGAGATTGGATAAGGGATATTATATTGGAGACTTTGAATTTTCAAATCAGCACATTCTCAAATTTTCAAATTCCTCAAATTCCCACATTCACCAGGTTCCAATGTGCATGCCAATATCCAAACAATTGAATAGCAACACATTAAAAACCATCAATAAAAATCGTGACCGCTGGCGTACAATCAGTGTACGATATCGGACACTTATTGAGCTTTATTGGAGCAGTAAAGAACAGCCTCAAAAACGCATGGCTGATTAACAACTACGCGGGAAAGCTGGGTAGATTTTACCTGGGCCTGGTTCCGGGGACATTTAACTTTCTGAATAGTATAATTTCACCAGCCAACAAAACAAAATGATCTGTGATGCCTTTGTTGTCTCTTACAAAACGTACTTCAACAGGCGCATTCTCATCCAGGAAAAAAGTATCGCTTGAAGCTGATCTTAAAAGCACCTTTTCGTGTTTAGGCTTTGCATATAATTTACCATCTTCTATTGTAAGAGCCACTGTATCGCGCTGCTCATTTACATATTCCCCTTCGTATATTCTCAATTTATTTTCCGGCAAAGGAACTTCTTTAAACCTGAATTTTTTATGAGACAAAAACCAGGCGTATAAACTGTCGTTGTTATAGGTTGTGTCCCAGCTATTATGGTTAGCTTCAGGATATACGGTAAACCGTACATCCTGATT